>CP129490.1:2494917-3742376 GCA_030584085.1 Melioribacteraceae bacterium
AGTCGAAGGAACTTCAGACGATGCATTAATAAATGAAGTTGCAATCCGTTCTATGGCTAAAGCTGTTTACTCAACGGACAATATTGGTCATTACGGATTGGGTTTTAAATATTACACTCATTTTACATCACCAATCAGACGTTTCCCCGATTTGATTGTACACAAAATTTTATTTGATAACTTGCATGGCAGAGATTCGGGATATAACTCAGCAAAACTTGAAAGTATTTGTGATCACTGTTCGGCTCAAGAAAGAAGTGCAATTAACGCCGAAAGATTGTCCGTAAAATTGAAACAAATGGAGTACTTAAAGAATCGAATAGGTGAAGAATTTACAGCTATAATTTCCGGAATCACCAATTTTGGAATTTTTGTTGAATTGAGAGAAAACCTATCCGAGGGTTTAATTCGTTTAAGAGATATAAAAGACGACTACTATATATTTGATCAAAAACAATATGCAATTATTGGACAAGATACCGGCAAAAAATATAGACTCGGTGATAAAATTAATGTAAAACTTATAAGAGTTGATGAATCAAAAAGAGAGACGGATTTTGCTCTTTTGAATTAATAAAAATCTTCCAATTTTTAACCTAAAAAAGGAAAGCAATGCGAAGTATAATATTTACTGTCTTCATTTTACTTTCACTTACAATGCAAACAATTGCACAGTTTGGTCAGAATAAAGTTCAATACAAAGAATTTGATTGGTATTATATTCAGACTAAACACTTTGATATATATTTTACTTCCGAGGGAACTGAAATTGCCGAATTTACGGCTAAGGCGGCTGAAGAAGCTTTAGAATCAATACAAGAATCTTTTGACTATCTATTAAATAATAGAATATCTCTTATCGTTTATAATTCTCATAATGACTTTCAAGAAACAAATACAACTGGATCTTACTTAAGTCAAGGTGTTGGTGGATTTACCGAACCATTTAAGAATAGAGTTGTATTCCCGTTTGAAGGATCGTATGATAAATTTCGTCACGTCATACATCATGAACTAGTTCATGCGGTTATGCGAGATATGCTATATGGCGGAACTCTTCAAAACATAATTGCAAAAAATATAACTCTTAACCTGCCGCACTGGTATCATGAGGGAATGGCTGAATATGAAGCAAGCGGTTGGGAAACTAACACTGATATGTTTATTCGTGATGCCATTATGAATGAAAATTTACCGGATATAAATCGTTTATCAGGTTATTGGGGATACCGGGGCGGTCAATCTGTTATGGCTTATATAGCAAGAACTTATGGTCGAGAAAAAATAGGCGAAATACTTCACAAATCGCAATCAACAGGAAGTTTACAAGAAGGATTAAAAGCTTCGATTGGATTAGACTTTGAAGAATTGAATGAACGCTGGCGAAATTATTTTAAAAAACAATATTGGCCGGAAATTGAACACAAACAAAATCCTGATGAATTTGCAAAAAGATTAACAAATCATACAAAAGACGGCGGATTCTATTATACAAGTCCGGCAATCTCTCCTCAGGGTGATAAGATAGTATTTATCTCAGATCAAGATATTTATTTAGACATTTATTTAATGGATGCCAATACCGGCAAAATTACAAAGAAGATTATTGAAAGCGGAAGAACACCAAATTTTGAAGAATTGAATATACTGTACCCTTCTTTAACATGGTCACCGGACAATAAAACTATTGCACTTTCATTAAAGAGCAGCGGTTTCGATAGAATTTATACATTCGATACAGACGAAGAAGAATTCACAGAACTTCCTTTTGAATTAGATGGAATTGAGTCCGTTAATTGGTCTTCTGATGGGACCAACCTAGTTTTTGTAGGAGCTAATGCTGTTCAATCGGATTTATATGTTTATAATCTTGAAACAAAAGAACTGTTTAATCTAACGAATGATATTTTTTCAGAATCGGATCCACGGTGGTCGGTTGATAATGAAACCATATTTTTCTCATCTGATAGAGGTCGCTTTACTGATCCGACTAAAATTCCAGAAAATTTAGATATCTTCTATCACAATTTCCGTCAGCTAGATTTGTATGCCATCAATTCGAAATCATTAAAAATTACTCGTCTAACCGACTGGGAATTAAGCGATGAAACTTCCGCAATAAGTTCTCCAGATGGTAAAGAAATTTTGTTTGTCTCAGATAGAAGCGGTATAACAAACCTGTATAGAAAACGTATTTCACTGAATGAATCAGATTCAGTTTCTACAATCGTAGATTTACCTGCGTATCCACTGACGAATTCTTTGAATGGAATTGAACAGATTTCCACATCCGCCGATGGCAAAAAGTTAGTTTTTTCATCCTTATATAAAAGCGGTCATAACATTTTTATGCTTAATAACCCGTTTGATATGAAGCCTGTTGACGATTTAAAGTATACAAAGTTTATGAAGGAGTTAATTGAATCAAGCTACAAACATTTTGATCCATTCGTAACAGCCAGGTTGAAAACTGACTCGACTTCTGAAGTTAAACTAGTTGAGGAAAGAGAAATTAATTTGATTGAGAGCAAAGACAGTTCACGAATTATTACCGGGCAATATGTTCAAGAAGATTCGACAAATGAGGAAATAGTTGATTATTCTAGATTTGTTTTTGGAGAATCAGTTGCAACTTCTGATACGCTTTCATCCAAATCGATGCGCGCGGAAATGTTTTCAGAAAAATTAGACGATGATGGAAACTTTCTTTTAAATAAATACAAAATTGATTTCTCACCAGATCTTATTTATGCAAATGCTGGCTACAGCACTATGTACGGAGTGCTCGGTACAACTGTTTTATCTTTTAGTGATGTGCTTGGTAATCATAGATTGGTTGGGATAACTAGTCTCCAAATTGATTTAAAAAACAGCGATTACGGTTTGGCATATTATTATCTGCCCAAAAGAATAAACTATGGTATCGAAGGATTCCATACCGCAAGATTTGTTTACCTGTCTAGACCGGGTGGTGCAGATTTATTTAGATTCAGAAATTTCGGCGGCATTGTATCTGCTAGTCTTCCTATAAACAGATTTTATAGAATTGACGGAAGTTTAGGTGTGTTTTCTACATCATCAGAAAACTTAGATGATTTCAGAGAACCATCAAAGAAAAGAACATTTGTAATTCCTTCTCTAAGTTTTGTTCATGATAATGTTTTGTATGGATACACTTCCCCTATTGAAGGAACAAGATATAAATTAACACTTTTTGGAAATCCCGGGATTGATGATGGTTCTAGAAGTTTCTATTCTCTGTTGTGGGATTATAGAACGTACTTAAGATTTTGGTTTGATAATCATTTTGCGATTCGATTTTCCGGAGGTTACTCTGCAGGTGCAAATCCACAAAGATTTTTTATCGGTGGAACAGATAATTGGGTAAATAGACAATTTGCCACCGGTGAAGTTCCTATTGAAGACCCTGAAGATTTCGCCTTCTTTACACCGGGTTTACCGTTGCGCGGTTATGATTACGCCCAACAAATTGGAACTAAATATTCACTTCTCAATTTAGAATTGAGGATGCCTTTAATTCGTTATTTATTGACGGGACCACTACCTTTGTTTTTTCAAAACATTTTAGGAACGGCATTCGTTGATGTTGGATCCGCATGGAACAATAATGATCAACTTCAATTTTTCACAAAGAATAGTGAAGGTAATACAATTACAAAAGATCTGTTGATTGGAACTGGTTTTGGTTTTAGAGTTTACTTTATATTTTTGTGGAGAATTGATGTAGCTTGGTCTTACAACGTTGATGCTTTTTCAACACCTAGATATTATTTCTCAATCGGTTTAGATTTTTAATCTTAGGACTGAATAATCAGCCCTATTTATTTTCTGCAGCAACAGGTTTAGTTTCTTCTTTCTTTACTGTTTTAATTTCCTTCTTTTCTTTGTTACCATTATTCTTATAATCGGTTTGATAAAATCCACTGCCTTTAAAAATCGGTGCTGCACCGCCGCTGATTAATTTTCTCAGCTCACCACCACAACTTTCACAAACTGTTACCGGTTGTTCAGTAATTTTTTGAAAATACTCAAATAAGTTTCCGCACGACTGACATTTATATTCATATGTTGGCATTTTATTACTCCCATAATTAAGCGCTGTAAAAATATATCTTTGAAGCCAAAAAAAAAACAAGTATTTTGGTTCGGTCTCATTAATCACAAATTCATTAATCTCCATGTTGAAAAAATTTTTCTTCTTTTTACCAATTTTATTACTTCTGCTTACATCATGTCTAAACTATACCCAAATTACAACAATAAAGACCGACGGTAGCGGCGAAATGTTTGTGCATTACTGGATGAAATGGGAAGACAAAAAAGATTCGGTTTTGCTTAACAAACTACACATCTTTAATGCTGATAGCATTAGAAATGAATTTTCATCCCCACACAACACAATAGAGAGAATTAATACATTTATAAATTATGCTGATTCTACTATACATGCTCAAGTTGAATTGGAATACAATAATTTTGATTCTCTAAAGTTTACTAGAGCATTCAAAGGTGCAAATTTTTCTCTGGTTGACGGCCCAAATGAGACTAAAATATTTTCACAATACCTACTTCCTTTTGCAACGGGATTTGGATTGAAACCTGATGACTTTAAAATCTCGCTTATTTATTATCTGCCAGGAGAAATTTTAAGTCATAATGCAAAATCAAAATCACGGAACAAATTAACTTGGGATTATTCCTTAAGTGAAATAGGAAGCGGTGAAAAGATTTCGGCAACATATCGTCCTTTTCGCTTAAAAGAGACTCCACAATGGGTTTATTTCTCAAGTTTACTGGTGATTTTAATAGTGCTTTATTACTTGTTCCGAAAAAGGAAATAAAGTTCTATTCATTATAAGTTATTGTAATTACTTTATTTGACATACCTTTTCTATTTAGCTATATTTGAAATCTGTATATTTTAGAAGACGATGAGGAAAGTGTGGAATCTACTCCACTAATATTTTCCGGTAGCTCAAATCCTGAACTTGCTAAGAAAATAACAAATTATCTTAGCTTGCCTTTGGGAACGCTAGATTTAAAACGATTTAGTGATGGCGAAATTTGGGCAAAATACCAAGAAAATATTAGGGGAAGAGACGTCTTCATTGTTCAATCAACCCATCCTCCTGCTGATCACCTGATGGAGTTGTTAATATTGATTGATGCGGCAAGAAGAGCTTCCGCAAAACGAGTTACTGCTGTTATTCCCTACTTCGGTTATGCCAGACAAGACAGAAAAGATCAACCAAGAGTTGCTATTACTGCAAAACTTGTTGCAAATCTTTTAACTGTAGCTGGTTGCGATAGAATAATAACTATGGATTTGCATGCTGCTCAGATACAAGGATTTTTTGATATACCTTTTGATCACTTATACGCAAGTCCGGTTTTCACTTCTATCTTCAAGGAAATGGCCGAAGAAGTGATTATGGTTTCGCCGGATATGGGTGGAATAAAATTAGCCCGTTCTTATGCTAAACGATTAAATACAAATATTGTTGTTTTAGATAAGAGAAGACCGGAACACAATTATGCTGAAGTGATGCATGTAATTGGTGATGTTGATGGAAAAAATGTCCTACTGATTGATGACCTAATCGATACAGGGGGTACATTCGTATCGGCAGTTTCAGCTCTTAAGAAACATGGTGCAAAAAATATTTACGGAACCATTACCCATCCCGTTCTTTCAAGTGATGCGGTAAAGAGAATAGAAGATTCTGAATTAGACACTCTATATGTGAGCGATACTATTCCGCTTAGCAAGGATAAAATGAGCTCAAAAATTGTTGTAAGAACCGTTGCAGAATTATTTGCCGAAGCGGTTATTCGTTCTTATAGAAATGAATCTATAAGTTCACTTTTTGAAATTGATAAAGGTTAGAAAAGTATATTACACGGAGATAAAATAAAATGGCTGAAGTAACATTAAAAGCAAAAAAAAGGGAGATTTCAACTAAAGGTGCAATTAACCAAGCAAGAAAAAGTGGTAAAGTGCCCGGTGTTTTCTATATTAAAGGTCAGGAAGGTATTCCCATTTTAGTTGAAGAAAATGATATTAATCCACTTGTATTCACATCTGAAAGTCACTTGATACAGTTAAAAATTGAAGGTGACTCTGCCGATATGCATGAATCAATTCTAAAAGAAATTCAGTTTGACCCGGTAACCGATAAGGTTGTTCACTTTGATTTAAGAGGTATTACCAGAGGTGAAGTACTTGAACTCGAAATCCCATTAGTCCTTAGAGGAACTGCAGTCGGGGTTAAAGAAGGTGGAGTATTGCAACAAACATTGCATAAATTACAAATAGAATGTTTACCGCGGCACATCCCCGAACATTTAGAATTCGATGTATCTAACTTAAAATTCGGAGAGTCAATCACAATTGCAGATCTTTCTTTCGAAAATGTTAAAATTCTTAATCCGGTAAAAGCTGTCGTCCTTTCAATAGTTGCACCGAAAATTGTAGATGATAGCAAAGAAACCGAAGAAGAATCTGCTGAAGAAATCAACGAACCTGAAGTGATTAAAAAAGGTAAAGCTGAAGACGAAACAGACGAGTAATTATTATTGCAAGCTGTAATAGGTATTGGAAATCCCGGCGTCAAATATGTTAATACTAAACATAACGCCGGGTTTATTATTATTGATAGATTTCTCGAAAAAAATAATCTAATTTACAAGACTTCAAAAAGCGACTATCTTTTTGTTGAGGGCAAGTTTCGAGAAAATGATTTTCTAATTGTCAGACCGACAACTTATGTAAATAATTCCGGCTTTGCCGCAATTGATATTTGTAGAAATTATAATATCAATATCGAGGATTTATTAGTTGTTGTTGATGACATTAATCTTGGAATGGGACATCTAAGAATTAGGAAAAGCGGTGGCAGTGGTGGTCATAATGGATTAGAATCTATTATCTATCATCTACAATCACAAAATTTTCCAAGAATGCGTTTTGGGATCGGTGCTGAATTTGAAGAAGGATTGCAAGCCGATTACGTATTAAGTAAATTTTCGGCCGAAGAATTAACCAAGTTAAAACCAAATTTTGATTTTGCAGTCGAAATAATTGATGAATTTTTGATCGGTGGTATTAAAAATATGACCGATCATTTTAGTAAGTTTTCGAATAAAATTAATCAAAAAGAACCCCCACACGAAAGAGAGGAAAACTAGGAGAAAAATATGGATTCGTTAATTTTCGTAATTCCTGTCCTTGGACTAACTGCACTTCTCTACTCATATACAAAAAACGTTTGGATCAATAAACAACCTGCCGGCACAGACAAAATGATTGAAATTGCCGGACACATTAAAGAAGGTGCTATTGCTTTCTTAAAAACAGAATATAGAGTTTTAGCAGTATTTGTAGTGTCTGTTGCAGTATTACTCGGGATTGCAAATTCCGGACGAGAAGATTCTTCATGGATTATAGCAATCTCATTTATTGCCGGAGCCTTATGTTCAGGCCTTGCCGGTTACCTTGGAATGATTGCTGCAACAAAAGCCAATGTTAGAACAACCAACGCTGCTAGAACAGGTTTAGGACCAGCCCTAAATATTGCCTTTTCAGGCGGTGCAATTATGGGGATGAATGTTGTCGGCTTAGGTATCCTCGGATTAAGTGTCCTGTTTATTGTTTACAGCAACCTCGATTGGGATCTCGGGAAAGTCATAAATGTTCTATCAGGTTTCTCACTGGGTGCATCCTCAATAGCCTTGTTCGCAAGAGTGGGCGGTGGTATTTATACAAAAGCTGCCGATGTTGGAGCCGATTTAGCCGGAAAAGTTTATGAAGGAATCCCTGAAGATGACCCGCGTAACCCAGCAACAATTGCCGATAACGTTGGTGATAACGTTGGCGATGTCGCAGGTATGGGAGCGGATCTATTTGAGTCTTATGTTGGAGCAATTATCGGGACAATGGTTCTTGGTGCATTATTCGCCAGCCCGGAAGTTCCTGAGTTGGGACTTGAAGCCGTACTTTTGCCATTATTTATCGCCGGAGCGGGAATTATTTTATCAATTGTGGGCTCATTCTTCGTAAAGGTTAAAGAAGGTGGTAATCCTCAAAAAGCTTTAAACATTGGTGAATTTGGTGCCTCAGGTTTGATGGTCATTGCATCGTATTTTATTATTCATAACGTTCTCCCCTCTTCATGGGAATTTGGTGGATTTCAATATACAAGTAACGGAATTTTCTTCGCAACACTTATCGGATTATTTGCAGGCACCTCAATTGGTTTGATTACAGAATATTATACAGGTACCGATAAAAAACCCGTAAAAGGAATTGCAAATCAATCTATTACTGGTGCTGCTACAAATATTATTTCCGGTCTTGGTGTTGGTATGATGTCGACAGCTTTTCCAATTATTATTATAGCGGGTAGTATTATTGTTTCATACGAATTAGCAAACCTATATGGTATTGCGATTGCTGCTCTCGGTATGCTTTCGGTAACCGGTATTCAATTAGCAGTTGATGCATATGGTCCAATTTCTGATAATGCCGGTGGTATTGCCGAAATGGCGGAGCTTCCAAAAGAAGTTAGAGAAAGAACCGATAAACTTGATGCTGTTGGAAATACAACTGCTGCAATAGGAAAAGGTTTTGCAATCGGTTCTGCAGCTTTAACGGCACTGGCACTTTTCTCAGCCTATATGCAACAAGCCGAAATTATAACAATCGATCTTGCAAAACCAATAATTATGGGAGGTCTGTTGGTCGGAGCCATGTTACCTTTCTTATTTTCAGCATTAGCAATGGGTGCCGTAGGTAGAGCAGCTAAGGAAATGATAATTGAGGTTGGAAGACAATTTAGAGAAATAAAAGGTTTACGCGAAGGTACAGCTAAAGCAGAATATTCAAAATGTGTTGAAATTTCTACAAAAGCAGCAATAAGAGAAATGATTGTCCCAGGGTTAATGGCTGTTACAGTTCCGGTGGTAATTGGATTTTTTAGTAAAGAAATGCTAGCGGGATTATTAGCCGGAGTAACTGCAAGTGGTGTTTTGATGGCTATTTTCCAGTCGAATGCTGGTGGTGCTTGGGATAACGCGAAAAAATTAATTGAAGGCGGTATCGAAATTGACGGATTCAAATACACCAAAGGATCGGAAGCTCATAAAGCTGCTGTTGTTGGTGATACGGTAGGCGATCCTTTTAAAGATACATCCGGACCTTCCCTCAATATTTTAATTAAACTTATGGCGGTAGTTTCACTAGTTATTGCACCGCTTATAAAATAGTATTATATTTGAGGTCATATTTTTAAACCCTGCTCTCCGAATTAATCGGTGGGCCAAACGTCCAAAGGGAGGTGAATAGATGACTAAACGACATTATGAAAGTGTTGTGATTTTGAATGCAGCATTAGAAGATGAGCATATTGAATCAACCTTAACACGAATAGAAGAAATCCTCAAAACAAATGGCGCAGAGATATCCGAGATTGAGAAATGGGGTCGCAAGCGCTTAGCCTATCCAATTCAAAAATCTAAAAGTGGTTATTACGCAATTTTCCGTTTTGAAGCAATGTCAGAAACAATTGCAGAATTGGAAAGAATTTATCGTCTTGACGAAACTGTTGTAAGATATCTTACAATAGTTTTAGGCAAAGAAGATTTGGAACACATCGCAAAAATGAAAGAAAGAGCTACACAAAAAGAAGCCGAAGTTTCAGAAAAAGCAGTTAGTGAAGATAAACAAACATCAGACTAGTTGGAGGTAAATGATGGCAGATTTGAAAATGCCGGAATTAAATAGCGTTGTTGTTGCAGGTAATTTAACTAAAGACCCTGTGTTTAGAGAAACTACTAATGGAACACCCGTAGTAAATTTTCACATTGCGGTAAATAGAAGATACAAAGATAGCAGCAACCAATGGCAAGAAGATGTATGCTATGTTGGTGTTGTTGCTTGGAATAAATTAGCTGATAGCTGCAAAGAAAGATTGTTTAAAGGAAGCGCTGTTCTTGTTGATGGTGAACTTCAAAGCAGAACCTTTAAAACCGATGAAGGAAAAAATAGAACTATCGTCGAAATAAAAGCAAAAAGAATTCAATTCTTGAATAAGTTTAACAAACCTAATGAAGATGGAGATTTTTCTGCTAGTGACGATGATGACTCCAGCTATGAAGATAATTCGTTTGATAAATTTTTGACTGATGAAGAATCTGATTTGATGAATAACGACGATAAAAAATAAGTTCAAAAAGGGTAAATTAAATGAAAGTAAAAAAAGTAAAACGCGTAATTGATGATTATATCGATTACAAAGACTCAAAACAACTTCAGAAATTTATAACCGATCAGGGAAAAATCATTCCTCGTAGAATTACCGGTTTAAGTGCAAAGCAACATCGTGAATTAGTGCGCGCAATTAAACGTGCTAGACAAGTTGCTATTTTACCATACGTTTCTGAAGCTGTTAAGTAATTGAGGAGAAACTAATGAAAGTAATTTTAAGAAAGAATTACGAAAAGCTGGGTGAGATAGGTGAAATAGTTGATGTGAAAAACGGGTTTGCCCGCAACTTCCTTATTCCTCGTCAAATAGCTTATGTAGCTACCCAAGGTAATATTAAAGCGTTTGAAGAAGAGAAAAAACAAATTCTTAAAAAAGAAACTAAGGAATTTGAAGAAGCACAAAAACTTGCAACCGAACTCGAAAATGTTTCAATCTCCATCCCCGTTAAAGTGGGCGAAGAAGATAAAATTTTCGGTACAGTTACAACTCAGATGATCGCTGATTCTTTAAAAGAAAAAGGTTACGAAATAGATAAACGCAAAATTGAAATTGCAGAACCAATCAAAGCTCTCGGAATTTATACAGTTAATGTTAAACTTCACCCAAAAGTTCAAAGTACAGTAAAAACCTGGGTGGTTAGAGAGTAGTTTACTATTTTCGTTGATAATTTGGCCCGGCTTTATGCCGGGTTAATTGTTTATAAAACAATAGCTTAAGCAGAATAACAACATCAAATTAAATTGATTTTTAGAGGTCAACTGTCTATATTGGTTGTCTTAATTTAAATCAGATTATCCACTTAAATTAAAGGTTTATTGACAGGATGAAAGAATTTAGATTTAGAATTATTCTCATATTGGGAGCCGTTGCCTTAAGTCTCTATCTACTCTATCCCACATATGCTGATTCGCAAAACACCATTACTATACAATCACAATTAGAAAGGTTTAGAGATAGTCTGCAAACAGCGAACCCTAATCTTTCAGATGATGATTTGGTTAGATTGGTCAATTTAAAAGAAGATGAAATTTATGCAGACAAACCTGATTTCAGAACCGCAAAAGAAAAACGTGTTAAATTAGGTTTGGACTTGCAAGGTGGTATGTATTTAGTTATGGAAGTTAATACGGCTAAACTTCTTGAAAAATTAGCAAAGGATCCCGATCAAAGGTTTCTTGAATTATTGGGAGAAGCCGAACAGCAAGCTAAAATTGAAGAAGTAAACTTAGTATCTATACTTGCAGAAAAACTTCAACAAAACAATATTCGTTTAAGCCGTTATTTTGGGTCGATTAGACAAGACGATGCTGATATTATTGATGACTTGCAAGAACAAGAATCGGATGCTGTGACAAGAGCTATCGAGATCATTCGAAACCGTGTTGACCAATATGGTGTATCTGAACCAAGCATTCAAAAGCAAGGTGCAAGAAGAATTATTGTTGAGTTACCGGGCATTTCTAAAGAAGAAGATGCTAAACGACTTTTGCAAGGAAGTGCTCTTCTTGAATTCAAAATTGTAAAAGAGTCAGAACTTACTATCCAAATAATGAACTCAATCGATACAAAACTCGCCGAGTCTTTAAAATCAAGTACAGACACCACTTTATCAGATGATACAACTTCTGCTGAAGATATGACTCAAGAAGAATTTGCAAGAGAGCATCCATTTTATGCAATCGCTATGATAAACCCTCAAAGTCCTTTTGCCGATGCATTTGTACGTGAGAGTGATAGACCAAAACTCGAAGCTTATCTAGCTCGCCCGGAAATTAAAAATATCATACCCGATAATGTTGAGTTTGCTTTTTCAGCAAAACCGGCTTCAGTTGAAGGTGGAGAAAATATTTTCAGACTATTTTTATTAAATAAGAAAGCAGAATTAACTGGTGGTGTTATTGTTGATGCTCAGTCAAACATCGATCCGCAAACCACAGCTCCGATTGTAAATATGCAAATGAATGCTGAAGGTGCGAGAGAATGGGCGAGAATAACAGGTGCAAATATTCAGAAAAGATGTGCTATTGTTCTTGACGGTGTAGTTTATTCGGCTCCAACTATTCAAAACAAAATACCAGGCGGAAGTTCGGTTATTGAAGGAATTGGTGATCTAGAAGAAGCAAAGTTATTAGAAATTGTACTTAAAGCCGGTGCTCTCCCTGCCCCGGTTGATATTATTGAAGAAAGAACAGTAGGTCCTTCACTAGGACAAGATTCTATTAGCCAGGGTTTGAATTCATTAATTATCGGATTTGTAATTGTTGCTATCTTCATGATCTTCTACTATGTAAAAGCCGGAACTATTGCAGACTTGGCATTATTCTTTACTGTGTTATTTATTATGGGAATACTTGCCGGTTTTAATGCAACTTTAACTTTACCCGGTATAGCCGGTATCATTCTAACGATTGGTATGGCGGTCGACGCAAACGTAATTATTTATGAGCGTATTAGAGAAGAATTAGCGACCGGTAAAACCGTCAGAGCTGCAATTGATAGCGGGTATTCAAATTCTTACTCCGCAATTTTCGATTCAAATATCACAACATTTTTTACAGGTGTAATACTTTATCAATTTGGTAGCGGTCCGGTTCAAGGTTTCGCGCTTACATTAATGATTGGTATTGCTTGTTCATTGTTTGCTGCACTCGTTGTAACTCGTATCGTTTTCGATCTTATGGCAGCAAAAGGCATGAAAGTTAACTTGGGTTAATATTTCTTTATTTAGGAGAGTTTTATTAAATGCGAATTTTTGAAAACACAAATTTTGATTTTCTCGGTAAAAGAAAAATTGCTTATATAGTTTCAGGTGTATTATTAGTTTTTGGATTATTGAGTTTATTATTCAAAGGTATTGAGTTTGGAATCGACTTTAAAGGCGGTACTGAAATAGCGCTTGAATTCGAAAAACCTATTGAAGTTGGAGATGCTCGAGATTATTTAGGTGGATTAGGACTCGGAAATATAGAAGTGAAAACATTCGGCGGAGAAACCGGTTTACTTATCAGGTCAGAATTACAAGAAATACCGGCAGATCTTTTCCCAAGCGTATTGGAAAGAGTTGAAACTTTAATCAGCAAGAATTTTCCCGATCTTACTTATCAAATTACAGATACAACATCTTCATCCGTTACTTATTCCATATCGGATCCACTTCTCGTTGGTCCTCTAACGGATAAGTTAACTAATTCCGGATTCCAAGCGATTAGATTTAACCAAGAAGAAAATAACTCAAAACTTATCGTTAGAGTTGGAATTGCCGATTGGATTCAAGAGAATTTACTTGAATACATGCCAGATAATAAATTCAAAGTACTTAAAGAGGATAACGTTGGACCTAAAGTTGGCGGAGAGTTAAAACGTGACGCAACAATTGCAGTTTTACTTGCGCTAGTGGTGATGCTGATTTATCTGGGATTCCGTTTTAAATTTGTCTTTGCTCTTGGTGCGGTTGCTGCACTATTTCATGACGTTTTGATTACTTTAGGAATTTTCTCAATTCTTTATAATGTTATTCCGGGATTAAATCTCGAAATATCAGTAAACGTTGTAGCTGCTTTTCTAACGCTTGTCGGTTATTCTATAAACGATACTGTGATTGTATTCGATAGAATTAGAGAGAATATTAAAATTCATAAAACGGCACCACTGGAAGACAATATTAATAAAGCAATAAACAAAACTATCCCGCGAACAATAATTACTAGTCTTACCACATTAATTGTTGTAGCTGTTTTATTATTCTTTGGTGGAGAAGTTCTTAGAGGATTTGCTTTTACTTTATTCTTTGGTGTAGTGATAGGAACTTATTCCTCTATTTTTGTTGCTAGTCCTTTCGTTTTAGAATATGCAAGCAAAGTTAAGAAAAATATTCAGTTCTAATAAGTATTTTAATGGATTACTAAAAACCCGAACATTTGTTCGGGTTTTTTTATTGTCTTTAATTTTTTGACTGCTGGTAAAGATGAACGTCTCTCTGCGGGAAAGGAATTGAAACTCCGGCATTATCAAATTCTTTTTTAACAGTTTCGGTCATATCAAAAAAGAAACCCCAATAATCTGCTTTATTAACCCATGGTCTAACAACAATGTTTACACTACTATCACCAAGTGAACCAACAACAACTTGCGGTTTAGGATCTTTCAACACTCTATCATCATTACTTAATAGTTTGAGAATAATCTGCTTAGCTTTATCGATATCATCGTTGTACCCGATACCGAATTGCATGTCAACCCTTCTTGTATCTTCAGCCGAAAAATTAGTAATATTACCGCCAACGACGCTTGCATTGGGCACATAAATGACTTTATTATCAGGTGTTTTTAATTTTGTTGCAAATAGTTTTATTTCTAGTACCGTCCCTGCTGTACCACCAGCCTCAATATAATGACCGACACTAAATGGTTTATTGATTAACAACATTACACCTGAAGCAAAGTTTCCTAAGGAATCCTTTAAAGCAAAACCGACAGCTAAACCTGCAGCACCAACAATTGCAACGAATGATGTGGTTTCAACACCTAGTTGCCCTAGTGCAACTAATACTATTAGTGTTATCAATAATCCATAAAGAAGATTGCTCAGGAAAGATACAATCGTAAGATCCATATTACTTTTGTTAAGTAACTTTTTTACAAAATTTTTTATCATTCCTGCAATAATTTTACCAATCACAAGAATAGCAATAGCGGCGATTATCTTTAAGATATATACCTCAGCCCAGTTTTTCAAAATATCAAAAATTTCCTGCATACTTTGGCCTCCATATAATTTATTTGAAATATTTTTAAAGATATAAATATTATGTCTATTAGAAAAATTATCCGAATTTGATCTTGATGAGCATTACAAATATTTTACAACAACCATTGTAATATCATCATTCTGATGGTAGGATTTTCTGAACTTTGCCAGTGAGTTTATTGTAGTATTTAAAATTTCGTCTGAGGTTCGTGAAGAATTTATTTTTAGTGTTTCCTCAAATCTGCTGATTCCATATAACTCATTCGTGTTATTCATGGTTTCAGTAATTCCATCCGAATAAAAAATATAAGAGTGATCTTTGACTAGATTGATTTCTATTTCATCAAGTGACGTATCAAAAATATCACCTTTTTCTAATCCAACCCCGATACCACGCGATTGATAGTGAGTTATAGTTCGGTTATTTGTCTCAATCAATGGCATATGACCGGCACGGCAATAACGCAACTTACCTTTCGTGATGTCAAACAAACCAACAGCTACTGTAATAAACCAATTCCTTTCTATGCTTTCATAAATTGATTTGTTTACCTTTGATAGCACTTCCTTAGGAGTAGAATTTTCATCGCAGTATAATCTGACCATTGTTTGTAGCTTTGACATATAAAACGAGGCTGCTAAACCTTTACCGGATACATCACCTACTACAACCATTATTTTATTTTCATTAATCTGAATTATATCGTAATAGTCACCACCAACATGCATCGCGGGGATCATACTTCCGGCAATCTGAAGATGTGAAAATTGCGGGATTGATTTTGGTAATAGACTCTCTTGAATTTTTCTCGCATTTTCCAGGTCGCGTTCAATTTTCATTTTTTCAGCTTCAGATTCATATAATCTTGCGTTCTCTAATGCGATTGAGATTTGATTTGCCGCAGCGTTTAATAATTCCAAATCTTTACCGGCAAATCTTGCCCCGGAGTGTTTAAGCCCGAACAATAATAAACCTATGATTTTTGATTTCACAATTAACGGTATGATAGTATAAATCGATTCTCTAATTAACTCGGTTTGTAATTGCGGTATTACTTTTTCGAAGTCTTCTTGTTCAATTACTTTGTGCATATTTAGTTTATCATCAGATGTGAGAGCATTTTGCAAAGACGAGTCGCTTTCATAAAATTCATTTGGTAAAGAGAATACTCCAAAACTTCTTACCAAATTAAATTTTGATTCATTTTCATCTTTAAGATACACAGCATATTTTTTTATTAATAACGAATCGATAAAAATAGTCTGTGTAGAGTTAAGAATATTTTCCATTCCGACAATTGTTGATATTTCACTACTAAATTTCATTAACATCTTTTGTGAAGCAAACTGTTCCGGATAGAATTTCTTTGTAATATATTCTTGGAATCTGTCTTTAGTGTTTTGAAATAATACAGCAAATAGAACAAATATAAATCCAGCTATAATACCTTGATATTGTGTTGAAACGGCACTACTTATACCCAATCCCAAAATGTAAATCACAAGAAAATATGCAGCGGCTAACGAGACAGTAAGCACTCCATAAAAAATTGCATTCTTGATTACATCGCTTACGTCCATAAGTGAATACTTAAAAATTGAGTACCCAAACGAAAGCGGTAACACCGCGACTATAAAAATTGGGAAAAAATATTCTGGATTATTAAAAATGGTTTCTGCAAGTTCATTTGCTAATGTGCTTGTGTAAATTATTGCTAAGATTGCAAAACCATAAGAAACAAGAATTACAAAAATCGGTTTTTTCTCATCAGTTTTTTGCAATCGTATATAGGAAACTATAAGGGAAACAAATCCGATTGCAATTGATGATAAAAATAGGAATGATAGAAAATTATTGACATGCATTGAATAATTGATTGGTCTTGCCGGTAGAATTCCAAAGTTTACAAGCAGAGTTATGAGTAATACAAAAACAAAAACGATTCTTGGTGAATAAATTAAAAACTTTTTGATAAATCTTTTTTCTGCGAAAGGGAGTTGTTTGGGAAATATCCAGAAGAATTTAATTACATTAAACGGCAGATAACTTGCCGCAAATAAAAACAGTATTCCAATCAGAATTACTAAAAAATTGAATTCAAATATCGGATTAGAATTAAAATTATTATTTAATAAAGTCCCAGCCGCATAAATTGTAAAATAAATACCAACTTTATAAAAAACTGTTTGAAGTTGTCCATCAGGTTTTGATTTGATTGTTATAAATCCAACAATTAACCAGATTAAAGAGCTGAGTATAATTGCAACTCCACCAAAGTTCAGCAACTTTTTAATCTCTACATAACCTTCGTATTCAGTGCCATTACGTTCATATAAGTAGTAGGCGGAATCACCAGCCGCAATTTGATTTAAAAGGAATTGAGCTGTTCCGGTATTCCTAATTTCAACACCATTAATCGCTAATAACCGATCTCCGTTTCTTATTCCGGCTTCCCAAGTAACACCATCAACTTTTACAAAATCAAAGAAGATTCCGTTAGTCTCTTTATCAATCTGTTTAGGAATCCAAAGACATTCATCGTTAGATTGCGGAGTGATCTCAATTGTAAAATAGAAATTGAAAATGCCTAGAATCACCAATGCATAAAAGAATGGAGTTCTAAGTCTATCTCGATATTTTTCCCAATAATTGCTGATTGTTCACCTACAAATATTTTATAACCAAACATGTTATATCGTCTGATTGCTCTGCCCCGGCAGTAAATATATTTACATCTTCAATTATTTTTTCAAGCGTTTCGTTAGCAGTATTATTACCCATGTTCGATAGTAATTTTTCTAATCGTTCATCAGTATATTCCTCTAAATCCTTGTTCATAGCTTCGGTAATCCCATCAGTAAATAAAACTATAACATCATCCTTGCTAAGTTCGATAGTTTCCGATTCATAAGGAATCATCGTTTCCATGACTCCTAAAATCATTCCGCCCTTTTTCAATTTTATAAGTTCATTATTTCTTACTAATAATGGCGGATTATGACC
Source organism: Melioribacteraceae bacterium (assembly GCA_030584085.1). NCBI lineage: Bacteria > Pseudomonadati > Ignavibacteriota > Ignavibacteria > Ignavibacteriales > Melioribacteraceae > Melioribacteraceae bacterium. The sequence continues at coordinate 2,512,954 of CP129490.1, forward strand.
GGCATTTACAAAAGTCAGTTTTTTGTTAGAATCATCAATAATACCCCAGAAAAACGTGATAAAACTTCCCATAGTCGTATTGCCCGAAACAAGGTCATTTATCAAATTAGTCGCTTCAGCAAGCGGAAAGTTCTGTTTTGCAACAGATTGTAAAAATGCTTGCAAGTTCGCCATTAAAAGTGCAGCCTGAACTCCTTTACCCGAGACATCTCCGACAGCAAATAAGACACGATGTTCATCCAACTTAACGAGATCATAATAATCACCGCCAACTTGTCTTGCCGATTTATTAAATGTCGCTATTTCATAGTTTTTCATTACCGGAATTTTATTAGGAAGTAAATTCTGTTGTATATTCCTCGCCAATTCAAGGTCTTTTTCTAACTTCTGCTTCTCAACTGTCTCTTCAAATAATCTCGCGTTTTCAATTGAAATAATTGCCAAACTGCCAACTGAGGATACATATTCAATATCGGATTTGGAGAATTCTTCTCCGCTTCTACGACTGCCTAACAAGACTAAACCTTTCGTTTCGCCTTGAATCTGCATTGGAATTAAAAGTGTTATGCCAATTTCAAACAAAATCGGGAATCTTTTTTGGATATCACCTTTCTGTAAAACTTCTTTCAATTCTGTTGGGAGACAATCTCTAAATGCTTTGGATAATTTTTCCTCGGGAAATTTGTTTTCAAGATATTCGATTTTCGAACCTTCACAAATGACTACAGCATATTTCGAAACCATTAGTTGACCGATAATAGAAAAAACTAAAAGTTTTCCAATCATGTCTCTCTCAAGTATTCCGCTGAATTCTTTACTTAAATCAAAGAGTGAACTTAGCTGATTAACTTTTCCATCTAATTGCCGATTAAGATTTTTTAGTTTTTCGACTGATGAGGCATTATCAATTGCGGTTGCGGCAATATTGAGAAGTGTTTTTAAGAAATTTTTATCGTCTTCTCTATACTCGTTTCCTCCAAATCTTTCACCGAGCATGAGTATCCCGATTTCACCTTCCGAAGAAATTATTCTTTGGCAAAGTTCGAGTTTATTCTTTGTTAAAAATGCTTTGAACTCCTTATCTTCATCCAAGTCATTAATTCGAACATCGGGGAAATTATTGATTGTTTCCTTCACTAATCCTTTCGATGATCTAATTTCTAAAAAGTTATCGCTCCTTTTAATGGCTATACAACCGCGGCTTGTATGAAATTTGCCTAGACATGTTAGTAAAAGATTGTTAAACGTGAACTCGACATCTAAACTGGAATTTATAAGATTGCTGAAATCAACAAGTGCTGAAAGGTTACGTAATGCTGAGTTTTGATCTTGAGTTTGCATTAGATTAAACTAAATATTTTACTAATACAACTTGGTTTTGGTTACCCGAAAGTGTGTTATACTGAACTTCATCCATTAATTTTTTCATAAGATACATTCCTAAACCGCCAACTTTTCTTTGTTTATGATATTCCTTTAGATTTGGTTCGGGAATTAAATTGGGATCAAATTTGTCTCCGGTATCTGTTATTAGAATAGTAAACTTAGATTTTTCCAACTTGGTATGCACGGTAATTTCTCTGTCGGGAGAAAATTTATAGGCATGTTTAATAACATTGGTACAAGCTTCATCAACTGCAAGTGAAATTTTACTAACAATTTCCTGAGAGAAACCGCTTTCAAGAGCTGAATTTTGGATGAACTCTCTTATAGCTGCAAGATTATCCGTCGAACTTTTTACGGTAATCTCTCTTGTGATATTATTAGTTTTAGCTGTCACGAGTTTTGCGGCTCGGTAAATTTTTGAACTGCTTCTTTTTCTTCCTTGTAGAATTCATATAACATCGGAAAACCAAGAAGATCGAAAATATTATAAACATTTTCTTGCATGTTTGAAAACTTTATGTCGCCTCTATTATCTCTCATAGTTTCGACATAAGCCATAAAAACTCCTAATCCGGCACTGCTGATGTAAGACAAGTCATTAAAGTTAACAACAACCTTGAACTTACTACCATCAATCAATTGATTGAAAGCGTTTTCTAGTTGAGGTGCTGTATGAGCATCAAGATAACCCTTAACATCAATAACGCTTACAGACCCAACTCCCCTTACATTGACGTTGAAATCTGCCATTAATTATCCCCGACTGATTTATTGTTAAAATTCCATTTCATAATTAATAATGTTATGTCATCATGTTGAATATAATCTTTAGAGAATGTAGTTAGTTTCTCCATTATTTTATTTGATAAAATTTCAGTGGAAGATTCAGCATTTGCAATTAAAATTTTTTCAAATCTCTCATAGCCAAAATCTTCCAATTTCGAATTTTGACTTTCCGGAATTCCATCTGTATATAGTGTCAAAATATCGTTATTCTTTAATTGAATTTCCATGAGTTTAAGACTTTCCTTAAACTTATCTGTATTATCCAAAGCAAGACCTAAACCTACCGGCGTATATCTTGTAGCTTTACCATCACGGATAAGTATAACCGGATTATGCCCGCATCTTGCAAATCTAAATAGTCCGGTTTTAATGTTAAGTACACCATAAATAGCTGTAACAAAACTTTTTGAATCAAGACTATTTGTCAGAATTGAATTAGCATTTATAAGGAGTTCTCGTGGGTCTAAAACAACTTTTGAAAGAGATTCAAAGACTCCTTTAATTTCAGCCATAACAAAAGCGGCAGAAATTCCTTTACCGGAAACATCCGCAATTACAATTCCAAGATGTTCTTCGTTAATATGAAAAAAGTCATAATAGTCACCACCAACTTCAAACGCGGGGACAAAGAGCGCAGAGATTTCTAAATTTTTCAAATCAGGGGTTTTTGATGGTAAAATTTTATACTGAACTTCTCTTGCAACATCTAATTCTTTTTCAAGTCTCTCTTTTTCAATCGATTCTTCGATTAACATTGCATTTTCCATTGCCACTGATGCATAATCTGAAAAAGCTTCAATCGATTTTTTATCATCATCATCAAATGCAAAATCTTTTTTCCTTGCCGCAAAAAGAAAACCTTTCTTTTTTTCGTGAACTGTTAAGGGTGCAATTACAATCCAATTGAAATTAAATTTTCTCAAATCATTTTTAATTGAGACCTCGAAACTTCCCGGATTGAGACTAATAAGTGTATCAACTTCATTAATATTTTCCGCTAAAATTTTCTTACTTAATTTGTCGGCTTCTAAGTACCCAATATTATTTACTGAAGCTAATTCATAATCATTATTATTTTTTATCAGAAGCCAGGCTGAATCTGAATTACAAACCTTTGTGGTTAACTGTGTTATTGTGTTTGCCAGTTCTTTAAAGTCGAGTACCTGCGTTATTAATTTTGTTAAATCACGCAGAGAAGTTACTTCTTCAGCTTTCCGATCAAAAGCTTCAGCAGTTGGAAGATGAAACAATGTTGTAAAGAAAATTACACTGAAATAAATTGTTCCATATATCATTAATAGATTCAGAATGGAATGGAATCCCGGAGAGAAAGCGATTATAGTTTTAGTTAGTACATTGTCATCAAGCGAAAGAGCGAAATTAAATCCGAATAGTATTCCGAGTGCAATCGATAAAAGAAGTAAATAGATTTTTTGCTTCTTAGTTAAAAATGCAATCCAAGCAACTCTTAGTGAGTTGATGGAAGCCAAGATTAATGCGACTACATAAAATGCATTTTTGGGATAATCAAATTCAGCATCAATATTTATTAATATGTTTGAGAAGAAAAGCAATATGAAGAATACAAGCATTGTATTAAAATACGTTTTCGGATCACGTTTTTGTCTTAGGAAAAACAATTCTCGGAATGAGGCAAAAACATACGAGGATGCAGCCAAAAACATAAAAGAAATTATTAACGAAAAAATAGATGTTATAAAATTTTGATTAGGTTCAAAAGTCGCGGTATCATATAAAAGCGAAGAAATAGAGATTGCAAAAAAAGTTAATGCAACAAGAATTCCAATGTTTAAAACAATTGGAAGTGGTGTAGCAATTCTTACGCGAATGAAATCAACTATATAACTAAACCACAAATACCAAGTAATAAATACAATTGTTTCACCAAACAAGACATAGACAAAAATATTCGGTGAATGAAATAAGACCTTAAAGATTAATAAAAGAATAGAAAAAGCAATAGCAGATTCAAGTTTCCGAGATTTGGGAATGTCCATTGATAGTAAATTCATAAATGTACTTATTTATTTTTTCTTTTCATTTGTTCAATTCTCTTTTTCAATTCTTCTTTTGTTAATTGAACAGAGTCTTTTTTGGCTTTAACTAATTCATTTGCCAGTGAATCCATCTCAGCTCCGAATCGTTCCCAATACTCTTCATCCGCCTGACCTTTAAATGCGCTCTCAATTGATTTATTAACAATTTGACCCAAATTTTCAAAATTAAATTCAAACGCCATTGAGTGCAAAGTATCTTCCTTTAATGCATCTATACCAAACTTAAGCGAACGTTTTAATGAATCGACATCAAAATTGAAAGAAATATTAGCTAATTCTTTGTTAATTTGATTAAGTGCAATACGCAGAGAATCCATGACTTCTTTATTAAACTTTTGAGTGTTCCATTCAACACTTGGTAGAGTATAAGAAAAACTCATTTCATTATTTGTATTCACATCAACTTTAGGTGGCTTAGGAATAACTACTCGAGAATGATCTCTATTTCTTACAGAAACTCTGAATTCATCTAATGAATTCTTCCTACTCCTTATTCGACTTATTTCATCTTGTAATTTCTTTTCATTAAATGCAAGTTCAGATGTGAATGCAGTGTCATTACTAATAATTAAAAAATCTTTTGATGTATCACTTTTAATGTCCTCCACAAAATCAAATGCGCTTCTAGATTCAAGGAAAGCATAATTGCCATCAAACAAACTACTGATTTTAGGCCTATTAACTGATTGCGAAAATGCTGCTATATCGGTCAATACAGCTTTTTGTAAAGAGGCAAGACGAGAATTAACAGCTAAGGTATTATTACCATCTGTTAAAACAGCTTCAGCCAATTCAGGTTGATAAGATTCTAATATGGAGTCTAATTGCTCTATTTGATTATCATCAAACGCCATATACTTCACAAAGTTCTTATAATTTTCGGTATCTGGTTTATATGATGATGGAAGAATTTCGTAACTTACAACTTCATTTTGCTCTGTAAATTTGAGAAGTTTATTTTCTTGTTTGTCTATTGGAATTGTTTGATAGAGTGCAAAATTAAATACATCTTCGTTCGTTATATCTGTTCCAAAAAGAAGTGGTTTTAGATTTTGTGTGTAGATAGATAATAAATCGTTAGTTCCTTTGGAAACAATCTCCCCAAAATCACCTCGATTTTCTTTAAAGTATATCATGAGAGAAATAGTAAGAACTGCAAGAAAAACTATAGGTGTTATTTTTTTTAATGCGTCTTTTTTATTAGCAAGACCTTTCATTAAACCCCCGGTTAAGAAATCAATTCATCTTGGTATGGCTCCAAAATAAATTTCAAACTTTCACGCGCTCTAAAAATTCTCGATTTCACTGTACCAACTTCACAATCAAGTTGATCAGCAATTTCTTTGTAACTCAACCCTTCAATATCTCGAAGAATTAATGGAACTTTTAATTTTTCAGGCAATTTTTCAATTCCCTTTCTTACTAACCCGGGTAAATCAGGACTATCGGAATGACCCTTTATACTTGGCTCGTTTATGGAATCTTTAATAGGAACAAAAATACTGCGAACCCTTTTTTTCCTAAGATAGTCTCTGCATTTATTAACCGTAATTCTGTAAAGCCATGTTGTAAATTTAGATTCAAATCTAAATTCCTTTATTTTATGGAAAACATTGATGAAAACATCTTGAGAAATATCATCAATATTATCAGCATCACCTAAAGTAAGAAAAACTAGGTTTCTAACTTTCTCTTTATGCTTCAAAACTAACTTAGTAAATGCATCTTCATTTCCATCAATAAAATCTCGTATCAATTGGAAATCTTCGTTTTGATCATCACTAATAGGTAATGCGGAATCTTGATTTAGATTTGACATTTTAGACGATGCCTACCCCTTATAGTTCCAAGAAAACTAATTTTAGAAAGTTTAATTAAAACAGCCCTCTATAAGCAAAATAATCTTTCTTTTTATATTCAGAATGAATAACTTAGCTGTTAATATAAATATTTATGAAGAATAATTTTAGGTATAAATCTCAAAATTATTATATTAATTCCCAAGTTTTTAATAGAATTTAACAATCAGGAGAACCAATGAAAATCAAAGTTTCCGAAAAATATGAAGCGGTAGTTATTGAGCTTAAAGGCAATGTTATGGGTGGTCCCGAAGCTCAAGAATTCAGTGATTTACTGCATAAGTTCCTTGATGAAGGTAAGAAACATGTTGTTGTAGATCTTTCTTCGGTAAAATTTATGAATAGTTCCGGCTTAGGCATGTTAATAAGCGGTTTTACGACTATGAAAAACGGTGGCGGCGGACTTAAGCTCGCACGTGCTACAGAAAAAATTAATAGCTTGTTAGTGATAACAAAACTCATCACAATTTTTGAAAACTTCGATTCTGTTGATGAAGCCGTAAAAAGCTTCTAACTAACAAAAAATTTATTAAACTCCGGATACTCCATTCGGAGTTTTTTATTGCACTTTTTTAACCTGAGGAATTTATGGATGTAACCATTCTAGTTGGAAGCCAATGGGGCGATGAAGGTAAAGGCAAAATTGTTGATATTCTTAGCGAGAAGTATGATGTTGTAGTACGATATCAAGGTGGTGCTAATGCCGGACATACAATTAAAATTGATGATAAGCAATTCATACTACACTTAATACCATCCGGTATTTTACGAAGAGATGTAGCTTGCGTTATCGGAAGCGGAGTGGTTATTGATCCTAAAGCGCTGTTGGATGAAATTAGATTTTTAGAAGATCACAATATTTCATTTAAAGACCGCTTATTTATAAGTCACAACGCTCATCTTATTATGCCCTATCATAAATTGCTCGACTCGATCAGTGAAAAAGGCGACAGAAAAATCGGAACTACAGGAAGAGGTATTGGACCTTGTTATATTGACAAATATGCTCGTAAAGGAATTAAAATAGTCGATCTGCTGAATAAACCTCATCTTGAAAAATTGATACGACAAAATATTGAAGAGAAAAACACTCTCTTAACAAAAGTGTATAATGAAAATGAACTTGATGTTGATGCTATAATAAAAGAATACTTGGAATTTGATAAAGTGATTGATCCATTTATTAAAGATGTTCCGGTTTATCTGAATCAACAAATTTCCGAAGGTAAAAGTATTTTAATGGAAGGTGCTCAAGGGACTCTTTTAGATGTTGACTTCGGAACGTACCCTTACGTTACTTCATCAAATCCGACATCCGGTGGCGGCTGTACAGGTACAGGAATTCCACCAACTAAAATTTCATCAGTATTCGGAATTGTGAAAGCTTATACAACAAGAGTGGGTTTGGGACCCTTCCCTACCGAATTGGATGAAGAGAATGGTGAAAAATTACGTCAAGCAGGCGCAGAGTTTGGAGCAACAACCGGTCGTCCAAGAAGATGTGGTTGGTTTGATACTTTCATGATGAGATATTCGAGAATGATAAATGGTATTGAAAGAGTTGCAATTACCAAGCTTGATGTACTAAGCTATCTTGATGAAATTAAAGTCTGCGTCGGGTATGAAGTCGAAGGGAAAAAATTAACATCCTTCCCAACGGATATTGCTCAAATGGAAAAAGTAACTCCAATTTATGAAACTTTGCCGGGATGGAAGAAAGATATTTCAAAAGTTCGCTCATTTGAAGAATTACCTAATGAAGCTCAACAATATCTATCCTACATCTCAGAGAAGTGCGGTTTTGAGATATCTATTATTTCGGTTGGGCCAAGTAGAGCAGAGACAATAATTTTATAAGTTTCGTTTGTTGATAACTTAAGGCCAGTAGAATGAAAATGTCCGGCGGACCTGCCTCCTTTAACATAAAAATTATTTTGCTTCTATTTGGAATAACCATTGCCGCGGGTACGTTATACTTCACTAATAATCTAGTTCAAAAACTTCAGGACAGAGAGCGCGAAATCGTTGAGCTTTATGCGAAGGGACTGGAATATATTGCCGATCCAAATATCAATAATAATTTCGATGTCACTTTTGTCTTCGAAAACATAGTAAAGCGAATCGACTTCCCACTAATCTTAACCGATGAAAACGATAATGTGATTTTTCAAGGATTCGATATAGGAATTCGTAATCTTGAGTTTGATACAACTCTATCTGATACAGAACTTCAAGAATTCTTAAAAGAAAAAGTCGCTGAACTCTCAAAAGAACATACACCAATTATTGTGAATTTTCCCGATTCCAAAATCTCTCGAAAAATATATTACGGAGATTCAGAATTAGTCAAGAATTTAAGATTATTCCCCTACCTACAACTAACGTTTGCTCTATTCTTTTTACTGATCGCATATTTCAGTTTTAGTTACATGAAGAAAACCGAACAAAGCAATATTTGGGTTGGGATGGCGAAGGAGACGGCGCATCAACTCGGAACACCTATTTCAAGTTTGATGGGATGGACTGAAATGCTTCGTTTATATCATGATAATCCTGATAAAGTTATCGACACCGCTGACGAAATAGATAATGATCTTTCACGATTAAACAAAGTGACTCATAGATTTTCGAAAATCGGTTCTAAACCGGAATTAAAACCCGAGAACTTGAATGAATTATTAAACCGCATTATGAATTATTTTTATAGAAGACTTCCTAGTTCCGCCGAAAATCTTAAAATGAAAATTGAAGGTCCGGAAGATTTAACGGTAAATTTGAACGCCGAATTATTTGAATGGGTAATTGAGAATCTCGTGAAAAATGCTTTAGACGCTATTGAACACAAGCAAGGCGAAATCAATTTTACATATTTTGCCGATGAAAAATATGTACATCTAGAAGTTAGCGATAACGGCAAGGGAATTGACTATAAAAGAAGAAAAGATATTTTTAGACCTGGATACAGTACAAAAAGGCGTGGCTGGGGTTTGGGTTTAAGTTTAACTAAACGAATAGTTGAGAATTACCATCACGGAAAGATTTTCGTTAAAGAATCAGTGATCGGGAAAGGAACTACCTTCAAAATTCTCCTCCATAAATAAGAGAAATTTCCCCTCAATTCTTACCATTAAGAAAAAAAATAATTCTGTTTTCAGCCAAATAAGAAAAAAGCCACAAATATCCCTTTTCTTTCAAATAAATCTATTGGTATGCTAATTGATAATATATAGTTAGAATCATGTTGTACCCTCCTTTAATGATCAATTCAGCTGCTGCAGTTGCGCCCTCGGCTGCAGCGGCTTGCCTCTTACTCTCAATTCCCTTAAGTTTTGAACTTTCTTGAAAAGACTTTGTTTATACTATTTTACATTCTTACAAAAATGAAAGGATTTTGATGAGTGATTTTCTGAATTTGATTGTTGATGAAATAAACAACGAAACCGAAGATACACTAAGCATTTTACTACATGAGAGAGATAACCGAGACTTATCGTTTTTACCCGGTCAATTTCTCACATTTATTTTTGATGCTGATGGTATTGAAACACGTCGCGGTTATTCAATTTGGACGACTCCCGATGAACTTCCTCAAGTTGGAGTTGCGATCAAAAAGTTTAAAGATGGAGTTACGACAAAATATCTATTGGAAAATTTAAAAGTCGGGGATCACATTAATTCTCTGCCTCCTCTTGGAAATTTTACAGTTGAGCCAAATCCGGCGGCAGAAAGATCCTTGGTTATGTTTGGTGCAGGTAGCGGAATTACTCCATTAATGTCACACTTGCAATCCATTCTAAAGTATGAACCCAAGAGTAATGTCTTTTTATTTTACGGCAACCACGACGAAAAGTCTATTATATTCTATGAAAAATTACAAAGTTTAACAAAACAATATTCAGAAAGATTTTTTGTTGAACATTGTTTGAGCCATCCAAGTGATAAATGGCAAGGAATAAGTGGAAGGATCTCAAAAGATTGTGCTATTGAGTTACTAAATAAGTATGCCGATAAACTGAAGGATAAAACCGAGTATTATCTTTGTGGTCCTGAAGAGATGATGCAAAACGCAATGGATTTACTAAAAGAAAGGGGTATCGATAGAAAAGATATTCATCGAGAAATTTACACAACAAAGATTCTTGATGAATCTGATGAAATTGAAGAAAAGGAAAGAGAAGTAACAATAATTTTAAATGGCGATAGACACAAGGTCATTGTTCAGCCTGGTAAAGCAATTTTAGAAAAAGCACTTGAAAATGGTTTAGCAATTCCAAACTCATGTCAATTTGGGAATTGCGGTACTTGTAAAGCAAAGTTACTTTCAGGTAAATTAAAATTAATTGAACAAACTGCATTAACCGACGAAGATATCAAACAAGGTTATTGTCTAACTTGTGTGGGTTATCCGGCTAGCGATAACGTTGTGATTATGTACGAAAGTCAATTTTAGATACTGTAAACTAATTCTCCGTTAAAAATAGTTTTTGCTACTTTTATTTTCTCAATTTCAGTTGATGGTAATTCGAAGGCATTTTCATTTAACATAATAAAATCGGCAAGTTTACCGACTTCAATAGATCCTTTTATATTTTCTTCGAACGAAGCATAGGCTGCATCAATTGTGTAAGCATTGATTGCTTGTTCAATTAATATTTTTTCTTCAGGAATCCAACCATTGGGATTGGCACCGTCTTTTGTTTTTCTGTTAACCGCAATATCGATTCCGTGAATAACATCAAGTGGTGTGACAGTCCAATCACTGCCTAGACAAACTTTGATTCCGTTATTAAGTAATGTGTTAACAGCATGCGTACCGTTTAATCTATGTTGACCAATTTTATCCCCAGCCCAAACTCCGTCATCATACAGCTGAGAAGGCTGCATTGAAGCAATAACATTAAGTTTTTTCATTCTTGTAATATCTTCACTTTTGATATGCTGTACGTGTTCAATTCTAAACCTTCTATCCCAACTCGGATTTGTATCTACAATCTCCTCAAATACATTAATAACTTCGGAAACAGCCCTGTCACCTATTGCGTGTACTGCTAATTGAATCTTATTTTTATCAGCAAGCAATGCCCATTCACGAAACTTTCCATCCACCATATAATCGGTCGGTAACCCAGTTGTGGTTGGATCGTCTTTATACGGTTCAAAAAACCACGCAGTGTTTGATCCCAGAGTACCATCTGCAAATGCTTTTACTCCCGAGCTTCTGATATATTCATTTTTAATTTCATTGAATACATTACCATCGATCAATCTTTTAACTTGGCTTATTGGATGAATACAATTTATACGTAATTTTAATTTCTGTTCTGCATAAGATTTTTTGTAAAGTTGATAATGCTCCGGTTCGGTTATGTCATGAACTGATGTAATGCCATTAATATGTGCTTCTTTTTGTGCAGCAGACATCGCATTACCTAATTCGTATTCTAAAGGTGCGGGAATTAATTTTGATACCAAATTCATTGCGGTATCTTTAAGAACTCCGGTTGGTTCACCGGTTTCATCTTTTATTATTTGTCCCCCCTCCGGTGCTTGTGTGTTCTTATTTATCCCGGCTAATTTTAAAGCAGCGGAATTAACAAGAGCAGTGTGTATATCAACTCTTGTTAAATAAATCGGTTTATCTGTAAGATCATCAATCCATTCCTTAGTGGGAAGTACTTTTGTATCAAATTGTAAGTGATTCCAATTTCCGCCTGTAACCCAATCGGATTTAGTATTTGCTAAGAATTCCTTTAGAGAATTTCTAAAATCCTCTTTCGATTTGACCTTTCCCAAATTTAATTTTGTTAAACTCAAGCCGCCAATTATCAAATGAACATGGGAATCAATAAAGCCGGGAAGTACAAGTTTCCCTTCTAGATCATGCAGATCAAATTGATTACCAGTTATTTTTTTTGCTTCATCATTACTTCCCACAAATAATATTCTATTTCCTTCTGTAACAATTGATTCGGCCCACTTTTGTTTGTGATTTGCTGTATAAATTTTCCCATTTGACCAAATTTTCTTTTTCATTCATTCTCATTTTTATTTTGATAACAATAAATTTACAAGCAATAATCGTGTGATTTTCATAAAATTGCAAACAGAACTGAAACTTGGAGTTAAAATGGCAAAGAAAAAAAGACCATCATGGGATCAATATTTCTTAAAAGAAGCAATGTTAGTTTCGGAACGCGCAACTTGTCCTCGTATGCATTGTGGTTGTGTACTCGTGCGTGATAAAAGAATCTTATCAACCGGATACAATGGATCAATTCCGGGAGGTAAACACTGCGAGGATGTTGGATGCTGGATTGTTGATAATCATTGTATCAGAACAATTCACGCTGAGATGAACGCACTTCTTCAATGCTCAGTTCATGGAATAAGCACTCAAGGAGCAACAGCATATGTAACAAATATGCCTTGTACCAATTGTGCAAAATCATTAATTGCCGCAGGAATCAAAGAAGTTGTAATCTTTTCGGATTATCATGATACTCAAGCTGAAGAATTCTTCAAAATGGGTAAAGTAAAATTGCGAAGATTGAAAATGCCGAATACCACAATCGAGTATGATTTAGGATCATTTTCATCAGCCAAAAAAAGCAGAAAAAGTAAGTAATTGCCGATTTACCACGATTTTCTACTACTAAATCCTTATATTTCAAGGTTTTAGAGAATATATTATGCGTCTGACAAAGGAATATCTGAAAAAATATTATCGCCCGAAAAATTTCGTAAATCGCGATCTAAGCTGGGTTGAATTTAATCGAAGAGTTCTGGAAGAAGCAATTAACCCAGATCTCCCATTATTAGATAAAGTGAAATTCATTTCAATCTTCTTTTCCAACCTAGATGAATTTTACATGATTCGTGTTGCCGGAATTAAAGATCAGGTTGTAGCAAAAATTATTGATCCGACTATTGACGGATTGACACCTCTTCAGGAATTACGCGCCATAGAAAAAGAAGTTCGCCCGATGATTGAAACCATTTATGATTTATGGCGAAACGAAATTGTTCCATCTTTAAGAGAAAATAATGTTCATATTCTGAACCTTGACAAACTTCCAAAAGAAGAACAAAGACTATTATCAGAATATTTTAACAAAGAAATCTATCCGGTATTAACACCATTAGCTTTTGATCCCGGGAGACCTTTTCCTTATATCTCAAACTTGAGTTTGAGTTTTGCAATTCTTGTAAAAAAGCCGAATGGCGAAGAGCATTTTGCAAGAGTTAAAGTGCCAAGTATATTACCGCAATTAATAAGAATTGACGATATTATTAAACCGACAAAAAAAGGAAGTAATGGTCAATTCTCAGCTAAATTTATTTGGCTTGATGAATTAATAAAGAAAAATATGCAAACACTTTTCCCCGGACTTCAAATACTCGACGCACATAGGTTCAGAATAACTCGTGACACAGATATGGAAATTCAGGAAGATGAAGCCGATGATTTACTCGAAGTGATTGAAGAAAATATTCGTCAACGCAGATTTGGTTCTGTTGTTCGATTAGAAGTCGAAAAAGATATTCCGAAATTCATGTTAAACACGCTTACAGAGAATTTAGAAATAACCGAGGATGATATACATATAATTAACGGTCCCCTTGGTTTAAGCAGTGTTATGCAATTATATGATCTCCCATTGCATCATTTAAAGGAACCTCCTTTCCATCCGGTAATTCCTCGTGAATTTGAAGAAGAGGAAGAAAATATTTTTCAGAAAATTTCTAAAGGTGATATTTATCTTCATCATCCGTACGATTCATTTACACCTGTTGTTGATTTTGTAAAGCAAGCTTCAAAAGATCCTGATGTGCTTGCGATTAAACAAACACTCTATCGTGTTGGCTCTAATTCTCCTATTGTAAAATATCTTATTGAAGCCGCGGAGCGAAAAAAGCAAGTTGCTGTTCTGGTTGAATTGAAAGCGAGATTTGACGAAGAGAATAATATCTTTTGGGCCCGTGAACTTGAAAAAGCAGGAGTGCATGTTGTTTACGGATTGGTTGGTTTAAAAACACATTCAAAAATGACAATGGTCGTAAGAAAAGAAGCAGATGGTGTTAAACGATACGTTCATCTCGGTACCGGGAATTATAATCCAACCACAGCTAAACTTTATACCGATCTTGGATTATTTACGATTAATCCTGAAATCTGTGCGGATGTCTCTGAAGTTTTTAATTATTTAACTGGTTATTCCGAGCAAAAGAGATACAGACATTTATTTGTTTCACCAATCAATACACGTCAAAGTTTTCTAAGATTAATTGAAAGAGAAATTGATAACGTTAACAATGGTAAACTGGGAAGAATAATATTCAAAATGAATTCTCTTGTTGATCCATTATTAATTTCATCACTTTACGAAGCTTCTAAACGCGGTGTAAAAATAGATATGATCATTCGCGGAATTTGTTGTTTACTTCCGCAAGTACCTGGCTTAAGTGAAAATATAAGAGTTATCAGTATCGTGGGAAGATTCTTGGAACACAGCCGTGCTTATTATTTCTATAATGGCGGGGATGAAGAATTGTATCTGAGTAGTGCCGATTTAATGCCAAGAAATTTAGATAGAAGAGTTGAAGTTACTTTTCCGGTTTATGACAAAAAAATAAAACAAGAAATTATTGAAAAACTTTTACTCACAGGAATAAAAGATAATCAGAAAGCGCGTGTTATTTTACCGAACGGGCGACATGCATTTAATCATCCGGTTGTTGGTGAAGAAAAAATTAATCTTCAAGAATACTTAATGGAAAAAGCGAGCGGTAAGGTTCACAAGCTAGTGAGAAGAGAAAAAGTTAAAAAAGACTAGCTTAACATTCGCCAAATCTGTGCTACAAAAAATGTTAAAGTAAATCCCATCGCTATTGGCAGTAAAGCAGAAACTACCGTCCATTTGACACTTTTTGTTTCTTTATATATTGTAAATAATGTTGTTGAACAAGGATTATGCAATAAACTAAACAACATTAATGATACTCCGGTTAACGCTGTCCATCCACCACCGTATAAAATTTGTGCAGTCTCATTTACGGATTCGAGTTCAAACATAACACCTGCACCTGAGCCAACACCAGCAAGACTTGCTGTGGTTACAGTAAGCATCAGTATTGTTGGAATAACTATTTCGTTTGCCGGAATCGCAATAATATATGCAAGAAGAATTATTCCATTTAATCCAAATAGTATTGCGAATGGATTTGACCAATTGATGAAAAGTTCGGCAATTGTTAATTCACCAATAGAAATATTTGACACCAGCCATATAACTAATCCTGCCGGAATTGCAAAAATAATTGCACGCCACAAAACAAAAATAGTTCTATCAATAAGAGATGTATAAAGAGTCTGTAATAATCTTGGTGGTCTGTAAGGTGGAAGTTCCAAACTAAACGCGGATGCTTCACCTTTTAAGACGGTATTTGATAATCCCCAAGAAACAATAAGACTAAACACAACCCCCAGAACGGCAATCCCGACTACTGCTGCCGCAGAAACAATCCCGGCTAAATGAGCAGGAACAGCGCCTCCTATAAAAATAGTAGCAATCAAAATTTGTGTTGGCCATCTACCGTTACAAAGTGAAAAATTATTTGTGATTATCGCAATTAATCTTTCCCGAGGACTATCAATGATTCTTGTTGCAATAATTCCCGCAGCGTTACAACCGAAACCCATACTCATAGTTAACGCTTGTTTCCCGTGTGCACCGACTTTCTTATAGAGATTGTCCATATTGAACGCAACTCGGGGTAAATAACCGAAATCTTCAAGTAAAGTAAACAACGGGAAAAAAATTGCCATAGGAGGAAGCATCACTGCGACAACCCAAGCCAAAGCTAAATATGCGCCGTCAATAAGTAAGCCATTTAACCAAATCGGTAAACCTATTTCAGTTCCAAAACTTTTTAATAAAGGATGAATTGTATCAACAAGTAGAGACGCTAATAAACCGGAAGGAACATTTGATCCTTCAACAGTTATCCAGAATACAACTGCAAGAAGTAAAAACATTATTGGGAAACCTGTCCAACGACTTGTAACTAACCGGTCTAAAATTTGATCGAATTTATACTTTTTATCCTCACCTTCGTGTTTCACAACTTTTGATGCAATCTGTCCAGCATCTTTGTAAAGTGATTCGATAATATGATCATGGAAATTCTCACCTATCTCCCATCTAAGATCATCAGCTTGTTTTAATATATAATCTCTGCTGCTCATACTAATTCCTATCTATGCTACTTGCTGTGAAGCAATTAATGAAACACTTTTTATGTTACCAAGTTCACCTGTCTTTACAGCATTGATAATTGATTGATCACCTTCCAATAACCTCATTGCAACCCAGCGAGCATTTGGTAGTTCGGGAAATTCTTTCAAAATATTTTTTGTTATTTCTTCAACAACTTGCGACACTTTGTTGGATATGTTTTTAACACGATAAGGCTTGCATACATATTTGCCCGTTGCTACTTCATTAATTTTATTTATCAATTCGTCCATTCCAATTTTTTGACGAGCTGCAGCGGGGACTACTGGAATGCCAAGTTCTCGTGAAAGTGATCGATGATCAATTTCTATTTTATGCCTTTTAGCTTCATCAATTAAATTTAGACATAACACAGCTCTGTCGGTAATTTCTAAAACTTGCAAAACAAGATTAAGATTTCGTTCAAGTCTTGTTGCATCAACAACAATAACCGTTACATCCGGCTGCCCGAATAAAATAAAATCTCTCGCAACTTCTTCATCAGTACTTGTTGATAAGAGTGAGTATGTTCCGGGTAAATCGATTAATTTATATTTTGTGTTGTTTACTGCGAAAGCACCTTCCGCGCGAGTGACAGTTTTGCCAGGCCAGTTACCGGTGTGTTGTCTTAAACCAGTTAGATTGTTGAATACAGTACTTTTTCCGGTGTTTGGATTTCCAGCAAGAGCCACTACATAGTCGAACCCCGACATATTAATACCGAGTTTAACCAGATTATCAATATTATGTGCTGGACAATTTTCGCAATTATGTATATCAACCATTTACTATACCTTTCTTAGAAATAAATATCTGATCAGCTTGAGCTTTTCTTAAAGCAACCATGGAGCCTCTTACCGAATAAGCAATTGGATCTTTGCCGGCACTTTCCATCTCATATCTAATTTTAGTACCGTTAACAATTCCAAGATCCATGATTCTTCTGCGCTGTTGACCACGGCAAGCTTTTGAAATGCCGATAACTTCGGCTTCTTCTCCAGCTTTTAATGAGCTTAATGTTGGTGTATCTTTCTTAAAATCTTCACTTTTACTTTCCGGCATAACAGTTAGATTCGATGCAATCAAAGGAGATAATAAAATTTCTTCACCTTCAGCAATAAACTTTATTTTGTCTTTAGAATTTTCCAAAATTCTAATTTGCATACCAAGGTGAATACCGCTTGCAACAATTTGTGAGTATACAGAATTCGGTTCATCTTCAATGTGCACTATTCTAGCAAGCTGACCAATATCCAATTTTAAAATTGAAACCCCACGCTTTTCCTTTATAATGCCATCAGAACTTGGTATCGGATCACCGTGTGGATCAACAACAGGATTGCCAATTTGGGCAGCAAGCACATTTGCTTGCTCTTCTGTTAAATGATGTTCTCTTTCCTCAGCTTGAGCATGCCATTCTGTTTCGCGCAAACTTGTTTGGTCGGCTAGGTACCTTTCCCAAAGCCGATGAATTCGAATTACACGTAGAGCATAGGATCTACCTTCTTGAGTTAAAGTCACTTTGTCAGTCTTTGCATAAACTAATCCCATCTCAGCTAATTTAGAAATTAACTTTGCTGCTTTATCAGATGTAATATTCAAATTGCCGGCAATACTGTTTAAACTGCTCTGAGCCTGATTGTACTCACAATCGTATATGTGTTTCAACGAATCTTCAATCAAAACTCTTGTTGAATTCTGCTTGCTCTTTTTAAAGTAATGGATTAATCCTTTCCCAGGATAAAACAGAATAACGATCACTGAGAGAATTAATAAACCCAGAAAAATTAAATAGCTCGGTTCCATTTCATTTTACCTTTACTAAAAAAACATTTGATGCTGCGAATTCACTTAATGAATGTCGCTCGGAATCAACTTGTATTATTACAGAATTATCGAACGATAATTTCTCAACTATCTCGATTTCTTTGGATAAACTGATTCCAATTTTTGTTAAGTACTTGATTAAATCATTATTCTTATCGTTTACTCTTCCAACTTTATATTTCTTTCCTACCGATGCTTTTGCTAGTTCAACAACTTCGGGTGCACTTGGCAGTAAGCCATTTTTCTGTGGAATCGGGTCACCATGTGGATCAAATTTTGGGAATCCAAGATACTCATCAATTTTATCAATCAGATGATCTGATGTAGAGTGTTCTAAATTTTCAGCCTCATCATGAACCTCGCTCCAAGACAATCCAAGAACCTGAATTAAAAACAATTCCCACAATCGATGCCTTCGAATAACTTTAAGTGCAATTTTTTTACCCTCACCTGTTAATTCCATTCCTTTATACTTTGCATAATTTATCAATCCTTCATCTGATAATTTTCTTGCCATATCACTAATTGCTGCATTTGAAATCTCCAGATTCTCAGCTAATGCTGATGTTGTCGCGCCGGAGCCATCTTCCTTGCTTTTGTTATAAACTGCTTTTAAATAATTTTCTTTTGATATTGTCGGCATAATTTTAGTAAATTTTATTCTAAAGTTAAGCATACTTAAATTTATTTTCAAGCCGGCAATAAAATAATTATTTACTTTAATTTGTTCGAATTAATTATCAGAGAATACGTTTGTCTTAGAAAGTGATTTTGGATTTTGTTAATTTAGTGGTTCATATTTTTGATGAAAGGAGTATAACATGACCGATTTAATGAAAGGTGACGTTTTAGATGCCTTAAGTAAGGTGATCGATCCGGAAGAAAAGAAAGATTTAGTTAGTGCAGGTAAAATAAAAGACATATCAATTGATAAAAATAATGTAAAAGTTTTATTAACTATCTCTTCCCCAGCTCATCATGTGAAGAATAAATTAGAATCATCTATCAACGAATCACTCACAAAAAATATAAATGATATTGGCAATATCACGGTTGAATTTCAATCTTCACCACAAATGAATATTTCACAACCTCAAAAAGAAAAAATTCTAGAGAATGTTAAATACACAATCGCTGTTGCAAGCGGTAAAGGTGGAGTTGGTAAAAGTACAGTCGCCGTTAACTTGGCGGTAGCTCTCGGTAAAATGGGTTACAAGGTAGGTTTACTTGATGCCGATATTTATGGACCCAGTATTCCCTTAATGCTGGGGATAAATGAAAAACCCAAAATTTACCAGGACACAAAAACAGCAAAAATGCTTCCGTTGGAAAATTATGGCATTAAAGTTATGTCAATTGGTTTTTTACTTGATGATAATGCGCCTGTTATTTGGCGTGGACCGATGGCAAGCGGTGCGGTTAAGCAATTTATGAGTGATGTAATGTGGGATGAATTAGATTATTTAATTTTTGATTTACCTCCGGGAACCGGTGATATTCAATTAACTCTTGTGCAGACCATTCCTCTCTCCGGTTCGGTAATTGTTACTACACCTCAGGAGGTATCACTGATTGACGCACGTAAAGGGCTAAAAATGTTTGAACGGGTCAATGTGCCGGTGTTTGGAATAATTGAGAATATGAGCTATTTTATTGCACCGGATACCGGTACTAAATATGATATATTTGGAACCGGTGGTGGACAAAAATTTGCTGAAGATTTTAATGTAAACTTTCTCGGTGGTATCCCAATTGATCCGAGAATTAGAGAGGGCGGAGACAAAGGGAAACCTATTGTTTACGATACACCTGATTCCGAAAATGCAAAATCAATTCTTTCAATAGCAGAAAATTTAGTTAAAGAAGCAGAGAAATCAGGATTAAAGGGCAAGCCCGAGATAGAAATATTATTGGGCAATGATAATTAAAGGAGTACATTATGGACAAAGCTCTTCACGATAGAGTTCAAAATGCATTAGAGACTATTCGTCCGTATCTGAAAGCGGATGGCGGAGATGTTGAGCTCGTAAAAATAACAGAAGAGGGAATTGTAGAAGTTAAACTAACCGGTGCATGCACCAACTGCCCAATGTCTTCAATGACATTAAGAGCAGGTGTTGAACGGGCACTAATACGCGAAGTACCGGGAATTAGAAGAGTTGAAGCAGTAAGCTAAATCAAGAGGAATTTTATGCGGAAAAGAATTGTAGCAGGAAATTGGAAAATGTTTAATAATCTTTCGGAGACTATTGAATTAATTTCAGCGATTAAGAATGAGATGAGTAAATCAGAAACTCAGACAGAGGTAATCGTATGTCCCCCATTTACTTCTTTAGAAACAGCTACCACTCTTTTAAAAGGAAGTAAAATTAAACTAGGTGCACAAAACATGCACTATGAAGAAAACGGTGCATTTACAGGAGAAGTATCTGCAAGTATGCTAAAAAGTGTCGGTTGCAAATTTGTAATTTTGGGTCATTCTGAAAGACGAACAATTTTTGGCGAGACTGACGAAGTTATTAATCTAAAAATTAAGAAAGCGATTGCTTCCGGACTAAAACCAATATTCTGTGTTGGGGAAACTTTGGAAGAACGCGAGAATGGACTAACTGAGAAAGTAGTCGAAACTCAGATTAAAAACGGCTTAAAAGGAATTCCGGAATCGGATCTATCTGAATTAATTGTTGCTTATGAACCGGTTTGGGCAATTGGTACCGGAAAAACCGCCAGTCCTGAACAAGCTCAAGAAGTACATAAATTCATCAGAAATTTAATAAAGTCACAATTTTCATCTAATTTGGCAGAAAATATTGTAATTCAATACGGCGGGAGCGTAAAACCCGAAAATGCGGCCGAATTATTTAGCCAGCAAGATATTGATGGCGGATTAATCGGCGGAGCTTCATTAAAAGCAAGCTCTTTTATGGCGATTGTCAATGCTTAATAAAAAATGGGTTTATGCTTCATAAACCCATTTTTTCATTCTCTGCACTCGCTTTATTTGATTGCTAACCCCTCCTTTTTTTTGTATATTTGATGTCTTTATTAACTTCTATTCAATCAATTTGAAAATGGCCAATATTCGACATTTTTTATTCATTTTTGCTCTCCATTTATTTACAATTTCGATTTTTTCTCAAATAACAATTAAAGAACTTCCACCTTATAATTTAGCCGAAGTTGACTCACTTTTTTTTGATATTAACCAGACTAGATCGATAATTGACTTAAAAAACGATTGGCAAGTTTATACCCCGTCATCGCCCGATAAAAAGGTGAAAGTATCTGTTCCTTCAACATTTGCCGGAAGCGAATCACTAGTTTATGAAAGAGGTTTTTTCATTTCTAAAGACCAAGCTGCAAATAAAAATTTAAGTGTTCGATTCCTTGGAATTACTTACACTGCCGATGTTTTGCTTAATGATCTCGTAATTTATAAACATCCCGGTGGCATTCAGCCATTTTCTATTATTCTTCCACCCGACATTCTTAAATCCGATTCTCAAAATAAATTGTCGGTGAAAGTTCAATACGAACTTGATGATAAAAACACTATTCCCATTGAACAAAGATTTCTGTACCCAAGTACACGCGGTGGAATTATTGGGGATGTGTATTTATATGAAACAAACAAATTGTTTATCAGTAAATTAAAAATCGAGAAATCGCTTTCTCAAAATTTATCTTCAGCCACCATAAAAATTTTAGCTTCGGTACAAAACAATCTGCAAACAGGAAACGATCTTGCGCATGAAGAGAAAAATTACAAATTGAAGTTTACCCTAACCGGTTCAACCAATTCTCAAACATTTGTTGCAGATGTAAACGGAATAAAAGTTAATGAATCTCGTGAAGTAAACACGGATTTAACTCTTGCAACTATTGATCTTTGGTCACCTTCAGATCCAAGAGTTTATAAACTTGATGTCGAATTATCGTTAAATGATTCTGTAATTGATAAATCGGTTAAAACGTTTTCACTTTTTGACCTTTCTCCGGAGGAAAATAAACTTCATCTGAACAATCAAGATTTTCAAATTAAAGGAACAACATACTTTTACTTTGAATCCGAAACCGGTGGTTTGGCAAGTTTTGAGAAGTTAAAAAAAGATTTAGAATTAATTAAAGCAACAGGTTTTAATACGATAAGATTTGCAAAAGTACTTCCTCCAACTTATGCATTACATTTATGCGAATCGCTTGGTTTAACCGCATTAGTCGAAGTACCAATTAATTCAATCCCGGCTCAAATTTTACTTGATGATGATTTTTCTAACAGAGTTACGAATCATCTCAATTTAATGATCGATCAGTATTCGGATTATTCATCTGTAATCGGTTTTGGACTTGGCGGTGGATTTTTAGGGAGCAATGAAGATGAAATAAATTTCTTACGAGCTCAAGCCCAACTGCTTGATGAAAAAACTGATAAGCTTGTGTATGCTTCATTTATTATTCTACCTAAATCAAAAATTGCATCACTTGATTTAGCAGGTATTGAATTATTCGGTGAAACAGAATTACCTAAACCAGAATTAATAACAGATCATGATTTTTCAGTCTTTATTTCAGAAGTTACATATCCCTCATTCATTGGAAACTCTAACGGTTACCTCAATAAAAATTCATACGAAGCTGCTGCAAAATATTTCAGTGATATAATTGATTTCAGTTTTGAAAATAAAATAAACGGTTTCATCCTAAATTCATTTTATGATTTTAGTGGTGATTATAAATCGCTTTACGCCGGATATAATGAACAAAATATTTACAAACTTGGTTTGTTAGCTAACCCGGAATCAACAGACAGAATTTCCTACAATGTTGTTAAATCAAAACTGACCAACGGTGAAAAGATTACAATTCCTATAGGCACAGAAAAAGATGATTCGCCAATTCTATTTGTGATTATTGGTTTAGTACTTTCAATATTCATGGCATTGCTAATAAATTCAAAAAGAAAATTTAGAGAAGATGCCGGACGTGCTTTAATTAGACCATATAATTTTTATGCGGATATCAGAGATCACAGATTACTTTCCGGGTTTCAGACAATATTGTTAATGTTTATTCTGGCTGGTTCATTTGCTTTGCTTATTATTAATCTACTGCACTTTTTAAGAACAAATATTCATCTCGAAAAACTGTTACTTTCGTTTGGATCGCCATCACTAATTGACATGGTTATTTATTTAGCATGGTTTCCATTTGAAGGATTTTTTATACTATTCTTCATTTCAATTGCTGTTTTTATTTTATTTTCTTTAGTTATTAAAATGTTCTCGTTCTCTCTTAAAACTAAAGTATATTTTTCGAGCATTTATTACACGGTTATTTGGGCTTTTCTCCCCTTATCACTTTTACTACCATTGGAATTAGTTCTGTATAGAGTGTTAATAGCAAATGTTATAAATCCATATGTATATATTTTTATCACTTTGTTTTTACTTTGGCTCGGTCAGCGTTTATTAAAGGGTATTCATGTTATTTTTGATGTTCGATCATCGACAGTTCATTTTTATAGTATTATTTTAATAATTGTTGTCATTGGTGGAATTCTATTATACTTTCAACTTACCAACTCCTCACTTTACCATATTATTAGAGCAGTAAGTGAATATAAATTTCTTTAAGAGGTAGATTTGTATTTATCCAAAATGGAAATATTTGGTTTTAAGTCGTTCGCTAATAAGACCCCGATTAACCTTACAAAAGGAATTACGGGAATTGTTGGTCCGAACGGATGTGGCAAAACTAATATTGTTGATGCTCTTCGCTGGTGTTTGGGTGAACAAAAATCTAGCACTCTCAGAAGTGATAAGATGGAAAACGTCATCTTCAATGGTACACGAAATAAAAAACCGATGGGAATGGCGGAAGTTTCACTTACACTTGTTAATGACAAAGGAATTCTTCCGACAGAATATTCCGAAGTGACTATCACCCGCAGAATTTTCCGATCGGGTGAAAGCGAATATTTATTAAACAAAAATATTTGCCGACTAAAAGATATCACAAATCTTTTTATGGATACCGGTATGGGTACAAACGCTTACTCGGTAATCGAATTAAAAATGATTGAGACTATCTTAAGCAATAAAGCAGAAGAACGAAGAAGAATGTTCGAAGAAGCTGCCGGGGTTAATAAATATAAATTAAGAAGAAGACTTGCACTTAAAAAATTAGATGAAGTTAAAGCTGACTTAACCCGTGTAAATGATATTGTTTCGGAAGTGGATAAAACTGTTCGTTCATTAGAACGTCAAGCAAAAAGAGCGGATAAGTATAATCAAATACAATCCGTTTTACGAGAAAAGGAACTGGATTTAGCTGAACGTGAATGGGCTTTATTTACAAGAAATAAAAATAATGCTCAAGATAAAATTGCATCTCTAAATGAACGTAAATCGATTGTTGATAGCGATATTCGAAGAATTGAAACTGAATTAATTAAGTTCAGAACTCAAATTGAAGAAATTGAGAAACGTCTCAGAGACAAACGATATCAGATACGTCAGCAGAATGATAAGATTCACGAATCTCAAAAAATCATTTCGGTTTCTGAAGAAAGATTAAATTCTTTCGAAAATAATTTACTTAGATATCATGAAGAACTTGAAGATTTTCAACAGCAAAAAGAATATGCACTTATACAAATTGACGAAAGTCAAAATAAATTAGTCCAACTTGTTGAAGAAATCGAAAAGAAAACATCAGAGCTTGTTGGATTTGACTATGAAATCAAATCGCGCAAAGAGATACTTGAAAGTAAAAG
Source organism: Melioribacteraceae bacterium (assembly GCA_030584085.1). NCBI lineage: Bacteria > Pseudomonadati > Ignavibacteriota > Ignavibacteria > Ignavibacteriales > Melioribacteraceae > Melioribacteraceae bacterium. The sequence goes on from CP129490.1 coordinate 2,537,939, forward strand.
AAAAGTTTTTAAGGAGAAAAGTGAAACAGTTCTTAATAAATTCCGTGATTTATCCTCAAAGGAAAATCAATTAAACAATTTTCAAGAATCACGTCAAAGAGTAGATCAATCGATTCAAAAACTCAACGAAAAAATTCAAACAATCACAAATAATATTGCAAAGACTGTTGGATTTCTTGAAGAGTTGCAAAATGAAAAAGAGAATGTAGATAGAAAATTAAAAGCTTCAGAAAAAGAATATGCTGAGAAACAATCTCAAAAAGAATCTCTCGAAAAAGAATTAGGTAAGCTTCGTTCCGATGAAGCCGAAATAAAATCATCCATTCATGTTCTGCGTGATAAAATTGATTTTATAAATACATTGATAACTAATCTTGAGGGTGTTTCTCAAGGTTCTAAATTGTTGTTAGAAAGCGAAGGTTGGACAGATAACGAAAAACAAATATTTGCCGATGTTGGAACGACCGAAGAAGAATTCAAGTATGCCCTTGAAGCAGCGCTGAAACCTGTACTTAATAACTTATTGATACAAAGCACTACTGAACTTAAAAATGCAGTAGAATATTTAAAGAAAAATGATCTCGGTAAAGCTTCCTTTTTTGTATTAGAAACTACTGCATATCGCCGAAATGGTATAATTGGAAAGATTAATAAATTTTTAATTAATAGAAAAAGAAATAAAATTTCAAAAGAGCTCGGCTTTGTTGATTGGGCATTCAATCCGGTAAAATCCGATGAAAAATGGAAACCATATTTTAACAAGGTACTCTCAAATTATGTTATTGTCCGCGACCTTGCAACGGCTGTCAGTCTGAGTAAAAAATATAATGATTTTGGTTTTGCCACGTTAGAAGGTGATTTAGTTGAAAAAGATGGTATCATAAGTGCCGGCTCACTCCCGAAAATGGATGATTCAATCTTTGGCAGAAAACAAATGCTTGAGCAACTAAAAGCTGAGTTCCCAAAGTTGGAGAATCGGCTTAAATCCATTCAAATAAAAATTGAAGAGAAAGAAAAAGAAATCTCCCTAATCAATTTGAAATCACTCTCCGAAAAAGGGAAACTTTTACTCAATGATATATCCAATATCGAAAAGCAGATTGCTCAGTTAGAATTTGAAAACAAAAAAGCATCTGAAGAAATTGATAAGTCCCAAGATGAAATTCAAGAACTTGTCGGCAGATCAAATCAACTTGATAATCAAATTGAAAATTTGAACAATCAGATTTCAGCAAGTCGTGAAGAGAAAAAAGCAGAAGATTTAGAATTGCAAAATATAGAAGCGGAAGTTGCTGATCTTGACCATGAATATCGTTCAACACTCGATCGTCAAAACAGTCTTAAAATTGATCTTGAAAGATTACGAGGTCAGAAATCCAGCGCCGAGAATACTCTTAAATCAGCCGAAGAAAGCAAAATATTAACTGAAACCAATATTGCAAAAAGAGAAAAGGATATTACCACAACTTCTGATGATATTGAATTAATAAAAGAGAGCATTTCTGAAAAGAGAATCGAACTTGCAGAAATTGAAAAAATAAGAGAAGAGTTAATATCAGAAGAACGGGGAATAGAATCTGAACTTCAATCCGTAAGATCAGAATCCGTGGGATTTGAAAATCAACTATCCGAACTGAGAAAAGAGCGAGAATCAATTTCAGATTCAGTTCACGAATCTGATCTACAAGTAAGTGAAATTAAATTAAGAATGGAAAACTTGCTTCAAGATATTCAAGAAGACTATGCACTCGATATAGAACTAAAGGAATTTGAAGATCTTGATTCGTTTGACTTCAAGGAAAGACGTTCGGAAGTTCATGAATTAAAAGAAAAAATTAAAGGTCTCGGTCCAATCAACCTTCTGGCATATTCGGAATATGAGGAAGAAAAAGAAAGACTCGATTTTCTATTAAAACAACGTGACGATTTAGTGGATTCTGAAAAAGATCTGATAAGTTCCATCAAAGAGATAAATCAAACTGCTCAAGAACTTTTTCAAAGCACATTTGATCAAATCAAAACTTCATTTCAAAAAATATTCAGAACACTGTTTGACCCTGGTGATGAGGCCGATTTGATTATGGAAGATAATGTTGATCCGCTCGAAGCCAAAATTGAAATTATAGCTAAACCAAAAGGTAAACGTCCAACTTCAATTGAACTTCTTTCCGGAGGAGAGAAAACTCTAACTGCTACTGCCCTTTTATTTGCTATTTATCTCGTCAAACCTTCACCGTTCTGTGTGTTGGATGAAGTGGACGCACCGCTTGACGATGCAAACATTGATCGCTTTACAAGATTAATTAAGGAGTTCAGCCATAATACTCAGTTTATTATTGTAACTCATAATAAGCGTACGATGGAGTCGGCTGAGAATATGTATGGTGTCACTATGCAAGAGGAAGGAATTTCCAAATTAGTAGGTGTTCAGTTTCAAGAGGATTTACCGGTAAATTAATAGTGGTTGAAGAAAAAGCTTTTAAAATATTTGTTGATTTCGATGGCACGATAACACAAAAAGATATCGGCGAAGAAATGTTTTTAAGATTTGGTGATGCCGACAAAGCTAATCGAATTATTGAGAAATGGATCAAAAAAGAAATTACATCTGTGGATACTTGGACACAACTTTGCGCAACTGTAAAAAATTTTAATCCGGTTGACTTTGATTCTTTTCTAAATGAAATCGATATCGACCCAACATTTAAAATATTTATAGAATATTGCAAACTCAACAATTTTGAATTATTCATTTTAAGCGATGGATTGGATTATTACATTAACAGAGTTTTGGAACGAGAGAATTTATCACATTTAAAAGCTTACACGAACAAATTACTTTTCGAAGACGATAAACTTGTTCCGGTATTTCCTTATACAGATGAAGAATGTAAACAATGTGCAAATTGTAAAAGAAATCACATAATTAATAATAGCTCTGATGAAGATTATACAGTGTTTATTGGTGACGGATATTCGGACGCTTGTCCCGTTCAGTATTGTGATTTTGTTTTCGCAAAAAAATCTTTACTAAAGTTTTGTGAGACAAATAGGATATCATTCTGGCCATATAAAAATTTTGAAGATGTAATTAAACAATTAGACCAATTAAAAAGTAAGAAAAGATTAAGACACAGGCATCAAGCAGAATTAAAAAGAAAAACAGTATATCAGCAAGGATAAAAAATGAGTCAGCTGGCGTCAAAAGTTTTTAAGTACAGAAGTTATACACCTATTCCCTTTTTGATATTGATGGTAGCGTTCCAAGAAGCAACTCCCTTAACAATGCTCGTAGGATTTGCAATTATTCTTTTAGGTGAGTTTATAAGGATATCCGGTGTAAGTTATGCTGGTAGCGAAACACGAACTACTGGTACTGTCGGTGGAACATTTCTTGTTGTTTCCGGTGGTTTTGCCTATGTAAGAAATCCGTTGTACTTAGGAAATATATTGATTTATTTCGGCGTTGGGATTATGTCATGGGCACTGTTCCCCTATCTTCAAATTGTTGCTCTTGTATTTTTCTTTATTCAATACAAATTGATCATTGATGAAGAAGAAAATTACTTAGTTAAGACTTACGGCAAACAATATGAAAATTATAAAGCAAACGTTCCTAAATTAATACCAAGATTGACACCATATAAAAATCCTGGTATTGAACAACCGAAGAAAAATATAAATGCAGCATTACGATCAGAGCGAAGAACATTGCAAGCGATTTCATTTGTTGTTCTTCTCATTGTAGTAATTTATTTGATAAATAATTGGTCAACAATTTTTGAATAAGAAATTAATGATAATTGCCGGTGAAGTATCGGGTGATATGCACGGGGCTGTATTAATAAGCGAGATAAAAAAACTGGATCCCGAAGTTTCCGTAGTTGGAATCGGCGGTAATTTGATGCAAATAAGCGGAATGGAATTATTATATCACATAAAAGATATGTCTTTTCTTGGATTTACTGAAGTGATTAAGCATATCCCTTTTATTAAACGAGTTCAGAAAAATTTGTTGTCACATATAAAGCAAAATAATATTAAAGAAGTTGTGTTAATTGACTATCCGGGATTTAATTTGAACCTAGCTCCAAAAATTAAAAAGTTAGGCGCTAAAGTTTATTATTATATATCACCCCAAATTTGGGCTTGGGGACAAGGAAGAGTAAAAAAAATTAGAAAATATATTGATAAGATGATCGTACTCTTCCCTTTTGAAAAAGATTTTTATCAAAACGCTAATGTTGTGGTTGATTATGTCGGACATCCATTGATTGACAGGATTTCGGAATACAATTTTCTATCGAAACAAGAACTTTACAGTAAGCTAAATTTAGATCTTTCTAAAGAAATTCTACTTGTAATGCCGGGAAGTAGAAAACAAGAAATTGAGAGAATATTCCCGGAAGTGATTACCGGTGCAAAAAGTATTGCTGCCAAATATAATATGCATATTATTGTTGCTTGTTCAGAAAATATTGAAGAGGATTTATTAAAAGAGATTGCCGGCAATATTGAGTTTACCATAAGCCATGGTAATAACTATGATTTACTCGCTAATTCAAAATTTGGAATTATTAAATCCGGAACCTCAACTCTAGAAACCGGATTAATGGAATTGCCCAGCATTGTAGTGTATAAAACAGCCGGTTTAACTTATCGCATAGGGAAAGCACTGGCTAAGATTAATAATATTGCAATGGCAAATATTATTCTTGGGAAAACAGTTTTACCAGAATTAATTCAAGATGATGTAAACGAGAGAAAAGTATTTTTAGAAGCTGACAAAATATTAAGTGATATAAAATTATATCAAAAGATCAAAGATGAATTATCACTTATAAAAGAGAAGTTGGGAAGTCCCGGAGCATCAAAACGTGCGGCAGAAATAATAGTTGCCGGTTATAATGAGACTTAAAGAAATCAAAAAAAGAGTTCTCAGCCTTTTAGGTCTTACTGTTCTTAATTTTATTGCAAATCTGGTTACTAAGACGTATCGCATTAAAATATTTAATGAAACGGCGATTTTAAAAGTACTCAATAATAACGAGCAATTTATTTCAGCTTTTTGGCATGGTCGAATGCTTATCCCTTGGTATGTTCAACGCAAATACAAAATTGCCGCTTTGGTAAGTAGAAGCAAAGACGGTGATATCCTGACAAAGCTTTTGAACAATTGGAATTATAATGTTGTTAGAGGATCAAGTCATATCGGAGGTAAAGAAGCACTTAAGATAATGGAAGATAAAATTGATGAAGGATTTTCGTTTGCTATTACGCCTGATGGACCAACCGGTCCTCAATTCAAGATGAAACCGGGTGCAGTCGTATTAGCTCATAGAAAATCAATTCCTCTTGTTTTAATTGGAACTGCTTCTAAAAAGCATTACGTCTTTAATAGTTGGGATAAGTTTCAAGTTCCAAAAGCATTTAGTAAAGTAACAGTTATTTATTCCGATCCGATTTATGTAAACGAAAAAAGTACACGAGAAGAGATTTCTAAATTAATTCAAGACTGTGAATTGGAATTAAATAAACTTCAGGAAGAAGCCGAGCAAATTGTTAACACCAACAATTAAAATACTGCTTTCACCATTTGTATTTATCTATGCAAGTGTTATTAAGCTTAGAAACATGTTCTTTGACAAAGGAATATTTAGAAGTCATCAAGTAAATGCAAAAATTATTTCTGTGGGAAATTTAGTTCTTGGTGGTGCCGGTAAGACACCTACCGTAATTTATATCACAAATAAATTAAAAGAACTTAAAAAGAAACCGGCAATCCTTAGTCGCGGTTATAAGAGAACAACAAGAGGATATCAATTGATATCCGATGGCAAGGAATTCTTTAAATCAGTTATTGAAAGTGGCGATGAGATATATTTTGCGGCACAAGAATGTAAAGTTCCCGCTGCAGTTGCCGAAAAACGAGTTGAAGGTGCACAGCGATTAATCAATAAATTTGATCTTGATTGTGTTGTATTAGATGATGCTTTTCAACATAGATGGATTGCACGTGATCTTAACTTACTCGTCTTTGATCAAAAATTTTTAAGAGTTGCCGGTAGATCAGATCAAGAACTTTTACCGGTTGGCAGCATGAGAGAACCATTCTCTTCTGCCAGACGAGCAGATGCAATAATAATAAACAGAAAATTTTCTGATAAGGAAGATATTCCGGAGAATATCCTTCGCTATTTTGAAAGCAAAAAAATATTTCATGCTTTTTATAAAGCTACCGGTTTTTATGATGTAAAGGACCACAAATTTTATGAAATTGAAGAATTCCATGGTCAAAAAAGTTTAGTGGTATGTGGAATTGCAAGACCGCATTCATTTTTAAATGTTCTTAAGCATAATAAAATTGATTTAACGAACAGAATTACTTTTGGAGATCATAAATCTTATAGCCTAAAGGAAATACAAGCAATTAGAAAAATGTTCTACGATACTAATTCTTATTCTGTCATCACAACTCAAAAAGATGCTGTAAAGCTTAATGCCTATAGCAAAGAATTTGATGACATTGATATATACTACCTCAAGATTGAAATGGTGATTGAGGAAGATGAAGAAATGAGCAACTTGCTTAAACATATATTCGAAAAAAATAATCTATTAATGTAAGGAGGTCTTTAATGGCTGCAAAAAAGACACCTAAGTATGTCTACTTCTTCGGAGGAAAGCGTGCTGAAGGTAAAGCTGATATGAAAAACTTACTTGGCGGTAAAGGTGCAAACCTTGCTGAAATGGTAAACATTGGTTTACCTGTTCCTGCGGGGTTCACAATTACAACCGAAGTTTGTACTTATTATTACGATAATAAGAAGAAGTACCCAAAAGAATTAAAGGATCAAGTATTAAAAGCAATATCCAAAATTGAAAAAGAAATGGGAGCAGTTTTTGGTGATACAACAAACCCATTGCTTCTTTCCGTTCGTTCAGGAGCTCGTGCATCAATGCCCGGAATGATGGACACTATACTTAATCTTGGTCTTAACGACGTGACAGTTGAAGCGTTAAGCAAAAAAACTAACAATCCTCGTTTTGCATATGATTCATACAGAAGATTTGTTCAAATGTATGGTGATGTCGTTCTAGGATTACGACCTGAAGATAAACACGATCATGATCCGTTTGAAGTAATTCTTGAACGCAAGAAAAAACAAGCCGGTGTTGAAAAAGATAATGAACTTTCAACCGAGCAATTAAAAGAATTAATTGCTGAATACAAAGCTGCAATCAAAGAGAAGAAAGGATTTGATTTCCCATCTGATCCAATGGAACAACTTTGGGGTGCAGTTGGTGCAGTCTTTGCATCATGGCAGAATGAAAGAGCTATTGTTTACAGAAAACTTAACAACATTCCGGCTGAATGGGGAACTGCAGTAAACGTACAATCAATGGTATTTGGAAATATGGGTGAAGATTCCGGTACTGGTGTTGCATTTACTCGTGATCCTGCTTCAGGCGAAAATAAATTCTATGGCGAATATTTGTTCAACGCTCAAGGTGAAGACGTAGTTGCGGGTGTTAGAACTCCCGAGCCAATTGAAAATCTTAAGAAAGATGATCCAAAAGTTTACAAACAATTAGATGGCTTCAGATTAAAGTTAGAAAAACATTACAAAGATATGTTGGATATAGAATTTACAATTCAACAAGGTAAACTCTGGATGCTACAATGCCGTGTCGGTAAAAGAACAGGTTTTGCTGCTATTAAAATTGCAGTTGATATGGTTCGACAAAAACTTATTACCAAAGAACAAGCATTGATGAGAATTGAACCAAATCAATTAAATCAATTACTCAGACCAATCTTTGATTTAAAGGAAAAACAATCAGCAATTGATTCAGGCCTTCTATTGGCTAAAGGTTTAAATGCCGGTCCTGGTGCTGCATCAGGTAAAATTGCATTCTCAGCTCATGATGCCGAAGTAATGGCTGCTAAGGGTGATAAAGTTATTCTCGTTCGTATCGAAACTTCTCCGGAAGATATTAAAGGTATGAATGCTTCAGATGGTATTCTTACAGCTCGTGGCGGTATGACTTCACATGCTGCTCTAGTTGCCCGACAAATGGGTAAGGTTTGTGTCGCTGGTTGTGGTACTCTTAATATTGATTATAAAGCCGGTGTTATGAAAGTTGAAGGATCAGAGCATGTTCTTAGAGAAGGCGATTACATTTCAATTGACGGAACAACTGGTGAAGTAATCAAGGGTGAATTGACAACCAAACCTTCGGAAGTTATCCAGGTTCTCATTACTAAAGAAATGGATCCTAAAAAATCCGATGTTTATAAAACTTACGCAGACCTAATGAAATGGGCTGATCAAGTAAGAACTATGAATGTAAGAACTAATGCCGATCAACCGGATCAATCAGCAAATGCAATTGCTTTTGGTGCTGAAGGTATCGGTCTTTGCAGAACCGAACACATGTTCTTCGGTGAAAATAGAATTCTTGCAGTTCGTGAAATGATACTCTCTAATAGTGAACAAGGCAGAAAGAAAGCAATAAATAAACTGCTCCCTTATCAACGAGCTGACTTTGAAGGAATATTCAGAGTGATGAAAGGTCGTCCCGTTACGGTAAGAACATTAGATCCACCTCTTCATGAATTCTTACCTCATCAAGAAAAAGAAATTCAAGAAACTGCTGATGCATTAGGTGTTTCAGCTAAAGCTGTTAAAGAGAAAATTGAATCTCTTCATGAATTTAATCCAATGCTAGGGTTCAGAGGTTGCCGCTTAGGTATCAGTTTCCCGGAAATTACAGAAATGCAAGCTAGAGCAATATTTGAAGCTGCGGTTAATGTTGCAAAAGAAGGTATTAAGGTAAATCCTGAAATAATGATTCCATTGGTTGGTCATGTAAATGAATTAAAACTTCAAGAAGCAATTGTAAGAAAAGTTGCAAAAGAAGTTTTTGCAGAAAAAGGTAAAAAAGTAAATTACCTTGTCGGTACAATGATCGAGTTACCAAGAGCGGCTGTAACCGCAGATCAAATTGCAGAAGTTGCTGAGTTCTTCAGTTTTGGAACAAATGATTTAACTCAAACTACTTTTGGTTTATCTCGTGATGATTCCGGAAAATTCTTGCCAAAATATGTTGAGCAAGATATACTTCCAAAGGATCCATTTGAAAGTATAGACCAAGAAGGTGTTGGTGCACTCGTTAAAATGGGAACCGATAAAGGAAGAGAAACCAGAGCAGATCTGAAAGTAGGTATTTGCGGCGAACATGGTGGTGAACCGGATTCTGTTGAATTCTGTCATCGTGTTGGAATGAATTATGTCAGTTGCTCTCCTTTCAGAGTTCCGATTGCTCGTTTAGCTGCAGCAAGAGCTACTCTAAAAGATAAATCAGTTGTTAAAAAATCATCAAAGAAAAAAGTATCCAAAAAGAAATAATAAGTGAGCGGGAGGATTATTTCCCCCCGCTCATATACATTAATAAAAAGATCATCAGAGAAGGAGAATAAATGAAGCTATCAGATTTTAAGTATAATCTGCCTAAAACTGCAATCGCAAAATATCCCGAGAAAAAAAGGGATAAGGCAAAACTGATGGTTCTCAATAGGAAAACCCAAGAGATTGAGCATAAAACGTTCGCCGACGTTGTTGACTATATGTCCAAAGGTGATGTGTTGGTTGTCAATGAAACCAAAGTTATGCAAGCTCGTCTTTACGGAAAAAAAGAACGTACCAATGCAAAGATTGAAGTCTTTGTATTGCGCGAATTAAACAAAGAAGAAAATATCTGGGATGTGATTGTTGATCCGGCTAGGAAAGTACGAATTGGCAATAGAATCTACTTCAATGATAATTTATGGTGCGAAGTAATCGACAACACAACCTCAAGAGGCAGAACGGTTAGATTTAATGATGATGCCGGTGATATTTTCAAAGCAATAGATAAAATTGGTCAAACGCCTCTTCCTCCATATATTAAAAGAGATGTTGAACCTAAAGATCGTGAAAATTATCAAACCATCTTTGCTCAGGAAGACGGTTCTGTTGCAGCACCAACGGCCGGACTACATTTTACTCCCGAACTAATTAAGAAGATTAAGAAAAAAGGTATAAAGGTTGTACCTGTTATTCTTCACATTGGTTTAGGCACATTTAGACCTGTTGAAGTTGAAGACTTGACTAAACATAAAATGGATTCTGAATATTTTGAAATTCCCGATGATACGGCTGCTGAAATTAATAAAGCACTTGAAGGAAAGAAAAATATTTTTGTTGTTGGTACAAGCACAACTCGTGCATTAGAGAGTAGTGTTACTGCAGAAGGTTTCTCTAAACCAAACTTCGGTTGGACCGATAAGTTTATCTTCCCTCAATATGACTTTAAGATCACAAAAAAATTGATTACAAATTTCCATCAACCCGAATCAACATTATTGATGCTTTCAGCGGCATTTGGCGGTTATGATTTTGTGATGAAAAGTTATAAAAAGGCATTGAAAGAGGGTTATAGATTTCTCAGTTATGGCGATGCAATGTTGATAATCTAATGAGTAAAGTATTCGTCATAATACCAGCTGGTGGAACCGGTAAACGAATTGGCGGTGAAATTCCGAAGCAGTACATGAAATTTCATGAACGTGAACTTATCGCGTACACTTTGGAAGTTTTTCAGTTTAATACAAAAATTGATCATATAATCGTTTCCGCTCAACCTGAGTATTTTGACTTGCTTGAGCAAGTTAAAGCTAAGAATGGTTTCTGGAAGATTTTGAAAATTGTTGAGGGGGGCAGTGAGCGACAATATTCCGTCTATAATGCTCTCCTTTCAATTAATGCAGAAGAAGATGATTTAGTTCTAGTTCACGATGCTGCCAGACCTTTATTATCGCAAAATATTCTCGATGATATAATTGAGACTGCAAAGTTAAAGGGAAATGCTGTTGCTGCAATTAAAGCAAAAGACACTTTAGTTAACGGGACAGATGTAATCGTAAATTATATTAATCGAGGAAAAATTAACTATATTCAAACTCCTCAGGCTTTCAAATATTCTGTACTTTTGAGAGCAATGCAAAAAGCTGCTGAGGAATCATTTGTTGGGACTGACGAATCAATGTTAGTCACAAGACTTGGAGAGTCCGTTAATCTGGTTGAGGGCTCCAGTTTAAACTTTAAAATTACTACTGAATCTGATGTAGAATTATTTCATCTTATTACATCTAGAAACGGATAATTTTTTCAATTGAAAATTGGATTACATTTACATAACTTTATCCTAATTATAGAGGAAACAAATGCTTAATCTACTTATTATTGTCATACTTTCTTACTTAGTCGGGTCTATCCCTACTGGTATTTTAATTACTAAGGCAGTAAAAGGTATTGATATTCGTCAACACGGCAGTGGTAATGCCGGTGGTACGAATGTTTTTAGAATATTGGGGTGGAAGTATGGAGTATTAACAATTTTATTAGATGCATTAAAGGGCGCAGTTGCCGTTATTCTTATTGCAAGATTGTATTTAGGAGATTTTCCATTCCCTAATGCAACTCCTTTTGATGATTTCACTCTTGTACAAATTTTCGCTGGTTTATTTGCCGTCATCGGTCATATTTGGACAATTTTTGCTAGCTTCAAAGGCGGGAAAGGTATTGCTACTTCATTAGGTTTCTTAATTGCAATCATAACTATAGATATGCTTTTAGCACTTGCAGTCTTCTTTGTCGTTGTTACAATTTCAAGATATGTTTCACTTGGTTCAATTTTGGCTGCTATCTCGGTTCCGTTAATTCTTATTGTACGAGAAAATATCTTCCATGTTGATATTCAAGGATATCACACTATACTACCATTCGCAATTTTTATTGCTTTACTTGTGATCTATACTCATCGTGCAAATTTAGGAAGATTATTAAAAGGTAATGAAAATAGAATATCACTTTCAAAAAAGAAAAATTCTAAATAATGCGAATATCAGTAATCGGTGCCGGTGGTTGGGGCACTGCACTTTCAATTATACTTCAAAATAACGGGCATGATGTAACGTTATGGGAATACAAACGTTCCTATGCCAAATCTTTGAGCAAATCCAGAGTTAATAAAGTCTATCTACCAGGAATTAAGCTTCCAAAAGAAATAAAAATAACTCATGACTTGGATGAAGCAGTTGAAGGAATGCATATGATTGTTCTCGCAATTCCTTCACAGTATTTGCGAGGGGTTCTGCAAAAACTAAAGAAAGTTGATTTTACTGATACAATTTTAGTAAGTGTTGCTAAGGGAATTGAAACCGAGACTTTATTTACTGTTTCGTTAATAATTAAAGATGTTATCAAGAATATTTCTGATAGTAATATCGGTGTTCTTTCAGGTCCAAGTCATGCAGAAGAAGTTGCAAAAAAAATACCGACCGCAGTGGTTGCTGCTTCAAAAAGTTTTGAAACCGCTGAACAAATACAAGCCGCATTCATGACTTCGTATTTCAGAGTTTATTCTTCAACTGATATAATTGGTGTCGAATTAGGTGGTGCTTTAAAAAATGTAATTGCAATCGGAGCCGGGATAATTGACGGAGCAAAATTTGGTGATAATACCAAAGCCGCAATCATGACACGTGGTGTAGCTGAAATTTCCAGATTAGGCATTGAATTGGGTGCAAGACCGGAAACTTTCTCCGGATTGTCCGGAATGGGTGATGTTATTGTTACTTGTATGAGTAAGCACAGCAGAAACCGCTACGTAGGCGAGCAGATCGGTAAAGGTATTAAGTTAAAAGATGTTTTAAAATCGATGAACATGGTTGCCGAAGGTGTTGTAACTGCAAAATCAGCAAGAGAACTTGCTCTTCAAGCAAAAGTAGAAACTCCCATAATAGATGCTGTTTATAAAACTTTGTATGAAAATCGCGATCCACAAAAAATGACTTTTGAGTTAATGAACCGCGATATGAAATCTGAACATTAAGATTCCTTCCAAATCTCTTTCAAATCAACTATATTTTAGTTCGATTAATAACTTTTCTCTAAATGAATAAAGATCTTTCTACATCGGTTCAGTATATTAAATCAGTCGGACCAAAGCGCGCTGAAGCTTTCAGTAAAATCGGAATACGAACCGTTGAAGATCTGCTCTATTACTTCCCTACCAAGCATCTCGATCGCACGACAATATTGAATACGGCTAAAGTTGCACAAATTGTTTTAAATGGTTTTGATGGTGAACTTACCGTGATTGGCAAAGTTGTTGACACCGAGTTGATACGATACGGAAAGAAACAGATATTCAAAGTACAGATGAAAGATAAAGCCGGACATTTTGAATGTGTTTGGTTTCAAGGTATTAAGTATTTTAAAGAAGTCTTTAAAGAAAACGATATCTATGCAGTTTCATCAAAACCTGTAGTAACAAGATATGGAAACTTGCAATTCACACATCCAGATTTTGATAAGATAACAGAAACAGAATCAAATGAATTTTTGAACACCGGCAAAATTATTCCCTTTTACAGAGTTTCTAAAGAACTTAAATCAACGAATATTGGTGATATAAGTTTAAGAAGAATAATTTCAAGTGTTGTGGAGGATTATTCTGACTTAGTTACAGAATCACTCCCGAAAACTATCCTCACATCTCAAAAATTATTAAATAAAAATGAAGCCATTAAAAATTTTCATCTACCACAAAGCAAAGAGAAACTAGAAGAGGCAATTCAAAGATTCAAATATGAGGAGTTGTTTTATCTCGAATGTATTGCTGCTTTGAGAAGAATCAAGAGAAAACATAAACAAAACGGAATCAAGTTCAGTATTCACGCTGAACCAATTAAAAAGTTTATTGACAAGCTCCCATTTAAGTTAACAGATGCTCAACTTGAAGTGCTGCATGAAATTAGACAGGATATGGAGAAAGCAGAACCCATGAATAGATTGCTGCAAGGCGATGTTGGAAGCGGTAAAACAATAGTGGCATTGATAGCCATGTTAATAGCAGCAAGTAATGGTTACCAGGCAGTACTTATGGCTCCAACCGAAATTTTAGCTGATCAACACTTTAAAAATATTCATAAGTTGCTTGAACAAAATGATTTTAATGTGGCTTTGTTAATTGGCGGACAAAATGCAAAAACACGTAAAACAATATTGAACGGTATCCAAGAAAATAAAATAAACTTAATTGTTGGTACCCATGCTTTGATTGAAGAAAATGTAATTATTCCAAAAATGGGATTGGTAGTAATCGATGAACAACATCGTTTCGGTGTTGCACAGAGATCCAAATTGATTGACAAGAATATTTCACCCGATGTAATTGTGATGACGGCCACACCAATTCCTCGAACAATATCAATGACTGTTTATGGTGATTTGGATGTCTCAATAATTGATGAACTACCAAAGAATAGGAAAAAAATAAAAACCGTTCTGCGTAGTGAAAATAATTTAGAAGATATATTTCGATTTATCAAAGAACAAGTTCGTAACGGCGAGCAAGCTTTTATTATTTATCCACTTGTAGAGGAATCCGAAAAATTAGATCTAAAAGATGTAACAACTCAATACGAACATTTTGCAGGTACTTACTTAAGCGATATTAAAGTCAAAATGATCCACGGACGTATGAATTGGCAAGAAAAAGAAGAAATAATGGAGAAATTTGCCAATAAAGAATTTGATGTTCTATTTTCGACAACTGTTATTGAAGTAGGAATTGATATTCCGAATGCGACAATTGTCGTAATTAACGAAGCTTTTCGCTTTGGCTTATCCCAGTTACACCAATTACGAGGTCGTGTTGGTAGAAGTGACAAACAATCTTACTGTATTTTAGTCACACGAGACGAACACCTAAGCAAAATTAAATCGAAAAATATTTCTCTAGAGTTTCTTTCCTCCTCCGAGTTGGAAAAATACAAGTCACAAATACGATTAAAAGCTATGGTTGAAAATAATGATGGGTTCAAACTGTCTGAAATTGATTTTAAACTCCGCGGACCCGGGAATATCTTCGGAACAGAGCAAAGTGGATTTCCTCAATTAAAGTACGCTGATATAATTAATGATACAGAACTTTTAATTTGTGCAAGAGAAGATGCTTTTAATCTAATCAACTCAGATCCATCGTTGGTAAGAGAAGAAAACTCAATCATTAAATCCGAGTTAAGACAAAAATATTTTTCTTCTTTCAAGTTTTCACACATCGCATAGAATATTTTTAAAAAAAGTTTTAAAAAATATTTTTTCACAAAGTATTGCATATCATTATTAAACTTTTATATTGCAACTAACTTTTTAAAGGAATTTTTATTCCTTACAATGATAAAAAAGTTTAACGTCGCACTTACATATAATGTCAAACCTGACTCTACTTCAAAAGTTTTACAAGACTCATCCCAAAGTTATCTTCAATCCGACGAAACCCTTGATAGATATGCCGAATGGGATACTTACGAAACGATTTATGCCATAAGAGATGCACTTACGGCACATCATAATGTCACTTTGATTGAAGCAAATGAAGATGCTTATGAAAAGTTTCGCAAACTTAAACCGGAAATTGTTTTTAATGTAGCTGAAGGTGCGAATGGAATAAGCAGAGAAGCACAGATTCCTGCAATACTTGATATGCTCCAAATTCCTTACACCGGTTCCGATCCATTGACTTTGAGTTTATGTTTAGATAAATCCAGAACTAAGGAAGTTCTAACCTATCACGGAATTAGAAATTCAAAGTTTATTGTCTCACATGGTGAAAATGGTTTTGCCGGTAAGGAATTAAAATTTCCATTAATGATTAAACCAATTGGCGAAGGTTCAAGTAAAGGAATTTTTAATTCATCATTCGTTAACGATCATGCAACACTTGAAAAAACTCTCGCAGAAAATGTTAACAAGTATAACCAACCATTTATTGTTGAAGAATATTTACCTGGTAGAGAATTTACAGTTGCGGTTTTAGGAAATGGAAGCGAAGCTCGAACTTTGCCAATTGTTGAAATGAATTTCAACGAATTGCCGAAGGATATGGTACCAATTTATTCTTATGAAGCAAAATGGATTTTGGATACACGCGAAAATCCTTTAGACATTTTTTCATGTCCGGCTGATATCAACAAAGAATTGGAACGTAAGATTTCGGAATTAGTGTTAAAAACGTACTCAGTTTTAAATTGTAAAGATTGGAGCCGCATTGATGTTCGATTGGATGCGGAAGGTGAGCCAAATATAATAGAAGTAAATCCGTTACCGGGTGTTCTTCCAGATCCTCAAGATAATTCATGTTATCCAAAAGCCGCTAGAACTGCTGGATTGGATTATCAACAAATGATAAATGAAGTTTTATTGGCTGCTGCAAAAAGATATGGGTTAATCTGATGAGAGATGACAAAATATTGGTCTGCTATAACGAGCCCAAATCGATTTATGAAAATTATGCGGGAAAAGATTCGATTGTAGCGACTGATTTGTCAGAAAAGGGATTCGTAGAGCAAATTGAAAGCATTATTGGAATTCTTTCCGAGGAATATAATGTTGTAAAAGGATATCCCGTCAACAGTAATATTAAATCTCTTTATAATGAATGCAAATCCTATCAACCCAATGCTATTTTGAATCTTATCGAGTCAGTTGAGGGTAACTCTCACTTTGAAAGTTATTGCGCAGGACTTTTTGACATTCTCGGCATCTCTTATACAGGCAATAATGGTTTGACGCTAGGTAATTGTCTTTTTAAACAAAGAACAAAACGGATTCTGATAGGTTCAGGAATTCCGACACCTAATTATCAAGTGGCATTGTATAAATCAAACGAGGAATTTGATTCAAAGGGTTTACAATTTCCGATGATTGTAAAATTATTAAGTGAAGATGCAAGCATTGGGATCTCGGAAAATTCTGTTGTAAACAATAGTGACGAACTTTCAGCAAGAATGAATTATTTATTCAAAAACTTTAAGCAAGACCTGCTAGTTGAGGAATACATAGACGGAAGAGAATTAAACGTATCAATTTTGGGAAATGAAGTCCTTCCGATTTCGGAAATAAGTTTTAAAGGACTGTCAAAAGGTTTACCTAAAATTATAACTTACGAAGCAAAATGGTCACCGGAAAGTGAATACTATAAACATACACTTCCAATTTGTCCGGCTAAGTTACCGAAGAGGGTTACAAAGGAAATTAATAGAATTGCTTTGGAATCTTATAAAGCGATGGGATGCCGTGATTATGCAAGAGTTGATGTTAGATTAACCAAAGATAACAGACCGTTTGTTATAGAGGTTAATCCGAATCCTGATATTTCTCCAGATTCA
Organism: Melioribacteraceae bacterium; assembly: GCA_030584085.1. Taxonomy (NCBI): domain Bacteria; kingdom Pseudomonadati; phylum Ignavibacteriota; class Ignavibacteria; order Ignavibacteriales; family Melioribacteraceae; species Melioribacteraceae bacterium. The sequence goes on from CP129490.1 coordinate 2,555,220, forward strand.
GGATTTGCACGTTCTTCCGCAGCAGCCGGAATTAGTTATGAAGATCTTATAAAAAAATTAATTGAACTCTCGTTGTTGAGAAGTAGATAAATGATTCGTCGATTAGAAAAAAAAGATCGTAATGATTTGATAGAGGTGTTAGACACAATTAACATATTCAGTACTGAAGAAAAGAAGACAGCTATAGAATTAATTGATGAAACTCTTGAGAATGATCTAAAAGATGATTATAGTTACAACATTTTTATTTATGAGTTTGACAAAAAAGTTGTTGGATACCATTGCATTGGTAAAAGATACATGACAACAGGCACTTATGATTTATACTGGATAGTTGTTGATTCAAGAATGCACGGGAAAGGAATTGGGAAAGAATTACTTCAACATGCAGAAAATTTTATTAGAGAACAAAAAGGGTACTTGGTAATAGCTGAAACATCTTCACAACCAAGTTACGAATTAACAAGAAAATTTTATCACAGTAACGATTACGAAGTTCTAGCTGATATAAAAGATTTTTATAAGGTTAATGATAACCTAATAATTTTTGGTAAATATCTAACAACATAAAGGGAAAATCAATGGAACTATGGCAACAAATGATACGCGACAGCGTGCATTCCGTTGATCAACTTGTCGAGAAATTCAACATAGATAAAAAAGTGGCTGAAGATCTCGATGAATTCTTTCAAGCTAGAATTAATCCATATTATCTTAGTCTAATCCGTTATCCCGGAGATCCAATCTGGCTCCAGAGCGTTCCTGACGGAGTTGAATTAGATGATTTGGATGGCTTTGAAGATCCTCTTAATGAGGATGCAATGAGTCCAGTACCCAACATAACACATAGATATCCGGATCGTTGTCTTTTCCTTGTTACAAGTCAATGCGGAATGTATTGCAGATTTTGTACTCGTAAAAGAAAAGTTGGTGATTCTGGTAAAATCTCAATGAAGGAATTGGAATCGGCTTTTAATTATATAGAAGAACATACCGAAATTAGAGATATAATTCTCTCCGGTGGCGATCCATTAATGTTAACTGATACAATGCTCGAAAAAATATTAAAACGTCTTCGGTCAATTCCTCATGTTGAAATAATTCGTATCGGTACAAAAATGCCATGCGTTCTTCCCCATCGCATTACACCCGAATTATGCGACATGTTAAAGAAATATCATCCGATATATATAAATACACATTTCAATCATCCTTGGGAAATTACTGAAGAAAGCACACGGGCTTGCACAATGCTGGCAAATGCCGGATGCCCGGTTCAAAACCAAGCTGTACTTATGAAAGGTGTTAACGATAACGCGGAAGTTTTAATGGAGCTTTTTCAGAAGCTTCTAAAAATTCGCGTTAAACCTTATTACCTATTCATGGCTGATGAAACTAAGGGCGCCAGTCATTTTAGAACTTCAATTCAAACTGGCTTAGATATAATGAATAAATTGCGAGGTTATACAAGTGGTTTGGCTATTCCTCATTTTGTAATTGATGCCCCCGGCGGCGGCGGTAAAATACCATTAATTCCAAATTATGTCCTGCATCAAGATGAAGATAGAATTGTACTTCGTAATTATAAAAATGAAGTTTACGTTTATCGTGAAATAAAAGAGAGAAAATCCAAAGAAAGTGCCACGAAAATAAATATTGATGTTGGCAAAAATAACGGGAACGGGAAAGTAAAGGCACCTAAGAAATTCAAGAAAATTGAAGAGATTAATCCTGTTGAATTAACAGCATCAAATAATTAGTAAGTTTACAAAAGTTAGTTAAAAAACCTCTGCAATTTGCGGAGGTTTTTTATTTTAAAATACTTGCTAAATCTATCTCCAAACTTTCCATAGGCGTTTCAATAATTCGTCCGAGTTCAGAGCCATTTTCATAAAAAATAAATGTAGGAACAAGTTTAATATCCAGTCCATCAACTTCATCTGATAAGCCAACTTTAGCGCGGTCAACACAAATTAAATCAATTCTGGATTCATCATATTCAAGAAAATCAATTATTTTGTAAAAATGGGGTACTTCTCTTTTACTGTCATCACACCATGTACCCATTATAATTTTGATATCAATATTATGTATTTCATCTTTAACTGAAACCAATGTTTCTTCGTCAACTATATAATACTTGTATTCTTCCGAGTACCATTCGACAAAACTAGAATCTAGAAAAGCCGTTCTTGAATGTCGCCCGAGAAGCATTTTTTCATCTGTTTGTTCATCAATTACTATGATACCTTCTTGCGAAAAAACATTGAGAAGAATCATGAAATAAAAAACAATAAACTTAATCATAGTTTCACCGAGATTATGAAATATTTGTTCTAAGGTCTAAGCCCCAAAATAATTTATTGCGAAGTATTTCAAAATAATTCGAACTGTTAGAATGAATCAACTTAACGGGTTGTGAACTTTTATTTATTTCTAAAGTTACAGGAGATTGATAATAATATACACGCTGACCATCACAATTCACTTGAACAGATTCATAAGGAGATCGAACACTAATCTCTATTTTTTGATTACTAGAAAGTACAAGTGGACGCATAGTTAAAGTATGCGGAGAAATTGGACTAATAGTTATTGCATCAGCTTTCGGGTTGACGATTGGACCACCTGTAGAAAGTGAATATCCCGTTGAACCCGTTGGTGTTGCGATAATAATTCCATCGGCAGAAAAAGTGGAGACATAATGGTCATCAACTTTAACAGTTAACTCTATCATCTTTTGCCACCGGCCTTTGTCAATTACAAGATCATTTATTGCGTATAACTCATTTTGAGGTTCATTTTTATTAAATGCGCTTAAAGCCATTCGTTCATCTATTACAAATTTATTTTCTTTCAATTCGTTAACTAACTGTGGAACATCTTTCATCTCGTATTCGGCAAGGAATCCGAGTTTACCGAGATTTAATCCCAGCATGGGTGCCTTTGTACCTCTTAATTCATAAGCATTATGCAACATTGTTCCATCACCTCCGAATGAAACAATTATGTCGGCAGATTCTCCAAGTTTTTTAATTGACATAAACTTAGTATCAGTATTCCTAAATACAAGTTGATCTTTTAGCTCCAATAAGTTATCGCTAAAAAGATATTCTATTCCGAATTGCTCCAATAGTAATAGAAAGTCATTTAAGATATCAATAGTATTCATTTTGGTAGTGTTAGGAATTAGTCCAATTTTCATATTTAACTCTTCTTATTTAGCTCCCATAACTTACAATATTTAGTAAAAACATACGCCGAAGAAAAGATTGCTAAGATAAAACCTCTCAGTCCATCAAGAAAACCAAGACGTACAAAATACATTTTAAAAAATTGGAAGAAAGGTCTCACAACAATGTCGGAAATGTCTGCAATTCTACCTTTCTTTAATAAATCTTCAGCGGCTAAAGAGGTATATCTATTAAACTTTTCGAAGTAATGTTGAATTGAAGGATCTGTATAATGATTAATATCATTTTCTAGTAGTCCAATTTCTCCGTCAACGATTAATCCCTCATGCACTTTACTTTCGTCAAAACTGCTATGAATTTTATTAAAGAATCTTGTTACATAACCCGGGTACCAACCGCTATGTTTTATCCACTTATCCAGAAAGAATGCTCTTCGAGCTACTTTATAGGCATTAAAATCAACATCTGTTCCCTTCAACATTCTTAGTTCGTTGGAAAGTTCTTTGGTAATTTCTTCATCGGCATCAATCCAAAATACCCAGTTATAACTTGTCAAGGCTAAAGCTTCTTTTTTAGTTTCAGCAAATCCCTTCCAATTTGTTTTTTTTGCTATAACTTTTTCGAAAGATGAAACAATTTGGAAAGTTTTATCGGTGGAACTTTCATCAACTAACACTATAATCTCATCAATGGAATTCATTTGACTTTCTATACATCTACCGATATTTTTTTCTTCGTTTTTTGCAATAATAATGGATGATATTTTTTCAATTTTACTCACATTAAGTCCCCAAGTTTCTACCGGAAATAATTTGCCAAACCGTTTCAATAATTATCTTAATATCCAACTTAACCGACCAATTTTCAATATACCAATTATCAAAATCAATTCTTTTCTTTGTTCGGTTTTTATTCTCTTCAAAATCAAAAACATCACCTCTTAATCCGTGTACTTGTGCCCAACCTGTAATTCCGGGCTTAACCCGGTGTCTGAGTTTTATCTCATCAACCATATCGGAATACAAATTATTATAATTAACTGCATGCGGTCTCGGTCCAACTACGGACATATCTCCCTTTAACACATTTAAAAATTGTGGGAGTTCATCTAAACTGTACTTACGTAATATCTTACCAATCGGAGTTATTCTATCTGAGTCATCAACTAAAGCATTCTTTCCGAATGAATCCATACCTCGCATAGTTCGGAATTTATAACATAGAAAAGTTCGTTCTCCTCTACCGATTCTCTCTTGGTTAAACAATACTTTACCCTTTGATGTGAACTTGATAACCAATCCAATTATCAAATAGACCCACCACAATATTAGGATTAGAGCTAATATTGAAAAAATAATATCAAATATTCGTTTGAGAAAACGCCATTGAAATTGCTCCAATTTATTGCTTCGAAAAGTTAACACAGGAAAGTTGCCGAGGAAATTCATTTCTATATTAGAATTAAAAAACTGCTTTATCTGCGGTAATATGGTTAGTTTTACAACGTTTTTATCACAAATTTTTACGACGTTTTCAAATATTTGCTGGTCATCTAATGAGCCCGAATAAATTACATCAGTGATTTTATTATCTGTTATTATTTTTTCGAGATCACTTAATCTACCCAAAACGTTTCTATCCGCTAAAGATTCATCAATGAATCCAATAAATTTATATCCAAATTCCGATCTTAATTCAATTTCTTCAACAAACTGAAGACTAAAACCATTAACACCAACAACAATTAGGTTTCGTAAATTTTTCCCCTTTCGTCGTTCACTATCAACAAATTTCCAAACTAAGTATTCCTTTGAATATATCAGAATAATTAAAAGCGTACTGAAATAAAAAACAAAATTTCTGGTGAACAAATTTTCTTTAACAAAGAATAAATAAAGTATCGCGAATACTATTTCGATGATAATGTTTTTGCCAAGATTAAAGAATTGATCTGAAAACGACCGGTAAGTAGCATCATAATAGGTTGAAGTAATTGCAGATGTTGTATACCAAATAATATTCTGAAGGATTAAAAGTATGAAAATAAGCTGATTGGTTAGTAATGCTTCAATGGGTTGTGCAAAAAAAGCTGCAAGTAAAAACGAGATATTCAGAAATAAAAAGTCAAGAATCTTTCTAAGATTTAGTAATGATTTTTGATCCAACATCCTAATTACCCGCTGTTAAAAATTCTTGGTATTTTACCTCGACATATTCTTTAATTCTACTCTCAAAAACCTGTCTAGAAAATTGTTTTGCATGGTCGCTAATTGTCTGGGGATTAAAATCTTGAATTGATTTTTCAAACTCATTAACTGCATTAATCAATGAATCAGATGTTTGCTTATTGAATAATATTCCGGTTTTTCCGGGAACAACCGTTTCTTTAGCACCGCCTTCACCATATGCTATAACCGGTGTACCAGCAGCCTGAGCTTCTACAATTGTAATTCCAAAATCTTCTTCGGCTGCATAAATAAAAGCTTTTGCTTTTTGCATTAACTTCGTTAAATCAGAATCATTTTGATAACCTTTGAATTCAATATTTGAGGTAGCTATTTTCTTTAATTTATGTTCATCCGGTCCGCTTCCAATAACAATTAGTTTATGGCTGGTAAGTTTTGTAAATGCATCAACAACGATATCAACTTTTTTGTATGGAACAAATCTCGCAACGATCAGGTAATAATCTTCCTTAACTTTCGTCAGTTCAAATTTATCAATATCTACAGGCGGATAAATTACATCAGCATCTCGACCATAAATTTTCTTAATCCGCTTTGCTATATAATTTGAATTAGCAATAAAATAATCGACTCTATTGGAAGAAATAAAATCCCACATTCTTATTTTATGAAGAAAATATTTGGCGAAGAATGCTTTAATACCTTTCTGCAAACCACTCTCAAGGATATATTGGTGATACAAATCCCAAGCATATCTCATTGGTGTATGACAATAACAAATATGTAATTGTTTACTGTTGGTCAAAACACCTTTTGCAACTGAATGAGAACTTGAAATAATTACATCGTAGTCAGAAACATCAAGTTGTTCAATTGCTAATGGAAACAAAGGCAGAAAAGATCTATAAGAAGTTCTTGCTCTCGGCAGCTTTTGAATAAAGCTTGTTTTTGCATGTTTTCCTTTTAATATCTTTTCTCTATCCGATTCATCTAAGAAGTCAATTAAAGAAAAAACATCACTTTGCGGATAAATATTATTAAATGACTCAACACATTTTTCCGAGCCCATATAATCCACAAACCATTCATGCACAATTGCTGTTTTCAATTATCGTATACCTGTTCTATTTTACTAATCATTTTCTCCAAACTATAATTATTAGTTACAAAATCTCTAGCATTGGTGGAAAGTTTACTCCAAAGTTCTTGATCGGCTGATAGTTTTAGTAAATAATCAACTGCTTGTGAAGGATCAGAAATATCATAAAGATATCCGTTGAAATTATTTTTAACTAAATCATTATTGCCGGTTGTATCCGAACAAATTACCGGTAGACCAACGGCAAAAGCCTCCAATAAACTAATAGGTAATCCCTCCCATCTTGAAGTAGAAATATAACAAAAGCCTTCGACTAATTTTTCTCTTGCGTTCGGATCAGCACCTTTTAAAATAATTGAATTTTCTAATTCTAGATCAATAATTTGTTGCTTAAACACTTCAAAATCTTCACCGTTTCCATAAATAAGAAATTGAAATTGATGTAGAACTTCCCTCTTTTTTAGCTCATTACAAATCGAAATCAATTGAGATGTATTTTTCTGATAATCAAAACGCGTTAAATGCATAAGCTTTTTGGGTGTTTGATTAAAGTTTTCCTGTGAAATGAATTGATCAGGAATTTTGATCCCATTTTCTATAACTAAAATTTTTGATTCACTGCATATATTGGATTCAAGAATATGTTTCTTTTCTCCTTCGGAAACCGCAATTATTTTGTGTGAAAATATTGAAAGTATTCTTTCTATAAAAAAGTATAATTGTTTCTGCAGAAGATTGTACTTGCCGATATGAAAACCGTGTAAAGTATGAATCGATCTTTTACCTGTAATGAGAGCCAGCAATCTGCCATATATTCCGGCACCTTTGCCATGCGAATGTATTATCGAGATATTATTTTTTTTAATAAACTCTCTTAAACTAAGGAAAGCAGAAACTCTAAATTTACGATGAGGAATGATAATTATATTATCGTTTCCGACCAGTGAACGAAATAGTTCCAAATATGGTTTATCGTTTGGAGCTGCAATAAAATAGTTAAACTTTTGAGTCGATCCTTTTACTAAGTTGTAAAGATGTTCAGGTCCCCCGCCAATGTCTGCGCGTACGCTTATTTGCAATATATTTACTTTGTTTTGCAACTAATTTGACGTTCTAGTAAACAATTTTTGAATGAAGTTTTTATTAATCACTATAAATAAAACCCCCGCAAACAATAAGTTTAAGATTTGCCAATGGATTCCATCAATAAAATATAAAGTTAGACTAAGTGTTAGTAATATAACAGCAATAAGTACTTTGAGTAAAAAAGATTTACCAAGATTAAACGAATCACGGAAAATATACATCCGTATAATCCATAATAATAAAAATGCAGCCATTGTTGAGCCCGCTGCAGCCCAGATTCCGTAACTAGGAATCAATAGAAAATTAGCGCCTACATTCAATAATGCGGCAATTAGTGAAGTGTAAAGAGCGCCATTTGTTCTTTTTAACCTTTGATAAAAGATTCCATAAAATGCGGCTAAAGAAGAATACATCGCACCAATCATTAGTGCGGGAACAAACAAATAAGCAGATATAAAATTTTCATCAATTAAAAACTCAATCGCCAATTTGGAAATGGGCATCAATATAAGTATCCCCGTAAATTGAATTTTTACATACTGAATAAATATTTTTTTGAATTCTTCGATTCTAGAAGAATCACTTGAATTGATAAGAGCATACTCCTGCCAAACAAGATAAAATATATGATTGAGAAAGGTCAACAAAGCAGCAAATTTATTGGCAACGCTATAAATACCTACATCACCTGTACCATTAAAGTAGCCTAGTATCAATCTATCTGACAAATTCATTGTCCACCAAAGAACTGCGTCAAAAAGTAACGGAATTGAGTAAACTAAAAGTTGATTGAGTAAGATTTTTTCAAAAGCTACTATTCGGATATAACGATGAATTTTTGTTGAAAATATGAGGTAAATAGATGATGAAAAGCTGCCAAAAAAATAAGCTGCCAATAATCCATCTGTTTTGAAGTCATATTGAATTAGGACTAACGCGCTTACGATTGCTATAACCAAAGTGTTTATAATACCTGAAAATGCGAAAACCTTCTGAAGCTGCAGTCCACGTGAAATTCTTTGTAGGTAAAAATTAATGAAGTAAAAATTAAAATATAATAGCAGCCAGGTTGAATGAGGAATATTTATAAAATTTACAATGGCGAGAAAGAATAAATTAAGCAGAACTAAATTAATCAAAAGAAAATAAAAAGAAGTTGTGATAACCTTGCTATGTTTATTTGTTTCATTACTATCAAGTAGAAATCTTAAGATACCCTCAAATAATTGAACACCGACAATCGGAACGAAGAACATTACAATAGTGTTTAGGACATCAAAGAGACCGTATTCTTCTTGCGTAAGGTAATAAGTAAAAAGAGGAAGTAACAAAAGTGTAATTAACTTAGAACTGACATTCCCAAGAAAATATAAAAGAATTCCTTTTTTGAAATATTCTTTGGTCACATAAAACTCTACTTTAGTTCAGCTCTATTGAGAATTTGCTCAGCTGAAGGTGTATCAATTTTATTATCATTCCAAAAATCAGCATCGATTAAATAACTTTGCATGTAGGCTGCTAATCTTTTTTCATCAAATTTATCATAAAAAGCTTTTCCAAAACAAGTCACCGGTTTATTTAATATTTTTGCTTGTAATCCAACCGTAGAGTTAATCGTAGCAACTTCCTTGGATTTATGTACGAGTTCGATAGTATTATTATTTACAAAACAAAAACCTAAACTATTTTTAAGATTATTAACTTTTTTAATAAACCCAAATTCAACTTCTCCCGGATGAGGTTTAACTACCAATTTCAATCCTTTTTCTTCGGCAATCTTATTTGCATGTTTTAGTGCTTCCAGATTACCAATCTTACTATTTAGTATTAACTGTGCATCTTTATTTACTTGCATCGGGAAGAAGAGATAATCTGTTTTATCGAGATCAATTTGGTCATATTCCAATTTGATAACTTTTCGTAAGTACTTCCCAACCAACTTTTCTTTTGTTATAAGAGCTTCATTTTGAATTAATTTATGAAATTTGAATCCGAATGAATCTATTAAATTTTTTTTGTATTCAACTCCGGCTGCGGCACCACTTTGAGGAACTAAGTGATTACTCAAACTTTTTGCAATATATTCAGTTCTCCACTGATTGAACATTTCCGGATCAATATTCATAGTGTCAAGCACTTCCGGTTTTTCCGCCAGCAATGATCTCGCATTTGTACCTTTCGAATCAACAAAAACTTTATTTGGGAAATTTCCAAGCTCAAAAAATAGAGCTTTTATATTATTCCGGAATGCAAACTCGGCGGAAGTCAATTCAATTAATCTAACTCCACCCCATAAAAAGTTATACTCATAATTATTTATTCGATTCAAAACCTCTAATTTGCTCCATACTGACGAAGTAATGAGATTTGCTTGTGTAGTTGTAATTGAGCCGGCAGACACTTCAAATGAATTGACTATATCTACATCCGGAACACTTTTTCTTTCTTTTGACAAAAAATATATTTTCTGATCAAGTTTTTGTGCTTCCAGAAAAATTGAATACTTATTCGTCAAAAAGTGAGTCTCAAAACCAAATTGAATCAATGTTTGGGAAAGTCTATAAAAAAAATGGAAGTGATTATTAAAAGTAGTAACGACAAGAATTTTTTTCATTTAAAGAGCTGGTAAGTTTTATATGATAAATATAAGATTTATTGCTGAGAAAGGTAAGAAAATGATCGGAGGGTTTTCACCCTCCGAATCAAAATTAATTGTGGGCAACCCAGCTGCCGCCAAGAACCAAGACTCGTGTATCACCCCATGTTTTTATTCTGAGAACAAAACCATCACGTGAAACTGCTGATGCTTGAACATCTACTCTTGCGTTTGTGTTTTTATCAAATTCCATCTTATTTAAACCAACAACAACGTCCGGAATTGTTTCAAATGGTTTATTGAATCTTACTTCTAAAGTAAAAATTCTGTCTCCGCTATTTTTATCAAGCGAATACCCTTTTGTGTTACTATTTACATCAAAAACACCACTTTCAATTTGTTGAGCGAATAAACCAACCGAAAGTATCAAAAATAGTGCAGCAAATAATACTTTTTTCATGTATAACCTCCTTTAATGATGGTAGATAATTTCTCTAAAATCTATGAAAAATAATTTAATAAATTTGTTACAAATTTGCCTTTAACTTTGATAACCATCAATATAATGGAAATAAGAGAATAAAGAAATAAAATATGCGAATAGAATTGATAAAATTGGCGAATACAAAAAAACACCCGTTAATCCTGATAGCAATATTGCGATTGTACCGAAAATCAGAGCGAATTTATCGTTATCAATTTTAACCAATTTACTAGGCTTTAAGATGACCCATTTCGATTTGTGAAAAAACAGAAAAATTAAGATTAAGAGCAAAACTAAAGCAAAAATACCGCTTTCAAGGTATGTTTGGATATAATCATTATGCCAGGTGCCAACTTTTTTATCAGCAAGTTTATCCTTGAATGGGAAAATCTCATGAAAAGTTCTAGGACCAAATCCTAGAATTGGGTGCTCCGAAGCTAGTTCAAAAAATCCTTTATATAAAACATCCCGATCCGATAATGTAGTTGGATTAGAAATTCTTCCGGCAGATTCACCCGGATTGAATTGGAGGGCAACTATTGTTAATGTAAAAGCAATTACTGCAGCAGGAACAATTTTCTTTAGTGCTATTTTTCTTAAAAAGATTATTACAATTCCAAGTGTGACTGCAATTGCAAGATCAGCTCTTCCCATCGCAAGAATTATCCCGGAAAAAATTAATCCGGATTCAAAAATCCAAACTAGAGTTCCTCGCTTAAACTTGTAATTTGTATGAAAAGAAAGAATAAACATTAGAATTACAGTGAGATAAGTCGAGAAAGTTGCATAACCTGACCCAAAAGATTGTGCACGATGACTTGTACCAAGTGAAAAAAGAATAATCCCAATCAATGCTACAACTGCACCGGCATGAATCATTATTTCCAATTGTTTAGTAATTTGCTGACGTTCGAAAGTTTTTATATAGAAAAACAATGCTAATATTGTCGTATAGAAGAGCAATTCCTTTTGGATTGCTACGAGGCTAACGCTAAAGTATTCAGAGAAAAGAATTGAAACCAATCTGATTAAACCGAACCCAAGAATAACATAAAGAAACAAGTCCGCGGATTTTAGTTTATCTTTTTCAAACAACCATATTATGAATAATAAAGCGGCAAATAATTGCAACAGTGCTAATGAAATCAAAAATGAAGCCAATAACGCCGCTACTAAATAATAACTGATCTTTGAGTTAATTCGGGATTTGAGCATTTCCATAATAGATATTACCTGAATTGCATTTCATATAATCGTTTATAAATTCCGGTGGAGTTTTTTATTAGCTGATCATGTTTACCATCTTGTACTATTTGTCCGTTATCTAAAACTAATATACGATTAGCATTTCTAATTGTACTTAATCTATGAGCAATTACAAAAGTTGTTCGATGATGCATCAATCTATCGATTGCTTCTTGGACAAGTATTTCTGATTCGTTATCTAATGCCGAAGTTGCTTCATCAAAAATCATGATAGGAGGATTTTTTAATAATGCTCGAGCAATCGAAATTCTCTGTCTTTGTCCACCCGAAAGTTTTGTCCCCCGTTCACCAATTATCGTATCGTAACCTTTGGGAAGATTAATAATAAAATCATGTGCATTAGCAGCTTTGGCTGCTTCGATTATATTAGTTGAGTCAAAATTCTCAAGACCATAAGCAATATTATTAGAAACCGATTCATTAAATAAAACTGTTTCCTGAGTTACGATGCCCATCATTTTTCTTAAATCTTCTAATTTAATTTTCCTTATGTCAATTCCATCAATTAAAATAGCGCCATCAACCGGGTCATAAAATCTCGGAATTAAATCTACAAGAGTTGTTTTACCCGAACCACTGCTGCCGACAAGTGCGATTATTTCACCATTGTTCACCTTGAAACTTATGTTTTTAACAACTTCTACCGAAGAATCTTCATACTTATAAGAAACATTCTTGAATTCGATTACTTCATTAAATTCAGTCTTTCTGATTGCATCCGCAGCACTTTTTATATTTGGTTCTGTATCTAAAATTTCAAAAACTCTCTCCGCAGCAGCACTGGATTCTTGAATTCGATTATTAACACTGCTTAATTCTTTTATAGGCGGCATTAATTGGAATATTGCAAATAGAAATGTGAGAAATTCACTTGCTCGCATTGTTCCATCTATCAACACAAGCTGACCACCGTAAAAAATCACTATGACACCAACAATAACACTCAAAAATTCTGTTATTGGTGAAGCTGCGTTTCTAACTCTTACCATTCTAAGACTTAGCTTGAAGAACTTGAATGTTTCTTTCTTGAATTTATTATTTTCATATTCTTCCATTCCAAATGCCTTGACGATCTTTACACCGGAAATTGTTTCTTGTAATAAATTCGTTATATCGGCCATTTTACTTTGCAAAATTCCACTTTGCTTGTGGAGCTTTAATCCAATCCAACCAATTATTGCTAAAGAAACCGGCAAAACAATAAACGAGAATAAAGTAAGATGAAGACTAATTGACATTGCTATACCGAGAAATACCAAAATGGTCAGTGGTTCTCTAACTAAATTTAGAAAAACCGCAGATACACTGGACTGAACAACATTTACATCGTTGGTTATTTTGGATATTAAATTTCCGGTTTTTTCATTCTTAAAAAAGCTCATCGGTAATTTGTGTAGATGAACATAAGCTTGGTTGCGCATATCCTTGATTACACCTTGTTCAACGAATGCAAGGAAATATGCTTGAAGATATCCAAATAAATTTTTACCAAGAAATGCAAAGAGAATTAATGCACATATTTTGAATAATGATTCAACTTCTGTTCCGCTAAAAATAAATTCTTGAAATGATTTCGTTAAACTATTCATGAATTGGGAGAACCATCCCGGTAAAATTTCAGCCGCTGCCGGATCGGTAGTCGTTTCCGGAATAGATGTCGAAACACCGGATTCTTGGAAAAGTGTGTCTAGTAATGGAATAGCTAAATAAACCGAAGCACCATTAAGAATGGCATAGAAAAACGTTGCTGTAACTGATAACAGTAGATGTTTCCAATAAGGTTTTACATATGATAATATTCTAAAGTAGGTCTTCATTAAAAAATCTTATTCCGCTCTGGTATGCTGTTTATACCGCAACCACCATTTACTTTAATCGATGAAAAAATATCGTCTTTTCTATATCTGAATAAAATAATCTTTGCCTCATTGTCAAAATCTTCATCATATATCAATAAATTCCCGATTATTAGTAAATTCATTTCCCCGACAGCTTTAATTTCAGAGGCAATATTCATTTTTTGTAGATTAATTGAATAAAGAGTTGTTGAATCTGATTCTGCATCACAAGTTACAAATAAATAATCTCCAACCGCATTCCATATATTCTCTTTAATATCACCGGATAAATTAGTTATAAAATTGTTTGTGCCGTTTAACTCATCAATTATATTTAGTTGAATCAGAGAATCCGATTTAATAACCGATAATTTATACCGGAGATTTGGAGAAACGGGATTTATGTTTGATAATTTTGGGATCGGAATTCCTTCAATCAATTCAAATATTCTCTCAGTTGAATTTATCTGCTTACCATCCTTCGAATAATCAAATTGATATTGAATGATATTCGATGTCAACATTGAATCAAGAACCGAGATATAATTTATGAATGTTGAGTCAGTATCCCATCTTCCATCAATACTCATGACATTTCCGGCTTGATGAACAAGTTTAGCATTTTCATCTAATCGATTAAAATAATAAAGTCTGGCATCCATTTTAAGAGGAAAGTTACCTCTAATTCCTTCATGAAGTACAGTAGTAAAGAAATAATGATTCCTTTCATGATCTCTATAAAGTTGCAAAATTTCCCTTCCCCACTTACTCCAAACTAATTTAGGAGATACATCTAATAAATCTGTTCTATACAAGGCCGGTCTATCTAAATGCCAACCTACAAAATAAAATGGAGTATAATCATTTGGAATTATTGAATCGCCAATTATAACATCGAAGTTTGGAATAATTTTATCAACATAAAGTTGAAATCCTCTATCGGATGCTTGCCTAAAATTAGTGAATAGTCCAAATATCACTCTATCATCTTCTGCAACTAATATTGTATCTGGTATAATTGATTCCAAACTATCGGCTGACCAGTTTTTATGATCGGAATAATTAACAATGATAGAACAAGAATCGGATGATAACGGTTTCTCCACATTTGTGTTACAAGCAGAGATTATAATTATTAATCCGATATTTATAAATAATTTAATCATCCTCGCGGGTGAAAATCTCTATGAATCTGTTTAATATATTCGCGATCTATATGTGTATAAATTTGAGTTGTTGAAATATCCGAATGTCCTAACATTTCTTGAACGGAGCGCAAGTCCGCACCACCTTCTAATAAATGAGTTGCAAATGAATGTCTAAAAGTGTGCGGATGTACTTCCTTGTTGATTCCGGCTTCTTTTGTATATTTCTCTACAATTTTCCAAACACCCATTCTCGAAAATTTTGTTCCCCTTGTGTTCAGATAAATATAATTCTTACTTTTCATTTTCTTTTCTAATAACGGTCTAGAGTTTATTAAGTATTTCTTCATCCATTCAATTGCACTTGACCCAATCGGTACAACTCTCTGCTTAGAGCCTTTTCCGGTCACGCGAATTACTTCATCATCTATAAATAAATCTGCAATTTTTAATTCAATTAATTCGGAAACTCTTAGTCCGGATGAATATAAAAGCTCAAGGATTGATTTATCTCGCAATCCAAACTTATCGTTTACCTTCGGTTTGTCTAATATTATTTCTATCTCAGCAAATGATAAAACAGCGGGAAGTTTTCGCGTCATCTTAGTAGAACTAACTCTTCCAGTTGGATCTTTTTCAATATAATTATTCTCTTCTAAATACGAGAAAAAACCACGAATCGAGGATAGATATCTTGAGGCTGAAGATCCGGTTAGCCCTTCGGATTTTATATACTGCAAAAATTTGGTGATGGATTTATGATCTACATCATTCAAGTCGCTAATATTTTCTTTTTCTAAAATTGAAATGAATTTTATGAGATCTGACTTATAAGATTTTACAGAATTTTCCGCGAGATTTTTTTCTAACGAAAGAATTGTTAAATATTCATCTATAAATTGACGCATTGCCTATTCATTCTCTTCCATTTCATTCTGCTTCGGATATCTGATTCTTTTATGATGTTGACCAACCAAAATGGAAATAAATGATTCTTTAATTTTCTTTAAATCTTGCAATGTAATTGGCGATTCATCAAGTTGACCATCGTCAATTCTCTGTTTGAATAAATTATTGATAACATTCTCTACTTTTTTAGGATCGGCATCGGTCATCGATCTTACAGCAGATTCACAAGCATCGGCTAACATAACAAGTGCAGTTTCTCTTGTGTTAGGCTTAGGCCCGGGGTAACGAAAGTCATCTTTATTCACATTTTCTTCACCTAATTCTTGCTTTGCTCTCTCATAAAAAAATGCTATTACTGTTGTTCCATGGTGCATTGGAATAAAATCAATTATCTCTTGAGGAAGTCTTTGTTCTTTTGCGAATTCAATACCTTTTACAACATGTTCGATTATAACTTGAGCACTTTTTTGTGGATTAAGTTTCTCGTGAATGTTTCTATTATCAATTTGATTTTCTACGAATGATCCCGGATCGAATGATTTACCTACATCATGGTAATACGCACCCACTCTTGCTAAAATCGGATTGGCTCCAATTTTTTGTGCGGCAGTTTCAACTAATGAGGCCATTGTTATAGAATGTGAAAATGTGCCCGGAGCTTTTGCCGCAAGTTGTTTTAATAAAGGAGAATTAAAGTCGGTTAATTCCAACAAAGTTAAATCAGTTGTAATATTGAAAATTCTTTCGAAGAAAATTATTAGTCCATATGTTAATACCGGACTTATCAATGCATTTGTAGCAGCGAAACCGGAATTAACCAATATTTGATCGATTGGGGCAAATCTTTCCAATCCAAAGGCAAAGATTGTTATTATATAACCAATTAAAATAAATAGAAACGATCTGAAGATTTGTGAGCGGTTTTTTATATCCCTAACTGTGTATGCAGCTAAGCCTCCTGCGACAATATTCATGACAGCGAAAGCGTAATCATTTCCTCTTAATGCTCCAGTTATCAATGCTATTACAATTGTGCCATAAAATCCAACTCTGGAATCAAATATAATTGTTAAAAGCATTGAACCGGCTGGGACTAAAATTAAATACTCAATCGGTGCATTTACTACAACCAATTGTACTATATACCCAAGCGAACTTATAAGTAAAATTATGATGGCAAGTAGTAATACTTTAATATTATCGTTATAAATTTTCTTTCTGAAGAGATAAATATAAATTGAGAAAAGTGATAGGATAGCAAGAATATGTAAAAACTTTCCTACTGATTGCGCAAACTCACCCCAAAAACCGGTTGATTCCCCCTTAGCAATTTTATAGGAATCAATCTTTAACTTGGTTTCGGCAGAAATTCTGTCATGTTTTGCAACTATTCTTTCGTTTTCATTTACAATTCCGACATTTCTTGGGATTTTATTTTTGGCTCTCTCAATTGCTTCATTAGTTAGTTCAGAACTAAAAATTATATTTGGTTTAACGAAATGGTAGACATATTCATCAACTGCACTTCTAATTTCGTCGCTTGAATTAAGATTGTTCCTTACAAATAGTTGAATGAAATTTTTGGCAGCGTTATCATCTAAATAATTTCTTTTTGAGACGTCTCTTTCAAATCTACCATCTCTCAATGTAATTGAATCTTTTTTAATTTCATCAAGTGATGTACTCAATAACCCTCTTTTATAAATTCGATCTACAATCTGTTCGGAAAGTTGGAAGATAGATCTTAGTCTAACACGATTTGTACTTCCAATTAAATTCTCTTGTCGTCTAATATTGAGTAATCTTCTGTAACTATCGTCGGTTAAAAAAGTTGGGTTACTGAATTGTTCATTTCTCTCATTAAGATGCTCATCAATGTATTCAATTAGAAAATTATTGTACGAACGAATAGAATCAATCTGTTTACTTTCAATTGAACTCTCAAGTATAAAAATGGGATTAACATTATCTTGAGCATTTTTAATTTCTCGTTTGTAAACATCGGGATCTTTAAGCACTTCAAAAGAAGTTGAAGCAATTAAATCGTCTTGAATCCAAATCGAACCAATTGAGACTTCAAATTCGAGAGATTCCCCTTTCGGAAACATCAGCAATACAAGAATTATTGAGACAAGAACTAGAAGGATTCTTACTCTTAAACTTGTTCTGAGTTTCTTTTTTGTTTCTTCGGTAAACATAATTTTTACTTTTTGGCCCTTACTACCATTTCTAAAAATTCTGCAGTTCCATCATCATGGAAAGATCTGGTTAAAATATGATCCGCTAATCTTTTAATTTCGGGTACTGCATTACCCATTGCTATCTTTAAAGCTCCGGTTTCAAATAAGCTTCGGTCATTAAACCAATCACCAATAACAGCAGTTTCCTTTATACCAATTTTAAGATAATTGTTAAGCTTTTTTAATCCTTTTCCTTTGCTTCCACCACTTTTCCTTATTTCAAGATAGTAAATTCCACCATGAGATTGTGATTTATAAAAAGATGTCACTAATCCAAATGAATAAGGAAATTGAAATTTCTTATTTACATATTTCACAGCTTCTTTTGAATCACCGGTAATAACAATCTCTAGTGTGTCCGGGATATACTGATCATATGATTCAACTTCTTTATACTTTGCTCCGTATTTATCAAGCAAAGATTGAACACCGGAATTTTGTTCATCATAATAAATTGCTTCATCATGACAAAGAGCAATTCGCAGCAAATATTTATCTGCCATTTGAATTGCTTTTCTTACATACTTATCCGGGATGGTAGATTCTGATACAATTTTACCTTCAGGATGGCTTTTGATAAGAGTACCATCAAGAGAAATAAGCGGTGAAATAATATTTAAAGTTTCTGCATGATGCAGAAGCGCACTATGTTGTCTGCCCGAAGCAAACGAAAATCTTACTCCCATTTCTCTAAGTAACTTTACATATTTAATCGTCTCTTGACCAATTTCGTCTCGCTCATTGACTAATGTGCCATCGACATCAAATACAATTAGTTTCAACTTTTTTAATCGGTTTTTGTCAATCAAAAAATTCACCTAATGTTGGTTATGTTTAACAATTAGAATATTTATGTAAACTAAAATAACAGAAATTATTGAAAGATTTGACTTGCAAGGCAAATAAATACCTTAAAAAAACTAGCTATCCTTGATTTAGGACTTTTGAAAGAATGCTAGTATTGTACCGGAAATTAATGTTATTAACACACCGATAAAAGTGTACCAAGTCCATGCGACAAGATTCAAGCTTATGAAAATTCCCATTCCAACAAGCCCAAGGATAAATGAAATTATAGCAAAATTTTGATTTATTCTTTTATTTAAAATTCCCAGCAAAAACGTTCCGAGTAGTCCGCCATATGTAAAAGAAGCAATCGACAAAGCTAACTCGACTACCGATTGAGATGTATTCATAAAGAAAATAGCAGCACTAATTAACAAAAGTGACCAAAAGATTGTCATTAATCTGGAAATTCTTAAATTTTTCTTATCATCATCTGTATTAAAGAACTTTGGAAATAAATCAAATACGACCGACGAGGAAAGTGAACTTATAGATCCGGCTAGTGTTGACATTGCAGCGGCAAATAATCCGGCAATTATTATTCCTGTAATTCCAACCGGTAAATTGTCAATTATAAATTTCGGGAAAATTTCATCAGCGCGGATGTCTATCTCTCCATAAAATGCGTAGAGTGAAATTCCGATAAACAAGAATAACGCAAATTGAAAAAAGACAGCTATGCCACTTGTAATAATTGCCTTTTTTGCCTCACGCAAATCTTTAGTTACAAGCAATCTTTGAACAATTAACTGATCAGTACCATGTGACGCCATCGAGAGAAATGCACCGCCAATTATTCCCCCAATTAATGAATAAGGTTCCTTTATAAAAGCGCTAAAGCCAGATGCAAAACCTAAGTTTATCAATTCAAATTTTTGTGAATAATCACTTTGGAAGACTGCAGTAATTCCACCCGGTAACAGTGAGTTAAATAAAAACCAAAGAGAAATAATTGCACCACCGATATAGACGAACATTTGCACCACATCAACCCAGATTATTCCTTTGACACCACCAGTTACTGTGTATAGAAGTGTAATAACTGCAATGATTAATATGGCATAAGGATAGTCTATCCCCAATAAAAGTTTAAGTGGTATGGCTGTTGCAAAAAGTCTAACACCATCAGCAAGAAGTCTAGTAAAAAGGAACACTATTGACGCAAATGATCGTGTTTTATTTCCAAATCTATTACCTAAATAAGCATATGCCGTTGAAAGTTCACCTTTAAAATATTGCGGCAAAAGTACAGAAGCTACAATTATCCTCCCGATTATATATCCGAAAGCAAGTTGTAAAAAATTTAGATTTGTTAAATAAGCTAATCCGGGAATGGAAATAAAAGTAAGTGAGCTTGTCTCAGCGGCAACAATTGAAAATGTTACGGCCCACCAAGATACTTTATCGGACCCAAGAAAATAATCTCTGGTGGTTTTTTGTTTACCACCGGAAAAATATCCTATTAAAGCAATGATAAGTAGATATATTGATATAATTACAAAATCGAGTGTACGATCCAATAGGAATTACCTATATTTTCTTTAGGTCCTCGATTGCTTGCTCGACGGTTTCTGTGATTGGCAATATTCTATCTAGTTGTGAAATTTCTATCAGACTTTTGACGTTCTTTGTTGGTGATGCGATTCTGATATGTCCTTCTTCCGATTGTAAAATTCGGTAGGCTAAAAGAATAGCGCTTAAACCAGAACTATCACAATAATCAACTTCAGCTAAATCAATAACTAATTTATTAACATCGTCTGTATGCAGAAGAATTGTGAATTCGCCTTTAACTAAACCGGCAATTTGTGAATCAAATCTTTTTTCATTTAATCTGAATACGGCAATATCGTTGATTCTTTTTAGTTCAAAATTAATATTTTCGTTCATAATTGAATATCTCGTCTGTAAAATGAATTATAAATTTTTATAACATTTGAATAGAATTTAAGAAATTTCTATAAGAAATTTCAGCATTATTTTGATGATTTGCTATCTGTAAATCATATAAATCATCGGCTTTTATTTTTTTAAATCCCGCAACTAAATCCGATTTCGATATATTGGCCAAAATTCCTAGAAACAGGCTTTCTTCTCTATTTAAGTCCAGAGCTATATCAACTTCCAACAATAACAATTCTTCAACCAGGGAGCGCACAGGCAGTCCAAATTTAGAAATAGATTCTTCATTATAGGTAATTGTCTTAAACTGAAATTCTTCTTGTGCAATGTGTTGAAATTTTTCATTAGTAATTAGAATCACTTCTTTGTTATTTTTCTTAAAAAAAGCCGGAATATCTAATGCTTTTAAAATGTCTTCTGCATTATTTGGTAGAACAATCAAAATTTTTGATGAATTTGAAATCAAACTCTTAAAATTTTTGGGTGAAGATTTTTTATTTAAGTATTTTTTTTTAGCAATAAAGAATGCAATATAATTTTTAATTGACTTAATCACTTACCTTTCTCAATCAGTGATAAAAATTCGTCTTCGGTTAAAATCTTAACGCCAAGTTTTTCGGCTTTATCCAATTTTGAACCAGCATTTTCTCCAACAACTAAGTAATTCGTATTTTTACTAACACTTCCAGTAACCTTTCCTCCTCTAAGTATAATCATTTCTTTTGCTTCGTCTCTCGTAAATTTTTCCAAAGTCCCCGTTAAGACGAATGTAAGGTCTTTTAAGTTCTCCGAGACATCGGATTTTTTTTCTTGCTGAAAAATCAATCCGGCCTTTTTTAATCTCTCTATAATTTTAAGATTATCCGAAGTAGCAAAAAACTTAATTACACTATTGCTGATTGACGGCCCAATTTCATGTATTGATTCAATTTCTTCTGCAGTTGCCTTTACAATTTCATCAATATTCTTAAAATGTCGAGCAATTTTTTGTGCCGCTCCGCTGCCGACAAACCTAATACCTAGTGCAAACAATACTTTTTCAAATGGTCGTTTTTTACTTTCTTCGATTGACTTAATCAAATTGGAGATACTTAATTCCCCGAATCCTTCAAGTTGTGTCAATTCATTTTTATGAAGGTGCAGATCATAAATATCTGCATATGATTTTAAGTAATCCAAATCCACAAATTGATCAATTATGGATCTACCAAGTCCCTCAATATCCATAGCTCCGCGAGATGCAAAATGTTCAATCTTTCCTTTAACCTGGGCCGGGCACGTATTGTTTTCACAGTAAATAGCTACTTCACCCTCTGGTCGATACAACTTTGAACCACAAACCGGACAAGTTTTAGGAGCAAAAGTTTTCTTAATATTGGAATCGCGTTTTGATTTAACAACCTGAACAACTTTGGGGATTACGTCTCCTCCCTTTTCAATAATAACAAAATCGCTTTCCCGGATATCTTTCCGCTCAATTTCTTCAATATTGTGTAATGTTGCTCTACTAATTGTCGAGCCCGCAAGAAATACTGGTTCAAGTTCCGCAACAGGAGTAACAGTTCCTGTTCTACCAACTTGCCAAGTAATTTTATTTAATTTTGTTTCAACTTGCTTTGCTCTAAATTTATATGCTACTGCCCACCTTGGTGATTTTGCTATACTGCCAAGTGCGCGTTGATATTTAACTGAATTTACTTTAACCACAACCCCGTCAATTTCGTATGGTAGTTTATTACGATCTACTTCCCACTTATTGCAGTAATCCAAGACTTCATCTATGTTTCTGCACAACTTATAATTTGGATTTACTTTTAAACCGAGTTCTTCTAATAAGGATAATGATTCAATCTGCGATTCAATTTGACCATTTTCTAATGCAAGAAAATAAGTGAAAATATCCAATGGTCGCTTTGAAACTAATTTTGGATCTTGAAGTTTTAATGTACCGGCGGATGAATTCCTTGGATTGGCAAAAGTCTTTTCCCCATTAGCTTCGCGTTCAGCATTAAATTTCTTGAATGCTTCTACTTCCATAAAAATTTCACCACGCACTTCAATTTTATTTAAATCGTATTTGGCAATGTTCAATTTCTTTATTTTGAGTGGTACACTTCGAATAGTCTTTACATTATTTGTAATTTCTTCGCCTGTTGTACCGTCACCTCTTGTAGCAGCCGAGACTAATTTAAAGTCTTCGTAACGAATCGAAACCGAGACTCCGTCAATTTTCAGCTCTGCCACGTATTCGACTTCCGAAAGATTTCCAATACCTTCTCGAACTCTTCTATCAAAATCACATAATTCTTGCTGACTATAGGTGTTTGACAAACTCAGCATTGGGATTCTATGCTGAATCGGTTGGAATTCTTTAGTAAGGTCTGATCCAACTCTTTGAGTAGGTGAATCGGGAGTTACTAGCTCAGGATATTCCGCTTCTAGATATTCTAATTCTTTATAGAGTTTATCATATTCTTGATCTGTGATTTTAGGATTTGTTAGAATATAGTATTGGTAGTCGTGGTGACGAATTTGTTCTCGTAATTCTTCAATCCTTTTTTCGATATTAGAACTCATAGAACTCAGTTAGAAGAGTTTTGTAATCCATCTTGGTTTATTGAAAATATTTTGCGTTGCCCTTTTGTACCGTTAATTGTAACTGGATTCCCGTTTAATTCAAGTGAAATACCACCGGCATTACCAACGATCAAATCAAACTTTCTCGCTGCTTTAACAGCAATTGAACTATTTCTGTACAACATATATTCTTTATCCACTGCTTCATCTATAGTTATATTTACCCAACAAGTATCATCGGCTTTAATAATAAGGCTCAATGAATCAGCTGATACGGCTAAATCCTGGGGGCTCGGTTCTTCATTTATATCAAATCGTTTTTTTTGTTCATTCAATACTTCTTCAAATGGCTTTTCAACAACAATATCAGGAGAGGAATTTTTAAAAAACATGAAATAGGAGGTAATCGATAAAATTAGAAGTAATCCAATACCGCCATAAAGAAAAATCCTTTTATTGCTTGAAGGAGTTTCTCCAACAGGGTTAACATTACTAATATTATCATTAAATTCTTTTTTCTTCTCGAGTTGTTTTTCAGAAGCAGAATTATCTATCGTTTCCTGTTGATCTACGGGAGGATTGATAGGCTTACCTTGTTTTGCTAGTTTATATTTTTCTAAAACTTGTTTAGGATCCAAATTACACAGAGCAGCATATTCCTTTATGAATGCCGTGATATATACATCCGGAAGAATAGCGAAATCACCTTCCTCGATTGCTTTCAAAAACTTCAAATCAATGCGAGTCTTAGACGCAATGTGCTGTAAGCTTACTTCAGCTTTTTCTCTTGCTTCTTTTAACTCATAAGCAAGTAATTTTAATTCATCAATAGACATCCATATGACCCTTATCTAATTCTTTTTAACTTAGCTGCAAATGATCCATCTATTCCATGAATGTTTGTATAGGTCTGAACACAACCATTAGAATCGCATAACTCATCACCGAAAATATTATTTGCCTTGACAAGTTCAAAATCGGGATTCTTTTGCAAAAAAGCACTCACAATTTCAAAATTTTCTTCAGGTTCTATTGTACACGTGCTGTAAACAATAAAGCCACCAACTTTTAATTGTTTGGCAGCATTCTGAAGCAATTCAGATTGTGTTACATTCAATTTTCGTATATCACCAATATCTCGTTTCCATTTGATATCGGGTTTCTTTCTTAAAGTTCCTAAACCCGAACATGGAACATCAACTAGTATTCGATCAAATTTTTGTTCGTCTTCAAATTGTCTGGAATCAGCGACTATCGGTTTGACAATTTTAACATGCATTCTCTCTAAGTTCTTGTTCAATATACTTAAGCGGCTTTCAAATTGATCGAGTGCTATAATCTCCCCTTCATTACGCATCAATTCAGCAAGGTGGGCTGATTTACCTCCGGGTGCGGCACAAAAATCCAAAACTCTCATACCGGGTTTAGGGTCAAGAAGGATTGGAGGGAAACCTGTACTTTCATCCTGAACACTAAAATAACCTTTCGCAAAATATTCCCACGCTGTTATGTTTGTAAGATTTGCTAACCTTATATATTCAGGTAAATATTTTGTATCCCCATGCTCAAGATTTACCTTATTTAAAAGCTGCTTTAATTCAATCTTGTTTGTAACAAGATTATTAACTCTTAATGTTAAATCGGGTTTATTATTGTTGGATTTCAGTAACTCTTCAGTAAAATCTCTGTTGAAATTTTTGAGCCATCTTTTAATCATCCATGTTGGATGAGAGTAATAAGCGGATAGATAATTTACTTCCTCCTCTTTTTCATCCGGGTAACGTATTCCGTTTTTGCTTCGTATAATATTTCTTAATACTGCATTAGTTAAATCGGCTGGTTTCTGACCTTGTATTTTTTTTACAAAATCGACTGCTTCATTAACCGCTGCATATTCCGGAATTTTATCTAAAAACAATATTTGATAAAGTGCTACTCGCATCGCATTTTTTACATTGGGAATACATTTGGAGAATTGCCCTTTGTAAAATCCGTTAAGTATCCAATCAATTTTTCCAAGCCAACGAATTACCCCGTGAACAATTTCGAAAAGTAGTGCTTTATCGACTCCGGAGAGTTCGGAATTTTTAATTTCTATATCTAATAATTTATCTAGGTAAGCATCTGTTCTATCAACTCGATTGAGAATCTTAACAGCTAGCCCTCTAACCCCTGTGTAAATTTCCGGTCCTTTATAAATAATATCCTGTTCCATGAAATATAAATTCCTTGCTTATCAATACAATGAAGTTTATTAAAATAGTAAAAATAATGGATTAATTTTGGATGTAATGAGTGTTGAGGCGATCTAAAATTTAAAACAAAAAAGGGCTGCAACTTTTGTTACAACCCTCTTTTTGAAAACAAAAAAATTATTTTTCCTTGCGACCATATTTTCTATTAAACTTCTCAACACGTCCGGCTGAATCAAGCATCATCTGTTTACCTGTAAAAAATGGATGTGAAGCGCTTGAAATTTCTAATTTAACAAGAGGATATTCATTCCCATCTTCCCAAATGATTGTCTCTTTGGTATCGATAGTAGATTGTGTAAGAAAAGCATAGTCTGCTGACATATCTTTAAAAACAACCGGTCTGTAATTAGGATGTATTCCCTGTTTCATTTGTCACCTAGTATAATTTTATACGAACTGTAAATATATTTAACCTAAGTCTTAAATACAACTATTTTCTTTCAACATTTTCGGCTTTTTTGAGCGAATCGAGCATATTTTTGTGCAATTTCAGTGCTTCCGGGCTGGGTCTTTCTTTGAACAAAAATCCATCAAATTGAGTTGGTTGAGAACCTCCGCCAACCAAACGCCCTCTTTGCAATGATGCAGGTTGATTTCTATTTCCGCTTACAAAAGAATCAAGATCGAGTGAATTTGAATCATCAAATGGCAAATTTACTTCTTCAACAGTAACGGCATCGGAAGGTTCAACAACAACTCGAACCACATTATTTACATTTGATTGAGCAACAATTGCAGCTTGATTTGCTTCATTCGTTATTGTTTCAGAAATGGTTTCAGGATTAGAAAGTACAATTGTATCAGTTTTTGCAATCGAATAATTAGCCCTTACCGGTGGTGTGGCTTGAAACGGATTTTCTAAATTTACCTCTGAATCACTTAGAACAAAAAACAATAAAATAGTTGAAAACGCCAATGCAGCGGCCGGTACAATTTGTTTACTAAAATAGAATCTTTTTTCCGGTTGAGAAAGTTCAAAATTCTTATTCTGGATTTTAACCATGAGGCTATACTCAAAGTTATCGTCCGCCTTTTCTTTAGGTAGATTCTTTAAGTCGTTTATCAGTTTGGTAAATTTTTCTTCTTCATTAGATTTGTAAATATTAATTCCCATAGGCTTACTCTTTGTATATATTTTTTAATAATTTCTGAAGTTGTGTTCTTCCTCTGTTAATTCTTGATTTTACAGTACCGATTGAAAGTCCGGTGATATCAGCAATTTCTTCATATGAAAATTCTTCAACATCTCTGAGAATAACTACTTCTCTATAAACAGGTTTTACTTTTAACAGTGCACTTTGGATGATTTTACTTTTGATATTGCTATCTGCTAATCTATCCGGTTCAAAATAAGACTTGTCCTCAATTTGGAGTTTCTTACTTTCGTCATCATCAATCGAATTATCGAGAGAGTAAATTTTCCTTCTCTTTCTTCTCTTTAATTCATTTTTAGCTAGATTACCGGCAATAGTATAAATCCAAGTCGAAAATTTCGCAAATGATTTGTATGAGTCCTTGTTCAAGTAGAATTTTATCATCGTATCTTGAACGATATCGGTACTGGCATCGCGATCACCAACAAATCTAAAAACAAAATTGGTCAAGGGGTCTTTGAATCTCTTAACCAAAATTTCATACGCTTCAAGAGTTTCGTTATCCTGAAACTCTTTGATAAGTTCTTCGTCCGTAAATTCTGTAAGCTTTCTACTCAATGGATTTTATACCTTTTACGATAAAAAATGTTTCAAACAAATTAGTCTAATTTCTATCTCTTTTCAATTTTTTTGATGTCAAAACTAATCAATCCGGAATCATCTCACTTATTAATATTGTTAGGACAGTCCTTGGGTCAGCGGATGTTGTTTTCAGAATTAAATCTGCCTTAAAAAGTGCTTCGGCGGCTTTTTTAAGATGACCCGGATTATTGTAAATTTTGGAATTGGTAGTATTCTTATAATAGAAGAAATTTGCCCCGGCTTCCTTTGCAGCTTCCGCCAATTCAAAACGTTTACTTTTTAACTCAATTGACTGCATGTTAAGCAAAAAATATCGGCTCAAATTGGCAATAAGTTGCCCCATTTCAGTCCCACTATCTAACAAATTTATTGCGATTTCTAGTGCCTTAGCTTTGTTTCCCCTGCCAATTTCGTCTTGCAAATTGAAGGTAGTATATTTTCTTGTGGTCGAAGCAAGCGAAGAAATTACATCAAAAGTTAGTACTCCTCCCTCACCAACATAATCATACATCTTATTCACCTGATTCTCAAGAAGTGATTTTTCATCACCAACAATTTCAGTTAACGCGACAGCATTTTCATAGGATAATACTACCCTGTTCTTTTTAGCATGCTTTACCAACCAATCAGCAAGTTCATCCGGCTTTAACTTTTTTGCTTCAAACATCAATTTATTTTTGTGAAGTGACGCATAAGGTTCAGTCTTAGTTGCCGTTACTGTGCCATATTGAATAAGTATTAAGTGAAGATATTCGGGAGGGTCGGTTATTAATTCCACAAATTTATTTTTTTCATCAAGATTATTAAAATCTTTTATAACAATTAATTTTTTCATCCCTCCAAAGGGAAATGCCAAAGCTAAATCGATAATATTTTGTGATGAACTATTTTTATCTGCTGAAATAATTTCTTTGTCAAACTCAGAACCGATTGACGGTTCGATCCAGTCAATTAAAATTTTTAACGCACCATCGATTGCAAAAGTATCCTCACCGCATAGAAAATTAACATGCGGTAATTTATTTGATTTCACCAATTCCGGAATTTCATAAATTGATCTATGTTGAACTTTTGCCATTTTGTTTCTTCTTTTTTTCGTGCTTTATAGCTTTTGAAAGAAAATATAGAAATCCACCCCAGACTATAGCTGTAACAAATAATAAAGTTAGAATGAAAACAAGATTCATTTGCTAAGCCAGTTTGGATGAACAATTTTTTTATTAAAAAAGTAAAATACTAAAATAAAGAGTCCCCATTGAACTAAACAAGTTCCGGCATTTTCTGCATGAAATGGGTTCCACCATAGAGGATCCCACGTTACCGATGAAATTAACCACCAGAACAATAATACAATTGCTTGCAGAGGTATTAAATACTTCATCGAAACATTGAACCATTTTCCAATTTTTATATCACTTCCCGGAGCATTTATTATTTCCTGCCTAAACTTATCGACCCCAAATTTATTGACAGCGAATGCAATAAATGCACCGCTCAAAACTAATCCAACCCCCCAGACCCAATCCTGGTTTGTAAAAAAATCAAGATTTAAAGCCGAGGGTAAGCCTAGAACAAAACCGGCAGCCGCAACAATTTTAATAGCTTTCTTCCGATTCATTCCATAATCAATAAATACACGAGTTGTTAATTCAATCAAAGATATTAGTGAAGTTAGTGCAGCAAATGAGAGAGCAAGGAAAAATATTACTGCAAAAAAAGAATTTAATCCAACACTGTTGGATATTTTCGAAAAGAGAATAGGCAAATAGATAAATGTCAATCCAGTATTTGCCGGACCGGATTGAGATATTTGATTCATCGCATCAACCGAGCTTAACGCAAACACCGTTGAAAAAATTGTAATCCCGGCAATAAGTGAAATGGAGTTATTTCCAAACCCAATAAGTGCGGCATTTAAGGGGATGTCCTCTTTCTTTCTCATGTAAGTAGCATAGACTAAAATTAATCCCCAACCGGCACCGGTATCCCAAGCATTTTGTGTAAGTGCATTTAGCCAAACTTTATAATCAAGTAAAAATTCTGATTTTGGTGTAAAGAAATATTCAATTCCCTCGATAGCGTTTGGTAATGTAATGGCTCGAATAAAGAGTATAAGTAAAATGACAACTAATGAAGTGACCAGTATTTTATTAGTTTTCTCAATTCCTTTTACAATTCCCCTATAAATTACAATTGCACCAATACCGATTGCTAATGCGTGAAATAAAACCGGCAAAGAACTTGTTGAGAAATTATTCCAGTACTCTAAGTGACTTTGAGTCTCAAATAAATTTCCTGAAATTGCAGAAGAGAAATAATATAAACACCATCCGGTAACCACCGAGTAATAGAACATAATAGCTGTGGATACGAGAGCAATGAATGCCCCCATCCAACCAAATTGTTTGCCTGCAGTTTTTGAGATTGCCCCAACCGGTCCGAGGCGTGTTGATTTACCGATAGCAAATTCAGCAATGATAAGAGGAATAGACCAAAATAAAAGGAATACAACCCAAGGGATTAAAAATGAACCGCCGCCGTTCTGTGCAACAATTCTAGAAAATCGCCAGATATTCCCGGTACCGACGGCAATACCGAGAGTAGCAATTATCAATCCCCATCGAGATGTAAAAAACTCTTGTTGCTTCATTCAATAATTAATTTACCTTAGCTCTTCTTTCGATTGTAACCTTTTCCATAACCACCGGATCTATTGGGCGGTTAAATTGTGGATCTGTTGGCACTTTCCCAATTTTTGATATCACATCCATGCCGCTGATGACTTTTCCGAAGACTGTATGTCTGTCATCAAGGTGCGGTGTTGGAGCAAGAGTTATAAAAAATTGGCTTGTATTTGTGCTTGGTCCTCTGTTTGCCATTGAAAGAATTCCAGCCGAATTATGTCTCAACGATGGAACGAACTCATCGGCATAAGGTTTGCCGTCATAAATACTTTTTCCACCGGAACCCGTTCCGGTCGGGTCACCACCTTGGATAACAAATCCATCAATTATTCTGTGAAAAGTTACACTGTCATAAAAATTTTCTTCTGCTAATGTTACAAAGTTTGTAACTGTAATAGGAGTTTCGTTTGGGTATAGTTCCATTTCAAAAGTACCCATATTTGTTTTGACTACTGCTACCAAAATTGAATCCGGTCCAATAGTAACATAATTATAGCTTTCTTCTTTATTCACTTTAGTCTCTTGTTTTATGTGTTGTTGTTCATTTTCTACTTTTTCGGTACAATTTGTTACTGTAAATAAAATAATTACCATTAGGATTATTTTTTTCATAAAATTGCTCCTTCATAATTTATAATTGATCTAAAATAATTTATCTGATAAAATATGAAACACCTATTTTAACACCGAAAGCTAGAGTATTAAAATCAACTTTTTCTTTTAATCCGGCAGCCCCCAAAGTATTTCCGTTATTTGATGCTTCACCTATGATATCATAACGAATATCGGCACCGATAGATGCATAAAAATCTCCACCTAATAGTGTATGAGCTAACGATTTTAATACTATTCCAAAACCATTAGCAGTATAATTTATAACACTATTCGAAGTAGGAAGTTCTTCATCAATTGAAATAATTCTATAACCGACTCCTCCTCCAAACTTAAATTTGTAACCAACGCCTTGAACTACATAGAACGCAAGTAATGAAGGACTATGAGCAGTGTAAGATAAATCGTATGTGCCCAAACCTCCATAAGAAGTATTGTATGAAAATAATTTATTTTCATATTCCAAACCGAGATCGAATGTTTTACTTATTGAGTAATCAATTTCACCGAAGAAGGTGACTGCACTTGAGTATTGGGCTAATTCTTCACCCGCCGGTGCTAGGTTGTCTATATAATCTTTTAGTGAAGGAGTTGACTGAAATGAAATTCCCATACCCCCAGTGATGTCAAATTGAGCACTAAGATTAATTAAGCTTATCAAAAATATGATCGATGCTAAAATATTTTTCATTATGACTCTCTCGAATTTTTGAGTACGGTAAAGAAATTTTCCTTATTATAACCGAGTTTAACTTGTCTCTTGTTAACAAGATATGTAAATAAAACAGTAGATAGAATAAATGCGATGTAAGAAATAAAGTGGGTCAGCAATGCAAAAGCTGCACTAATTTCTTGTCCAAATCCATATAAAGTCGTTAAGACTAAAATGGTTATAGCGTGATATGAACCAGTTCCACCCGGAGTTGGGATTATTATACCAAAGGCACTAATTGTCATAAGAACCCAGGCCATTTCAAAAGTAACATCTTGAATCTCATTCATATTCAGCATATAAAAACCGATATATGAATTCAATCCGTAAACAACCATAATTACTACACTTAATAAAAAAGTGTAGAAGTAACTTTTGCTCGTTTTAAGAGCTGCAAACCCATCTGTAAGAGTATGAAAAATGTAAGCTACTTTTTCCGCAGAGTTTTCAGAAATTTTTCCGATAAAACGAACAATTGCATTATAAAATTTTTCCTTAAATTTTACCGTTAAGTATAAAACTATAATTAACAACAAAATTACCGCTGCTCCTAATATCAATGCTGATGAAAGCCATGTGACTTCTTTATAAAGATCTCCTGAGTATATCGTTACACTTATTAGCACAGATATACCGAGAGCAAGTATATCGATAATTCTTTCCACGATGATCGTTCCAAGCATTGAAGTGCGAGAAATACCTTCCCACTTTGCAAGAAATAAACCTCTGTAAACTTCTCCGAGACGCGGGATCACACAGTTAACTCCATAACCAATCATCGTCGCACCCAATAAATTAAACACGTGTGTATCTTTCTTGACAGAACCAATAATTATTTTCCACCTAACCGCACGTATATAATGTGAAAGTGAGAATACTACAAGAAATACCAAGAAGTATGGAATTGATATATGCGAAATTAATTCGAATGCTTCCGAAAGATTTACATCTTTGAATGCCAAATAAAGAAATAAACCGGTTAGTAAAAACGGGAATACATAACCGACCGTTTTTCTAAATGTATGTTTTTCATTTTTATCTGAGGTCAATTACCTGAATCCCGTCAGATGGTTCGAAGATAAAGAACTTGTCACTTAGTTTTCGGTTCACTTTTGTGCTTGATAAGTAAACTCTATAACCTTGATCCATAAAATCTGTAAGATGAATTTCATCTATTAGTTTCTCGGAATTAACAACTATTTTCATTTCTTTAAAATTCAGTTCGGTTGATTTTGGTTTCAGCAATAAGATATCTCTGCCCTTTTCGTCGGTTCCTCTCGTCACATTGCATTTTGCCGGAAACTCAAACACATAATCATTTATTGAAAATGAATTTTCATTATCTTCAATCGGTGTTATAATTACTTTATTATTTCTTTGGGTATAATTCCAAACTGATTCTCCATCGCTAATCATTGTTCTTGATTTTAATTCTATTTTAAACTTGTCAACTGATTTATAATAAAACTTACCGGTTTCTACATTACCGGTGACTGTTTCCAATCTAAAATCAGCATGGAAATCATTTACACTCTCATATTTTTCCTGAAGTTCATTTAATAATTTTGAACCGTCTTCAATTTGAGGATTAAATAAAAACAATAATGTTATAAAAAGTATCTGTATTGAAATTATCATAATGACCTTAAAATCATTTCTAATTGTTCTTCATTTTCGACGAGAACTTCTCTAGCTTTACTGCCTTCTGATTGACCGACGACACCGGCTTGTTCAAGCTGGTCAACAATTCTTGCCGCACGAGCATAACCAAGTTTCAGCCTTCTCTGTAATAATGATACTGAACCCTGTTGATGCCGAACAATCATCCTTGCAGCTTCTTCAAACATATCATCCAATTCAGTAATAAAACTTGAATTGGCTTTACTTTTTTTCTCAAACATTGAAGGCAAGAAAAATCGTTTGCTGAAACCTTCCTGCAAATAAATGAATTTAGTTATTTCTTCAACTTCGTCTGAAGTGATAAAGGCATTCTGAATTCTTATCGGTTTGGGCATTCCTCCCGGTAAAAATAACATATCACCACGACCAAGCAACTGTTCAGCTCCATTCATATCGAGTATTGTACGCGAATCAATTTTAGTAGCAACCTGATATGCAATACGTGCGCTAAAGTTTGCTTTAATTACACCGGTTATTACATTAACAGATGGGCGTTGTGTTGCAACAATAAGATGAATACCAACCGCTCTTGCTAATTGTGCTAATCTCGCTATGGGCTCTTCAACTTCTTTACCGGATGTCATCATCAAATCAGCTAACTCATCAATAACAACGATTATGTACGGCATTTTATAATGCTTCATT
Source organism: Melioribacteraceae bacterium (assembly GCA_030584085.1). Lineage (NCBI taxonomy): Bacteria > Pseudomonadati > Ignavibacteriota > Ignavibacteria > Ignavibacteriales > Melioribacteraceae > Melioribacteraceae bacterium. Next base: position 2,588,912 of record CP129490.1, read on the forward strand.
GAATCAGTGTCTTTCGGTTTACGTTTCGGATCGGTTACTCTTGCATTGTAATCCACAATATTTCTAACACCAATTTTAGCAAGTTTGTCGTAACGTTTTTCCATCTCAAATTCTACGGCTTTTAATACAAGCAATGCATTTTGTGGATTAGTTATTATCTCTTCGTCAATATCCGGTGAAACAGCTAAGAAGTGTCTGTTTAATCTTTTATAAAATGATAGCTCAATCTTCTTTGGATCGACAATTACAAATTTTATCTCGGAAGGATGTTTAGCATAAATCAAACTAGTTAGAATCATGTTGATTCCAACACTTTTTCCCGAACCGGTTGAACCGGCAATAAGCAAGTGAGGCATCGTAGCTAGATCAGTTATATAAACATCACCCGAGATTGTTTTACCGAGAGCTAACGGGAGTTCAGCTTTACTCTCTTTTAATTTTGCAACCACCGAACGTGCTTTAACTAATTGTGATTCAGCATTCGGTATTTCCACACCAATTGCGCTTTTACCCGGTATTGGTGCGATAATTCTTATTCCTCTTGCAGCTAATGCTAAAGCAATATCATGTTCCAGACTTACAATTCTGCTGATCTTTACTCCCGGTGCAGGTACAATTTCGTACAAAGTAACCACCGGACCCGGAGTTACCGAGATATCCTCAATTTTAATATCGAATAAAGCTAATTTTTCTTTTAACAGTTCCGCATTTCGTTTTAATTCTTCTTCAGAAATTTGGAGTTCAGTTTCTTTCGGTGCTTCAAGTAAATCGATTCGGGGCCATTTATATTTTATTTCCTCTTCCCACTGCTCCGGTAGTTTAGCTTCTTCCATCTTGTCAATTATCGGGTCGGTATCAGTTTCTTTCGTATCTTTATCTTTTACTTTCTTGTCATCTAATTTAGCGATGTAGGGATCTTCAACTTTGGATTCTTCTTCTATAATTCCTTCGGGTTCATCTTTTTGTAAAATTCTAATTTTTGTATCAAGTTCGGGTTCAACCGATTCCACTTCTATTGAGCCGGGTGTAAATCCTACTTCAACATCAGCATCCTTTTCTCGAAGCTTTTTAATCTTGGCTAGATTGCTTTCTTTTTCTTCATCATCAGGTTTCTTGATGCGAATAACTTCCTTTTGTTTCTTTTCTTCTTTCTCAAACGTCTCCACCCAAAGATTCTTAAAGAATTCTAGAATCGGTGTAAATTTTATATCGAACGATATTATTAGTGTTATGACTAATGCGGTAACAAGGAAAATAATTCCACCGAGACCACCGAGAAGATTGCCAAGAAGATTACCCAAGAAGTCTCCTATCTTACCTGAGTATTCTACATTGTCCGTTAGTAAATCAAATTCAGTTGAGTTTCTGAGCAGACCAAAGAATGCCGAGAAAATTAAACCTATAACCAAAAAAAAGTTTGAAAGATAAACTGCGGTTTTTGATTCTTCATTTTTAAGAATTGTATATCCCCAAATAAACATAATTACGGGAAATATAATTGAAGCATAACCGATAGTTGAATGTGTGAGGAAATAAGAAATATGCGCACCGATTATCCCAATCCAGTTATTTATCGAAACTATTCTGCCCGCTTTTTCTGAAGAGAGATTAAATATATTTAAGTCATTTCCACCCATTAATTGAGAAACATCTTTAGAAGAATATGAAAGAATACTCAAAAAAATGAGCATGGCAAATACAGAAAGAATTATTCCGAATAATTTTTTCTTTTTCTCAACAGAAATGATAAAATAATTATTCCCGTTTTTTGAATTATTTTTCTTCGCTTTAGTTTTTGCCATCACTAATTATTGAACTTGTTCAATTTCATATTTTTTGATAACACCATTTTTATAAAAAGGGACTATATTACTTTTAGAAAGTTTTGCAGCGTGAGTAATATCGTCTTTAAAACCATTCTCAATTAGTCTCTTACCGTGTTCTGTTTCGGCAAGCATTTTAGAAATACTTTTTCCGAAGGATTTATTCAGTGAAACGCTCGCTCTTGACGAATCGGTTAACTCGATATCCTCTTTTAATTTTATTATTTCCGAAATTAATCTGCCGGCACAAATTGTATCCTCTAAACTGAATCTGCCATTATCGCCTGAACACAGAATATCAAAATCAATATTCATTGCAGTCATCTGTTCGGCAACCGAACTCAAATTATAAAAGGAACATGTAAATAAATTTTCAGAAAATTTTGCTTTCACAATCGCTTTTGATCCGTTTGTGGTATAAAGAATAATAGATTTTCCATCAACAATTTCTTTTGAATACTCTAAAGGTGAATTACCTAGATTAAATCCTTCAATTTTTTTTGTGTTACGTTCACCGCCTAACAAACGATGTCCTCCAAATGCATCACCGGAAATCTTCATCGCAAATTCTATAGTGCCAACCGGAATAATTTCCTTTGCACCATTCTCAAGCGCTGTTGAAATAACCGTCGTTGCACGAAGAACATCAATTACAACAGCAGTTTTACCGGCAAAATACATTTCCTCAGCATTAAGCGGAGATAACAATACGTTAATTTTCATTTACTTCACCACAAATGGAAGTTTTACAACAGTAGCAGGAATTTCCTTTTCTCTAATTAAAAAACTTACAACTTTACCTTCGCTGGCATATTCACTATCAACATATCCAAGTGCAATCGCTTTATTTAGAATAGGACTAACTGTGCCGCTGGTTATATATCCAATTTTTTTACCATCGGCAACAATATCATAACCGTGACGCGGGAAAGCTTTTTCATCTGTCTGCATGGGGACTAATTTTTGTTTTAATCCTTCTTCTTTCACCTTAACAAGAACATCTTTAGCAATAAAATTTTCTTTTTTCAGTTTGGTTATCCAGCCAAGTCCGGCTTCAAGCGGATTAGTGGTTTGATCAATATCGTTACCATATAAACAATACCCCATTTCGAGTCTTAAAGAGTCACGTGCACCTAATCCGGTTGGTTTAATTCCAAATTCTTCACCGGCTTCAAAAACAGAATTCCAAATTTTTTCCGCAACGGTTTCATCGCCTTTGAAATATAATTCATAGCCTAGTTCACCTGTATATCCGGTTCTAGAAAATATCATATCAACCCCGGCGACTTGTGTATTAAGGAAATGGTAATATTCCAGCGTTGAAATATCAACATCAGTCAATTTCTGCAAAACTTTCATTGAATCAGGACCTTGAACGGCAAGTAATGAATATTCATCACTCTCATCAACAAGCTGCGCATCAAACTTGTTATTCTTCTTCATCCATTCGAAATCTTTATCTTTGTTGGAAGCGTTTACAACAAGCATATACTCTTCATCGGAGATTTTATAAACTAACAGATCATCAACAATTCCACCGTCTTCATAACACATTGCTGAATATTGAACCCTACCCGGGATTAATTTACTTGCATCATTAGTTGTTAAGTATTGAACAAAATCCAATGCACCTTTACCTCTGACAAAAACTTCGCCCATATGGGAAACATCAAACACACCCACACTATTCCTAATTATTTTGTGCTCTTCGATAATTGAAGAATATTGAACAGGCATTTGATAACCAGCAAAGTCTACAATCTTTGCATTAAGTTTTTTATGAATATCATAAAATTTTGTTTTTTTACTAGAACTACTTTGATCACTCGACATTTTCCACCTACTGATTAAGTTTTTTCCAATCACTCAAAAATTTATCTAAACCAATATCCGTTAACGGATGATTGAATAATTTATTAATTACATCAAACGGCATTGTAGCAACATGAGCTCCCATTTTTGCCGCTTCGACCAAATGGAGCGGGTGACGAATACTTGCTACTAATACTTGTGTTGGGAATCCATAATTTTCATAAATCTGAATTATGTCATAGATCAATCCCATTCCATCTGTACTTATGTCATCAAGTCTACCAACGAAAGGGCTGATATAAGTTGCACCTGCCTTTGCGGCTAACAATGCTTGCGATGCCGAAAAGCAAAGTGTTACGTTTGTTTTTATTCCGTCTTCAGTTAAGGTTTTTACAGCTTTTAAACCTTCCCTAATAAGCGGAACTTTAACAACTATGTTTTTGTGAATTTTTGCAAGTTCGTTAGCTTCTTTTAATATTCCAGCATAATCAGTTGAAACTACTTCAGCGCTTATTGGGCCATCAACTATTTTAACAATTTCATCCAAGAGTTCTCTAAAATTTCTTCCCTCTTTAGCAACAAGAGATGGATTAGTTGTCACTCCATCAAGAATACCGAGAGATGCAGCTTCTTGAATTTCTTTAATATTTGCTGTGTCAATAAAAAATTTCATTTCAGATACCTTTCATTTATTCATTATTACTTTCTGTAAGTTCTTTTTCGTTTGATGCTGAGATAAAATGGAATTCCTGCGGATTGATTTTATTATCTTCAACCAATTTTATTTTGATAAAATATTTTGACTGCAATTTAAAGAGAGTCGAAAATAATCCTTCCTTTAATTTTGCGCCTAAAGTTGGATGAACTTTTAATAAAAGCTTTTTCTCTTTACCATGATGTTTATACTTTTTAATCCAATCTTCGATCTCATGAATCATATGAGATTTTTTGGTTAATAAACCAGTACCAAGGCAATATGGGCAAACTTCATTTACAGATTGCAAGATATTTTCTCGAACACGTTGACGAGTAATTTGCATTAAGCCGAAGTCGGTCATAGGAAGCATCGCAATTTTTGCACGATCTTTTTTAAATTCTTTTCGAAGCTCGTCATAAATTTTCTTACGATTTTTATCATCTTCAAGATCAATAAAATCAACTACAATTAAGCCTCCTATATCACGCAATCTAAGTTGACGAACTATTTCACGCGCTGCTTCTAAATCTGTTTTAAGTGAATTTAATTCTTGCTCTTTTTTTGCTGCGTATCTTCCCGAGTTAACATCTATTACTATCATTGCTTCGGTATGTTCAATTACGATGTGACCGCCGGAAGGTAATTGAACTTTTCTGCCCATAAGTTGTTTTGTCTGTTCTTCTATTTTGAATGCTTCAAAAATTGATTGCGAATCTTTATAGAGAACAACTTTTTCAACCAATTCGGGTTGTATAAATTGCACGTAATCTCTTATCTCTTTATAAATCTTTTTTGAATCGATAAATATCTTGTTTACTTCGTCGGTGAATAAATCTCGGATAACACTTCTTGTGGTAGAAACATCATTATAAACCATATAAGGAGGCTTATTATTCTTTGCTTCCTCTTCTATGGTTTTCCATGTTTTAACAAGATATTTTAAATCACTAGCAAGATGTTGCTCGGATTGATCTTTTGCAGCAGTGCGAATAATCAATCCGCAATTATCGGGTAAAATTTCGCGTGCAATTCTACGAAGACGTTTTCTTTCACGATAATCACTTATTTTTTTTGACACACCAATTTTGGTATCGAATGGAAGCAAGACACAAAATCTTCCTGGTAAACTTAAGGACGAAGAAACTCGAACTCCTTTATCCTTAACAGGTTCTTTAATGATTTGGATCAGAATGTCCTGACCCTTATGCAACTTTGGTGAGCTGTGTTCTTGCTTTGGGTGCGGCTTTTTTGCCGGGGCATCATCATCATCATCGTCATCTATATCACGATCATCGTCATCATCTAAAACAGATTGCAATGCTTCTAATCTGTCTCCGATATCAGAAAAATGAAGAAAGGCATCGTGTTTTAAACCGATGTCAATAAACGCAGCTCTAATTCCCGGAAGTACTCTTGCAATTTTACCGAGGTAAATATTGCCAACCATTCTCCTCTTTTCCGGGTTCTCGACAAAATAGTCAACCAAATTACCGTCTTCGGTAATAGCAACTCTTGTTTGAGAAGAGGATGAGTTGATTATAATTTCTTTTCTCATTTCTTTCTTTAAACCTCAACCGAAGGACTCCGTATATACAGGTTCTTTTACCAACCAAAAGAGCACCTTCATTCTAAATTTTTGTTGAACTGCTTGTAAATTTTCTTCGGGATACTTTTGATCGAGTATTTTCTCTGTATGATCATCAACTAAGTCAAGAATTGACTCTATTGAATTTAATTTCATTAATGAATCTATAAGTTCATTTATCCCGATATAGTTTTTGTAATACCAAATAATATTTTTCTTTATAAAATTTAAAGCTCGGAGTTCACCGTACTCAATTTTCAGCAACTTGATATGTTCTAAAACTGTTTCTTTTACAGTTAATATTGTTGGTAATCCCGGGTCAATATTATTTTCGATTATGGAATTAAATCTTGAAAAAATAAACGGATTACCTAATGCACCTCGTGCAACCATAACTGAATCAACCCCGGTTTGTTCTTTCATCCTAATCGCATCATCGGCTGAGAAGATTGAACCGTTTCCCACAACCGGAATTTTTACTGATTGTTTAATTTTGGAAAGCAGCTCCCACTTAGCTGCTTGATCATATTTATCTTTTCTATATCTTGTATGAACAGTAACAAAAGATGCCCCGTTATCTTCAGCAACTTTTGCGTTGTCGATTACGGATATATTCTTTTCGTCATCTCCCAATCTGAATTTGGCAGATATCATCACATCACCGGCTGCCTTTTTCATTTCAGAAATAATTTTGCCAAGTAAAGGGCGCGAATTCATTAAACAAGCACCCATACTGTATTTAACGACTTTTTCAACCGGACAACCACAGTTAAGATCAATTACGTCCGGTTTATATTTAATAATTTCTTTTACAGATGATTTAATTATCTCGGGATCGTTACCTAAAATTTGTACACCGATAGGTTTTTCATTTTTGTGGAAAGCTAAGTAGCGAAGTGTTTCAAATTCATTTTCGAGCACTCCTTTTGCGCTTACCATCTGAGTAAATGTTAAACCTACACCATATTTTCTGGCAATAGCCCGGAATGATTCATCCGAAATATCTGCCATTGGTGCTAGGAGCAATCTTTTTGTTAGATCAACGTTACCTATTAGCATCTTATCAATTTACATATATTTAAAACAAAAAATGCTGAATATTCCATTCAGCATTTCTAATTTTAGTTACTTTCTTCAGGCACATTTTCATCTTTCTTTTCATCAATCATCAATGCTTTTCGTGATAAACTAAATTTACCGTTTTCGATCTTTATCAACTTAACCTTTATTTTATCGCCTTCTTTTAGAACCGATTCAACTTTTTCGATTCTCTTTGTATCAAGCTGAGAAATGTGAAGCAATCCTTGAATATTAGGCAAAAACTCAACAAAAGCACCGTAATCTTGAAGTTTGATTACTTTTGCTTCGTAAGTTTTACCGATTTCAGGTTCTTGAGTAAGCTTCTTTATATATTCTCTTGCTGCTTCGGCTTTAACTTTATCTTGACCGGAAATATGAACGGTTCCGTCTTCTTCAATTGCAATATCAACAGTATATTCTCTTTGAATACCCTGAATAACTTTTCCACCAGGTCCTATAACCGAACCAATTTTTTCAGGATTAATTTTTGTGAATAATAATGTCGGAGCATATTGCGAAATTGCAGCTCTGGGTTCAGAAATTGATTCCTTCATAATTGAAAGAATGTGCATTCTGCCTTCTTTAGCTTGGTGAAGTGCTTTTTCCATAATTTCGAATGAGATACCTTGAATTTTGATATCCATTTGAATTGCAGTTATACCTTTTTCTGAACCGGCAACTTTGAAATCCATATCACCGAGATGATCTTCATTCCCTAAAATATCAGAAAGTACAGCATAACTGTCACCTTCTTTTACTAATCCCATAGCAATACCGGCAATCATAGTTTTGATCGGAACACCGCCATCTAACATAGCGAGAGTACCGGAACAAACTGTTGCCATCGATGATGATCCGTTAGATTCAAGTATATCTGAATTCAATCGAATTATATATGGGAAAGTTGCTTCATCAGGAATGATAAATTTGAGAGATCTTTCGGCAAGATTGCCATGACCAATCTCTCGTCTTCCAACACCGGTCATTCTTCCTACTTCACCAACACTAAATGGCGGGAAGTTATAATGAAGTAAAAATCTCTTCTTATATTCCTCTTGTAATCCGTCTACAATTTGTTCATCACCTTTTGTTCCCAAAGTTAATGTCATTAAACTTTGTGTTTCACCACGAGTAAATAACGCAGAGCCGTGAGTTCTTGGAAGTAATCCTAAATCAATCCAGATTTGTCTTACATCTGTAAGAGATCTGCCATCTAATCTCGGTTTATTTTCCAGAATTTGTTTTCTCATCAACTCTTTTTCGATATCGTGAAGAATTTGTTTGATATCTTTTTCAAACTCGAGATATTTTTCTGCTAATTCAGCGAGAACAAATTCATTTATCTCTTTATTTTTTGTAGCTCTTTCTTCTTTTTCAAGAGACATTGCTACAACTTCGGCATATTTATCATATGCTAATTTCTTAACATCTTCTTCCAATCCATCGGCATAGACTTTTGTTGTAACAGTCATTTTTTCCACACCGCAGGCTTCCCTAAGCTCATGTTGAAGCTGAACAATTTTCTTTATTTCTTCATGTGCAAATCGTAAAGCTGATAAAAATTCTTCTTCAGAAATTTCTTTCGCTTCACCTTCAACCATCATTATCGAATCCGCTGTACCGGCGACTGTAAGTTCCAAATCACTTGCTTCAGTCTGTTTAATTGTGGGATTAACAATAAATTGACCTTCGACTCTAACCACTCTAACTTCACCGATTGGTTCAAGAAATGGAATTCTTGAAATGTGCAATGCAGCAGATGCACCTATTGCTGCAAGAACATCAGAATCATTTTCACCATCAAATGAATAAACATTTGCAATTAACTGTGTTTCATTTTTGAATTCATTCGGGAACAATGGTCTTATTGGTCGATCAATTAAGCGAGAGCTGAGGATTTCTTTTTCTGTTGGTCTTCCTTCTCTTTTAAAAAATCCGCCCGGAAACTTTCCGGCTGCATAGGCTTTTTCTCTGTATTCAACCGATAGTGGGAAAAAGTCAATATCTTCTTTAGCTTCATTAGCAGCTACGGCTGTAACTAGTACCATAGTGTCTCCATAACGTACCATCACAGAACCATCTGCTTGTTTTGCTAGTTTGCCCGTCTCTAAAATTAATTTTTTACCGTTTATTTCAACTTCTTTACGTATAACGTTCATGTGCTTCCTTATTTTCTAATATTGAGTTCTTTAATGATTGCTCTATATCTTTCGATATCTTTTTTAGTTAAGTAATCAAGCAATCTTCTTCTTTTACCAACCATTTTCATCAAGCCTCTTCTTGACGCATGATCTTTTGAATGTTTACCGAAATGTTCGGTTAGTTCATTTATTCTTTGTGTAAGAATAGCAATCTGCACTTCGGCTGTTCCGCTGTCGTTTTCTGATTTACCGAATTTTTTAATTAATTCTTGTTTCTTTTCTTTTGTTAAAGACATTTGTTACTCCTATAAATTAGTTATTAATGTAATCCCAGTCCTCACCGAGATCAATTAGTTATTACTACATCTAAAATTTCTGCCGCTTTCTTTTTATCTAATTCTATTTGTTCAATTAGTTCTTCTTTTGAGTTAAACTTTTTTTCTGCTCTAATTCTCTTAATAAAATTTATTTTTAGAACCTCACCATATATCATTCTATTGAAATTAAATAGATGAACTTCAGGTACAAGTTCTGCTGTATCGTTAAATGTCGGTCTGTAACCAATATTCATTACACCGCTTAGTTTTTCATTGTTCAATTCACATCCAACTGCATAAACACCATTTTGAGGAATCAATTTACTGGCATTAAACATCTGCAAATTAGCTGTCGGGAAACCAAGTATTCTTCCTCTTTTTGCACCGGTTACAATTTCACCTTGCAATGAATAACTTCTTCCGAGAAATAAATTAGCTTGCTCAACATTTCCTTCAATCAATGCATTACGAATTTTGCTGCTGCTTACAATCTCATCATTTTGTTTAACAGCGTCAACCGAAGTTACTTCAAAACCGTATTTGATTCCTAAATCCGTTAACGAATCAGCATCCCCGCCTCTTCCCTTTCCAAATTTATGATCATGCCCGACAACAACATGTTTTGCATCTAATCTATCAATAAGAAAATTTTTAACAAATTCTTCCGATGATTGATTAGAAAACTCGGGGGTGAAGTTAATCAGATAAAAATTATCGATGCCAAACGCGTTAAGAATCTCTTTCTTTTCCTCAACATCGGTAAGAATTTTTATTTCGTAACTATTTGACACAACACTTCTTGGATGTGGATCAAATGAAACAACAGTGCTTTTTAATTGTTTTTCTTTTGCAATATTTATAAGAACATCTAAAATGTTTTTGTGACCAATATGAAGTCCGTCAAATGTTCCGACGGTAACACATGTATTTTTTAATTTTGGCTTATCAACTCTATCAGAAAAAACATTCATTACTTATCAACCGTAATAGAATTAAATTCTTTTTCGAACTCTTTAATTGTAAATGCAACATCGACATTATATTGACCGATTGCTTCTCTTCTAAGTTCTTTTAAGTAACCGCCGCAGCCAAGTTTATCACCCAGGTCATTTGCAATAGCTCTAATGTATGTTCCTTTCGAACAAGAAATTCTAAAATGAATTTCGGGATTTACATAATTGGAAATCTCAAAATCGTATATCTCAACCGATCTTGAATTTCTTTCAATCTCTACACCTTTACGAGCATACTTATAAAGTGATTTACCCTTATGTTTTACCGCAGAATACATCGGTGGCGTTTGTTCAATTTTACCGACAAAAGCTTCTTTCACGGAAATAATTTTTTCAAGTGTAATATCGGAAGTATCATGTTCTTCAATTACATCTGTCTCTGCATCCATAGAAGCAGTACGTTTGCCGAGAATAATTTTTCCGGAATATACTTTTTTCAAATCTTGGAAATGACTAATCTCTTTAGTCTTCTTTCCGGTACAGATAATTAAAAGCCCGGTTGCAAGCGGATCCAAAGTACCGGCATGCCCAATCTTTTTAATTCCGGTAATTTTACGCAGTTTATAAACAACGTTAAAAGAACTTGCATGTAAATCTTTATCAATTAAAATTACTTCGCCATTCGTAAAGTCGAAATTACTAAAATCATTCGTCGCTTTGCTTATCATCATTGTGTAATTTCTTAAAAATATTTTCCATCTTCTCTACATAATCTATAGTATCATCAATATAAAAATGGAGTTCCGGTGTATGACGTAACTTAACTTTTTGTGCTAATTGTCCGCGTATAAAACCGGATAATTCATTTACTTTATTCAACATCATTTCTCTATTCTCTTTATTGAAAACAGAGAAATAAACTTTTGCAATTCTAACATCCGGTGTAACTTTAACACTTGTAATTGTTGTTAAACCAAATTCCGGATCTTGGAGTTTATGTAGAAAAATTAAACTTAGTTCTTCTTTTATAAGGTGTTCTATTTTCTCTCCACGTATAGACATAATTAACTTAGCTTTTTCTTTGTCTCGACAAACTTATAACCTTCAATAACATCACCTACTTTAATATCATTAAAGTTAGCAATATTAAGTCCGCACTCGTATCCGGCGTCAACTTCTTTAACATCGTCTTTGAAACGTTTGAGTGTAGCAAGTTCACCTTCGTAAATAACAATTCCATCCCTAAACAATCTAATTCGAGTATTTCTTGTAATTTTACCTTCTTGCACATAACAGCCGGCAATTGTACCAACTTTCGGCACCTTAAAGGTTTCACGTACTTCAATAGTTGCCGTAAGTTCTTCAGAAACAACCGGGGATAACATACCTTCAAGAGCAGATTTAACTTCATTGATTGCGTCGTAGATTACATTATAAAGTCTGATATCAACTTTTTCCTGTTCAGCCAATTTTCTAGCGTTGATATGAGGTCTTACATGGAAACCTACAATAATGGCAGAGGATGCTGCTGCAAGCAGAACGTCGCCTTCTGAAATGGCACCAACACCTTTGTGAATAACACTGACTGCGACTTCATTGTTTGATAATTTCATCAGCGAATCCGATAAAGCTTCAACAGATCCATCAACGTCACCCTTAACAACGATTGGCAATTCCTTAAATCCACCTTGGCTAATTTGGTTTGCAATCTCATCCAATGTAATGTGTCTAACTTGTCGATGATCTTGTTCGCGTTTTAATTGCTGACGCTTTAATCCAAGTTCTCTAGCTTCTCTCTCACTATCGACAACTATAAATGTATCACCGGCTTGAGGTGCACTATCAAAACCTAAAACTAGAGCAGGAGCTGCCGGACCGGCTTCATCAATTTTATTATTTCTTTCGTCAAACATCGCACGAACACGTCCATAAGTATTGCCAGAAACAAAAGGATCGCCAACTCTCATTGTTCCTTTTTGGATCAACACTGTTGCAGTAACACCGCGTCCTTTATCTAATTGAGATTCAACTATAGTTCCCCGTGCTTTTCTATCAGGATTGGCCTTTAATTCTAGGACTTCAGCTTCCAGTAGAATTTTTTCTAATAATTCTTCAATATTCAGGCCGGATTTTGCAGAAATTTGAACACACTGATATTTACCGCCCCAATCTTCAACAAGAATATTTCTATCGGCTAACTGTTGTTTAATTTTATCAGGATTAGCCCCCGGTTTATCAATCTTGTTGATGGCTATTACTATCGGAACGCTTGCGGCTTGCGCGTGATTAATTGCTTCAATTGTTTGAGGCATAACTGCATCATCGGCTGCAACAATAAGCACAACAATATCCGTAACTTTAGCACCACGGGCACGCATTGCGGTAAATGCTTCGTGACCTGGTGTGTCAAGAAAAGTTATATATCTTCCGTCATCAAGTTTTACTCTATAAGCACCAATATGCTGTGTAATTCCACCTGATTCACCGGCAACCACATTTGTCTTGCGAATATGATCGAGCAAAGAAGTTTTTCCGTGATCAACATGACCCATAATTGTAACAACGGGAGGTCTGTATATTAATGAATCTTCTGGATCATGTTCTTCTTCTATTACATCGCCTTTATATTCATCCTCAAATGCAACATCAAATCCAAATTCATCGGCAACTAAAGTAATTGTTTCAACGTCAAGTCTTTGATTTATTGAAACCATTATACCCATTTCAATGCATTTTTGAATTACTTCACTTACTTGTACACTCATAAGATTAGCTAATTCACTAACCGATATAAATTCGGTCACATGTAGGGTGGATTTTTCAATTTCACGTTGTTCTAAACGTTTTTCCTCTTCCTCTTCTCTTTCTTTTCTTTTCTTCTTCTTGAAGCTGGCTCTTGCACTTGCTCCACTTTCGTCCATACTTAACAGTGTACGTTTAATTGCAGCTTCAACTTCACGTTTATCTACATCAAGTTTTTTAACTTTCTTTTTCTTTTTATTCTTTGGTGCTTCATCAACTTCATCTTCAGCACGCTTTTTAGCTTTTAATTTTTTCTTTTTACGTTTGCTGGCTTCTTTTTGTTCTTTCTCAAGTTCTTCGGGTGTTTTAACAGGTTTTGGTTTTGCATCCGCATCTTTTGTATCCGGAACTTTTTTCTCTTCCGGTTCTTTGATCTCTTTATTCTGTTTCTTCTTGTCAGTAAGATCAATTTTACCAACTACAGTAAGACCTTTTTTCTTTTGTGATAATTGCCGCTCTCCCTCTGTCTTAAAAGTCTCGATTGCGGCTTCTTCTTCTGGAGCTTCAACTTTTTCCTCAACATCCTTAATATCGGCTTTTGGTTCTTCGGTAGTTATAGTCTCTTCAGCGATTGGCTCTTGTTTTTCCTCAACTAAAATTTCTTGTTCACTTTCAGCAGGCTTTTCTTCAGAAGGTTTTTCTGTTTCTTCTACTTTTTCCGATTCTTCCGGTTTTACTTGATCGCCACGTTTTTTATGGAATTCAGAAATTTTACGATAATGTTTCTCTGCAGCTTCAATGTCTTTCTTAAACTTATCATTGATATCGGCAATCATTTCATCATTAAGAAGAGACATATGATTTTTAACTTCATATCCCTTTTGCTTAAGGAAATCAACAATCGTGTCTGTTGCCAAATTATATTCGGAAGCAAATTTGTAAATTCTTAATTTCTTACTTTTTTCTGTCATTTAAGATCACCCGCAATTAAGTCACAACGACTTATTCTTCTTCTTCAAATTGATTTTTTAATATTTCGAGTATTTGGTTTGCTGTTTCTTCGGTTATACCGTTGATTTCTTTTAGTTTCTCCACTCCGGCTGTTAGCACTTCAACCGCTGTATCATATCGATTATTAATGAGCAGATCGACCACGGTATCACCAAGTTCCTCACGAAGTTCAACTAGTTCAATATCGCCTTCATATTCTTCGAACGGTTTTTCTTCTCGTATTACATCAATTTCATATCCTGTTAATTTCATTGCTAGTCTAATGTTAACCCCGTTTCTTCCAACAATTAACGATACTTGATCGCTATCGGCAGTAACAGTACATTTCTTTTCATCTTCATCCAACTCAATTGATTTTAATTTTGCCGGAGATAAAGAGCGTTGAATATAAACCACAGGATCCTCTGAATAATTTATAACGTCGATATTCTCGTTGTTCAACTCACGCACGATTGCGTGAATACGAACACCTTTCATACCAACGCAAGCACCAACCGCATCAATTCTTTGGTCTTGAGATTCAACCGCAACTTTAGCTCTTTCACCGGGTTCACGAGCAATTCCTTTAATTTCTATAACACCGTCATAAATTTCTGGAATTTCAATTTCAAATAACCTTCTTAAGAATGTGTTATCTGCTCTTGAAATTATTATTACAGGTCCATTTGGTGTTTTCTTAACTTCTTTTATCACCGCACGAATTGTATCGCCTTTTCTATATTTTTCTCTAGGAATTTGTTCGTAACGTGGAAGTAAAAGTTCATTTTTATTATGGTTAACAAGAACATCGTTTCTTCTTACTTGATAGATGTCACCTACAACAATATCACCAACCATTTCATTGTATTCGTTGTGAATTAATTCTTTTTCGATTTCTCGAATACGTTGATTTAAACTTTGCCGGGCGAGATTAATCAGTCTTCTTCCGAATGCGGCAAGAGGAATTATTTCTACAAAATCATCACCAACTTCAAGTTCGTCTTCATTTCCTTTTTCATTGACTTCATCTATACTAATTTCCAGATTCGGATCTTCAACTTCTTCGACTATTGTTCTTTCGAGGAAGATTTCTATATCACCTTTGTCCATGTTCACAACAACGTCAAAATTTGCATCGGGACCAAATTTCTTTTTAACGAGCAGACCGAAGATTTCTTCAATTATGCCAGCGAGAACATCTTTATCAACGCTCTTTTCCCTCGCCATCGCGGCAAAGGAATCAACTATCTCATTGTTCATTTTTATATGCCTCCGTGATCAAAAACTAATTTGAACTTTTGCTTCTTTTATTTTTTCAAAAGGAATTAAAATTTCTTCTTTGCCAAATTGAAAGGTTAAATTTTCTCCTTCAATTTGTTTTAGTTTACCTTTTCGTTCTTTTGTTTCTTCTTCAATAATATATTTTATGCTAAATTCTCTATTGAGGTGTTTAGGATATTGTTTGAGATATTTCAAAGGTCTATCAACGCCCGGTGAAGAAACATCAAGTCTGTAATTACCAATTTTGTCCTCATTTAATTCAAAAAACTCATTAATTGCTCTGCTTATTGCAGCACAATCATCCGTTGACACACCGGGTTCACTATCAACAAATACTTCCAGAACAAGCTGACGCTCATTACCTCTAATGACTGTCTCTATAAAAAGAAAGTCAAGTGATTCAACGATGCGTTGAATTTCAGACTCGATATATTTTTTATTAATACTCATACAAATAAAAATCGCCCTCTAAGGGGCGAATTAAGAATATTAAATTTAACACTTATTAACGGAATTATCAAGAAATATGTTGTTTTGAAATGCCAGTTACTATTGATAACAGCATTACTTAATAAGTTGAATACTTAACGGATATTTGTAATTAAACCCATCATTTGCTTTTACGGCAGCAACGACAACGAGGATAAAATCAAAGAAGAAAAGTGCAATAAGTATTGGAATTCCAATTAAAATTATACTTAGCAACAATGCTGCGAAGGCATAAATTGAGACAGATATTTGAAAATTTAAGGATTCTTTCCCTTGTTCATCAACAAACGGATAAACATCTTTCTTGATCAACCAAACTACAAGCGGACCAATAATATTACCAAACGGAAAAATAAAAAAAGCAAATGCCGAAATGTGGCAGAACATACCCCACATTCTTTCATCTTTAGAAATTGATGTTTCCATAACTCCCCTTGTCATTCAAGCTAATTAAATTTTCCTTTATATTTCAAAATATGCTTTGGGAATTATAATGTCAATCAGGTAAGTAAATCAGTAAATGGATTATTTTTTTATAGGTTTTTAACATATTTGATATAATTGAAAAAAGTAAGTTCAATCATGCAAAGAATATCCTCAAAAATATTGATTCTAATTATTTTTATTAATTTTTCTTCGTATGCACAAACCGAGGATACACATATTTATGTAATCAAAAATTATTGGCACACCGGGATAATAATCCAGGTTGATAGCACAACAAAAAACGATATACGAGCTTTACAATACTTCGATAATTTTGATTTTGTTGATATTGGTTTTGGTGACCGTGTTTTTTATTTACATCCTTCAAATGATTATGTATTGGCTGCTAGAGCAATATTAGTCCCGACCGAAAGTACCATTAGAGTTGCGAAAACATATAACATGGAGGATGAATTAATTCGATGGAGTGATTATGTTTTAAAAATTAGGATGGATAGTCAATCTATTCTCAAACTTTGTGAATTTATAGACAAATCATTCAGCAAGGATAATCAAGAAATTTTAAGAATTATTGAAAAACGTCTTAATGGGAACATTATATTTTTTGAAGCGAATCCGAAATATCACTTATTCAATACTTGTAATACATGGGTTGCGGATGCTCTAAAATTTTCCGGTTTAGAGAATATTAATCCTTCCAATGTTGTTACATCAAAAGATTTGTTCGAAGAACTTTTGTTATATGCAGAGATATTAAAATTTGATGAAACTGATTCGATGTTCTAATCTTAAATTGATCACTTGAAAGTTCTACTCAAAATATATTTTGGTGCGTATAAGGTTAACGAAACTCCTCTAACAATCATAAAACTTATCATCGCTAACCATAAAGCATCGTTTCCAAGTATGTCAACTGTAAGGTAATAAATCGGAAGATAGAAAATTAGTACGCTTAACAACATTGAATTTCTCATCGGTTTAGTCGCTGTCGCTCCAATGAAAACTCCATCCCATATATAACAAATTGAATTTGTTAGCGGAGCAAGCAATGTCCAAATAAAATAGGCTGAAGCTAAATTAATTATTTCAGTCTTATCCGTATAAAACGCCAAAATTTCTCTATCGAGAAAGAAATAGATAATTGTGAGAATTACCCCAAGTCCAATTCCCCAAATGAAAGAGTATTTAATTGCTGATTGCAATTTTTGTTTATTACCTGCACCGATATATTTACCGACTAAACTTTCTGCTGCAAAAGCGAAACCATCAACACCGTACGAAAGAATCATCCAAAGTTGAAGAAGTATAGTATTCGCGGCAAGAATTTCTGTTCCTAACTCCGCAGAAACTGCTGTGAAAAATGTAAATGCAAAAATCAATGAGAGAGTTCGCAAGAAAATATCAAAATTAACTGAGAAGAATTTTTTGATTGGTTCTACATCCGTAATTTTCTTAATAATTAACGCTGCAGTAAATTCTCTATACTTTTTTAGGTAAAGAAATATCGCAAGTATTAATCCGAGGTACTGAGCAAATACTGTCCCAAGAGCAACGCCATCGACATTCATTCCATATCCATAAATAAACAAAAAATTGAATCCGATGTTCAAAACATTTACAACTACAGTTAATATTAACGGATACTTTGCATTTTGCATTCCAAGAAACCAACCATGGAATGCATATAGACCTAAAGTTGCGGGAGCCGCGAAAATTCTTATATCAAAATAATCTCTTGCATATTTTTCTACTTCCGGTTCTGTGGTAACCAGATAAAAGCTAATCTCTTTTATAAAATATTGTAATCCGAAAATCAAAATAGCTGCTGCAAAAGCAACAGATAAAGATCTTGCAAGAACGAGAATTATTTCTTCATCATTTTTTTTACCGAATGCTTGTGCGGTGAGACCTGTGGTTCCCATTCTAAGAAAACCAAAACCCCAGTAAACAAAATTGAATATCATTGAACCTATTGCTATTGCACCCAGGTATGACACTTTTTCAAGATGACCAACAATAGCCGTATCAACCGAGCTTAACAGCGGGACGGATAGATTGCTAAGAATATTAGGAATTGCAAGACGAAGTATTTTCTTGTTCATCACAAATTAATCAGTTGAATAAAGTGTCTTAGCTTTTTCAGCCGAGACTGTAATCCCTTTTATTAACGATGAACTAAATCCATGATGTTCCATTTGATTTAAACCGGCAATTGTACATCCCATTGGGGTTGTAACTTTATCAACTTCTCGTTCAGGATGATTTTTGTCTATTATTAACATTGACGCTGCACCCTTTGCAGTTTGTGCCGCCATGAACAATGCTTCTTCAGCATGAAAACCAATTTCAATTCCGCCTTGCGAGGCTGCTCTTACAGCTCTTAAGAAGAATGCAGTTCCGCATGCACACAAAGCGGTTGCCGGAACCATCAATTCTTCCTTAATTACAATTGTTTCACCAAGATTATTGAACAGTTCAACAGCAAGATCACACGCCCTTCTATCTTTCTCATCAGAAGATATGCATGTCATCGATTCACGAATTGCTATTGCTGTATTCGGCATTACTCTAACTACACGAATATTTTTACCAAACAATTTTTTTATCTGTTTTATTGAAACGCCGGAAACGATCGAAAAAATTATATGTCTTCGTGGGTTCACCAAATTCTTTATTTCAGAAATAAGCGAATTTAACTGTTGAGGAGTAACAGCAATTACAATAACGGAAGAATTCTTCACCGCTTCGACATTATTTGTAGATATATTAAAACCTTCCTTACGTGCATCAGATATAGCAGTTTTATTTCTTCGAGTAATTAGAATATCGCCCTTCTTGATTTTACCGGATGAACTCAGGCCTCTTGCTATCGCAAATCCAATATTACCACCGCCGAGTATTGCAATCTTATTTTGATTATTCATTTTGAATTCCTACTCAATATTTAAAGTTTCGCCTTCTGTTTTAGCAATCACAACTGCACCGCAACTATCACTCCAAACGTTAACAGTGGTTCGGAACATATCCAGAATTCTGTCGACGGCTAAGATCATTCCAATTCCTTCAAGTGGTAATCCGACTGCTGAGAGAACGACTGCCATCATAACCAGCCCCGCCATTGGGATTCCGGCTGCTCCTATAGAAGCAAGAAGAGCAGTTATTACAACTATTACCTGCTGCAAAATTGTTAAATCGAATCCATATGCTTGAGCAATAAACATAACCGCCACGCATTCATATAAAGCAGTTCCATCCATGTTAATTGTGGCGCCAAGCGGTAATGTAAAACTTGTAACTTTATTTGAGACACCGGAATTATGTTCGACAGCTTCCATTGTAAGCGGTAAAGTTGCATTTGAAGAAGATGTAGAAAATGCAGTAAGCAAAGGGGTAGTCATAGCTTTAAAATGTTCAAATGGTTTAACCCTACCAAAAATTTTTACTATCATCGGTAAAGTGACCATGCTATGAATAGAGAGTGCCAATAAAACTGCAACCATATAAACTCCCAAGCTAGCTGCAACTTCAATTAAGTTATGTGTAGTTGCAACCTGTTTAGCTACAATTCCCAAAATTCCAAGCGGTGTAAACTTTATTATGAACATTGTTATCTTCATCATCACTTCAAAAGTCGATGAGAAAAAATCTGTAAGCAATGATTGATATTTTTCTTCCACGCGTGTGATAAAATATCCAAATAATAATGCGAAGAAAATTATCGAAAGCATATCTCCATTTGTAAATGAAGTAAATACATTATCCGGGATGATTTTGAGAAGTGTATCACCAAAAGAATCTTGTGCAATATCCAAACCTTCGACTTGCTGACTTAAACCGAGGTCAGCGCCAATACCAGGTTTTAGTATATTAACAAAAAATAAACCGGTTACTATTGCAAACAAACTTGTTGACATGTAATAAATCATTGTCTTAGCACCAAGTCGACCAAGGCTGCTTGCATTACCAATATTTGTAACCCCGGAAATTATGGAACTAAGAATTAACGGTACAATTACCATTTTCAAAGCACGCAGAAATAAATCTCCCATCCACGCCACATATTCATAGTATTCTGGTATTGACAAACCATATATTATCCCAATTATTAATGCGATTAGTATTTGCCAATGTAATTTCAATTTGAGCATAATAATTCCAATTAATTATAAAAGATTACTAACAATCTCATCACATAATGAGTAGCCCTTCGGACTAAATTTAATAAAATTATCCTCTAATACTAAGAAACCATCTGAACTGTATTTATTAATTAATTCTTCCTTTTGAGTTAACCAGTTCCCGTCAAAATTACTTTTGTAATCATTTATATCTATTCCTTTACTTCTCAATGCTAACATAACGTATTCATCATGCCGCTGATCAGAAGTAAGTATTTCTGATCCGGCAATCGGTGAACCATTTTTCATTTTTTCTATATAAAAGTTTAACGATGAGTAATTCCACCAACGCTGTGAATTTATAAACGAATGTGCGGAAGTACCAAAACCGAGATAATCATGGTACCTCCAATATACGTTATTGTGCATACACTCCAATCCATCTTTAGCAAAGTTTGAAACTTCGTATTGCTTAAATCTTTTTTCTTCAAGTTGACTGATTGTGAATTCATAAAGATTAGCGTCATGATCGGAATCTTGCATTTGAACTTTACCATCAAGAACCATTTTATTGAGTATTGTTCCCTTCTCAAGAATTAAGCTATAGGCAGAAATATGTTTAATCGGAAGAGATGTGGCGATCTGAAGATTCTCATTCCAAATTTCTTTTGTTTGATTTGGCAAGTTGAATATTAAATCTATTGATATATTTTCAAAACCAGCATCTGCAGACGAATATACTGTATCAATTGCAGTTTTAGAATCATGTATTCTAGTTAGAAATTTTAGTTCACTTTCATTAAAGGATTGGATGCCGATACTTATTCTATTTATTCCAACTGATTTGAAAGCTTGCAGTTTATCTTTTGTCACCGTACCGGGATTCGTTTCTAGAGTAACTTCCACATCTTTACGTACATCGAATTTTACCTTGATTGATTCTATTATACGCCCGATATAATCCGGCTCCATGAATGAAGGAGTACCACCACCAAAAAAAATAGAAATTATTTCTCTGCCGGATGAATGTTCCAGACTTCTAAGTTCTATTTCTTTAAGTAAAGCATCCAAATAATTTTTTACATTATCATAGTTTATTATAGAATAGAAATCACAATAAATACATTTGTGATCACAAAAAGGAATATGAATATAAATTGCGGTTTGCTTCACTAATAAGAGTGTAATTTATTTCTATTGATTTGCAAATGTAATACAATAAACGATAAGAAGTAATTTGATATGTATAATTTTATGTCGAGTAAAAAAAATGGGCCGGTGATAAGCCGACCCACAAAAAACAATCTATAAAACTCCGAAAGACAACCCGGCGGTAATTGTTCCGCTTTTAGCTGCTTTATAATCAATGTTAAGATTAACAACTGCTAACTTAAATGAAAGACCGGCAGTAAATCCAACTGAGTTTTTACCATCGATGTCAAACTCTACTTTTACATCTTGTGGTCCAACTGGTGTGTCATAATTGTAATTATAACTTACTGTTGTCGTAGAACTTTCGGTTGTCAAGCCAAGGTAAGGTGTAACAGCAAAAACTCCACCAAATGTTTTGCTTGCATAAAGTCCAAATTGAGTTGCGTTACTTTCAAAAATATCTCCGACAGTTAGTTTTTGATAGTAACCACCGACACTCAGATCAACTGGCAATTTGTCTTGAAACCATACATTTGTGTTGTGGATTAAACCAAAACCAAAAAATTCGAATTTGCCAAGATCTTCAATATCCAAAGATGGAAACCATCTCAATACGAGATTTGTCCCCATTACAGTACCAAGTGTTAATTGAATATTAGCCGATGGTAAAAGCGTTAATCCATCAAGATAACCGTAAACATCTTCAATAACTTCTTCATAAGGTTGAACTTGTTGACCACCAACAGTTCCGCCGCCGAATCTTACTTTAAAATATTCATTTTCGGAACCAATAATTGTAGGTCCGCTAAATGTTACATCCCAATATTTTGAAAGTAACTCAGATTTTGCCGATTGATAACCGGGGGAACCGGGATTAATTCCAGAGTTTGCAAGAATAGCATCAGCTTGTTGAGAATTATATCTAAATGAACCACTTGAAGAAAAAGTTTCGTCATCGGATGAAAAAAATGTTCCGGTACCTACAACTCTCAATCTAGCTGTAAATCCAAATTTCACCGGAGCAGGTGGATAAGCGAACCAGCCGGAATTTAAATTAGAACCGAAACCACTTGTGATTGGTGCTACATATGCAGACGCTGCATCAGCAGAAAGATTTGAAAGTGTTTCATCCAAATTTTGTGATTTAATTGAGACAGCTAAAAATAGTACTGACAATAAAAGGATGTATCTTTTTTTCATTACTTCCTCATGTTGTGAATTAATTTCAAATTTATGCGAAATAGTTTTAATATCACTTGACGCTCATCAACTCTTTTGCACTTTTTAAATTAGCTTCGGTTATATTTTCGCCACCAAGTAATTTTGCAACTTCATGAATTTGTTCGTCTTCAGATAATAATTTAATCGATGTTGATGATCTATTTTCTTTTTCAATTTTCTGCACAAAATAATGATGATCGGCTAAACCTGCAATTTGTGGTAAATGAGTAATTGCAATTATCTGATGATGCCTTGATAATTCTTTTAATGATTGTCCGACTTTTTGAGCAATTCTACCGCTCACACCTGTATCAATTTCATCAAAAATTAGTAGCGGCAGTTTATCATTCTTAGCTAAATTCATTTTCATTGCTAGCATCACACGTGATACTTCACCACCAGATGCCACTTTTTGTAGCGGTTTAACATCTTCACCTAAATTTGTGGAAAGATAAAATTCAACTTTATCGGTTCCACGTGGGGTAAATTTAATTTTATTATTATCCAGTAAAATAAAATTTTCATCTGTCAACGAGGGTAACTCCTCATCAAACTTCACTTCAAAAATCGATTCGTTTATACCAAGATATTTTAGTGATTCTTCAATACCCTTTTTAATTTCTTTGGCGGCTTTTTTTCTCTTTATGGATATCTTCTTTGCAGTCTCACCGGCTTTGATTCTAAATTGTTTTAACTCATTTTCATAAATTTTCAATCTTTCATCAAAACCTTCCACCAAGTCAAACTCATCGCCTATTTTTTTTCTATGTTCAATAACGGCTGAAATCGAACCGCCATATTTTTTCTTAAGCGGGCCAAATGTTCCTAGACGATCTCTAATTTCTTTTAATCGTCCGGATTCGAGATCTATATTATCTTTATAACTTCTTACAAAATCTGCTACATCATTAATTTGCGTTAAAGCATTTTTCAGTTCATCTAATTTTTCAATGAATGATGAATCAATTTCCGAAAGTTCTTCTATTTGATTTTTTATTTCGCCAAGTTTATCATAAATCGATTCGTCAGATTCGTATAGTTCCGAAAAAATTGATGTAGTTAGTTCCAAAAGTCGTTCCGAGTTTTCAAGAATATTCAATTCATTTACTAATTCTTCCTCTTCACCTTCAATGGGATTTACAGAATCGATTTCTTTAATCTGGAATTCATATAATTCCTTTTTCTCTTTAAGTAACTTTTCTTTTTCCCTTAGTTCTCGAACTTCAGTTAAAATATTTTTTAAATCACTTATCTGTTTTTTGAATAAAGAAAGTTCTTCGTCCAATTCGGCAAAATCATCCAGCATTTCTATGTGAGTTTCTTTTCGTAATAATGATTGATGTTCATGTTGTCCATGCAAATCAACAAGTAAGAAACCGAGTTCTTTTATAAGGTTTAAGGGAACTGGGGTATCATTAATAAAACAACGATTAGTTCCTTTTAGAGAAATTTCTCTTCTGACGATCATTTCCGGCCAGAAGTCTATATCGTTTTCCTTTAGAATCTCTTCAAGCTTTTTATTTCCTTCAGCTTCAAAAATTCCCTCGACGATTGATTTCTCACTTCCTTTACGGACAACTTCGGTTGAAGCTCTATCACCGAGTAGTAAACTCATCGCGTCAATTAAAATTGACTTACCGGCACCGGTTTCACCGGTTATAATATTGAGTCCTTTTTCAAACTCAACATTAATTTTTTCAATTAATGCATAATCTTTTATTTGAAGGGATTTTATCATACACGAATATGAAGTAATTTGGCACTAAAGTTAAAACAAAAAAAACTCATTTTCAGTGCTAATTTGACTTTGAGGGGGTGAAGGTTTATATTTCGAATCCTATTTTGAAACGAAATTAAAGTTCTTATAAAAATTACATCGCGGGGTGGAGCAATTGGTAGCTCGTCGGGCTCATAACCCGAAGGTTGTAGGTTCAAGTCCTGCCCCCGCTACAAAAACTAAAATCCTCATTCATAAGAATGGGGATTTTTTGTTTTAAAGGAATATTCGATAGGGTTCATCCTAATTCATGTTTATATTCGATAACGAAGAGGAAAGCCAATTAACGAAGGTTGATCCAACCGAATAGATTCCAATAACCGCAATAACTACTCCTATTAACAGTAAAAAAATAATCAAATAATCATCGGTGTCTAAGTTTGATATGACTTTCATAAATCACTCCGAAGTTAATTTTTCAATTTCCCCCCGGAATAATTTGGAATGTAATTTACCTATATGGCAAAAATAATATAGCGAATGGATTAACTATGTGCAAGAATGATTTTTGTTAAAGAATTGCTTTAAAGTGCTTTTCCTTGGGGCGATTGATCATTTTGGTCAAACAGATCAATAATATCTTTTTGATGATCGTCTAGTTTTGTGATGTGTAACTCTGCTTCTCTTCTAAAGAATCCGGCTTCGTTTAGATTCTTATTTAAATCTTGGGCTTTTGCCAGATCCTTCTTGGCACCCTGATAGTCTTTCTGTTTTAATTTTATAAGACCTCGATTTAGGTAGGCAACATCATAATCTTCTTTTAATAAAATTGCTTTTGTATAATCGGCTTTAGCTGCTTCGTAGTTCTTTAATTCTTCATGTAATTTGGCACGTTGAAAATATAGTCTTTCCATGTGAGGTTTAAGCTTAAGAGCATGATTAATATCTTCTATTGCACCTTCAAAATCTTTTGAGTAAGATTTGTAAAAACTGCTGCTTAGCAATTCCTCGAAATCATCTATCTCTGGTTTCTTGTTGAAATCGAACTGCTTAAGAAATTTCTTCTTTTTATAGTAAAGAAATATAGACAGAAATATAATCGCGAGTACTAAAGCTGTCCCAAATATTTGTAATAGAATAACTTCCATCTTGTCCGATTTAATATTGAGTTGGAATATAATGAGAAAGATATAAATAGCAAACGTGAAATATCACATTAGAACAGAATCAACTTATGAAATCGGGAGGAATACCGGTAATTATTACTTATTTTAAAATGGTAATAGTTGCACATTATTGTACAAATGTTAACAAAAAATCAGCAGACTAAAATAAAAATGATGATTTTGAGTGAAAACTTGCTTGGCACTTTTCTTGTTAACTATAGAGAAAGCACCCTCAGAAAAAATTAGTGGTTCCCTCCCACTAACATGATGCCCTTAAAGGTGAGTCCAAAGACTCACCTTTTCTTTTAATAATCAATCGTAATTATTCTACCTGATGTAAATCCGAAGAAATCTTTTCCTTCAGCAATTTTCAATCCGGCGATTAAATCATACTGTGTGTGACCATGAGCTTCCAGACACATTTTGCAAACTGAAATCTGTACTCCGGATTTCACTAATTTATCGATCAAAGTACGTGATGCTTCAAAGTTCTTAAAACGAATACTCTCTTTATCTTTTAACATTGCAACTACACCATCGATATCTACGTAAACAAAAACAGCGTAGTCATGTGACATCTTTTCAGCAAATGTTAATGCCATTGAAACACGATGGGGATCATTGCTGGATATATGAACAAGAAATCCATCCTTTGCTAATAAAACATTTGATAGTGATAATAGTACAATACTAAATAGAAGTAGTGTTCTGAACATTTTCATTCATTCCTCCGTGAGGTTGTTGGTAGGTTGGTCTATCAATTATAACTAAACAATTTGCCATCATATCGTGTAGTGCTTGTTTCTTTTCTGTGAACGCAGCCATTATATAACCGATATTAAGAATTAAACCGGAAAGAATTTTCCCAAAATATCTGCCCGTTGCACGACCGAAAGAAATTCGATTTCCTTGTAAATCTGTTACCTTGATACCAAGCGCCATCTTACCTAAGGTGGCTTGTTTCTTAGAAGATTCCATCAAAGCAAAGTAAAGCCATTGTAAAATTATTGAGAACGCAACAATGATTAGTATGACAAATACAAAAGCAACTATAACTCCCGCTTTTACATCATCATCATAGTATTGAGCAAACGAAACATTTGAAAAATCTTCATAAGCGTCAAAATTCTCAAAAGCAAAAATTCCAAGTCCAAATATGATATAAACCGGTAAAAGAATAATAAATGTAACAGCCCCTATTAACAATTCGTCGATTAAATAAGCAACAAATCTTCTCCAAAATCCGGCATAGTTAAATTGTAAATTATCCATAACATCCTCTTTGTTTTATTCAGTGTAAAATAATCAAGTATAAGTTAGGACTCAATTAGTATTTCCGATCCGGGATCTGGCGCGTAAACTTTTGTATCCGGAAATTCTTTTAGTATGTTAAACCCGAACCAATCACGTGAACTATTTTCGCCATGAAGCAAAACTACTTCGTTTGGCTTATATTTTTTTACCAGATCGAAAATCTCAAGTCTGTTTGAATGAGACGGGAATGTGAATTTGTTAACTTCACATTTCATCTCTATCGATTCGGAATATTCTGTTAACTTAATCATTTCACCTTTGATTGCCGATGTTATTTTATGAGCCGGACTTTCATCGTCAACATATCCGACGAAAAATATTCCGAAATCATTTTGTCTAAGCCAATGTTTAGCGAGCTTAAACGAAGTTGTATTTTCGATCATCATTCCCGAAGCTGCAAGCACAATTCCCGGTTTTTTGTTGAAATGTGTGAAATCATTTATCTCCATCAAATTTTCTTGAGGAATATTTCCGAGCTCAAAATTTTTATCACGCACATTAACTTTGTACCGGTTTTTATCGTACACTTGCGAAATTTTCGATGCTATTCCCCCGGTGTAAATTGGGACCTCTGTTATATTTCCTTTCATCATTATTGAATAAATAATTGCAAGTATTTCCTGAGTCTTGCCGAGCGCGAAAACCGGAATTAAAACCGAACCGCCTTTTGAAATAATTTTATTTATTTCTTTTGCAAACCGTTTTTTTTCATCTTGAAGTGTAGGAATATTTTTTGTTGATAATGAACCGTATGTGGTTTCCGTTATCAAAGTATTGATTTGACCTTTTGGAAGTTGCGCACCATTCATTATTTGCTGAGGGGAAGTTTTTAAGTCTCCGGTATATAGATACGATCGATGTTTAAATTTAATATGGATAGATGCTGATCCTAAAATATGCCCGGCATCGTAAAACTTGACCCAAATCGGTTCAAGCGATTTATGTCGTAATCCCTTTAATTCAATTTCATCGGAATAATCGATTGCAACAATTGATTTAACGAGCATATCAATTTCTTCATGAGTATACAGAATCATTGATGGATCATTAAATTCTTTTTCAAGGATTGAAACAGAATTATGTAATGTTAAGTGTGCAATTTCTTGCGTTTGTGAAGTTGTGTAAATAATAACATGAGGAAATTTTTTGATCAGCAATGGAAGTGCACCGATATGATCTTGATGTGCATGAGAGATTAAAACATAATCAAGCGGAAGGTTTTCAATTAATTCAAATTTAGGAAGTGAGTCCATTCCTTTTTTCTTTGGATGGACACCGCAATCAAGCAGAAACCCAGATCCATCTATATTTAAATAGATACAACTGGCTCCGATATCATCAGCACCGCCAAGCGGTATGATCTTGATCATTAGCAGCTTTTTTTATTTTCTAAATAAGTTAAGTCTTTTCCCAGTTTTAATAGTTTACCTTCCGTAAACACTTCTTGAATTATTTCGAATAGTTCTCGCTCTTCTTTTCTCACATGCAATGAAATTAAATTCCCTAACTTATCCAAGTTAGTTTCTAGATTTTTTTCATTTCTGATGAGTTCAACTAGAACCGATATCTCTTGATGTTCGGAGATTATTTGTTCACAAAGTTTATCAATCTTTTCAGTCTTTCCTAAAACAAAGGGAATTAAAATCAGTTCCTCGGCTTCAAAATGCGGTACAAGATGATCTCTAAACGTAATCAAAGTATATTCACGCTTACCTTTGATATCAGTAGGCAAACCTTTATAAGCCGGTGCATCTTTCTTGATTAGTTGAGCAAGTAAAAGTGTGTCGTGATGTTGACGCGATAATGGTATTAAACTTTTATGTCTTTTCATAACTGGCTAATTCTTTTTCGCTTCTTCGTTCTCTATAAAGCTGACCAATTTCGGCACCAATTAAAAAAAGAATTGAAGAATAGTAAATCCAGAATGCAACGATAACAAGCAACGCATAAGTTCCATATATTCTATCTAATGTTGCAATATTTGTTATATAATATCCGAAAAGCTGTCTTGCGATTTCCCAAAATATTGTTGCCGTTAAAGCAGCAACAAAAGGAACACGTTTCCCAAGTTTTGCGTAAGGGATAAGCTTATAAAAAACATAGAACATCAATAAAATAATTAGCAATGAGCCAATCGAAAGCAGCCAATCTACTAGCGGGGTTAGCTGAAAAAATCTTAGGATTTCACTTTCGAGCGCAAAAGATGAGAGAATATTAATAGCCGGGAAGACTAACATAGAGAGAAGTAAGAAAACAATTAGAAGCAGAACCATTCCCAAATCTCTTAACTTTCCTATAAGTAGATGTTTGTCGTCTGTGAAATGAAAAATACTGTTTAATATTGTTCTCAGACTACTAAACAATCCGCTGGAAATGAATAATAAACCTCCGGCACCTATATAACCGGCTAAAGTTTTATATTCAATTACTTCGGGTACGCGAGACATAATAATTGCATGCATCTTTTTTGCGTATTCCGGATAAGGAATGATTGTATTTAAAATTGTAGTAAGTTGCTCCTCAACCGTTGCAGAATCCAAGAGATTTCCGAGAATCGAAAACATGATCAAAGTTAGCGGAATTATACTTGCAAAAAGTGAAAAGGCAATACCACCACCGGAAAGAAACAGATGATGGTGATCCATTCTATTATACAGTCCTATAGCGTAGTATTTAACTTCTTCAAAAAATCTTATTAAAGTATGAAGTGTAAGATATTTTTTTATACTCTTAATACTCATTCATCTTTGCAGAGATTGATTTATAATAAATATCTAGTAATTCCTTTAATTCAAATGTGATTTCCTTATTAACAGTAAACTTTTCTTTTGACGTTTTTCCTATCAATGTAAATTGAGTTGCTGAAGCATTTACAATTTTTTCAAATTCTTGTTGATGATCTTTTTTAACCGAAACAATTATCCTTGACTGAGTTTCGGAAAATAAACTAAAATCTTCTCTGAATTTTATTGGAATATCAACTTCAAGTCCAATTGGATTTTCGTCATCTAAAATTGCACATTCTGCTAAGGCTGTTATTATTCCCCCTTCAGATATGTCATGAGCAGACTGGATCAAACCGGCTTCAATTAATTCGAGAACCGTATTATGGAGGTCCTTTTCTTTTTGTAAATCTATCTTCGGACAGTTTCCTTCAACTTTTCCGTGAATAACTTTTAAATATTCACTTCCGCCGATTTCTTCATAGTCTTCACCTAATACATAAATTAAATCGTTAAGGTTTTTAAATTGAGCGGTAGTTACATCCGCAATATCTTCAATTAAACCAACCATCCCAATTACAGGTGTTGGGTAAACTGCTGCATCGGGACTTTCATTATAAAAACTAACATTTCCGCCGGTAACGGGAGTTTCAAAGAATCTGCATGCTTCACCCATTCCTTCAATAGCTTCTTTGAATGTCCAATAAATTTCAGGTTTGTAAGGATTACCAAAATTCAAACAATTTGTTATCGCGAGGGGTTTTCCACCACTACAAACAATATTTCGTGCGGATTCGGCAACAGCTATCTTTGCCCCCTCTTTGGGATTGAGATAAACATACCTTGAATTACAATCTGTTTTTGCTGCAATTGCTTTATTAGTTCCTTTGATAAAAATAACCGCTGAATCAGAACCGGGACCAACAATTGTATTTGTCCTTACCATTGAATCATATTGTTCATAAACCCATCTTTTAGATGCTATGTTTGGGGATGAAAGAACTTTCTTGAAAACTTCCTTTAAATCTTTAGGTTGATCTAATTTAGATAAATCAAAATTTTGTTTTTCTTTTATATAGTTCGGTTCTTTTATGTCTCGATGATAAACCGGAGCACCTCCGCCTAATGCTAGATCAAATGGGTTTACTTCGGCTTTTAATTCTCCGTGTTGAGTTACTTCTAAAACTTTTTTGTCGGTCACATAACCAATTATTTCACAATTTAGATCCCACTTCTCAAATGTTTTTATTATATCATTTTCGCAACCCTTTTTTGCAACAACCAACATACGCTCTTGGCTCTCGGATAACATAATTTCGTAGGCTGACATATCTGCTTCACGAAGAGGAACTTTATCAAGATTAACCTTCATTCCGGATTCGCCTTTGTCACTCATTTCAGAAGTTGAACAAGAGATACCTGCCGCACCCATATCTTGAATACCGATTATCCAATCATTTTTTATTATTTCTAATGTTGCTTCAAGTAACAATTTTTCTGTGAAAGGATCACCAACTTGTACGGACGGACGTTTTGCTTGCGATGCTTCGGAAATTTCCTCCGAAGCAAACGTAGCACCATGTATTCCGTCTCTACCCGTTGATGAACCGACTATCATAACCGGATTACCTTCACCTTTTGAAACCGCTGATGCTGTTTGATTATGCTTAACTAAACCGATCGCCATTGCATTTACCAGCGGGTTCCCTTTATAGCATTCATCAAAGTAAACTTCACCGCCAACCGTTGGAACACCAAAACTATTTCCGTAATCTCCGATTCCCTTTACTACTCCTTCAAACAAGTAACGAGTTCTTTTATCATCTAATGTTCCAAAACGAAGTGAGTTTAAAGCCGCAATTGGTCTTGCGCCCATTGTAAATATATCTCTCAAAATACCACCGACACCAGTAGCCGCACCTTGATAAGGTTCAACTGCCGATGGATGATTATGACTTTCAATTTTAAATGCAATAGCTAATCCGTCACCAATATCAACCAATCCGGCATTTTCTTCACCGGCACTAACTAACAATTTACCACCATCGCGTGGTAAAGTTTTTAATAAAGCAATAGAATTTTTATAGCTACAGTGTTCACTCCACATTACACTGAAAATACCAAGTTCTGTGAATGAAGGAGTTCTACCTAAGCGTTCACAAATCCAACCGTATTCTTCAGCGGTTAGCCCATGTTCTTTAGCAAGTTCTAAATTCACTTCCGGTTCTATCATATTTCTCTCGATAATGTCAAAATTAAATTGATTATAAATATAACACTTTTAAAACGCTTTGTTAAAATAAGGACAAAAGGTAAATTGATTTCCGAGATAAACCTTTCTATTTTTCACTCGTCTCAAGATAAAAACCTTCTTAATTATGTTGGAATTTACATGAAATCAAATTTAAACTACGATAAGTATTGGATAGCCGGCGGAATTATTATTATCATTCTAATGTTTTTCATATTCCCTTCCTCTCCATACAGTTCGGTTGATTTTCGATTAACACGTTCCGAAGCAATCAAAATTGCAAAAGATTATTTGAGCGATAAAGATATTGATTTTTCATCATACTCAGTTGAGGGATTTGTTGCCGAGCAATCAACAGTAAATAAGTATTTAAGTAAAACTCTTGGTAATGAAGAGTACTCAAAATTACTTAATGACCCAGACTGGAATTTATTTGGATGGACTATTTTTTTCCATCAAAATATATCCGGTGATATACCTCAGACCACCTATACTATACATGTCTCAAACAGCGGAAGAATTTCAGCTTATGAACGGGAAATCCCGGATTCATTGTCCTCACCCTCACTTGATAAGCAATCCGCATTAGATTTAATGACGGAAACTATTAATAATAACTTTCCAATTGATTTATCCGAGTATGAATTAAAGGAAAGTCGCGAAGAAAATTATTCAAACAGAACCGATCACGATTTTATATGGAAGAGAACTAACGAAATTGTTCCGGGCGAAATGGTTGTGAGAGGAAAAATTCAAGGTAATCAAGCCGGACAGTATAGTGTATCATTTCTTGTACCTGAATCTGATAGAGGTATGTTTGATACAGGTGAGGCAGTGTTTGGTACTGTCTCTGTAATCTTTGTTGCATTCTTAATGGTATTTGCATTGTATTATTTTCTAAAGAAGTATCATCAGGGTGAAATATGGATAAATGTTGGTCGTTCATTGTTTGTTATATATTTTCTTGTAACGCTATTGGTCATAATTAACGAATGGCCGAATATAGGTTTAGGTGTTCAGATAGGCAGTCTCAATTTTTTTGCGGTTAAGTTTATTGTAGTAGTCTTAAACGGTTTGCTTTTACAATTCTTACTTGCCTTAATGGTATTTGCAACTTGGTCTGTAAGTGAATCATATGCCAGAGAATTTTGGTCTGAAAAGTTGAATGGAACAGATTCCATAATTAAAAGGCACATCTTCACTCTTTCGGCAGGTACTAGTTTATTGAGAGGATTGATAATTGGATTAGGTATTTCACTACTATATCTAATTGCTTCGATATCACTTAATGAACCCGGATCAAAAATATTCTTTAGTCCTGTTGCTAGTTTTGATGTATTTTATGGCTTCATGCCTTTTATCTCAATTGTTGGTGAAGCATTTATAGAAGCTACTTTAGGCGGAATTGTAGTGACATTTTTTATTGCCAGTTTAACTTTTTCTAAATGGAGAAAAAAATGGCTGTCAATTTTATTTGTCGGTGTATCTACCATAGCCTTCACTGTAGTTGCATCAACACCTCCGTCGGTTAATAATTTTTTAACAAATCTTCTATTTGGATTTTTATTTGGAATATTGATCGCATATTTATTCTTCAAATTTGATTTGCTAACAATATTAGCTGCGCTTTTTTATTCGGCATTAACTTTTGATTTCTTTACTTTGTTTAGTTCTTCTGCAAAGTTTTTTGAAATTAATTCATACTTAGTATTTATTCTGTTTGCCGCAGTTCCAGCCATTTATATTATTAGCCGAATCAAAAAAGAAAAATTTGTTTTGGAAGACTACGGTTTACCATCTCATATTGAAAAAATTTCCGAGCGGGAAAGATTAAAAAAAGAAATGGAAATTGCCGCGAAGGTTCAACTAAGCTTACTACCAAAAGAACAGCCGGCGATTGAAGGATATGACATAGCCAGCCTCAGCATACCGGCGAAAGAAGCCGGCGGTGATTATTATGATTATGTTAAACTAAGTGATGGAAGACTTGGTATTGCAATCGGGGATGTTTCCGGTAAAGGTGTGGGTGCGGCAATTTATATGACGCTAACAAAAGGAATATTGCAAGCTCATGCCGAAGAAAACGTTTCTCCGAAAGTTGTTTTAGGTAAAGTAAATAGACTGCTTTATAAAACAATCGAAAAGAATTCATTTGTAAGTATGTTCTATGCTATACTTGATGTTAGAAATCATTCTTTGCTGTACTCTAGAGCGGGACATAATCCCGGTATATTCTGCAGTTTTGAAAAACAAGATTCAAAATTGCTAATGAGCAAAGGTATTGCACTTGGATTAGAAGAAGGAAAAGTTTTTCAAGAAACATTAAACGAAGACACAATTCAATTGAAGAACGGTGACGTTGTAGTTTTTTATACAGATGGGTTTACAGAAGCAATGAATCATAAGATTGAACTGTACGGCGAAAAACGTTTGATAGATTTGATTCAACAGAATAGAGAAAAACAAGCAAACGAAATTTTAAATCTTATTCTAAAAGATGTGCATAAATTCACGAAAGATTATCCTCAGCACGATGATATGACCTTGGTTATTTTAAAGAGGAACTAAGAAACACACGAGAGTAATTCGTAAAAATTAATTGTTCCAATTACTAGTTTCTTTTATCTATTTCGGATACTGTGTATTATTACTTAATGATTTTCCCCACAATTTTATTTTTACCTACCGCTTAATGAAATAACTTTTACTAAATTTCATAGTCAAATTTTTCTTTATTCTTATTGGAGGTAATAATGGCTGTAATGATCACTGACGAATGTATCGCTTGTAACGCTTGCGAACCTGAATGTCCAAACAATGCAATTTACGATGCCGGAGTAAAATGGGATTTAGCCGGTGAAGAACACGATGCACTTAATGATGAACACACTTATATTGTTCCGGAAAAATGCACAGAATGTGTCGGCTTTTACGATGAACCACAATGTATAGAAGCTTGTCCAACTGAAGCTATTGTAATGGATCCAGACAGAGTTGAATCTAAAGAAGACTTAATGAAAAAGAAAGAGCACTTAGACGAGGTTGGTAGATAAATTTTAACGCTTAAAAAACTTTTTAATTTTACCTACAATCTCATTTAAGAATGTCTGTTTCGAAGATTCAAAGTTCTTTTTAAATTGGATATTCACTTCACTTCGGCGGGATATTATCTCGCCGAATTCATTTATTACATCTTCCCTAGCATCAATAATCTTAGAGATATTTTCTTTTGTAATTTCGTAAACAAGAACATCTGTTGCAGCTATAACAGTTGCACTTCTTTTATCACCTGTCATTAATGACATCTCACCGAAAAAATCACCTGGTGTTAATCTGCCCACTTTGATTTGATGACTATCTTTTGAATTTATAAACACATCAAGTAACCCTTCGATCACAATAAACATCGAATCACCATCTTCATTTTGTTTTATGAGTATATCACCCGAGATAAATTCTTTCTCTATAATATGCGTGGCAAGATCGGTTAACTCATCTTCATTTAGTGAATCGAATAAGTCTACATTACTAATTATTTTTTTGATATCGTTATTTTGTACTCCTAAAGTTTGGGAATC
Organism: Melioribacteraceae bacterium; assembly: GCA_030584085.1. Taxonomy (NCBI): domain Bacteria; kingdom Pseudomonadati; phylum Ignavibacteriota; class Ignavibacteria; order Ignavibacteriales; family Melioribacteraceae; species Melioribacteraceae bacterium. The sequence continues at coordinate 2,624,509 of CP129490.1, forward strand.
TACTATTTTAGTAAGTTGAATTTCTTCTTTAGGATATGATAAAGTCAGTCCACTACGACCCAAATATTCAATTACAGTAGATGTAATTTTATCAATAGCATTTGATGGAGGAATTTTTTCCCAAGGAATTATCCAAAAATAAATTGAATATTTAACTCCATACTCAACAACTTCTCTAATAATAACTTCAGGTTCGGGTGAGTCCAGAAAAAATTCTTCTTCAATAGCTTGCTTTGCGGCGGATTTTAAAATTCTTTTAACTCTATTCGGCGATATTGAATGATCAATAATAAAATTTACTTCAAAACGCGCTTCCTTTCCGCTTCCCCAATAATTCTCAATTGCAAAATCTGCTAAACTACTTTGGGAAATTGTAACGATGTTATTGTTTTCTGTTTTTAGTTTCAGATTTTTTCTATCGATATCAGTTACTTCACCTACTAATTCAGTATCCGAATTTATGGCTTTCAATTTTATCCAATCACCAATGTTAAAAGCAGAGGAGTTTGATAGAAAAACAGTTCTTAAATAACAGATTGAATATGGTCTTAACAGCGTTCCAATAAAAGTTGCAATTAATGCAACTGCATATAAATTGTAGGAAGGTTCAATTCCAAAATAGTTCACTAATATTAAAACAATTATTATCGCATAAACCAGTACGGATAAAAAGTCTTTAATTTTATGAAGAACTAAATCGCCAACGGGAATTTTATTAATGCCTCCCCAAAAGAATTTATTTACTATAGTGTTAAAAAGAAATGCTGTAGAAAACCAAAAACTTATATGAATAATTAAATATAATATTCTATCGATAGTTGTTTCCGTATTTACTTCTTTGAAATAGAAAACATCGGTAACAACTAAGAATAATAAAACAATGCAGATGAGTAGAGGAAGTCCAAGGTTAATAGATTTTGGAAAAGTCATTTGCCCACCAATATAAATAGACACCGAAGTATTATAAATAATTTTTAGATGAGTTGCACTAAGATTTTTTTGATGTGTTTTTCAAGTTTAGAAATTCATCCCAAATTTTATAAAGTTCAAAAGTTGCACGAATATCCTGCCCGCAATAAACTGCAATTTCTTTTATGCGTCCGGCTTCATACAACTGTTTAACATCCATCCCGGTTACGCCCTTTGATTTGGGAGATTCGATACCGAATGATTTGCAATAAAAGTCCAAATTAAACTTTTTTATTAATCCATAAAACGTGAATTGCTCCAGAAGATCGATATGCTTTGATGTATCAAATCTATTCCCGAGAAAATTCACACTAGGCTTAATTTTCTTGATTGCTGAACGTAACATTAAAAAAGGTATATCAAAATTTCTTCCGTTGAACGAAATAAATCTATCTACTTTGGATGCATATTGCCAAAATGTCGTGAGCATTTCATCTTCACTTTGTGCTTTATAAACAACATGTTCATCATCTGAAATAACATTCTTTTCATCAGTTTCACTTTCATAAAGAACTAAAGCTTTTTCCATTTCTGTATGATATAATCCTATTGCAATTACTTTAGCTGTGAATGGATACAGACTTAGATATCGGATTGCTTCATCAACTTTTTGTTCACGAATCTCTTTATCCAGTTCTTTTTCTGCATAGCGAAGGAGATATTCTTTTTGGGAATCGGGAAGAGAATTGAAATCGCATCCAACAGTTTCGATGTCAAATACTAATTGCATAACAACTTCCTTTATTAAAGAATAAAAGAAGTTAAGTTATATCCTTTAAAATATCCACATTTTTTTCGTGGGCCTTAACTGCATCGTAAAATTCTTGTGGCAGAGGAATCGGTTTTTGATTTAATTTGTCGATATGAACTACCACACCACCGCCGGAGGCTATTATTTTTCCGGTTGATACTTTTTGAACAACATGTTCGTAACCATAACTGGAATTTTTAATGAAGTTTATACGAGTATAGATTATCAATTCATCATCGAGGTGAGCTGATTCATAATAATCACAATAGTTATGAACCATTATAAAAAATGAATTACCTTGAAGAAATTCTTTGAAGTTATACTTCGCTTTCAAGTCATTAACATATTTGAGTCTTCCGTCTTCAAAATAGTTGAAATAAACTGCGTTGTTGCATACACCTAACAGGTCAACTTCATGAAACTTAACTTGCTCTTTTGTTTGATGTGAAAAGTTCTTTATATCGATTTCTTTCTTACTCATACTCTTAATCTAACTCTAAATTTGTTCTAAAATTTCTTTTGCTTTTTCAATTTGATCAAACGTTACATCCATATGTGTGACCGCTCTAATCCAACCGACATTTCCGACAGATAGAATTAATCCTTTACCTTTGGCTTTTTCTAAAATATCTTCCACGGTATTATTTTTTGGTTTGAAGACAATAATGTTTGTCTGAACCCTTTCCAATTCGATTTCATATTTATCTGATGCGTTTAAGAATTCAGCCAAGTTTTTAGCTTTTTGATGATCTTCTTGTAATCTATCAATATTATTTTTGAGAGCAAATAATCCGGCGGCAGCGATAACACCGACTTGACGCATACCTCCGCCCCAAGCTTTACGAATTCGAAATGCTTCTTTTATAAAATCTTTTGTCCCGGCAATTACAGAACCGATAGGTGCGCCTAAACCTTTTGAAAGACAACAAGAAACCGAATCAAAGTACGAAGCATATTTACTTGGACTAATACCAGTCGCTACAGAAGCATTCCAAATTCTAGCTCCGTCCAAATGAAAAAATAAATTATATTTTTTAGCGAGCTGGCTTAATGCCGCAATATTTTCGATTGGATTTATTGTACCGCCGGCACGGTTGTGTGTGTTTTCTACTTCAATAACTCTTGATCTCGGCATATAATATGCACTCGTCGGACGAATAAGAGGCTCAATTTGCTCCGGCGTAAATACACCACGTTTACCTTCAACCTGTAAAAGTTGTATGCCGCTTAGTGCAGCAGGCGAACCGGATTCGTATTGAAAAATATGTGCATCCTTTTCACAAATTACTTCATCCATCGGCTGTGTTAGCACATTTAAACAAATTTGATTTCCCATCACTCCGCTTGGGACAAAGAGAGCAGCTTCTTTACCGAGTAATTCGGCAGCATATCTTTCTAATTCATTTGCGGTTGGATCTTCTTTGTAAACATCGTCACCCAATTCGGCATCATACATTGCTTTAAGCATTTCTTTTGATGGCTTTGTTACAGTATCACTTCTTAAATCGATCATATTATTTTTTCTTCTTTTTTATTTTATCAAACGTGAATGCAAACATAACAAATATTGATACAAGCAGACTCAACAGAGGAAGTACATAGGCCGTGCTTGAATAAATTGTTTTCTCATTATTGATTTCAACATCAAAAGTAAAACTTGTACGAGTATACATTTCTGTGCTAATCTTTGTATTACCAAGTTTGTCAATCACGCAGCTAATTCCGCCGTTTGCCGATCTTACAACGCTGCGTCTAGTTTCAATTGCACGAAGTACACTCATCTCTTTATGTTGATAAGGACCGCTGGAGTCTCCATACCAACTGTCATTGGTAACTACTATCAAAAGCTCGGCGCCGTTATCCACAAATCCATTGATGAATCGTGGGTAAATAGATTCAATACACACAACACCGGCAACGTTAAAAGATTTATTATCTTGTTTTACTTCAAAAACTTTTTGTTCTTTTCCTTCATTCCAACTTGAGATTCCTACATTCCATTTAATAATATCCCCGAGAAATGGTATGTGTTCAACCAACGGAACTTTTTCTCCAAACGGAACAAGTTTGATCTTTCCATACTTTGGAATTTCTCGATTACCTGGCTGAAAGAGAACTATTGAATTGTAGGAAGTATAATAAGTTCCGCTATTTGTTTTCTTAGCTTCTCTGGGTGCCTCTGTACTGTCAAAATAAAAATTTGCATGCGGCATTCCAGTTAACAAGTAAACATTGTTTGTATCACAAAACTTGTGAATGTCTTCAACTATTCTTTCATATCCACCGGCTAATAAGTAAACCGGTAATGCAGTTTCCGGCCACACAATTAATTCTGCACCATTCTTAACTTCTTTTATCGATAACTCAAGATATAAATCTAACTGTTGATCTAAATTACCGGCTTCCCATTTTTTCCAAGGGTTTAAATTGGGCTGAACTACACCGATTTTTAATTTTGAATTCGCTCTCGGTAAAGTATTAATTTTAATCCCACCATAAATTAACGCAAGAGCAATCAACCCGACTCCTAAAAAAAGCGGAATGAAATAATTTCTTAGTTCAATAAAATTCTTATAAGTTATAAAGAAAAATATGTTTATATAAATAACAAGTATACCTAAACCAAATGAACCAATTATATCGGCAATTTGAATAAATGAATTAAAGTATGACAACGAATGACCAAGTGTTACCCAAGGAAATCTAAAATCTGATATTCCATAAAGAAACTCAGCAGTTACCCAAAAAAGAGGAAACAGATACAATCCTATCTTTCTTCCAAATTTTTTGTAAGTCCAATAATAGATTGTTGTGGGAATTAGAAAGACGATCGGATTAAAAAATAGTAAAGCTACCCCAGCTACCATTAAGAATGAGTCTGTATCAGGCTGCCAGCTTCCAACCCAATAAAGAGTAATGATATTATATATAAACATCGAGAAGTATGTAATTCGATTGATTTCCGCTAAAGAATTTCTCCGTTCTAAAACTTTAAATAGTGGGATAAAAGCTACAAATAGAAGTGGATAAAATGGAAGAGGCGGAAAAGCGAGTCCAAGCATTAAGCCCGATGCAAATGCTAGTAATAAATCTTTTCTATTTACGAATTTTGAATCAGATTTAAGTTCAATATTGAATTCTTTTACGCTCATTTAATTTCATGCGATTTCTTTTTTCGCCAGAATATTCTAATAAGAATACCGGCAAAAATTACTATTGTCAACCCACCTATTGCATAAGAATAAGTGTTTAAATAATAATCAATCAACTCAACATTGTTGCCGACTAACATTCCGATATAAATTATTACGGCGTTCCATGCGAACGCACTGATGGCCGCATATAAAAAAGTTGTGCCAATTTTTAATTCGTGCACACCGGAAAAAAAACTAATAACCGAACGAGTTCCGGGTAAAAATCTATTTGCTAAAATTAATTTATAGCCCCACTTATTAAACCATTTGTCTGCCTTTTCAATATCATCTTTGTGAATGAATTTGATTTTGCCCTTCCTTACAAGTTTTTCACCGAACAATTTGCCAACATAATACATGAGAACAAAACCCATTGCACTTCCGATACTTGTAATAAATAATATCGGTAAAAAGGAGATTTCGGTAGATGCAATGAGTGAAGCACCGACAACCACAACTACATCGCTTGGAGAAGGTGGAAAAACATTTTCAATAAAGGAGAAAAAAAACAAGACTAAATAAACATATATAGTGTCAACGCTGCTTATGTAGGATAGGACTTGTTCTAACATTAATTTTCGTCTTTATAGATTAAAACGACAGCGTAAACTTTAACGCCTTTTTCTTCACCGACAAATCCCATCTTTTCGGAAGTAGTTGCTTTTACAGAAACTTGATCAACTTCTAATTTAAGTATGGATGCAATGCTTCTTCTGATTTCTTTGATGTGTGGATTAAGTTTTGGATTTTCTGCAACAACTGTTGCGTCAATATTCGCAATTTTAAATCCTTCTTGTATCACAAGATCATACGTTTTTTCTAATAATATTCTGCTGGCAATTCCCTTGTATTGTGAATCCGTATCCGGGAAATGTGTTCCAATATCACCAAGTGCCAAAGCTCCCAACAAAGCATCGGTGATGGAATGAAGAAGAGCATCGGCATCGGAATGACCTTTTAAACCGCTATGATGTTCAATTTCAATTCCGCCGAGATATAATTTCCTATCGTTAGCGAACTGATGGACATCATAACCAAAGCCAATTCTAAAAGGTGTGTTCAATGTCTAATCTCGAAATTAGTAAACTCGTTTTTTGGTTCAGTCCATTTTATTGATGCATCTCTTACGGATGCGTGCATCGGACCGATTTTTAATTTTTTGAAAAACTCTTCTAAGTTTGAATACTCACCTTCAGCAACTGAGTAAACTTCCCCGCTTATTAAATTTTTTGTATAACCTTTTAAACCAAGTTGCTGTGCAGTTTTTAATACAAACCATCGGAACCCGACACCTTGTACTAGACCTTTAACAATTATTTCAGCTCTTTTTAATTCGCTGTTCATAAATTAGTTTGAATGTGTCATAAGCTTCGGAAACTAATAAACCCATGAAGATTAATGCACCACCAACGATGCCAAAATTAGTGATTTTCTCATTTAATAAAAAGAACGCGAATAACGCAGCAAAAACAAGTTCAAATGAAAAGATAATTCCTGCTTTGGTAGGTGTGACTTCTTTTTGAAATTTTGTCTGAATCGATATGTTAATGAGTGTTGCAAGTATTCCGGTGTAAAGAAGACCGAATAATAAATAATCCGTCGGAATTAGTTTTATTGATTCAATTGAAGTAATCTCAAAAAATAGTGTTGCAAAAAACGCAAGGACTGCAACCGTGCTGAGCTGAACAAACATCAATAACCAGAAATCATATTTACGGGATACTATATCAATAAATACAATTTGAAAAGCAAAAAATACTGCACAGAGAAGAGTTAGAAAATCACCCCAATTAAAATTTGTCCCTAGTTCAGTAAAAACAGTATAAATTGAATTTCCACCCGAACTCAAAAAAGTTAAGCCTAGAAATACTAAAAGCGTTCCAATTATAGCACCCAGTGTCGGCGGTCGTTTTTCAATTAATAATTGCAAAATCGGGACAATTACGACTGTTGTTCCGGTAATAAAACCAGATCTAGAAGCAGTTGTGTACTTTAGTCCAACTGTTTGAGTTGCAAAACCCAAGAACAGAAAAACACCCACAAGCATGCTGCCGAATAACAATTCTTTTGTGAAAAGCTTTCTTCTTTTGTAAATAAAAGGTAATAGCAATATCGAAGCTAAAGCGAAACGTAAAGTAATGAATAACATCGGAGAAGAATCATTCAAGGATTCTTTTACTATAACAAATGTTCCGCCCCAAATTAGTGTTGCTAAAAGAAGTGCACCTTCGGCTAAGTATTTTCTTCCGGTTGGTTCTGTGCTATTCATTATCAGTGGAGTATCCGAAGTTTTTCAGCAAGTTTGGATCACTACGCCATTTTGGTTTGACTTTTACGTGAAGTTCAAGATAAACTTCGCGATCTAAAAATTTTTCAATAGCTGCGCGAGAAATTTTACCGAGACGTTTTATTGCTTCACCTCCTTTGCCAATTATGATCGGTTTTTGTGTTTCCCTTTCGACAATAATTGAGGCGGAAATAAAATCTTTTGCATTCTCTCTTTCTTTGAAATCTTCAATCAGTACTTCTGTACTGAAAGGAACTTCGTCTTTATAATATTCAAAAATCTTTTCACGAATAATTTCCGAAACATAAAATCTTTCATTCTCAATAGTTAGCTGGTCATCGGGATAATACTTTGGTCCGTAAGGTAAAAATGATTTAATAGTCTTAAGTAATTCTTGAATATTAAATCCTAACTGTGCAGAAATAATAATTACATCATCAAATATATTGGTTCCTTTTACTCTATTAATCAACTTCTCGACTTTAATCTCATTGGAAAGATCAATTTTATTAATTACAGCAATCTTCTTCGATTTATTGCTGCCAATAATTTGAATAAGATTCTCATCTTCCAAAATTTCTTTCCCATCTTGATCGGAATCTATATCAAAAAGAACAAGAAGAATATCAGCATCTTTAATTGCTTGATTGATGAACTCAACCATTTTTTGCTGAAGCAAATAGTTAGGTTCTAAGATTCCGGGAGTATCAAGAAAAATTATTTGATGAGTTTCATCAGAAATAATTCCTAATATATTTTTCCGGGTAGTCTGCGGTTTACTTGTAATTATTGATAATCTCTCTCCGATGAGCGAATTCATCAATGTGGATTTACCGGCATTCGGTTTGCCGATTATTGATACGTAACCAGATTTTGTTTTCATAGATATTCTAATTATTGGAATGAATAAAAATAGATATCGAGGATGCGAAAGGCAATTAATTGATAAACTTAACGGAAGATATTTTCCAAATTATCTTTAAATGCTTTGTGAGAATTAATAATTATATAAGTAGCAATCAAAGTAATCAGCACTAAAATGGAGACTATTAACATCAACAAATCTGAACTGATGGAGAAATTAAATGAAGGAATTAATTCACCGAGTCTTTCAAAAAGGTTACCAAAACGGCTTTCTTCAGAATCGCTAAAGTCGAACGAAATTTGAGTAATGCCAAAAGTGAATATTCCGAGAAATCCCGCGATGAATAAAGAAAAAATTACTCTTATAACATAATTCTTTTGAGGTTTCGATTTATAGACAACATTTAAGCGTGACATCAATTTATCTGTGAACTTACCCGGAGCGGTTTCAAATTCAAGTTCTCTTAAAATTGAATCTGCCAATTTGAGCGCTTTTAATTTTTCCAACTCGGCCGGATTTTCAGAAATATAATTTTTCAATTCATTGATTTCGGAAACTGTCAATTCGTTATCAATATATTTATTCAATAATTCATCTATCTGTTTCATAATACTTCCTCTTGATAATTATGTTTGAGTAACATATCTCTCAAAATATTTCGCGATCTATGAAGAAGAACTTTTGTATTAACTAATGATATTTCCAGAATATCACTTATCTCTTTAAGCGACATATCATCAATATAAAACAAAATTAATAATAGTGCATTTCTCGGCGGTAAATGATCAACTAATTTCATCACATATTGTTTTACATTTTCTGATTCGGAATAAATTCTTTCGTCTTCATGACCCAATTCAAAATGATCTTCAATCGATGACATTTCTTTTTCGATTTTTCGTTTTTTACTTGCAGCCATGGTTAAACCGGTGTTAAAAGTTACTTTGTAAAACCACGTAGAAAACTTCGATTCAAACCGAAATGAATTCAATGAGCTGAACACTTTCATAAATGTATCTTGTAATGCCTCTTCCGCATCCAAATCATTTTTAAGTATTCTCTTTAAAAGTGAGAAACCTTTATCTTTATATCGATCAACTAAAAGGGTAAAATCTCCTTTATTTCCCTTTTTGATCGATTCAATAATTTGTTCGTCGGTTAAATTCTTCATTTCAATACTTTTGACAGCAATTTAATTAAATAGGTTACAAATGCTACCCAAAATTAATCTGTAACCTCCCGGGAAAAAGCCAGTCTTAATAAGCAAAAGAAAAGCAGAAAGCGCAATTAAAATTTGATGGTTTGTAACCTTATTCCAGAAATATTAGTCAAAAGTTTTAGAAACAATTAGAAGGAGTATAAAATGGGTTCCGAAGTAATTGTAGTTCCGATAATATTTTTTACCACCGGTGCTGTCCTAATAGCTTACTATTATTTACGTTATCGCGAAAGATCAACAATAATCGAACGAGGTTTGTCAACTGAACAAATGATGGCACTCTATAACAAAAAGCGCGATCCGTTAATAATGCTTAAAATTGGTGTTGTAGTATTCTTTTTCGGTCTTGGTTTAGGAGGCGGACTTTTAATACAAGAAATGACCGGAGTAGAAGAATGGGTTCCGTTCCTAATTTTCACCATGACAGGTTTAGGATTTATCGTTGCGTTTTTTGTCAGCAAAAAGTATCAAGAGTAATTCGTTAATCTAATTTTGTTGTTAAACAAAAAAGTCCGCTCAAAGGCGGACTTTTTTTGCAATTCTATTATTGATTTATTCAATACCTTGTTCTGCCAACCAGCGTTCGGCATCAATTGCTGCTCTGCAACCCATTCCCGCTGCTGTTACTGCTTGTCTATAAACATGATCGGCAACATCACCGGCTGCAAATACGCCATCAACGTTTGTATAAGTTGATGATCCTTTTACTATTAAATAACCTGTTTCATCCATTTCAAGTTGACCTTTGAATAATTCTGTATTCGGTTTATGACCGATGGCAAGAAATATTCCGTCAACGTCAACTTTTTCGGTTGAACCATCACGAGTATCTTCAAGTAAGGCACCGGTAACTTTCTTTCGTCCGTTTTCTTCTTCGCCAAGTATTTCTTTCACGGTTTTGTTCAAGATAAATTTAATCTTCGGATTCTTTTCTGCACGTTCAAGCATAATTTTTGAAGCGCGGAATTCTTCACGTCGGTGAACTATTAAAACTTCGGAAGCGAATTTAGTTAAATAGTTTGCCTCTTCCATTGCAGAATCACCACCGCCGATAACAATAATTTTTTGATTCTTAAAAAAGAATCCGTCGCAAGTTGCACAGGCAGAAACTCCGTATCCCATATATTTTTCTTCACTTGGAATTCCCAACCATTTTGCCGTTGCACCTGTTGAAATGATTACAGCATCCGCCGTGTAGGTCTCTTTGTCTGCTTCAATTGTAAATGGTCTTTTAGAAAAATCTACTTTTGTAACTTGTTTAAAAAATGGTTTCGCACCAAATCTTTGCGCTTGCTTACGCATAACGTCCATCAATTCCGGTCCTTGAATACCATGTTCAAAACCCGGGAAATTTTCTACCTCGGTTGTAATAGTTAATTGTCCGCCCGGTTGTAATCCTTCAAACACGACCGGATTCAAATTTGCTCTAGCGTTGTAAAGTGCTGCTGTTAAACCCGCAGGTCCCGATCCGATAATAATCACTTTATGATGTTTGTCTGCCATAATAATACTCCGTAATTACTCAAAAAAATAATCGAATAAAATATTTTCAATTTCGTGAACTTTTAATTTACTTGGAATTTGTATAAATGACTTATCAGAAAAGTTCATTCTGTAGTCCCAATCGGTATTGGGATCAGTTCTGATAACTTTCCATTTACCAATTTTATTAGTTTCAATTAGATTCAATTTTTCTGCTAAGGATTCAAGTGATTTTCGTGCAATTTTCTGCGGTCTTGTCGTAGAATGCCATGTAAATGGTTTATACTCTAAACTGTATAATCTTCCTTCTTCATGTTTAATTGCCGAGAGAATAATCTCACATCCGGCTTGAGATACTTTTGCGACTGGGTGAATTTCAAAATCAGATTCCAAAACGGTTAAACGAATATCACCATAGTTTGAAAAGACTGATTGTTGTGTTTCAAATGATTGCTCGGACTTTTGATACCAATTAAAATCTTCTTTCCAATATGGTTCGAATTTTTCTATGTCGCTAATTAATTCGGGAAGAATCTCGAATCCTTTTTCAAACATTAATTGAGCTGCATGTGGAAATTGCAAATCTTTAATTAAATCCTTGAAGATACTTTTGTCATAATCTATCAAATTATTTAGCACGTAATCTGCTTTAAGAGCATCTTCGGTTGTGAACTCGGCAAAGTCACCAGTTAATGCAATATTAATTAAACTCTGCTTATTGGATAAAGAATACTCAGCATTGTTTAAAACAAAAGCTGAAATGACTCCATCGGAATCGAAATGATTATTTGATATAACTTCAATTCCTCTTAAGTATTCATCTTTTTGGGGGGACTCAATTAACTTGAAAGCCATTTCAGTTGTCGTATCTGCAAATAATTCGGAAGGAGTTGAATGTCCCGGCCAATGACTGATTTGAATTTTCGCGGGAAAGTTTGCATCAACACAAATTACATTATCTCTATTCTTAAGAAAAGATTCAAATACAAATATCATTTTTCTAAAAACTCCGCATTACGTTTCATGCCTTTTAATCTTGGTCTGCTAATTGGGCTGTCTGAAAATTTCTTTTTGAATTCACTGTTTGTCATATTTTTTATTTCTGAAATATTAAGTTCAGTTTCACGCGGTAAAAATTCCTTTTCATCTGTATTCAGAGAAAATTTGTGATTCCACGGACAAACATCCTGACAAATATCACAACCGAAAATCCAGTTGTCAAACTTACTAATAAATTCTTCGGGGACATCAGATTTACTTTCTATAGTGAGATAAGAAATACATTTATTTGCATCAACAACATATTCATCAACTATTGCATTAGTCGGGCAAGCAACAATACAAGCCGTGCAGCTTCCGCAAAAATCAGCAATTGGTTCATTATAATCGAATTCAAAATTGGTGATAACATTTGCTATAAAAAACCAACTTCCAATTTCACGGGAAATAACATTTGTATGTTTTCCCATCCAGCCTATTCCGGATTTAACCGCCCATGCTTTGTCCATTACAGGTCCGGTATCAATATAAGTTTTTGCCTCGAAGTGACTATCAATTTCCTTACACATCTCAACAAACTGATCTAACTTTTCCCAAATGATCAGATGATAATCTTTTCCCCAAGCATATCTTGAAACTTTACCAAAACCATCTCTGTTATTGTGTTCAGTATCCGTGTAATAATTTAAGCCAAGCGAGATAACACTTTTTGCATTTGGGAGAATCTGTGATACATCTTCTCTCTTTTCAAAATTACGTTCCATATAGCTCATTCCGGCTTGGAAGTTTTTTTGCAGCCAGGTTTGCAAATGTTCAATCTCTGTTTTTAATTTTTCAGCTTTTGAAAAACCGACAAGTTCAAATCCAAGTTGATGAGCGATATTTATTATTTGGTGGTTCGTCATTTAGATTTATGGTATCATTTCCGGAAATTTTATTTGTGATCTAACTTAGTCATGAATAGATTCCCGCCTTCGCGGAAATGACCATTTAGTTTTGTCACCAGTTTAATTCTTTTTTGAATACTTTTACATAAACATAGTCATCAATAATTTTCACTTCATAAGAATCTAAGCCTTTCCGATTATTATCCATCTTACCGTCAGATAAATTGAATTCCCATCCATGAGCCGGACAAATTACTTTGCAATCTTCAATGAAGCCATCATAAATTAAAGCCGAATGTTGATGAGGACAGATGTTATTGAGAGCATAGATTTTTCCGTCAACTTTAAAGACTGCTACTTCAATGTCGTAAATAAAAAATCGTTTGCCGACTTTTTCTTTTAGATCGTCAACTTTACATACTTTTGAAAAACCTTCCAATGATTCTTTCATTTTATCTCATTAAATAATTCTTTGTGTGTAAAACCCTTATCAGTTTTTTGAACTGTTGCCATTGCTATGTTCGGATCATGACCGAAAATTAATTTCCAGTCTTCTTCAACTGCCAATGATAAATATTTTTTCTTTTCATCAATTGTTTTAAGAGGCTGGATATCATATCCCATCAGATAAACAATCGGAATTTGTGAATAGAATGGGACTAGATCGGCAATATATAAATATGTTTGATTGCCGTCACTCATTTTAACTAGTTGCTGTGCGATTGTATGACCGTAAACTTTTATGAATGAAATTTCATCATCAAATTGATCTATATCAAGCGTATTGAGAACTCCTTCTTCCCTAAGAGGAAGAAAACGATTTTTGATGAAACTTCCCCTATCTTTATCGGATGAATTTAATGAATACTCAAAGTGTTCTTTTTGAACATGATATTTTGCATTTGGAAATGCAGGAATGAATTTGCTATTTTCTTGTAATACAGCACCACCAACATGGTCAAAATGAAGGTGAGTTAGAATAACATCAGTAATATCTGATGGGACAATTCCTTTCTTTTTAAGAGATTGGTATAAATCATTTTCGGATTGATCAAGGTCATAAATCTTTTTGAATTTTTCGTCCCAGCCGGTTCCAATTCCGGTTTCGATTAATATTTTTTTTGAATCACTCTTAAGTAGAAGGCAGCGAGCACCGAGTTTAATTCTATTTTGATCATCAGCTGGATTTGTTTTATCCCACAATGGTTTTGGAATAATTCCAAACATTGCTCCGCCATCAAGTGCAAATGTGCCGGTTTTTATTTCTTCAATTGTATATTTACCAATTTTTAACATACAGATAGTGTTTAGTTATTAATAATCAAAAGATAGAAAAGAATTGCGATTAATTGTAGATAAGCTTCAAAGTAAGAAGATTTCCGTAATCAAAATGATTACGGAAATTTTTTATTAATTTCTTGGATGCTCAACAACCCAATTTTTCAAAAACTTTATTATTTCTTGAGTGTTTGCTCCGGGAGTATAAAGTTCGCCGACTCCCATCTCTTTTAGTTTATTAATGTCTTCATCCGACATAATGCCGCCGCCGAATAACAGAACGTCATCGACTCCCTTTTCTTTCATAAGTTGTAAAACTTTTGGGAATATTGTCATATGCGCACCTGATAAAAGACTGATACCAATTGCATCCACGTCTTCTTGAATAGCTGCTTCTACAATCATTTCCGGTGTTTGACGAAGCCCGGTATAAATAACTTCCATACCGGCATCACGAAGAGCCGCCGCGATAACTTTTGCGCCGCGATCATGTCCGTCTAATCCGGCTTTAGCAATAATTACTCTGATTTTTTTATCCATTTATTTTCTCATCCTCATTTTCATTCAAAAAATAATTATTGATACACAAAAAAGTCAACGACGCATTCCTAATCTTCTTCATTCTTCTGGATATATTTTTGGTAATATTCTCGCACTTTTCGCAGATCGGTATCAGTATCAACCGAAATACTTTCATGTTCGGTGACAACAATTTTAATTTTGAATCCGTTTTCTAACATACGAAGTTGTTCTAATCTCTCGATCTGTTCTAAGTCAGTCGGTTTGAGTTTAGTAAATCTCAGTAATGCATCTCTTCTATAAACATAAAGGCCAATGTGTTTATAGATTTCATAATTTCTAATTCTTTCGAAATTTGTTTTTGCATCCCGCACATGCGGAATGGGTGATCTGGAAAAGTAAAGTGCGAAATTATTGTAATCAAAAACAACTTTGGGAACAGTTGGACTAGTAAGTTCATCAACTCTCGTTATTCTTTTTGCTAAGGTTGATACTTCAACTGATTCATCGAACAACAATGGTTCAATTGCTTCGTCTATCATTCTTCCCGGTATGAATGGCTCATCTCCCTGAATATTCACAATAATTTTGGCAGAAGTCATATCTTTAATAACACTTGCAATTCTATCCGAACCGGTTGAAATGTCTTTTGAGGTCATCTTCACACTATCGCAAAATTCTTTGGCAGTTTGATAAACTTTTTCGTCATCTACGGCAATTACAATTTTATCAAGTAATTTTGATTTGCAAGCACTTTCATATGTGTGTTGAATCATTGGTTTACCGCCGATATTTGCCAGCGGTTTACCCATTAATCTAGAAGAGCCGAATCGGGCGGGAATTACACCTATTATCATAAATTATTTTTTATCTGATTTAATAACCTTCGGAACCTTAAAAAATTCTTCTGTTCTTTCCGGTGCATTTTTTAATGCATCTTCTCTTGGAATTGATTCTTTAATTTTATCTTCTCTGAAAATATTATGTCTTTCCAACGGATGAGATAATGGTTTCACGTTTTCCGTATCGAGTGAATTTAATTTATCCATATAATTTAATATGTCATTTAGATCGGAAGTGAACTCGGTCATTTCATCTTCACTTAAATTCAGCTTTGCCAACTTAGCAATATTTTCTACTTCGTTTTTTGTAACCGACATTCTTACTGAATCCTTACTGTAATTGTTTTCGTGAATCCGTTTGCAGTATCTCTAACCCTTACAACTCCGCTTTGTCCGGCAGCACCCACTGCTCTAATTGTTGCAATTGAAGAGTCTTCGGTATCAACATCCACTTCAATAATATTTGGAGAAAGTGACAGCCAATCATAAACCGGTTCAAAATTTCCGTAGAAACTTCCGGCTTGAACTGTTTGACTTCCGTTGGAAATAATTGTTAGTTCAGAAATTCCATTTGGATTTTCCGGAGTTGCGTTTATATAAAGCCCGGGATTAGTTGAGAAGAAATCCTTACTGTTAAATGTACCGCGTATAACAGAATTATTTGGATTATCTACCATTTGGATTAGTAAGTCATGCAAGTTATTCCCACGCTTAGGACTTTTGTAACGAATTTGATAGAAACTATTTGCAAACTTATTCAGTTCTTCTTCAATTTCTATAAATGTATCGGACAATTCATCAACATCTCCAATTGCAAAAAATCCCGCGTTACCTATTTTCTCAAGAACTTCAGGTTTAATATCAGGACCTAAGCCAACTGTGTAAACACGTTTACTACTAGCAGCATTCAATGCTTCGGATAATGTGTGCTCGGCTTGTGTATCATCACCGTCTGTAAAAATAATCATAGCTGATTGAACGATTTCATCCCTATCAAAAATTTCTTCCATTTTACCGGCACCTTCAATCACAGCACCGTATAAATCCGTAGTCTCAAAAACATCATTTCGTATATCATTTATTGCATTAATTAATTCGGCTTTATTTGATGTAAAATCTTGAATTAGTATCGGATCTTCGGAAAATTTGAACACAGCCATTTCAAACTGCGGACTTAAACTATTTACAAAATTAGTCGCGTGAATTATTATATCATCTAAGTTATTTAATAAACTAGTACTATTATCAAGCATTAAAACTATTTGTAATGTGTAAGGAAGTTCGGCTGATTTAATAACTTCCAATCCTGATTCGGAAATGGAAACCATTTCACCGTCTTCATAAACTTCAAAATCGTTTTCATTGAGATTACTGATCCCCACTCCGTTTAAATCAATTACTTGGAAATAAACATTAACAAAAGTAGGAGCTTCAGTCTCTAATCCATAATCAATCAGTACATAACCTTCTTGAGTAGTTCCTCGTGGTTTGGTGACAAATGACCAAATCGGTCCTTCAACTCTTTGTCCGCCCGGCATTTTTGCAATCACCTGCCAATAATACCTAGTTGCGTAATCGAGTCCCGGCACAATTATACTTTTTTCGGCACGATTTGAAGCGTATAAAGTTCTTGGTGGGGTTCGTTCACCGAAATAAATATCATATGTTTCAGCTCCCTCAAAACTCCAAGACAGAGTTACAACGAGGGGATGATTTTGTGAATTGTTAGCCGGACTTGGATTTCGCGGTAAAGTTTGATCAACCGGATCCGGATTTTGTTCATTATCATCACCACTTAATGAACAAGATACCACCAAAAATGTAACAAGTATGAATACCAGTGCCCTCAAAAACTTATTCACTTGTATGCCCTTTTAATTATCTCGAAAATTAATAAATATATCGCAATTTGCGTAATACGAAATGTTAATAAGGCAAATTCCGTTCCGTTGTCTTAATTTAGTTTTTAATCGATTTTGTAAAGATGATATGTCTCAAACTAAGTCTATGTATGATTTTTACACAATATCTAGCCGAGAGAAATTGAATTTATAGCTAGAATTCTGTTTCGGATTGATGGGTGTGAATAGAAAAACCATTCTACAATAGGATGAGGATTTTCATCCCCTAGATTCTGATCCGATAATTTCTTTAAAGTTTCCTTAAACGCGTTTGGATTACGAGTGGATCTAACTGCATATTCATCTGCTTCATATTCGTATTTTCTCGAAATCCAATTTGAGATTGGGGTTTGAATTAATCCTATTAACATTCCCCACAAACTTAAGATTGGTAATGCTGCAATTTGTGTGATGTCAGAAAAGTTAAACCAGCTTAAGGAAAATTCATAAAAGAATGCAATAAGAAATAGAGTTAGGAAACTAAAAATTGTACTGATAAAGATATTTTTAACAATATGTTTATGTTTATAATGACCAATTTCATGTGCAATCACAGTTTCAATTTCTTCTTTCGAATATCCCTCAAGTAAAGTATCGCCTAAAATAATTCTTTTGGTTTTACCTAAACCGGTAAAAGCAGCATTTGCCTTCTTTGTATTTTTGCTCATGTTAAAAGAAAAAACATTTTCAACTTTCATCCCGACTTCTGAAGCAAGTTTAACGATTCTCTTTTTTAATTCGACATCTTCAATCGGAGAAACCTTATAAAAAATCGGGAGAATAATAATTGGTAAAATTTGTGCAAGCACTACTGAGACAATAAACATCAATACCGCAAAAGGTAGCCACCAGATACTACCAAATAAGTTTAGAAAAAAGTAAAATGCA
Source organism: Melioribacteraceae bacterium (assembly GCA_030584085.1). NCBI lineage: Bacteria > Pseudomonadati > Ignavibacteriota > Ignavibacteria > Ignavibacteriales > Melioribacteraceae > Melioribacteraceae bacterium. The sequence goes on from CP129490.1 coordinate 2,642,590, forward strand.
AGAAGCAGAGGAATGCCGATAACACCTGCGACCAATGTTCCTTTTAAGTTTTCCAACATCCATTTAAAAAAAGTTTGATTAGAAAGTTCATATTTATGTTCAAGATAAAATCCGGAGTAATAATTTATGGGGAAGAAAATGATAGACGAAACCATTCCGATTACCAAAGTAAAAAGCAACAAAATCAAATAGTCGCTTTGAATATTGATCCTTAGTAAAGCTTCGAGCTCTTTACTGTAATTAAGCAACACAAAAAGTAATATAAGGATAAAGGCAATAATGCCTTTTCCTATACCGATACCAAGTTTTATATTATTATACTTTTTTGATTTTGATTTCATATTAATTGTAAATATAAAGTTTTCTTTAGACATCAAAAAAAAGTCCGTCTACTGACGGACTTAAAAATCTTAACTGGCTTTAAGCTTTATTTTAGTTTTTGGAATTTCATCCGAAGTTTTCAGCTTTTCACCCTTATTTAAAAATGGGCACTCGGAAGAATTCATTTTACTTTCATTTGTGTAAGGACATTCTTTTAAATTTTGTTTTTCACTTTTTTGTGAAATTTTTCCTTCCAAATAAGGGCATTCGGATTTATTCATCTCGCTCGATGAATGAATTTTATTCAAGTACGGACAATCCGCAACAACTTTTTGGTTAGTATCTGACTTAAGTGTAAAGCCAAAACTTATTAACGCAACTATGGAAACAACGATAATTTTTTTCATCTTATGCTCCTTTGTTTGTCATAATCAAATAACACCTTTCGTCTTGTTTTGGTTCAAAATACTAAAATAAAATGAAAAAAATATTTAATCGGATAAGAAGGGTTTAGATTTTCTCAAATGAATTGACTTGTAACCAGCCAACTTTGCCGTCAGCTAATTTAATTTTTGCCCAATTGTCCAATTGATCTTGAAGTTCGAATTTAATTCCTTCGTGAATTATAAAGGAATCACTGCTGTCTTCGGTTGGAGAAACTTTTACATTAGCAGAATTAGCAACTAAGATTCCATAATCAAATGATACTTCTCTGTGATAGGAAGCAAATAATACAATTGCAAAAATCAGCAAGAAAACAGATGAAACTATCCCGCCATAAATACTCAATCGTTGGAGATTAATATTATTTGATAAGAAATAGAATGCGATAAATAATAATAGTAATAAATAGAAAACTAATAAGACTAACGCCCATCCGGAAACAGAGAACATCGAGATTAACAAATTCCACCATTCTACAATAAAAAGCTGTGGGACTTCTTTAATATTATCGATCGTTCGAGTCTTTGCCAATCTTAAATTAAATTGAATATCGTCATCACCGGGATTAAGTTTTAATGCACGTTCATAATTTAATATTGCTCTGCCGAGTTGACCTGATTTGAAATAAGAATTTCCTAAATTGAAAAAAAGTGCCGAGCTTTCATAACCTTGATTCAGTATTTTCGAATAACTTTCAATCGCTTCGGAATAATTTTCATTTTTGTAATTCTCGTTTCCGATTTGCATTAATTCTTCTAGTGTTTGCGAATTGACACTAACATTTACAAGAATAATCACAATCAATATTTCGAAAAGTTTCTTGATCATTTACTTCTTCTGGAATTTAAATGAGATTCAATTTTTATAATTGTTTCAATGGTTTCATCGTACAAATTCTTTTCAGCCGAAATATTTTGTGAAGAGGGAGCAAATCTTGCGAACTCACATTTTTCATAAATCTGTTTAACTTTTTCTTTAAGATCATCGGAAATATTCTTTTCGCTTAGTTTATCCAAAGCTTTACCTAATGAAAATTCCGATTTCTGAATACTCAATTTATCTTCCAAATATCCATTCATTGCTAATGATATTTCCGAATAGAAAGCCAAGCTTTCATTTCCTGTCATTAATTTTTGTGCAGTTTTTAATCTTTGCTTTGCCAGTTTTTCTGCTTTTCTTGATTTAAGTAATTGTGTGTTTCTAGATAATTTTTCGTTTCGCGATTGATAGATTAATAATCCACCAAGTGTGAAAGCTGGTAAAATCAAACCAAGCCAAAACCAAATCGGAATTATCGAATCCCCGTTCATAGAATAGAATTTTGTGCTTGATGTTTTTATATAACGGATATCTTCATTTAGCAATTTAATATCTTCCTTAGAAAACCCACTTCCGGAAGCAATTGTTCCATCACCTTTTTCAACTTCAATAACATATACAGGCGAAGTTGTCGTAACATATTGTTTTTTCGCGGGATTGAAATAACTGAATTCAACAGCTGGAATTGTTTTTTGTCCTTGAACTCTCGGAACAATAACATACTCGATAATTTTCGTCCCGGAGATTTTACTTCCTCTATTAATATTTAAATTGGATTTGGGTTCATAGACTTCAAAACCCGCCGGTAATGTTAGCTTTGGTAAATCAAGAAGCTGCATATTGCCGCTTCCGGTGATAGTAAATCTTAGTGTTAAAGATTCATTGGCTTTAAGAGATGTTCTATCAAGTTGTGAAGTAAAATTAAAATCTCCTACTGCCCCATTGAATGATTCCGGGACATTGTTTTGAGGTAAAGGTTCAGCATTAATTTTTAATGTGTTCGATTTAGCTGTATAGTCGACTGTCTCGGTTCTTCCGAAAAAGGAATCGTTAAAGAAATCATCGAAGAAATCATTTGAGGTTCTTCGTTTCTTAACAACAATCGGCAGATTTAATTCAAAAGGCGTTACAGTAAGTTCTCCGGCTTTCGTGGGAAATAAAGCAACCCTTTTTATAGTTGCAGTTCTGAATCTCTCACCGTTATACATTTCAATTTCCCAATTGATAGTATTATCGGTTGGAATTTCTTCCTGCCAAAATCCATTGTATGTCGGAAGCTTTGCAATTTGTATCGAAGCAATTGTGAGTTTAGTATAAAGCTTATATGTAACCGTAACTTGTTCACCTTGATAAACATTTCTTTTATCGGCAGAAGCAATTATGAAAACATTTTTTTGAAGTTCTTCTTGTGAAATTTCTCCACCACTTTGTTGTGGCTGGGCTGTGGTTGCACCTTGAACTACTTTGATTGCTAACGGATTAGTTTCATACTTGGTGCCTGAATAATTAACAGAAGCTTTACCAATAGTAAACTCGCCAATATTACTAGGAGTTAAAATAAACGAGAAAGTTATCGAACTTGAAACTTGTCCGTTTATAATCTGCATATTTGTCGATTGATTCGGACCACTTAAAACTCGGAAACCTTCAAAGGACGGTGGTTTGAATCCGCTTACATTTGAGCTTTGTCCCTCAAAAGTAAAAAATACTTGGAAACGTTCATTCTGACCGACTGTTGTTCTGTCGGCAGTTGCTTCAAACTTTTGAGCAAAACTTACTGATACAAGTAATACCAACAACAATATTTTAGAAAGAAATTTCATTAATCAAATTTACCAATCTTTAGCACTTTTAACCGCTTTTCCTTTTTGTTTTCTTAATTCTTTTTGTAGATCAGTTTCATTGTTTTTTAATGCTTGTAAAATTCTCTCGGCTTCTTCTTTAGAAATTTGATCTTTTTTAGGTTGCTGTTGTTGTTGATTCTGTTGATTTTTATCTTGTTGATCCTTGTTCTGCTGATTCTGCTGTTGATCTTGTTTATCTTGTTCTTGATCCTTATTCTGATCTTGATTTTGCTGCTGATCCTTGTTTTGATCTTGATTATCTTGATTCTGATTTTGATCTTGATTCTGCTGTTGTTCCTGCTGGTTCTTCATCATTTCAAGTGCGTAAGATAAATTATATTTTGCCTCAAGGTCATCAGGATTGATTTTTAAAGCTTCTTTATAAGCCTCAATACTCTCTTTTAGTTTTTGTCCTTTTAAAAGAACGTTACCTTGATTGTAATAAATCTGAGCTTTTTGTTGATCATTTTCGGCTAATGATAGTGCACTTTGATAACTTTTAATTGCTTCATCATATCTTTCTTGTTTGTAAAGAGCCGATCCCAAGTTGTAGTGAGCGTTAAAAGTTTCAGCATTTTCTTCAATTGCCTTTTTAAAGTTTACTTCCGCCTCGGAAAATTCTTTTGTTTCATATTTATCAACGCCGGTATTATTTAACGATCTCACACTTTGAGCAAAAACCAAAGTAGTTGTGAAAAGTAATGTGAATAGAAATTTAGAATTAAGTCGAATCATACCTGTTCGGCTCCCTTCTCATCAAGTTTTCTGAAAAGCTGTGACTTTTTATTTGATACAAATATTTCCATGATTAATAAGATTAAAGCGGGGATTAAGAAATAATAGTATCTATCTTCATAATCGGTTATACGCGTTGTACCATATTCAGTCTGTTCAAGTTTCGATAGATCATTGTAAATTTGGTTCAGTTCATCACTAGTATTCGTACTGCGATAATATTTTCCATTTCCCAGTGAAGCAATTTCTTCGAGAGTTGGTTCATCCAATTTAGTTAAAACAACATTTCCATCTCTGTCTTTCCTGTAATCGACTTGAATACCTGAAGAATTGTAAACCGGAATTGGAACACCCGTTGGTGACCCCATTCCTATTGAATAAATTACAACGCCGGATTGAGCTGCTTCCGAAATAACTTCATTCAAATTACCTTCATGATCTTCGCCATCTGTAATAATAATAATTGCTTTTTGTGTTGCTTCATCATGTTTGAAAGATTGCATAGCCAATTCTATTGCCGGTGCAATTGCTGTTCCTTGCTGCGGAACAGTTGAGTGATCAACCGCAGATAAAAATAAATCAGCTGCTGAATAATCGGTTGTTAATGGAAACTGTACATAAGCTTGTCCTGCAAAAACAATCAACCCAATTCTATCTCCGCGTAAACGGTTAATCAATTTTGAAATTTCGTATTTAGCTTTAGTTAAACGAGTTGGTTTTATATCCTCAGCCTGCATGCTGTTTGATACGTCGAGTAGAATGTAAACATCAATCCCGACTTGCTTAACTTCTTCTATCTTCGAACCAACTTGTGGATTTGCAAGAGTAAAGATTAACAGCACTGTACTGAATGAAATCAACCCAAATTTTATAAATGTTTTGACTCTACTGTAATAAGGCATTAATATCATTCGCATTTTTGACGAAGCAAAATCTTCCAATAGTTTTCTGCTTTTTCTTTGAGTGAACCAAAACAGTAAAATCAATACCGGAATGAGGTAAAGTAAATTTAGATATTCACTATGTGCAAATCTAAATGTGCTCAAGGTAATCTTCTCAAATATGTTCTGATTAAACCTATTTCTAATAAAAGTAAAATCAATCCAACACCAACATAGGAATAAAACAATTCTTGTGTATTTCTATATGAAAGAACTTCAACTCTGCTTCGTTCAAGTTTATCAATCTCATCATAAATTTCTTTTAATTTTTCATTATTCGTTGCTCTAAAATATCTTCCACCTGTTAATCCACTAATTTGCTGCAAAAGCTGCTCGTCAATTTCAACGGGAACCATTTGATATCTTGTCCCAAACGGAGTCTTAAATGGATACGGAGCTTCGCCTCTAGTACCCACACCGATTGTATAAATTCTTATTCCGAAAGTCTCCGCAATTTGAGCGGCAGTTACAGGATCAACTTCACCGGCATTGTTAACACCATCGGTAAGTAAAATCATAACTTTACTCTTTGCTTCACTATCTTTCAATCTATTAACACCGTTTGCAATTGCGTTCCCTATAGCCGTACCATCTGTTATCATTCCGCTTTGAATGTCTTTCAACAAGTTTCTTAATACTTGATAGTCAATTGTAAGCGGGCATTGAGTAAAACTATCGCGTGCAAAAATTACTAGACCAATTTTATCTGAAGTTCTCCCTCGGACAAAATCACCAATGACATTTTTTGCGGCATCAAGTCTATTTGGTTGAAAATCTTCGGCTAGCATACTTCCCGAAATATCCAAAACCATCGCGATATCAATTCCTTCAGTATAAACATTTTCACCGGTTGAATAAGTCTGCGGACGAGCAAGCGCGACAACTAAAAAACCCAATGCAAGTAATCTAAGAATGAATGGTAAATGATGTAATCTTTCTCGCAAAGTCGGTTTCAAACTTCCGAATAATTTCAGCGATGAGTACGTGATATCCGGAGTGGATTTTTTATTTCTCTTCCAATACCATAATGCGAATAACGGTAATGAAATAAGTCCGTATAAAACAAAAGGATATGCAAATTCAACATTAGTGAAATCAAACATTTGCGTTTTCCTGTTGAATTGAGTTTATAGTTTCCTTCGTAGTATCTACTATTTTATATGCTTCATCCATCATTTGTTCATTAATAGACGGCATTGGTTCAAATTTTGCAAATTTTACTAAATCGGCATTGTTAAAGAAACTCTGTGCCGATTCAAAAAAGGATGAGTTCGTTTCAATCTTTTTTAAGTTTAATAATACTTCGGATGAAGGCATTTCCATTGCGAGAAAATTAAATCTTCCTTCAAAGTATCTTCTGATTATATTCGTCAATTCTGAATGATATTCTTTTATCTTACCTTGCTGCCAGAGTTTTTGATCTTCCAAGTTTCTTAATGCTTTCAAAGCAATTTCATGCGGAGGAATTATTACTATTGGTTTTTGCAGAACATTTATTTCTTTTTTCTTAATAAACTTTTGATAAATAAAATATACAAGCACCGCTACTGCTAACAATATCAATAGATAAATAAGAATAGACCACCAATCCAACGGAATTCTCAATGGAGATTTTACATCTTGAATATCTCCTTGCATATCAACTTCAATAGTTCTTACTTCCAAAGCAGCTTCGTTTGAATAGCTTACATAAGCATTACCGTTTTTATCCGCATAAATAAATTTTATTGACGGGATTACAATACCGGCAGAATCATATGCAGAGAAAACATAAGTGTATTCGTCTATTAGTATGTCATCTTTATCATAATTCTTTACAGGCAGTTCTTTAATAAACGTTAAGTCGGTTAAAGAATCTTGAATTGATGGCATCGAATAATTTATTCCATCTTGGTATTCAATTCTATACTTAACATTTATATAATCACCAACAAGATAGACCGAAGAATCGACTTCAACGCGTGCTCTAAAATCCTGGGCGAAGGATTGTGAAAAAATTAAACTAATTAACACTATGTAGAGATAGTTCTTCCTCACCAACGTTTCTCACGCAATTTGAAAAAATCGACTAATGGTTTTACATAATTTTTATCTGTTTCGATATTCACCTTATCAATTCGACTGGAAACGAAAAGCTGTCTGCGTTTTTCTTCGTTGTATTTTCTATAAGTAAAAAATTCATCACGTACAATTTTGCTGCTTGTATCTATGACTCTAATTTCACCGGTTTCAGCATCTCTGAATTTTACTAATCCGGCAAGTGGTAATTCTTTTTCACGAGGATCTTCTAAAATCATTCCAATCAAATCATGTTTTTTACCCACAATTTTAATAATCTTCTCATAACCGCTATCCATAAAATCAGAAATTAAGAATGCGATACTTTTCTTTTTGATAGTGCTATTAAAATATTCGAGCGCAGCTTTAAGATTGGTCTGATTGCCTTGTGGTTCAAACGAGAGTACTTCTCTAATTATTCTCAAAACGTGACTTCGACCTTTTCTTGGAGAAACAAATTTTTCTATTCGATCTGTGAAAAGGATTAAACCAACTTTATCATTATTCTTTAAAGCAGAAAATGCTAGTATTGAAGAAAGTTCAGCGGCAATACGTTGTTTAGTTTTTTCTGCACTCCCAAAAAGTAGAGAACCGCTCATATCAATTAATAACATAACGGTAAGTTCTCTTTCCTCTTCAAAAATTTTAATGTAGGGATGACCAAACCGAGCGGTAACGTTCCAATCGATATTTCTTATATCATCACCAAATTGATATTCGCGAACTTCGGAAAATTCCATTCCACGTCCCTTAAAAACGGAATGATATTCACCCGAGAAAACTTCATTAACAATTCCTCGAGTGCGAATTTCAATTTGACGAACTTGTTTTAATAATTCTTTAGTTAACATAATTTATCTTAATCGTACACTTGATCTTACTCTTAATCGCTTTGGAGATCGAGATTATGATTAAGAGTGAGGAAAATTTATTAAGGTACTTCAACTGTGTTAAGAATTTCAGTGATTATGTTTTCGGAAGTAATATCCTCAGCCTCTGCTTCATAAGTTACTGCAACTCTGTGCCGCATTACATCCATACAAACTGCTCTAACATCTTCGGGAATTACGTATCCTCTTCGTTTAATAAATGCCATTGCTCGTGAAGCTAAAGCAAGATTTATCGTTGCTCTTGGTGATCCGCCGTAACTGATTAAATCAGTAAGTTTATCCAACCCGAAATCTTTTGGAGATCTTGTAGCAAAAACTATATCTAAAATATATCGTTCAATTTTTTCATCCATATATATATCATTTATAAGTTTTCTTGCTTTTAGAATATCTGCAGGATCAATCACAGGGTTTACTGTTGGAAATTGACCTGAAACATTTTGCCTCATAATTTTTAATTCTTCATCCCTAACCGGGTAAGTGATTTTAACTTTTAACATGAATCTGTCGACTTGTGCTTCCGGAAGCGGATATGTTCCCTCTTGCTCGATTGGATTTTGAGTGGCAAGTACCAAAAACGGTTCTTCCAATTTAAAAGTGTTTTCACCGATTGTGACTTGTCTTTCCTGCATAGCTTCAAGAAGCGCACTTTGAACTTTCGCCGGAGCTCGGTTTATTTCATCTGCTAAAATAAAGTTCGAAAAGATCGGGCCTTTTTTAATTGCAAAGTTGCCGTCTTTTTGATTATAAATAAGTGTTCCTATTAAATCCGCAGGCAAGAGATCTGGGGTGAATTGAATTCTTTGAAACTTAGCTTTCATTGACGAGGAAAGTGATTTAATAGCTAAAGTTTTTGCCAGTCCGGGTACACCTTCTAAAAGAATGTGACCATTTCCGAGTAAGCCGATTACAAGTCGTTCAACCATATCTTTTTGACCGACTATAACTTTTCCGATTTCATTCAAAAGAACATCAATAAACTCGCTTTCGCGTTTGATCTTTTCATTAAGTTCTGTTATTTCCAACGGGATACCCTCTTTTGTTTTTAAAATCAATGCATTTAGACACTTCACTTTATAAGAAAGTTTCTTCTTTATTGTGAAAAAATGTTAAAAAGTAGTTTTTTTTCGAAGTGCAAATATATGGAAATGAAATGATCCGGGAAAACCGGGCCACTAATTTATTTTCTTTTATAATAGGACATATCAGTAATTACATATGAATTACCGCCGTAATAGATTGTTACGGTTCCATGGAAATTAACACCATACTCATCCCAATCACCAGTAAATGTAAATGGTGCGGGAGTACCGCCTCCAACGGTTAGAAAAATATTCGGGCTTTGATTCGGCTGGTAAACCCCAACAACGTTGTCATTAAGATTCATTTCAACTGTATTCGTGCCGCCGTTTTTATAATTTACTGTTCCTGTACCTGTAATTGTACCGTTGATTTCTGTAACAGTTAAGTAAACATCTAAACTTTCATCCAGCACATTTCCGGAATATTTCTGCATATTGATTCCCCATTCACCGGCTACATCTGAATTTACCTCTGGGCCACTAGGAGATTCATCTTTACTACAAGATGTGAACATTACAAGAATCAATGATACCAGCAGTACTGCATAGATTTTCTTCATTGGGAAGTTCCTTAAATAGATTAGCATTATGGAAAATTTGTTCTTGTAGTAAAAATATTAAATTACAATTTATGATTTAATAAAAAAATTAGATGTTTTGTAAAGCTGTCTCTAATAATTTATTAACATCTGATGCAATTGGTTCGAGTTTTTCATTTTTAACTACCGACATGGCTTCAGCAGGATTCATGATTGCAACCTCCACTTTACCATCTTCACTTTCTTGAACAATAACATTACATGGAAGTAATACACCAATTTTATCCTCGGTAGACAATGCTTTATGTGCAAAATGCGGATTGCATGCACCTAAAATTTTATACTTTCTGAAATCTACATCAATCTTCTTCTTTAGTGTTTCTTTTACATCAATTTCGGTAAGAATTCCGAATCCTACTTTTTTAAGTTCATCTGTAGCTTTTTGAATTGCCTCATCAAACGATAAGTCAACCGTCTTTGCAAAATAATAACTCATAACTCCTCCGTTTTTTATTTCATAGGATGTTATACCTTGAATTAAGATTCAAAATTAATTCTGGCTCTTGTATTATACATTCAAAAATATATTTTGTTTGTCCAATCTAAATGGATATTTTAAAAATAGGAAGTTATCAAACAATTATTAATTCCTAGGTTATTATGTCTGATTTCGAACAAGAGAATTCATCTAGGACTTTCACTCAAAATTTTGGTTTGGTTACCGGATTAGTAGCTTCATTACTTGCTTATCTCTTTATTGAATTTGATTCTTCAAATACACTTTTGTCACCAATGGCTTCAATTGCGATATTAATGGCTGTCTGGTGGATTACCGAAGCAATTCCATTGGCTGCAACTGCACTGATTCCGATTGCACTTTTCCCATTACTTGGAGTTTTAAATGGTGAAGAAACAGCTACTTCATATATCAATTCAACAATCTTTCTTTTTCTAGGTGGTTTCTTAATTGCATTGGCAATGGAAAAATGGAATCTGCACAAACGGATTGCACTAAAGATCATTCGTTTGTTCGGGGGCAAGCCCAATTATATAATACTTGGATTTATGATAGCTTCTGCATTCCTTTCAATGTGGATTTCGAATACCGCAACTGCAGTAATGATGCTGCCAATTGGTTTATCTATTTTAATTCAGTTAGAAGAAGAATTCGATGTCGAGCGAACACACAAATTTTCGGTTGCTTTAATGTTGGGAATCGGTTATTCGTGTTCGATTGGTGGTATTGCCACAATTATAGGAACGCCGCCAAATTTATCATTCACTCGAATTCTAAAAATTGTTTTCCCGGAAGCGCCGGAAATTTCTTTCGGTGATTGGATGATGCTTGGCTTACCGATTACTATTATTATGCTTACTGTTGCTTGGATAATGTTGACAAAAATTTACTTCAAGTTCTCTAAGGATTTAGTTATAGATACAAACATAATTAAAAAGGAGCAAAAGCAAATTGGCAGAATGCAATTTGAAGAAAAAGTTGTTGCGTTTGTTTTTGCTATTACTGCACTTCTTTGGGTTTTTAGAAGCGATCTTCAATTGGGAATAACAGTAATTCCCGGGTGGTCGAATTTATTTGGGAATCCCGGTTATATAAATGACGGTACTATTGCAATTGGGATGTCAATTATACTATTCATTTTCCCAACGAGAAAAAGCGTTGCAAAATCAAAAACTGTTCTTGATGGTTCTGTATTTAAGAAAGTCCCGTGGGGGATTATATTGTTATTCGGAGGTGGATTTGCATTAGCAAAAGGTTTTGTTACAAGCGGATTATCGGAATATATTGGTTCATCATTTGCCGGACTTGGAAATATCTCGCCTATCATCTTGATAATACTTGTAGCGCTATTCATAAATTTTTTAACCGAACTAACTTCCAATACTGCGACTACAGAAATGATTTTACCAATTCTAGCTTCAGTTTCAGTTGCGATCGGAATTAATCCATTATTATTAATGATAACGGCAACACTTTCAGCATCAATGGCATTTATGCTGCCGGTTGCAACTCCACCGAATGCAATTATATTTGGAAGTCAGCGTGTAAAAATTCATGAAATGGTTAAAGCCGGGTTTGCTTTAAATATTATTGGAGTTATTGTTGTCGCCGCAGTTGTTCTAGTTATCGGTGTATTAGTATTTAATATTGATTTAGAAATTATGCCTCACTGGGCAAAATAATTATTTTGGCGGATGAATTACATTATAAAGCGATGAATAATCTTTCTCACTTAATTTTTGTTTAAGCCCTTCTCTAATTACTTTTTCTACACCTTCCAAAAGTAGAGTATTTATTCCACCTTCGTTAAATTGACTTATCATCAGCCTGACATCTTTCAATAAATGTTTTAAAGGAAAATTTGGGTTACTGAAATCACGCTGCATATAATTCGGTAACTTCTTATCAAAAGTTGGCGCATACAATGCGCTACCTCTTAAAATATCCATAAACTTTTCAACGTCAACATTTCTTTCTCTCAAATAACCGAGACTCATTGAAAACGCTGCAGTTTCGCTAGCTATAAGTTGATTCAAAGCAAGTTTAATAGCAGACGCTTTCCCAACCTCACCAATAAAAACTATTTTATTGCTGAAGGAACTAAACAATTTTGAATATTTTTTTTCGTCTTCCTCTTGTCCGCCAATCAATACAATTAATTTTCTTTCATCTATTTGCGGTGTGCTACCCAATACCGGGGCTTCAAAATAATGCCCCTTAAGTTTAGTAATTCTATTTTGTAACAAAATACTTTCATTAGGTGAGATTGTGCTCATTTGAATTATTGTTTTGTTTTCAAAGGATAAATCCTCAGTAAACAAAACATTTGTAATAGCATTGTAATCAGATACGACTAATAAAATCACATCTGTTGCTTCAATTAATTCTTTAACTGAATTAAACGAATAAATTCCCTCGTTTTGTAAAGCCTTCGCTTTTTCTTTGGTTCTATTATATATAGCAATATTAAATCTGGCTTGTTTAATTTTTATGGCCATAGGTTTTCCCATTAAGCCGGTACCTATTAATCCAATATTCATTTCTATCCTTTTATTTTGCCAATGATGATAAATCTAACTCTATTTCTTCTTCGGAATAAAAAGGTTCACCATAATCCTTTCCTATCTTAAACCCAAAATATTTTGCTCGTGCTTCAATAAATTTTATAAAGTTCATTTGACTTATAAATGTCTGGGGTTCTCCGGATTTATCTTCTTCATTAAAAAATTGTGTTCCGTAAGCTTTCATCGATTTCATTTTGGTTTCGAATGTCTCACTTATATCGTTTATAAATGACGGAGTGAATTCGTAGTACTGCATATAGTAAAATATTTTTTTTGGTCTAAATGGATTTTGCATGTTTCCGGCATGTTGAGTTTGAATTTTTGTTAACCCGCTGAAAAAGAAAGCTTCTTTGACGATTCTACTAGTTCCAATATGATCGGGATGACGATCATTAAAATATGGTGCAAAAATAATTTTTGGTTTGTAGTATCTAATTTGCTTTACAACTTCAAGAACAAACTCGTCGTTTAATTTTAGTTTACCGTCTGGCAGTCCAAGATTTTCACGCACGGTTAACCCTAATATTTCAGAAGCCTTTTTTGATTCTTCTTTTCTAATTTCTTCACTTCCTCTTGTGCCTAATTCACCTTTGGAAAGATCAACAATTCCAACTTTAAGACCATCTTTCGAAAATTTTGCGATTGTTCCACCCATAGCAAGTTCAGCATCATCGGGGTGAGATGCAAAAACAAGAACATCTAGTTGCATAATATTTCCTTTACTTATCAATAAGTGTTTATAAATATCTTTATAAAAAATTACAAAGTAAAATTTGAGATGAGAAGTCTTTTGATGTAAACAAATCACTTTGAGATTTCATGGAAAAGATTATTTTAGCTGTGGAGACATTATTGTCTTATTTAACTTATCAAGGAGGGAGCAGTGAAAAAAATTACAATTTTAATGCTGCTTGTTTCTGCATTAGCTGTTCATGCTCAATCAAGCGTAGGTGGTTACATTGGTTTCGGACGATCCGCGTTTAGTTTTGAAGATTTTACGATCGATCCGGATGCTCAAGCAGGTTATGTACCTATAGGTGTTCAGATCACATTAGGTGATGGAATGCTGCAGTTTGGGGCTGAAGCTAGTTATTCGGCTGTACCATTCAAGTTTGAATACGAGGAATCCGGTAGAAAGGTTGGTGATATTTCTGTTACCCAATTGTTTCTAGGGGGTTTTCTAAGAATTAATATTGGCAACGAAGCAATTCAACCATATGTTAAAGCGGGCGGCGGTGCTTATATGGGTAAGTTAAAGTGGGAACCTGAAAAAGCATTCGAAGCAATGGCTCCTGAAGATGAAATGGATTTTAAAACTGCATTTGGATTTTACGGTTCTGTCGGCATTGATATTAAACTCGGAAAAACTTTAGCAATCTTTGGTGAAATTCCATTTCATATTGTATCGAGGAAATTAGACATCGAAGGTGTTGATGACGATGATATCGATCCTATTACTGCAAACAATTATGCGATAATTGCAGGTGTTAGAATTCTATTCAAATAAAAATTAGAGGGGACATGTTCCCCTCTTCTATCTCACGATTATCACAACGTTTCATTATATTTATCATTTCAAAAATCATCGAAACTTATGAATCAAAAATATGAGGCAGTAATTGGATTAGAAGTCCATGCTCAACTGCTGACAAATACAAAATTATTCTGCAGATGCTCAACAAAATTTGGTTTGCCTCCAAATACAAATGTTTGTCCGGTTTGTCTTGGTCATCCCGGTACGCTTCCTGTGACCAATAAACAAGCAATCGAATTTAGCGTGTTAATGGGATTAGCCGTTAACTGCAGAATAAACAATAGCTCAGTTTTTGCAAGAAAAAATTATTTCTATCCAGATCTACCAAAGGGGTATCAGATTTCACAGTTCGAAGAACCAATATGCGAGGATGGATTTATTGAAATTTCTGACGAAGATAAAAAAGAAAAAATTATTCGTATAAAAAGAATTCATCTCGAGGAAGATGCCGGCAAATCAATTCACGACCAAGGTTCGGGAACCTTAGTTGATTTAAATAGATGCGGAACGCCGTTAATTGAAATAGTCACGGAACCCGACATTTCTTCGGCTAGAGAAGCTTATGAATATCTTACTTCACTCAAGCAAATAATCACTTATCTCGGTATATGTGATGGAAATATGGAAGAAGGTTCCCTAAGATGCGATGCGAATGTTTCTGTTAGAATGAAAGGTGAAGAAAAATTAGGTACTAAAACTGAAGTCAAAAATATGAACTCCTTCCGCAATGTTGAAAGAGCAATCGATTTTGAAATTAATCGCCAGATAGAAATTATTGAAGAAGGCGGGATCATTACGCAAGAAACATTATTATGGAATGCCGATCTTAATGAAGTCTTCCCCATGAGAAGTAAAGAAGAATCACATGATTACAGATACTTTCCCGATCCTGATCTGTTACCAGTAATTGTTAGTGAAGAATGGAAAAATAAAATTGCAAATCAAATGCCGGAACTTCCTAAAATTCGTAAGCAGCGGTTTATTAATGATTATAAAATTCCGGAATACGATGCCGAAATTTTGACTAGTTCAAAAGAGTTAGCTGATTATTACGAAAATGTCTTGAGAGTAACCGACGACTACAAATCAGCAAGTAACTGGGTTATGGGAGATATTCTAAAAGTAATTAATGAAAATAAAATACTTATTACTGAATTTATTGTAAGTCCGGAGAACATTGGCAAACTGATAAACTTGATTAACAATAAAACTGTCAGTACAACAATCGGTAGAGAAGTTTTTGCAGAGATGTTAAAGGACAATAAAGAACCACAGATAATTGTTAAAGAAAAAAATCTTGTTCAAATTTCGGATTCGTCGCAAATAGAAAAAGTTATTGACGAAATTATTGCTTCAAATGAAAAACAAGTTGAAGAATACAGAAACGGGAAAGAAAAAGTATTGGGATTTTTAGTTGGACAAATTATGCGTGAAACTAAAGGAAAAGCAAATCCTCAAGTAGTAAACGAAATATTGATACAAAAATTGAAAGGTTAATTTATTTTCTGATTTCCAACGGTCTTACAACCATTATCCCGGTCTGTTGCTTAATTGATTGAATATATTCGGCGAGAGGTTTTTCGGATATTTCAATTTGCTTCCCAACATTAGGTGCATGTAATAAATGAATTCGTCCATCATCCAATCTAATGGCAATTCCTGTGTGTGAAATATCAAGTCCTTTTATATTTGTTGTGATGCCAAGAATATCACCGGACTCAATATTTTCTTCAATTAATTTAATTTTGTCTTCCGGTATATAAAAATAATCACGAGCAGAAATTTCTTTTTCTATCTTCTCAATTTCTTCAGTGAATGCTGGATTTGCATTCAATTGCATGTATGAGTCCGGATGAGTGCTCATAAAATTTACATTGTTTTGATAAGGAATTCCTCCTATATCTTGCGTGATATCTTTTGCAATTCCTCTTTTGTTCATATCAAAAATCCAATCGGAAAAATAATGTAGTCTTGACGGATACTCATCCAATTGTCCATTACGATATCTTATATTCTCTAATTCCTTTTGAAAACAGCCAAATGTAGTATCACCAAGTTTAACACATCTAGCAAAGACGAGTGAAGCTTCAAGAAATGTGTAGCAATCTAACCCGGAAAGATGAACTACTAATTTTTCATTGACTCCTTTTTCAAGAGTATGTGCTTCATAATCCAAGCCTAAAAAGCTTTTTCCGATTTCAATAATTACTTCATTAATAGGCTTTTCAAACAGATCTTTCTCAAAAGCTAAATTGAATTTTGTTTTGCAGATTTCAATATCATTATTAGTAAAAACTGCTTGAGCTGAGGTACTCAGAACAATAAGGATTAGAAAAAGAAATTTCCTTATCATATCGGGAAATCCCCTTCGGGTAATTGAGGCGTTGCAGCGCCTTCCGGAATTTGAGTTTGAAACAATTCCCTATTTTCAAAACGAGCATAGTCTTTTATAAATTGTAGTTTTACTTCACCAATAGGTCCGTTACGTTGTTTGCCTATAATAACTTCGGCAACACCGGCAATATCTTCCATGCCTTCTTTTTCCTCAAAGTAAACTTCGGGACGATATAGGAAAAGTACAACGTCTGCATCTTGCTCAATTGAACCGGATTCACGTAAGTGTGAAAGCATTGGTCGTTTATCCGATGATTGTTCGACTGCTCGGTTTAACTGCGATAATGCAATTACCGGAATTTCTAATTCTTTAGCGAGTGCTTTCAACGATCTTGATATGATTGAGATTTCACGTTCACGGCTTTCAGCTCTAAAACTTGAACTCATTAATTGAAGATAATCTATCATTATCATTCCAATTTTCTTTTCGGTTTTAAGTCGTCGAGCTTTGGCGCGCAATTCTAAAACATTTAATGCAGGAGTATCATCAATGTAAATCGGTGCTTTACTTAATTTGTGAACAGTTCGGCTAATCTTTGCACCTTCTTCGGCTCTGAATTTTCCCGTTCTTACACTGTGAGCGTTAATACGAGCTTCCGCTGAAATTAGTCTGGTTGCTAACTGGATAGTTGACATTTCAAGACTAAAAAGTGCGATCGGAACTTTGTGTTCAATTGCGGCATTGCGTGCAATCGAAAGTGCAAAAGCAGTTTTTCCCATAGATGGTCTTGCAGCAATAATAATTAAATCCGATTTTTGAAAGCCGCCCAACATGTCATCCAATTCATAAAAACCTGAAGGGACAGAAAAAGTAGAAATATTTTTATTGTGTATTGCTTCAATTAATTCCAATGCTTCACGAACAGCAACTTCCATCGTTTTATAGGTTTCCTTAGTACTTGCTTCGGAAATACTGAATATCTTTGCTTCTGCTTGATCTAGAAGGTCGAAAACATCTTCTTGTCCTTGGAAAGCATCTGTGGCTATTTCAAATGAGGTTGAGATTAATTTACGCAAAATCCATTTTTCTAAAATTACGCGTGCATGGTAATCAATATTTGCTGCTGAAGAAATATCTTCCGAAAGCTTGCTTAAATAAGCTGCTCCGCCAACCTCTTCAATTTTCCCATCTTTTTTTAATTCTTCGTAAAGAGTAACGGTGTCAACCGGTTCACTTGAGTCATACAATGAAACTATAGAATTAAAAATGTGAGTGTGTTTCTTATCGTAGAAATATTCCGGCTTTAAAATTTCAATTGCTTTTGGAACCGCTTCCCCGTCAATCAACATTGCGCCAAGAACCATTCGTTCCACATCCAGAGCTGCCGGTGGTTGGTTTGAATACTTCTTTAAATTATCTAGATCAATATTTTTTCCGTTACCTTTTGACATTATTTCTTACCTGTTAGATCGTCATATAACTTACGAAATTTTTGCACATCTTCCCAGCATCCTCTCTTCCAGTTTGGGTTTCTAAGTAAAGCCGCCGGGTGATATGTTGCCATTACTTTTATTCCATCCAGTTCATGAACTTCTTCACGAAGTTTTGAAAGTGTTAATTTTTTGTTTAATAATTCAATCGCAGCGATCCTTCCAAGACATAAAATCACTTTTGGCTTGATCAGTTCAATCTGTTTCATTAAATGTGGTTTACATTTTTCTACTTCCGAAGGCAATGGGTCGCGGTTATTAGGCGGACGACATTTTAAAATATTAGCAATATACACTTCTTCTCTGGTAAAATTTATTGCTTTTAAAATATCTGTCAACAACTTACCAGCTCTTCCGACAAATGGTTCACCTTGTTTATCCTCTTCTGCACCGGGCGCTTCCCCGATCAACATTACATCAGCAGTTGGATTTCCAACTCCAAAGACAAAATTTGTTCTCGTTTCGCTTAACGGACATTTAGTGCATTTATGAATTTTATCAAATAGTTCTTCTAAATTTTTTGATTTCTGAAAGTCTTCTTGAAATAATTTATCAGTCATAAGCTCCACTTTTTTCTCTGCGACAGTTTCTTGCCGTGGTTCCGAAACGAAATATTTTTCCTTTACTTTTATCTCAACATGCTCAAATAGTTCATCGCCAAAGACTTCTTGCTGATCTTTGATAGCTTCAATTATGAGTTTTTTGATATCCAATTTCAGTTTTCGTTTTATCGTTTCGGGACTTCGAAAATACATAAAAATATTATGTGGTGCTGAAGAAATCGGGAGGAAAAATTTTGAATTGTAAAAAAAAAGGGAGGCAGTGCCTCCCTCAAAAATTAAGCTTCTTCGTCCTTATAACGGAATTCAATTTCACCTTTGGTTAATTGTTCCAATGCTTGAAGATGCGGTTTATTTCTACTTTCAAATTCTAATGAAAGTTTTAATTGGTCCGGATTTTCTTTTTCTTCAAATTCATCATCGTTGCCGGGATTCATAGTATCAACAAGTGTTTTGAATTCCAATTTTGTTTGATCGTTTATTATTCTTGCTTTTTTTGCTGCGACAATAACTGCCTCATAAATATTGGCAGTTTCGGTTTCCAATTTGCTTAATTCAATTGGTCTGATTGGCATTTTATTTTACTCCTGATTAATAATTTCGTTTTTAATTATTGCTTTTACTTCATCTATTGCACTTTCAAGTTTGTTGTTGATTACAACGTAATCAAATTTATCTTTATACTCCAATTCCATTTCTGCTCTTTCAATTCTTTTTTGTAAATCTTCATCGGATTCAGTTTTTCTGTTGATCAACCTTTCCTTTAATATCTCTTTACTCGGAGGTGCAATAAATATAAGAACGGCATTTTTGTATTTCTTTTTAATTCTAACAGCACCTTTAACATCAACTTCGAGAAGAACGGATTTATTATTACGAAGGTGTTCTTCAACAAAGCTTTTTAAAGTGCCGTAATAATAATCATAAAATTTTTCCCATTCAATGAATTCATTATTCTCTATTTTTTGTTTGAATTCATCTTCTGAGATGAAAAAATAGTCTTTCCCGTTAACCTCTACACCACGTCTTTTTCTGGTTGTTGCAGATATAGAAAAAACCAAATCATTAAATTCACGTAATAATTTTCTAACAATCGTTGTTTTACCCGACCCACTCGGCGCAGAAAAGACAAAAAGCTTAGCAGTGTTATTCAATTTTACTCTATGTTTTGGAGTTGTTCTCTAATTTTTTCTAATTCTTCTTTTATCGAAATTCCACAAGCAGAAATTTCTGCGGAGACAGATTTACTATTAATTGTGTTTGCTTCGCGATTCATCTCTTGAGAAATGAAATTTAATCTCCTTCCCGAAGGTTCATTCATATTAATCGCGTCTCTGTACATTTTAATATGGCTTCGCAATCGAACACATTCTTCCGTTACATCATATTTTTCAGAAAGGAAAGCTAATTCTTGCATAAGTCTATCTTGATTATCAATCAAATCCGATGCAAGTTTTATAGCTCTATCTTTTAACTTTTCAAAATATTGTTTGATTGATTCCGAACTTAACTTCTCTATTTGAAAAATATTGTCTTCAATAATCTTTAATCTTTTTTCAAAATCTATTGCAAGTTCAGCACCTTCTTTTTTGCGCATTTCTTCCAAAGAATCTAAGGCTTCATTAATCGATTGAGAAATCAATTTATATTCTTCTTCTTTAGCATCTTCCGTATCGTTCATAAAATAACTTTGGTAATTTAGAATATGTTCAAGTTTGATTTCTTCTTTAATATTTGCGGATGATTTTATTCTCTCGAGTAGTTTAACCGTAGCGTTGAGTCCATTTAAATCAATATCAGATAACTGATCGTCTATCCCTTCATGTTTTGCCGTTATCGTAACATAAAGTTTTCCTCGAGAAATTCTTTTCTTTACTTGCTCACGTAAATCTAATTCATATTGATAGAAAGCTTTAGGTAATCTGAGAGACAAATCAAGATATCGGCTGTTTACACTTTTAATCTCAGTTTCAACAGAAAAACCATTTTTTTGAATGGTGGATTTACCAAAGCCGGTCATGCTATTAAGCATATTTTTCCTTAAAAAAGATGACTTTAAATTTAATCAAAATAAGAGTGGGATTCAAAGAAAGAATGAACTAAAACGCTTCCCCGATTCCGAAATGAAACTCGAAGGTCTCTGAGAAAAGCGATTTTTTGAAGAAAGAACGTGGGTCATCCGGGTCATAAACTTTAAACCCAAAATCAATTCTGAAAGGAGCAAAATCGGAATAGTAGCGAAGACCGAAACCTGCGGCCACTGCAATATTATCCAATCGAAAATCCGACGGATGATTCCAAACATTACCGTAGTCTAAAAATAGTGCTGAGCCCAATTTGCCTGTGATTCTGTTTCTTGTCTCAATCGAACCTTCCATTATAAAGAATCCACCAGGTATAAGGTTTCGCAAAAGTACTGATTCCAACTCATCCGGAGTGGGATTAGCACTTAGTTCACCTTGGTTTTGGGGCGGCACTAATTCTCTTGTTTTCCATCCACGATTTGAATTGCTTCCACCTGCATAAAATCTTTGATTGAAAGGAATTTCAAATTGATCACCTTGATAAGTTTGTATAGTACCCAATCTAAATTTCATTCCAAAAGCATCTTCGGGCGAGTCATAAATTGGGAAATAAAATGTACCGGTAAATAGAGCTTTAAAGTAGAGAGGATTCTCGAAAGCGTCTCCTGCAATTTTATTTGCTAAATAACTAAGCGAATTTCCATCCTCAAGCAACAATGATAATGTATATCCGCGTGTAGGGAAAAGCAAACTATTTGCTTTATTTACACTTATATCCGCGTTAAGAATGGATATGGTCTTTTGACTTGTTAGATCAGAATCCGGTGTTAAAAATTGTGTAATTAAACTGTCAACAAATTCAACGGGAAGCTCCGGAGCCTGATTTCGATAATATTTAAAGAGAACATCGTAGGTATAATCATATGAGAAAACATAACTCGAACGCTCGACGTTTAATCCTAGTATTAACGAAGTTATATACGTAAATCTTGGAAGTTCAATATCAAAACTGAGTTTGCCACCGAGTAAAGTTGCATTATATTCACTTCTTCTTTTTTGAAGTGTATAATATGTTTCAAGTTTTGTGTTTATACTTCTCCCAAATAAAAATGGTTGTTCGATTATTCCACGAAGATCGACGTATCCATAAATATTTGTATCGCTTAGAGATGGATTAGAAATTAATTGTGAAATATCTTGTGCTGCGGTTGAAACACTCAGAGTAAGTTTACGAGCATCACCAAGAAAATTTTTCCGAGAATACGACAGCCCCACACCTAAATTGAATGCATTATCTTCATTATTAATTACTAGTTCGGGAGAAAGTTCATTCATAAGTCCGACATCTGCATTAATGGCAATCGGTACATAATTTTTATTAGTATCAGCCACAACTCCGGAAATAAGAACCGAGGAAAATAAATTAGTTCTGTAAAGTCTTACTTGTGAGCGTTGAAGTTCATAAAAGCTATAGTAATCATTAGAATCAATGTTAGCAATTCTGTCCAAGAGTTCATCCGAAACTTCATCAGCACCGGGGCCACTTTTGTTGATTCTAACTTCACTTACTCGGTATCTATCGCCGGTATCAAAGTTCATGTAAACATCAACTTTATCGACTAATGTATCGACTCTAATTTCAGGAGGATCAGAAGTTATTAACATATGTCCGAAATCCAGGGCCAGTCTCATAATTTGAGATCTGATACGAGAGACTTCTGCTGCAGAATAAATTTCTGAGGTATCTATTTTTATTAATTCATTTACTTCATCTGCAATTTGCCAAGCAATGTTTTCCAGCCCGGTGACTTCAAGTTTTCTAAAAAATGCGGGATCATTTTCGTTTATTTCATAGATTAATTTAGCGGTATTATTCGCTGTATCGAGTTGATACTTGTAAGAAAAACCAGCTTGAAAATAGCCGTTATCATAATAAAAATTCTGAAGCTGTTTTAGATCATTAAAAATTTGAAGTGAATCAAAATAAGTTGCTTCCTCGCCAAAACCTGAAAAACTATTTAAAAATTGGGAAAGCCATCCAGGTGATTCCTTTGAGAAAATTACATTTCGAAGTGCATCTTCCGAAATATTTTTATTGCCGATAAACTCAATTTCGGTAAGTTCAAACTGCTCTTCGGTTTGTGAAAATGCAGTAATTGATATTGATAAAAGAATAGCAAAAAAATATTTTGGCAAAATTTTAATCTCTTATTTCAACAACGGTGTTTAGTGATACAACTTCAAATAATTCGTCAATATTTTCATTACTTACGGCTATTGAGCCATTAGTCCAGTTAAAAGCAAAAGGTAAGTTTTTAAAAATAAAATTATACTCTCCGATTCCGTGAATACCAATACTTGCTCCTAATCTAGTTTCCGAAGGGGGGCAATCTCCATCATTTGAGACAATAAGCTGATATTCAACTTTTGTTATAGTACCATTCTTAAGTGCTTCAGCTGCATCTCTTTCTGTAGGGTAATTCAAAAAGATCTTCTTATAAAATTCGTGATTGTCATCCATTCTACACACATTATATGTCCCCAAAGGTGTAACATTATCGAACACAGAAGTTTTTACTTTGCCGCTGCCCTGTCCAAAAACTACCTTATATGATTTTACTAAAGTAGTATCCGAAAATAAATTCATAGTATAATTATATCTTGAAATAACTAATTGAACATCACTAAGCTTAGCAATTCCTTTTTGTTGCATGGCTTCTTCGAGAGTCACTTCTCTTATATTAAGCATTAAACCGTATAGGATCATTCCACAAAAAAAAACAATAATGCTAATACTAAAATAAATAAGATTACGAAGCATTGTAAGCCGAATATTGCTTAATTATTAATTTGGTAATATAAGAAAAGAAAGAGAATCTTGTTATTAAAGAAGAAGGGGAAATGGGGCAGCTTGAACTGCCCCGAATATATTATTTTTTACTTACTGTTTTTGCACCAACTACTGCAATGGCTGTCATGTTGATAATATCATCAACAGTTGCACCTCTTTGCAGAACATGAATAGGTTTTCTAATTCCCATGAGAATTGGACCGATAACAGTTGAATCTGTTAATCTTGCCATAAGCTTGTAGGCAATATTCCCACTATTAAGATCAGGGAAGATTAATAAATTAGCTCCACCCTTAAGATTTGCAAATGGGAATTCTTCATCAATAATTGATGGTACAACTGCTGTATCAGCTTGCATTTCACCATCTACCATTAAGTCAGGTCTTCGTGATTTAATTATCTCAACAGCTTTTCGAACTTTTTGGGATTGAGGATAGGGAGCACTACCAAAATTGCTAAATGAAAGCATTGCAACCTTCGGATCAATTTCAAATTCTTTGACCGTATCAGCGGACATGATTGCAATTTCGGCAAGTTGTTCAGAAGTTGGATCGATATTTACAGTAGTATCTGCAAAGAAATATACTTTTGATTTGACAATTACAATATATAACCCAGCCACAACACCAAGACCATCTTTTACTCCAACACACTGAAGTGCTGGTCGAATTGTTTCGGGATAGTGAGAAGTTAAGCCGCCGACCATCGCTTCGGCATCACCGGTTTGAACCATCATCGCAGCGTAATAATTTGGTTGCTTTAGTAATTTTTTAGCACCGGCTAATGTTGTTCCTTTACGATGGCGTTTATTATAGAATTCCATTGCGTAATGATCGCATTTATCGCAAGTACGTGGATCATGGATTTCAAAATCTTCAACATTGTATTCAAGTTCTTTGATTTTATTTTTTATAAAATCTTCTCGTCCAATCAGAATCGGCTTTCCAATATGCTCTTTAAATACTGAATTGGCAGCACGAATCATCTTCTCTTCTTCACCTTCTGGATAGACAACTTTTTTAGGATTTTTCTGAGCTTTATGAACCATTAGTCTAATTATTTCTTTCGAAAATCCTAACCGCTCTTTAAGTTCTTCCTTATATGCGTTCCAATCATCAATTTTAATACGAGCCACACCCGTATCAATTGCGGCTTTTGCAACTGCTGGCGCAACTGTCCAGAGAACTCGAGGATCGAATGGTTTAGGAATTATATACTCTGAACCAAATGAAAAATCTTGTCCGCCGTACGCACTTAATACAACTTCAGGAACATTTTCTTTTGCAAGATTTGCTAAAGCTTGAACAGCAGCAAATTTCATTTCTTCGTTAATTGCCGTCGCTCTAACATCCAATGCACCACGGAAAATAAATGGGAATCCGAGAACGTTATTAACTTGATTTGGATAATCGCTTCTTCCGGTTGCCATTATTACATCTTTACGAGCATCAATAGCATCTTCATAATTAATTTCCGGATCAGGATTTGCCATTGCAAAAACTATAGGAGTATCAGCCATAACTTTTAGCATGTCTTTACTAACAACTCCACCTTTTGAAAGACCAATAAATACATCAGCTCCGGTCATCGCATCAGTAAGTGATGAGTAAGCTTTTTCTGTCGCAAATGCATCTTTGTATTTGTTAAGATCATTTCTTCCTTTATGAATATGACCTTTCGAATCAAACATTGCTATGTTTTCTCTTTTAATACCGGCACGAATATAAATATTACAGCAAGCAACGGCTGAAGCACCGGCACCGGAAACTACAACTCGCATATTTTCTAATTTTTTACCGGCAATTTCAGCTGCGTTAATTAAGGCGGCACAAGAAATTATGGCCGTTCCGTGCTGATCATCATGGAAAACGGGTATGTTCATCGTTTTCTTTAATTCTTCTTCAATCTCAAAGCACTCAGGTGCTTTGATGTCTTCGAGATTGATTCCACCAAAAGTAGGTTCAAGAAGTTGAACTGCTTTGATAAGTTCTTTGGGATCTTTAGTTTTCAATTCAATATCGAAAACATCGATATCAGCAAATCTTTTGAATAGTACTCCCTTTCCTTCCATGACAGGTTTACCTGCATGCGGACCAATATCGCCTAAGCCAAGAACGGCCGTACCGTTTGATACTACTGCTACAAGGTTACCTTTTGCAGTGTACATGTAAACATCGTCATCATGCTTTTCGATCTCTCTACACGGTTCCGCTACACCGGGTGAGTATGCTAGCGATAACTCTCTAGATGTAAAGCAAGGTTTGGTTGCTATAACTTCAATCTTACCTTTTCTTCCCTCGCTGTGATACTTGAGAGCTTCTTCTTTTGTGTAACTCATTTTTAATCCTCTATTATATTTAAAACCAGATAATTAGGATAACTTTGTCTTGCTAAATTAGGAAAGTTTTAATTAACAAAAAAGCCGTCTCAGTGGACGGCTTCTTAGTAGTTTCAAATTTTGCTTAAACAGCCATGATTTCTTTTTCTTTATGTTCAATTATCTCATCAATTCTCTTGATATGTTCATCTGTAATTTTCTGAACTTCGGCTTCAAATCTTTTTAATTCATCTTCGGAAATCAGTTTCTCTTTTTCCTCTTTCTTTAAATGGTCATTGGCATCACGACGAACATTTCTTACTGCGATTTTGCTTTCTTCACCATATTTTTTTACAAGTTTCACAAGTTCTTTTCTTCTCTCTTCATTTAGAGCAGGAATAGGTATTCTGATATTTGTTCCATCACTTGCCGGATTTAACCCAAGATCAGCAGTTAATATTGCTTTTTCAATAGCTTGTACCATTCCTTTATCCCATGGAGTAATTGATAACGTATGAGGATCTAAAACAGAAAGATTTCCAACTTGATTAATTGGTGTCATTGTACCGTAGTAATCGACTTTCACACCATCAAGTAAAGCAGTTGTGGCTTTACCGGTTCTAACTTTTGCAATTTCTTGTCTGAAGTTTTCGATGGTTACATCCATTCTGTGTTTAGCATCTTTCACATTATTATTCATAAATGCCTCTAATTAATTTTTTGTTGTTTCTATTTCAAGTTGGTTATTACTTACGACTGTACCAACATTTTCGCCAAGAACAAGCTTTAATAAATTGTCTTCTTTATCCATATTAAACACAATAATAGGCAAACTATTTTCCTGACATAGACTTATTGCCGTAAGATCCATTACTCGTAAATTTTTCTTTAAAACATCAATGTAAGAAATGTTATCAAACTGAGTGGCAGAAGGATTTTTTTCGGGATCAGAATCAAAGACTCCATCTACTCTTGTACCTTTAATTATTGCATCCGCCTCGATTTCAACTGCACGCAATGATGCTGCCGTATCAGTGCTAAAATATGGATGCCCGGTACCCGCACCGAAAATTACAATTCTTCCTTTTTCAAGATGACGAATTGCACGTCTTCTAATATAAGGTTCTGCAATTTCTTCCATTTTAATTGCACTCATAAGTCGAGTGTACATGCCGTGATTCTCTAAAGCATTTTGAAGTGCAAGTGAATTGATCATTGTTGCAAGCATTCCCATCTGATCACCGGTAACTCTATCAATTCCTTGATCTGCAGCATTCAAACCACGATAAATATTCCCACCACCGATTACGATACCGACTTTTACATCGAGATCTCTAATTTTTTTGATTTCACGGGAAAAGAAATTTAGAACTTCGGGATCAATACCATGCCCTTTTTTCCCCATCAAAGATTCACCGCTAAGTTTTAGCAGTATGCGATTGTATTTTAATTTTTCTTTCATAAGCCCTAGAAATATAAAAAAAAAGGTCTTATTAAGAAATAAGACCTTTTTGAAATGAATTATTTATTCTCATCACTGAGATGGAACCGGTGAAACAATGAAATCTTTGCTTCAGAAGAATATTTTTTATTATACTCTTTTAGAAGATCACCAATAGATTTTGCATTGTCTTTAATGTAAGCTTGTTCAAGAAGAGTATTTTCTTCGTAATACTTTTTCAATTTACCTTCGGCAATTTTCTCCAAGATATTTTCCGGTTTGCCTTCTTTCTTTGCAATCTCTTTATAAATTTCCTTTTCTTTTTCTATCACTTCAGCAGGAACATTTTCAGGTGCTATATAATCAGGTTTCATTGCAGCGATTTGCATCGCAACATCTTTTAATATTCCGGCTAGTTCATCTCTGCCTTCATCTTTCACATTATCAGCTTTTACTAAAACACCAAGCTTTGAACCATGATGAACATAATCTACTAGAACGCTTGCATTTCCTGACTCAACTGAAAAGCGTGAGATTTCGATTTTTTCACCAATTTTACCAATAATACTGCTTAATTCATCCTGAATATTTTTCCCGTCATGCGTTAAACCAAGAAGTTCCTCTACGTTTTGAGGATTATTTGCTTCAACAGCTTTCATAACTAAGTTTGCGAAGGCAACAAAATCATCACTTTTAGCAACGAAATCCGTTTCACAATTAACTTCTAAAATGATTCCTTTTTTACCATCATCCGATATTTTTGTAAGAACCAAACCTTCATTAGCAGAACGTTCAGCTCTTTTTGCAGCAACGGATGCACCTTTTTTACGAAGCACTTCAATTGCCTTTTGGAAATCACCATTCGCTTCAGTGAGGGCTTTTTTACAGTCCATCATTCCTGCGCCGGTTTTATCCCTTAATTCTTTAACTTGTGCAGCTGATATTGACATTTCTATTTATCCTTTATTTTTTCTCAGTTTCATTTTCTTCTGAAGTTTCCGGTTTTGTTTCTGCTTTTGTTTCTTCTTTTGTTTCAGCTTTCGGCTCGTCCTTTACTTCTGCTTTTTCTTCTTTGCTTGGAACATCTTTCTTATCAATTTTCTTTTCTTCTTTCGTTTCTAAGTTTACTTTTCTAATCTTGCCTTTTTTACCTTTCTTCTTATCTTCAGTTTCTTCTGTTTCTTTTCTCTGTCTTTCTCTTTCAGCAGCTTCTTCTGCTCTTAATTCTTTAGCTTTTTGGCTCCCTTCAATTATTGCGTCGGAAAGTTCTTTTGTAATCAATTCAATTGTGCTAACAGCATCATCGTTTGCTGGAATGATATAATCAATTGGACTTGGATCACAGTTTGTATCAACAATTGCAAATATTGGAATATTCAAACGAAGTGCTTCATTGATTGCGATTGATTCTTTCTTGATATCGACAATGAACATAGCACCTGGCATTTTTGCCATGTTTTCAACACCATCAAGTACTTTTCTTAATTTGTCACGCTCACGTGTTAATTGAAGACCTTCTTTTTTGGTAATTTTTTCAAATGTACCATCGGTTTCCATTTTATCAATATTTTGAAGTCTCTTAATACTCTTTCTGATAGTTGAGTAGTTTGTCAACATTCCACCAAGCCATCTTTCACTTACCCAGTTACTGCCGGATCTTTTCGCTTGTTCGGCAATAACACCTTTAGCTTGTTTTTTGGTGCCGACAAAAAGAAAACTCTTACCCTGAGAAGCTATTTCATAAGCAGCTTTGGAGGCGTTATCAATTTGATGTTGTGTTTTCTTTAAATCGATTATATGAATCCCCTTCTTTTCCATGAAAATATAGGGTTTCATTTTAGGGTTCCAGCGACGGGTAAGGTGCCCGAAATGCGCACCAGCTTCAATAAGTTTGGTTAGCTCAATCTTAGCCATTTTATACTCCTGTTTTTCTTCTATCCTCTTCATCTCCGCCTTTTAATCCCATTTTTTGGGTAGGGACACAGGGGGCAGATCCGAGAATATGAATAATGTTAATTAATAAATAAAAATTATCTCTTAGAGAATTGGAATCTCTTACGAGCTTTTGGACGACCGTATTTTTTACGTTCAACCATACGTGGATCTCTTCTCAGCAAACCTTCAGCTTTTAGTCCGGGTCTAAAATCCGGATTAATACTTTCAAGCGCTCTAGCAATTCCTAACCTGATAGCTTCGGATTGACCTGAAACTCCGCCGCCATTAACGTTGACAAACACATCGTACTTGCCAGCTGTTTCAGTGACTTTAAAGGGGAGAATTACATCATCACGATTATCTTTTAGAGGGAAATAATTTTCGAATTCTCTTTTGTTGATAGTAACTTTTCCGTTACCGCTTCTTAAGAATACACGTGCAACGGCATTTTTTCTTCGTCCAACAAACATTTTATCTGCCATTCAATCTACCTTTTATAAACTTAATGTTTCCGGTTTTTGCGCTTTATGCGGATGATCTGAACCCACATAAACTTTTAATTTTTTACCTAATTTATTTCCTAATTTAGTTTTAGGAAGCATACCTTTTACGGCAAATTCAACTATTCTTTCGGGATGTTTTGCTTTCATCTGCTCAAAAGTCGTTTCTCTGCCACCACCGGGATACATGGTGTGTCTAAAGTAAGTTTTTAATAATTCACGTTTTCCGGTCATCCTTACTTTATCGGCATTTATAACAACAACGAAGTCACCGGTATCCATATTTGGTGTAAATGAGGGTTTGTTTTTACCTCTGATAACGCTCGCAACTTTAGTAGCTAATCTACCAAGCACTTGATCTGTAGCATCAACTACATACCACTTTCTATCAGCATCTTCTGTTTTAACAAACCTTGTAATCTTTTCCTGTTTCAAGACAAATCCTCCGTTAAAGAGATTTTTATAGAGCTTGTAAATATATTGGGATTCTTTTGGAAAGTCAAGATTCTTGATCAATCAAAAGCTGAGTCTTTTAAAAGCCCAAGTTCTAACAGAAGTTGGGCATTTGTGGTTTATCTTAAGGATATTTTACAAATCCCAGAATTGTCCTTGGAAACTTATCCGTCACGATTAAGAAGCCAATTTCATCTAATTTAACGAGACCTTCCCAATTTCTACTTGATCTGCTTGACTCTAATTCGATGTAAATTGGTGAAGTATCCATCAGTTTTATACCAGTTGAAGTAATTTTAAATTGAATCAATCTTTCTACAGAGAATGAATTTTTGTGGGTGATACCAACTCCCGATTTCACGAAAATTGAATCATTAATCGGTTTAATTAAATTTATTTCTCCGGGCCAAAGATAGTTAATTGCCCAGAAAGTGCTATCGGGTTCAACTTCAGTTGCATCTGTTATTCTATATTCTATTGTAGGGAAATGAATACTTTCCTGAAGAATTAAATTACTAGTGAATTTTGAGGATGTTGAAGCTGATGAAATATTTTCACCATTTATTTCATGAATAGCATAAACGTTATCATTAAAAAAAGTAATTGCTTCATTTGATAAGTTCGGAAGTAAATTTGGATTATTAATTTTAATTAGTGTATTGGCATCTACTTTTATTCTTTTTTCGGCAAAATTCATCTCGCCTTTTACGACGTAACTTTCAGTTTCTGTCCCGAAACTTTCCAAGACAAAATAAACATCATCACCATTAAATATTATTCCCTCATAACCTGAACCCCACTGATTAAATTTTTCAAGACCGAATGCCTCTAGTTCAATTTTATAGGATGTGAGCGGGATTTGTGATTTTGAATTTATGGTCCTAAGAATTCTTTCTTTCGGAATGTAATAAATCGATCCGGTTAAACCATCGCCGAATAGATAAGGGAACTGAGGAAGCAATATTAAATAATCCCCGTACCAGGCTAATCCCGAAATTTCGGAATCCCTTTCTGCAATTTTGCCTGCGAGTTTTATTTCGAATAAAGATGCTTCCTCAAGTTCTTGAAAATTAATTCGTTCTTCAATTTGAAAATGAACAGTCTCTTTGCAAGAAACTAACAATAAAATAAGTATAAGAGAAAAAAATATTTTCAATTCATGCCCGGCATGCTAAATTTTTGATAATTGCTTGGTATCTCGAACATACTTGCTGGCACACTTTGCTCTTTAATTTCAACAACTTCCATCGATCCATCATCATTTCCGCTTTTGTCTTTCGCAATTATGTGCATTGGGAAAAAACCACCCGCCGATAAATCTTTATACCAGCTCGGCATTTCTTGATCACCCATCGGTATCGACATGAAAATAAATTCTCCCAATCCTTTAGCTGCCCAAACTTCAGTTGTAAATTCTTCATCTTCAAAAATCCATTTTTCGCAAGAGTAACCAAGTATATCTTTTGTTTCTCCGGTTTTAATCGGCTCTTTGAAATTGCTTTCGGTTTCTTCCGCAAGATCTTCGAATTTTTCCATATCAAATTCCATGTACATATTCTGGGTTGGCATCAACATGTAAGTTTTACCCTCTTTGAATAAAACGGCACCTGCCATTTCTTCCATTTCAGGCTCCATTCTGACGTTCTCACCTTTTTTATAATAATTCATGAACATCGATTCGCCATCACTTGTCATTTTGTATTTGACAAAGCCCTCAAAACTTTGGGCAGATAAAATGATTGATCCTAAGAAAAACAAGAAAAAAATTTTTGTGAGTCTCATTTCGAACCTCCTTTATTAAATAACAGTTGAAAATAAAAAAAAGTAATGGATTAGAAAAATTGGTACGTCACTTTTGTATTTTTAATTACTAAAATTCGGAGATATATGAAAGTTCTGGTTACTGGCGGTGCAGGATTTTTAGGAATTAACTTAGTTCGATATTTACTTGAAAAACAATACGATGTCGTTTCACTTGATGTTGCAAAATTCGATTACACTGATGTACAAGACAAAATTAAAATTGTAACCGGTGATATTAGAAATGAAAAAGATGTTTTAAATGCGATTGATGGTTGTGATATAATTATTCATTCTGCAATGGCACTTCCTCTATACGAAGAAAAAGAAATTATGACAACCGGAATTGACGGCACAAAATTACTGCTCGAAATTTCAAAACAGAAAAATGTAAAAAGATTTATTCATATTTCGTCAACTGCGGTCTACGGAATACCTGATCATCACCCGCTTTATGAAACAGATAAACTTGACGGCGTTGGTCCATACGGAAAAGCTAAAGTTAAAGCGGAAGAAATTTGTGAAGAATACCGTAAAGACGGAATGTGCGTTCCAATACTCAGACCGAAATCATTTATAGGTCCGGAACGATTAGGAGTATTTGCTCTGCTTTATGATTGGGCACTTACCGGTCACCATTTTCCAATGATAGGAAATGGTAAAAATAGATATCAATTACTCGATGTTGAAGATTTATGTCATGCAATTTATTTAACTCTTACTCTGACAGAGGAAAAAGTTAACGACACTTTTAATATCGGAGCAAAAGAGTTTACAACGATGCGGGAAGATTATCAAGCTGTTTTGGATTATGCAGGGCACGGTAAAAAGATTGTGGGTCTTCCCGAAATGCCGATTATCTGGACACTTAGATTTTTAGAATCGTTAAAACTTTCTCCCCTTTACAAATGGGTTTATGAAACCGCTTCAAAAGATTCATTTGTTTCAATCGAGAAGGCTGAAACAGTACTTGGCTATTCACCAAAATACTCCAACAAAGATGCGTTAATCAGAAATTACAAATGGTATCTCGGTAATTTGGAATCTTTTCAAAATCAATCGGGAGTTTCACATAGAGTTCCGTGGAAGCAGGGTATTTTGAAATTAGCGAAGATGGTGTTTTAATTTATACACCAATTAAAAATTCTCTTTCGGTAATTTTAGATTTGGATTTGGACAATTTATAAACCTCAGTCAGCTAATATTTTCTGCAAGTTATGATTTAAATAAAGCACTTCTCTACCGACCTTTTTGCTCTTTAGCAATCCTACTTTTTCAAGTTCTTTCAAATATTCTGCTGCTGTTTGTCGTTTAGCAATTCCAGCATTCACAACAAACTCGGTTTTAGAATAAGGTTCTTCAAAAATTAATTCAACCAATTCTTTAGAATAGACACGCGAAGGAAGTTTTTTCTTTGCCTCTTCTGTTGTTCTATCAACAAGTTTTTTAATCTGCACTATTTTAGCCGAGGTAAATTCAGCAGTTTCTTTGATTGCATCTAAAATGTATAGAACCCATGGCTGCCATTCATTTTTTTCGGTAACGTTTCTTAGTCGTTTGTAATATTCATTTTTATTTTCGATAATATATTTGCTCAAGTATAAGATCGGCAAATCAAGTTGACCTTTCAGAATTAGGTAAAGTACATTTATTATTCTACCGACTCTCCCATTTCCATCATTAAACGGATGAATCGCCTCGAATTGATAGTGTATGAGAGCCAATTTAATTAAGTCATCTAATTCGTTATCTGCATGAATAAACTCTTCCAGATTTCTCAACTTATTTCGAATTACCTCTTCTCCTTCAGGCGGTGTATAAACTACTTCTCCTTCTGAATTAGAAATTTTTGTTCCCGGTGTTACTCTAATACCCGCATTTGTCTCCTTAATTTTTTGATAAATTCTGATATAAAGATTTGTCGTTAGAAGTTTTCTTGTTTGCAGTTCTTTATAACCTTCCCACAAAGCTTCACGGTAGCGTAAAACTTCTTTTGTCTGCGGATCAAAATTATTTGCTGATGAAGCCATTGCTTCGTAAAGTTTATCGTTGGTCGTAATAACATTTTCTATCTCAGAGCTTGAACGGGCTTCCTGTAAAGGCAGAGTACTAATTAATATTGATTGATTGGGAATTGTTTTCGCTACGCCTTTTAATTCGGCAAGAGCCTTATTCGCTGAAATTGCAGCCTTCAGGATTTCCTTAGTTTCCAATTCAATCTTTGGAGGAAGCAACGGAAGATTGTTATATGGAATTTCTCTATTAAACACTTAAGACTCTAATTTTAGAGATAAATTAGGCTATTTTGTGCTCAGATGCAAACAATATGTCGAAATTTTCTCATTTCTTCGACACGTTCATCCAACATGTCCACAACATCGACACATTATAAATACATGTCGATATTTTCGTTAAATTACGACACATCCCTCAAACATGTCGAAATCTTCAACACAAACACATTGGCTTGCAAGAGATTCCATCTTTTGAAAGATGGAATCTCTTAGCTTATAAATATTCATCCAAATTAATAGTTCTCTCTATACCAATGTCACTCAAAAAATCTTTATCATGCGAAACGACAATAATTGCTCCGTTAAATTGATTTAATCCATTTGTCAGTTCTTGTATGCTTTCCAAATCGAGATTATTTGTCGGTTCGTCAAGAATTATTAAATCGGGTATGTTATAAAAACTAAGCAGACAAGCTAATCCGGCACGCATTTTTTCTCCGCCGGAAAGCACGTTTACTTTTTTGAATACATCATCTTTGTAAAATAAAAATCTGCCGAGTCTAATTCGCAATTCGTATTCAGGTAATTTCCCTTGCGAAGCATTTTTAATATTTTCCAGTAAGGTTAATTCGTCATTTAAAATGGAAGCATCTTGATCCAAACTTCCTATTTTGTTTGTTCGAATTGACAGTTGTCCAATTGATGAGTTTAATTCGCCACGAATTATTTTCAGAAGTGTAGTTTTACCGCTTCCGTTTTTACCTTTTAGAACAATTCGTTCACCGCCGTAAATTGTAAAGGACATATTTTCTTTCCACAAAGTTTTGCTATCATCATAACTAAAATTTATTACTTCGGCTGTTACCAAATTAGAATGTTTTTGTTTTGCATTCTGTTCCAGATCAAACTTGATATTATAATTTGAACGTTGCTTTGATTTTACTTCAGAAAGTTTTCCTTCAATGTCATTAATCTTTTCGTTATGAATATCATTCAATTTCTTTAATGTTTTTTCACCGGATCCTTTTAATTGGTTTGCCAAAATTTTCGGCATATTGGATTTAATGGCTTTCTTTTCCCCGGAAATATTTCTTTTTAGTTGACGCTGTATTATTTCCTCTTTCTGTTTTATTGCTTTCTTAAATTCGGATGTCACATTTCTTAATTGACTTTTAAATGCTTGGTCTTCAAGTTCCTTCTGGTCGAAATAGAAATCGTAATTACCGCCGTAAGATTTTAATCCGAATGAAGTTAATTCAACAATTGTATTCATCAACCGCAATAGACTTCTATCGTGACTAATAACAATCATTCCCTTCTTCCAATTCCTTACGAAATCATAAACTATTTCTCGCCCCTCATAATCGAGATGGTTTGTTGGTTCATCAAGTATGATAAAATCCGGATTACTCAACAGTAGTGATGCAAACAAACATTTTACTTTTTCTCCACCGCTTAATGAATCGTATTTCCTAGACAGATCAATATGAGAAATATTCATTTTTTCTTTCACGATGTCGATTCTATTTTCGAGTTCCCAATCGTCATCGAGAATGAGTAAATCGTTTTTATTTCCGATTCCCTCTTCCAATCGTTTAAGTGCATCGTACTTTTCTTTTATTAAAAATACATCTGCTACGGTTTTACCGCTCAACTCAGAAAAGTTTTGAGGCAAATATTTTACCTTTCCAAAAACTTCAACGTTTCCGCTTTCCGGAATCATTTCTTTCTCAATAATTTTTGCAAGTGTGGATTTACCAATGCCATTTTGACCAACTAACCCGGTTAATTCAGGATTGAAGGAAAAAGAAAGTTCATCAAAAATTTTAGTTCCGTTAGGAATTTTATAAGAAATGTTCTTAAGGATTACACGTGACATAATCACTCCATTGATTTTGGTTACAAAATATTGCTGTCAAATGGAGTTATATTTTCACGTTTTTATCCTCGTTTTATGTGATGTGATCGGCAAATTTAATAATTTTAAGAAAACTTGACAATTGTTTATAATAAAAAACCACAATAAAAATTCTATATACTTAGCAAGTTATATTCATTAACTTTGGAAGTAAAACATTCCGAATAACTGGGCATCTTACCATGAACGAAAAAGTATTGAAAGCAAAATTAGTTAATGACATTTCTATAGAAGTGATTTCAAAAAGTATCATTAAAGAAGCAAATGAAATCGGTTTTCAACGTGGCGATTATATTAAGCTGGCAAATTTATTCTTAGATTCTGCTTTAAACATCGAAGTAAATAATAATTCTTCTAAAGAAACCGGATACAATATAAAAGCAAAAGTAAAACTTCCGCTTACTAGTACCAACCTCAAGATAAGAGAATTTATAAAGAAAGAAGATTCAGAAAAACTCAAACAATGGATGGAAGATGAGATTGGCAGATATTTTATCCTAACTCGGGCAACTTCACGCGTTTACAATGTTGATAGATTAATTGAAGATGACAGACATGTTCTTGGTATTATAACTCTTAAAGATGATACACCAATCGGTTTGTTGGCTTTTTTAGATTATGATAAAGATCAAAATAAAGCCGAGTTACGAAAACTTATTGGTGAACCGGCACATCGCAGTAAAGGATATGGAAAAGAAGCAACTAAACTTTGGATTCAATATGGTATTTCAAATCTCGGGCTGCATAAAATTTACTTAAATACTCTTCAGACAAATGTTAGAAATATCCGGCTAAATGAGGAACTCGGATTTCGAGTAGAAGGAATATTACGCAACGAATGTTTTATTGACGGCAAGTACCATGATCTATTAAGAATGGGTTTAGTCGTTGAATCGTAAAAAAATATTAGCTGCTTAAATTTTTACTAGCTCCAGACCTGTTAAGTCGCAAAAATATTCTAACACAGGAATTAAATTCCCATAGGTAATAACATGATGGTTGCCGAAAGTATTTTCCATCCATTTTTCAACGTTGCCATTTATTTTTATTAATGCTTGAGTTCTGCATAGATTCGCAACTTTCATATCACTTTGGATGATATTCCCTTGAACGGCCAATAGTTTATCAAATGAACTGGAAAATCTCATGATAGTAACATCGCCGGAATTAAGCGGGCCTCTAATTGCGGTACTTTTATCTGATTCCATGTGCGTCGTTAATCCGGATGAAGATAAATCAGCAAGAAAAGAAGTCGGAACAGTACAATGAGCAAATGTTATTTCATTATTCTCGTAATTGATTGAAGATGGGTTTGCCATCCATACCGCATGTCCGCTTAAATATTGCGCA
Source organism: Melioribacteraceae bacterium (assembly GCA_030584085.1). NCBI lineage: Bacteria > Pseudomonadati > Ignavibacteriota > Ignavibacteria > Ignavibacteriales > Melioribacteraceae > Melioribacteraceae bacterium. Next base: position 2,680,086 of record CP129490.1, read on the forward strand.
ACCATCATTGTAAAAGTTGTCGGAATGTCTCCTTCGCAGCCTGAAGTTATACCTTCATCATTGCAGAGACTTATTCCCATACAAGCTGTGTAATTATAAGGCAGTAAATCAAAACATCTCACCGAAAGTACATCGGCTTTATTTTCTTTAGCAATTTCTTTTAACGCCAGATAAACTTTGGCAGAATCGTCTAATGATTCTTCATCAACTGAAACTTCCTTAAAAGAAGCTTTCCAATTTTCTTTTACTACTTGATAATCGTTAACGGAGATTGCATTAACTTTTTTAACTATTTCATCCACACTGAGTTTTGTATACTTTGTTTTAAATTTTCCGAAATCATTAAACTTTTTAGAAGTCAATAACCAATCCGATGGGTCACCGATAAGACAAAAATTTGCAAGGTTAATTTTATCAATCGCGGAAATCACATTACAAAATAACTTTGCTGCTTTAATTTTCTCTAAGTCATTCTTGCCATAAGCAATTTTAACCGAATAATTTTCTTTTAGATAGGCATATGATTCTAAAGAAGACGCAAACGAATTTCCTTTCGGATCAGCCAAAATTAAAGTAGGCGTATTATTATAAGTTGTAATTGTTTTTATACAATCTTCCGTACCACCCGAGGTGTTAACAATAATCGCAGCATTTGTCTTTTCCCTTACATCGTTAAAATGCTTGTCCAATAAATTTGACGAGTTGAAATATCCTCGGAAATCAATTGAAGAATTTTGATTCACTAATTCTTCAACCAGATGTAAAGTCATTTTTTCCAGATGTTCCAGGCTTTCTAAACCTGTTCCAACAACATAAAGATTGATCATAAATTTTAATTCCAATTGCTTATTCATTTCAAAAATAACCTATTTTTTGGAGAAGTAATACTTCGTTTGTGTGACCATTCTGAAAGTGACGATCATTCTACGAAGTAAATAATTCTTTATAATGATAAACCAATTTTATAGATTTGTCCCCAATTTTATTTATTTAAAAGTTCTATTAATTATTTAAGTTGCTTAAAGAATTTTTATTCGACTCAATTCTTAGCATATCCATTATGAAGGATATATGTTCAAGCCAAAATTATTTGTTTTATTTTCTTCACTCACCAAAGATCAAATTCTTAAAGACATAACTGCCGGTATTTTAGTTGGGATAGTTGCTCTACCATTGGCGATTGCATTTGGAATTGCATCCGGTGTTTCACCTGAAAAAGGGTTGATAACGGCTGTGATCGGTGGATTTATAGTTTCATTTCTTGGAGGAAGCCGCGTACAAATCGGCGGACCAACCGGCGCTTTCATCATAATCGTTTATGGAATTGTTCAGCAATACGGAGTTAATGGTTTAATGATTGCAACAATTATGGCCGGCGTTATTCTTGTGATTATGGGATTCGCTCAATTTGGTTCGATGATTAAATTTATTCCCTATCCCGTTATTGTCGGTTTTACTAGCGGAATTGCTGTAGTAATTTTTTCAAGTCAGGTAAATGATTTTTTTGGATTAAATATCGAGAATGTTCCAGCTGATTTTATTGAAAAGTGGGCGGAATATTTTAGAAATTTTTCATCGATGAATTATAATACATTATTGATCGGCTCTCTCGCTTTAATTATCATAATATTTTGGTCAAAGATTTCAAAAAAAATTCCGGGATCAATAGTTGCAATTCTTGTAACAACATCCATTGTGCAATTTTTTAATTTGGATGTAGCAACAATAGAATCAAGATTCGGTTCAATCCCATCGTCAATTCCCACACCATCAATTCCGGAAATTGATTTTGCAACAATAAGAGCTTTAATACTTCCCGCAACGACTATCGCAATACTTGCCGCAATTGAAGCACTATTATCAGCAGTTGTCGCAGATGGAATGATTGGTGGAAAACATAAATCTAATATGGAACTTGTAGCAAATGGAGTCGCAAATATTGTTTCACCTTTGTTTGGTGGAATTCCCGTTACCGGCGCAATTGCAAGAACCGCGACAAATATTAAAAACGGCGGACGAACTCCAATCGCCGGAATTGTTCATGCAATAACATTGTTATTGATTATGGTTTTTCTTGGCCATCTTGCAATGTTAATTCCGATGGCAACGCTTGCTGCAATTTTAATTATTGTCGCCTACAATATGAGTGAACATCATATATTTAGAAAATTATTAAAAAGTCCGAGAAGCGATGTGATTGTATTGCTAACAACTTTTTTCTTAACAGTGATTTTTGATTTAACAATTGCCATTGAAATTGGAATGATACTAGCAGTTATTTTGTTTATGAAGAGAATGGCGGCAGTTTCAAATGTAGATGTTGTAAAAAGAGAATTAAGAGATGTTGATGAATTTGTGGATTCCAATTCTATTCAAACAAAAGAAATTCCCGAAGGTGTAGAAGTTTACGAAATTAACGGACCTTTCTTTTTCGGTGCCGCTTCAAAATTTAAGGAAATCATGCATCGCGTAGAAAATCCTCCAAAAGTTATGATTTTAAGAATGAGAAATGTCCCGGCGATTGATGCAACGGGACTTAACTTATTAAGTCAAATATATAACGATAATAAAAAAGACGGAATTCATTTAGTTTTATCCGGTGTACATACGCAACCATTATTTGCCCTAACACAGTACAAACTTATAGACGAAATCGGTGAAGATAATATATTTGGAAATATTGACGATGCATTGGATCGATCGAGAGAATTGTTAGGTCTCCCAAAATTAGGCAGACCGAAGAATTTCGTGCCGGATGTAAAACGAGAGCAGCAGAATTAAGTCCAACTTTTTTACGATTAATTTTCATTTTTTCTTGAAAGATGGTAAAATTATTTTAATATTGATTGACAATAATGATTACAAAAAAGGAGATATAAATGGCAACAAAAAAAGATTATTTAAAAGATGTGATTAAGCATATCGATATCAAAGAACACAATGTCGTAAAACTTGTTGATTCTATGGGCGAAATGGCTTTTAGTGCGAGAGACTTACATCGTGCCGCAAAGATTTATGAAATGATGCTCGAGGATAAAGACAACACAGTAATCTTAACCTTAGCGGGCAGTTTATTCAGTGCGGGTTTAAAAAAGGTTGTCTTCGATATGATCGAAAATAATATGGTTGATGCAATTGTATCAACCGGTGCAATTATGGTTGATCAAGATTTCTTTGAAGCACTCGGATTCAAACATTATATCGGAACACCTTTCTCCGATGATAATGAATTACGCGATCTTCATATCGACAGAATTTACGACACTTACATCGATGAAGATGAATTAAGAATTTGTGATGATACGACAGCAGCAATATTTGATAGTCTTGAACCACGACCTTATTCATCACGCGAATTACTGTGGGAATTCGGTAAATATTTAGAAAATAACGGTGGACCGAAAGTTAATGACAGTGTTGTTTATGCAGCTTATAAAAATAATGTACCGATCTTCGTTCCGGCATTTTCGGATTGTTCAGCCGGATTTGGAATTGTGATGCATCAGCACAAAAATCCCGAAAAACATTTATCATTCGATTCCGGTAAAGACTTCTTAGAAATCACAAAGATAAAATTAGAAAGTAAAGAAACCGGCATATTTATGATTGGCGGTGGAGTTCCGAAAAACTTTACTCAAGATATTGTTGTAGCCGCAGATATTTTAAGCGAAGATGCTCCAATGCACAAATACGCAGTTCAAATTACAGTAGCCGATGTTCGTGATGGCGCGCTATCAAGTTCTACTTTGAAAGAAGCTTCATCATGGGGTAAGGTATCTCAATCTTATGAGCAAATGGTTTATAGTGAAGCAACTCTTGCAATGCCATTGATTGCCGGATATGCTTACCATAAAGGTGCTTACAAAGGAAGAAGTAAGAAGGAATTGAATAATTTGTTTAAGAAAGTAGCTACAACAGTTTAAAAGAAAGGGGCGTTAAGCCCCTTTTTTCTTGCCCTCCGGCTATCTGAGCAGTAACAGTTTCCTAGTTTCACTAAACTGTCCCGATGTCAATCTGTAAAAATAAACCCCGCTTGATAATCTATCTGCATTAAAATCTACTGTGTACGTTCCGGCATGCTGTTCTTGGTTTACTAATGTTTTTACTTCTCTTCCCAAAACATCATAAATCACTAACTTAACTTTTCCGCTGTTTGGGATTGAATAACTTATTTTTGTACTTGGATTAAATGGATTCGGATAGTTTTGTGATAGTTCATATTGAAGTGGAATTCTTTCAATATCTTCTTCAATTTCAGTTACAGTTACAAATCCGGTTAGTTTTACATTATCGATTGCTGCAACATCTCCATCATTGCCTACATATTGCCATGCTAATTTCATATTCGGGTTATTTGCATACTGTGTTATGTCAACATTTTGATATCTCCAACTCCATGGCTGTCCATCGTTATCAGCTTCCCAAATTTGAGTCCAATTTGTTCCTCCATCTATGGAGATAAGAAGTTTTAATGTTGCAGAACTTAACCACGCAGTACTATAACCGGAATAGAATTCAATAGTTGCTGCACCCGTTGCTAATGCAAATGAGGGAGTAATTAACCATTCATCTTGATCCGCAGCTATCCATGGACAGTATGCTGAATTCACGTTTGTCGGATCGATTGAACTAAAGTTGTGATCTGTTATGTTTCCAGCTATCCATGTATTTGTTTGATGAGTTTGATTTATTGTCCAGCTATTTGGCGGGAATTGTGCACCGTCAAATTTTTCGTCTAGCACTACTCTTTGCTCAGGTTCGCCGCCTCCTGCTCCACCACCGTTTGTTGTCTTAAGGATTGTTGAATAACCATAACCATCGATCTGCTCGCTGGTACCAATTGCCCAACCATAATTTTGATCAGTGAATGAAATGGAATACGTGTATGAGTATTCACCTTGCTTTACCCAACTATTGCCGCCATCGCTTGTGTAATAAATTCCATCAGCTGTACCAGCCCATCCTTTGGATTCATCACTAAAATAGATTTCGTAAATTATATTAGTTTGCCATCCTATTGGCAATGGTCTAGCTGTTTCATTCCAGTTTGCACCTCCATCAATTGTTTTATATAATTTATATCCGGCTGCCCATCCAATATGTTCATTTATAAAGAAAATTGACTTTGTCTGTGTAATATTTGATGTATTCTCTATCCAATCAGCTCCACCGCTGGTCGTTTTGTATAATCTAAGATCTGAGGCAAGCCAACCAACATTTGGATTGACAAAAAGTAATGAACTAAAATCATCGGTTGTACCCATATCTCTGTCAATCCAATTTAAACCTCCATCGTTAGTACTCAACAAGGCATCATTAAATGAAATATCTGTGCCTGCTGCCCAACCATTATTTTGATCTGTAAAGAAAATCGTTCTTAGTAGTCTGTTTTCATAACTGGATTGTTCAACCCAGTCAACACCACCGTTAGTTGTTTTAAATATAAACCCATTTCCTCCGCATACCCAGCCGTGGGTACTATTGACAAAATGAATGTCATAAAAGGAAGGGGTCATGTTAAAAGGAAATGATTCTGGAGTTGTAATTGCCCATGATTCACCGTCATCTCCGGTCTTAAGAATACCTGGGCCTCCTACTGCCCAACAAGTATTTTGATTTTGAGCATGAACTGAATTTAACCCACTCAATTGAAAGGATTGACGTCGCCAGGAATTACCGCCATCATAAGTTTGTAATAGCCCTGAACCCGTTACATATCCAGTATTTTCATCTGTAAAATAACCGGTAGGAGTTGAAGGGGTGGAAATATTAAATGTATTTTTATTGTCAGTAATAAAATCAGGAGTATGGTCTTCCCAATCAATTCCAGCATTTGTAGTTTTCAATACACTATAATAAGGCCCTACGGCCCATCCAATGTTGTAGTCAATAAAATTCACTGAGTTCATCGTTCCATCATAAATAATACTTATTGTTGAACCACCATCGGTTGTTTTGAAAATTCCACCACCAATACCAGTGATCCAACTACCTGTAAAATATCCAACATTTTCATCGAGAAAGTAGATACTGGTAAGTCCATTAAATAATGAAACAGTTCTCGTCCAGTTCTCTCCCCCATCATTAGTCTTCCAAACTCCGTCGGCTACTGCCCAACCGACTTGTGAATTTATAAAAAAGATATCAGCGAAATATGTGTATGTAAATTTTGTGACCCAATTTGCACCACCGTCGGTGGTTTTAAGTAAATCACCATAATTACTTACTGCAAACCCGAAACTAGCATCAATGAAAAATATAGAATTAATATCTCCATTAATACTTACCGAGTAATCGTTCCAAGTCAACCCACCATCATTTGTTCCATAGATTGCGCCCCCTCTCCCCCCAACCCAAAAATTTAATTGTGATACTGCCGATACAGAATAAAAATTTGTGGCAGTCGGTATTGAGCAGTTAATCCATGTTTTCCCTTTATCGGTTGTCCTAAAGACAGACCCAGTGGCTCCCGCAACAAATCCATTATATTGATCAATGAACTTAACAGAATGAGCACCCGCACTATTTGGGTATAATAATGATCTTTCCCATTGTGCATTAGTGCTTGTACTGACGAGCAAAAAACCAATCGCAAAAAGAAGTATTATTTGTTTCATAACATCCTCACGTATTTATTTAAAATGATTTAAATTCATTTCCTGATTAAGAGTAATTTATATTAGTACTAATCTGAATTTCTGGAAGAATGCTTTGTGGCATACTCTCAATGTTTTTATTACACCAATCAATCGCGATTTTCTTGAATACGTCTCTTTTATATTTATACCATTCGTTACCGATGTTGAAGTGCAGAATTAAATTTCTGAGCTGCCAGTAATTGGTATTATGTTCATTCTCTAATTTTGCTACTTCTTCGTATATATCTTGGTTTGGATTATTGCGGAGAAAGTTTAGCATCAATTCATGTTCGTTAATTTCTTTTTTGGTAGGGAGTTTCAAATAATCGGTTTCAGCAAAATCTTCTTTACTTGAATCAGTTTTGGCTTTGATAGGATTTTTTTGTTCATGACTACTAAGGTGAATTAATTCACCTGACAGTTTATGAAGAAAAGAAAGACCATCATCGGAGATAAGTTCTAATTCATTAATAATATCTTCAAGACTTATACTTCTCATTAATAAGTCCTAAAATTTAAAATCAGTTATACTTCCAAAAGAATATAGAGTTAGAATTATGGATTGGACATACCCATAAATGGGTATTTAAATTTATTAGTAAAAGGATATGCGGACAGAATATAGTTTTAAATCCAGCCTTCAGCCAAACTTTTAGAAACCAATTCAACCGAATTTTTGCAACCCGACTTATGTAAGATATTTTTTCGATGTGTTTCAACAGTAGCTTGTGAAATGAAAAGTTTTTCCGCGATAGTTTTTGTTTTATTTCCTTCAGATAGAAGTTTTATAATTTCTATTTCCCTCTTAGTAAAGACGATTGGCGGACTATGATCACCAGCATTTTCATGTTTTGTTGTATCAATATCTAAATTTAGGTAAGATGGTTCATCCATTAAACCAATCAAAGAAAATTTGTAATTATTTGTTTTTGTAAGATGATTAATGTTCGTATGTATATTAAGTGACTTGATGAATTTATAATTTTCATCCATGCTGACGACCAATGCTTGGTGATTAAATAACTCATAGCTTCCATCAGCAACTTGTAATCTAAAATTATACGATCCTTTGTATTTAGTGAATTTGTCAGCTCCGATTTCGGAGATTATAAAATTCAACGCTTTCTCTTCGGCTTTGGTCACAAATTCGATATCGTTTGGATGTGTTAGATTCAAAATATCATCTATATTCTTAATCTCATTTGGATTAATTCCATGAATAAGTTCAAAACTTTTACTTAAGTGTGAGAGGCTCATATTATTGAAATCTATTATATAGGAATAGCAAGGGCCTGAAGAGAATATGGAACTAAGAATTTCATCAAAGTTGATTTGTGCTAATTCAGTTGATGAGCTCTGTTCATTTTGAACTTTACTCCACACTTCATGCATAAGTTGAATTTCATCATTCATTTTTTCATCTTACTTTAAGAAAAATTGTATTGATTTAATGAAAGGGGCACGAAGCCCCTTTCTATTGCTTATCGCTACTACCTGAGCAAAATCAGTTTCTTTGTTTCAGAAAACTGATCTGCACGTATACGATAAAAATACACACCGCTTGATAAACTTTCAGCATTAAAATCAATAGAATATGTTCCCGCATTCTGAAATTCATTAACTAATACTTTTACAGTTCTTCCTAATACATCATAAACTACAAGATTCACTTTACTGCTCGCCGGAATTGCATAATTAATTTTTGTACTCGGATTAAACGGATTTGGATAGTTTTGAGAAAGTGAATAATTAACCGGGATTTTTTCATCTTCTTCTTTTATGTCTGTGACAGTTACAAAGCCGGTTAATTTAATATTGTCTATTGCAACAATATCCCCATCATTACCAACATATTGCCAAGCTAATTTTATATTAGAATTATTTGCATATTGTGTTATACTTACATTTTGGTATCTCCAGCCCCATGATTGACCGTCATTAACAGCTTCCCAAATTTTTGTCCAACTCGATCCGCCATTTGTAGAAATGTGAAGTTTTAAAGTTGCTGCACTTAACCATGCTGTGCTGTAGCCGGAGTAAAATTCTATTGTTGCATCACCGGAAGCTAAAGCAAAACTTGGAGTGATTAACCACTCATCTTGATCTGCTGCCATCCACTGACAAATAGCCGAGTAAGTGCTTGTAGGATCAATAGTATTAAAATTATAATCTACAACATTACCGGCATTCCACGTATTTACCGCCTGCAGCTGAATTCTGGTCCAGCCTTGGGGTGGAAAAGTAGTTGTTTCAAATTTTTCATCAATAACAATTCGCTCTTCTGTTCCTCCACCGCCGCCTCCTGTATTAGTGACTGCTTCATAAATATCCAATCTGCCGTATCCAAAAATTGAGTTTGGTAGTGATGAGAGACCTGTTGTATTGGTGTTGTTTGTAAAAGCAGAATAAATTTGTGATGGCGTTAATGATGGATTTTTCTGAAGTAATAACGCTGCCGCTCCCGCTGCCATTGGACATGCCATGCTTGTGCCTTGCATCTTATAATAGTTTGCATCTCCACCGGCAACTCCATCATTATCAATCCAAGAAGTCGAAATGCTGGTATAAACATCAGTATCTCTAAGAGAGAGAACAACATGCCCTGGGGCAGTAATATTTGGTTTTTGGTGACCATCAACTCTCGGACCTCGGCTTGAGAAATTAGCTATTCCATTTAAAGTATTACCGGAGTAATACCATGAACTCCCATTAACATCCGTCCACATTTCTCTTGATACGTAAGCTCCAACTGCGTATGCATAATCAGCACTTGCCGGACTTCCAATTGTGTAATCTTGATCGGGATTTTGAAACGTTGTATAGGAACCCCAGTCATCATAAATATGAAAGAATTGATTGCTTGATGAGTTATTTACGACTTTCAAATAATATGTGCCTGCTTGTCTTATGTAAAAATTATAATGCGAATATCTTGATTCTGTTCCTCTCAGACTTTCAAATGGATTTTGATCTTGAACCACATCATTCAATTTATTAAACGAAGCATCATAATATTCAAGTGATAAATTATTTCTCGTTCCCAAACCATCATACCAAACAAGATTAAACCAAAGAGTCGCGTCAGCATCACCGGGATCGGCAAAATTAACTTGTATAAAATTAGTTGAACTGTTAGCGTTTACGGTACCGGAATAATGTCTTCCTTGTGCGGCAGAGTTTCCAGCCGAAATAAAAAATGGTACTCCTTGGTCATAAACCCAATCAGCTTTTTGTTCAATTGCTTCGCTTCCGTCATGAAAAGTATTCCATCCACCGTAACTCATGGAAAGAACATCAACATTATAAACACTAACTGCGGCATCCATTGCGGCAATTTCAGCAGCACTTGAAGCTGATGAAGATGCATCACCACCAATTTTTAAGAATACTAAATCAGCTCCGGGTGCGACACCGGTAAATGGACCTTGCCCGTTATTTACATGTGAATGACCAGCAGATAAAGTTCCTCTTCCCAAAACTGATCCGACAACATGTGTGCCGTGCCCTGATGTAATGTTCTCAACATCGGGATCTATATTCGGATAATCCCAATAATCCATTGCCGTATATGAGCTAGGTAAATCGCTTCCCATATAATAAGAATCAAGTCCTGAATCCAGCACACCAACCGTAACACCGGAACCATCATAACCCAAGTTCCAAACTTGTGGTGCGCCTATGCTTTGATTACCATTATTATTATGAGGGATAGATTCATGTTCTGCGGTATCAATCTTTTTAATAAAATCAAATGAGATTGTGTTTTCAAATTTATTAACAGGCATTGCGGCAACGATAAATCCATAAGGATGATTTTCCGAAGGAGGAGTCCATAATTCCCAATAACAATCGAGTCCTTCCGCATAAAGAATTTCCTTTTGTAATTCCGTTGGTATTGAATCAAAATACAAAACTACTTTTGTAAAACTTTGGCTTTGAGTGATTTCTCCTTTTGAAAGCTGATATTTCTTCGCACTTATCTTTTCAATGAGTTTACCACTCAATATTTTACTTTGTTGTGCTTCGGTTAGTTGAATGTAATTCTCCTGCTGTAACAAAATTCGTTCAGAATTTGATTTTGAAAATTCAACTTGATCTATGATCTGCGCTGGGATGAGCAAGTAGAATAGAGAAAAAACTATAATGAATAGTTGTTTTTTCATTTGCGGCCTCCAATTAAGTTTAGTCAAAATACTTGACTAAATATTACTTATTCAATTCGTTTAATTTCATGAGAATATCAGGATGCAATTCTATTTCTCCGGAATCAACTTTTTTAATAAACTCAAGACAGAGATTTTTTTCGAAATCCGGGACTGAAACTTCCGCTAGAACAAAACCAAGCAGATGATTTGAGGACGGTGGTGACCAAGAAGACCAATCAATTTTTGCCGAATATTTTTCCAATTCGGATTTCTGATCCGTACTAGGTTCTCTTTCAAGGTAGAAAATAACTTTTTGAATAACCTCTTCCTCTGTTAGTAAATCATTTCTAAAGAGATACATCTTTGCGCTCATCTGTTCGATAAGTTTGCTGCTTAATATTTTATGACTGCAATCTTCGGCAAAATATAAATATTCATCTACCGGAATTAATGTTGAATGATTTTTTTTAACCAAATCATTCTCTTGAGTTTGTTCTGAATTACATGAAAAACAAATTAATGCAATTATTAAAACGTAGATAATTTTCATTAATCCCTCGTTATAAAAATGAAATTGCAATTAAAAAATATATATCCAAAACGATTTATTTTAATAAAACCATCTTGCGAATTTCAAAATGACTACCCATAGTTAATTTGTAATAATAAGTCCCACTTGACAAATCTGAGCCATCAAATTCTATTTCATAAGTTCCTGGCGATTTAGTTTCATTTACCAAACTCTTCACTTCTCTGCCAATAATGTCATACACTTTTAGCGTTATGAATTGATATTCGGGAATTGAAAAATTAATAGTGGTTGTTGGATTAAAAGGATTAGGATAGTTCTGCGATAATGAAAATTCTTTCTGAACTGTTTCTTCATCTTCAACCGAGGTAATGGTTGTTGGAAAGTTTATATACTTAATCCTTCCACCGTTTCCATCCGGATTGGGTTCACTTATGACTTGTGTTATGCTTCCGGCTTTATGAAATGCTTCTCTTAAAGATGAATAAAAATATCCTTGCTGTGCTTCAATATATGAATAACCAATCAATTCTCCTGAGCTATTTACTTTAGTAAGAGCATAATGATTAAGATTATTAATCATAACATTTGTGGAAACATAAATATTTCCATCATAGTGCATGTATATTCCATTTGGATCGCCATAACCATCGTAGTAAAATGAAATTGCCGGTGAAGATGGTTCATATGTTAATAGTAAATCGCCCGTGGAACTGTAATGGTATAATAGCAATACATTTCCAATAGGCGGAACTTGATCTGAAGCTGCCAATAAAATACCGGAAGGAGTTTGCTTTAATGAAATTCCCTCATGTGTACTTTGGGGATTAGTATTGAATCTGTTCCAACTTAATACTCCTGTTGAATCATAGCGGCTCAACATCCAAACTTCTGAATTCGACATGCCTGTTATGTAAACAGAATTATCTGTCCCAAGAGTCATGTCATTTAGTTCATCATAACCCGTGTGTTCATTTTGCCAGTGTTGAAAACCGTTTTCATTCAGTTTAATAACAACTCCCTTAGTACCTGTCTGCGTATACTCATTACCCATCAAATAAATATTTTTATGTGAATCCATTTCGCTGTTCATTATTCTGCCATTAGAGACTTCTCTCAAAACTGAATCCCAAATCAACAACCCGGCGGGGCTGAATTTTGCGGCTCCAAAGCCCTGTGCACCACCTTCATGTTCTGTACAAGTAAATGTCACAAATACATTTTCTTCATCATCAACAAAAATTCTATCATTAACACCATAGTTAACTGTAAAACTAGTTAGTGAATCACCTGAAGATGAAAAAACAGTAACTTTTTTGTCATGCCATACATATAATTTATCATTCAAGTTAGCGTAGAACATTTTAGTATCATTAAAAAAACCGGTGGAAAGTTTTATACTTTTCTCCCAAACAACGCTTCCACTACTCGATACTTTTATTATTTCGATGGCGCTAAATTGTGTTCCTTCATCCCATGTATATGCTGAGGTATAAATATTACCGTTAGGATCAGAAACCGAAGAGTGATAAAAAACTGTTTTATCAGGTTCCCAAGTCGAAATCCAATTTACTGATTGAGCAACAAATGAATTTGCAAGAAGCAAAAAGAGAGCAATACTAAAAAGATAAGAAGAGAATTTAGATTGGTTCATGATCCCTCCGGAAATAACCAAGGTTAGTTATAAGTTTATTCTATATATGTGCAACTAAAAACATCCGGAAGAAAGGTAAGCAATTTGATCACCTTAATAAGACCCTCAACTCTGAAATGAATATAAAAAATATTTTCCTATAAAAACACTATTTTGTAAAGCAAAAAACGGAGATGTAATGTTCAGCACACAGACCTATATCGAGAGAAGAAAATCGCTAAAAGAGAAAGTTGGTTCAGGATTGCTTTTAATCCCCGGAAATGAAGAAGCACCGATGAATTATCCGGCTAATACTTATACTTACCGACAAGATAGTACATTTTTATACTATTTTGGATTAGATAGGGCAGGACTCTTTGGTGTTATTGATATTGATAATGACAAAGACATTTTATTCGGTTATGATTATACGATTGACGATATTGTTTGGATGGGTCCTCAATCAAAAATTGCAGATGGAGCGAAAGCTGTTGGAGTGAATGAAACTTTACCTATTGCAAATCTTGAAGATTATTTAGCCAAATCAAAGTCGAGCGGAAAAACAATCCACTTTTTACCGCAGTATAGATTTCAAAACAAAATGAGATTTGAAAAATTACTCGGCATAAAAAGTTTTGAAATAGACAACAATAGATCTGAGATATTTACTAGATCAGTTATTGAACAACGCTCGGTTAAAAGTGATGCGGAAATTAACGAAATAGAATATGCTCTTGACATAAGTTACGAGATGAACACGACTGCAATGAAATTGGCGAATCCAGGAATAAAAGAACGTGAAGTTTATGGTAGATTAAATGGTATTGCAAATTCTATGGGATGTGGAGTTTCATTTCCGGTTATTTGTTCAATTCATGGTGAAACACTGCATAATCATCATTATAATAATACAATGAAGGATGGCGATTTATTGTTAATTGATTCGGGAGCCGAATCGCTTCTTCATTACGCTAGCGATATAACAAGAACTTTTCCCGTAAACGGAAAATATACAAGTAAACAAAACGAAGTTTATAATGTAGTTCTCGATTCACAACTTAAAGCGATCGAATCTATAAAGCCCGGAATTAGATTTAGAGAAGTTCATCTTGCAGCCGCAGAAGTAATTGCATCAGGTTTACGCGATCTTGGTTTGATGAAAGGTGATCCAAAAGAAGCTGTTGCTAATGGCGCACATGCGTTGTTCTTTCCACATGGTCTTGGTCATGCAATGGGCTTGGATGTGCATGATCTTGAAGGTTTAGGTGAAAATCTTGTCGGTTATGATAAATCTACCAAAAGAAGCGATCAATTCGGATTAGCTTATTTACGTTTCGCGAAAGATTTACAACCCGGTTACGTGTTAACTGTGGAACCTGGAATTTATTTTATTCCGGAATTAATCGATATGTGGAAATCTGAAAATAAACTTTCCAACTTTATTAATTATGAAAAAGTTGAAGAGTATAAAGGCTTTGGCGGTATCAGAATTGAAGACGATATTGTTGTTACCGATTCAGGTTGCAGAGTTTTAGGCAAAAAATTAATTCCTAAATCGATTGAAGATGTAGAAAAAGTTTGCTTTGAGGACTAATTTTTTTTGTTTCCCGCAATCTTTAAGATTGCGGGAATTTCTATTCACAAATTAGAAATTATCAACTATTCCCTTGACAAAGTAAAACGTCATTATTCCCGATAGAACGAACTTGGCGACGACCATTATAAGACTTGCAATAAATGTTGCAAATCCGGCTTTAAGTGCTTGCGATTCTGATTTTCCTGCGATTAACTCACCAACAATTGCACCGATCAAGGTTCCAATAATTATACCTAATGGCGGGAAGAAAAATAGACCAATTATCAAACCGATTACAGAACCCCAAATACCCTTTCTCGAAGCACCATAATGTTTTGCACCATAGACCGGAAGTATGAAATCAAAAACAATTACAGCAATATTCAAAAGAAAATAAACAATTAAAAACCGAGTTGAAAAATTTGCTAGGTCCGTAAAATGGATCAATAAAATTGCCAGATAATTAAGTGGCGGACCTGGAACCACAGGTAAGATACAACCTATTAATCCAGCGATCGAAAGTATTGTTCCAACAAATATTATAACTATTTCCCAAAATTCCATAACTCATCTTTCGCTTTTACAGTGATAAATTTATTAAATTAAGTCGAGTAATGAAAAAGAGAAAAGTACATGCAAACACGACACAATCTAGAAATTTCTTCAATAATGTTTAACTATGATAATTACAAAGAGAAATCAGTAATTGGTAAGTATGTTAATCGAAATAAAATTTCAGAATTTTTAAATAAGATCAGAAGCAACGACCGATATGAATTAAAAATAATTGGCAAATCTTACGAAGGAAGGATAATTGATCTTATAAAAATTGGAAATGGGAAAACTAAAGTACTTTTTTGGTCACAAATGCATGGCGATGAGTCAACTTCGACCAGAGCTATTTTGGATTTAATAAACTTTTTTGAGGCAAATGATGACACAAATTCCTTAAGAGAAAGAATCTTAGAAAATATTTCGCTCTATATAATTCCGATGTTAAATCCGGACGGAGCAGAAATATTTACTCGAAGAAATGCACAACAGATTGATATCAATCGTGATGCAATTGCTCAACAGTCGCCGGAAGGAAAATTACTTTACGAAATAAAAAATGAAGTTAAACCGGATTTTGCATTTAATCTTCACGATCAGAGTTCGGGATATTCTGCAGGAATAAACTATAAGTCATCGACTATTTCATTACTCTCCCCTCCCTTTAATTACAATGCCGATATTAATGACACAAGAAAAAAAGCAATGCAGCTAATAGTTTCACTATATGATGAACTGAGTCAAATAATTCCCGGACATATTGCAAGATATAGTGATGAATTTGAGCCAAGGGCTTTCGGAGATAATTTTACTAAAGATGGAATCCCGACAATATTAATAGAAGCCGGTGGTTGGGCTTCCGATCCCGATCGTGAATTTGTAAGAAAGCTTTTCTTTAATTCATTAATAAAAAGTTTACGTGCTATTTCTGAGAATAGTTTGTCAAATTACGATGAAAACAATTATTTCAACATACCTGAGAATAAAGAATTACTTTTCGATTTAATCCTACGCAACGTCAATGTAAAGAAAAATAATAGTGTTCATAAAATTGATATTGCTGTAAAAAGAGAACCATTTTTGGATTCTACCGAGAATAAGGTGTACTATAAAGGAATAATTGCTGATATAGGTGACTTATCAACGTTCTATGGTTATGATGAAATCGACGTGAGTAATTTATTCTTGCATCACCCTAAAGTTGAACAAACTAATAAATTAGGTCTAATCGATTTATTAAAAAATGGCGTTTTATTTAAGAAGGAATTGAGTAAATCTGATTTTACTGAAATCCCGATTAATTTCTATTCTAAGACACAACCAAATACCGAACTACAAGTTGATGGATTTGCCAACTTTTATTTGACAACAAATAATGAAATAAAATTTGCTATCATAAACGGATATTTAATTGATTTAACAAAACCGCTTAACTTTGAAGGTAATGGGCTGAATTTCCATTAAAATCAAAATTAAAATTTCACTATATTTATTAGACTAAATAGTCTTTTGAATGAACTTAAGTCAAAATACAAATACCGAGCAAGAACTTCAGCAAAAATACCGTGATTTTGAAACGGAAGCTCTTCCCCATCTTGATGCACTATATAATTTTGCATTAAAAATGACTGCCGATTCCGATGAAGCCGACGATTTAGTTCAAGAAACTTTTTTACGCGCGTTTCGGTTCTTTGATAAATTCGAAAAGGGCACTAATTCTAAAGCTTGGTTGTTTAGGATAATGAAGAATACCTTTATTAATGATTATAGAAAGGATTCTCGCGAACCAAATAAAGTTGACTATGACGATATTCAAAATTTTTATGAAAATATCAAAGCTTCAGATGTAAAAACGCAGCATGTTGAACAAGATGTATTTAGCAGTCTGCTCGATGATGAAGTAACTAAAGCAATCTCCGAGCTCCCCGAAGATTTTAGAACTGTAGTTATTCTAAGCGATATAGAAGGTTTTTCGTACGAAGAGATAGCTGACTTTGTTGATTGTCCGGTTGGTACAGTTCGATCCAGATTACACAGAGCGAGAAAAATGCTATTTACAACTCTTTATTCCTACGGCAAAGATAAAGGTTATTTACAAGACAAGGATAAACATTAGAAGTGGCAATGAAAGAATCAGAAATATGTGAGCAAATAACGGCATTAGTCGATAATGAACTTGATGCGGTTCAAGCATCTTTACTTAAGAAGCGGATTGATGAAAATCCGGACTTACGGGAAGAATATGAAATTCAATATCAAGTAAAACATTTACTTTGTAACAGGTTTGCAAATAACTCAGCCCCGAATTATCTAATTAATAGCATAAAAAAATCGATTGGCGACAAGTTTGATTTCGACACCAACAAGGCTTACGACTAAAAATCCTAACAATTAATTTGATTTCCATTCTAAAACCCGATATATTTGAAGTCTGTAATTAAAATAAACCAAAAGGTAGGTGATTTACGTGGTTGGTATTAACGTTTCTGAAAACGAAAATATCGATAGAGCTCTTAAACGCTTTAAGAAAAAATATGAACGCTCCGGAGTATTAAAAGAATACAAGAAGAGAACATTTTTCGTGAAGCCGTCCATCGAAAAACGAATGGAAAAGATCAAAGCAAGACGCAGAGCTCACAAAGAACGTATGAACGACAATTAATAAAAAACCCGTCAATTGACGGGTTTTTTATTTTACCTAATGTGAGTTATTTAAATAATTTTTTGTTAGATGAGTTGTGATTCGTTCAAATGCTTCATCAACCGTGTTACAGAAAGAAAACAATTCTAAATCACCTTCACTAATTGTTCCCATTTCAACTAAGGCTTCAAAATTAATTATCTTCTTCCAGAATATTTCATCATAAACTACAACTTCCAATTTTTTCTGAAGCTTCTCAGTTTGAATTAGAGTTATAGTTTCCATCAACTCGTCAAGTGTTCCAAAACCACCCGGGAAAATAATAAGTGCCTTTGCAAGATAGATCAACCAAAACTTTCGCATAAAAAAGTAATGGAACTCAAACGCTAATTCGGGTTCAACATATTTGTTTATAAATTGCTCGAACGGAAGACTGATGTTTAACCCGATTGTTGGTCCGCCAGCTAAAGATGCACCTTTGTTTGAGGCTTCCATAATACCCGGTCCGCCGCCGCTGCAAATAATAAATCGGTGCTCATCTGTCGGTAAGTTTAATGACCACTCGGTTAATCTTCTTGATAATTCAACGGCATCTTCATAATAATGTGACATCGCTAAATTTCTTTCGGCAGCTTTCAATTTTCTTTCGTAAACTTTTGAAGTTTTATTTGAAGCTGATTTTTTAATTAGTCGTAATTCTTTCTCGGCTTCCTTTTTTGATTTAATTCTTGCCGAACCAAAAAAAACTATAGTATCGGCAATGCTATTTCTTGCTAATCTAGACTTAGGTTCATAATACTCAGCTAAAATTCTTACTGTTCGAGCATCGGCTGAATTCAAGAATTCTAAATTCTTATAAGCTTTTTCAACACTGTTTTTTTTCTGTACCATAATTTCTAAACCTGCATTGTGAAAAGAGTTACAAAAATAAGGTTTATAATGTATTTTTCCACTTCAATAATTTTGGATAATAACTCTACTATGATTAAACATTACATATCTGCTTTATTTCTAGCTTTTAGCAGCTTAATTCAAGCGAATGATGAGATAAAAAATAAAATAGATGCAATTCTTGCCAATGACCAAAAAGAAGCAATTTCTGTTTTTATTTACGATCCAATTTCGATGGATACAATTTACTCAAAGGATATTTACAACAACCTAATACCGGCTTCAAATGTTAAGCTATACACAACTGCCGCGGCATTACATCTTTTACCCAATCAAGAATATCTTTTGACAAAGGTTTATACAAACGATGTTGAATTGGAGGATAGTGTTATTAATGGCAACATTTATCTGAAAGGTTTTGGTGATGCATTATTAACAACAGAAAATCTAGATTCCCTGGTTGACCAATTACTTTTGATGGGAATAAATAAGATTACCGGTGACATTATTGCGGATGATTCTTACTTCGATAATACCTATACTAGAGATGATTGGATTACCGATGAACGAGCTAATGTAAAATTGCCGCCTATTTCCGGATTAAGCTTAAACAGAAATTCTGTGATTATTAATTTTAATTCAAACTTACCAAATGGGAGAACTCCTACTTTTACTATTGAGCCAAATGGAAATTTTTATAATGTGATTAATTATTCAAAAGTTTCTTCCGCTCGAGTTTATCCAAGAATTTCATATCGAACCGAATTGAACAACATTAATATTAAAATTGAAGGAAGTGTTAGAAAAAGAAAAAGTACTTACGGTTACATAGTTCATCCGGATTCACCATCTGAATTAATTGCAAATGTTTTTAAAACACGTTTGCAAAACAAAGGTATTGAAGTTTTAGGAAGTGCAGTTTCCGGTGCTACACCATTATCGGTAATTGAATTAGCTACATCAAGAAATTCCTTTGCAATTTTGGTTGATCGAGTTAACAAAAGAAGCGATAATTATCTTGCAGAAAATTTATTCAAAATCATTGGTGCGGAATTTAGCAACAAACAGGGTAATTCATTTTATGCTACACAAGCAATTCTGTCATTCCTAGATGAAAATGATATTTATAATGAAGGCACTGTATTGGTTGATGGTTCGGGGATCTCAAGATTCAATAAAACATCAACAGCATCGATTGTAAGTTTGCTTGAGTTCATGTACCTAGACATCAACAATTTTGATTTCTACTTTAACTCGTTAGCAATTTCCGGAAGAGACGGAACTTTGGAAAATCGAATGTATGAATCAAACGCCTACTTAAACTTTAGAGGTAAAACCGGTTCATTGAATGGCGTATCTTCTTTGTCCGGATATTTAACAACAAAATCGAACCGTGATTTAATCATAAGCATAATTATTAACTTTAAGTCAAAAGGTGGAAATTACTACAAATCACTTCAGGATAGAATTATTTCTTATTTGGCGGAGAGTTTATAAAAAATCCCGCCTAAGCGGGATTAATTTTTATTGATTATCCGGTTGTTCTTGTTGAGTTTCGGTTGATGGAGCTGTTGGAGGAGGTAAAGCCGGAGTTGTAGGAACCGATTGTTGTTGTGAACTTTGAATAATACTTTCTCTTTGCTGATCAACTGAAGACGGTAAGAAAAATAAATTGATCAAAATTGCAAGCACAAGCATTGAACCACCCAACCACCAAGTTGCTTTACTTAAAAAGTCAGCCGTTCTTCTAGTACCGAACATTTGACCCATATTTCCAACACCGCCGCCAATTGCACCGGATAAACCTTCACCCTTACCGGATTGAAGTAAAACAATAATTATCAGCATCGCTGCAATAATTACCGATAAAACTACTAATAAAGTGTACATTTTTTCTCCTAATCGTTTCTGTAGCGGGGGAGGGATTCGAACCCCCGACACGTGGATTATGATTCCACTGCTCTAACCTACTGAGCTACCCCGCCTCAAAAAACACAGATTGTAAATATATTACTATGAGTCGGAAACTTCAAGTATTTGATTTTCCTTAAATCTTCGTTTTGATATTCTTCTGATATTCCTCTCTGAATATTCCCGGGTGCTCATTATCGGTATAAGAGCGGATTTCCAATCCACTTTCCTTCAATCTTTGCTCTGTTGTATTGATTCTATCGACCGGATCCGGATGAGTTGAGAGAAACGTAGCTATTCCCCCACCACCGGATGACACTTTTCCGTCATCTCTTAATTTTTCGAAAAAGAATTTTACTCCGCCGGGATAATATCTTGTCGATTGCAGATAAATCACAGCATATTTATCAGATTCATCTTCTGCTGATCGGCTGTTTGCAAGTAATGTTAATCCGGAAAATAGATTTGCCACGATTACACTAATTTGTGAGGGATTGTTACCCAAAGCTAAATTTGCTAATAATTGCAGACCATATGCGTTCGTAATTCTTTGTGTAGCATGTCTTCTTTCAACATGCGCAATTTCATGTGCGATAACTCCGGCTAAAGCAGCTTCCGAATCCAGATAATTTATTAATCCAGTATAAAGGTAAACATAACCACCCGGCACCGCAAAAGCATTTAGTGTTGAATCGTTTTCAATTATTTCCAATTGGTAATTGTAAACTGTCTCTTTTTGTACTTCCGGAGATTGTAAAACATGATCAAATATTCTTTCCTTTATATACTTTTTTACCTGAGGATTTTTATTGTAGATAGGATATTCTTTAGGATTAGCTTTTATCTCGGAATCAAATTGTTGACCTAAAGCAACTTCATCCTGATCGGAAAAAAGATTCACTCCGGTACCACATGCCACTAAAAATATCAACAGCCACAAGACGCTATATTTTTTTGAAAAATATTTTCTCATTTTTTCCTCTTCTCAATTAAATAAACTAAATCTTTTTCTAAGCAAATATATGAAAACAGGTGCTCCGATTAGAGCAGTTATAGCACCTACCGGAAGTTCTGATGGAGCCATCAGACTTCTAGCAAAAAGATCAGCAAGAATTAAATAAGATGCCCCTAATAAGAAAGATGCCGGAATAACAATTCGATTATCAATTCCAAAAATCAGTCGCACAATATGTGGAACAAGTAACCCTACAAATCCAATTATTCCACTAACGGACACAGCGGCTCCTACAATTATACTAGCAATTATATATGAAAAATTTTTAACAAACGGTGCGTTTATGCCCAATTGCTGGGCTGTCTTTGAACCCAATGCCAGTGTATTGTATTTCTGAGAGAAAAAAAACAGAACAACCGATCCAATCAATACAATTGGAAGTACAATCAGCACCTCATTC
Organism: Melioribacteraceae bacterium; assembly: GCA_030584085.1. Lineage (NCBI taxonomy): Bacteria > Pseudomonadati > Ignavibacteriota > Ignavibacteria > Ignavibacteriales > Melioribacteraceae > Melioribacteraceae bacterium. The sequence continues at coordinate 2,702,017 of CP129490.1, forward strand.
ATTCCGCTAAAACTCAAATTTCCGATCAACCAAAATACTGCAGTACGTAGCGAGTCTTCCAGAATTGTCAGCATTAACAAAATTAACGCGGAGAAAAATGCACCTATTACAACACCTGTTAACAATAATATATTTGGTTCAAGTTCACCAAAACGTTGACCTAAATAAAAAACTAAAAATACGACGAGCATAGCTCCGGCGAATGCAAAAATTTGAGTATAGAAAAAAGCCAAGCCGAGAACTAATGATAAAATTGCTCCAAATGTACCTCCGCTGGATATTCCCAAGATATATGGTTCTGCAAGTGGATTCATCAACAATGCTTGAAAAACCGCACCGGAAATAGCTAATCCACCGCCTACAGTAACCGCTAACAGAACTCGAGGTAATCTTATATCAATAATGATGCTTTTAATTCCTTGATCAACATCACCACCAAAGAATGAACGAATTAATTGATCGAATGAAACATCAACAGAACCTATCGATAGTCCTAAAAAAATCGATAAGAGTAATAGAATTTTTAGTGAGCCAATGATTAATAAAAATTTGGCGGGAGTTAACTGTTGATCTGATGCCATAGGTAATCCAATAATTTTGGAATTCCCTTTCCGGAAACTGATGAGATAAAGAAAACTTTTTTATCGGCTTCGGGAAATTTGATTTTACTCAATTCTTTGATTTCTTCGTCACCAAGCAGATCACATTTTGAAATCGCAACAATTTTTTTCTTCTCACTTAAAACTTCAGAATACTCATTCAACTCATTTAGCAGAATTTCATATTCTTTGTGATAATCTTCTGCAGCAATATCAATTAATATCAAAAGAATTTTTGTTCTCTCGATATGCTGTAAGAATTTATGCCCAAGACCTTTTCCTTGATGCGCGCCTTCAATTATTCCCGGAATATCTGCTACTACAAATGTGTTAAAATCCTTATGTTTAACAATTCCGAGGTTCGGCTCCAAAGTAGTGAAAGGATAATCCGCAATTTTAGGTTTAGCAGCAGAAACTGAAGAAATAAAAGTTGATTTACCGGCATTCGGGAAACCCACTAAACCAACATCTGCAATCAGTTTAAGCTCAAGTTCAACATAAAATTCTTCTCCGGGCTTACCGCTTTCGGCTTTACGCGGCGCTTGATTTGTTGATGTTGCAAAGTTGCTGTTACCTTTACCACCTTTACCGCCGAATGCAATAATTACAGTTTGCTGATCTTCAGTTAAATCGGCTAGAACTTCATCCGTCTGATCATCTTTTATTAATGTTCCAACAGGCACTTTGACAATTATATCTTGTCCATTTTTCCCATCTTTTAGTGCGCTGCCACCGGGTGCACCGTCTTCGGCAATACATTTCTTTTTATACTTGAAGTCAAGTAAAGTATGAAGATTCCTATCGGCAATAAAGATTACATCGCCGCCTTTACCGCCATTTCCACCGGAAGGTCCACCTTTGGGTACAAATTTTTCGCGACGAAACGCGACTGCTCCGTTGCCGCCTTTACCGGATTTTACAAATATTTTCGCTGTATCTATAAACATGTTTAATTCTGATCAAAGTATTCTGAAATGATATCTCTAAATGTCTGTGCTTCTTTAGAGGAAGGATTAACTTGGTTAACTTCAAAAATTTCTTGCAAGGTACCGAATGCTTCTTGTCTGCTTGAAGAATCACAAATTCTTTCTATTGCATTTGCGAATTCCTCCATATCGTAATCAAATATTACTTCAATTATTCTTGTCATATTTCTATTTTCTAAAAGATCGGCAATATCAATTCTTTTTGAAAAACTTTGTGTACCGAAATCTTTTATAAATTCGTCCTCTATACCTGAATCTTTTTTAGGAATAAGTGTATCGTCAAATAAGTTTTGTTGAGCAATTTCTTCATCTGACCCAACTTCATCTTCATCCGTTTCATTTTCTATATCAACCTCAAGTTCATCTTCACTATCTTCTAATTCTTCCTCGGGTAAATCTTCATCGGTAATATATTCTTCATCAGCTTCATCTTTGATTTCAGTATCGCTAATTGGAAAGCTATAATCATCATCTACTTCAGCAGGCATATCGTATGATTTCGGCTCCTCAATTATGAGATCCGGTTCATCTTCTTCAAGTTCGTTATCATCTTTCTGCTCTTCATCTTCTACAAACTCGGATTTTTCCTCTTCATCCGTGTATTCTAAAATATCATGTTCATTGGGTTCCTCTTCGTTTTCAGAGATTACCTCAGGAATTACATTATCATCCCTATCGTTATCTTCATAATCGTCAACTGATAATATCACCTCTGTATTTTCTTCAGCTTGATCCAATAGATACTCTGCAGGATCATCTGCTTCTGCTAATTCGCTGATTTCTTCACTTTGATTTTCTTCTTCTAAGATTTCATCATCTTGAATTTGATCATCCAACTCAACTTCCTCTTCTTCGAAATTAGAGACTTCTTTTTCTTTGTTCGATCTGAGTTTAATTTCTACATCATCTTCAAAAGTCTTCCGTTCAATTAAATCATCATGTGATTCAGTAAATTCTTCTCTTTCCTCAATCTCTTCATCATGTTCTTCGGGTTGAATTTCTTCCTCTTTAGTTTCGAATACTTCTTCAGTTTGTTGTTCTTGAACTTTCTCTACTTTAATCTCATCTTTCCTCTCGATTTCAATAATTTCTGTTTTCGGAATAGCCAAGCCAAGTAAAATATTTCTTAAATCATTCGCATCAATTTTATTCTTTGTTTCCCCCGCCAGTTTATTTTGTAATAAATCTATGTGAGATTCAAGATTTTTTTCCTTTAGAAAAACCGCTATCGCTTGCAGAGGTATTGCTTTTTGATTCATTGAACCGATATTAAAAAACGAAGACATTGATTTAACTGCTGATTCAAGGATATCATTTCCATAAGATTGCAAACTTACATTATCGAATTTTACAAGCAAATTGCTAAATTCGTCTTTACCAAGTGTGATTAATTTTTTCTTATCAAAATAATTTCTAATTACTTTTATAAGATGTTTATAAAAATAAGCGTAGTTAAGAATTTGATTGATCTCGGCAACACTTGTGGACTCAGCATTATCAAAAATTAATTTTTTAAGCGACCAGTTTGGTCTAATCAAGTAATTAACATTGAATGAAGTTGCGTGAAGTATAACTTTACTTAAAAAGTCCGTTGAAAATTTCTTCTCTTTCTTTATTTCATCGGCAATCTTGTGAAAATGCTTTGAAATCTGTGGTCCGGAATAATCGAACATAGAATGCTTTAAAAGAGTTTGTCTATCCTCAAAAATTCTATATTCAATTTCGGCTGATATATATTGTAGAATTGCCGGATGAATTCCTAGTGGAAGTAATTCAGAAAAAGTAGCAGTTGAACCAAGTTTCTTTACTTTATTAGAATTAAAATCGTAAATAAATTTTACTTCGCGTTCAAGCATGGCAATCTTTAGTTTTATGGATAGATCAAAGATATATTATAGTAAAACTAAAAGAAAAAATCCCGATTAAATTAACCGGGATTTTAATTTTGTGATTTCTTAACTAAAACTATGCTTCAACTTCTTTTGATTTTATTTTAGAAACAAGATAATCTCTATTCATTCTGGCTATATTAATTACAGAAATTCCTTTTGGACATTCAGCTTCACACGCATAGGTATTTGTGCAAGAACCAAAACCCGCTTCATCCATAGCGGCAACCATATTTTGAACTCGCTCGTATCTTTCAGGTTGACCTTGCGGTAAGAGCGAAAATTGCGAAACTTTTGCACCAACAAATAACATTGCGGAAGCATTCTTACAAGCCGCAACACAAGCACCGCAACCAATGCACTCTGCTGCATCCAATGCTAATGATGCAATCTCTTTAGGAATTAAAATTGCATTTGCATCGGGGGCACTCCCTGTATTAAATGAAGTATAACCACCTGCCTGCTGAATTAAATCAAAACCTGATCGATCAACGACAAGATCTTTAATAATTGGAAATGCTTTCGCACGGAACGGTTCAATGTAAATTGTTTCTCCGTCTTTAAATGTCCTCATATGTACTTGGCATGTAGCTGTTTTGGGTTTTTCGCCATGCGGATGTCCATTAATAACCAAACCACAAGTGCCACATATACCTTCGCGGCAGTCACTTTCAAATGCGATTGGAATCTTACCTTCCTTTTCAAGTTTATTGTTTAACTCATCAAGCATTTCAAGAATTGAAGAGTGAGGTGAAACCGAAACTTTAAATATTTCAAAACGACCTTTAACCTTCGGAGATTCTTGTCGCCATATATGTAATGTCAAATTAATGTGTTTTTCGCTCATTACTTATAACTCCTTGTAGCTAATTCAACATATTCAAAGTTTAGGTCTTCTTTGTGAAGATTCCATTTACCTGCTTCGACATATTCCCACGCTGCAACGTATGAAAATTCTTCGTCGTTACGAACGGCTTCGCCGTCTTCTGTTTGATGTTCTTCACGGAAATGTGCACCGCAAGATTCATCTCTGTTAAGTGCATCAACAGCCATAAGTTCGCCTAGTTCGAGGAAGTCAGCTACTCTACCAGCACGTTCTAAGTTCTGGTTAAGTTCTTCCGCTTTTCCTGTAACCTTAACATCCTTCCAGAATTCCTCACGAAGATTTTTAATATCTTGTATTACTTTTTTCAAACCGGCATCGTCTCGTGACATACCAACTTTATCTATTAGTAAATCACCTAGTTTTCTGTGAATTTCATCTACAGTCTGCGAACCGTTAATTGAAAGCAGCTTGTTTGTCATTTCTTCAACACTCTTTTCGACTTCCTTAAATTCCTGTCGGTTTACATCAACCTTCTCCGGTTTTGTGGATCCAAAATAATTGCCTATCGAGTAAGGAATAACGAAGTATCCATCGGCTAAGCCTTGCATAAGTGCACTTGCTCCCAGTCTGTTTGCCCCGTGATCGGAGAAATTGGCTTCACCGGCAACAAACAATCCGGGTATGTTGCTCATCAAATTATAATCAACCCATAAGCCGCCCATAGTGTAGTGAGGAGCTGGGTAAATCTGCATCGGTACCTTGTATGGATTTTCACCGGTTATGTTTTCATACATTTCGAACAAGTTACCGTATTTTTCTCGAACCGCGTCAACACCAATTCTCTTAATTGCATCTGCAAAATCTAGATAAACAGCTCTTCCTCCATTCACTCCTTTTCCTTCATCGCAGACATATTTTGCACTTCGAGATGAAATATCTCTCGGTGCTAAATTACCGAATGAAGGATATCTTCTTTCGAGATAATAATCTCTTTCCTCTTCGGGAATTTGATCAGGCGGTCTGTGATCTCCGGGTTTAGCCGGGACCCAAATTCGTCCATCGTTTCTGAGACTTTCGCTCATCAAAACTAATTTGGATTGACCTTCACCGTGAACCGGCAATGCGGTTGGATGAATTTGAGTAAAACATGGATTTGCAAACACTGCACCTTTTTTGTGTACACGCCAAATTGCCGTTGCGTTGCAGTTCATTGCACTTGTTGAAAGAAAGAAAACATTTGAGTAACCGCCTGTTGCAAGAATAACTGCTTGCGCAGAAAAACTTTCGACTTTACCGGTAACCAAATCACGTACCGTTATACCTACTGCTCTTCCATCCGCAATTACAACATCGAGCATTTCTTTTCTGTGATAAACTTGAACGTTACCTCGTTTGATTTCTTTATTTAGTGAACTGTAGGCACCGAGAAGTAATTGCTGTCCGGTTTCACCGCGAGCATAAAATGTTCTGGAAACTTGAGCTCCACCAAATGAACGGTTTGCTAAAGTACCGCCGTATTCTCTTGCGAATGGAACTCCTTGTGCAACGCATTGATCAATAATATTATTACTTACTTCGGCTAATCTATGAACGTTTGCTTCGCGAGATCGAAAATCGCCGCCTTTTACCGTATCATAAAATAATCTATAAACCGAGTCGCCGTCATTTTGATAATTTTTTGCAGCATTGATTCCACCTTGGGCTGCGATGGAGTGAGCACGTCTACTGGAATCATGATAAGTAAATGCTTTTACTTTATATCCCAATTCTCCCAAAGTTGCTGCTGCCGCTGCACCGGCTAGACCAGTACCCACAACAATCACATCAAACTTTCTTTTATTAGCGGGATTGACCAACTTCATATTGAACTTATGGTTAGTCCACTTTTCCGAGATATGTCCTTCCGGTATTTTCGAATCAAGTTTAACCATTAGTTACCTCCGTAAAAAAATAAAAAATAAATTGGGATCGAAGCGAATCCTATTGTCATAACAGCTGCATAAATTAATCCGATTTTTTCTATCAGTGGAAAATATTTTTTATGATTCCATCCAAAAGTTTGGAATGCACTTTGAAAACCATGATTAAGATGAAATCCAAGCAAAATCATAACCAAAATATAGAATACCGAATAGAAGATGCTGTTGGCAAAAGTATCCGCAACAAAATAATAGTAACTTTGATTTGCATGTGCCTCACCAAAATTAAATGAGTACCACATGGTGTTCAGATGTATTACTAAGAAAATAAAAATAATTGATCCGGTCTGGACCATAGTTCTGGAATACAAACTACTATTTTTTGAAGAAGCATTTACAGCATAATTAATTGGTTTTGCTTTTTTGTTTTCATACCACAGTTTTATTCCGTTAAAAATATGCAGAATAAAAATTAGGGCTAAAATAACTTCAATAACTCTAATAAGCGGTTTGATACCGTCTAAACCTGCTACAACATTGGTGTAAAATTCAGGGCCAAGATACATTGATAAATTATTGAGAAGATGAATAATCAAAAACAAGATTAAACAAATTCCTGTGACGGCCATAATAAATTTTTTACCAATAGAAGAACTGAGTGCTTCCGAGAGCCAGCCCATTAATCTCCTCCTTATGAATCTGCTGTTAATGGATTTATTAAAAAAAGGTATAACATACTTTGGGAAACTGCATTTACTAAATATTTCTTGCTTAGGTGAGTCACAAAATTCCGATTGTTGGAGTCAAATATCTAATTGCAAAATAATGCTAATCGAAATTAATTTCAAAGAAAAGTTAATTCCGGATACAATATCCAGCATAAAATATAATTGGGAGATAAAAAATGATTCGATAGCATTTCTAACATGAAAAACAACTTGCTCGCAAGAAATTTCTTCCTTAAGTTACGAGCAGTTCTTAATTAATTCTTACGGTGTTAGGGAAACCGGTTAAATTCCGGTGCTGCCCCGCAACTGTAAAGGACTTATAAAAGTCTTCAGCAAAATGCCACTGTCCCGAAAAATAGGGATGGGAAGGCGCTGAATGATGTCCTAAGCCAGGAGACCTGCCGTAAGCATTCAATCACTAATTAACCTTCGCGGGTGAGGTTATGAACGTAATTTTCAATTCAATCGTTACATCACGCCCACGAAGTTACATCTCATAAGGAGGTAACTTCAATGAAATATTTACATTCTTTTTTGTTCGTATTACTTTTTTCGTTTTCACTATTTGCACAAACCGATACACTAAAAACACAACTCGATGACATTTTGGTAACTGCCACAAAATTTCCAACAGAGATACAAAATATTTCGAGTTCTTATTCGGTCATTGGCAACTCTTACATTCAAAAAACACATTATTCAACTGTACTGCATTTGTTGAGACAAGTTCCCGGAATTTCGATTGCACAACAAGGCGGACTTGGAAAACTGAATAGTTTGTTTATGAGAGGTGCAAACGCAAATCATACATTAGTATTAATAGATGGGGTCGAAGTAAACGATCCGAGTTCACCAAGTAATGCATTCGATTTATCAAATTTACAAACCGGTAATATTGAAAGAATTGAAATTGTACGCGGTCCCCAAAGTACTCTTTACGGTTCCGATGCTCTTGCGGGCATAATTAATATTTTTACCGAACAAGGGAGGGATATTAATAAAATATCTCTTCAGACCGAAGGCGGTTCTGACAGTTATTACAGAGGCGGCGGACAATTAACCGGAAGTTACAGTTTATTTAATTACTCGATAAATTTTTCACGTCTCGCAACTGAAGGGATATCCGCAGCTAATGAAAAATACGGCAATAAAGAGAAGGACGGATATTCGAACAATTCATTCTCATCTTTTCTTTCGGCACAAGTTTTTGATAATTTGAAATTTAGCTTGAATTATCGACATACAAATTCTTCAACTGATTTGGATCACGGAACACAATTCGGAGATGACCCAAACTACACTTATGATATTGAAGAAAATATTTTTAATGCTGCGGTTAATTATGGTTTATTCGATAACAAATGGAAACAAAAATTTAGCGGTTCGGTTCTTAGAAGAATAAGCAAATCAATCGACGAACCGGATAATAATAATCCCGGTTCGGCTACAAATTTTACAAATGCAACTAGAACCAAATTTGAATGGCTTAATAATCTTACATTCATCCCTTACAACATCGTAACAATAGGATTAGAAACCGAGTCAGAAAAAGCCAACACAGAATATTTTTCTATGAGTGAATGGGGACCTTTCGAAAGTGTTTTCCCATCGCAAGAGATGCGTACTAATTCTGCATTTTTACAAAACCAGTTAATACTTGACGGCGGTTTTTCTGCAATAGCCGGATTTAGAATTGACCACAATGAAAAGTTTGGTAATCATTCAACTTATAAATTTGGCGCTAGTTATTTTTATGATGCGACCGGAACAAAATTAAAAGCAAATTATGGAACCGGCTTCAAAGCACCTTCACTCTTTTATTTATTTGATCCCGCATTCGGAAATCCAAATCTTAAACCTGAAGAAAATAAAGGCTGGGATATCGGCTTTGAGCAATATTTCTTCGGAAACGGATTTTCTTTTGGTGCAACTTATTTCTCGATGAAGTTTGAAAACATGTTCGGGTTTGATCAAAATTTTGTAACCATAAATATCAATGAAGCAAAAACAAATGGTGTAGAAACGTTTGCAACATATAGCCATGATGAATTTTATGTTCACTTGACTTATACATATACAAATGCGATAGATCTAAGCAACGACACAGAGGAACAATTAATTCGTCGACCCAATGATAAGTTAACTTTATCTGTTTCTTATTCTCCATTAGAAAAACTAAACTTGAATTCAACCATAAGATACATCGGAAAGCGAACGGATGAAGATTTCTCGGCATTCCCCTCGGCTACCGTTGTTTTAAGCGATTACACGATTATGGATTTTACGGTGAATTATAAAATTCTTTCAAATCTTACATTGTTCGGACGAATTGAAAATTTATTTGATAAAGATTACGAAGAAGTTCTTTATTACGGAACACCGGGAAGAAGTTTTTATGCTGGGTTTTCTTTTGATTTAATCTTTGAGTAAAAAAAATCCCCGCAATTTTAATAATTGCGGGAAATTTTTAGCTATCTATCGAATTAAAAGCATTTTTTGTGAAGAAGTATAATCAGAAGCTATTAACCTGTAAATGTAAATTCCACTTGGTAAGTTTTCTGCATCAAAATCAAATGAATATTTACCACTTGTCAGATTTTCTTCAACAAGTGATGCAACCTTTTCACCTAATGAATTATAAACTATTAAACTGACATACCCATCTTTTGGAATTTGAAATTGTATTTTTGTCGATGGGTTAAACGGGTTTGGGTAATTCTGAAACAGTTCATATGTAAAATCAAGTTCATCATTGTTTGAAATTTTATCTAACGGCGGTCCTTCAACTCGAACTGTTAACATATCGGAATATGAAGAATAGTTATTACTTTGGTCTACCTCTCTAACTGCATAATAAACATTTTTTTCATTAGCAATTGGTGGACCTGTTACTATTGTTTCTGTTTGATCTTCGTAGTAGTTATTTGTAGTTGTTGCAATTAGTGTCCAACTTCCCGTTGTTGGATGATTTCGTTTATATACATTGTACTCTTTGAAATCGGCACAAATACTTGCATCCCAAATAATATAAGGATGATCATTTGCACTTGCAGATGCAGATAAATTTATCGGTTTGGGCGGATTTGCATCATACTGTCTAATCTTCAGATAGTCATTATATTCACCCCAAATAACAAAAAGATCATTTGATGTTGATGAAATCCTTGGTGAAATATAACTGCTGCCAAAGGTAGTTTCAGAAGTCCAAGATGAACCATTATAATTTCTGTATGCTACACTTGAAGGACCTTCATAAACTATATGTGTTTTCCCGTCGTTAGTGTTTGCTGCCGAAACAATATTATAAACTGAAGCGTACTGCTGTAATAATGTAGAGGAAGACCAGGAGGTTGAACCCAAACTTCTTTCCCGTACATACAGATCCGAATGATATCCAGCTTCAAGCTTGTAATAAAACTCAAATAATTTTGAGCTGCCTGCATGTACTCTTTCGCGCATTGATGAATTAGAGAATAAAAGCTGAGGTGTCTGCCACGTTGTATTATATTTATCTCTAGTTTTTGCCGTACCTTGATTTGATGAAGCTGAACTTGAATTGCCGCTATTATAAGAAACATGAACTCTACTTGGAGAAACAGAAACAGTTGGAAAACCACCTACCTCACTGCCGTAATCTGTTACTTGTTTTGATTCCTCGAGTGTACCATCAGAATTGTACTTTTTATAATAAGTTTCATAATTGTTACCATTGTCTTTCTGGTCATAAACAATGTGTAATCTGTTATTCATATTATCAACGACAGCATCAATATTGCGACATTCATACCCGTCAAGACTTATATCAGATACGAATGTATCCCAACTTTGACCAGCGTTTGTTGACTTTTTAGTTCTGATGCTATTACCTATCTTATAAACGGCATAAAGAATTTGGTTATTACCTGTAATATTTGCATAATCAACCTATGAGTTTTCCAATTGATAACTTCGTATTACAGAACCGGAACTATTTATTAAGTAATATTTAAGGTACGTTGTAGGGTATTCATTATCTATGAGAATGTGAATTCCGCTTGAATTACTGAACTGATCGATTACTGTTGTAATTGCAGGTGTAGGAATAGTAGTTTCAATTATGCTGTTCCAACTTTGTGCGCTGATTGATAAGATTGCTACTAAAAGAATTAAGTACTTTTTCATTTAGGTATCTCCTAAAATAATAGTAAATTTGTTAATCTAGGTCTCCACCCAAAGTTTGCGGATGAAGCCCGATGCTTAATACTTGTTTACTTGCCTGCCAGGTGTAAATGAATTCTGCTGAAGGTTTTGTCCGCCTTTATATTTTTGATAAATAAGGCGCTCTTCCATAAGCTAATAAAAATGGTTTAGGTACATGTTGCCTCCATGATTATTTGACTACTATACTTTTAATTGATTGATTAAAGCTTCCGGCATTCATGTTTATTATATAGATTCCGGAAGGAAGTTGTTTTGCATCGAATATTACAGAATAACTACCCGCGGCTTTTTCTTCCCAAATTAAACTCTTTACTACCTCTCCTAACACATTATATACTGTTATATTTACCAAGCTTCTTTGGGGTACATTGTATCTGACAGTTGTAGTTGGGTTGAAGGGATTTGGAAAATTTTGGTGCAACTGGTATTCACTTGGGAGTGCAAGATCTCTATCTTCAACTTCTACCGTTAAATCAGGTTTGTATAAGTAAGAGAAAAAACGACCTCCGTTTTCAATAATTTCATACATATTTATAATCAATTCTTCTTTATAATCATCAGTCAAATCATACATTATCGCCCCGATATATCCCGACCATCTTCCATTCAAAGCAAGTTCATTTTGTTTTAGATAAAAGACCTCATATGTTTGATAGTTTCTATATCCGCTAAATTTAAGTATCAAGACGTTACCATCGATACAGACAAGAACTTCTTCTTTTCCATCCTTATCCACATCAACCGTTTGAAAATTACCTGCATCAAATGAAAACACTCCAACTAAATCTATTCTACCTACAGCCAGGTAGCTGTCATTTCCGTCTGCTTCAAACAATGTAATTCTTGTTGTTCCAATACCGTCATAAGTAGCGTCTCCTCCAGCCCATATCTCTTTTTTTCCGTTACCGTCTAAATCATTTGTTTGTGCAAACAAATAAGCATTATAGGTCTCTACCATTCCCTCCCAGCTTAATCTATAATCGTTATCACCACTGTTTTCAATAGCAACTATTTTCCCTTTTATACTTCCTGCAAAGAACTCCATCTTTCCGTCATTATCAAAATCACCTTGCGCAAAACCACGGTAATAAAAGTTCAATAGATCAAAAATATAACTGTAAATTAAATCAAAATTGTTTAACGACGGGTTATATTCATATATATTTATACTTGAATTTGTCGTTATATTAACAAATATCTGATCGGTATGATTATCACCATCCCAATCGCCGAATACATGGTCTTCTTGTTGGTCTAATACTTTATCGGGTTCAAAAACAAAAGAAAGAGTGTTTGCAAAAGATGTTGCGGTTGGTTGTTCATAATACAAATGTTGCCACCACGAGTCTAGCCATTGCGGGTCAGGGGTTTCTTCAGATACTCTTCTCCGCAAATTAACTTCGTACAATCCATTTTTATCAATATCAGATATTGACAGAATTTGTATTGTACTATCGTAGAAAAAAATCTTATTGAATTTACCTTGCTCGTTAATTTCCATTACAGTAACATCACTATAATCTCCGTAATACTCTTTTTGTATTCCGTATATTTCTGCAAATCCGTTTCTATTTATATCCGCTATGATCAATGGGTCAGTATGTTCTCCAATATTTACTTCCTGCCAAAATTTGTATTTGTGATGATAGAGTGAGGTGTCTATTGTCGTTAAATCAATTTCCGTTATTGTAAATGTAGCCGACTTGTTGAGGTTTGTTTCCAGCTGAATATAATCGCCGATATATTTTATTTTGGTTTTACCGCCCGGGTATTCAATTTTAATTATATCCTTTTCTATTTCTGTTATTTTTAATTCAGATTGTTGTTTTAGATATTCTACTTTCTCTTTTACAATTACTTGTGAGAATGTGAGATGCATCAACGAAATAAAAATGATTACTGCTATTAGATGTTTCATATTCTATTACCTTTTTTTGTGAATGGTTTTGGTTAATAAAATATGTAGAGAAGTTTCATCATTCCTCCTAAAATGATCTGGATTGAAAGAATTTACTTTACTATATTAGTTAGAATCCAATCAAGAAATTTGCTTCATAAATCAATAGGAAAACACAAAATACAATAAATATAAATGAACCTTAAACAAGAGGTTAACATCTACCATTCAAATATAATCAAAGACATTTAAATTCCAATATCAAAAAAAAAAAATACTATATTCTAAATTAACAACTATGAATAATTCAAAATGATCATGGAGTCTTAAATATTACATTCAAATAATGAAAAATTGTCTTTTAACATATTTGAAGTATGTCTTTAGCTATAGTGAAATCATTAGAATTCTTTATGCTGGACTTACATTTGATCTAAGTTTTGAGTAAAGATTAGAAATCCCCGGGATTTATCAACTGATTTGATGGACAAGAAATTTTTTGCCATCATTTTATTTCTGAAAAATCCCGGGGATTTGTTTTACTTAATTAAACCACTTTTAAATCTGCCACCGGTTTTCATTGGATCTTCCGAATAACCGAGAGATTTTAAGTCGAGACGTTTTCCTTCTTTCACACCATGACATTCAATACATTTTACTGCTTCATCAGCTGGTGCAACCATATGGTTTAACGGCCAATACATTTCCGTTTCGATAAATTCAACTTCACCGGAAAATTCTAATCCAACTTTTTCCATTCCTATTTTTGAAGCGTTAACCCAATCGTAAGTTTTCCAGTAACCTTCCTTACCAAACAAATGAGGTACTATTAAATATTTATTTACCGGGTCAAATGGTTGTTTTCCTTTCATAACTTTAAATGGATATATCTTCGCATTCTGATCACTAATATCACCATTAGTTTTATTCAGCTTCACAATTTTACTATCTACTGCATCACCTATCAAATGTAGATCGGCGCTGCCATTGTACCATGAATAAACGGGAGTTACATTTTTCTCCCAGATAAATTCGCCTTTCATTTTTGAATAAGTCTCTTTACCGTTTTCGTCTAATGATTTTTCTCTTTCTTCTCCGGCTTTTGACCAGTCCCACCAAGTTTTAGTCGGTTCAACTTTTGCAAACTGGGGAATGTGACAGGTTTCGCATGCGACAGTTTTTAAATGTCTATTTAGAATTTCTTTTTCATGAACTTCACCTTTGTGGCAATTTTCACATGAAAGATTATGAGTTCCGCTCGCCATTGAAGCATGTGACGATCCTAAAATATTATGATCTCCTTTGCTGTGGCAATCTTCGCAAGTGAATCCTAATCCGCCCATGTGTACATCTATATCCGGTGAAGGATCGTATAAACTATCATCTAGATCACCATGTTTAACTCCGGCACCACCGCCGCCGTCAAAGTGACAGCTTCCACAATTTTGTCGGTTTGGAGTTCCAACACTTTTTGCCGATGCTAATAGATCAACATTTTTGGCGGGCATTCCGGCAGCAGTTGGTTCTTTCTTATAATTACCGGTTTGATCGTGACAAACAAGGCAGTCAATATTGTCTGCTTTTGTGAAATCGAATGATTCGTCTTCCCAGCCATAACCGATATGACAGCTTGTGCATCTAGGTTCATTTGATGCAACCGCTATGCAAAAATTATTAATGATATTTTTCTTACCAAGCTGCTGTCCTTCATATTTACCGGACTCAATTTTATCTCCCATCCATAACCAGTGTCGGCTGTTCATGATTTCATTAGATACATCATGACATTCAAGACATCGAATCGTCACATCTTGCGGTCTTTCGAATGGTCCTCTGATAAATTTGGAATGATCTTGAGCAAAAACAAAAGTTGTGGCTAAAAGTAAAATTATAACGGGAAAATTCTTCATTGCTACCTCAATAAATTAAAATCGGACATGATCAACTTAGTTAATCCACCGCTAAAATTCTACTTTGTCTCTGATATTTTCTGCGTGATGTAGTAGGGACAAGTCGCGACTTGTCCCTACAAATAAAAATGGAGAGATTAAAAACTTATTTTACGAGCAACATTTTCTTTGTCTGTGTAAAATTTCCGACAGTTATTTTATAAAAATATGTACCACTAGATAAATCCGAACCATTAAATTTGACTTCGTATGTGCCAGGTGATTTAACCTCATTTACTAATATCTTCACTTCTCTTCCGAGAATATCATACACTTTTAGAGTTGCGAATTGAGAACCGGGAATTGAGAATTGAATTGTTGTAGTGGGGTTAAATGGATTTGGGTAGTTTTGTAAGAGTGCAAACTCATTAATCAATTCTTGTTCTTGATCAACACCAGTAACAGAATTTCCTATTTTCATATAACTCCAATATGTGTTTTCACTTCCGGAATTTTCTCCCAAGATTGAACAACCTGGTATGGCATCTTTCATGTACATAAATGACCATCCGTAATAATCATAAGATCCATGCGGTGGAAACTGACCATCATAAATAATTAAATCATGTGCTATTGGGAAAACTTCTGATTCCCCCACGTCGCCTATTACAGGTAACGGATAAAAAGGGTAGAATGTAAACCCTCCATCCTCTGATATAGTCATTTTAATATCTGTATAATAACATTCATACTCATCAGTTGAATTTTCATCTCGGAAAACATTCAGGTTATCATCTACGAATTCTGGGGCTTGATAAACCACGGACACAATCAAACCATCCTTCGATACCATTGGTGTTGGATATGCATTTCCAATTCCATTTCCGGGATATAAACCGTTGAGATCTTCTCCTTCTTCATCCGGGTCGGAAACAGCAAGCCATTCATTATTTCTACTGTTCCAATAAATAGCCGGATAAGCATAAGTTGTGTCCTCATTTTCAATATGGATCCCGTAACCATTCATTCCAACATGAACAATACCATTATTATCAAGCACATAGGACGCTTGGGCAAAATTAGTGAACAATGGAAATGTATTTGGTCTATTTACAATTTCATTCTCTAAGTTCTTGCCAATTATCTCTTCGGACCAAGTCTCACCTGAGTTATCGGAAGTATAAAGAATTACTTCATCATTTTCTGTAAACGCCATTGCTGCAAGATACTGACCATTAAATGATCTCTTGATTGGGTTTATCGATGCTGAATTATAAAAACTGATTCCGGTTTGAGTCGAACTTTCAGGATTGGATGTTTGAATCTTGTGCAGGTTGCCATCACTATCTATTAACAAAATTGTTCCATCATCTAAGTAACAAAAATTTGGACCTGATACTGATATACCTAATTCATATTCATAAATAGGGTTATTAAAATCAACTAAATCAAAAAGGGATAAGATCCATATATTATTTCTATTATACATTACTGCGGCTTTGTCTTTCCATGGACCTTGTGTAATAGTTTGAATTGATCCGAAACCTGAATTTGATTGAGGGTCATGTAATTGAAAAGTTGTAAAATCACTATTCATCCCAACAAATAGAACTTCATTTCTTGAGGCGTTGCCTGAAACTTGAAATCGCTCCATGTACACACCAACAGCATCAAGTGTATCGTTTTTTCCAAGGTCAAAAAGTGACAGTTGATTTTGCACTCCTCCATTACCTACATAATCATAATCTGTATAGCCAATGATATTATCTTCCGTTGGAATAAAATTAGTTCTTGGAACAACACTTGTATTCTTAATCTTCTCCGGCATTGTTTTAGCTTTTTCTGCTAACTCAATTTTGCTTTGTGCTGATATAAAGATTTGGAATGACAAAATACAAATAAGAAGTATTAACTTTTTCATATTGACCTCCTCAATAACTCTTTCGATTGCTAATTACTGCAATGCTTGATACTAACGCTTAAGAAAAACAATAGTATCAAAACTGCAATTAGTTAGATTTTGACTTTAATGTAAGTATTAGAATTGTAATTAGCAATACTAAAACTAATTAATATGCAAACAAGAAGTGAGCCGGCATATCCGGCTCTGAATGAAATTATTTAAGTAACATTAGTTTCTTAACTGAAGAAAAATTCGCGGATTGTAATCTATACAGATAAACTCCGCTCGGTAAATCAGAGGCATCAAATTCTACTTCGTATGTCCCGGATGATTTGACTTCGTTGACTAGAGTCTTTACTTCCCTTCCGAGAATGTCGTACACGATTAACTTTGTTTGTAGGAGACGAATATATTCGTGCCCTACGTTTGGAATTGTGAATTTAATAGTTGTGGTTGGGTTAAATGGGTTTGGATAGTTTTGTGATAAATAAAATTCAGTCGGAATTTTTTCATCATCTGATTCATCTTTAACACCGGTTGGAGTATCAAATTTATTTTTCAAAACATAATTTAAAAATTCTTGAGCTTGAGTCTCTTCAATATAATACAACGGAAATGTGAGTAAAACAATATTATAATCATTCGATAAATATTCTAAACCAATTGGCTTTCCTTTTAGTGAACCTTTTATGTTTGATGAATCATATTCACTTTGATAAGAGTAGATAATATTGCTTCCTTCAACCGGGAATATTGCTTCGATAGTTTTGATATGTCCGTCGGCTGAGTTAATCTTTTCCGGATCGAGCTCTAAATCTGGATAAACGTTACTTTCACTCTTTGCACCTTTGTTAAGTGCAAGTAATGAGTTCTCTGAGCTAGAAATTTTAAGATAATCATATATAAATGAGCCTTCTTGATATTCATTGATCATGCTCGTAGAGTTAGCAAAAGCTTTTGATGGCTTGTATCCGGTGAACAATAAATTCCCACCATAATCAAGATATTCTTTTATAACATCAATGTATTGATAAGTATTAACATCTGCTGATTTATCAATATGCCAAATTACTGTCTGATGTGCGCCTAAGTGTGCCAAATTAAAATCAACTTCATCCCACACATCCATGTAATCCATTTCATAATTCGATTCCGGAAGCGACAAATAAAAATCACTTAGCTGCTCTAACGAAGGATTACCGGGTGAGCCATCACTACCAAGTGTTTCATTAACAAAAAGAATTCCTTTATCCAATGTAACTGCGCGCGATGTCACGGAGGATGCTTCGATACTGTAGTTTGAATCCGCATCAAACGCATAAACAAAATATTCATACCACATTCCGCTGACAATATCTTCATCTATGAATGAGGTATCTGCTGTATAAAAAGTTAAAGGCGGAAAATAGTCAAATGTTGTTACCGGCACTTTATAAATTCTGTAACCAAGCAAATCAAGCTCGGTATTTGCATCCCAACTAAGTTCTATTGCATTTAATTTTGGTTCGGCTTTCAATGCAGCCGGTGTAAGCGGCAATGAATTCGGAACAGCAGAGATATTTCTTGTGATACTTTCATTTCCGTCTTGATCAACACTACTTACTCCAAAATAATACTGATTACCTTCCTCTAAACCTGATACTATTTGAAACGTTGTATCGGAAGTTGCATAGTAATTCAATTCACTTTCACTATTACCTACATAAATTTTATAGTCAGTTAAGTATGTAGATTCATCTGCCGACCAGCTTAATTGAATAGATGCACCGTCTCCAACATCATAAGCATTTAAGTTATTTACAATCCCGGGTGCTTCAATGCTATAAATTAACATTGCAGAAGAAGCTTTTATAATTTCGGTACAATATTCCATATCGCAATTTGCAATTACATCATTCGATGTATGGTAGTTGGGACTAAAATCATATTCATCGTAATATATTGCCGGGAAACCTTCTTCGTGAAAAGATCGGCTGTCCGTCCATGTATCTCTTCCTCCATCCATTGGAGTTACTACCGTATATTCTTCTACAAGTTGTTTTGCTATATCTTTTAAATATTCATTACCTGTATAATAATTTACGCTAACCATACTTTCATTCAACGGTCTCGGATTATTAGCTATCATATCATTATTTATCATCAATTTTAAATTGATGTCTTGTTCACGATATTTTGCAGCCATATACTCCGAACCGGAATTTCCGGAAAGCATTAATTCCTCAGCAGCAAAGCATACAAATTTAATAGTTGCCGAAGGTTGGTATCCCGCTAATTTTATAGCTCTCGCAGTTTCTAATGCGGAAGCCGTTCCGCTTGCATTATCATCCGCTCCCGGTGCAAATACATGAGGATCGCCGGTTTGATTGAAGGAATCATAATGACCGCCAATTATATAGATATCATTTGGTTTGGTTGTACCGGTGAGAGTTGCAACAACATTATACTGCATTACAGGAACATTATCATTCCATCTGGTTGATACTAAAAAAGAATCAAGCTCAACTTGTTCATATCCCATACCGGTAAACTGATCTTTCAACCAATTTGCAATTTCTTTTCTGTTCTCGTTGTACTGAAAACGCGAACCATAATTTTCAAGTGATTGAACGAAGTAAGTAACGCTGTCAACGTTCATATAGCTGTGAACTTGTGAAATTTTATCACTTAAGGATTGTGTAAAGAGAGTACTCGCAAAAATATTTACGAGTACAAGAAATGGAATATATTTTTTCATATTCCCCCCTATTTCAGATGCATTAATTTTTTAACTGCCGAAAATTCTCCCGCTTGTATTGAATAAAAATATATGCCACTTGCAAGATCCGCTGCGTTAAATTCTACTTCATATGTACCGGGTGATTGTACTCTATTTACAAGTAACGCAACTTCTCTACCTAGTATGTCATATACTTTCAGTGTCACTTTCTCGATACTCGCTACTTGATACTTTATTCTAGTTACTGGATTAAACGGATTTGGGTAGTTTTGTGATAAATAAAATTCAGACGGCATATTTTCTTCATCAGTTTCTACATCAGTGGTTAAACCAAATTTTTCAGTTAGAACATAGTTAAAGAAATTTGATACGCTTTGTTCGTCAATGTAGAAAAGTGGAAAACTCAATATTACAGTTGAGAAATCTTCTCCGTAGTAAGCCGTTCCAACCGTCTGACCGCCCAATGAACCTTGCGCTACAGTTGGAGCAAAATCAGTTTGATAACCATAAATTCCAGTTTCAGAGTCAACCAAAGCGAATGTTTCAATTCCGTTTATGTGACCATCACTACCGGTTCCAATTTTATCTGAGTCTAAAAATAGATTAGGATATGATTCAACTTGACTTCCACCACCACTAAATTTTGCAAGCAAACTGTAATTCACCCCGTCTATTTTGAAATAGTCATAAAGAAACTCACCCGGTGAGAAAGTCTTGGTCAAACTTGTTACATTCGCAAATGTCTTGGAAGGTCTATAACCCGAGTAAATAATTTTGCCGCCAAAATCCAAATACTTTTGAATTTCCGGAACGAATGACGAAGACGATTGATCTGTTTTATCATCACCATACCAAATAATTACATTGTAAGCACCAAGATCAGATAAATCAATTTTTGTTTTGGTTTTCAAATCAAATTCGGAATGAATGAAAGAACTGATTGCATTTTTATAAAATTCATCAACTTCTTCATCTGTCGGAGAGAACAAAGAACCGTCTCCGTCAGCAGTCTCATCCACTAACAAAATGCCTTGATCTAATGTTACTCCTCGAGAAATTATTTCTTCCGTGTTTTGACTCTCATTCAACTCATTATCTACCGCTCTTACAAAATATTTATAATAAACTCCGCTTAATAAATTATCATCTAAAAATGAAATCGATTGAATGATTTCTTCATTTAGTTTAGCAAAATCATCTGATTCTTCAGTAGCTCGATAAATATTGTAACCGATTATATCGAGTTCTTCATTTTCAATCCAATTCAATTCAACTGAATGCCATCGTGGTTCTACAGTAAATTCTTTCGGTGACATAGGAAATGAATTCGGAATTTTCGTCCGTTCAACTATAAATGATTCATAACCTTCGGCATCAAGAGCAGAAACACCGATATGATAAAGCACTCCCTCAGTTAGTCCTGTAACTTTATAAGATGTATTGTTTGTCTGGAATTCTGAATCGTAATTTCCTTCAGAAGTCCCGACATAAATTTTATAACCGATAACATCGGGATCGGTATTTGCATTCCAATTTAACACCAGAGTAGAACCATCACCCGAATCTGCGATAACAAAGTTATCAACTAAAGAAGGTGCGACCGAAGCCGAAATTAAAGTTGCAACCGAAGCTTTAATAACTTCTGTGCAAAAAGGCATACTGTAATGATGAATCAAATCTTCGGATGTATGATAATAACTGCTGAAATCACTTTCCTCAAAATAGACCGCGTTGAAACCATTTGACCAAAATGCATAACTATCGGACCCGGAACTATTTGATTGTCCAAGCTGAGAATTAATACCAGTAAATTTCCCTACACTTTGTAATGCAATCTGCGCAAATGCTTCAGAACCACTATAGTGATTAATATCTACAACACTCGACTCTAATGATCTTCTTGTACTGCTTATCATATCATGGTTTATCATTAACTTAATATCAATTCCGGAATTAGCAGCTTTTTCAGCATAGTCGAATGCACCATAAAGCCCAAGTTCTTCCGCGGCAAAAGTCACAAATTTAATGTTCACTTCTGAAGGAAAACTATTTTCCATTAAAACTCTTGCACTTTCTAAAGCTGCGGTTGTTCCGCTCGCATTATCATCGGCTCCCGGTGCCGGTGCAGATGTATTACTTAGACTTTGCTGAGTTATTGAATCATGATGACCACCAACGACAATCACTTTATCTGTCGGAACCGAAGCCGGATATGTTGCAACAACATTGTATTGTCTATAACTGCCAACCATAAATGAGTCCAACACTACATCATTATATCCCATAGATTCAAACTTATCTTTTATCCAAAGTGCTACTTCTTTTCTGTTTGGATGACGAAGAAAACGTGTGCCGAAATCTTGTAATCCTTGGATATAATTTCTAACACTTGCCGTATCTACATCGGTTGTGATAGATGTTATAAGTGAATCAAGTTTGTTTGACTGGACGGTATTATATATTGTCTTTATGTTTTTGAATGTACGCTTAATCTCGGTTAAAGGAATTTTTTTGAGTTTCTCATTTTCAATATTCTCTTTCGTTTCAGAATGAATAATAACCTTATCGAAGAGTTTTACAATTTCATTATTCCCAAAATTTATTTGCGATACTTTTTGATTTTTTTCCCCGGTAATTAGATAAAGTTTATTCAAATCGATAGACCTGCTTAATTGCTTTTCAAAAATTGAGAGGGATTTTAAATATGCTAATTTATCATCAGTTACATATGTGATAAGTGAATTCTCATTTAGATCAATCACCGGCAGATTCATTTGCTCAAGCGAATTTAATTTTGATTGATCACTTAAGTCAACGGAAATAATCTTTACAATATTTTCCTGTGCAAAAAGTGAAGTAAAAACAAAAAGCATAATTATGAGATACAAAGGTATTTTTTTGAACATGACGACTTCCTATATTTTCTAAATTTGTAAGGTGTGCAATATACAGCCAACCTTTCTACATTTCAATACCAAAAAGTCTTATTTGTTGATATAAAAAGAGCCGCAAATTGCGGCTCTCATAAAATATCCTTCGTAGAGATTTGATTAATCAAATCTCTACGAAAATTACTTGATCACCATAATTTTTTTAGTTGAAGTAAAATTTTGTGATGTCATTCTCACAAAATAAATTCCACTTGATAAATTGTTAGCATTGAAGACAACTTCATGTATTCCGGAATTCAAATTATCGTTTACTAAAGTTGTCACTTCCCTTCCAATGATATCATAAACTTTTACAGTAACTATTCCTGCTTGAGGAATAGCAAATTTAATCTGCGTACTCGGGTTAAACGGGTTTGGATAGTTTTGGAATAGTTTATATTCGTTAACAAGTTGATCAAATCTTTCATCCGCAACACTAACGATATTTGAAGTTCCTAAAACCAATCCACCGTTTCCTGTTATCCAACCCGTCTCTTCAGAAAGCATGAAAATAGAACTAACTTCTCTCGAACATAAATTAATCTCCTCCCAGTTTTCACCATAATCATCAGAGTAGGCTAATATACCACCATTAGAATTAGAGCCAATTAACCAAATGTTACTGCCGATGACAAAGCTATCCTTGATAATGTAAGAAGGGACTTCAACGGAAGGCAACCAAGTAACTCCACCATCATTTGTCTTATAAAACTGCTGATCTACTCTCAACCATCCGTTGTTCTTGTCAATAAAATTTATTTCTCTCATTCTTTTAATGCTTGGTACACTTATCTTATGCCAGGTTAAACCGCTATCAGTTGTTTTCCAAATTATACTATCGAGTTCACAAAGATATCCGGTGCTATTATCAATAAAATCAACTGCTGTGAAAGTGCCGTCCATTTTGGTTACATCGTTCCATGTTTGTCCGCCATCCGTTGTTTGATATATTAGATTGTAACCTATTAACCAACCATTTTGGTCATCAATAAATTTGATGTCATTCCAAACTTTAGCAATCCCAAAATCAACCTGTTCCCAGCTATATCCATTGTTATTGGTTTTATATATAAAGTTACCAACAATCCACCCATCATTCTCTGATGTGAAATATAATTTCTGATTGTGACTGCCGAGTGAATCAATTTTTGTCCATTGATAACCGCCATTTTCAGTTTTATACACTCCTTCCCATGAAATTGCCAAGCCGTTTTCATTATCAAAAAAGTGAATATCCGAAAATGTTTCATTCGTAATATCAAAAAAACTGTCTAATAAAACTGTATCATTTTGTAAATCATATCTTAAATCAATAACATCACTTCCCCCTAATAATACACCCCTATTCTGATCATAGTAACCAAGTTCATAAACATTATTAGTATTAATCTGATATTTTATCCATTCGATGGAATCACCATGAGTTATTGCAACAAAAGGGTAATTCTTGAAAAATGCACTTTGCCAATAACCGACCGAAATAAATAAATTATTATCAATGTCAATAAGATGTGTATAAGAATCTCCATAGCTTGCGGAAGGATTATTTTGAAAAGACCAAGATTCTCCGCCATCTTGTGTTGAACCAATTGATCCATCTGCTGTTAGTATTTTACCGTTATGCTCATTTTCAAACTTGACATAATTAATAGATTCATATTCATTAAATGTAGTATCCTTCCATGTTATTCCCCCATCAGTTGTTTTTATTAAGACCGCTTCAAAACCTTTCGATCCCGATATCCATCCAATTGATTCATTAACGAAAAATATGTCCTCTGGGAAAGCTTCAACAATATTTTCCATATTAATTTCATTCCAATTTTCACCACCATCGGTTGTTTTTTCAAGTCTAGTTCTTGTCGATACTAAAAAACCTGTCAGTTCATTAACAAATAGAATTTTTTGGTATGATTTTGACCAATCATTTTCCGACTGAACTACCCAAGAATTGCCACCATCAGTTGAACGACTAAGAAACTTAGCAGATCCACAAGCCCAGCCAATGTTTTCATTAATGAAAAAGAGGTCATCTGCACCACCACCAACATCAGAGACAATCCAGGATTTTCCGCCATCGCTTGTTTTGTAGCATTCATTTGAGAATTCGTCAATTGCCCATCCAATTTCTGAGTTTATAAAATAGGGGGATTTCAAATTCATAGGTGAAAAACTTAATATTTGCCAGTCAGTTTGTGCAATGCTTATTTGATTAATTAATAAAAACAAAGATAGTAGCATCCATTTTAAAATTGTACTTTGGTGTTTTTTCATGGGTTTCCTCAATTATTTTTGTTTCTATTTAAATTTATAACAAAAAAAAACGAATAATCAAGTATAATCGGTATGCCTATTTAAGAAAAGATTAATAGGAAAAAAAATCCTCGAAATAAAAAATTAGATCGAGGATTTTAAGAATTTTCAAAATATTATTTTACTTGAGCAGTAAAAGTTTCTTGGTTTGTGAAAACCCGTTTGAAGTAAGTTGATAAAAATAGACTCCACTCGAGAAGTTTGAAGCGTTAAAATTAATTTCATGCGTACCACTATTTATTAAACCATCAAATAATATGGCTACTTCATTGCCAAGTGTATCATAAACTTTTACAGTAACTATTCCTGCTTGAGGAATAGCAAATTTAATCTGCGTACTCGGGTTAAACGGGTTTGGATAGTTTTGGTAAAGCTGATATTCTTTCACAAGAATTTCGTTTTCATCTTCAACATTAGTTGTACCTTCACCTTTTATAATCAATCCCCATTCGAGCCAGTTGCCAACTATTGAATTCATGCCTTTGTCATAAACTCTCAATCTCCAATCGCCTAAAGTTGATGTGCCATAAAGTTGAGTTAAGTCAGCATCTACCGGAGCAAAACTTCCCTTCGCCGAGTCTAAGTCAATTAACAAAGTTTCGCCGAAGTTAAAATAAGCTTCTTGATCAAATATTATTGAAGGTGAACCGGCATTTTCATTTTCTGTTTCAAACCAATCCCTATTAACTAAATCATATTCATTACCTAGCGGATCATAAAGTCTAATATGCAAATCGCTAAACTTTGGGTGATCGGATTTAAAGTAAACATTTATATCTTCAATATTTATTTCGTCAGTGATACTCAACGTATCATTTGTTGATGCAAGTATATGTTCGCGAATTTCAATATTTGGTTTATTGCTGTAGTAAAAACCATTTGTTACATCAATTCTAAAAAAATTATTTTCCGGCAGAATTGTTTTGTTATTGTTTGATGAATTATCGACTGCCGTAATTTTGTAATCAACCAAATCACCTGTTGACAAATCATCCGGAACAAATTGTAAAAGAGAGACATAATAATTATTACCTAAAGAAATCATTTCTTCTTTTACCCACTCATCTTCATTCAATCTATATTCGATGTAAACAGAATCAAGTCCGATGTTATCCGAAACCTCGGCATAAACATAAAGCGGGAAATTATATTTCGGAGTTCCGTTTAATGAATTATGAACAATTTGAGGGAACTGATTATCAGCACCGATATAAAATGAAAAAGTTGAATCGGGTGCGGATTCCGGTAAGTGTACTTTTTGATCAAGTTGATCGGCAATTCTAAAATAATAATCAATTTGAACATCATCCCCTGGATTTAATAAAATTGCAGAATACTCATTTAAATTTCCTGTGGGTAATAATTGCATTGATTCAAAGCCGATGTTGTTTATTTGATAGAAAACTTTTAATGAATCAACATAAGCTAAGTTTTGAGGTGTTTCCAAATTAACTATGAATTCTATATCACCCGAATTCTCAGTATCTAGAAATGGCGTATGCTGAATTACTGCTGTTTGAAAAGCATCTAAAGAATACGAATATGCGAAGCTTGAACCCGTCGTCGATGTAACAACCGGGATTATAATCAACTGATCAATCTCTGAAAGTTTTGGCTGTACAAATAAATCAAACTGTGTGTTGTTATTTAACTCATAAAATTCTGTCTCTGCAGTTTGGTCAGTATAAATTTTTATAACAGCAAGCTGATTATTTCCTGATGGTGTATCCATTAGTAATTGCAAATACTGATTCTGATTTTGACTATTGTAAACAATAAAACTTCCTGATAACGCACCTCTCGTACATCCAGAGTTTTCGGCAGGAAGAGATAAAATATTCGAACATAAAGATGGATTCGGATAACTTTCTGCTTCACCGAAACCGGGTAAGTTTGGATTGTATCTGTTTCCTGTATTATATAACCAAGTATAGTATTCTAAAAATGCTTCGTCAAAAAAAGCACCGTAATTTTGAAGCATATTACCCACACTGCTGTAAACAGATTCGTTAAACTGTTCACGTCTTTCCCAAATTTCTCTATTGGTATCATCGCCATATTTTTCTGTAAAGAAATGGAAATAAAGATTATCTTCATAACCATCGCCTTGGGCAAGTCCTCTGCCCGGTGAAGTAATTTGAGATGAGCCTAAATAATTATAATAATCGTTCGTCTGATCGAAACCTATATCTTCCGACCAAGTTGCATCGGCTTCAATGAACCAACCGGGTTCTCCCCAATTATTATAAATGAATTGTATAGCATGTTTAAATTCATGAACAGCAGTCACTTTTGCAGCGCCTAAAACATTTCCGTCGGGATCACTATTCGGCGGAAAACCATTATAATTATTGTGCATTACAATTTCAGTTCCGGCTGACGTACCAGTATAACTTGTGTAACCATAATACGGCATATCTTCAAAACTAATCTGATAATATTCCCCGGGATTAAGTGGAATGGGTTTGAATCCAAGTGTATCAATTAAAACTTTCCATGAGTGATCAAAATAGTTTGCCACAAATTCAACATAATCGGGAATTCCGTTATTATCTAAATCTTCTGCCGGTACACGGTGCGTACCTGATGTTGAATATGTCAATTCAAACTTGCCATAAGGTGAAATGTATGTTTCTGCAGTAACACTATTATTTTTCTTTCTAACGGCAGGTGTTATCATTTCAGTTATGATATCTACTGTTTCATTGGAGAGTTTATCTAAATTATTTCTAAACTCGGCAATTAAATGAGTTGCACATTTTTGCGGAGATGAACTTGTAGTAAAAAATTTATCATCCAGTTTTGATTGATTAAAACCGGAGTAAAATTTTTGAAGTAATGCTTGCTCATAATTTATTTGTCCGGATTGAAATGCATCTTCAATCTTTTTAATAGTTTCATTTTCATGAGCAACTGTTGTTAGGATAAATAATAGTCCGATGAAGAGATAATGGAATCTTTTCATAAATGTTCCTTGTAATTTTAGGATATTAGGTAATAATTGATCGGCAATATTAAGTTTAATTGGTGAGATTAACAAGATGAGGGAAATCCTAATATCGAAGCACTAATTTCTAAACGAATTATAAAAGATAAATTCGAATGTTAGAAACAAATTAATGCAAGTTAGAGCTAGGCGATTGGGATCAACTTTCACTACCGATTAACAACCGCAGACGTATTGTCTGCGGTTACTTTTTAATCTCATTGCTCAAATTTTGTGACTAGATACTTGAATCTATTTAAGGAGTAAAAGTTTCTTTGAATCCGTAAAATCACCAGCAGTAATTCTATAAATATAAGTTCCGCTTGCAAGATCGCTTCCGTCAAAAGTTAACTCATAATTACCTGCTTGGAGGTGTTTTTGAGTAAGTACTTTTATTTCTCTGCCAAGCATATCGTATATTTTTATTGTTACATAGCTTGCTTGAGGAAGCTGGTATTTTATTTTAGTTGACGGATTAAATGGGTTTGGATAGTTTTGCTCCAATCTAAACTCTTTAGGAAGTTCGTTTTCTTCTACCGAACTTGGTTCATCTCTTATAGCTATCAGACTATTTTTATGGTCTTGAAATGATGAACTTTGATGTGTGCCTATGTACAGTGTACCATCAGAACCGATTGCCGGTGAATTATCGAATTCATTCCCATCAAGAGGAATCTTCCACATAAGTTCCCCTTGATTATTCAAGGCCCAAAAGTAAACACCACCTGTTGAACCGAAGTAAATATTACCTTCGTCATCGGAGACTAAACCATGATCAGGACGATAGTCTCCCATATAACCCTCATGTTCAATTATGTATATCCAATTTTCCTCACCCACTTTGTTCAAAGATATAATTTCATGAAAGTTTACGCCATTTTCTTTTTTAATTGCTGGGAATACAATATCTCCACTTTTCGTTATTGAAGCAGCAGAATATTGACCAAATCCTGAAATTACATTATACTTCCAGTTTAATTGTCCATTTGATGAATATGACAATAGATACTGAACATTGGCTTGAACACTATCAGTTCCGAAAAAATATACATTCCCTTCATTATCTATTGCGGGATGTTCATAGTTGGGGCTTAGGCTATTTACCTTCCAAAGAACATTCCCTTCTAAATCTGTACAATAAAAATCAGATGGTTCGTCTGGACGAAAAAGTTTGCCTGTACTGAAATATATTTGTTCTCCGTCAGGTGAAAAAGAAATCCTTCCAAATAATTCAGTAAAGTTGTTATTAATAAGTTTTATTTCTCCATCGGGACTTACCACTTTTAAATTGCCTGCACTTATGTATAAATCACCACCTTTATGAATAGCCATCTGAAATCTGTGGGTATCTGCAACTTCTGTTTTCCATTTTAAATTACCCCAATAGTCTAAGGCATATAACATTCCAGTATCAGAACCAAAGTAGATCGTACTGTCTTTTGCTGCAATTGGAGCATTTTCATTTGCCCACCAGTACTCATTGTTATATCTCCAGAATTCTGTGCCATCAGAATTATATGCATATAAAAAATTACCGGGGGATTGTGTATTTATTGCAAATGTCCCAAAATATAGCATGTCGTTATAGCCTATTGTCGGTCCGTAAATAATTCCATAAGGCATATCAGCAGTCCAAACAATGTTTGGTGTTTTGGGTCCAACATACTCGCTTCGTCCGGTTCCTTGTGCATCTCCTCTTAAGACCGGCCATGGGGAATCCGCCAATGATGGCCATTCAATCCGTTCTTGTGTTTGTGAATATAGACCGGCTGTTAACACATATAAAACCATAAAAGTAGTTTTTAGACTAATTTTCATATTCAACCGGCGGGCTATTATTATATAGCCCGCGCTCCTATTTTTATTTCATTAAAATTAATTTTTTGGAATCAGAATACTCTCCGCTGACAATGGAATAAATATAGACACCGATAGACATGTTTTCAGAGATTAACTTCAAAGGATAAATATCTCTTCTTCTAAAGTATCAAACTAATTTTAAAAAGCAAATTAAATTTTTATAAACTCATACTTTCTAAAATTAGATGGGGGGGGGAGAGATAACTGTTTGATATTAAACTTAGATGAGCAGTAACTAAATTCTAATATTAAAATTCTAATCCGTTAGTTAACAGATTAGAATTTAGGTTTCAAAAATAAGCATCTAACCGAAATGAAAAGTTTCTAAGCGGTTGAAGATTGCCGAGAAATTCCACATAATTATAATTTAGCAAGTTATAAACATTAGCAGAAATTTTTAGAGGCGTATCAAATAAATTAAAATTGTAGCCGGCACTTAAATCCCAAACATAAACTTCAACTCGTAGATCACCATCAACAATTAGTTCGATCGGCGGTTGGACAATTGTTTCGTCAATTTCTTCAATTCTGCTCCAATATCTATAATAAACTCCAAACTCGAACGGGTAAGGCGTATAATTAAGTGATGCATAAACTCTATGTCGTGGGCGGTATTTCAAGGATTTTTTTGTTTCAAGATCCTGCGACCATAAGTATGTATAGCCGATGTTAAAATCCAGTAAACCGGGAATAATTTTATAATCCGATACAAGTTCGGCGCCTTGTATTCTTGCTTTAGGAAGATTAATAAATTTTATAGCAAGACCGTCTTCGTCATTAATAAAATTCGGTTCCACAAAATTGTTGTATTCGGTTTGAAAGAATGCAGCATCAAAATATAAATTTGGAAGTGGCTTATAGATTGCGCCTATTTCGAAAGACAAGCTTGTTTCATAGGTTAAATCAGTATTCTTCTTTATGTCGACCCCACCGATACTGACTGTAGTAAAAACTTCAGCCGGTGTCGGAGCCCTGAATCCCGTGCCAATCGAACCACGAAGAATAACATCATCCAATAACTTATAGTTTAATCCAAGCTTCGGCGTGATTGCATTTGCGGCATCAACCGAATCAATTTTGATGTAGTCATACCGAGCACCCAAAGTAGTGGTCAGTTTTGGTATTCCTCTAAATTCCGTATGGAGATAACCAGAACCGGTAAAAAATTTAGGACTCGAAAATACATTCGAACTTACATTTGCATAAGTCTGTTCAGTACCAGCGATAAATGTCCAATCTTTATGTGGTGAATAGTTAGTTATAATTTCATTTCTTAACAAGAGCGCATTTGATTCGGTAATCTCAACTCCTCGTCCTTCAAAATCGGAAGAGTACACACCGGGTTTAACTTGAATAGAAAACTTATCACTGAATTTATGCTTGAATAAAAGAGTTCCAAAATATCTATCCGAGACTACAATTTGATCTCTATCGGCATCCGGTGGACGAAGCACATTACGCGAATCTTTCCAAAAATTAAACTGTCCGCGATTCATCGCCAAATAATTGCCAATAAATGTAACCGACGTATTATCATTGAAATCATAACTTAGTTTTGTGTAAAATAAATGCCGCTTGTTGTGATCATTTTCACGGTGACCATCATTGTTTGTTCTTCTGTATGAAATTGAGTATCCAAAATTTCCTAAAGAGTTCGAGTGAGTTAATGAATAACCGTAAAAAGTTCGAGTAGTTTTAGACCACTCCCAAAGATCAACAGATGGATTGTCATAAAATCCACCATGAGAACTAAAATGAACGATAGATTTCTTAGGAGCTTTTTTAGTTATAATATTTACAACACCACCGATTGCAGTTGAACCGTAAAGCGAACTTGCCGGACCTTTAATTACCTCAATTTGTTCAACATCGGTTAAAGGAATAAATTCCCAAACAATTTCACCGGTATCGCCCGTGTACATCGGTACACCGTCTATTGCTACAAGAACACGCGAACCTGCACCCAAACTATATCCTGCCGAACCGCGAATACTCGGTTGTTCATCAGCCATACTGAAACCCGATACATATCGTAACACATCACCCAAATTTGTAAAATTTCTATCGTCAATAACATCCGGCGGAACAACAGTAGTACTAACTGTTAGATCCTCTACACTTTGTTCATATTTTCCGGCGGAAACAATTATTTGTCCGGTTTGAATTGCTTCTTCTATCAAAGTAATTCGAATTGGTTGATAACTTTCATTGAAATCAATGTTTACATTTTGCTTTTGATATCCTACGAAACTGACTTCCAACACATATTTACCGTAATTAATATTATCTATCTCAAAGGCACCATCAACGTCGGTTGCGGAACCGATTGATAGTTCTGAAATCATAACATTCGCTCCGACAAGAGGATTACCGGATTGATCAACAATATAGCCGGACAATTTTCCTGTCTGTGCAAGTGTTGTTGTAAATAATATTAATATGTAAAAAATATTTTTCATATATAATCTACCCACCCGGCGGCTGCGGAGGTGGATTATTAAAATCACAAGTGATATTTACATTCTCCGTCATTCTTCCTTCATTAACAATAATACTTCCCGGTTTAGAATTGTCATTTAGAGCGTAATAAACACCGACAACAAACCAATCTTTTCTATCTAACGATAAAGCTTCCTTTGTTGATTGCGCAACAACAATATATTTATAAGTTCCCGGAGCAATATTTACATCTAATAAATTATTTGTCCTGGAATCATAGTCTAAAATTACGGTGCCGCTATCAATTTCATTACTCACATAACTTAAATTCGGTGGGAAGAAATCAGCTTCGGAAAGAATTTCATTTTTGAATAATACAATGTGAGTTCTTGCTACTCCGGAAGGCCAATCACCTAAAAAATTAACCGTACCTGCAATGCCCGTATTTTCGGGATCAACCGGTTCGGGATTTGGTTCAATTCCCTTATCACAGCTAACTATAAGAAACAACAACGATATTATTGCAACTATTTTTTTCATTAGAATTGAAGTTTCATAATAAGTTGTGCATAACTTAAGTTCTCAGAAAATTTCTCGGTTACATGATCCTGATAAATATAGTTATAAGAAATATCAAAAATAATATCCCGGAACGGTTCGATTTTTAGATTAGCAATTATTTCTGTTATATTAACCCGGTTACCATCGAGGAAAGGAGCATCAAAGGGATCTACTCCATCTCTGTAAGGTTGAAAGGCATCACCACCCACATTTTTAATAATAATACCATTCTCACCAACTATATTATTGCCCGATCTTCCATAACTGTAGGCTATAGAAGGTCTGATCCACTCATTAAAATTATAAGCCGCTCTAATAAAAATTTCATCTGCATTAGGACCAATTCTATGTCCGAGAATTTGATCAAATGCAGTAAATGTATTTTTATTGTTAGTGTGAGAATATGTATATGGTCGAATTTTTGTGTACTCGGCAAAGAGCGAAAGATCGCATAGTCCAAACGGTTGATACCACATTGCACCAAGCTGATATCCGGTTTTATTTGAGAATCTAGAAAGGTGCTGCAAATGTCCGAGTAAATTTTCATCGAGAAAAAAAGTGCCGTGGAATTCCAAATTCTTTATAAAATTAGTCTTTGCATCAAGAAATAATAAACCATTATCACGGTCTTGAAGAGACATCTCTGCAAACTTATAAAATAACAGCGGATTAAAATAAGCTAGGTCAATTCCCCTATCGGAATAAACAATCATTTCACCAATTCCGAAATCCATAAAGTCCGGGAAGCTAAACTTAAACCGATTCATTGCAATATATTTTGTATAGAGTTTGGTTCTATCGAAATCAAAATCGCCAACGGTGGAGGCGTGTATTGATGTAAAATTCACAAATCCATATTTGATATTGAACTTGAAAAAATCCATCGTGGGATGATCGCCCGAAATTGCAAGTTTACTATTATACCCATAACCGAAAGTAAATTTTTCTCTGCCAAGTTGAACGGTTATATCCATATTATCTGTCGGTTGAGCATTATACTGAAGATAGCCTTCAACAAAATCATAATTAATAATATTTTCAATGTCTTCGATAAACTTAAAATTATAATTCAATCGGGGATCAAGAATTGCCGAGAAATCTTTATTACCGCTTACTCCGCCTTTTACAATTGTTAAATTATAACCAAGTTTTGAAAACAATGTACCGCGGAATCTAAAGCCAATATCATACAACTCAGAATTATTTACCGAAGGTTTAATTCTGTGTCCATAATTAAAAGTGCCCATCATTTCAACAAAGAGATTATTATCACCATCTTTATAAGTGTAGAGATATTTTTGTTTATCATCGAAAAGAGAAAAAGGTGATGTAAAAATATTCGGCGATGACCCGAATAAATTCCATGTGTTTTCTTCACTTATCTCATTAGGATAAAACTCAATTCTATATTTTTCAAACAATTTCATTTCGGTTGTGCTTAATTCATTTTTGCGAGCTTCAATTTTTTCCAAAAATTCTCTTACTTCACCGAACCTTAAATTCGGGACATCTTCATCGATTCCGTAGATTATTTTTTTTATTTCCATTTCTTTTAGAAATGTATAAACTCCGTGATCTAAAGGAACATTTTCTACTTGCGATAGTAATAATAGAGATATGAGAAAGAATAGTGATATTTTTTTCATAATTATAAAAATTGATTGAATTAATGCGTTATAATATCAAAAAAAAAGAAAAGAAACGAGAAAAGAGAAGTTTAGCTGGGGTTAAAAAACTACTTTAAAAGAACAATTTTTCTTGAGTAGATTTGATCATTTACCGCAAGAACAGCAAAATAAATACCACTACTTAAACGGGCACCGCTCATTCGATATTCATAAGCTCCAGGAAGCTGATTTTCACTTAAAAGCATATCCACTTGCTGCCCTAATGTATTGTAAATAGTCAGCTGAACTTTTGAACGCTCAAACAACTTGTAACCTATCAAGGTTTCATTATTAGCAGGATTAGGATAAGCAGTAAGCTGAATTACATCCTTATCTTGTTGATTTACTGTCTCATTAGACAATTTTTTAACAATGTGCGCATTGTGATCAACTTTATTTAGTCGTTTATGAGAGCGATAGAGACCATCGTTTCCTCCTATATACAAATAATTATTTATATATGAGAGTGTTATGAGGCGAAAAGGGGTCATACTAAGATCTCTTGATCTGGGGAGAGTGAATACTTCCGAAAATAGAAAATCAATTAATGAAAGAGAAATCACTTTTCTTATATAATCTCTACTCTTTTTTTTAATTACAGAAAAATAGAGCGTATCTTCTAATATGAGAAAATCTATAAAATAACCTTCATTTTGCGCGATATGGTTGAATGAATAGTTTTGAAAATCCAAGTGATCTGTAGATGAGATATAAATTGAATTACTACAAAAAACAAAAATTTTGTTGTTATCATCAAAAAAAAGTCGGTATGCTTTTTCTTTAAAACTATATACTAAATCCCAAGATCGTTTGCTTTTACTATATTTGAATAAATCTCCATTATGACTGGCAACCCAAATATTTCCCTCTGAATCGAATTGTGGAAAGAATATATCTTTGTATGGCAATTCTTTGTGAATGTATTCAAAACTGCTAAAATCATTATAAATAAATATCACAGTACTATCGCTATTCCACGAGATCATATTTTTTGTATTGACGTGATAATCATAGAAATAAGGCATTGAGTGGATGATGGTTGCTAATGATTCCCAAGATTTTCCATCGTCATCCGAAAAGGAAAGACCGGGCATAGAAATATATCGGTTATCAGAATATCTATTTAAATAATAACCGGGTATTGGACTTCCCGAACTCGTTATAAATTCTTTCCAAATAATTCCGCTATCATCGGAGCTAAGCAGACCCCCAATCGTTGTACCTAAAATTAGATGGCTCGAGGCTTGTACAGGTGCAGAAACACTTGCGTAATTATTGATAGTGAAGAGATTAGCCATTTGTATATTGCTTACGTAAAAATCATCATAATAAACCTGTTGTTTTCCTGTATAATCCATATCATCAGTTATAATTACAGTAGATCCTATGAGTTTAGAATAAAATGAATCTGTCAAATCTTGTATGGAAAAAGACCATGTTTTGCCCTTATCCATAGAAACATAGATTTTATCAGCGTATACTATTATTCTCTCTTCATTGTCAAGCTCAACTCTACTATATGATTTAACTGGCAAATCTATAGGTGTAATTTTTGAGACGGATTCTACGACGTAGACGAGTTTATCATTAGTTATTAGAAAAAAATTAGAATAAAAATTATCTGCTATCTGAAAACTTGTCATTCCTGATATAGTCTTGACCTCAACTGCATTTCTAAAATTTGCATCAGTCCAATAAAATGATTTATCGGTAGAGTAAAAGATTTTTTCATCAACTATTGTTAGGTCAAAAACATTAGGTTTAACTTTTGGTAAAAGAAATTTTTCTTCTTTTCCTCCATTTGTGACTTTTATAACTCCTTTATTTGAGGCAAACAAAAAACTACCATCTTTTAATCTTACAAAATCCCTAACTTCAGTACCTGTTGCAAATTCATAAATGGTTTCCCATATAAATCCATTATCACTTGATCTCTGCGCTTTACATCTACCATCGGAGAATGTTAATAGAGTAACTTCGTCTAAATTTGTTTGCTTAAGTTTAATAACTTCGACTTCGTTTAAGATTGGATTTGTCGAGTACCAATTTCTTCCTCCATCAAATGATCTCATTAAAAAATATTCTGTCACTCCTAAAAGCATCTCCGCATCATCCAAGTAAATAACTGAACGTAACCCAAGGCTAGGTTCAAATTCATATTTAAAGTTATTATTGGGAATGTGAACTCTACTAAATTCAATAATTTGTGAAATTAAATTAACATGAGTAGAAAATAAAAAGACAATTAATACTATTAAGTTCTTCATAACAAAGACTTTATTCTATTAAGACTTATTTAAGTTAGGGAATTCCTTAAGCTGAGTCAACTCATTTTTATTGTAATGCGGTCGCTATGAAGAAAATGATAATAAGAACTAAAACTATTTGTGTAGAGATTTTATTTCTCAATTGAGCAGTAGAAATGAATTTTTTTGAATTAAGCAAAACAAGTCCAAGTGCTATCAATGGAATTACAAAAGAACCAAGGAACGCATAAATTTTTTGAATAATAACAAAGTTAAACGACAAACTAATCATCGGTAAAAATGCCAGAGCAATTAAGTAGTATTGGTAAGGTTTAGATTTTGTATTAACTTCTACTTGATCATTCTTTGAAACCATATTCCAAAAATCAGTGAACATGTAAGGTACTGACTGCCAAACTCCCAGCAGACTTGAAAATACAGCTGCCCACGCTCCAATTAGAAATATTGATGAAATAGTTTTTCCAAGAATTGAATCCAATTTTTCAGTAAGTACAATAATTAATCGAGCACTACTTTGGTTATCGAGTTCTATTTGAGAAGCAATGACAACCATCGCAATCCCGAATAGTGCAGTTACAATATATGCTGCAGCTAAATCAATTCTACAAATCTTCAAAAAATCTTTTCCTTTTCTCCCTTTTTCCTTTATCCAATAACCGTAACTTAAGATTGTAAGTGTTCCGCCAACTCCGCCCATTAATGCCAACGTCCAAACCACACCTTGTTCATTTCCATCCGGATTAATATACGATGGAACATTCGGGACTAATCCTTTCACAACATCACCGAGATCGGGTTTAATAAAAATTGCGGTAAGAACTACGGTTACAAACATTAGTCCAACCATAACATTCATTAGTTTTTCAAATGAAGTGTAAGTACCAATCCATACTAAAAGAAATCCTATTAAGCTGTGTAAAACTCCCCAAAAGATTTTTCCATGTTCGGGAGAATCAAAGATTGGAAATACTGCATGCCCGGCAACTCCACAAGCACTTATCATTGCAGAGCCAACAGCATAAGACCAAATTATTAGATAGATGAAAAAAATGATTTCAGCAGGTCTGCCGAAATTCAGAAATAAACCTTCAAGAAAAGTTTTTTCCGTTGCTAATTGATACCTTGCAAGTCCTTCTGTTAAAACATACTTAAAGAATGCACCAAGAATTACAGCCCAAACGACCAACATACCAAGTTTACTTCCGGCAAAAGCACCGCCGGCAAGATCACCGGCACCAACTCCTGTAGCTGCGATTAATAATCCGGGAGCAATTATTTTAAGGAAGTTTTTCAATATTAATTACGTTTTATTAGTAATCCTTTCAAGTAAAGCGATTCAGGAAAATTTGTAGTTACTCTATGATCAACCGATTGCCAAAGTCTATTTATAATTGAAAAATTAATTCCGGCATCAATTGCTGCATCTGCAATAATTTTATTAAATAGTTCGGGTGTCATAAGTCCGGAACAAGAAAATGTGAAAAGTAATCCGTCTTCATTCAACAATTGCATTGCAAGCATATTAATATCTTTATAACCTCTGCCGGCTTTATTAAGACTATTTTTTCCTTCGACAAATTTTGGCGGATCGAGAATTATTAAATCAAATTTTCGGTCTTCAGATTTTAACTTTCTTAATTCACTAAAAACATCTGCTTTTAAGTTCGTGAATTTGCTAGTAGGAATTTTGTTTAATTGAAAATTTTTTTCGGCGATCAAGAGCATTTCATCCGAAGTGTCAATATTTACAACATGTTTTGCCCCATTTAAAGCAGCAGCAACTCCAAATCCACCGGTATAAGAAAAACAATTGAGAACATTTTTTCCTTTTGAGTATTCAGAAATAATTTCTCGATTTTCTCTTTGATCAAGATAGAAACCGGTTTTATGTCCGGTAAAAATATTTACAATAAATGAGAGATTATCTTCCTGAATTATTACTTCACCGGAGTCAATCTTTCCGTAAAGCATTCCTTTGTTTGATTTCAATCCTTCCTTTTGACGAACATCGGCATCCGATCTTTCATAGACAGCCGTTGGTTCTAATTTTTCAACCAGGATTTCTACAATTGTTTGTTTCCATTTTTCTGCACCGGCTGATATAAATTGGCAAACAAGAATATCATTATATCGATCAACTATCACTCCGGGCAAACCATCGGATTCTGAGTTGATTAATCGATATGCATTATACTTTTTGCTGTCAATTGTAAATTTGCGGAAGTTTAATGCGGATGCAATTCTTTCTTCGAAGAAATTTTTATCAATCTCTGATTGATTAAAATCCCAAACTCTTACACGAATTTGAGAATGAGGTGAGTAAGCGCCAACACAAATAAAATTATTATTTGAAGAAAAAATGTGAACGGTTTCGCCCAATTCTATATTATCATCTGTTGAAGCAATTGCTCCGGAGAAAATCCAAGGATGTTTTCTAAATAAAGATTTCTCTCTTCCCTTTTGCAGAATTACTTTTTTCATATTGCCCTGATTAGATTTAGGTAAAGATAAGCAAAGAGATATGAATAATAAAAGGCGGAGCCATGTCATCTCCGCCTAAGAGGAGATATAGAAACCGAAAGGGTTAACTATCAGACTTTATTTTCTTCATCGATTCTTCCAAGTTCATTGGGTGAACCAATAATCAAACGTATCGGGAGCTGTTTGCATAAATTTAATGCTTCTTGTTTGTCTGTGACAGTCATTATGCTAAAGCCCTCTCTTGTTAACAGCTCCCTTAATTTTCTTAAAATTACTTTATCGGAATCAATAATTAGAATATGATCATTCATCGGCAATTATTTTAAGACATATGGTACAATTAAAGTGCCATCATAAAGCGGAATGAAAACATAATTAATAGCTTAACTTAGTGGTAAAGGGGCGACAGGTGATTGATTAAACTGTTGCATAACTGCAACAACTAAATATTTATATCGAGTTGAGTCAGCAGTTTATGAAGATGGCTTCTGTTGATTCCCAATATTTTGGCAGCTTCCGATTTAGATTCGGTCTTACGAAGAACTCTCATAATAAATCTTTTACGAAATTCGCTTTCGGCTTCGGATAAAGTTCGGTATTCAGTTCTTTTTGAATCAATTTCACTATCATCAACTATTTCTGCCGGTAAATTTTTAGATGAAATTTCCTTATCGGGACACAAAATAACCGCTCGTTGAATGACATTTTCCAGTTCACGTATATTTCCCGGCCAGTTGTATGATTCAAGAATCTCAATTGCTTCGTCTGCTATTGAATGTGCTTTGTTCTCTTTAGCATACTTATTCAAAAAATATTGAACTAGGTCTTCAACATCTTCCTTTCTTTCACGCAGAGGTGGGATATAAATCTCAATTACTTTTAACCTGTAGTAAAGATCTTCGCGAAATCTTTTTTCTTCAATCATTTTAGAGATATCTTGATTTGTTGCTGCAATAAAGCGAACATCAATTTTTTTCGAATTAACCGAGCCTAATCTTTCAATCTCTCTTGTTTGAATAACTCTTAAAAGTTTTGCTTGAAGATTGACACTCATTTCTCCGATTTCATCAAGAAAAACAGTACCACCGTCAGCAGATTCTAATCTTCCCGGTTTACTCTTATTAGCACCGGTAAATGCACCGCTTTCAAAACCGAACAATTCAGACTCTAAAAGATCGGATGGAATTGCGCCGCAATTAACTGCAACAAATGGTTTATCTCTACGTTTACTGTTGTTATGAATTGCTTGTGCTAACAAATCTTTACCTGTGCCATTTTCGCCAAGCAACAAAATGGAAACATCAGTATCGCTTACTTTTGATGCAAGATTCAGGACGTCATATAATTTTCTGCTGGAACCAATAATATTATCAGATTTAAATTCTTCGCGCAATTCCTTGAAACTGGTAGATGGAACGTTTGCTAATTTCTCTTCGAGTGTATCAATCTCTTTAGATACTTCAATTCCCTTCACAATTTGGTTCGCGAAAGATAATAGAAATGTAAGATCAGATTCTTTGAATGGCATTTCCGCGTTTCTTCTATCAAGATAGACTGCCCCCATAACTTTAGAGTTGGAAACTAGAGGAACACATAATGCTGCTTTAAGTCCGAGCGAAACAATACTATGTTTGCTGCCAAAACTTGAATTTACTTGAAGTTCA
The DNA here is from genome assembly GCA_030584085.1 of Melioribacteraceae bacterium. Taxonomy (NCBI): domain Bacteria; kingdom Pseudomonadati; phylum Ignavibacteriota; class Ignavibacteria; order Ignavibacteriales; family Melioribacteraceae; species Melioribacteraceae bacterium. Next base: position 2,742,740 of record CP129490.1, read on the forward strand.
CTCAATTGAGATGGTCTTAAATTTTTAATTGTGTCATTAATAATTGTTGTACTAAGTTCTTTTGCTTCCGGTTCGTTTTCGGGTTCCATGTTTTTTGCAACTATTGTATCGATGCTTAATTTTTCATCTACCAAAACTATAAATCCTTCATCGGCATTTAATTCTGTTACAACCGTATCGATTGCTTTTTCCATTAAACGTTTCATCTCCGTTTCAGATTGGAATAAAATTCCGGATGCATATAATCTTTCTAACTTTTTCTTTTCCGAAGATAATTTCTCTAACTTGTTTTCAAGTTTATCGTATTGATAAAATAAGCCGTCAAGTTCCTTCGTAAGAACACGATTGAATTCTAATATTGACTTGAAAGTTTTATCGATCTGTTTTAACAACTCGGGATCATTCGCAGCCTTTTTTATATCTGAGGATAGATTTAAAAAACGAGTTGAAGATTGACTAACAAATTCGGATAAGAGTTTATTTACATTATGTCTTTGTTCGGAAATTTCCATAATTAAATTTTGAGTAGATCTTCCATAATTTGTGAAGCGGAATTATATCTTTTATCTATGTCTTTCTCAATACATTTCATAACAATATTATCGATTGTCTTTTCAACTGAATTATTTAACTCAGATGGATAAGGTGGTATCGTGTTAAAGATTGAATGGATCAACGCCATTTCATTTTCGCCTGTGAAAGGGAGTTTCTTCGTGAGCATTTGGTAGAGAATAACACCAAAGGAAAAAATATCAGTTCTCTGATCAATTTGAATATTTGTTATTTGTTCAGGCGCAACATAACCGAGTGTTCCCACAACAGTACCGAGCGATGTCATTGTTGAAACAAGAGGAGATTTCGATAAACCAAAATCCATTATTCTAATACTATTGTTTTCATCAAACATTATGTTTTGAGACTTCAAATCACGATGCAGTACATTGTTTTCATGAATGATAATTAAGCCTTCGCAAATCTCAATCGCAATTTTTTTGAAAGTTCCTTTATCTAACGGAAAGTTATTTGCAACAAATTCTTCAAGCGTCCCGCCGGATAAATATTCCATTGCAATATAACTGTGTTCTTCGGTTTCACCGAATTCAAATACTTTTACAATGTTCTTATGATCAATTGATGAGAGCAGTCGTCCTTCACTGATTAATCTTCGCTTGTTCTCCTCATCTTTTAATAAAGTTGGGTTAATAATTTTAATCGCGACGAGCTTATTGTTTTTCGAATCGAGTGCTTTGAAAACTTTCCCCATTCCCCCGACGCCAAGTATTTCCATCAACTTGAAATGTGAGATATATTTACTTTCACGTTCTTCAATATAACGTTTGGAATAATAAGCAAATGCAAACATAAAAAGTGACGGTAAAACAATCGGCAGAATCCATTCAAAATAAAAATTAGTTTTAAGTGTAAAGTGGATCAACAGTAAAAAGAAAACAATTATTGTCAGGATAAAATACCATTGCTTAATAATTCTAGTTGACTTCCAATGTTTTGTTTGCTGATAAAGCAGCATTGAAACAAAGATCAACAGAGATAATTTGGCTGCTGATAATTTCCAATCTACCAAGTTGATACTTCTCTGAATTGAATCTCTTATCCTCGTTATATAGTGATTAACCAATGATGATTCGGTTACAGTATAAGTTTTATTCGGCTCAATATTATTTATTTCTATTTTTATCCCGGACGGATATTCCACCTCAATTAAATAATTCAATGTATCTATTAAACCAAAATGAAGTTCGCTTATATTTTGCTGCGATAAAGGAGATTCTCCGAAACCAAAATATTTAGTATTACGATATGCTTCTTCGCTATTCTTATTTTTTCCAACAAGAGAAACTTTTGTACCGATCGCCGTCCTGTTACTTTTGTCGGCATTGAACTTTATTTTGATTGAATTTCCTTCGGATAAATTATTTCGATATAACTTTGCAGTTTCACCGGCTGGGGCTGAGTTTTTACTGATTCCTATAAATAAATCTAGATCACCGTCATTGTCTATATCACCGAATGAAGGATTACCGGTAAATGATAAACCGATTTGTTCGCTTACTTCTGTAAATTTTAAACCGGGAGAGTTAAGATATAGTTTTGAACTAATATATATATCTATATAACCATCATTATTTACATCAGCAGCGTTAAGTATTCCGCCGGTTGGTTCAGGGTGTTGAATTGCTTCAATAAATCCGGCTTCGGTTGAATAATTAGTAAAATTAGCATCACCGTCATTTAACAACAGCATAGGAGTTTTACCGCCGTTAAACAAAAATATATCTTGTGTGCCATCATTATTAAAGTCTGCTGAAATTGCAGACATCGAAATTAAATTTTGATTTGACCTAAATACTTCCGATTCTTTCTCTTCGAATGTAAAATTACCTTTATTCAGATATAATTCGAGAAACTTATTATTCTCGGCAAATCGATAAACAATAAGAATATCGGCAAGCATATCATTATTAAAATCATTTATGACAACACCGTAAGCTTGTCTATTTAATTTTTTGTCGATGCCGGTTTGATTGTAAATGTTTGTGAAATTTCCATAACCGTCATTTTCAAATAACATATCTTCGCGACTAAAATTAGATATATAAATATCCAGATTACCATCATTGTTGAAGTCAATAAATTTAGCTGAAGTCAGGGCTAACGTGGCATCAATTATTTCAAGTTCAAGTTTGCTTCTTTCAGCATCTTCGGCAAAATTAAATTCTCCTTTACCAAATGCCAGGTTGTAGTTTAAGTCATCTAAAATTTCCAGAAGATCAAACTTATTATCTTTATCCAAATCACCAAGAACTAATGATTGGTTTAAGCTTGCATTGGTAATGCCAATTTGTTCACGTGAGATTTCCGAGAAAACATTATTTCCGAGGTTTTTATAAACGAGATTTGGTCCACCATCGGAAATTATTGCAAGATCATTAAAGCCATCACTATTACCATCAAAGAAAGTAGCGGCTCTTCCCTCTTTTCTTATTGATGACGCAGTTGTAATATCCGTAAACGAAAAGCCGAGATTCTGTGAAGTTGTATAAATTCCCGCTTGTCCGATAACCCAAATTTTATAATCATCGTTTGCGTCTTTAATAAAATCTACATCTTCAAAAATGTCTTCGAATGATTTTATACTTTCAATTTCTTTCCACTCTAGCCCATCCCATTCTAATAAAGTTGAACGCGTTCCTGTAATCCATGCTTTTTTTAATCCATCTGAAATTACTGAGGTGAATGAAACTCGGTAATTATTTTCAAAATACTGCCATTTACCATTTTCAAATTTTAGAATTGTTCCTCTATCACCGACTATCCAACCGTTGCTAGCGTCAATCATTGAAATTTTACGAAGATCAGTTTCAACCGGGGAATCAATTCTATTCCATTTTCCATTTTCAAATTTAATAATTACACCTTCGCGTCCGACCGCCCAGCCTAAATCTTTTGAAACCATTTCTATATCGTTTAAGTCACCGAAGTAAATCGATGTTCTCTCAACATTTTTTAACGGACTTTCGAATTCACTCCAAACTTTTCCGTCGTAAAATAAAATATTTCCGAGTTGACCGATCATCCATGCTGTTCCGTCTTCAAGAATTTCGATTCCATTCCACATCGAGTAATCGGTTGCATCCCACATAACTTTCGGAAGAATTATTTCATTAAATTTTGAGCCGTCGTATTCAAAAAACCGGGGATGCCAAAAGTTATGATGTGTTTCGTGATGTATAAACCAAATCTTTTCTTCGTTATACGCAATCTGTGGATTATCGGAATAATCAAATTTAAAGACGGACTCCCATTTGCCATGTTTTAATTGGTACAAATTTCCTTTGATATCATATCCCGCTCCGCGTGAAATTGCAATTCCTTCATTAATCGATTGCATAATAATTCTTGAACCATGATCAACATTAGCTTGTTTATACCATATTGCATCGCTTTGTAACTTTTGATTAAAATCTTTTCGATCTGAACAAGAAGTTAATAGAAGTATAGTAATTACAAATGCCAGTATTTTATTCAGTGTTGGTACCATGAAATAGGATAACAAGTTAATAACTCTTTTTTGTAAATTGTCGGACTTAATTTATAAAAATCAGCGAATAATTATGAAAGAATATAAAACAGCTACATTCGGATCCGGTTGTTTTTGGTGTACCGAAGCAATCTTCCAAAAATTAAAGGGTGTTCTAAGTGTGACCCCGGGTTATTCAGGTGGTAAACGAGAGAATCCAACTTATGATCAAGTTTGTTCCGGTGCGACCGGTCACGCTGAAGTAGTTCACATTCAGTACGATTCTGAGATAATAAGTTTTGAGGAATTACTTGAAGTATTTTGGAAAACACACGATCCCACTACTTTAAATCGACAGGGGGCTGATATAGGTACTCAGTATCGTTCGGTAATTTTTTATCATGATGAAGAACAAAAAGAACTTGCGGAAAAGTATAAAGATAAATTAGATAATTCGGACATTTTTGATAAACCGATTGTGACCGAGATTAGCCAATTCCAAAAATTTTATCCGGCTGAAAAATATCATCACGATTATTATAATAATAATTCCGCTCAGCCATATTGCAGTTTTGTAATTACACCGAAACTTGAAAAGTTTGAAAAAATATTTGCTGATAATTTGAAAAGATGATTGAAGTAATTAAATACTCTCCGAGAATAATCAAATCTCGGAGAGTATTTATAAATCAGAAGGCGAGACCAAATCCAATATATCCACCAAAAATTGATTCATCCGAATCGAGAAAAATCATTGTTCCACCGGCTCGAAAAAGAAATCCTCCGTCGTGGGGATGATATCTATAACCAAATTCTGCTTGGTTAAACGATGCATCGGAAATAAAAGTTCTTCCGATACTCAACTCAAGATTGTGATCCGAACCATATAACAACCCGACAGAAATCGGAGTTAACGCATTAATGCTTCTCGAACTGGAAGATGCTTCTAATAATATCCCGAAACCAATTCTTCCGAAGAGGGATAAATTATAATTTGAATAAAATATCCTACTATAATTTACACTCGTTCCGGCAATACCTGAACCGGCAAATAACTCAATATCAACCGAATTAGGCGCAATTTTATTTTCATTAGCATGTATCGATAAATTAGCTAAAAATAATATGATTATCGAAAAACTTATTACACTCTTAATCATCTACAATTTTCCCCCATAGTAAAAATAATGGATTGTCTTAATAATACTCTCAATTCACCTTATTCATAGGGTAATTCATCTGAGATTTTTCCAGACGAATTACCGATTCGAGTTTAGCTAATTCAATAATCTGTTTTCTTGTTCCGGTTGCAGTGAAAATATCTTTTATTACTGATTCTACTGAAACTCCGGTTTCTTCAAGTTCGGTTCTCATTTTATCCGTTATTTCAGTATTGCATTTCCCAAGAAACTGAATTTTTTGCTCCGAATCTTTATTACCGGAATCACTTAATTCCATTCTCAAGCTTTGATCTAATTTATTTTGATAGTCATCATTCATGGTGCTGCATCCAATTAGTAAAAGTATAGGTAATAAAACAAACAAAAACTTTTTTTTCATGTAAGTTCCTTTTCATTATTTAATGAACATCATTTTACGAACTTCTTGAAAACTTCCGGCAGTAATACGGTAAAAATACACACCCGATGATAAACTCTTACCGTCTAATTCCGCTCTGTAAGTTCCCGGAGATTTTAATTCATTCACTAAAGTTTCGATCTCGTTTCCAAGAATATCATAGACTTTTATTTTTACTAATTCATTGGAAGGAACACTGTACTCAATAGTAGTAGATGGATTAAATGGGTTTGGGTAGTTTTGCGATAAGCTAAATTCAACCGGTACTGAATTATCATCTACCGAAGTAATAATAGATTGTAATGCGGCATAAGCATCTATTCTTCCATATCCAAATTCATTGTTAGGTACGGCTCCGGTTATTCCATCTACAACCGCTGAATTTTGAAGAGTTGTAAATACTTCTTCGTAAGTAAGGTTTGGATTTTGTTCCAACAACAATGCAACTACACCTGTGAAATGTGGTGCTGCCATACTGGTTCCTTGAAGATGTACGGTTAGCAGATTTAGTACGAGATCTTGAGGATAAAATGAATCTTGCGAATAACCTGCGGCAATCCAATGCCCAGGAGCGGAAAAATCAGGTTTAATTCTGCCATCTCTAGTTGGACCGATACTTGAAAAATATGCTCGATCAGTAAAAGTGCCATCAAACTGGATTGGACTTCCCCAGATATTTGTCCAAGAAAGTTTTGTAGTAAATGCTCCGACACTAAAAACATTGTATGCTGTCGAAGGAGAACCAATAGTCATAACATTGTCACCTGGGAAAATTTTATTGCCCGGATCAGAATCAGCAGTAAATTCTCCGTTAACTATCCAAGCATTTAGTGTTGATGAACCATATGTGTATAACGAAAAAACATAATTACTAAAATCAGCATCAGGTTCATAAATAAATTGCATTCCAAATAAAAATGGCTCACCTGTTAGAGATTGGTCTACAAAATTAGGGTGTCCGCTCATATTCAAAGTGCCGATGCTATTATCATCAACTACTACATCAACATTCTGTTGAATCTGATTAAAACTTACAGCCGGTGAAGTGTAAAGAACTGTTGATAAATCTGCAGAATAAATTTTTATACCGAAAGTGTAATTATCACTTTGCGGGTAACCGACTAAAAATGTTTGTTCATCATCAACATTTTCGACCTCCCAATAAGTTTCGGAAGCTTCTTCAATAGAGCTACCGCTCATTTCATATTGAAGATGATAATAATTACTTCCTTCATTTCCCGCCGCCGCAACAATTAACTTTCCGGGTCCAACTAAATTTGTCAACGCTTGTTCATATAAAGTTGTACCGGTGTTACCATAAAGCCCGCCTAAGCTCAAATTAATTACGGCAGGCTTTCCTAATTGATCAGCTCTTTTGAAAATATAATCACAACCATTTACAATATCTGTATCAGCAAAACCAGGTCCGAGCCTATAACCTTTTACGAAAACAATATCGGCTTCGGGAGCAACTCCATCAAGCGTGTAATCATTTCCCCCGGCATTACCGGCGGCTGTACTTGCAACATGAGTACCGTGACCATCGTCATCAATTTGATTTGAATTCTGCTGATCTAAATCTTCTTTTGTGTATTCCGTACCATAGTCAAATTCTGCCGGCGGATTTGTATTATCGGACATATCCCATAAATATAAAATCCGGTTTCCGTTTGCATTACTAAATGATGGATGTTTCCAATCAATTCCACTATCTAATACACCAACAACTACATCTTTTCCTTTATAAGCTTTGGGTAAATTTTCTCCAGCGTGAATTTTATCAACGTTAATGTATGTTAAGCTTTCATCCAGAAATGATTCTGAATATTTGGCTGTTTCTGCTTCAACAATATCTTCAGTGAAGACAATGTTAGTTAATTTATTAACAGGAATTTCAGCAATTAAGATATCCTTAATAATATTGCTAACATTTCCACCTTCTGATTCGATTAGAGATTGTGTTTTATAGGGAGAAATTGATTTAATAAATACGGAAACAAATAGCATTTCATCTATCTTTTTAATAACCGGATTTCCAGCGAACAGTTTTGACTCTTTAATGTTATCTATATTATATGCCAGTTGATTGTACACCAAGTTTTGAATGGTAAAATCTACCTTAGATAAATTCGCACTTGTGATTCCAGCATTTTCATAAACCTTTTTTGTTTCTGAAATGCTTTGTGCATTTATGCTAAACGTGATCACCAAAAATATCATTATGATAGTAGTGATCCATTTTTTCGAATCCATAACAGATTCTCCCTCAATAATTATTAAACTAATTGATTGCTTCAACCTTCTTAACGGTAGTAACGGACAAACCAGGTTGATAATAGGATAAAATATACTATTATCATTTCAAACACAATCAATTTTATTTACCTTTATGGCAATCACAATTATATAAAATCATTTCCATCTTTTATTTGATTATTCATCCACTGCTTGGAGAAAATTCTTAAAGATATATTTTTATCTAAGTAAAATCATCTTACGAACGTCTTGAAATCTACCAGCAGTAATTTGGTAAAAATATACTCCGGATGATAAATGACTTGAATTAAATGTAACACTATATTTTCCGGCTGATTTGACCTCATTTACCAGTGTTGTGATTTCCTTCCCTAACACGTCATAAACTTTAATTTTTACTAATTCATTTCCGGGCAAACTGTACTCAATCGTAGTAGAAGGATTAAATGGATTCGGGTAGTTTTGTTTTAGACTATAGTCAACGGGTATATCATCTATTTGTTCCAAACTAGTAATAAGATTTTTCAATGCCGCATGCACATCAATTCTTCCGTAACCGAATTCATTGTTTGGAACTACTCCAGTTATATCATCTGTTATTGCTGTATTTTTTAATACTTCGAATACCTCATCATAAGTAAGATTTGGATTTTGTTCCAAAAGCAATGCGACAACTCCTGTAAAATGTGGTGCGGACATACTTGTCCCTTGCATTAGAACTGTCTTTTCATCCAATATAGTAACCGGATTTAAGTTAGCATCTTTTGAATAACCTGCCGCAATCCAATGACCGGGAGCCGAAAAATCAGGTTTAATTCTGCCATCTCTGGTCGGACCAATACTCGAGAAATATGCTCTATCTGTAAGAGTTCCGTTTACAGAATATGGTGTACCATCAAGATTTACCCATGACGTTTTTGTTGTGAAGGCACCAATCGAAAAAACATTAAATGCAGTTGAAGGTGATCCGACTGTCATTAAATTATCACCTCCAATGTGATTCCGCTCGGGTTCGGTATTTGTATTAAAACTTCCATTAAATAACCACGCATTGAAAATTGCTGTACCGAATGTGAACAAATTAAAATCATATTGTTTCACGCCCGATTCAGAATTAAAAAGCATAATTACCGAGAAGAAATATGGATCCACTCCATTTGTTTTAGCGGACAAAGACAATGAAGCTAATGTGTCTCCTTCAATTACGATTGCTTGCGTAACACTCTCGTCATAGGCTAAAGTTGAACTTAGAAATTTTGAGTTTCCTTGCTTATCCAATACTTGAATACCAAAATTAAAATCTTCACTTTGAGGATAACCGTAAATCAGTGCTACTCCTCTTGTGCTGTCCGATACTCTCCACTCAGTATTAGAACGACTTTCGAAATCAGATCCGGACATTTGATACTGTAGATGAATATTTGATGAGCCGCTATTTCCAGCTGAAGCTACGATTAGTTTACCAGGTTCAACTAGGTTTGTTAATGCTTCTTCATACAATGAATATCCTGTGTTACCAAGCACTGAGCCAAGACTTAAATTTACAACAACTGGTTTACCCAAGAGGGCAGCTCTTTTCATAATATAGTCGCAACCGTTTATAATATCATTCGTTGCAAAGGATTGAGCGTTTGCTCTGAACCCCTTTACAAAAACAATATCAGCTTCTGGAGCTACTCCCACCAAGGGATAATCCTCTCCTCCGTAATTCCCCGCAGCTGTGCTCGCCACATGAGTACCGTGACCATTATCATCAATCTGGTTTGAATTTTGTTGATCCAAATGTTCTTTTGTGTATTCCGTACCGTAATCAAATTCAGCAGGCGGATTCGAATCATCTGCCATGTCCCATAGATATTGAATACGGTTTCCGTTCTCGTTTATAAACGCAGGATGCGTCCAATCAATACCGCTATCGAGTACACCAACAATGACGCCGTTGCCTTTGAATGCTTTTGGCAAATCCTCTCCAGCGTGAACTTTATGAGCATTTATAAAATACAAACTAGTATCCAGAAGTGAACTTTGATAAACCGCGGCTTCTGCTCGAATTATTTTTTCATCAAAAAGTGTGTTTGATAATTTTTCTACCGGCAGCTCAACAACTAGAATATTATCAATAATATTTGTGACTTTTCCACCGTTATATTCAATGTGATTTTTTGTTTGTTGCGGCGAGCTTGATTTAACAAAACCAGCAACATAAAATTGGCTGTTTACTTCTTTAACAACGGGCGTTCCATCCCCCGGTTTAATTGATTTTAATGAGCGTACATTATTTGTTAATGCACGATATGTAAAATTTTGAATTATGTGATCAACTTTTGATAGTTGTTCTGTTGTAATGCCGGCTTGTTGAAAAACCTTGGTAGGATTTAATGCCTCTTGTGAAAATATACCTAATGTAAAAAAGAAAACTAAAGAGATTGTTTTTATATATGTTGCGAATTTTCTCATGTTAGACCCTTAGATTAGTGATTATTGATTTACTTAATCAACACCATTTTGCGCGATATAATGGAATGTTTTGTCTTAAGTGCATAAATGTAAATTCCGCTCGATAGAATAGAAGCATCAAAATCAAGTTGGTAGGAACCTGATGACATTTCTTCATTAACTAATACTGCAATTTCCTTTCCGAGTACATCATAAATTTTTAATGAAACATATGTTTGTTCAGGGATAGAAAAATTTATTGTTGTGCTTGGGTTAAATGGGTTTGGATAATTTTGTGAAAGTGAAAATTCATTTAATAAATTTTCTTCTTCAATCGAGGTTATTATTTCATTAAATGCCAGTTCAGTTATTTCTTGACCAACACCATATATATCAGCAAAAGTTAAATTCATTATTAAAGCAACACTCAATTTTGATATTGGTTCGTAAGCCGAAAAGCTTAAGTATCCAATATATTGTCCGGTGTGACCGTAATAAGGCTTATCGAAAATTTTATACTTAATAAGACCAAGACCATAATCATAAGTTGAACGTGCCGGAACGGTTGTAATCATTTCATCCAAAGAGGATTGACCAATGACTTCTTTTGAAAATAATTTATTAAGAAACATAGCAAGATCTACAGGTGTGGAGTAAATATATCCTGCTGACCCACCGCTTGTATGCATTGCCATCATTGAGTATTGATCTAAATTATCCTGTTCGCCGTCATCATCCATATCAAACCAAGGAGTCATTACCGGACCGGTCGGTTCATCTTCAATTGGAGTATACATTGTTGATAATTCCAAAGGATCAAAAATTCTCTCGTGAAGAACTTCTCTGTATGATTTGTTCTCAACTTTTTCAATAATGCTTCCAAGTAACAAATAACCGGTATTAGAATAATTCCATGATTCACCGGGTTGGAAATCCGGTTCTCCGACTAGCACATCTATCATTTCATTCATGTTCCATATTTTTGCGGGATTTGTTTTGAATGAATCAACCCATGCTTCAGTTGTATAATTTGCAATACCACTTGTATGATTCAGTAATTGTCTCACAGTGATTTTGCCATTAATTTTTGATGAGGGAGTAAACCACTTATCGATTGTATCATCCAAGGAAAGTTTGCCTTCTTCCACAAGCTGAAGAATTATTACGGACGTCATCATTTTTGTATTACTTCCAATAGATCCATTCATATCAATTGTGACGGTATCTTTCGTCTGAGGATTTGAATAGCCAGCAGTTCCGCTCCAAATTAATTCATCCCCTAATAATACGGCTGCTGAGATACCAAAAAGTGATTTTTCCACCTGAAGAGATTCAAGTTTATCTTGTAATTTCTCCGGCAAGGTTTGCGCAATGATCGTGAAAGCAGTCACTGCGATAAGTATAATTTTTTGAGTGAATTTCAACACAGTATATTTACCTTTAATTGTTCATTAACAACTTATTATTTTCAAAAAAAAATTAATTGATCCTCTAGTTTATTTTGGGATCATCAAAACTAACAACAAGAAATTGGGATGCGATCTCTTCATAAACCAATTCAACAAATTCTGAGATCAATGAATTCCAAATCTTAAACAGTACATTCAACTAAGAGGACAAAGATTTTACTAAGCAAAAATTTAATCTTCGAACCCAGCTATTTAATAAATCAATATGTTACGGAATTGTTATCACAAAGTTTATTGTCATATTACTATTCAATTTATCGATGGTCTTACTATCATCCGGGTTCAAGTGATCGGTATAAAAAACTCGAATATCGTAATTCCCACCCTCATCTAATTGGAAAGAGTATGAACCATCCGAACTTGTGGTGACTGAAGCTGCCGGAGCAATGCCAATACTATTATTATCTTTAGCACTCACATTTGCATCAGCAAGAGCCGTCCCATTCTGATCAGTTACTTTTCCGCTAATTGTATATTTCGCAAGTTCTCCTCCTTCACTGTATTCAGTAGTACTTTCCTCTGAGCAAGCTGAAAATACAAGTAATACTAAAGGAATTATCAAAAATTTTATTTTTTGCATGGTGCCCTCTTTTTTTAAGTGATAGCGATATTGCTTAATTTTACTTTCTTCGTTTATGAGGCTTAAAAGTCAGATTACTTCATTTAATCTTCTACTTCATTAAAATCATTTTTCTTGTTTGAATCTGGTTGTTGGTTTTGAGTGTATAGAAATAAATTCCACTAGAAAGATTTGCTGCATCAAAATCAACTTTATATGAACCGGACGACATTTCTTCATTTACTAATTCTGCAACTTCCTTTCCGAGTACATCATAAATTTTTAATGAAACATTAGTCTGTTCTGGCATTGAGAAATTTATTGTGGTGCTTGGGTTAAATGGGTTGGGAAAATTTTGGTTAAGCACAAATTTATTGGGAAGATCAGTTATTTCATCAGATACATCTGTTACTAAATTGAAATCACTTAATGGTCTTCTACTAATATAGTTGTGACTTGAGCTGTGGGTACAATATAGGTAAGTATCATCACTTTGAATATTGTAAACAATAGTGGTTTCTAAATTATCTTTCGCGGTATACCAAGTCCCACCAGCGCCACGGTAAGACAAACCGGGACCTATTGCCCCAACAAAAAGATTATCACCTAGACTATTAATACTAAGTGTGTTTTTCTCGAATAAATCTTCGTAATCAGTAAACATATTAAAATTATCTCCGTTATCTGTCGATACATAAAAACCTTTCCCGGGGTCAGTACCTACGGCCATATAAACTTCATTATCATTTAGCGCATGAACTGTTCTAAATTGCTGCTGACTGCTAATAATACTCCAAGTTTCTCCATTGTCACCTGATCTGTACAAATATCTCGATTCAAAGCTCAATGAGGCGTGTGCAAACATGTAATTGTTGTTACTTGTAAATGAGTTAAAAGTCATAAAGGTAAATTCGTCAGACCTAGTCCAGTTTTCTCCTTTATCGGTTGAACGATAAATGAACTGATCTGTACCCGCCAATAAAACATTATTACTTTCATAAATTGTATAAACTCTATGTTCAGCGTCAAGTCCATTGTTTTTTTCTTGCCATGATTGTCCATTATCGACTGAAATGAATACGCCACCATCGGTACCGATATAAATTGAATTATCGTATTCTATTAAATCATAAACTCTGGAAACTGAGTTGGGTAAATTAGGGGTTATATTCGTCCATGATTCGCCGTGGTTAGATGAAACAAGTAAATCACTAAAAACAAGGCTGGTATCTAACTCAACAAAAAGATGATTATTAGCTACATAAATCTTGTTAACATTTGCAGTAGTATCTACAGTTACTTTTTCCCATTGCGCATTAATCTGTAAAAAGGAAAGAAAAATAAAAATACAAATGTAAAAGTACTTCTTCATAGCACCCTCCTTTTGTTGTTTGTAGAAATCTACACGACATTATATCCGATTAACGAATTCATTTCAATAGCATCTTAATGCGATATGGAGTCTTTTTGTTTGGGAATTAAATTTCGCCGCGGAGTTTTTTAGTTATTACTTCAGCCTTGGAGTTGACATTTAATTTGCGGTAAACACTTCTAATGTGCTGTCGAACAGTATCAATCGAAATATGATATTTATCGGCAATCATTTTGTAGCTTAATCCTTCCACTAGGCCAACTACAATATCATATTCTCTTTCAGTAAGTTGTTTTTCTAGTTTTTGCTTTGGCTGGAAGTATTCAATTACTTTCCTTGCTATGCGCGGCGACATTGGCGATCCGCCATCTGCCAAGATTGTTAAGTACTTTTTTATTTCTTCGAGCGGAGAATTTTTTAATAGATAACCGGAGGCTCCGCCTTGCAAACATTTAAATATTTTTTCAGGGTCATCGTGCACGGTAAGCATAACGATTTCGGTTTCGGGTAATTTTTCTTTAATCGCCCTTAGAGATTCGTCACCTTGTTTACCGGGTAATCCTATATCTGATAAAATTATTTCGGGTTTGTTTTCATCGGATAGTTCCGTGAAAAAATCTTCCATAGAATTCACACTAATAGTGCATTTGAATTCCTTTTGATGACTTAAATATCTATATAGTAATTCTCTTAATTCAATATCATCTTCTATAATTGCAATGCTTTTCATATTGACCAAAATCAACTTTTCTCCTAAAAATTACAATCGCATGAAAATGCGATGCAGTCTATTTTATGAAATTGGAGGTGCTTTAACAATTACGATGAATCCATTTTCATTCTTAAATTCACAAATAGCTTTTATTTTTTTTGCACGCATTTCAATGTTTCGAAGACCTTGCCCTGTATGGTGTTCTTTTTGTTCATATCTTTTTCCATTATCGGCTATAATCATGGTTAGAAACTTATCCGTATTGGTTATTGATATATTAACTTCGGTTGCATCGGAGTGTTTCATAATATTATGTACAGATTCTTTTAAGATTAAGTACAGATTTTGCCGGGTTTCTAGATTTAGTTTTTCATCCGAATCTAAACCTGATACAGAGAAATTTACTTTTATGTTTTTCTCAGTCAAAACCGAAAATGCAATGTCTTTCATCTTGTATATTAAATTATTCAGACCATCATTTCGAGAATCAATTGCCCACACAATATCCTGCATAGTTGAAACCGCTTCACGGGCTTGTTCTGCAATGCGTTTAAGATTTTTTGATTCTTTCTCTCCGTTAATCTGCATTTCAAGCATTTGTGCACGCATCGAAACTTTAGTTAATGTTGAACCAACCTCATCATGTAAATCGCTTGCTATTTTTACGCGAAGACGTTCTAACTCTAAAATCCTATTAATCCTATACTTGTAAATTGAGAAAAGACCTAATGCTATTAAACTTCCAACAACTAAATTGAACCACCATGTAAGCCAAAACGGTGGGGAGATTGTTAAGAAAATTGAGGCTTCATTATTGCTGAAGTTTCCCGAACGGTCAACAACTTTTACTTTAAAATTATATTCTCCGGGATCAAGATTAGTGTATGTTGCAAATCGTTTATCCGGGGTTGTAATAATCCAGTTGTCGTCAAAGTTTTCCAATTTATAAGCGTATTTAAGGGAACGCTGCATATCAAAGTTTAATGCTGCAAATTCAAATTCAAAAACATTATCCAGGTAATTTAAGCTCAGTTTATCTGCAACAATTATATTTTTTTCTAGCTTTGAATCGTTTCCAATGGGAACAGGTTTATTTCCTATTGTAAAACCGGTTGTAACAATTTTATAATCAATATTTCTGTCGGAAAATTTTGCTGGATCAAAACTAATAAACCCGTTTATGCTTCCGAAAATTATCTCGCCTGCAATAGTTTTATAAGCTGCATTCTGTACAAATTCTTTATAAGCCAAGCCGTCCTGTGTTGAAAAGTTTGTAAAGATTTCTTTTACGGGATTGAATCGTGAAATACCGTTGTTTGTGCTTATCCAAAGTTCCCCGGAATTGTCTTCTTCAATTGCATAAACTGTATTATTGGGCAAACCTTCATTTGTGGTATAAAAAGTAAAGGTTTCCGTTTCATAATTAAACTTGTTTAATCCGCCGCCGTATGTTCCCAACCATAAATTGTTTTTGGAATCCTCTTTTATTGTCGTGACATAATTATGACTTAATCCGTTTTCGTTATTGTTGGAATAGTTAATAAATCTTCCTCTCTTTGTATCTATTTTATCTATTCCTTTCGAATCAGTTGCAATCCATAAATTTCCGCGGCTGTTGTTATAAATACATGTTATACCCTTTGCACTTATTTGATAACCGAGCTCGTCATTATTGTTTGTATTTGCAAAGTCATCAGTTTCTTTATTATACTTAAATAATCCCACACCATGTGTTCCCGCCCATATGTTTTTTTCTTTATCTTGGTATAAATAACTGATGCCTCTTGAATTCAGTTTGGAGTTTTGAGTATTGTAGGCTGTAGTTGTTTTAGTTTTCTTATCATATTTAAATAACCCGTTTAATACAGTACCGTACCATATATTTCCCTCGTTATCTTCCATAAGGCAGTAAACATATATCTTTTTAGAGCGATCGATTTGATGAAAGGCTTTTATTATATTTTTATTAGAATCAAGCCGGAATAAACCGCTGCCGAAAGTGCCTGCCCAAAAGTATCCTTCTTTATCCTCCAGTATTGCCATGCCCGGTGCAGTGACACCAATATGAGAGTCATTTAGAAAGTTGTAAAATCTAGATTGTGAAAGATCGATTTTATATGCGCCGTCGCTTATTGAACCTACCCAGAGTATATTTTGATCATTAGAGAAATAGAGGGTTCTTAAAATAGATTTGGCGAAAATGTTTACATTATCAATTTCGAAAGGTAAAAACTCGTCTTTTGCAGAATCATATTTTAGCAAATTACCTGAAGCCGCCGCCCAAATAGTTTTTCTTATTGTATCTGCGTAAACATAATGAACTGTGCCCGGTTTTAACTTCTCATCAACTTTTTCAAAATAGGAATAAGTTTTTACAACACCGAATTTAGGATTTAATTTTTTTATTTCGTTTGGAGTTGAAATCCATGCAGAACCATCAGAATCAATTGTTGCGCTGAATATTTGTGTTTTTTCAAAGTAATTATAAATATCCGGGAATTTGTTTTCTACATTTGAAAATTTAAACAAACCTTCATTGCTTGTTCCAACCCAAATATTTCCGTTGTGATCGCTACAAATATTAGTAACAAAATTTGTTTTTAGTCCGTTGCTGCTGTTAATATAGTTTTCAACTTTTTCTGTTTCCAAATTAAGTTTTACTATTCCGCCTTCGCGTGTGCCTATCCATAAATATTTTCCTTTGGAATAAAGAGTATAAACCAAATCCGTATTTTTGCTCACACCGGCGGAATCAAGATCGAAGAAAATAAATTTATCTTTTTCACGGTTGTATTTATATAAACCGCCGCCTTGAGTACCAACCCAAAGGTTTTTATAACCGTCTTCACAAATTGATGTAATAAGGTTGTTTTGTATTCCGTTTGTGTCATTGGGGTTGTAACTGTAGACCTTACAGCTATATCCGTCAAACCTGTTTAATCCGTCGTCTGTGCAGAACCACATAAATCCCTGATAATCCTGTACAATACTTTTAACAGATAACTGGGATAAACCCTGCGCGGTGGCTACTTGTTCATAATGAAGATCGTTGCTTTGAGCAAAACAATCGGCAAATGCAAAAAACAATATAAATGGAATTATTTTACTTATCGATTTCATTTATGAAAATAATTGAGCGTTAACTTGAGATACAAATTTATTTACGATGTCAAAACAGTTTCCTTAATATTAATTAAGATAACTCATCTTATACTAATTGCCAACTAGAGAATCAAAGAAATAGAACAAGTTGAAAGGTTCAGAGAAATGAGAGACCAAAGACTGGGGTTGAATAAAGTGGAACGATCAAGAAAGGGAAAAAACTTCCTGTAATTAACTGATCGGTATGACGTAGATAAACAGACCGGCTCACCTCTTTGTTTCAATCTGCGGTATTACCGGTCAACTATTAAATTTTTCTTAATCCTAATCTTACTCTTAATCGCTTTTCAGTTCTATGATAAAAAAAGAGTAAGATTAAGAATTATTTTTCATCCACTCGTCAAAAACTTCAGCAAATTTTCGAGGTGATTTTGGGTCTAAATTAAAATATAAAGAAGGTTCAATCAGTTCCAATTCCATCAACGCGAATTCATTTTCATCTGTTCTAACAAAATCAATACGCGCATAGAGTAAATCGGTTTTAATAGAATCCAGAATTTTCTCAGCATCTGTTTTCATTTTCGCATTCGGTTGAATTGGTTTAATAATTCCGCCATGTTCTTCCTGCACTCTAAAATCATTTTGCTTTGGTGTTTTAAGAATTGCATGACTGTATTTGCCACCAAAATAAAACAATGAATATTCGCCTTCGGTAATTATATTTTTTATGAATGGCTGCACTATAAAAGGACGAGTACCGAATTTAGAATTGAAAGTAGAGAGTTGAGATTTAAAATCATTTTTATTTATTCGGAACGTGTTATCAGCATTTGCACTAATTGTTGGCTTGATGATTAATTCACCGGTTACAAGTTTATCGAAAAAATTTGAGACTTCATCTTCATTAAATGTATCAAACCATACAGACGGAACAATTTTAATTCCTTTCTCTTCCATATCACGAAGATAAGTTTTATCCATATTCCATTTAATAATTTCAAGATTATTTTCAAGATGAGTTTGAGAATTGATTTCTTCTAATACTTGTAAAAATTCATCTGGAGAATGTTGATAATCCCACGTTGACCGGACAATTACTGCATCGTAATTTTTCCAATTTATATTTTTTGCTTTCCATGAGATGGATTCAACTTTCCAACCTAGCTCCTTAAACGGTTCGACCAGAAGTTCATCATATGTATAAAAACCTACTACTGAATCCATTGTTAGGAATACGACTTTTTTCATTATTGTAAGCCTTATTCCAAGATCTGTTTTATTTCATCAAATGATCTGACTTCATGGGTAGGTTTTATATTGAAATGATTTTCTTTTTTGGTAGGATTAAACCAGCATGTATCAACTTGGTGATTATAACCAAGCTGAATATCCGTCTCAATATTATCGCCGATGATCAATGCAGATTTGTTTTCGAAACCAATTCTAGATTTTGCATAATCGAAATATTCTTTACGAGGTTTGGCAAATCCAACTTCTTCCGAGATTATTATGTGTTCAAAATATTTACTAACACCGGAAAGCTTAATTCTAGAGAGTTGATTTCGTTTAATACCGTTGGTAACAACTGAAGGTTGATACTTATTATCAATTAAGAATTCCAAAAAATCAATTGCTCCATCCAAAAGAAAAGTTGATTCACTTAAAAAATCTATGAATCTTTCACTTAAAATATGGGGATCAACAACTTTATCCGGGAAATTGACTTCTGTAAATTCTTTGAAGCGTCCGACTTTTACATCGTCAATTTTAATCTCATCTTTCTGAAATGCAGTCCAATATTTTCTGTTTATTAAGCTATAGCTTTTATAAATATCTTCATTAAACTTACCGAAAAACTCACTGCACAAACTTTGCAGCGAGTAATATTCGGTTTTTGCATAATCAAAAAGTGTATCGTCTAAATCGAGGAGAATCCATTTATATTTTCTATTAATCATAATCAGTAAGATAAGAAACTATGATTAATTTTTTCTTCTACTTCTATTTGGTCTTTTATTTTTATCAAATCTATCCGAGCGTCTTTTGTTATCGCGTTTTCCTTTGAATGAATCTCTTCTATCACCGGATCTGCTTCCTTCGGATTTTTTACTTGCGGCAACTTCTACGTTTATCTCTCTGCCTTTGACTTTTTGCTTGCTGAATCCTTTTAGAATTTCATTTTCGTAATTTCCATCCGCTTCAAAAAATGAAAAATTCTTAAGTATTTCTATCGAACCAATGTCTATTGATTTAACTCCGGAATAATCTTTTATCATACCGATAATAGATGTTGGTTTAATATCATCACGAGATCCGACATTAATAAAAAAGCGAGTATAATTGTTTGCTTTATTTATAGTATCTTTTTCACGTCTACCTTTTTCATTAGGAGAACTGAGCTCAGGTAAATTTTTATAGTAATCTAAAAATCTGTTGAATTCAATTGAAACAAATCTTTGTATCAACTCTGTCCGATCCATCCATTCCAATTTCTTGTAAATGGAAGGAAGAAACCCTTCAACGTTTGTGTGATCCACTTCAACTTTTTCTACTCTATCGATTAAGTGAAATAATTGTTTCTCGCAAATTTCTTTTCCCGAAGGGATCTGAAGTGTTTGAAATTTCTTATTCAACTTTTCTTCTATCAATCTGATTTTGTGTTTCTCTTTTAGGTTTGCTATAATTATTGAAGTACCACTCTTCCCTGCTCTACCCGTTCTTCCGCTTCGATGTGTATAAATTTCTAATTCATCAGGTAAATTATAATTAATTATGTGTGTTAGATTATCGACATCTAAACCGCGTGCAGCAACATCAGTAGCAACAAGCAGAGTTGTGTGTTTAATTCTAAACTTGCTCATAACAACTTCACGCTGCTGTTGTGAAAGATCACCGTGAAGTGCTTCTGCGTTATATCCGTCTTGAATTAATTTTTCCGCTACTTCTTTCGTTTCTTGTCTGGTTCTACAAAAAACTATTCCATAAATATCCGGATGGTAATCAACTATTCTTTTCAAAGCTAAATATCTATCTCTGGCTTGAACGAAATAACTAATATGCTGAACATTTTCCGCACCGGTATTTTTCTTACCAATTGTTATCTCAATTGGTTTGTTCATGTACTTATTGGCAATTTTTAGTAATTGATCCGGCATAGTTGCCGAGAACATATATGTATTGCGCTGTTTTGGAGTTGCTTCAAGAATTGCTTCAAGATCTTCTTTGAATCCCATATTCAACATTTCATCAGCTTCATCGAGAACAACAGCTTTAACATCGGTAAGATTGATCACATTTCTTCTGATTAAATCATATAATCTACCGGGAGTCGCAGATACAATCTGTGCTCCGCGTTTGAGTTTATCAATTTGTCTTTCCATACTAGAACCGCCAAAGACTGCGGCTATACTTATTTTATTATTATTAACCGAGTAATCACTCAAATCGTCGGCGATTTGTAAACATAGTTCTCTGGTTGGACTAATTATCAAATACTGAACATTTCTTTTTCGTGTATCTGTTTTATGAATTATCGGTAATCCAAAAGCGGCAGTTTTACCCGTGCCGGTTTGGGCTAATGCGATGATATCTTTGGGTTTTTCATTCAGCATAACCGGAATTACTTCTGTTTGAATCGGCATTGGATTAACAAAACCTAATTCTTCAACGGCATTAACTAATGTTGAATCAATACCGAGATCTTTAAATGAAACCATTTTCTTCCTTCTCAATAAATTTTTTGAATTGAATGCATACAAAATTTTTCGGGTGATTTTAATTTAGTAAGATTCAACAGGCTGGGATAAATCGGCGAAATCAGGCAAGTCTAACATTTACTAACGACACAACTAAAAGTTAAAAAATCATCCGGCACATATTAGCATTTTTTAACGCTTCAAAGATACATAAAATAAATTGATTAATAGCATTAATTATTTTGGTTTATATAAGCGCTTCAACAAGATTATTTGACCGGTATGATAAACGTTATGCATCATGGCACCCATAAGCAGATCAGCGAATGTCCATTTGCTGCTTTTGGGAACACGAGTATCTAATTTTTTAGAATCAAATTTTTGAATTGCCTCGATTAGTAAATTATGTTCTGAAGTTAACAGTTTTTTATCTTCGACCCATTCATTTTCACCGGCATTTGTTTTTATATTCGGCCAATTCGAGGGACTTCTTGGAAATTTTCCAGATTCTCCTTCGATTAATTTGTTTCGAATAGCATAATTCCAATAAGCAATATGCAAGGCTAACTCCCATATTGAATGACGTTTCTTATCAGGTTTCCAAAGCGCCTGTTTTGAATTAACACCTTTGAGACTTCCGACTGCAGTCGGACCGCCATACCACAATCCCTTGCCGGAAGGAGGATTAAGTGTTTGCAGAATATATTCAATTCTCGAATCTTTCATTTTTGGTTCCGTTACGTTAATTAGCAGCTTCGTAGGGTAGATTTCCGTAACCGAGTTCTCTTAAAAAATTATCGATTTCGGAATATGCTTCATTCTTAATTTTTTGATCCGGATTAGGCCAGCCTCTATCCGATTGTGTTGACGGTGTAAACATATGTCCGACTCCATCATAAATAAAAAGTTTACAAACATTTCCGGATTCAACCATTTTTTGAGTAAACAACTCAATCCCACTTAAAGGAGTAACTGTATCATTTCTTCCATGAACAATTATAGTAGGCGGCAAATTCGGTTTTACATGATGAGCAGGTGAAATGTCTCGTGGTTCCGCTTTGTTTAACAACAATTGTTTTATCCAACTATCATTTGTTAATTCTAATGCAGGTGAGACCAACAAAATAGCGTTTGGTATAGAGCGGATTTCATTTGAATCGTTATTAAAAATTGCGGTTGAGGCAGCGAGATGACCTCCGGCAGACCAACCGTAAACAGCAACTTTGGATGTATCAAGCATTAATTTGTCAGCTATTGTCCTTATCCAATGAACCGCGTCTTTTGCATCTTCCATTGCTTCTAAAGGAGTTATATTTTCTTTATTCGATAATCGATATTGAACGGCGACAGAAATCATTCCTTGTTGAACAAAGTGATGAGTCCTACTAAAAGCCCACTTAGCCGATCCTTCCGACCAACCTCCGCCATGAAATACTAACACTGCAGAAAATTTTTTATTTATTGGTTCGATTTCGGGTATAAATACATAAGCTTTAAGTTGCGTTGTATCTATTGATTTATATACATACTCAACCGGAGTTAGTACGTTAATATCTGTTTGTGAAATACAATTTAAAAACAGCAGACTAAACAGAAGAAAAAGTTGAAATATTTTTTTCATTTTTGCTTATCCTAATGTTCAAAAAAGTAATATCGTGCAAACATTTTTGAAGTATCGCTTACACAGTTTTGCCATTTGGAGATATCAAAATCGTAAGGAATAAAATTGTGACTAACCATATCAGGATTATTTTCCGTAAGTTTTATTACAAGATCAGCTTTATCTTCAATTAACAATGCGCCGCATTCATATTGAAAAAATTTATACCAAAGAGTATCAACCTTGATATCATCTCTTATCAAACTGATGGATAGTGAATCAAGTTTACGATGAATTTTAGAAACACGATTTGGTGTTTCGTCATACTGAACTGTCCAACTTCTGTCTTCGTTAAAGTAGTTTGGATCTATTCTGTAATAATATCCATTATTTTTCGGTTCAATAGGAAATTCATCAATGTAAAAGTATTCATATGGATATTTGTGTCTCTCTAATCCAACAGGTTCAAATAAACGCAGAGTGTCTTCTACACTTACCAAAAGGATTTTAGTATTATATCCTTTAGTGCAGAACTCTAAATAATATTCTTGTTCGTAAACATCAAAGATAGAAAATCGTCCCGCGTCATCAGTTAAAGCTGAGTCTAAGAAATCTGATTCAGCCATAATTTCTTTTACGTAAATTTTTACATTGGATAAACTTTCACCTGAAGTTTTATCAATAACTGTTCCGGTTATGACACCGGATTTGGTCGGATCAGAATCTCCAACATATTCACTCGGATTCTCTCCACAACTCGTGAATGTAAAAAGAATTGTTACCACAAATAGAAAATAAATTGTTTTGCTCATTTTATTGTTATTATTTATTGGACTTCATCTTTTTTACCGAAAGCTTTATCAGTTTTTTTAAAACTGTCATATCAACATCTTCTAATTTATTAATATACAAACAAGAAACACCTGTTTTAAATTTACCCAATTTGGAAAGCAATTCTTCATACTCCTTGAATCCTGACATGATATAAAGAGATAAACTTGCTTTCCGGGGTGAGAATCCCGTAACAAACCAATCACCCTCTCTTCCGCTAGAATATTTGTAATGATAATTGCCAAAACCGACAATACTTGTTCCCCATATTTTAGGTTCTTCTTTCGTTATCTTTTTCATCAAATCTAAAACCACAAAAGAATCTTCTCGCCGCTTGGGATTCTCTATTGTATTTATGAAGGCTTCGACACTTTGATTATTCTTTCTTGTTTTAATAACAACTTTTGCCATCTTAGTTATCCTTCGTTTTCTGCAAATTTTTTAAATGCTTCAAGATATTTTCTTGATTGTTTCTTAAAAGCACTGGACATTAGGTTCATAATTTTCATGAACCCTCTGAAATAAAATTCATTATCACTTTCGTATAGCGTATTATTTTCATCTATTTTTTTAAAACGCGTAGTTTGCTTGTTAACAACTCCTTTCGCTTCAAAAGTAGCCGTAAACTCTTCAGGTAAGTTACTTATATGCAAAGTTTCTATCATCTCAATCTCTTTTCCGTTCATATCAAAAAACAACTTAGTTTTTGAACCTGGCTTTCCCTTTTCACCTGCAATTAGTTCTAACTTCTTTAAACCCGGCATCCATTTAAAGAGATTTTCTTGTGTTATAAACAGTTTTACAACTTCATCTATTGGTTTCTGGATATTTACTTCTAGTTGATATTTCATTAATACCCCCAAGTTTATAGTTAAGACAACTTAATTGATTGAGTGATTTTTTACAAATCTTTTACACATCATAGTAAAGGGCTGTTAGATTTTATAAATATAATAAGCTATTTTGTCTTTTAATAATGTTAAATAGTTATTTCGCTGAAAAGGAAAGTTATGACGATTATTAAACCGCAGCAAAATGAATCAACCGAAACTGAATCAAAAGCTGAAGTGCTCGCGTTACTGGAAGAAAATGTTAAAGTATGGATGGAAACTCATCTAAAGAAGAGAAAGCTTTGGTTCTCAAGTGATTATCTTCCGGCCGATGAAAAAAATTCTGAAGATGATGAAAAAGCATTACTAAAACTTCGGGAAAGAGTTAGAGGAATTAAAGACTCTGCCCGTGTCGCTTTAGGATTGAATTTAATTACTGAAGAAGGTCTTCCGCATTTTCACAGATTACTTTCTAAATACCTTGGTGATGATAGTTTTTGGTCTAAGTGGAATAATATGTGGACTGCTGAAGAGGACAGACATGGCGGTGTGTTGAGAGATTATGCACGCGACAGCAGGTTATTCAATTTTTCAAAACTTGAGCAGATGCAATATGTTTATCAAGAAAAGGGATTTGAACCTGATTGGGACAAAGATCCGTATCGTGTTTTTGTATATACTACTTTACAAGAAAGAGCTACCCAAATTTCACACAAAAATACCGGCGAGCATGTTGGTGAACAAGAACCGTTAATCAACGGGATACTCAATAGTATTGCTGCAGACGAAGCAAAACATTATACATTTTACCGAAACGTATTTAAGTCAATTCTAGAAATTGATCCTAACAGAGCATTAGAATCCGCAGCGAATATTTTACCCGCAATTGATATGCCCGGAATTTCAATGCCTAATTTCAGAGAAATGGCTGACGTAATTAGAAGAGCCGGAATTTATGGCCCTCGCGATTATAAAAAAATTGTAGAAGAAGCTATTGCATTCTGGAATATCGAAGTTCTGGAAGGATTAAATGATCTAGGCCGAAAAGCACAAGATAAAATAATGATGATTCCTAAAAGATTAGAAAAAGTTGCCGAGTATATTGAGAAACGAACAGAGAAAAAATCTTT
Source organism: Melioribacteraceae bacterium (assembly GCA_030584085.1). Lineage (NCBI taxonomy): Bacteria > Pseudomonadati > Ignavibacteriota > Ignavibacteria > Ignavibacteriales > Melioribacteraceae > Melioribacteraceae bacterium. The sequence goes on from CP129490.1 coordinate 2,768,349, forward strand.
CTCATTTGATTTAGTTTACGATCGTATTTTTGTGATGGAATAAAATCCGTCTAGTAAAGAATTCCTTCATTATCCTTATAAAGTTGAAGAACTTCTCGAGATTTTTCATTATGTATATTTGGTTCTACAGTTATTCCGCGTTGTTTAAATTCTTCAATCCAATTCGGATGGAGCGGACCTTCGTCAAATCCAACTATTTTTTCCACATCATCTTTGTTAGCACCGTAAGCTAATTTAGTAACACCTGACCAAAGCACCGCGCCATTGCACATAACACAAGGCTGTGCACTCGAAATCAATTCATACTCCGTGTCATCTAATCTGAATCTTTTTAATTTTTCTTCAGCATTAATTATCGCAACAACCTCGGCATGAGCAACTGAACAATTATTTTCAACAACAACATTTAGACCAACAGAAACAAGTTCATTAGTTTTCTGATTAAATATAGCTGCAGCAAATGGGCCGCCGGTTTTCATTGTTATATTCTTAATCGCTAAATCAAGAACAAAATTCATTTTATCATCTATTGAATTAAGAACAACATTTTTATCAATTTCATTTACCCAATTTGGAAGTGCTATAGTTTTTGATGTAGTCATTTACCTGCCTGTAAAATTTTTTATTCATTAAAAATTGATTGTATTTACAAATGTTCAAAAAAATGCGATAAATTTCTAATTATTGTTTACGTTTGCTAGATCATCTAGAATGTTTCTTTTATCATAAATTAAATTTGATTGAAGACATGACTGAAAGAACCATCAAATCTGTAACTGACTCTTTAGAAGCTGATAATAGAATGCTTCCCTATCTCCCTTATCTATTGCAAGATTTGTGGAGTATGGGTTGTTCGTTAGATCAAATTATATCTGTTGTCGGAACTTTGATGTTCCCTTCCGAAAATGTTAATGCACTTGATCTTGGTTGTGGTAAGGGAGCAGTTGCAATTAATATTGCATTTAAATATGGTTTTAATGTTACAGGTATAGATGCAATGCAAGAATTTCTTGATGAGGCTAATTTAAAAGCGTCCGAGTACAACGTATCTCATCTCTGCTCATTCATTAACGAAGACATTTATGATTTTATTAAAGTTAATCGAGACTATGATTTGGTAGTATTTGCCTCACTCGGTGGAATATTGGGAAGCACAACAGAAACAGTCGGGAAATTGAGAACACAAGTTAAACCCGGCGGATATATTATAGTTGACGACGCTTACTTAAAATCCGAATCAATTCCAAAAAGAAAAGGTTACGAATATTGTCTTTCTTATAGTGAAACTAAAAATGCATTAACTGCTTTTGGAGATGTAATAGTTCAACAAATCAACACGACCGGAGTGAACGAAAAGATCAATCAAGAGTACTTAACATTAATAAAAAATCATGCTACTGAATTAATAACAATGAATCCGGAATTAGAAAAATTTGTTACTGCTTATGTTGATAATCAAGCCGTGGAATGTAGTTTTATTAATAACTATTTAGAGGGTGCGTTATGGATAGTACAGAAAAGGGAAATCCATTATCTTAATAAAATCATTTTTTTTGTGATTGTTCTATTTCTCGTAGAAAGTTTATAAAAATAAACACCGCTGCTTAAACTGCTTGCATTAAATTTCATTGAATGCTTACCGGTAGCATATTTTTCATCCAACAACACTTTAACTAATTCCCCATTCGAATCAAAAATCTCTAATTTTACAGCACTCATTTGATCAAGGTGAAATTCAATTAGTGTCTCCGGGTTGAATGGATTCGGATAATTCTGAAATAGGTTTACCTCAGTGGGGATAGCATCATTACCTACTCCCACAGTTACTAATGAGACTGAAACTTTTGCACTATTGTTAGAAATATTTCCGGAGGCATCAACTGCATAAACTGCATAATAAAGATAATCAGTTTCCCCAACAGGGATTGAACTATCAATATATACTGAATCATCAACCTCAGAATAAATATTCAGCGTGTCAATTATAAAATTTTCCGAGAATGATCTATAAATGTAATAGTTTGTTACATCTGATGAATTACTATGCTTCCAATTTAACTCTATGTTATTTGAAAAGAGTATTCCATTCAATGAAGAGGGCGGTTCGGGACTAATATTATCCACTGAGTAACCGGATGCAACATTTGATGAGTAATACTTTGCATTTTGAGTTACCGCATCAATTTGAAAGTACACTAAATTCTTTCCACTTTTATTTGAATCGGCAATGGTACTTAATTCAACGACATATGTATCCTGTCCCGACGGTTTGATTCGCTCGGTCATTACTTTTTTATTTTGAATTATTTTGTAAACATTATAATCTGTTATTACTTCAGAATTATTTAGACCATCCAAATCGCTTCTTTCAAATTCAAGAAGAACATAACCGCCATTATCATAAGGGCGGTCGATTACAGATATAATTGTAGGCGGAAAATTATTTGCAACAATACCATCGCTCCATGTTAGACCGCCGTCTGTCGTTTTAATAATATTATCCTCGCTATCGATTGCCCATCCATAAGAAGAGTCAATAAAATGAATAGATTGAACTTCAATTCCTTTGTAATATTTAGTTGAAAAGGATGAGCCTCCATTATTACTGTACATGATGCCCTTTTCGCCACACAATAAAATTTTATCTTTGTTTATTACAAAGTAACCGTGAATGTTTCTTAAACTTGCTGCGGGAATTTTATTCCACGAATTGCCTCCATCTGTTGTTTTATAAGAGTATTGGCGACCAACGGCATACCCAATTAAGGAATCAACAAAAGTGACTCCAGCATTATTCCCATAACAAACACCACCTAAATCACTAATAAATGTCCAGTCACTACTTGCTCCATTTTGTTTATATTTATAAACCGAGCCATCTTCCTTTACTAACCATCCCTTATTTGCTTGGATAAAACTAGTTCCCAATACATCTAACCAATTATGATCCATTGTAGTTTCAGTCCAATTTTCTCCACTATCTGTTGTAATGAAAACTCCGCGATCGGCAGATATTATACCATAATTACTGTTTTTAAATTGAATTCCTTTAACATAAACCGAAGACTCAACCAAAGGCTTAGTTTCCCAGCTAGCACCTCCATCTTCAGAGAAACGTATTCCATTATTTTGATAACCAACAAATAACTCTTGAGCAGATAACATGGAGAGACCTTTCATATTAGTCCCCTCAAGAATGGCATCCCATGTATCACCACCGTCTTCAGTTATTGAAAGTACATATTTATTTATTAATTGATTGCGAAATATTTTCATTCCGTTGAGTTCATCATAAAAATAAATTTCACCATAGGATTGTGCAAATAGCGAATTGGAGAGTAATAACGCAATTAGTACTCTAATTAAATACATGGAACTACTTTCTTTCAATTGATTAATAGTATTCTTAGAACTAAAAATAGGCTCAACATCTTATTTAATCAAGAATATTATTTATTGGTTACAAATTTGGAATGAACTCAAAACGTATGTGTTTTTAAAATAAAAAACCCGTCAGTAAATGACGGGTTTCTAAAGAAAAGTTTTACAAGAACTTAAGCTTTTGTTACATCTTGAGCTTGCAAACCTTTTTGGCCTTGTGCAACTGTAAATTCAACTTTTTGACCTTCGTCTAAAGATTTGTATCCATCACCTTGAATTGATTGAAAATGTACAAATACATCTTCACCATTTTCACGAGTAATGAAACCGTAACCTTTAGAGTTGTTGAACCATTTTACAGTTCCTTTTTCGCGCTCTGCCATTTAACATCCCGCTGTTTTGTTAAAAATAAATTATTTATTACTTCGAACAGAGCGCCTACAACTAAAAATCTCACTACAAATTTTTACATCTGTATTGCTCAAGTTCTACTTAAAAGAAACCTTTCAGTTTCTTCGCTCCGCGTGTAAGATTCGAACTTACAACCCTTCGGTTAACAGCCGAATGCTCTACCATTGAGCTAACGCGGAATAAATTGAGCACTAAAAATATGGTTAAATTCATTTTTTGTCAAGAATTTATTGCAATCAATCTTAAACCTTTTCATATCTTGAAATACATTCCAATTATTGAGAAAATTTTCCTTAATTCTGATTTTGTTAATTTACACGTAGAATTAAAAGTTTGTTTTAAGAATATAAGCCTAGAATATTTTTCTTAATTCCTTTGCTAGTTAGGCACATTAATTGTAGATAGGTCAAATTAAACATTGAGGTAAAAATGGAAATTACACATATAGAGCATATCGGTATTGCTGTTAAAAATATGGATGAAGCTATAAAATATTATGAAAATGTACTTGGATTAAAATGTTATGCTATTGAAGAAGTAACCGATCAAAAAGTAAAAACAGCTTTTTTTATGGTGGGACAAACAAAGATCGAATTACTTGAATCAACTGATCCTGAGGGACCAATAGGAAAATTTATTGATAGACGTGGAGAAGGTATTCATCATATCGCATTTAATGTACCTGGTTTGGAAAATGCACTTTCTGAAATAAATGAACAGGGAATTCAGCTAATTGACAAACAACCACGTAAAGGTGCGGAAGAAATGAACATAGCATTTCTTCACCCAAAATCTACCTTTGGAGTTTTGACAGAATTCTGTGAAAAAGCAGAAAATTAAAAGAGAATTTAAACGGAGACAAAATGCCTATTCAAGATAAGATTCAAGAGTTGATGGATATGCGTGCGAAAGCACGTTTAGGCGGTGGTGAAAAAAGAATCGCTTCACAACATCAAAAAGGTAAATATACAGCGCGTGAAAGAATTGATATGCTTTTGGATGAAGGAAGTTTTGAAGAATTTGATATGTTCGTTTCACATCGTACAGTTGATTTCGGTTTAGACAAACAAAGTTATCTTTCTGATGGTGTTGTTACAGGCTACGGTACTATTGACGGAAGACTAGTTTATGTTTTTTCGCAAGACTTTACAGTATTTGGCGGATCCCTCTCAGAAATGTATGCCCAGAAAATTTGTAAAGTAATGGATAAGGCAATGAAAGTTGGTGCTCCGGTAATTGGTATAAACGATAGTGGTGGTGCTCGTATTCAAGAAGGTGTTAAAAGTCTCGGTGGCTATGCTGATATCTTCCAAAGAAATATTTTAGCATCCGGGTTGATTCCACAGATATCTGCAATCTTTGGTCCCTGTGCCGGTGGTGCTGTTTATTCGCCTGCCTTAACAGATTTTACTATCATGTCCAAAGGAACAAGTTACATGTTTGTAACAGGTCCAAAAGTTGTTAAAACAGTTACCGGGGAAGAAGTAAGTGAAGAAGATTTAGGAGGTGCAAGTGTACACGGTACAAAATCGGGTGTTGCGCATTTTGTAGCTGATGATGAGAATGAAGGAATTCTATTAATAAGAAAATTACTCAGTTACTTGCCTCAAAATAATTTAGAGGAACCTCCTCTTGCCGCATGTGACGATCCGATTGACAGACTTGATGATACATTAAACGAAATTATTCCAGAAAGTCCGAACAAACCTTATGATGTAAAAGACGTAATTCACTCTGTTGTTGACTATAATGAATTTTTGGAAGTTCAAAGAAGATATGCACCAAACATTGTCACCGGTTTCGCAAGATTTAATGGAATGTCCGTTGGTATCGTTGCCAATCAACCTAGTTATTTAGCCGGTGTGTTAGATATAAATGCTTCACGAAAAGCCGCAAGATTTGTAAGATTCTGTGACTCATTTAATATCCCAATTGTAACATTAGTTGATGTTCCAGGATTCTTACCAGGTACTGCTCAAGAATATGGCGGAATTATTTTACATGGTGCAAAACTTCTATTTGCCTACGGAGAAGCAACCGTTCCGAAAGTGACTATAATATTAAGAAAAGCTTACGGCGGTGCTTACGACGTTATGAGTTCCAAGCATTTACGTGGTGATATAAACTATTCTTGGCCGGCGGCTGAAATAGCGGTCATGGGTCCCAAAGGTGCCATTGAAGTTTTACATGCGAAAGAGTTAAAAGAGATTAAAGACGAGCATGAAAGAGCCGTTTTTATTGCCGAAAAAGAAGAAGAATATAAAAACAAATTTGCAAATCCATATGTTGCAGCTAAATATGGTTATATAGATGATGTTATTGAACCACGGAATACAAGATTTCGTATTATCCGTGCATTACAAATGTTGAGTACCAAGAAAGATCAAAATCCACCAAAGAAACATTCAAATATGCCTTTATAAGAGAAATCGATGAATGAAATAGTACAACAATCAGATACTTTACAAGCAATTAAAGATAGTGTAGCATCTACAGTGAATTCTGTCTCAGGTGAGTTACCCGATCTTCATTTTACATTGGAAAATATTACGCAAGATAGTTTAATAATTACTGTACTAGGATATACAATTGTTTTTCTATCTCTTTTATTCTTGTTTGTAGTCTTCCTGAACATAACAAAAATTATAAATTACAACGTTCGGAAGAAACTAAAAGAGTCGGGAAAGTTAACTGAAGAAAATAATGAAGTATCAATATCCGGAGAAGTAACAGCCGCTATTTCGATGGCGTTAGTTCTTCATTTTAGAGAAGTTCATGATTTTGAAAGTACAATAATCACCATCAAAAAAGTACAACGTCCGTATTCACCTTGGAGTTCAAAAATATACGGTTTAAGACAGTACCCGGGCAAAAGATAAACAGGAAATAATATGAAAAAATTTAAGTTCACTCTTCGCGGAAACAAGTACGATGTCGAATTACACAGCATTGAAGATAATATTGCTATAGTTGAAGTAAACGGTTCGAAGTATGAAGTCGAGATAGAGCAAGAAATTAAAACGACAAAAACTCCAAAGTTAATACGCGAAGTAGCCATCCCTTCGTCCGAAAGCGATAGAGCCAAAACAAGTAAACCTTCTGAAAAAAAGGGAGCAGGAAATATAAAAGCTCCGCTTCCGGGAACAATCTTACAAATATTTGTGAAGGAAGGCGATATAGTCAAAAGCGGCGATAGGCTTCTGATTATGGAAGCGATGAAAATGGAGAATAATATTTCTTCGGATAAGGAAGGGAAAATAACTGCCGTTAAAGTTAAAACCGGGGATTCCGTACTTGAAGGTGACGTACTAGTTGAGATTGGGAGTTAATGATGGAAATCTTGAAAGATTTAGTTGACGGATTTAGTGTTTTTGTTCAGTATACAGGTTTTGCGAATTTAACGATTGGGCATTTACTTATGCTTATTGTTGGATCATGTTTTATTTACCTCGGAATTGCTAAGGAGTATGAACCGTTACTTCTTGTCCCAATCGGTTTTGGTATCCTAGTTGGAAATATTCCCTTTCTTGAAAGTGCCGGTCTTTCTTTAGGTATTTATGAAGAAGGCAGTGTTCTCAATTATTTATACTTTGGTGTACTTAAAGGAATCTATCCCCCGTTAATCTTCTTAGGTATTGGGGCGATGACCGATTTTTCAACATTAATTTCAAATCCTAAACTAATGCTACTCGGAGCTGCGGCTCAGGTTGGAATTTTTCTTACTTTTATCACTGCTCTTGCCCTAGGATTTACACCACAACAAGCAGCTTCAATTGGTATTATTGGTGGAGCAGACGGACCAACTGCGATTTTTCTATCCTCTAAATTAGCTCCCGAATTAATAGGTGCAATTGCAATAGCTGCATATTCATACATGGCATTAGTACCTGTAATACAACCACCAATAATAAAATTACTTACAACCAAAGAAGAACGCCGAATTAAAATGAAACCACCTCGTTCCGTTGGTAAAACCGAACGTATTCTTTTCCCTATCGTTGGGCTATTACTAACCACATTTATTTCCCCAGGTGGCTTGCCGCTTTTAGGTATGCTGTTCTTTGGCAACCTGCTCAAAGAATCCGGTGTTACAAAAAGATTAGCCGAAACCGCTTCAAGACCACTGATTGATATTGTTACAATTCTGCTCGGATTGACTGTCGGGGCTTCAACTCAAGCAACAACTTTTTTAACACCGCAATCTATTTTAATTTTCGTACTTGGCGCCGTTTCTTTTATGATCGCCACTGCCGGAGGTGTTCTCTTTGCAAAAGTTATGAATATATTTTTAAAAGGTGATAACAGACTAAATCCAATGATTGGTGCCGCCGGGGTTTCAGCAGTACCTGATAGTGCTCGCGTTGTTCAACATTTAGGATTAAAAGAAGACAAAACAAATTATCTGCTTATGCATGCGATGGCACCAAATGTTTCCGGTGTAATTGGTTCAGCTGTCGCGGCCGGTATTCTATTAAGTTTTCTGATGCAAATTATCTGACATTTTTTTGCATTAATTTTTATAAAGATAATCTTATCTTTGTTATTTCACTATTCCTAACTGGGGGTTAAATGAAGAAGTTACTTACCTTTTTCACTTTCATTTTTGTATCTACTATTGCCTTCTCACAAGCAGATTCAAAATTTATTTGTGCTCATTCCAAAATTGCAGCTTATGAGAAAAGTAACAAGTTAAATCAAATCCAATATCCCGGCGATCAAAATATTGATGTAACTTACTACAAGCTGGATCTAAATATTACTTATGATGAAAGCAAAACTGATGTCGTCTATCTTGAAGGAGTTGTTACAATTTCCGCTAAAGCAATAGGCAATATCAATTCTGCTTTCTTCGATCTAAGAAATCACTTCACAATTAATGAAATAAAAGTTAACGGGAATCCTACCTCGGCATACGTTAAGGATAATAATAAAATTACTCTAAATTTCGATTCAGCAGTTAATGATGGTAATGAGTTTACGGTTGAAGTAACTTACGAAGGTGTTCCCGGCTCATCAGGCATGGGTAGTTTTGAATACGATACAAATTATGATGTGATCTGGACATTAAGTGAACCATACGGCGCACCGGATTGGTGGATTTGTAAAGATAGTCCCGCCGACAAACCAGATTCGGCAGATATTTGGATAACTTGCAGAAATGATTTTATTCCGGCTTCTAACGGTACTTTAGAAGATATAATAGATAATGGAAATGGAACACATACTTATAAGTATCATGAATCATATCCGATTGCCCATTATCTGATTTCGCTTGCGATTGCTCCTTATGAAACTTTTCAAGAGTACTGGAACTACTCCCCAACTGATTCTATGTTAGTTATTAGTTATAATTTTCCGCAAAATCACACACAATCAAGAATCAACAGTTTAAAAGAAACCATTAATATGTTAGATGTTTTTTCAGACATGTATGGAATGTATCCTTTTGTTGATGAAAAATACGGTCATGCTGAATGTTTATTTGGCGGTGCAATGGAACATCAAACTATGACTTCGATGGGTTCATTCGCATACAATACTGCGACAATTGCCCACGAACTAGCACATCATTGGTTTGGTGACATGATAACTTGTGCCGATTGGCAAAATATTTGGTTGAATGAAGGATTTGCAACTTATAGCGAATCTCTTTATTGGGAAGCCGCATATGGTCATGATGCTTTTATGGATGATGTCCAATCCAATATGCGTTCCGCAAAATTTGCAACAGGATCAATATACGTGCAAAACATCAATAGCATAAACGAAATTTTCAGCGGTGTAAGAAGTTACGCGAAAGGTTCGATTGTTTTACATATGCTTAGAGGTGTAATTGGTGACGAAGCTTTCTTCCAAACAATGTACAACTATGCTCATGATGAACAGGTAAGACATGCATCAGCAGTCACAGAGGATTTCCAACGTGTTGCTGAAGCCACCTCCGGTATGAATTTGGACTGGTTCTTTCAACAATGGATTTATGGCGAAGGTTATCCAAAATATAAATTTGGCTGGACTAGTGATCAGACGGCCGGATTATTTTCTGTATCGGGAATAATTGAACAAACTCAATCAGTGGGTCCAACTTTTAAGATGCCAATTGAATTAGTTGTTGAATATACAGACGGCTCCGAAGAATCATTCATTGTCTGGGATTCAACCGCATCACAAAATTTTGAATTTTCTGTTTTAAAAGAGCCATTTGCGGTTTCATTTGATCCGAACTATTGGATATTAAGAGATGTAACAGAGTTAATGATTGATCCACCGCTAGATAAAGGTATTCTTTTAGTAAACGGTTTAACATGGAATGATGACGTAAATAACTCGTATGAACAAAAATCTTTTTGGGGAAACCTGCCGATTTCATTTTGGGATTTACAACAGCAGCCATCAGGTGGTTATCCCTCCGCACTTCCGGTGCCAGAGGGAAATGGAGATTTAACTATGTCAACAGTTCGCAGATACTCAACAATAATTTGGGTTTCGAGCGGCAGCGATGCAAACAAATTTGATAAACAATTGATGAACGACTATTTAAATGCCGGAGGTAATTTATTGTTGATCACCCCTTCTGGCAAATCTTTTATTGATGATAATTTATTAGAGTATTTAGGAATCACTTGGCATACTTCTGCGCTTACTACATTAAAAGATTTTCAAAGTGTCGAACCCGGTTTAAGTAATATTACTGTTACTGCAAATCAAACATTTATTAATGTATTTAATACGCAGTTAAATTCTGTATCATCAACTTTACTCTATCAATCAACAGAGGGATTTGATGAGCCAAGAGGTGTCGGAGTGATTTCTAGTCCAGAAGATCTAGGGAAATTTGCATTGCTGGCATGTAAGCCACTCAATTTTGATTATACAGAACTTTCAAGCAATTTAGAATATATAATAGTCAATTTAATTGGCGAACCTCTTACTTCAGTAGAAGATAAAGAGTCGGTTGTAAATGTTTTTGAGTTGAAATCTGTGTATCCAAATCCATTCAATCCGACTACAACTATTGAATTCGCTTTACCTTCAAACGAACATGTGAACATCTCCGTTTATAATATTATTGGACAGAAAGTTGATGAAATAATTAATGATAATTTTGAAAGCGGCATCCACAAATTCAATTGGAATGCATCACATTTAGCTTCCGGAATTTATTTAATAAAATTTGATGGCGGTAAATTTCACGCAGTTCAAAAAGCAGTTTTAATGAAATAAATTTTGGATAGGGGATGTTCATCGAATATCCCCTATCTTTTTCAAATCATTCTAATTTATAGTACTACCACAAAATAATCACACCCTCGTCCTCCAAATAATTCAAATCGAGAAATCCAAACAAATGTTAGATTATATAAAATACTACGAAAAATATTCGATAATATTTAAATAATAATTTTTGTTTCACTCAATCTTCATTTTTTCTTAAGTTGCATAATCCAGAAATTATAAGAAACAAAGATGAAAAATTTATCAACTATAGTATTTTTATCATTTATTCTAACAACAATCTTAGCAGGTGAAAATTTGTTTGTCCAAGAGAAATCTACAATACTTGAAAACGTTAAAGAACAACGTGAAGCTGAACTAAACTCATATTACTCCAATAAACAGTTAGGTTCATTTATTATTGACGGCAAAACTTATTTTAGATTATTTACTCCAAATGCGGTCGAAGTTGAGCTGGTAACTTTTAAAAATGTTGAAGACAGCGTTGGTCAAACTCATAAAATGAAGCGCGATAAAGATGCGGTTTGGGAAATAATTTTGGAAGGTGATTTACACGGACTTTATTATGGTTTCAAAGTCTATCATAAAGAGGACGAAATAGGAAATCCCGAACAAGTTTTATGTATCGATCCTTATGCGAAAGCTGTTACAACATTTAATACTTACATGAATCCAAGAAAATCTATTGTATATAATAGAGATTATGAATGGGAAGGTGATGAATGGATTCAACAAGATTGGCGAGATTTAATTATTTATGAAATGCATGTTCGTGATATGTCAATACACTCTACAGCAGGAGCAGCAAATCCCGGAACCTATAAAGGTCTTACCGAAAAAGGAATACGAGGTGGATTAGATTATATTAAAAAACTTGGTGTAAACACTGTTGAGTTACTTCCCGCACAAGAGTTTGGGAATATGGAAATCCCTTTCGAAGATTCACTCGATGGCCGATTTAATACATGGAATCCTTATGAACGAAACCATTGGGGATATATGACTGCGGCATACTTTGCTCCGGAGGCATATTACGCCGAAGATTGGAAAGAATTCAAAACCAATACTTGGATGGGAAAGGAAGCAAAACAAGTAAATGCATTTAAAGATATGGTAAAAGCATTTCATCGAGATGGCATTGCTGTTATGCTGGATGTAGTTTACAATCATCTCTCAGAATATGAACTTGGCAACCTGAAACAAATTGATAAAGAATATTACTTCAGACTTGATGATAACGGAAATTTTATTGCAGAAAGTTATTGCGGCAACGATTTAAAAACCGAGCGGCCGATGGTCCGTAAATTAATTATCGATTCAATTTTGTACTGGATGAAAGAATATCATATAGATGGGTTTCGATTTGACCTTGGGAAACTAATCGATTGGCAAACAATCGAAGACATTATTCACGAGGCAAAAAAGGTAAACCCACAAGTAGTGTTTGTCTGTGAACCTTGGGGCGGCGGATACGATCCGCAAGGATTCTCAATGCGCGGTTGGGGTGCCTGGAATGATCAAATCAGAAATGGAATTAAAGGTGAAAACCCGGTAAATGGTTTAGGTTGGATTTTTGGCGAGTGGTATGGAAATAACTCACCTCAACGAGTTAAAAGCTATGTAAACGGAACATTAGTAAAAGATTCTTTGGGATTGTTTCAAAAGAAAGAACACTCTGTTAATTATTTAGAATCACATGATGGATATACTTTAGGGGATTTTATTAGAATAGGATTACGAAATGTAAAGCCTGACGAAATCATTAGAGATGTTGATAAACATGTAAAACTAACTCTTCTTGAACAAAAGTTAAATAAACTTGGTGCATTATTCCTTATGACTTCGCAAGGAATAACAATGATACACTCCGGACAAGAATTTGCTAGATCTAAAGTTATTCCGATAGATATTGAAGTTGAAGATTCGCATAAAGGTCAAATTGATCATAACACTTACAACAAAGATAATGATGTAAACTACATCAATTATGATCACGTTGATATTAATTATGGCTTATTCGATTATTACCGTGGATTGATCGAATTAAGAAAAACTTATTCTGCATTCCGACACGCTGATTATGAAAATATAAATTTTATTGAAAATAAAAGAACACCGTTTTCATTCGCTTATACTGTATCGCATGAAACTGATGAATTTCTTGTTTTATTTAATGCCGATAGAAAAATCAAAACAGAATATTCTCTACCGGAAGGCAAATGGGAAGTACTTGTGAATTCAAAATACGCCGGGACGAAAGTGTTAGAAACAGTTGATGGAATTTATAAAGTAGAAGTGAGTTCCGGTGCTGTGTTAAAGAAAGTAAATTAACTATAGATAGCTTTCTTTAAAGATATTTCCAAAGCCTCTTTAAATGATTTCAAGTTTACGGGTTTTTGGAATACAAACTCAACACCCTGTTCCGCATATTCTTCCGATATCGCAAGAGTGATGTCGCTTGAAAGTACAATTACCGGTGGCTTAAATTTTACATCAAGAATTTTTATCTGTTTTACCAATTCATAACCGCTCATTTCCGGCATATAGTGATCAGTAATTACAATTGCCGGGGGTGATTCAATGATGGATTTCAAAGCTTCCTCACCATTCGACGCCTCAATGATTGTATAACTTGGCAGAAAGTTTCGAATTAATTTTGAATATAATAATCGATCGGTTCTAGTATCATCGACAAGTAAAATATTCATTGATGATACCGGGATGGTAAATATAAATTCAGTACCATCGCCCAATATAGATTTAACAGAAATTTCACCGCCATGTTTTTCAATAATTTCTTTGACTAAAGATAAACCCAAACCACTTCCCTTTTCGCCCGATGTCCCAGGTGTAGTAAATTTTGAATCAACATTAAACAACTTATCGATATCAGATTCTTTTATACCAACTCCGTTATCTTTAACATGAAATTGAAAAGCTCTTTTTTCAACAACCGGTTCGGCAGATATAGAAATATTTCCGCCGTCGTTCGTAAACTTAATTGCGTTCGAAATCAAATTATTGAACACCTGCAGTAAAAGTGTTGAATCAGCATGAACGAATACATCTTCTTCAACATTTAAATTCACTTCTATTTTCTTTTGGAGTGCGGTACCGGATAACATGTTAAAAGATTTTTTAACAACTTCTCTAACATTAATTCTTTCCGGTTCAAATTTAATTCTTCCTGTTTGAATTCGTGTCCAATCCAATAAAGAGTTTACAAGCGAGAGCATACTTTTTGATGAATCTTGAATCAGCTTTATATAATTTCTTTGTTTTTCTTCTGAAACATTTTGTTCACCAAGTAAATAATCCGTAAACCCGATTATTGAACTGAACGGAGTTCTCAAATCATGCGAAATTATCGAAAGAAATCTATCTTTTGCTTCATTCAATTTTTTTAGATTCTCAGCAGAATTTTTTAGTTCTTCCTCGGCTTTCTTTTTATAAGATATATCGCTCACTAAACCATAAATACGATGGATTCTACCTTTATCTTTTCGGATAATATTAATTTTATTTTCAATCCAAACAATGCTTCCTGAATTGCTAATAATTCTATATTCGAATGCTTCAGAAGTTCTTCCGGGATCAGAGTATAATCTGTTTATTTTTGTTAGAATAGATTCTGCATCATCAGGATGAATTATTTTCATCCATAACTTCTCATCAGTTAAAAATTCATCAACAGTAAATCCGGTAATATCTTTAATCGCCTGTGTATATAAAACTACCTTTAACTTGCCATCTTTTTCTTCAGCAGTCCATAAACTTTCTTCAATATTTTCTGTAATACTTCTATAACGTTCTTCACTTGCTCTCAATTCTTCACGGCTTGATTTTTCAACTGTGACATCTCGCAAAACCGAAACTAAGAACATGCTTTCGTCAACACCGTACTTTGCAATGGAATTTGCCACAGGAAGTTTACTTCCATCCTTTTTAATTAAATCAAATTCCATACGAGAAGATTCGGCGGCTCCGGTTTCAATTTCAACAAAATTTTCTTGGATTTCTTCTCTTACCGTTGGATCGATTAGTTTATAAAAATTACTTCCAACCAAATCTTCTTCCGAATTATAACCTAACATGCTTGAGAATGAGTTATTCACAAGAATTATTGTACCGTTAACAGTTACCGCAATACCATCTTGAGATGCTTCAAAAACCGTTTTGATTAACAGTAAATCCTTTTCAGCTTGCTTTTTTTGAGTAATATCAGTTAGTACAGCTATATAATACTTTGGCTTGTTTTCTAAATCGTGTACCGAAGCAAAGCTGGCAAGAACAAATATTACCTCGCCGTTACTTTTTACCAGCGGCAACTCTCTGGCTTGCATCGAATCGAGATTTTTCGGAGAAATTGTAAATTCATTTTCTTGGAGATACTCAATATCAACCAAATCTGAAAAATACTTATTTGAGAGTTCTTCATCGGAGTAACCAAAAGTTTTAACAAAATATGGATTTACGTATTGAATTCTTCCATTAAGATCAATTGTGCAAATGTATTCGTGTGAATTTGTGACTATGTTACGAAATCTTTCTTCGGATTGCCGAAGTTCTTTTTCTAGATTATATCTTTCTGTAACACTCGAGCATAAAATGACTATGGATTGTTTATCTCCTTCTCCGGTTATGCCCATTCTTACATCGTAAAACTCCTTATTATCTTCACCCTTATCTACGGTAAGTTCACCTTCCCAATGTTTTTTTTCTAATAGTTCATCACGTAATATTTGGAAGTAATCTCCATTTAATGATGGGAAAATTATATCTATAAATTTCCCGAAGACTTGACTCTTTGTATAGTTAAACGTTTTCTCAGAGGATTCATTCCAAAATCTAATTTCACCTTTGAAATTAATTCCAATCACTGCATCAACAATTGACGAAGTGATTGCTTGATATCGACGTAATTCATTTAGTTCACTTTCAAAAGCTATTTTTTCTTCGAGTTCTTTTGTTACATCTTTAATAAGAACAAGTGTTGTAGTGTTGTTGCCGGAGATTGGAATGACCTTAACATTGACAAAATTATTATCATAAAGTTTACTTAAGGGAAGGTTAATCTCTTTTTTCTCTACAATATTTTGTTTTGCTTTTTCATAAAGATTGTCTAATGCTTTTTCACAATCTTTTTCAAATAATTCTCTAACAAATTTTATTTCCTTTTTTATTTTTATGCGGTGTGATGAAGAATTATAAATTACTTCACCTCTCATGTTCGTAATAAAAATTATATCGGCAATCGGAGAGAGAGTTTCTAGTAATGATTGATAATCATATTTTTGCTCCTCAGGTGATGAAATTGATTTGATATCTTCAATAATTATAACTCCGCCTTTGAATTTGTTTTCTTCAAAGATCGGAACACCTTTAACAATTATTTTAATCGCACTGCCATTTGTTGCTCTGGTTTTGGATAATTCAACTTCAAATCCATCTCCCTTAATTAAATTTTGAAATTGTTTTGCAAGTGAGCCAAGACCAATTTTCTGTTCATTTAAAATTGATTTACCATATAATTCATCTTTGGTAAAAGCTGTTGAAATTCCGAAAGAAAAAAAGCTTTCATTCAAAAAAGTTATTCTTAGTTCTTCATCAAAGATTAATATTCCGATAGGAGCAGAATCTAAAAAAGTGTTTAACAAGATTTCAGAAGTTGTTTTCATTAATCCGATTATTGATTGGAATACTACTATCGAATATAGGAAATAAGTATGTTTAATTAAATATTGGCTGGATTAATATATCAGGGGATGTGTTTTAAACATCCCCAAATAATTTAACTTCTGTAAGTCGGTCCGGATTTCTTAACATTATCATTTACGTATTCTTCAAAATCCTTAAAGTTTTCATGGAACATATCAGCTAATTTTTTAGCTGATTTATCGTAGGCATCTTTATCTTCCCATGTGTTTCGTGGGTTTAAAACTTCTTTCGGAACATGCGGAATTTCATCCGGAACTTGCAAACCGAAAATTGGATCCGGATTTGTTTTTACATTATCCAGCTCACCGTTGAGAGCCGCAGTTAACATAGCACGTGTATATTTAATTTTCATTCTGCTGCCGACACCATACGGGCCGCCGCTCCAACCGGTATTTATTAACCAGCAAGCCGAGTTATGTTTCTCAATTTTTTCACCCAACAATTTTGAATAAACCGATGGATGCAGAGGCATAAATGGAGCACCAAAACATGTGCTGAATGTTGCTTTGGGTTCTGTTACACCTTTTTCAGTTCCTGCAACTTTTGCAGTGTAACCTGATAAAAAATGATACATCGCTTGATCTGTAGAAAGTTTTGCGATTGGCGGTAGAACTCCAAACGCATCGGCAGTTAACATAATTATATGTTGAGGATGACCCGCCATTCCGCTTTCAACAATATTATTGATGTGAGTAATTGGATATGCTGCTCGAGTATTTTCAGTTAAGGAACCGTCATCTAAATCCAATTTTCTTGAATCAGTATCAAACGCTACGTTTTCTAATATTGTACCGAACATTCTTGTTGTTTCATAAATATCCGGTTCGGCTTCTTTTGAAAGATTTATTACTTTAGCATAACAACCGCCTTCGTAATTAAATACGCCGGTATCGCTCCACCCATGCTCATCATCGCCGATTAATTTTCTTTCCGGATCAGCGGATAAAGTTGTCTTGCCCGTTCCCGATAACCCAAACAAAAGAGCAACATCATCATTTTTACCAACGTTAGCTGAACAGTGCATTGACATTACATTTCGTAATGGATTGAGATAATTCAATATTGTAAACACAGATTTTTTAATTTCACCGGCATACGGAGTGCCGCCGATAAGTACAATCCGTTTTTCGAAATTCACAATTACGAACACATTTGAATTAGTTCCGTCGTCACCTGGTTCAGCATGCAAACTAGGCATTTGAATAATTGTAAACTCGGTTTTTAAGTTTTCGAGTTCTTTTTTGTCCTCAATTCTGACAAACATGTTGCGAGCAAAAAGACTGTGCCACGCAGATTCGGTAATAATTCTTATCGGCACTTTATATTTTGGATCCGTTCCAGCATAACAATCTTGAACATAAATATCTTTGTTCTGTATATATGCAATCATTTTCTTATAAAGCCCGTTAAATTTGTCTTCATCAATCGGGCGATTTACTTTTCCCCACCAAATATTTTTATCGCTCGTCTTTTCCTTAACAATAAATTTATCGTTAGGACTTCTACCGGTATATTGACCGGTTCTAACAACCAAGGGTCCTAAATGAGATAACATTCCTTCTCTTCTGCAAATTGCTCTTTCATACAACGAAGGAGTTGACATATTGTAATAAATACCGAGAATATTTTTGATTCCTAATTCTTGTAATTCTTCAAGAATTCTTACTTTGGTTTTCATTATTCCTCATAAATTTTTAGAAAAAGTTTATAAAAATTTAAACAAAAGCGTTCGCTTTGCCAAATTATTACTGATCGATTTAGAATGATTTTAATTCTGTTTCTAATTATTTTGATTCATATTATTATTTAAAATTGATTGAATATCAATTAATCTTAGCTTTGTATGCCGTTAAATATAAAATCAGCTTCCCTCACAATTTTTTTTTACATGTGCTCTCCATGTAAAGTTTAATTAATATTATTAACGAAAACTGTATTAACTTATATTACAATATAATTTAGGGAGGTAGCTTAATGAAAAAAATCTACTTAATTCTATTTCTTTTTCTTGTCGGTTCCGTATCAGCTCAATGGTACAATTTACAATGGCCACCGACTGCCGAAATTAATGAGGGTGGTTCATTTAATGTGTATGCACAAATTTGGATTGACGGAGTAACAGCTTCAGCAGGTCAGTCAGATGGACTTCAAGCTTGGATTGGTGTAAGTAGTACAAATACCGACCCGTCAACATGGGCGGAGGACTCATGGTACCCAGCAACATTTAATGGTGATGCAGGAAATAACGATGAATTCACAGCTTCAATAGGTAGTGATTTATCAGGTGGAACATATTACTATGCCAGCAGATTTTTATATGAACCGCCGGTTGATGTGAGAAGTTTAAATCCGTTGAATGCTGCAGTTTATTGGTATGGAGGAACCGGAGGTCCATGGAATAACGACAGTGGAGTTCTGACGGTAAATGCATTACCGACTATCGGTTGGGCAAATCTGCAATGGCCTCCTAATGCTGCGATTCTGGAAGGTGATTCTGTTTCAGTTTATGCACAAGTTTGGATGGACGGTGTAACTAGCGGAGCAGGTCAAGGATCTAATATTTATTCATGGATTGGCGTTAGTACCACAAATGATAATCCGGCAACCTGGGATGAATCAGTTTGGGTTGAAGCTGATTATCTCGGTGACGTTGGCAACAACGATGAATACACAGCGGCAATCGGCAGTTCGCTTTCCGAAGGAACCTATTATTATGCAAGCAGATTTTTGTATCAAGTACCTGACGTATCAAAAAGCTCTAATGAAATTACAAACGGACTAAATTATTATTATGGTGGTTATAACGGAGGAGCCTGGGATAGCTTAAATAATGTTTCAGGTGTCTTAACAGTTTCATCAGTTCCTGATACTGTAATTGATTGGGCAAATTTGCAATGGCCTCCTCAAGTTAATCTTGTAAATGAATTAGAGTTTACTGTGTATGGACAGGTTTATGAATCCGGAGTGACTGACGGTGAAGGACAAGGTGCAGGAATTGAAGTTTGGTTCGGGCTTAACTTGAAAAATACTGATCCAAGTACATGGGATGCGTCAGCTTGGACAAACGGAATTTTCAATGTTGACGTGGGAAATAACGACGAATACATGGCTACATTAAGCATTGGTGAATTGTTAAAAGAAATTGAAATATTACCATTTTCATTTTACTATGCAGCACGATACAGATTAAATAACGGTGACTATTACTATGGAGCATTCCAAGGCGGAGCTTGGGATGGTGTTAATAATGTAAACGGTGAAGGACTATTTAGCTTACCTGATATTTCATCTATCGGATGGTGCAATTTACAATGGCCGCCGTTAATGTCATTTGTTGAAGGTGAAAGCGGGACTGTCTATGCTCAGCTATGGATTGATGGAGTTACTTCCGTGCCTGGTGCAACCGAAGGAATACCGGCTTACATTGGTGTTCACACAGAAAATGTTCATCCGGCTCAATGGCCTGTTGAAGCATGGATTCCAGCAATTTTTAATGATGATGTAGGTAATAACGATGAATTTATGGCTGAAATTGGAGCTAATCTTACACCCGGAACTTATTATTATGCAAGTCGTTTTGTTCCCGGTGGTGTAAAATCATTTTACGGTGGATATAATGCCGGCGGAGGTGGTTTCTGGGATGGTGTTAATAATGTCTCCGGTGTGTTAACAATTAATCCAATCGGTGGGCCGACCGTTGATTGGTGTAATTTGCAATGGCCTCCTGACGGAAATATTCAGGAAGGAAATGAATTTATAGTTTACGCTCAAACATGGATTCAGGATGTAACAAGCATACCCGGAGCAACACCGGGCTTATCGGCTTGGATTGGAGTAAGCACAGAAAATTCAGACCCATCTACTTGGAATGAAAATGTTTGGAAGTCAGCAGCATTTAATGTTGATGCCGGAAATAATGATGAATTTATGGCAGATATTGGTTCTTCACTTTCAGGCGGAACATACTATTATGCAAGTCGTTTCCAAATTGAAGATGGAAGTTTTTCATATGGCGGTTATAATGTAGGTGGTGGTGGATTCTGGGACGGTACAAACAATGTTTCCGGAACTTTAGTTGTTGATCCTTCAACTTCTGTTGATGAAGATAAAATTCCGACCGAATATGCACTGAGTCAAAATTTTCCGAATCCGTTTAATCCGACTACGACTATTAGTTTTAGTCTTCCATTCCGAAGTAATGTTGTGTTGAAAATTTACAATATTATGGGTGAAGAGATCGCGAATCTTGCAAACAACACATTTGAAGCCGGCGTTCATTCATTAAATTGGGATGCCGCAAATTATGTATCCGGTTTATATATCTTAAGAATTGAAGCCGCATCAAACGAAAAGAATTTTGTCGATATGAAAAAGATGATGCTGGTTAAGTAATGATTTTTAGATTTACCAAAAACCCAACTTCTCAAAAGAAGTTGGGTTTTTTTATATCCATTCCCTCAACGAAATTTTCAATATATTTTCTATCGAAAGCAATCCTCTAGTACATTCACGATTATCAATGAAATGAAATTAAAAAACATAATTGCTAAATTTGAATTATTAAATTCACTTAGATTAATTTTACTTTCTTGGCGGAGTATTATAAGTACTATCAAACTGAAAAATGAAAACTATGTTTAACATAAAAACACATTCGGCATTAATCTACTTTTCCCTTTTGACTTTTGCATTTATCCTTTGTCCTTTGTCCTTTATACTTGTTTCCTGTAACACAACCGAACCTCCGCCGGATAACGATAAACCAAAACCAACTTTATCTCTTTCACTTGATGATACATCACCTACTGAAGTTTGGCTTAATCTTACAACAACGGACTTAGAACTACCCAATGAGATTATTCTATTTAGAGACGGAGATACATCACAAATAATAGCACTTACCGAAAGTGAAATAACTTTGTATGAAGACTCGCTTCTTCCATCTCAGAGTTATACTTACAATGTATCCAGCGAAAAAAATCAAGTAACCAGTAATGAAGTTACAGCGGTAACAATGGATACAACAAGCCACAATTTTACTTGGGAGGTATTTGAGTTTGGTGAACACGGAAACAGCATATTGAGAGATGTAGCAATTATAGACGAGAGCAACATTTGGGCTGTAGGAGCAATTTACCTAAAAGACTCAACCGGGGCGAATGATTCGAAAGTTTATAACGCAGTCCACTGGAACGGTAAAGTATGGCAACCATTGAGAATTGTGGAAGAAGGATTTCTACTTGCTCCAGAGTATAGTATTTATGCAATAGCGGAAGATGATATTTGGATAGGCGGTTCAATACCTCAACACTGGAATGGGAAGACTTGGACTTTCTGGGGAGGAGACAAAGGTTATGAAGGAGGGTTCTATATTAACAAAATTTGGGCTAAAAGTTCAAATGAGGTATATCTTGTTGGCGGCAATGGAAATATCCGTTATTACAACGGCACGTCATGGCGAAAGATAGAGAATCCCGTAGGGACAGGTGGGACGGATGTTGATTTGCGGGATGTTTGGGGTCAAGGGGATATAGTCTGGATTAGTGGTTATGAAGAGACCGGTGAAACTGTTTTAATCAAGATTGAAAATGTACTTGCAGAAATAGTCTTCTCCGAAAATGTAATTAACAATCCTTCTCAATTTAACGGAACGATACGAAGTCTTTGGACTAACACAGAAACACATCTTTATTTACTCAGTTCAACAAACCTATACCGATACAGTAATGGTATCAATGACGAAATAACATCATTAGTCGAATTTGGAGAAAGTAGAGCTTGGTTTGAGCGGCTGAGGGGAAATGATGTGAATGATCTTATTATCGCCGGATATAAATCATCGATTCAACATTATAACGGAAATACATGGAAGGAGTATCCGGAGTTACAAGATGAGTTTAAGATAACATTCGGGTTGGATTACAAAGATAATATTGTGGTAGTAGTAGGAGAAGATTACAGAAGCGGATTCTTTTCTAAAGGATTTATTTCGATTGGAAAAAATTAAAAAGGTATTAGAAATGTTAACTCCACCGGAAAGCACAATCCCTCGATAGAAAAAATTGCTGCGAATTATTCACAGAATCGAAACAATCTCATCTGTAATTTTTGCAGTCGCGCCAATGTTTTTCTTAACATAATCGGGGAAAAATAGATTTAAGATGATGTTAATCAAGTAATAATTCTAGGTTTACCAAAAACCCAACTTCTTTGAGAAGTTGGGTTTTTTAATACATTCACAAAACGGAAACAATTTCATCCGTAATTTTTGCGGTTGCACCGATGTTTTCCTTAACATAATCGGATGCTATTTGTCCGAGTTTTGATCTGTAAGTATCATCGGTAATTAATTTACTGAGGATTCTATAAGCTTCTTTTTTATTGTGCACAACTCTGGCGCTTCCCTCTTCAATCAATGATAATGCTTCCTGGCTGTTATAAATTTTTGGACCGAAAAGTACCGGCAAACCATAAACGGACGGCTCTAATACATTATGGACATTCTGCTTAAATCCGCCGCCGACAAATGCTAAGTCGGCATAGTAGTACAAACTAAGTAGAATACCAATTGAATCAATTAGAATGACTCTTTGATTATTATAAATATTCATATGCGAGAATCTTATTGAACCGATTGATTTATTAACTTGGTGTTCTAACTTTTCGAGATGATTTATTGTTGGTTCGTGCGGTGCAATTATCAAAATTAAATTTTTATGTTTACTCATTAATTTAAACAACGCGGGAAGAACAACTTCTTCATCGGATTCCCATGCACTGCCTAATACAACAACTTTCTTACCATCAAAGAAATTCTCTTTGAATAATTTTTTTTCTTTTGCCTGCAAACTTTTTTGATAAACACGGTCATATCTTGTGTCGCCGACAGTTTTAACTTTACTGCTGTCTAAATTGAATTGAAGAAAGTTATTTCTGTCTTCATCGGAAACTGTTAATATTTTATCTATTTCCTTATATATATGATGATGAAAAATCTTAGCGACTCCATACTTTCTCGGAGAGTTGTAACGCATTGTTGCATCGACTAATAATGTTGGAATTTTTTTATCACTTAATTCAAAAATCATATTCGGCCAAATATCGTAACGCATGAAAACGGCGACATCAATTTTTAGAACATCCAGAAATTCTTTGCATTTTTTCCGAGAATCAAGTGGTATGTATGTTACAATATCTGCAAAAGAATAATTTATTGAATTCTGATAACCCGATGGTGAAAAAAAAGAAACAACTATAATTACTTCTTCTCTTTTTCTTAGCTCTTCGATAATTGGTTTTGCCTGTTCGAATTCTCCCATCGAAGATGAATGAAACCATATTCGCTTTTTCGATTTATCTAGTTTTTTAACTTGGGATTTTAATTTTTCTGCTAAATTCTTTCGATCTCTTATTCCTCTTCTAATTTTATTATTGAATAATGACGCGACGTAAATCGCCGCAATGAAAAGTGGAAGTAATAAATAGTCGTAAAAGAATCGAAGTAATTTGATCATCATAATGAAATAAATTTTTCAATTTTATTGTGAACTAATTCCGGAGTCAATTCCAACATACATTTAAAATGTGACTTCGGACATTTGTCTTTACCAATATGCGAACATGGTCTGCATTTTAATTCCTCGTTTTCAATGACTAATGAATTTTCCGAATAAGGCGCGAAACCGAATTCTTTAACAGTTGATCCGAATATTGCAATCACCGGAACATCAACAGAAACTGCGGTATGCATCAACCCGGAATCATTGCAGACAATTAATTTGCATTCTTTCATATCGCGAGCAATTTGAATTAAATCATTTTCTGTTGATAAATCAATCGCGCCGGGAATTTCTTGCTTAAGATTATGACAAATTTCTTTATCATCACTTCCGCCGAAAAGTAAAATTGTATAGCCTTTCGCACTTAATAGTTTACCAAGTTCATTGAAATATTCAATCGGCCACATTTTAGTGAAATGTTTTGATCCCGGTGCAAAGCCAATATATTTTCCGGGTTTTACACTTGAGATAACTTCCTCAGGAACAAACAAAGATGGTTTTTGAAAATTGAAATCTAATCCGGGAATACTTTCAAAATACATTTGCGGAATTGATTTAACTTTTTTGAAAAGATTCCATTTAAAATTAACGAGTAAAAATTTATTCAGAGTTGGTTTCTTAAAACGATAAACTTTTGCAGATAATTTTGAACTAATTTTTCTGCTTCTAAAATTATTTTGTAGATCAATTACCAAGTTATATTTATTTTTTTGTAATGACTTAAGAAGTAGATCAATATTTTTTGATTTATCAAATTCATAAATGTGGTTAAGAATTGGATTAGTTTTTACCGCATAAAGAAATTGTGGTTTTACAAGAAAATCAATTTGCGTGTTTGGAAACTTCTGCTGCAGTGCCGAAATAACCGGAGTAGTAAGAAGTACATCGCCAAGCGAGCTTAATCGGATAATCAATATTTTTTTATAGTTTGTCAGCTAATAACCTAAATTGATGAAGGAGAACAATAATATCAATCATTGCTTCCAAATTTACTTTAAATAAAATTGTGATTCGACAAATATAATTTGTAGAAAAAATTCAACTTAGTTATTTTAATACACTATAAATTGAAAAGGTGAAAAATGACAACTCTTCCTCCTCCTTCAACAAACTTCTTTCCCACAGATTCGCTAGAAAAAAAAGTTTACAACATTGTAGAAAAGTATTCCGAATTTATCCCGATTCCAAACGACCGAAACAGACTTGGTTTTAATCTATATAAATTTATGACCGGCGAAGGTGATGCACCGGAAATTTGTGTGAAAAATGCTAAGTTAAAATTGGTTGGAATTACACATCAAGAACTTGCTTCAAAACTAAATGAAGATTTAAAACAGATTTAGCTGTAAACAATTTCCCGGGATTTTAATTAATCATAAATCCCGGGGAAAATTTTAATCGCCTTCTTCTTCTATAAACTTTTCTACCAGTTCAACATCTTCTCTGCTACCAATATAAATCGGCACTCTTTGATGAAGTTCTGTAGGTTTCATTTCAAGAATTCGATTACCTTTTCCGTCGGTTGCTTTACCGCCTGCTGCTTCAACTATAAATGCCATTGGGTTGCATTCATAAACCAATCGAAGTTTACCATTCGGATTTCGCTTATCTGCCGGGTACATATACACTCCGCCATATAAAAGATTGCGATGAATATCAGAAACCATTGATCCTATGTAGCGCGCTTTGTAGGGTTTTTCGTGATTATCTTGTGCCTGAAGATGTTTAATATATTTTTTTAATCCTGGATGCCAGTATTTATAGTTACCTTCATTAATGCTATAGATAGCACCTCTTGATTTCGTTTCAATATTTTCATGTGAAAGTAAGAATTCACCAAATGCAGGATCAAGTGTAAATCCGTGAACACCATGTCCCGCAGTGTAAACAAATATAGTACTCGAGCCATAAACAATATATCCGGCTGCAACTTGATTATCACCTTTCTGCAAACAATCTTCCAATGTACCGGGACCCTCTTCACTTGGATCAATTCTTTTGTAGATCGAGAATATTGTTCCGATACTTACATTCGCATCAATGTTTGATGAACCATCAAGCGGATCAAATAGAATTACGTACTTACCAATTTTGTGTTTTTCCGGAATGTGAATGATATCGGTTTCTTCCTCGGATGCCATAACGCAAAAATGTCCGGTGTGATCAAGAGCTCTAATTAATGTATCATGCGCAAACATATCAAGCTTTTTAACTTGTTCGCCATGAACGTTTTCATCTCCGGTAAATCCAAGAATATCAGCCAGCCCGGCTTTGTTTACTTCAAGTGAAATTACTTTTGCCGCTAAACCGATTTGGTTAAGAATAGCCGAAAGTTCGCCAGTTGCCCCGGGATGAAGTTTTTCTCCTTCATCAATGTGCCTGGGCAAAGTCATGAAACGAGTTTTTGCCATTATTTCCTCCCTGTATTAAGAAGTTTTTACAACTTCCTGATCTTTGTATTGCAGCTGGTACAATTTATAATATATACCTTGTTTTGCGAGTAAGTCTTGGTGGGTTCCTATCTCTCTAATTTCGCCTTTGTGCATGACAATAATTTTATCAGCGTTTTGTATCGTTGATAATCTATGTGCTACAACTATTGATGTTCTTCCGACTAATAATTTTTCAATCGCTTGTTGAATTAATATTTCCGATTCGGTATCAATGCTTGAAGTTGCTTCATCTAAAATAAGAACTTGCGGATTATAAGCCAAAGCTCTTGCAAAAGAAATTAATTGCTTTTGTCCCACACTTAATGTTGCGCCTTTTTCTTTGACCTCTTCGTTGTATTTGTTGGGAAGCTTTTCTATAAACTTATCCGCACCGACAAATTTAGCGGCTGCAATTACTTGTTCATCTGTTACATTAGGCGAACCTAAACTTATATTAGATTTGATCGTCCCGGAAAAAAGATAAACATCTTGCAATACTATTGAAATAAATTTTCTCAAATCGCGTTTATCTAATTCGGAAATATTAACTCCGTCAATTAATATTTCACCTTTTTGTATATCATAAAAACGAGTGAGAATATTTATGATACTTGTTTTGCCCGCACCCGTGTGACCAACTAATGCAATTGTTTCACCGGGATTGATTTTTAACGAAATGTCTCGTAAAACATATTCGTCCGAGTTATAAGAAAACCAGACTTTCTTGAATTCAATTTCACCTTTAACATTATTTAACTCTTTAGGATGATCGGGATTTTTAACAAATGTTTCGTTATCAAGTAACTTAAATATTCTTTCCGATGAAGCCATTGCGGTTTGCATAATATTATATTTTTCCGAAAGATCACGGATTGGACGGAAAAACATTTCGGTGTATTGAATAAAAGCGAATAACACACCTATGGTCATCGCATTTTGAACAACTTGTCCGCCGCCGTACCAAATGATTAAAGCGATTGCTAGTGAACTTAATATTTCCACAACCGGATAGAAAACCGCATAATAAAAAATTGAATCAATATTAGCTTTACGATGATCGGCATTAATATTAGAAAACTTTTTAAGTTCATCTTTCTCTTTGGAAAAGATTTGGACAATACTCATTCCGGTAACATGTTCTTGCATGTAAGAATTAAGTCTAGCTAGGTGAAATCTTACATCTCTGTAAGCATCTCTAACTTTTCTTCTAAACAAGAAAGTCCCATAAATTAAAATAGGAAGAACCGACAATGTTACAAGCGAAAGATCCCACGACATGAAGAACATAAAAATTAAAATCCAAAAGATGATAAAGATATCACTGAACACCATTACAATTCCTGATGAGAAAAGTTCATTCAACGCTTCAACATCGTTTGTTGTTCTTGTAACTAATCTCCCGATCGGAGTTTTGTCAAAGAATCTTAATGCTAACTTTTGAATATGTGAAAAGATTTTAACCCGAAGATCAAAAATTATTTTTTGACCCATCAATTGAGTATAGTAAGTCAAAAAATATTGGATGACCGATTGAATTAATAACGCACCGATCAATATTGCCGATATAAGTAGTAAACCATTATAATCGCTCTCAACTATATAGTCATCGACAGCAATTTTTGTTAAATACGGACGAACCGGGCCGAGTGCGGCAACTACAATGTTTAATATAATTGCTATAACAACATACTTTTTATAAGGTTTAACGTAACCCAAAAGTCGTCGCATTAATTTGGAATCGTATGCTTTACCTAATATTTCGTCGCCGGTTTCAATCATTAATTATGATAATTCCTTTAGTTCTTCTTCCAATAATTGTTTGAAATGTAAATCAGCATAAATACCGCCGAGTGAAACGAGTTTCTCATGATTTCCTTGTTCCTGAATTCTTCCGTTTTGTAACACTAAAATCTTATCTGCATCTTTAACCGTGGAAATTCTATGACTGACTATTATACTGGTTCTATCTTTCATATATTCTTTTAACTGCTTTAAAATCTCTTCTTCGGTATTTGTATCGACCGAAGAAAATGAATCGTCAAGTATGAGTATTTTAGGATCGATAGCTAATGCTCTTGCCAGACATGATCTTTGTTTTTGTCCGCCGGATAAAGTAATTCCTCTTTCACCGAGCATTGTTTCATAACCTTTAGGAAATCCTTCAACATCTTTATCAAGTTGAGATATTTTTGCAACATGATTAACAATTTCATCATTTCCGTTTTTTGTACCGTAAAGAATATTATTTTTCAATGTATCCGAGAAAAGGAATGTTTCCTGCGGAACCAAACCAACATTTTGCCTTAATATCTTTAGTGGAATTTCCTTTATCTTATAACCGTCTATTAGAACATCACCGTTTGTTGCATCAAATAATCTTGGTATCAAATTAAGCAAAGTTGTTTTTCCTGAACCGGTTTTACCGATTATCGCAATTGTCTCTCCCGGCTCGATTGAAAAACTTATATTATCCAAAACATCCGGCAAATCATTTTTATATCTGAATGAAACATTTTTAAATTCAATTCTGCCTTTAATTGAGTTTATAATTGTTCGTGTCGCTTTTGAGTCTTGAATTTCCAATTCTTCATGCAGAATTTTGATTAATCGCTTCATACTTGCAGAAGCTTGTTGAATGATATTCAAAATCCAGCCGAAAGCAATCATAGGCCAAATTAACATTCCGAGGAAAATTACAAATGCGGAAATATCACCGAGAGTTAGAGCGTTTTCTATGACCATTCCACCGCCGGCCCAAACAACAATGATTACTGAAAGTCCCGCAATTGTATAAAGTATTGGCTGGAACAAAGCTTGAATTTTAACTTTGTCCATTGTCTTGTTGAGATAATCTTCGCTCTGTTCTGTAAAATTTTTAATCTCTCCGTCTTCTCTTACATAGGATTTAATTACCCTAATTCCGGCAAAATTTTCTTGAGCTCTTGTTGTTAAATCCGAAAAGCTTTCTTGTATAAGCGTAAACTTTTTATGAATCTTTTTACTCAATTGATAAACAAAGTAAGATAAAAACGGAAGCGGTATTAAAGTATAAAAAGTTAAGAGAGGACTTATTGTAATCATTATTGCAATGATTATTATAAACTTCGAGACTGTATCAATGGAATACATAACTGCCGGACCAACATACATTCTCACAGCGCTGATATCGTTAGTAGCATGCGCCATTATATTTCCGGTGGAGTTATTTTGGAAATATCTATGGGATAATTTTTGAATGTGAGCCCAAAAATCTTGACGTAAATCGTACTCAATTTCTCTAGATACAACAATGATTGTTTGTCTAATTAAAAATCGGAAAACGCCTGCAATAACTGCCGCGATAAATATGAGTAATCCATATTCGAATAATTTATCGAACTTAACATCCTGCTGAATTCCGTCAATTCCCTCTCTCAAAAATATTGGAATGAAAACTTGCGCGATGTTCGAGATGAGTATAAAGAGAACACCAAGAGCAAGTTTCTTTTTGTAACGAAGGAAGTATTTATTTAAATAAGATAAACTATCCATATATTGAATTTACCGAGCTGCTATATCCTAAATTAATTTACTAATCTATTACTTTAAAGCCGGTATACTTTTGAAGAACTTCAGGTACAATAATTTTTCCTTCAGGAGTTTGATAGTTCTCTAAAATTGAAACCATCAATCTGCTTGTTGCCAATCCCGAACCGTTTAATGTATGAAGAAATTCTACTTTTTTGTTTTCGGATTTTCTAAAACGAATGTTTGCCCTGCGAGCTTGAAAATCCTCAAAGTTACTGCATGATGAAGCTTCCAACCATTTATTTTCGGCAGGTGACCAAGTTTCAATATCATAACATTTTGCTGCTGCAAAACTTAAATCTCCCGAACATAACATTAAAATTCTATAAGGAATTTTTAATGCTTTTAAAATATCTTCGGCATCATTCGTGATCTTTTCCAATTCATCGTAGGATGTTTCCGGTTTAACAAGTTTCACCATTTCTACTTTATTGAATTGGTGAACTCTTAAAAATCCTTTTGATTCTTTTCCGTAAGAACCGGCTTCTCTTCTAAAGCATGCTGTATATCCAACATAGTTTATTGGTAATTGGTTCTCTTCCAAAATTTCACTTCTGTGCATATTGGTAATTGGAACTTCTGCGGTTGGAATTGTGAAAAGATCATCCTTCTCGGCATAGTACATATCCTCTTCCAATTTAGGAAGCTGTCCGGTGCCGAACATTGATTCACGATTTACCAAAAGTGGAGGAATAATTTCGGTATATCCGTGTTCATTAATATGAAGATCAAGCATGTAATTTATTAATGCTCTTTCTAACTGAGCACCTTTTCCAACATAAACCGGGAATCCGGAACCGGTTATTTTTGCTCCTCTTTCGAAATCAAGGATTTTTAATTTTTTGCCAAGCTCTATATGGTCTAAAACTTTTCCTTCTGTTTTAAAAGAGAAGCCTTCCGGTGACCATTGTCTGACTTCAACATTTTCTTCTGCGGATTTACCAACCGGAACTGAGTTGTGCGGCAAGTTCGGCAACCAGATCAGCAATTTGTGTAAATTTTCTTCAACTTCTGCTAACTGGGTATCAAGATCAGAAATCATATCACCGACTCGCTTCATCTCTGCGATTTGTGCGGATGCATCACCACCGGATTTTTTTATTTGTCCGATTTGCTGTGATGCAGAATTTCTTTGAGCTTTCAAATCCTCTACTTGTGCAATGTAGCTTCTTCTTTTTTCATCGAGTTCCAGCACTTGATCGATAGTATCCTTTTCATTTTTATTTTTAATTCCAGCTTTCACTACTTCCGGATTTTCTCTAATAAACTTGATATCTAACATTCTAAACTATCTCCTGATTTCTCCGTGGTTCTCCGTGTTTTCTCAGTGGTTCTCTGTGTAACTTAACACACTATCCACCACAAAGTTCGCAAAGGGTCACAAAGATTACTTAACAACTATGTTATAAATTTTATTTTTTACGTAGATCTCTTTTACAATAGTTTTGCCGGTTGTGTGATGCGTTACTTTTTCTTCGGCAAATACTTTTTCTTTAATGAAGTCTTGTTCGCTATCAACCGGAACATCAATCGCGGCTCTAAGTTTTCCGTTAACTTGAACTGCAATCGTAACTTTATCAACAACTAACGCATCTTGATCAACTTCAAACCAAATATTTTCTTCGAAAATTGATTTTTCGTTTCCTAGTAAATTCCAGCATTCCTCACCAAGATGCGGAGCTAACGGAGCTAACATTACCGATAATCTTTCTAATGAGTAAGTCTGCAAATCGTTTGAACAATTACTTAAATGTTTGCTCAACTCATTTGTTAATTCCATTAGAACAGCAACAGCAGTATTGAATCTCAGATTATCAACTTCATCAGAAAATTTATTGAGTGATTGATTTACTTTTTGATAAACTGATTTTTCATCTTCATTCAGTTCACTCATATTATATTTCTCTTTTGACGGATGAGATTTAGAAAATCCTGTTCTTTCGGTAATTAATTGATAAACTTTTTGAACAAATCTATCAACTCCGACAATTCCTTTATCACTCCAATCGCCGCCAAGATCATAAGGACCCATAAACATCAAATACATTCGGAATACATCCGATCCATAATTTTCAATAAATGAGTTTGGATTAACAACGTTTCCTTTTGACTTCGACATCTTTGCGCCGTTATTTGTAATTGTTCCTTGATGTCGCAGTTTTGCAAAAGGTTCATCGGTTTTCACCAATCCAATATCGCGCAAAAATTTGTGAACGAACCGGGCATAAAGTAAATGCATAGTTGAATGTTCGGCACCACCGACATACATATCAACCGGTTCCCATTTCTTTGCTAATTCAGGATCGAACATTCCCCCAGAAAAATTTGGATTTAAGTAACGCAAATAGTACCATGATGAATCAACAAAAGTATCCATGGTATCAACATCTCGTTTTGCAGCATCACCACACTTCGGACAAGTTGTATTTACAAAGTCTTCATTTTTTGCAAGAGGTGAACCGCCGTCAGGTTTAAACTCAACATCATAAGGAAGTTCTACTGGAAGTTTTTCTTCCGGAATAGGAACCTCGCCACAATTATCACAATAAACAATAGGAATCGGAGTTCCCCAGTAACGTTGACGGGAAATCAGCCAATCACGTAATTTATAATTTATTTTAGCTCTGCCGTTTCCTTCTCTTTCAAGTTCATCAGTAATTTGCTTTTTACCGTCAATTGAATTTCTACCCGTAAATTTACCTGAATTGACCATCATGCCGGATTCTGTGTAAGCTTCCGTTAATTCATCATCTTCATTAGTATCGGGTTTTAAAATCACTTTTCTTATCGGTAGATTAAATTTCTTTGCAAATTCAAAATCTCTTTCATCATGTCCTGGAACTGCCATAACACATCCGGTTCCGTAGCTTGCAAGTACATAATCGGCAACCCAAATCGGAATTTTTTCATCATTAATTGGATTGATAGCAAAAGCTCCGGTAGGCACCCCGGTTTTTTCTTTTACTGTCGAAGTTCTTTCAATATCTGACAAACTCTGAATTGATTTTATGTATTCATTAACTTTTTCTTTGTAATCTTCTGTTGTAATTTTTTCTACAAGTTCATTTTCAGGTGCAAGCACAACATAAGTTACACCGAATAACGTATCCGGACGAGTCGTAAAAACGCTAAGATTTTGTTCGTGTCCTTCAATTTTAAAATCAATTTCGGTTCCGGTACTTTTTCCAATCCAATTCGTTTGCATCAACTTTGTTTTTTCGGGCCAATCAATTTTATTTAGACCGGAAAGTAATTCATCGGCATAATCAGTTATCTTAAAAAACCATTGAGTAAGATTCTTTTTTTCAACTTCTGTTCCGCATCGCTCGCAAGTTCCGTCTTGTTGAACTTGTTCGTTTGCCAAAACGGTATTGCATGAAGGACACCAATTAACAGGCGCATTTTTTCTATACGCTAATCCCTTATTATAAAGCTGCAAGAACAACCATTGATTCCATTTATAATATTCCGGGACACAAGTCATCAGTTCCGCATCCCAATCGTACATGCAGCCCATAGTTTTTAACTGTTCTCGTATATCTTTAATATTTTCTAAAGTTGAATCTTGAGGATGTACGCCTGTTTTAATTGCATAATTTTCTGCTGGAAGTCCGAATGCATCATAACCCATTGGTTCAAAAACATTGTAACCTTGCAATTTTTTGAAGCGAGCCCAAGAATCTGTGGGTCCGTAATTATACCAGTGACCAATGTGAAGTTTTGATCCGGACGGGTATATAAACATAACAAGTGTGTAGAGTTTCTTTTGATTGTTGGAGAGATCAGTCTTATAAACTTTCTTATCTTCCCAATATTTTTGCCACTTAGCTTCGGTTTCAGTAAAAGGATAACGCATAGAATCCATATGTTTATTTAAAAGAAACTGAAAATTATCAAATAAAGGGGGGTTTAGCAAGGAATGTGGGATGCAATAGATAAAGTCGAATTGAAAATTGAGCTTGAAATCAAAGAAATCTCGAAGTGAATTGTAATTATATTGTCCTTCAAGTATCTTTAAGATCAAAACTTTCCGAAAATTCGAGGTAAATGATGCAAAAACTATTTTTATTTCTACTGATCTCTTTGTTCTCAATTTTACAATTATCGGCACAAGAAAAACGTGCAATCACAATTGATGATTTATGGGCAATGAAAAGAATCGGTTCGTTTGATGTTTCTCCCGATAACAAAACAATCGCCTTCGATCAAACAATTTATAGTTTTGAATCAAACAAAGGCAATACCGATATTTACTTAATTGATGTAGATGGAAATAATTTACGTCCATTCAAAGTAACTGAAGTCAACGAATCCTCTCCAAAATTTGCTCCAAATGGAAAACTAACTTTTCAAAGAGCAGGACAAATTTGGATTGCAAATCATGACGGAACAGAAGAAGAGCAATTAACTGATATATATACAGGCGCTTCCGGAATAGTTTGGTCAAATGACGGCTCTAAATTTTTGTTTATTTCTTCAGTTTGGCCGGAGTGCGAAACTCAAGACTGCAACAAACAAAAAGACGAAGAACGAGCAAATCGTGGTTATGATGCCGACATTTTTGATGAACTTTTTTATCGACATTGGAATGATTGGAGAGGACCAAAACGTTCGCATTTATTCTTAATGGACTTGGCTAAGAATGAATATTATGATTTAACACAAGGTATCACAACAGACATTCCAACAATTGCATTAGGCAGTAGCCAAGATTATGCAATTTCTCCCGATGGTAAAGAAGCCGCATTTGTTATGAACAACTCCGGCAAGCAAGCTTGGAATACTAATAACGATGTATTTATAGTTTCACTTGAAAATTTGGGAAAAGGTAAATCACCTGAATATAAAAAGATTTCAGTAAGTGAAGGAAACGATAATCAACCAGTTTATTCGCCTGATGGTAAATACCTTGCATTTCGTTCCATGGCTCGAGCCGGATTTGAAGCCGACAAACAATCTTTGGTTCTATATAACCGCGAAACCGGTGAACTAAAAAATATTAGCGAAAACAAAGATATCTCATTCGGACAAATTGTTTGGTCGAAAGATTCAAAGCAAATTTACTTCGATGCATCAAATGAAGTCAATAACTCAATATATTCAATTGATATAGCAACCGGCAATGTTTCGTCTATTTATGAGAAGCATGTAAATTCTAATCTTGTTCTAACAAATACCGGTGAAACTATATATTTCAAACAACAGAGAAACAATCAACCACATGAAATTTTCTCAATCAATAAAGATGGAAGCAACTTAGAAAAAATAACCTCAGCAAATGCTGAACTTCTCTCGCAAATTGAGTTTGGTGAGTTTAATACTTTCTGGAGCGAAGGTGCTGAAGGTGCAAAAGTTCAATCGATCATTGTGACACCTCCATTTTTTAATCCTAATAAAAAATATCCAATGATATTTTTAATTCACGGTGGACCGCAAGGTGCATGGACTGACGATTTCCATTACAGATGGAATACTCAAATGTTTGCGTCAAGAGGATATGTAGTAGTTGCACCAAACCCAAGAGGAAGTGTAGGTTACGGTCAACAATTCACCGATGAAATTTCTCAAGATTGGGGAGGAAAGGTTTATACCGATTTAATGAATGCTTATGATTATGCAATTGCAAATTATAATTTTATCGATCCCCAAAATACATTCGCAGCAGGTGCATCTTACGGTGGTTATATGATTGCTTGGGTTAACGGACATACCGATAGATTTAATGCGCTTGTTTGTCATGACGGAGTATTTAATTTAGAAAGTATGTGGGGTTCAACAGAAGAACTTTGGTTCCCCGAATGGGAATTTGGTGGAACTCCATGGCAAAATCGTGAGCTTTATCAGAAATGGTCACCGCATATGTATGCCGAAAATATGAAAACACCGACATTAATTGTTCATGGCGCTTTGGATTTCCGTGTACCAGAAACACAAGCAATGGAATTCTTTTCAACTTTGCAGCGATTGGAAGTGGAAAGTAAATTTTTATATTATCCTGATGAATATCATTTTGTAGTAAAACCAAGAAACGCCAGACTATGGTGGAATACACTTTATGATTGGTTTGAAAAATATAAAAAGGAGAATTGAAGATGAACGATAAAGATGACATGTTCGATCTTGATGATCTATCAGAAGAAGAAATTGAAAAGGAATTTACTGGTAAGTACAATAACGCGATAAAAGTTGATCTCGGGAAACAATATGTTGAAGAGAATCTTTGGGAAAAGATCGAAAGAATTGGCAAGAA
Organism: Melioribacteraceae bacterium; assembly: GCA_030584085.1. NCBI lineage: Bacteria > Pseudomonadati > Ignavibacteriota > Ignavibacteria > Ignavibacteriales > Melioribacteraceae > Melioribacteraceae bacterium. The sequence continues at coordinate 2,804,903 of CP129490.1, forward strand.
AATTTCGTTCGCGAAAGATATCAAAGCGCTTTTTAAGTATATGGTTGATCCATCGATTGCTTGGTATCGTAAATCGATCGTAGTCGGTGCATTGATTTATTTTATCAGTCCGATTGATTCGATTCCCGACATTGCTCCATTAATCGGTTACCTTGATGATCTCGGTGTTATTACTGCAGTACTCAAGTATATGGGAAGTGAACTTATTCCTTTTTATGACTAGAGTTTATTCACCACAAAGAACACGAAGGTGCCATGAAGTAGGTACTTTATGAAAAATTTTAGAATTCTATTGTTAATATCTTTTATAAGTATTTTCATTTTCAATTGCGGTGGCAATTATGCACCGCTTGAAACTGTTGAGTATGTTGATATTCAAAAGTATCTCGGAAAGTGGTACGAAATTGCTTTGCTTCCAAACAGATTTGAGGAAGGTTGCCATTGCACAACTGCCGAATATTCACTGATCGATTCGGAAACTCTTCGAGTAACAAATACTTGTAATGAGGATAGCGCAGATGGAGAAATTGATCAAGTAAACGGGAAAGCATTTGTTGTAGAAGGAAGCAACAATGCTAAACTAAAAGTCCAATTTTTCTGGCCGTTCAAAGGAGATTATTGGATACTGGAATTAGATGATGATTATCAATATGCTTTAGTCGGTTCACCAAGTAGAGAATATTTATGGATTCTATCACGAACTCCATTGTTGGACGAAAAAATAATTCAACAATTAAAAGAAGTAGCAGATCGCAAAGGATTTGATTCCAGCAAAATGATCGTTACCGATCAATCCTGTTATCAATAAACGAGAAAAGTTTATGAGCAAATTCAGATTACTCAAAAGTGACATATTATTTAAAGGAAAAGTATTTGATTTAAAGGTCGATGAAATTGAATACGATTCAACCGGAAATACAGGTAGACGAGAAGTTGCTATTCATCCGGGCGGTGCAGTTGTTGTTGCAGTGACAAATCAAAACAAAATTATAATGGTAAGACAATTCCGTTATCCGTTTCAAGAATGGATTTTGGAATTACCGGCCGGAAAGTTAGATAACAACGAAGAACCACAACTCTGTGCCGAGCGCGAGCTTACCGAAGAAACCGGATATTCTGCCGGTAAAATTTCTAAACTTGGACACATTTATACAACACCGGGTTTTTGTAATGAAATACTTCACATTTATCTTGCGGAAAATCTAACTGCGGGTGAACATGCACGCGAAGAAGGCGAAGAAGGAATGGAAATATTCGAGTTTACTATTGACGAGATAAAACAAAAAATTGCAAGTGGCGAAATTGTAGATGCTAAAACAATAAGCGGAATTATGATGTACTTGAATAAATCCTAAATTCTAAGCTCTAAATCCTAAACAAATTCAAAACACAAAATACAAAGCAATAAACCGAACATATCCATTCAGTTTCTTTTAGAATTTCGCGATTCGAATTTAAGATTTGTTTAGAGATTAGGTTTTAGGATTTCGGATTTGAGATTTTATATAAGTTCTTCCAAATCAACTTTAGTAAGATGTTCAATATGTCGTCCTAAAAAAGTGTCGGCAATAGTTTTAAACTTTGCAGGTAAATCACTTACATAAAAATCACGTTTTCCTATTTGATGTGATTCATTTCTTAGACCTCGACCGAATAAATAGTTTTCTACAACGGAAGCTGCAGCAACACCGGAATCAATAAGCGTAACCTTATCCCCCATTACTTCTTGAATTACATTAGACAGAAGTGGATAGTGTGTACAACCCAAAATCAACGTATCAATTTTTTGTTTTTTTAATTCATCAAGATATTCTTTAACTATTAGTTTTGTAGCGGGATGATTAACCATTCCTTCTTCTGCTAAAGGGACAAATAATGGACAAGCTTTTTCATAAATTTTCAATTTTTTGTCAAGCTTCTTCAGAGCAGCTGAATATGCTTTATTATTTATAGTAGCATAAGTTCCGATTACTCCGACTTTACCATTCGTTGTGTTTTCAATTGCCGACTTAGCGCCCGGTTCAATCATACCTACAATTGGTATCTCAAAATTTTCTCTTAATTTATTCAATGCAACTGATGATACCGTATTGCAAGCAACTACTATCATCTTAACATTTTTCTTTAATAAAAATTTTGTGTCTTGAATTGCATATTCTATCACAGTCTCATTTGATTTATTACCGTACGGCACACGTGCAGTATCACCGAAATAAATCATATTCTCGTTTGGAATAAATTGATCCATCTGCTTTACAACCGTTAACCCGCCGATACCGGAATCAAATATTCCAACCGGATTTGTTTTATTCATAAAGTTCAAAATTGCACCTATATCATTTGTTCGATTGCTTCGGTTAATTCTTTTTTTATTAGTTCAAAATTATTTGGTGATATTTTTCTACCGGTTTGAGTTAACACATAAAATGAATCAACAACATCATCGCCTTTAGTTGAAATTTTTGCAAAGTAAATACTGATCCCAAGTTCAAAAAACTTGCGTGTTATTTGGTAAAGAAGTCCTAATCTATCCGGCGAAAATATATCAATGATTGTATATTTTTGGTGTTTCTCAAAGTTGATCTTTATAGTACCTTTTCTACTAAAGAACTTGTCTTCTAAGCGCCACCATTTTGATTTAACTCTCTTGAACTCTTTATTGATAGAAAGCTGATTATTGATTGAAGCAATTATGTCTTCCCTAATTTTATCGTACTTTTCTTTATCAACTTTTTTATTTGTCCTAAAATCACTCACATTAAAATTATCTATTATCAGTCCGTCTTTTCTAGTGAAGATACGTGCGTCGTGAATATTTAAATCATTGATTGAAAGTGCACCGCATAACCTTGCAAGAACGGATTCATTATCTTCTGTAATGACCGTAATATTTGTAAACTCTTTTTCTTCTTTGAAGAATACAGAAGTATCTTCACCGTTGGCGATTTCTTCAACGTGAGCATTAATTTCTTCTTCTGAGAATTGTTGTAGGTATGTCAAATCGTCAAATGCTTCTAAATGTTGCCGTATATTTTCGCCGGCTTCTTTAACTCTTTCATTGATTACTTCAAGTGTATCTGCATAAATTAATTGTTCCCCGGTTACTCTGTCTTCCAGCATCATTTTGGTTTTTCTATAGAGTTCAAATAGAAGATCACTTTTCCACTGCGTCCAGACAACCGGACTTACAGCCGATAGATCTGCAAAGGTTAGTAAATACAACATCTCAAGCGCTTCAACTGATGGAACATTAGCGGCAAATTGATCTAAAGTAATCGGATCATTGAGATTTCTTCTAAATGCAACTTGCTCCATTGTTAAATGATGTCTCACTAAAAATCTTACTAGATTTATTTCTTCCTGCTCATAACCTAACCTTTCCATAATTGATGAAGCAATTTCGGCACCGATTATTTCATGTCCGGATACACTAATAGGTTTAGCAATATCATGAAACAAAACACCAAGGTAGAGTAAATCTCTTCTATCAATTTCATAAAAGATTTTACCCATTCTTGAATTTTCTTCTTTCAATTTTTCAAGATTACTTAAAGCAATAATTGTATGTTCATCAGCGGTATAGCAATGATAAACTCCGGGTTGGAAAAATCCGACTAGCTCCTTGAACTCGGTTAAGAATGCAGAAATCACACCGAGCTCGTTCATCATACTTATTGTCTTTCCGACATTTTTCGGTAATCTTAGCAACTCTCTAAAAAAAGTAGAAGACACATTTTCCGGTTTAAGTTCTTCTTGAGAGATCACGGAAAGATCAATTATCTTTGAGCGAAGATTTTCATCAAAGACTGCATCCTTTATAGCTCTGTAATAAAATACTCTGAGTACTTTTGCGAGATCAATTTCTGCATTAGGATTTGTCAATGAAATTTTATTTTCTTTCATTACAAAATCATCATCAAGTTCTATCGCTAAATAATCTGAGATAGGTTTTGAAATTTCTTCTTCAAATCTTAATATCATTGTTTTTGCAAATCTTTTCAGAATACTTGCGGCATAAAAATAATCTTTCATAAACTCATGCCAACCGTCATGCGAATATTCTAAGCGGTTTGCAATTTTCTCTTGAGCTGAAAACTCTAATCTATCCGATTTTGATGGTGAAATAAGATGAAGATGATTTCTTACATTCAGAATAAATTTATAACTGTGAATAATACGTGCGGCAGATTTTATGTTAACGGTTTTATTCTTTTTAATAACATCAACAAATGCTTCTGTTTGAGTTATTTCATTTTGGTTAGAAAAAATGATACCGTTTTTAAGTGCATACATCCATTCTACAGCTTGAAGATCGCGTAACCCGCCGGCAGTAAATTTTATATTTGGTTCTAAAACTTTTGAGGATTCCCCGTACTTTGCATGGCGAAGATTTGTGTCGGCAAAAAATTCTAATAGAAGATTTTTTTTATCTTCAGGCTTCAGCGAAGTTGTAATCAGATTATTCCAATCATTGTAAACACCATCATCACCGCAAATTATTCTAGTTTCAAAAAACTGCGTAAACGAATGAAGATCATCTGTTAAAAATCTCATTATATCGCTAAAATCGCGTACAGTATGTGAAACCTCTAGTCCACAATCCCACAAATCGGTGATACATTCGTTAATAATTTCTTCATTACCTATTACATCTCGGCAAATAAACATTAAGTCAATATCCGAATGCGGCGAAAGTTCTCTTCTACTAAAGCTTCCCGCTGAAGCAACAGCAAAATCAATTTTTTTATTAAACAGAATTCTGCGTATAAAATCTTCTACAAGTAAACTATACTGCATACAAAACTTGAAAGAATCTTTCAGTAATGATTGATCATTAAATAACGATTGTTTTTCTTCGTTAAATAATTTTTTTATTTGAAGTTTCTCAATCATAAGTAATTCATTCTAATAAGTTTTGTTTTAAACCCAATGATCATTAACAACAGTGTTAATTCAAAAACGAAACTGCAATATATAAAGATTCCCGCAATCTTAAAGTTTGCGGGAATCTGAATTTACTTACCTAACTAAACAGCACTTTTTATTTTAGTTTTTCGAATCTGCCTTGGAAGAAACGCAAATAAGCAGGTTCATAAACCATCTTCAAACCTTTTATTTTTTTACGGTCTTCAAAAACAGATGCGATTGATTCAACCGCAACATCAATATGCGCTTGAGTATAAACTCTTCTTGGGAAAGTCATACGTACAAGTTCTAATTTCGGATAACGGTGTTTGCCGGTTTTAGGATCACGACCGGATGACACTACACCACGTTCCATTCCTCTTACTCCTGAATCAATAAATATTTCGGCAGCTAATGTTTGCGCTGGAAATTCATCTTGCGAAATATGACTCAATATTTTTTTTGCATCCAAAAATATTGCGTGTCCGCCTATAGGTTTTACATATGGGATTTTGTACCTATCAAGTTGATGTCCAAAATATTCAACTTGTCCAACTCTAGCACGAATGTTATCGAAATCAACCATTTCTTCGATACCGCGAGCCATAGCTTCCATATCTCTTCCGGCTAATCCACCATAGGTGTGTAATCCTTCATAAACTACTACCATATTTCTTGCTTCTTCATAAATCTTTTTATTCTTTGTTGCAAGGAATCCACCGATATTAACCATCAAATCTTTTTTGGCACTCACCCACAATCCTTCAAAATATGAACACATTTCTTTTAGAATTTGGGCGACTGTTTTATCTTGATAACCCTTTTCTCTTAACTTAATGAAGTAAGCGTTTTCAGTTGCACGTGTTGCATCAAACCACAATCTGATTTTATGTTTTTTAGCGTACTCATAAACTTCTTTGAGATTCTTCATTGAAAATGGTTGTCCGCCCGCCATGTTTACCGGCCCGGCCATGCTTATATAAGCAATATTTTTTGCTCCAACTTCTTTAACAAGTTTATCGAGTTTCTTTAAATCAATGTTACCTTTGAACGGATGTTCACTATATGGATTATGAGCTTCATCAATAATTACATCGACAAAAGTAGCACCTGCTAATTCTTGATGTAATCTTGTTGTAGTGAAGTACATATTACCCGGAACGTATTGTCCGGGAGTAATCATAATTTTAGATAACATATGTTCAGCGGCACGACCTTGATGTGTCGGAACAAAGTAAGGATGACCGTAATACTTCTTCACGTTATCCCACAAGTAGTAGAAATTTTTGCTTCCGGCATACGCCTCATCACCAATCATCATTCCGGCCCATTGATAATCACTCATAGCATTAGTACCGCTATCAGTTAATAGATCAATGTAAACATCTTCGGATTTCAATAAGAATGTGTTGTAACCTGCTTCCTTAGCTGCTTTTTCTCTATGTTCACGAGTTGTCATTTTTATTGGTTCAACAACCTTGATTTTAAACGGTTCAGCCCAACTTTTTTTAATTACTTTTTCAGCCATTTTATTCTCCAATTTTATATACACTATTAAAAAATATATTCGAAATATTGATAGGTTATTAGTGGGCTGAGGTCATTGCGAGATGTTGATAAATCAAAATGGTATGGATTCTATCATACGATAAGTATAAGTTTTGCTGGAGTGCTTGAGGACATTCACTCAGCATTCGTAAGATTTGCGTTTTTTGTCTTAAATGTATTTGAGAAACTTTTTTCATTCTTCTTTTAAATACTCTACTTCAATTACTGAAGAAATACCGCCACGTGTATTGAACTCTGCAATTACTTTCATATATCTTGGTTTGCAAACTCCAACCAGTTCATCTAGTATTTGATTTGTTACCGCTTCAAAATAAATTCCGTCATTACGAAAAGATTGCAAATAAAATTTATAGGACTTTAGCTCTATACAGAGTTCATCCGGAATGTATTCTAAAATTATTGTTGCAAAATCGGGCTGACCGGTTTTGGGACAAACAGATGTAAACTCCGGTGCTGTATGTTCAATTATATAGTCTCTTTCCTTCTTAGGATTTTCGAATGTTTCTATTAGTTTTTGTTTTTTGTTCATTTATATACCTTTAATCTATATAGCTTGGTCTTTTAAAATATGGTACTGGATCTTCCTTCCCAATTTTTTGGAATCCTCTTAATCTTAATGCACAGCTATCACATTCGCCGCATGCTTCATCTTCATTTTTGTAACAAGACCATGTGAGATGAAGAGGTGCATTTAGTTCCATTCCCTTTTGGATAATTTCCGATTTGTTCATTTCTATAATTGGAGTTTTAATATCAATTTTAGTTGATGGTTTAGTTCCGTCATCAACAACTTTTTGAAATGCCGAGAAAAAATCCGGTCTGCAATCCGGATAACCCGAAGAATCTTCGGAAACTGCGCCCATAAAAATAGCGCTGGCACCTATTACCTCAGCCCAACTTACACAAGCGGTTAAAATATTTGCATTTCTGAATGGCACGTATGTCGTTGGTACATCTTTATTTGCTAAATCAGCAGCATTCACTTGAATATTTTTATCAGTCAAAGAAGAACCGCCGATTTTTACCAAATGAGTAAAATCTATAACAAGCTTTTTGCTAACATCATAAAATTCGGCAATATCATGGAAAGCTTTTAACTCTCTTGATTCAGTCCGCTGTCCATAATTTATATGTGCAAAAGCTAGTTCGTAATCTTTATTTGCAATAGCAGCAGTAACACAGCTATCTAAACCGCCGCTTACCGCAACTACCGCTATAGGCTTATTACTCATTGTATCCGTTCAAAATTTTTAAGAAATAAAAGATACTAAAATCCCTTGAGATATTGAATAATACAACATTAGAAAGCTATTGGAAAGAATACATTTTGAAACTTTTTGTCAAATTTTTTGTTGACAATCATACCTTTAATTTTATTTTGCATATCTGTTTTCACACCTCAATAAACGAAAGGAGCCAGTATGGAATATTATGAATTGCATCCGGAAACACCTCAATTGAGGTATATTAATAAAGCCGTTGAAGTCTTACGAAATGGAGGTGTGATTATTTATCCAACGGATACTGTATATGGTTTTGGCTGCGATATTTTTAATCACGAGGCAGTTAAAAGAATTTATGATATAAAACTAGATGCCGGTACGAAATTATTCAGTTTTATCTGCCCGGATTTAAAGGATATTTCCAAGTATGCTAAAGTTTCGGATTATGCTTACAAGATGATGAAAAAATGTATTCCGGGTCCTTATACCTTTGTTCTTCCCGCTGCAAAAGAGGTTCCTAAAAAATTGTGGACAAAACGCCGTACAGTGGGAATTCGTGTTCCGGATCATGAAATTGCAATTACATTGGCAAAGGAATTGGGCAACCCGATTTTAAGCACTAGTGTAACTACACGTAAAGGTGAATTACTTTTTGAACCTGATGAGATAAGGACTATCTTCAATCCTCATGTAGATTTTATGCTTTCCGCGGGAGCGTTAAATGGTCAACCTTCTAGTGTAATTGATTTAAGCGGAGAATCCCCCGAGATATTACGTGAAGGAGCCGGTGATATCTCAATGTTTGTATAATTTTGCAGAGCGACGATCCTTCGTCGCTCACCCTTAATTTTTAAAAACTAAAAGTAAGCGATCAGGATGGTCGCTTTACATTTTACGAATTCTTACAATAGTTTCTTCTCTATGCGCTATCATGGCAGTTGCCTGTGCCGATGGCATTACAATAATTTCATTTATGTTAACATGTTTTGGTCTTGTTGCAATAAAAATTAATGTTTCTGCAATATCATCTCCGTGTAATGGAACCAATCCTTTATAAACATTTTTTGCTCGTTCTTTATCTCCATAAAATCTCACATTACTAAACTCTGTTTCAACCATACCCGGATCAACAGTACTCACTTTAATATTATGTTCAAGTGTTTCCATTCGTAGTGATTCAGTGATTGCGTTAACAGCATGTTTTGTTGCACAATATACACTTCCTCCGGGATAAGCTTGATGTCCCGCTATCGACCCAATATTTATAACATGACCTCGTTTTCGCTCAACCATTCCTTTGACTACTTCTTTTGTAACAATCAAAAGACCCTTAACATTTGTGTCAATCATTTCATCCCAAGCTTCGGGATTATCTTCAAATAATTTATTCAATCCACGTCCAAGACCGGCATTATTGACAAGAATGTCAATCATTTTCCATTTATCATTCAACCCGGAAATTGTATCAACGACTTCATTTCTTTTTGTGACATCAAGTTCTATTGGAAGAACTTTTACAGAATATTTTTCCTCAATATCATTTTTCATTTTAGTTAATCTGTCTATTCTTCTTGCGGTTAGAATCAAATTAGCACCCTCTCTAGCAAATGCATAAGCACATGCTTCACCAATTCCGGCTGATGCACCGGTAATCAATACAATCTTATTTTTCAAGGAAACCATTATTACTCCTTCTAGTAATTAATATATTTCTGAATTCTTTTTGTCGATATATTTAGATAAAACACGAATAAAAAGATAACAGCAAAAGCAAAAATAAATCTTTCGATTTCATCATATCCAAGGTAAAGAGTTAAGGCAATCCAATCATTTTGAATATTCGGACTTAATATCAAAATTACTGCGCTATAGAATATATGAATCAGGAGATATCCTATTTGACTTAGAATAAAGATGACTAGAAAAAATCTGCCTTTCCCATGAGGGATTTTCCTCATAGTTGCAGTAGCAACCTCTACAGAGAGAACCAGATAAATGTAAGGGGCAAAATACAGTAACAATAACTCCGGCATCAATCTATCCGGGAGGGGTTCAAAATAATATTGAAAAGATGGAAAAATGAATGAAAATTCGGAATTTCCCCCTCCAAATATTGCAACAATGAACATTTGAAACAGTTCTTTAAATAAAGCTATTTGAATAGCCGAGAAAAAAACTGCCCAGATTATACCTTGACCATTTTTAAATTTTAAATCCATTTGGTACAATTAAAATTCTTCATAAATTTAGACGTGCACAAAAAATTCTTTGAAATTATTTAAGTCTAAGAAAAACTTAACAATTTGTTAACTTCAAGATAATCCGATAATTGTGTAAGATTCATATCTATGTTTATAAAAATACTAAATTTTTACAGAGAATAACCCACCATGGATCTATATCTAATAATTGTAATCGTACTTTTTGTTTTAGCCGTTTCCGATTTAGTTGTCGGTGTAAGTAATGATGCGGTAAACTTTCTAAATTCCGCAATCGGTTCGCGCGTTGCACCCAGACATATAATTTTAATAATTGCGAGTCTTGGAATCTTAGTTGGAACTACCTTTTCAAGTGGAATAATGGAAGTTGCCCGTAAGGGAATTTTTAATCCTGAAATGTTTCTGTTCTCCGATATAATGGTCGTGTTCCTAGCCGTGATGATTACTGATGTTTTATTGCTGGATTTATTTAACACATTTAGTCTTCCTACATCAACAACCGTATCTATTGTGTTTGAATTACTTGGCGCTTCGGTTGCAGTTGCGTCAATAAAAGTAATTCAATTAGATGGTGGAATAGACCAAATGATTGCATTCATTAATACGAGTAAAGCATTAGCAATCATTTCAGGTATTCTTCTTTCTGTGGTAATTTCATTTACGGTTGGTGCATTAATTCAATACCTAATTCGCTTGTTGTTTACTTTTAATTATTCAAAAAAACTAAAAGTATTCGGAGGACTTTGGGGCGGATTTGCACTAAGCTTTATACTCTATTTTATTCTTGTTAAGGGAGCTAAAGGTTCGTCTTTTTTAAACGCAGAACAGTCTAAGTGGATTCTTGATCATAGTTTTCAAATAATTTCGATCAGTTTCGTTACATTCGGTATTATCTTCCAATTTCTCGCGATGTTTACTAAGGTAAATATTTTCAAACCCATTGTTCTGGTAGGAACTTTTGCACTTGCATTAGCATTTGCCGCGAACGATCTTGTTAATTTTATCGGTGTTCCTCTCGCCGGATTCAGTTCTTATTTAATTGCCCAGGCAAGTGCCGATCCTTCTTCATTATTAATGGAAGCACTTAGAGAACCGGTAACCACAGAGACTGTTCTTCTATTAGCCGCTGGAATAATTATGGTGGTAACACTGTGGTTTTCTAAAAAAGCTCAGTCAGTTACTAAGACAGAAGTAAATCTAGGAAGACAATTTGAGGGATTTGAGAGATTTGAGTCATCACTTTTATCTCGTGTAATTGTTAGAATGGGTCTTTCTCTTGGTGACGGGATTAAAAAGATGTTACCCCAATCTCTATTAAAAATGATTAATAGAAGAATGGATAAGAGTAAATATTTCGAAGAAAAATCCAAAGACGGAGAAGTTCCATCGTTTGATTTACTGCGAGCCTCGGTAAACTTAATGGTAGCAAGTGTTCTGATTTCATTTGCGACTTCACTTAAGTTACCTCTTTCAACAACATATGTTACTTTCATGGTTGCTATGGGTACTTCTTTCTCCGATAAGTCATGGGGAAGAGAAAGCGCAGTTTATAGAATAAATGGTGTTCTTACTGTTATTGGTGGGTGGTTCTTCACTGCATTTATGGCTTTTACCGCTTCGGCATTATTTGCTACTGCAATTTATTTTGGTGGGATGATAGTAACTGCAATAATGCTAGGTATCGCAGCATATATAATTTTTAGAACGCATATTTTACACAAGTTGCGCTCAGCCGAAGAAGATGAGAATGAGAAATCCTTAGCTGAAGAAGATAAAACCGGCGAGGATGCAATTATCAAATGTGTTACGAAGACTCAAAAATATCTAGATGCGGTTGGTAAAACTGTAGCAAACTCTTTTGATGGACTTGCTGCCGGTGATAGGGATAAACTTAAGAAAACAAAAAAAGAAGCCAAGAAAATTAGGAAATTAGCTGATTCGATAACTTCAAATATTTTTAAAACTATTCAAATATTGGAAGAACATGAAATAAATGAAAACCATAGATTTGGGAAAATCATTGCATCTATTCAAGAGATTTCTAATAATGTTACTTCGCTGGTCGGAAGAAGTTTCGGACATATTGATAACAACCATAATAAGCCGGTTAAAGAACAGCTTACTGAACTATTCGAAATAGAAAAATTACTTTCACAACAAATTGATGTGACTATAACCTCTTTAAGTATTGATAAGGAATTTAATTCCGAGAAGATTGAAGAATCAATTAAAGAACTCAAGAAAAGTTTGAAGAAATTTGATAAAAATCAATTCAGCAGAATTAAGAAAAAAGCTACCAGCACAAGAAGCAGCATGTTGTTCATAAGTTTACTTGGAGATGCCGAAAATATTTCTGAGCAAATAAATACTTTGGCAATTATGTGTAATGATACCACGAAACCGTTGATTAAAGATGGCGTCAAAGAAAAACCCGATGTAAAAAAAGCTTAAGAATTTACCAAAATCATTTTAGAAAATTAAGATATGATTCACTAAAAAGAGTTAGTAATATTACTAGCTCTTTTTTATTTATTTTTTTTATCGCTTTATTTATGGAAAGCCATTGCCGTTCCCTAGTATTTTTCTCATCCCAATTTTTATGTACTTTTTCTACTTGAAGAAGATACACTTTTACTCGACATTTCCCTCCCCACTTTTTATAAGTATATTCATCAAATAATTTATCGATCAGATTACCTGAAACACCGGCTTCTTCTAATGCTTCTTTTACAGCTGATTGTTGAGGAGAAAGACCAATTTCAATTATACCTTTAGGAATGATCCAGTTTTTCTTAATGCGGCTTGTAACTAAAAGCACTTCAAGCTTACCGCTCTTGAATCTAAATGGGATAACTGCTGACTGATTGTAATACCAACTTGGTTTAGTTTTCATAATAATTTTTTATTTAAGAAAAAGTATAAGAGAAATTACATTGTAAAAATATTAATCTGTCGATACAAGTAATTAAGTAAATTTCATTTTATTTTAATAAGGGGAATCTGGAGTGTGCGTGCAAAATATCGATTTCAACTTAGTTGAGAGATATGTTAAGGATATTTTTAATATTAACTATGATGATAAATATACTTACCATGATCTAACACATACTAAATCTGTTGTAGAATTTGTTATCAAAATTGCAATCGCAGAAAATATTAATCGCGATGAATTAGATCTAATTAAAATTGCGGCTTGGTTTCACGATACCGGCTACCTCTTTAACCCTCAGAATCATGAAGAAAAAAGTTGTGAAATTGCAGAGTCTTTTTTACAAAAAAATCATTTTACAAAATCTGAAATTGACAAAATAAAAAAGATCATAATGGCGACTAAAGTTCCGCATAATCCAGCATCACATTTAGAAAAGATAATTTGTGATGCCGATTTACATCATCTTGGCGAAAATGATTTTTATAAGCGAAATGATCTTTTTAGATTGGAACTTGAAAAAACATCAGGAACAATATTTACTGAAAACGAGTGGATTTTAAGTACATTGGAATTTCTTAAGGAGCATAAATTTTTTACACAATTTGCAATCAATAATTTTGATCCTCAAAAAAGAAATTATATAAAAGAACTTAGACAAATGTTGCAAGAGTTATCTTGAATTATTATTTGTACAAACTGAGAAGATGATCTATATATGAAAAAAATATATTTAGTTAGACATGCGAAATCAAGTTGGAAAGATCCATTGTTGGATGATGTTGAACGTCCTTTAAATAATCGTGGAAAACGTGACGCACCATTTATGGGTAATATCTTAAAACAACTAGAGATTATACCGGATAAAGTAATAACGAGTCCGGCAAAACGCGCCAAGAAAACAGCAAAGATGATCTGCAGAGAAATCAACTATCCATCTGCTGAGATAAGAACTTCTAGAATTCTTTATGAACACAGCATTGATGAGGTCATCGAGTTATTACAAAACACTGATGATGATATTAATTCGATAATGCTTGTCGGACATAATCCAACATTAACATCGCTTAATAATTATTTGTCCGATATTAGGATAGATAATATTCCTACCTGTGGTATTGTATTTCTCGAATTTAGAACTGATGTTTGGAAAGATGTAGGTATTGAAACCGGCAAACTTGTAAAGTTCGAATATCCCAAAAAGTATTTAATCTAATTATCAATTAGCTAGAAAGCCATTTGAGTATCGAAATAAAAATTATGTTCATCATTTGATCTGCCATAGCTCAAGGTAAACACCAAATCTCTTTCAAGAAAGCTTGTCCACAAACCACCGCCAAAAGACGGATGCCATTTTGTTGAAGTTTGAGTGCTTGTAAAAACACGTCCAACTTCTGCAAAAAGATGAATTCCCACTTCACCTTTAACAATAATTTTATTATCCATCAATTTAGTACGCAGTTCACTTTGAAAAGAAACAGCTGCATCACCGGAAAATCTTTCTCTTGTAAAACCGCGCAAGTTATCATCTCCGCCAAGAAAAATTGCATTGAAGAAAGGATATCTTCCCCAATTTTTTCCTCCGCTCGCTCTCAAAGCAATAGTAGATAATATTGGATAATTAAATGTGAGATATTTTCTTATGTCATATTTTAGTTGAAAAAACTCGTCGTTTAGTTCAAAAGATTCGGTAAAGTATTTACCGGAAATATTTACGTAGTCACCAACCGTGGTATAATAAATATTGTCTCGCGAATCGATTTGAAAAATTAGGTTTGCACCAAATGATTGTAATTCCCCGGTTCCGTAATCGTCAAAACGGAAGGAATTTATTAAAGTAGGTGTCAGCAGATTTGTTTTTGTGTATTCATAAAAAACACCGGCTTTAATATCAGAGTGTTGATTGAGATTAATCTTTAATTGCGGATTGATTAAGAAAAGCTCTTGGTTAAGCTTATAGTAATTTGATCGAAATAGATCAGAGTTGTATTCATTATTATTTCCAAAACCAAAATAATTAGTAAAACTTAGTTCGTTCATTTTAATATCAATAACAAAATCCGTTTTACCTACTACATCTATAAACTCGCCGAAATATTCTAAGTTAAATCTCTTTAAAGCAAAGCCATATAAAAAAGAAATCCGTTGTAAATATTCATAAGGAATTTTTCTGAAGTTATAACTGTAGAGACTAATATTACCACCAAGAATAACTCCCTCAAAAGTTGAATAACCGGCATCCGGAAGTAGCACAACTCGACTTCCAAAATCACTTTGCGATTCAAGATTTTTATGAATGTTCATTTCTTCATATCGCCAAAATGTTTCATCTATAGAAGTGCTACTTCCGGCAATAAATGAATTTTTACCTTCTGAATCATAGAACAAAGTTTTTGTTTCTTCATCTTTCAATGGTGTTATCGATAAAAAATATCCATTAACTTTTGAGTTATCTGCAAATACATCATTGCCTTCTCCTCCAATTATTCTAATAGGTAAACCACAATCAACCTCACCGGTAACAAGACAATTGTCGTCGCCATCGAGCATAAAAATTCTTATTTCATCAGTAATTTCATTACTAAATATTTTCTTGAAAATTAGATTAACCGCCGGTAGTTGCCCTGAAAAATCATCACCAAAAATAGAAACAGAAGTTGTAGAGTCACTTAATCTTTCGACTAAAACATAATCATCTTTTTGCGAACCGTATATAATCGCAACCTTATTTATTACTTCATAATAATCTTCAGATGCTGACTTAAGTTTATCACGGCGAATTTTCAGCAGGTTAATTATCTCTGATTTCTCTTCAACAAAATTCTCTCCCATTACTGAATTAACTGAGTTAGTAATTACAAAATCGCTGAGAGATTCTTGTATAAAGGTTGTTAATGAATCCCATTTTTGTTTGCTTATCTGTGTTAGTAATCTCTTATCTAAATGTATTTCCGGATCATAATGCGGGTCAATTGAAGATATATTCTTGCCGAAGCTTTTTACTTGAGGGACAAGAAATTCAACACCCATTGTTCCCAACCCGTCAAATTTTGAAATTGTTGTAATTCGATCCGAGCTTATAGGGTGCCAAACAGATTTATAATTATCTTGTCTCAACTGCCATTGCCAGCCCATTGTGCTTCTATTCCAATTACCTAAGAGTAAATCTATCAATCTGATCTTAAAAAACTCTATAGCATTTACCGCGCTTAATGGATCTGCTTCAATTTTATTCAAAACCTCAAGGGTAGAAACTAAATTTGTTGATGGATTTTCGTTTGCTTTAAAATTTTCTTCTAAAATTCCGGGTTCATTAAAAAACTTAAAATCGATTTGACTTTGTAGTTTTCCTTCGGATAAAATCACTAAACGAGGATTTGTTTGATATACATTAACCGCTTTT
Organism: Melioribacteraceae bacterium; assembly: GCA_030584085.1. Lineage (NCBI taxonomy): Bacteria > Pseudomonadati > Ignavibacteriota > Ignavibacteria > Ignavibacteriales > Melioribacteraceae > Melioribacteraceae bacterium. Next base: position 2,821,151 of record CP129490.1, read on the forward strand.
AATAAATTTGATGATATAATTTTCGCAAACGGATTTATACCACTTAATTGATCATTCAAAAAATTATCAGCATAAATTTTTTCCAAGCCCTCCGGTAAAACATCAGAAGAAATATCCTCCAGCAATGAGAATTTATATCCTTTATGATCATTTGAAATTAAACTTAAATAGCTTTTGCCGGATTCAGTAGTATCAACTTTTATTTTAAGAAAATGATCATAAATATTTACGATGGGAATATCGATTGTATCGGTCCAAAATGACCGCCAATTATCACCAAATAAAAATCTATGCATCGACCCGGCTTGATAATCGGCGTTTAGCGAAGTAGAATATTTCTTTAGTGAATCCGGTTGAGAGTAAATTGTAGCCGTAAGTATGAGTAAAAGTATAATAAAAAGAAAAAGTTGGATAAAGTATTTTTCTTTTTTCATTGAGGCGTTTATTTAACTAACTTAGAAACGGATTTAAATTCATCGGTACCACATACATTAAGAAGTTCGAATAGAATAGATTCTGTTGTTGTAACTTCTGCACCGTTTGATCGCATCCTATCTAAAGCAATTTTATAATCAGTTTCTTTTCTTGAAGAAACAGCATCCGCTGCAATATCAACTTGAAAATCATTTGATAACAAATCCAAAACAGTTTGCTGCACGCAAACATGTGATTCAATTCCACAGACAATAATTTGTGAAAAACTTCTCTTCTTAAATTCATCGAATAAATCGCCAGCACCACTACAGCTAAAACTCATTTTTTGAATCGCATTATTTTTTAATTCATTTTTTAATTGTGAAGCGGTTTCACCTAATCCTTTTGGATATTGTTCTGTATAATAAATTGGTACATTTAAAATTTTACAACCGCGAATCAATTTTAATGTATTCTCAATTACTAACTCATGCTGCTGCATAACACCGAGAATTCTTTCCTGAATATCTATAATTAATAGTGCTGATTTTGTTCTGTCTAAAATTTTAGTATTCCGTTTCATCAATTGTCCTGATTATTTATTAATAAATTGGATCCATGCCGTATTTACCGCAAGCATAAATCATAAGCAAAGATGTTACATCAATCAAAGCATGTTTTTCTTCATCAATTGGAATGATTAAATCATATATATCGGCGATGAAATCCATATTTTCTAAAATATTGCTTAACTCTTTATAAGTCGGCATACCATGCCAATTTGCAACTTGTGTTACTAAGTTTTCTTTGTTCCTTCTTAAAAATTCTGAAAAAGAAATTGCATTGATAGTAAGCTTTGTTCTTGGTCTTGTTATGCTAATAAGATCATTAAAATATTGATCCCATTTTAATGAAAGCGAAACATATTTTTTTGACATCAGTTGTTTCGCGGTTGCCGGTGTAAATTGTGCGCGTGTATAAGTTTTGAAGTTTGGAATAATTGCATAAGCATCATAACTAATAACACCATTATCCTTATCTTTGAATCGCCAATAACGCAACAACTGTTCCGAATTTCTAATTACAATTACTTTATCTTGTTCACTATCAACAACAACATACTGGCCCCTTCCGTGATGAACCACGGTACACCAGTGTTCCCAGTTCTTGACACAAAGTAAACATGGTCTTCCTTTTGAAAGTTCGACATTAAGTGCTTTTCGCGCATCGTTTGGATTGCTGGATTGAATGTACTTCATCCTAACATTAAATTTTTTGGCTGCTTTCTCCAAACCAATTTCATCAGTGCCTGCCCACCAAGTACTTCCGGAAATTTGAGCGATTTGGTTTTCATGTTTGAAAATTCCAAGCATTACAAGGGCATATTTTAAAGCGAAAGGACCGCAGCGGTAACTATCGGGTTGAGGATAAAAACTCATAGATATTTTTATTTATTATGATTAGTAACAAGATGCTAAAATAACAAAACTTTTGTAAACCACTACAAATTTCTTTACTTTTTGAAAAATAAACGGAGAAATTTTTGAAAGTTGCTGTTATTTACAATGAAGAATATCCGGAACTAGATAGCGAGTATGCCACAGAGCTCCATAAGAAATTAGATTTTGAACCCTACTTCGAAATAACGGAAAGTGACCCTATAAAAGAATATGCCGAGATTGCAGAAGATCTCAAGAAGGAAGGATTAGATGCATATATTCTGAATTTGCGCGATAATATTGATCACTTTTTTAATGATTTGAATAAGAACAAACCCGATGTAGTTTTCAATTTTGTAGAAATTTATAAAGACCGTGCTGATCTAGAAATGTATTTTGCCGGTTTATTAGAATTACTTAGAATTCCCTATACCGGAGCTCCACCGCTTGCTTTGGGAACATGCCAGAATAAAATGTTAACAAAAAAAATTCTTCGCTCAGTTGGACTACGGACGGCAAATTATACCTACATTACAAAGCGACAAAAAATTTACCGACTCAACCTCAAATATCCCTTAATTACAAAACCGGCTTTTGAAGATGCCAGTGTTGGAATTGATGTTACTGCTGTTGTTACCAATCATAAGCAGCTTAAAGCGAGGATAGAATATATTCTTAATGAATTTCAGCAACCGGTATTAGTTGAAGAATATATTGACGGACGCGAGTTGAACGTCGCGATTCTCGGTGATAAGAAACCGAGAGTTTTGCCAATAAGCGAAATAGATTTTTCGGAAATGCCGGATCATCTTTACAATATTGTAAGTTATCAAGCAAAGTGGGATCCGCTTCATGAAGCATATCATAAAACTATTCCAATTTGTCCGGCTCCACTAACAAAAAAAGTAGAAGCTGAAGCTAAAGAAATTGCGTTAAAATGTTTTAAAACTATGGGATGTCGCGATTACTGCCGTGTTGATATGCGACTTAATAATAAAAATAAACTGTATGTTTTAGAAGTAAATCCAAATCCTGATTTGACCGCAGATGCAGGATTTATGCGCTCGGCAAAATATGCCGGGATCTCATATAGAAAAGCATTAAAAAGAATAGTTATGCTTGCTGCGAAGAGAGGCGGAGTACTTTAATTGTAGACATCTTTTCGATGACCTATTTTCAAAACTAAAATTAAAATTTCTTCAACTGACACTTTATACACCACTCTATATTCACCAATTCTAAAAAACCAAAAACCTTTGTATTGACCTTTTAAGGGTTTGCCCAACTCTTTTGGATTTAGAGCTAATTCATTTTCAATTTTGTTAAGAATTCTTAGACGATAGGTTTTATCAATCGATTTTCAATCCCTCTCAACACTTGCTTTATAAAGTATTTTATAAACCAAGATGCTTTCTCATTTCTTGCGATGTAATTATTTCATCAGAAGCGTCTTCAAACCGATCTTTTGCAACTTGATAATCATAGTATTCACTGAAATAATTTTTTAGAGCTTCCACAACATAGAAAGTCTCTGTTTTGTTTGTTTTCTTAGCAGTTTTTTCCAGCAATAAAGAAATCTCGTCCTGAATTCTGAATGCTTTTACTTTTCCCATATTTATACCTCGTTATATGTGTAATACACATATAATATATTTGACAACTCATTCAAACCATAGGCTCCTTTCTGCAAATATGAAGTCAATATCGAATCCATTTGCGAAATATTTCTCTTTTTATTATGTTTCAATAGAGAATTTTTTCGCAATAAAAATTCTTCTCCGTTTTCAAGCAATTTGTAAGAAAAGGGAGAATAAATCATGAGTCACTTCCTTATGTGAAGGAATAATCTAACACTAAGGGATGGAGACAAATAGCTTACTCACTTCTTTATTCCGAAGCACTCCATCTCATAAAGATGGAGAAAATTTTGGATACCAAATTTCACACACTAACAATTACAATTTACAATCGGGATGAAGTTTACGATCGCGTCGGTGAATTGCTGCATTCATTTGCCGATAAGATTTCACTGCGTGTTGGATACCCGGTGCCAGATCAAAACATCTCAATAATATTTATAATTATCAAGGCAACTACCGATGAAATTGGAGCGTTAAGTGGAAAGCTCGGACAAATATCATCTGTAAAAGTAAAAAGCACAACATTGAAGATTTAGAACGGAGTTTATGATGAAAAAATTATTAGCATTTATTTTAATTATATCCTTTCCAATTTTATCACTAATAGCACAAACCGGAACCATCAAAGGAATTGTAAGCGATAAAGAAACAGACCAACTTCTTATTGGGGCAAATTTGATTGTCAATCATACTAGTTATAACGGAACAACAAATAAGTTAGGTGAATTCTTAATTGAAGGAATTCCTACAGGTAAATATAATTTGACAATTTCTTTTGTCGGTTATCAGACTTTAATTAATGAAATTAATGTAGAACAGAATGAAACTTTAGTTTTAAATGTAAAATTAAGTTCCACTCCTATTCATTTAGGAGAAGTTATGGTAACAAGTACAAGAAGAGAAAATATTGTTAGAGAAATTTCATTACCTATTGAAGTTATTACCAAAACAAAATTAGAAGAAATTCCTTCTACCACAATTAGTGATGCTCTTACAAATGAACCCGGAGTAAATTTATCACGAGACGGAATTTGGGCAACTCATGTTAACATAAGAGGGTTAAGTAAACAAAATGTAGTTACATTAATCGATGGCAACAGAATTGAAACCGCTACCAACATTGCTGCCGGAATGTCGTTAATAGATATTGATGATGTAGAAAGAATTGAAGTTATAAAAAGTGGTGTATCTTCATTATATGGAACGGGGGCAACTGGTGGTGTTGTTAATATTCAATCTTTAAAACCAGCTTACTCTGACGCACTAAATATTTCCGGTAGTCTAAATAGCAGTTATAACAGTGTCAATGAAGGCTCAAAAGGAAATATTTCATTATCTGCAAGCCAATCAAATTGGTTTGCTAAATTCAGCGGAACTTTAAGAAATGCATCCAATACAGAAACACCGGAAGGTACTTTAGAAAACAGTCAATTTAAGGATAACAATATTTCTGCTGCTATTGGTTTTAGACCGTTTGTTAATCATGAATTAAAAATTAATTATCAACGCTTTAGTGCCAAGAATGTTGGAATACCCGGTGGCGATCCGTTCCCCGCAACGGCAGAAGCGAATTATCCAACCGAACTTAGAGAAATGTACAGCGTTGAGTACCAATTACAAAATTTATTTCCTTCTTTAATGACACTCTCCGCAAAATATTTTCATCAATTAATTGAAAGAAGAGTTGAAATTATTCCGAACCAAAATGCAACAACAAACACAAGTGCCGATCATATTATTGATGGATTTCAATTTCAAACTGATTGGTATTTAAGCAATAACAACAGATTAATCGCCGGCATTGATTACTGGCAGAGAGAATATGACGGTTCACGAACTCGACATATAATTCCGCAAAAAAGATTTATAATTGATTCGCCGGTGCCTAATTCAATTTATAAAAGTTTAGGAGTTTTCGCGCAAGATGAATTTATACTTTTCAATGATCAATTGAATTTAACTTTGGGCGGAAGGTATGATTTTATAAATGTATCGAATGAAGAAACCAATAATCCGAATTTCATAATCGTCGATGGAAATAGAAATGATCGCCCACCGATTATACCTGAAGCATCTTATCCCAAAAATGAAGACAGCGATAAATCTTGGAGTGCTAATATTGGATTGTTATTTAAGGCAACAGAGAACATTGATTTTACATTAAATCTTGCAAGAGCTTTTCGTTCGCCTACATTAGAGGAGCGTTATCAATATATTGATTTAGGTGGAACTGTTTATCTCGGAAATCCGAATTTAGATTCGGAGAAAAGTTACTCAATCGATTTGGGAATAAGATATTGGAGTGATTTCGCTTCAATTAAAGGAAATGTTTTCTATAATACTTTTACCGATTTAGTGGCTGATCAATACGATGTAAATGACAGTTTATATAGAACTCAAAATATCGGTGAAGCGGAGTTATACGGATTCGAGTTAAGCGCGGAAGTTAATCCTTACAAAAAAATCGTCATGTATGGCAACACATCTTATGTAAGAGGAATAGATTCCGGGAATAAAACAGACTTAGCAGAAATTCCGCCATTGAATGGAGTTATAGGAATTAAGACACCAGTCAACGACTTATTCAGCGTTGATGTGAATTTCCAATATTCTGCCGAACAGAATAAAGTTGCACTTGGCGAAAAGTCCACTTCCGGATATGGAGTATTAAATTTATTTGTAAATTCATTTCCTATTAATCTCGGTTTGGTTGATTTACAAATATTTGCAGGAATAGAAAATGTCTTCGATAAAGCATACAAAAATCATCTTTCAACCTTCCGCGGTTTAGTCGCACTTGAACCTGGAAGAAACATCTTTACTAAAATTAAAGTTAGTTGGTAACAAACTAGAACACTGATGAGGCGGATTTATTATGACATGGTTTATTATAGCACTTATTTCAGCAGTACTTTCAGCAACCGCATCGATTTTTGAGAAAAAAATTCTTTTTAGACTTGGGGCTTTAGAATTTTCATTTATGGCCGCTGTACTAACTCTGTTGTTTTCTATTCCCTTCTTTTTTGCAGTTGATTATGCCTTACTTCAACTAAATAGTTTATTTGTTCTTTATTTGAAATCAATTTTAGGAGCGTTGGCGTTTTGGTGCGTTATGCTCGCAATTAAAAATATGGAATTAAGCGGAGCGCTTCCCTTGCTTGTATTAACTCCCGGCATTGTAGCATTTTTTGCATTTTTATTTTTAGGTGAAGCGCTATCCAATTTAGAAATCATTGGGATGATTTTACTGCTTGCCGGAACATATATTTTGGAAAGAAAAGGAAAAGATTTTCTTGAACCTTTATTAATCTTTGTAAAATCAAGAAACCATCATTACATAATTTTTGCATTATCGCTTTTCACAATTACTAGTCTCACCGATAAATGGTTACTGAGAGATTTTCAATTAGAACCAACTGTCTTCATTCCTTTCCAGCATTTGTTTCTTGCTGTTAATTTTTTAATAATTGTTCTAGTAGTAGAAACAAATGTTTTTAAGAATATAAAAACTCATTCATCAGATATTTGGTTGTTTGTTATTGCTGTATCGATTTTTACAGTTGGTTACAGATGGTCACAAGTAGAAGCAGTAAAGATTGCTCCCGTTGCATTAGTTTTAACGGTTAAAAGATCGTCGGTATTCTTTGCAACAATTATTGGCGGAAAAATTTTTAAGGAACACCATCTAATAAGGAAAGCAATTGCAACATTGATAATGATTGGCGGTGCAGTTATTATGTTGTATTAATTTGTAAAGCGATGATCCCTCATCGCTTTTTATTAGGTTTTCAAAATTTTTAAGCAAGCGACCAAGGATGGTCGCTTTACAATTACGATTCGAATCCCTTTCGGCTGGTAATTCCCTTTTTGTAATAGTGTTTTACTTCTTTCATTTCTGTAACTAAGTCGGCGAGTTCTATTAATTCTTGTGGACAGTATCTTCCGGTTAATATTAATTCTTTGTTTATAGGTTTTGATTTAACAATTTCGATTACATCTTGAAGTTCGACCAGCTTGAAATAAATTGAAACAATTATTTCATCTAAAATGATGATATCATAATTGTCTTTTGAAAACTCATCTTCTACTTTTTGCAACGCTAATTTTGCTTTCCTCTTTTCATTCTCACTCGGCAGTTCTTTTTTATACACAAAATCATCACCACAATATTGTTCAACCGCTATATACTTTTGAAAATGTTGTAAAGCTTGCAATTCACTATAAGGATATTCCTTCATGAATTGAATAATTAGCGATTTGTACCCAACACCGGCAGCGCGAATCGCTTGTCCGATTGCAGCGGTTGTTTTGCCTTTTCCGTTTCCGGTGTAAATTTGAGTGAAATATTTATTAACGTTTTCCATCTTGTTGGAAACTTTTATAATTACCTAATCTTTGTGTAAGCGAATTCATAATTTCTACTCGTTTTTCATCAGAATAGAAAATCCAATTTGTGATTTCTTCGGATGTTCTACCACATCCGATACAAATTGAACTAGAATTATCAAGTTTGCAGATATTATTGCATGGTGAGATTATTTTTTGATTATTCATATTAATAAGGAACAGAATCTTCTATAAAATGAGTTCCCGAAAATATATAAGGTTCCGGATTTGGACACTTAGTATAAAGTGCCAAACCGGAACAAATATATTTATACTTCTCTTAATTCGGTAACTTCCCTTCTAATAGTTCTTGAATCAATCTATCAGTTTTGTAAACATGTTTTAATGATTCGATTAATCCTTTTGAATCAACAGCGACGGCTCGGTTATTTTCCGGCATATACAAAAAGTTACCTGCTAAACTTTCTAAGTTACCATCAAAAACTAATCCGATTACTTCAGCATTTTGATTTATTATCGAACTGCCGGAATTACCGCCAACAATGTCGAGAGTTGCAGCAAAGTTAATCGGTGTCTTGAGATCAAGTCCGTTTGGGGGAGTCTGCCAATTTGGAGTTAAACCCCAAGGATAAAGTTTTTCATCAAATGAATAATATCTATCATACATTCCGTAGTAAGTTGTTTTACCGGGTGCAATTGTTCCATTATATTCATAACCTTTTATAACACCATCCGATAATCTTAATGTGGCGGTAGCATCAGGCGGCATTTGTTCGCCGAATAATTCGACAATCACTTTGCCTAATTTTTGGTTTAATAAAAGTAAAGCATCATCAAGTTCTTTATTCCTTTTCTTAAGTTCTTCTAATTCATCTTTCGTTGATTGAATAAAATATATAAAAGGATCGTTTGCATTCTTAATTTCTTCATAGCTCATGATTTCTAATTCGAAAAATTTATCTCGACTTTGTAGAAATGAATTTGATAAAACATAATCAACAGCTTCTTCACCTCTGTTATTATTAAATAATCGTTGTGCAAATTCATGTTCATTTCTAAATTCATGGTAGATTGAAGAAACAAATGCTCGCAATAATTTTCTTTGCAATTCTTCGTCAAAATTTTCGGGATAAATACTTTCTAAAGTTGTACGCAAATTTTCTTGTCTAAATTTATCTGCTCGATCTTCATTTGGTAATCTCAATTCATTAATCAGTTTTTCCATTTCAATTGCCATTGATAAATATTGCGGTCTGCCGAACGGCATTAAGTTAAATACAAATTCTCTATAACCGTTTTTTCTTTTTTCTAAAAATAAATTTTCTATATCGCTCCACAGTTCGCCATATTCGCTTTTTAATTCCGGATCATTCTGAACTTTATTAATTAGCTCGGTTTCAAAAAGTTTTTTACGAGACATTAACGTTTCGTCAAGTAAACCTATATAACTTCCATAATATGATTTTCTTGAATTACCAAAACCCATAACCCTATTGAGCAACTCAGATTCACGTTCAGGATATTTCATAAACATTTCGTAATACGCATCATAAATAGAATTAAGGTATTGCAATAAGAATGGATATCTCACATCTCTTTGCCATTCTAATTCAGCTACTGATAATTGTCTATCCGTGTTACCGGGTCTTCCTATAATAAAAATTGGTTCATCTTCACTTGCACCTTCGGGATTATAATTAAAATAGAAATCTATTTTAGCGGGTTGATCGTTTTCGAAAGCTCTTAAAAACATATAATCCAGTTCATATCGTGGATATGTAAAATTATCCCAATCCCAACCGGTTGAAGCAATTTGAAACTCAGGCGCCATTACAACTCTAATATCATCGTATCTTTTATAAAGATATAAAGAATACTTTCCACCATTATACAAAGTAACAACTTTTGATTCTAATCCGGTCTCTTCATTGTACTTTGTCTGAATCTCCTTTATTTTTTGATTTTTCACTTCAATTCTGGATGAATCGTTATCGGCTTGCTGCATAACGGAGAATATTTCATCTGTCAGGTCAATAATTTTAACTAATTGATCAACGTATAAGCCATCAATTTTTCTTTCGTCAGCCAATGTCTCAGCATAAAAACCGGTTTTGAAAAGATCTTCACCTTCTTTTTGAACAGTAAGTAAACCACCCCGTGCACAATGATGATTTGTCATTATCAATCCATCTTCCGAAAGAAATGCGCCCGAGCAACCACCGCCGAATTGTAAAGCAGATTTTTGAACTTTTTCTATCCATTCTTCCGATGGTTCAAATCCGTATTGATCGTTAAAATAATCAAGAGGAAGATCGTCGAAAGTCCACATCTTTCCGAAGTCGGTTAAGTAATTTGTATTCGGTGAGAGTGTTTGTTGAGCAAAGTTAACCGCTGCGAATAAAAAGAAAGCAACAGTATAAACCGTTGCTTTCTTGATAAAATTAAAAGTCATTTTGTGTCTATTAATTTTATTCATCATAATAACCAATTTTTATTTTACAATTTTGTTGTTTTCAATTTCTTTAACCAAACGATCAGCTTTGTAAATATAACGAAGTGCTTGAACAATACCTTCAGCAGCAACAGTAATTGATCGATTTGATTCCGGCATAAAAATAAAATTACCAATAATTGATTCAATGTTTCCGTCAAACGCGACACCTACAAACTCACCGGCTCTGTTAACAATGGGACTACCACTTTGTCCACCGATAACATCGATATCAGTAATAAAATTTACCGGAGTTGAAAGATTAAAATCATCCGGATAATTAACCCATCTTTCAGGTAAATCCCATGGAAACTTCTTATTGTGTGAATAATATCTATCAAACAGACCATAAAAAGTTGTATGGTAAGGAGCAATAGTTCCGTTATATTCAACTTGTTTAACTTGTCCGTCGCCTATTCTCATTGATCTATTTGCATCGGGCGGAATTGAAGTTCCGTAAACGCTGAACATAACCTCACCAAGAGTTTGGCTTAATACTTTTTCGGCTTCATTAATCTGATCATATTTTGCTTGAAGTTCTTTTAGTTCATCGGATGTACCGAGTATAAATTGAATGAAAACATCTTCACTTTCAAGAATTGCTTCATGTCCTTTAATTGCAATTTCTTTAATTGATTCGGCACTGGTTAAAACAGAGTTACTTTTAGCATATTCAACAGCTTCATAACCTGATTTATTGTCACTTAATAATTTTACCATTGGATCGTCATTGCCTAGATTTAATCTGATATAATCAAGTTGTACTTTTAATTTTGCGTCTTCAAGTGCTTGATCAAATTTTGCCGGGTAGATTGAATTAATTGTTTCTTCCAAACTTTCTTCTTTATACTTTGGATTTCTCTCTTCTTCCGGTAGCTTTAATTCATTAGCTAGTTCAATCATATCTTTGGCAATTTTAAAATATGCCGGGGCTAATCTTCCCGAGACAGTATAGGCAGAAACTTTCTCTGCATATTTTCTTGCTTCGTCTCTATTCTCTTTAATTGAGTTCCAGAGATGACCATAATTTTTTTGTAAATCAGAATCTTTTGCAATTTCTTCTTGAAGCTTTTTATCGAATGCTTCTTTTCTAGCAATGAGATAAGGATCATTTAATCCTTTTACAATATTTCTTGCAACTTTTTCAGAATTGCCGACCATACTCAACATACCCGCAAACTCGTCTTGACGTTCAGGATATTTATCTAATAACGAATAAATCTCGTCCAACATAGATGTCATTAAAAACGAATAATTTCTATAAGTTATATCACGATAATATCTTAATTGATCAGCTGTTTTTAATCTGTTTGTTGAACCCGGACTGCCTATAATAAATAATAGTTCATCCAATTCAACGCCTGATGTATTCCAGTTATAATAGTTTTCAGTTTTTAAAGGTTTATCGTCTTCGTCATAAATTCTAAAAAATGCATAATCAAGATTATAACGTGGATAAGTAAAATTATCCGGATCACCGCCATACATTCCTACCCAATCTTCACCGATAAACACCAGTTTTACTTTATCGTATCTTTTATAACCGTGAAGCGCATACTTCCCGCCGTTGTAATATGAAACTACTTCACATTTTAATCCGGTTTCTTCATTGTACATGTTTTCAATTTCTTTAATTTTCTCGTCTCTTGCTTTAATTTTATTTTCATCTCCGTCGGCTTCATGAATTGCATCCAAAATTTGATCAGTTACGTCTCTAATTAATTTTAATTGATCTGCGTACATATTCGGAACCAAACGTTCTTCATCCAAAGATTCAGCGTAAAATCCATCGCGATAAAAATCTTCACTTTCCTCTTCAACTGCATCTCTATGCCAAGTTGAACAATGGTGATTTGTTACAATTAATCCATCTTCCGAAACGAATGAAGCAGTACAGCCGGGAATTCTTAGTGTTGCTAATTGAACATGTTTTATCCATTCTTCGGTCGCATCAAAATCATAGGTAGTTTTCCAATATTCATACGGTGGATAATCGAAAGTCCACATTTTACCTGTATCAAAACGTTTAGCTTTAACCGTGTCGGGGTTAAATACGGATTGGGCAAAACTACTGCTTGCTAAAAAAAGCAATATAAATATTGTCGAAAAAAGAGACTTAAATTTTACGGAATTCATTATAAATCATCCTTTATTTGTGTATATGTTTAGTATTAATTAGACGTAATTGTCGTTTGAAAGTTATAAAGATTTTATCAGATATGAAATCAGTTTTGGCGTGAAAAGGTTCAATTTTGGTTAAAAAATAACCCGGAATTAATCCGGGTTAAATTTTACATAAAAGCGTCCGGGAAGTACGAAGCGGTTATATCTTTTTGATCTTCTTTAGAACCATGGCAGCGCGAACATCTTTCGATTGTGAAAACCACAGGCTCTTCGCTTGGTTCTGCTTCAATAAAATCTACTATCGATTCACAATGCAGACATTGAACAATGTGATGTGTCTCCATTTTTGATCTGCATTCAGGACAAAGTAGATTATCCTCTCCCCCAACAATAAACTCATCGCAGTTATAAATTAATCCACATTTTCTGTTTGAACAAACTGCGAATTTTTTTGAAGAATTGTAGAAATGAGTTATAAGCCCCTCCGAAGTTTTGATGTCTAAAAATAATTTACTGTTTATCTAAATGCTATGCAAAAAATTGGTTATGCTTATTTTTCGGACTGTTTCTAATTTGAACTGCATTGAGTATCTTACTTTTTCAAAATTTTGCAAATAGTTAAGGACATACAATGGATAAGATAGCATCATTCAAAGCTTATGATATTCGTGGAAAAGTGCCCGGTGATCTGAATACCGATCTAGCATATAAAGTTGGGAAAGCTGTTGTGAAGTATTTGGATGCCAAAAAGATTTTAATAGGCAGAGATGTAAGGAAATCCTCCCCCGAATTAGCCGAAGCTTTAAAGAGAGGAATTACTGAAAACGGTGCCGATGTTTATGATTTAGGTTTGTGTGGAACTGAAATGATCTACTTTGGAACACCACATTTAGATGCAGATGCCGGTGTTATGATTACCGCGTCACATAATCCACCTGAATACAACGGACTCAAATTTGTTAAAAAAGGTTCGGTACCGATGGGCTATGATTCCGGTTTGAGTGATGTGGAGAGAATGGTTCTTAAAGGCAATTATGAAATTGATGGCGCAATAAAAGGAAAAGTTAAACAGATAGATTTGATGAAAGAGTTCATCGATAATTTAAGACAGTTCTATGATCCACAAAAAATTAACCCATACAAAGTTATTGTAAATGGCGGTAACGGTTGCATTGGTCCGGCTTTAGATGCTCTTGAACCACTGATTCCGATAAAAATGATAAAGGTTTTTCATGAACCGGATTCAAATTTTCCAAACGGTGTTCCTAATCCATTATTGCCGGAAAACCGTCAACCAACAATCGATGCATTGAAAGAACACAAAGCCGATCTTGGTGTTGCATGGGACGGCGATTATGACAGATGTTTCTTCTTTGATGAAAGAGGAAATTTTATAGAAGGCTATTACATAGTCGGTATTCTTGCAAAATCAATCTTAAAGAAAGATCCCGGTGAAAAAATCGTACATGATCCAAGATTAACTTGGAATACAATCAAAGTAGTTGAAGCCGCTGGTGGTGAAGCTGTTGTCTCTAAAAGTGGTCATGCATATATAAAAGAAAAAATGCGCGAAGTAAATTCTATTTATGGCGGTGAAATGTCGGCGCATCATTACTTTCGAGATAATTATTATTCGGATAGCGGAATAATTCCCTTCTTATTAATTCTTCAATTGATGTCGGAAGAAAACAAAACTCTCGGTCAATTGGTTGAAGAAATGGTTGCTGCTTATCCTTGTTCGGGAGAGATAAATACAAAATTGGATGACCCGGCAAAAAAATTAGAAGAAATCAAAACAAAATATTCCGATGGAAAAATGGATTTTCTTGACGGAGTTAGCGTTGAATATGATGATTGGCGTTTCAATGTAAGAATGAGTAATACAGAACCGTTAATAAGACTAAATGTAGAATCCAAAGGTAATTATAAATTGATGGAAGAAAAAACAGAGGAATTGCTCAATCTAATTCGTTCGTAAATGATAATTTTCAATTTATCTTTTTACGGAAAATGTTATATTGATAATTAGTTTGTTGAAACAAAGAAACAAATTCAGCGTCTAAAGTAGAAAATTTCTAGGAGGAAAAATGGGCGACGCAAAAGAAAAAGCAATTGATGTCGATCGTTTATTAAAAAATAAACTGAAATCCGTGAGCGTAGATGCTCTCGAAAAAGGGATTGGTAAAGTAGTTAGCGATTTGGTAGGTGAAGATTATAAATGTACAATCGGAGATGTAAAATATACATTGTTCAGCGGAGCCGATTTTCACATAAAAGTCGAAATCACATATAATCCCGAAGATTAATTCAAAGTTTTCGATTCTCATAAAGCGAAGCAATTTTTAATTGTTTCGCTTTTTTCTTATCACCGCTAATAAATTTTTTTATTCTCTTTCATTTCTTATTTTCACACTTCACAATTTATTGATTAATGACAATTGCACTTGACATACTTATAATTATCGTCTGCATTTTTGCCTTATGGGGTGGAGCTGTTTGGGTTGTTGAATCAGCTTCTCACATCGCAAAAAAAATCGGTCTCTCCGAATTAGTAATCGGATTAACGGTTGTTGCCATAGCAACATCGGCACCGGAATTTGCAGTTACAGTTTATGCCGCATTAACTGACCAGTCAGCTATATCGGTAGGTAATGTTGTCGGGTCGAACATTTTTAATCTCGGAATTATTCTAGGTCTTGTAGCACTTTATTCATCTCTAAAAACAACACGAGCATTGCTTTATCGCGATTCAATGCTTCTATTTTTCACGGGTATTTTGCTTTTAATATTTTATTCTGATTTAAGATTAGTATGGTATGAAGGATTAATACTCGCCTCCATATTAGTGATTTACATCATCATTTTAGTAAGACAAAAACAACCAATTGAAGAAGAAGTACCCGAAGGTGAATTTAAGTTAATTGACATCCCAAAATTATTGATTGGAATTGTTTTAATAGTTGGGGGTGCTCACTTTTTGGTTGGATCAGCTAGTAGTATAGCTAGAATTTTTGGAGTTTCTGAATGGATGATTGGTATTACAATTGTTGCAGCCGGAACTTCAGCGCCCGAACTCGCAACATCTGTGGTTGCAATTATTAAAGGAAAACATGGGATCTCTGCCGGAAATTTAATAGGAAGTGATTTATTTAACTTACTTGGTGTGCTAGGCGTAGCTTCAATGCTAAAACCGCTTTCAATTACCTCATCAGAATATACAAGTTTGATTCTACTCGTCGTTACTTTGCTAGTTATTATGATTATGATCAGAACGGGATGGAAAATTTCTAAAGTTGAAGGAGCTATTTTAATCGGAATTGCTTTATTCCGTTGGTCGTTTGATTTTATTTTTTAGTTAACTCTAATAGCTTTTCTACAACTATATCAATTTCTTCTTTAGTATTGTAAAAATGAGGTGAAAATCTCAGCTTACCTTCCCTCAAGGAACAATCTATTCTGTATTCCTTTAATTTATTATAGATCGATTCCGCATTCTCAATTTTTACGGTTGTAATTCCGGCAAGTTTATTTACCGGCTCATCTCTTAAAATCGGATTTAAATTATTGATCGATAATTTTTCAATAAAGTATTTTGTGTTTTCCAAGTTAATTGCTTCAATTTTATCAATTCCGAATCCACTAAATAATTCAAGTGATTGAGCCAACGCAAAAATTCCGATAACACTGTTTGTTCCTAAATGAAATCTCGAAGCGTTATCTTTTAGCTTAAGATTATAGTCTAACAAATTCCATTCATCATCAACAGAAAGCCAGCCGACATATTTTTGATTTATTCTCTCCATCAATTCCGGTGTTATATAAATATATCCCAACCCCTGTAAACTCATCAACCATTTGTGAGAACCACCGGCAAGGAAATCAATATTACAATCCTCAACATTAATTTTAATTACACCAGTTGCTTGAATTGCGTCAACACAGAAAATAACATTAGTGGATTTACAAAGTTCACCGAGTGATTTTAAATCAGCCCTGTAACCGGATAAAAATTGAACCGCACTAATTGAAATTAATTTGGTTTTAGGAGTAATTAACTTTTCATAATCTTCTACATCAACTTTACCGTTTTTTGATTTAACAATATCAATTTCAACACCATATTGTTTTAGGTTGAGAAACGGATATACATTTGAAGGGAACTCCAAATCATTTATAATAACCCGATCACCGGAATTCCATTTTAATCCTTGTGCAAGAATATTCAATCCGGCAGAAACATTTTCTGTCCATGCAATTCTGTTTTTCTTTGCATTTAACAATTTGGTTAGATGTTTCTTTGCAGACGAAGAAGCTTCCAGTAACATTCCTAAATTTTCAATTGATCCGGAACTTCTTTCTTCTAAATATTGATGCAGCTTTTCTTTGACAGGAATTGAAAGTGGTCCAATTGCAGCGTGATTGAAATAGATTCTTCCAGTCTCAATATGCGGGAAAGTTTGTCTGATTTGTTTGATTGTCATAATTGTTGGAAAAATCCCGGGATTTTGAAAATCCCGGGATTTAATAAATTTTATTTCTTATCTAATATAACTTCAATCTGATCCATTACATCATTCATTCTTTTCATTGTTAAATCGAAGGCTTCAGATGACATTGGATCTAATCCGGCTTTCTTAATTAATTCGATAGGATAATCAGAACCGCCGCCTTTTAGAATTTCATAATATTTATCAACTGCGGGTTGACCTTCGGCTTTAACTTTTTCTGCAAAGGCAGTCGCATAAATCAACGAAGTAGAATATTGATATACATAATATGTATAATTAATAAAATGAGGAATGTATGCCCATTCGTACTTTATATAATCATCAACAACACAAACACCTTCATCGTTTCCATAATATCTTTTTACTATATCAAAATAAATTTCGCTCATCTTCTCACCGGTTAAAGGTTCACCGGCTTCAATTCTTTTATGAATTTCCCATTCGAATTCAGCAAATGAAGTTTGACGGAAAATAGTAGTTCTCATTAGTTCTAAATAAGATCCGAGTAGGAATAATTTTTCATCATCGGATTTTGCATTTACAACCATATAATCATTCAATAAATTTTCATTCATTGTCGAAGCAATTTCAGCAACAAATGTTGCGTAATCCGAATAAATAAACGGCTGTGTTTTGTTTGAGAAATAACTATGCATTGTGTGACCAAGTTCATGAGCCAACGTTGACAATGCATTGTAATCATCGTTCCAGTTCATTAAAATGTATGGGTGATAATCATATGCAGCACCCGATGAGTACGCACCGCTTCTCTTTCCGGTTGACGGATAATAGTCTATCCATCTTTCGTCAAATGATTTTTTTGTAGTACTTACATATTCTTCACCAAGAGGTTTGAAAACTTCCAACAAAATGTCTTGTCCTTCATCCACACTAAATTGCATATCAACTTCTTTTACAATTGATGTATATAAATCATAATAATGAAGTTGATCAACACCTAGCATTCTTTGTTTTAATTTTAGGAATCTATGAAGTGTCGGTAAGTTCTCATTTATTTGAGAAATCAAGGTTTCATAAACAGAGGTAGGAATGTTTGCTCTGCTTAGAGACCATTCCAATGCGGAATTATATTTTCTGTTTTTTGCATAAAACCAATCAGCGGAAACTTTTCCGGCTAAGTTCGCTCCGATTGTATTTTGGAATTTTCCGTAGTTGTTAAATACAGCTTCAAAAACTTTTGCGCGATTATCCCTATCCGGAGAAGTTCTATATCTTACGAAATCTGATGAAGACAATTCTAATTCTGTGCCGTCAGTTAAAGTAACTTTTGGTTGTGGTTTTTCTGCGTTATCAAAAATGTTATAAACATTGGAAGGATTTCCGGTTACCATTCCTGCACTTGCAAGAATTTGTTCTTGTTCTTGTGTTAATGTGTGATCACGGAGTCTTTGAATATCTTCAATAAAAAATGCGTACTCTTTTAGTTCCGGCTTATCTTGATAAAATTTTTCAATTGTTGCCGGATCAATTTTTAAAATTTCAGGACTGACATAAGAACTTGCTTCCGAAAATTTTGTCCCGATGTTATCCATCTGTTGCACATATTCTTGATTTGTGCTGATTCTTAAATCTTCATCAGCAACACGGAATGCGTAATCGTATGTCAAGTAATAGTCTTTTAGACAATCAATATAAATCGTTAATGTGTTGTAAAGATTGTCAGCACTTTCTGCAAGTTTACCCTTGTTGTCATCGATTAATTCGATTTTTTTTGCGAGTTCATCCTTTGCAGCTATCCAAGCATTTACATCAGCGAATACAACGGTATTATCCCATTTGTATTTTGCATCGATTGCATCTCGTTCAGCATTTTGCGCAAATAAATTTGTTGAAAGAAATGAGATTAAAAATAAAGCAATGATAGTTTTGGTGAGCACTTTCATATATACCCCAATTATTAAGTCAAAAATGTCTTATAAAATTAGGCAAATTGTTTCGGAAATTCTAAAGGAAAGTTTAGGAAGTAAGTGTTTCAAATTACCATAATGACTTTTGAGTCGGATTCTAGTTTTCCGAAAATAAGATTTCTTTCTTCTTCACTTTCTACTTCAACTGATAGATTAATACTCACATATTTTCCCTTCTTGCTAATGTTGGAAGCCGTAATTTCAAATTTGAATCCTTTTGCCGCATCTTCCGCTGCTTGAACTGCCTCATCGGGAGTTTTTGAAATAATTTTATACTTCCATTCACATGGGTATTCAATTTCCGGTCTATTTTGATTTGTGTTATCTAATATCATTTTTTCTCTCTTTTGAATCCCTCAAAAATACTCAAAAATGCTTAACTAGACTAAATTCATTATAAATTTTATTCAGATAGTTTATCTTTTTAATTGCATCATATCAAAATCTCCCTTATCTTTTTTCTCAATTTGAAGATTGGATGAGAAAACATAGCTTCTTTAATCTGCGATACATTAGAATTGGAAAATTTTTCTCAAATGAGTGGAAACTTTTCAAAACACCAAGCGTCCGAATATGGATTCTAAAAATCCAAACGTTAATTCATCAATAAACAACCAATTTGCTGGGAGGCAAAAAAGTATGAAGTTACACCATTATTTATTTTTTCTGATTGTCGTTTTTTCAATGATAGCTGTTACTTCCTGCCAAACGGAAGAACAACCACAAAAAGCTGAGTTAACTCAGGAGGAATTAATCGCGCGGGGGAAATATATAGTTTCAACATCCGGATGTCATGATTGCCACACTCCAAAGAAAATGACTGAGCAAGGTCCTGTACCGGATGAGAATTATTTATTAGCAGGTCATCCGGCTGATATGCCGATTCCTTCATACGATAAAAATATTGTTCGAGAATGGGCATTATTTTCACACACTATGACGGCAGTAGTCGGTCCATGGGGTGTTTCGTTTTCTGCAAATATAACATCGGATGGAACCGGTATTGGGAATTGGACATATGATCAATTTAAAACTGCTATGACAAAAGGGTTATACAAAGGTTTGGAAGGTAGCCGACCGATTATGCCTCCAATGCCTTGGCAAGAATTTAAGAATTATACCGATGAAGATTTACGTGCAATCTTTGAATATCTAAAATCAACTCCGCCTGTTCAAAATGTTCCTCCGGCTTATATTCCACCGGATCAGATGTAATATTTTATATTAAAAAGATGGCATCTTTTAGAAAGATGCCATCTTTAAATTTGCTATTCTTCTATACCAACTAAATCCAACATAAATGCATATTGAAGAGCCGTTTTCTTATATGCTTTAAATCTACCCGATGCCCCACCGTGACCTGAATCCATATCACAATCAAATAATAATAAATTATTATCGGTTTTCATTTCGCGTAATTTAGCAACCCACTTTGCCGGTTCCCAATACTGAACTTGTGAATCATGATATCCGGTTGTTATTAACATGTTCGGATAATCTTGAGCTTTAACTTGATCATACGGAGAATATGACAACATATAATCATAGTAAACTTTAGCGTTTGGATTTCCCCATTCATCATATTCAAAAGTTGTAAGAGGAATTGAATCATCCAACATTGTTGTAACAACATCTACAAACGGAACTGCTGCCATTGCACCTTTGAATAATTGCGGAGCCATATTTACAACCGCACCAACAAGTAATCCGCCGGCACTTCCACCATAAATAAATAGTTTATCCGGATTAGTATAATTTTCTTCAATTAAATATTCGGAACAATCTATGAAATCTGTAAATGTATTTATCTTATTGAGAAGTTTTCCGTCATCATACCAATCACGTCCCAATTCTTGTCCACCGCGGATATGAGCAAGTGCGTAAATAAAACCACGGTCTAATAAACTTAATATAGATGAGCGGAAAAATGCTGACTGCGAGTATCCGTAAGAACCATATCCGTAAAGCAATGTTGGATTGTTGCCGTCAGTATTAATTCCTTTTCTATATACAATTGAGATTGGAATTTTTGTACCGTCATCGGCAATTGCATATAATCGTTTTGAATCATAATTATTCGAATCGAAATCTCCGAGAACTTCATCTTGCTTCATTAGTTCTCTTTCTTTCGTAGTCATATTATAATCATAAGTAGAAGTTGGAGTAACAAGTGAACTATAAATGAATCTTAGTTTATCAGTATCATATTCAGGATTTGTTGAAGGGCGAGCCGTGTAAACTTCATCTTGGAATTCGACATAATAATCTTTGCCATCTTCCCAATTAATAATTCTAATTTGATCGAGTGCATTTGATTTTTCTTGTACAACAAAATAATCTCTAAAGATTTCAATTCCTTCAACTAAGACATCGTTTCTGTGCGGAATTACATCTTCCCAATTCTCTTTTATAGTATTATCGATCGGTGTTTTCACAACTTTGAAATTCTTTGCGTTATAGTTTGTTACTATATAAAAGTGCTCGCCAAAATGATCAAGGCTGTATTCAAGATCTCTTTCACGCGATTGGATTATTTTGAATTCCGCATCCGGTGTGTCTGCATCAATAAATCTATACTCGTTCGAAACAGTTTGGCTAGAACCGATTATGATAAACTTATTTGATTTTGTTTTATATACAAACGTTGAAAACTCTTCGTCTGTTTCATGAAATACAAGTTTATCATTATCTTCGGTTTCATTGATTCTATGTTTGAAAATTTTATAAGCTCTTAGGGTTTGTTCATCTTTGCGTGTGTAAAAAAGCGTCTTATTATCATTTGCCCAAACCGATCCACCGGTTGTTTTGGTAATACTGTAATCAAGTAAATCTCCGGTTTCGAGATTTTTGATATATATATCATAATTTCTTCGACTTAATGTGTCGACCCCAAAAGCCAACATTTTATTATCGGGACTAACATTTAATCCCGAAACAGAATAATAAGCATAACCTTCTGCCATCTCATTAACGTTGAGCAATACCTCTTCTTCAGCGTCAAGTGAACCTTTTTTCCTACAGTAAATCGGATACTCTTTGCCCTCTTCATACTTCGTATAATAGTAGTAACCATTTTTTTTATACGGAACCGATTGATCGTCCTGTTTTATTCTTCCTATAATTTCGTCATATAATTTTTGCTGGAAGTCTTCCGTTTTCTTCATTACTTCTGAAGTGTATGAGTTTTCAGCGTTCAGGTAATCAAGTACTTTTTGATCATCTCGCTGATTCATCCAAAAGTAATTGTCTATACGTGTATCGCCGTGGGTAACTAATTCTTGCGGAATCTTTTCAGCTTTTGGAGGGATTACTTCTTTATTCATTAATACTTGACTCCATAGATTTGATGAGATGAATACTATTGCAATCATTAATTGAAGAAATGATTTTGGCTTCATTGTGTTCCTCGATTTTTTTGGCAGGTAAAGTTATGAAATTTCCTTAATAATAAGATTTGCGGAAATATAAATTTTTGTTGAACCCCGCCGGGGTTCTTTTTTTTGTGTTTCATTTTCTCCGTGTTTCACACGGAGCTATTCATATTCGACTGCTTTGCAGTCGTTTAACTCTTGCGTGTTTTACAACTCCGAAGGAGTTGAACATGAATAGACAAAATGATAAAAAGAAAATAATCCACAACTACGAAGTGGTTGAATAAAAAACCCCGACCAATTTTCATCAGCCGGGGTCTCAAATCTCACATCTTAAATCTCATATCTGCCTTACCCCTCAACCCCATCATACAATTCATCAATTTGCTTTTGTAATTCTATTGTATGATAAAGCGCTGTTACTATTTTGCAATAGGTTTCTCTTTCTTCGAGCGTGAGTTTTCTTCCTTTGCGGTCTTTTAACCATTTGTGGCAGACTTGATATCCGCCAATGTGATAATTCCATACTTCTTCGGGAACGGGTTCAAAGTATTGGTCTTTGTTTATAAACACTTTTCCATCTGTCATCCCGGACTTGATCCGGGATCTCGTTTTTTTGCCGGCAGATTCTGAATCAAGTTCAGAATGACCTTCTTTTTGGAAGCTTACCTTATCTACTTCATTACTTCCGTCTATTGGGAATTTGGTGATTGGTTTGTTTAACCGCTTTGATTTTAATAAATGTAAATCCGCAAGTTCTTTGCCGAGCTCACCGAGTTTTATGAACAACTTGTAATCTTTTGTGAACGGAATTCGCGGGAAATCAATTTTTAAAAACTCCGCATATTTTGTGCGGTAAGTGTTGCTATAAAGTACCGCGTAGATGTAGTAAAATATTTGTTCAGCAGTAATATCTTTTTTAAAATTTGTTTTTAGCTGCTCAAAAATCTCCGGTGCTATGTTTGGTTCTTTTTCGCCCGATGCAGAGCCGCTGAATAAGTCTTCTTTGGTTGTGTCGGGGTAGAGGTAGAGGGGAAAAACTAATTCACCGCCACGACGGTATAAATTAAAATCTACAATTGAATCAGAAACAAATACTATATCATAATTATCTGAACCAATAACACTGAATTGACGACCAATTGATAACGCAATATTTTTAGAAACTAAATTTTTCATCACTTCACCACGCGGCATACAGTGAAATCCTTTTGAGTTCCCAGTGTAATAGGTATAGCGTAAATCAAATGGACGATAAAGTACTTCAACTATTTTTTCCTTTTCTAATCCACTGTCAGTCAAATCTTTCTGTGCAAGATATACTTTCCAATCTCTAACATCATTCCCAAGTTTGTAAGTTTGCCGTGCTAATTCTGGATCGAGTTTGGCAAAATTTCTTACTGTTTTCCAAACATCCTCTTTTGTCCATTGTACTGTCAAGGAGTCTCTCGCAGTAACAATCCCCACACTATTCACCGGGAAAATCTCAGTAACTTTCGGCAGCTCATTATATTTTGCAAGGAGCGAAGAATCACTTTTCACAAAAAGATAAAACTCGCTCTGTGGTTTCAACTCTTTCCACTTAACAGAATTTATATCTTTCTTTTCAAGCCATTCGTATTTCTTTTCGCGTGTTCCGTAAATTTCAGAATGTAAAACTTGCTTTTTCTTCTTTTCTTTTTTAATAAAAAATGCAATCGCAACACCCTGACGAATATCGAAAACATTTTCGTCTTTACCGCCGTCGGGTGTTTTTTCTTTCTTTAAAGAATTGCCATGCAAATCGAGAATATAGATTTCATCAAAGCTGTTCATTAAAGATTGGCGCATTCCACGGAATGTAGGATTATCGAGATAGCTGTGATTTGTTATAAATCCCAATACACCTGTTCCCGCTTCGTCTATCTTCCATTGCGCGAACCGGATAAACTTTACGTAATCATCCTGCAGCCATTTGGGATTTTTTTCGCCAAGCGGTTTGCCGTCAACTTTGTAATATTCTTTTATTTCGGAAGAAATCCACTCGCCTGTATTTGATGAATGTCCCGAATAAGGCGGATTACCGAGCACAACAAGAATGGGAACTTGTTTTTTCACTTTGCCGGCTTCATGAGATTCGTGCGAGATGGAAGTCATACCCGGAAATTTAGCCTCTTCAAGTTCTTCCATATCGAGCGTGTTGGTAAGGTAATATTTTACGCGTTCGTCGTCTGCAAGTTTGTAACCGAGTTCTTCGAGAAGAAAAGACATTTTCATATGCCCGATAGCATAAGGCGCCATCATTAACTCAAAAGCATGGTAATTGTTGAGAATAGTTTTTCTGATAAAATCTTTAACAACACCTTTACCGTACTTTTCCTCTTTCTCTTCAACCGCTTTTTGAATTGCCTGCGCAAGAAAACTCAACGTTCCGCCGGCGGGATCGAGAAGCGTTACATTATCACCGGCTAAACCTTCGGCAATACCGAATTCCTTTTTCAAAATTTCGTGAAGCGAACGAACTATGAAAGAGACAACAGGTTCGGGCGTGTAATAAACTCCTCGCTTCTCTCTTGTTTTGGGATCGTAAACTTCGAGGAATGTTTCATAAAAGTGAAGTACGGGATCTTTGCCTTTGCCCTGCACAAAGTATTCTTCCAAAATTTTTTTTGTGTCGGCAACTTCAAGCACTTCAGAAATATCATCAACAATTGAAATCATTTGGTCGGGAATGTCGGTACTCGAAATAAAGCGGAACACATCGCGTAAAATACCGATTGATTTGGGAATGTAATCGTAAGCTAATTTTCTGTTAAACTTTTTGTCGGCGCGTAGACGAGCTGCAAAAAGTCCGTAAGTAATTGTCTGCGAATAAAGATCGGCAAATTCATCTTCGTCAATACCGGCAATTAAAAATTCTTTGAATGCATTATGAAACGATTGAATGTCCTTGTTATTTGCTTTTAATTCCTGTGCAACAACTTGATCTTTTAGAAAACGAGTACGTTTTGCAAGTTCGGTAGCAAGAGATTTTGCGTTGAACTTTTTCGGTATTGAATAATCGAGGAAATTATTGAGTAGTTCGAAAAATTTATCTTCATTTAATTCAGGCGGAACCGCCCCGAGTTTTGTAATATTTTTTGAATGAGCAATTTCAACTTTGTCGATAAACTTTCCGTCGCGATAAAACCGGAACTCGGTAAAATTAGTAAGCATCACATTAGGAAAAGTTGAAATGTAGCGCTCGAGTTGTTCGGAATCTTCAATTTTGTTTAAGTCTGTACCGATGGTTTTAGCTTCAATGTAACCTATTTGATTCCAATGTCCGTCGTTGACTTTAAAATCCGGGTTTCCGGCTTCGGTAGCTTTAGGCAGAATTGTAACATTAATTTTTCTTTTGCGTTTCTGATCAGAGAATTCAGTTAATAAATCTTTCAGGAAATCATAATAGGATTCTTCGCGAGCTTCGTCTTTGTTATAAAGGGTTGTTATTTGTTTGAGGTAGTTATTGAGCATGATTATTTTCTCAAATAAAATTTTTGAAACCACAACTTGAATACTGGATCAACAAAAACAATATTGGAGTTTTCGAAGTCTATAATTTCTTTAGCAATCAAAGCATTTTTTATTTTAACCACATTAGCAGAAGACCCTAATTTATAATTCAATACTACTTCCTTAGAACTGAATCCGGAAGTGACTTCATCTGCAAGAGCAGATAAAAAATTAATCTGAGTGTTACTTAAATTTTCGATTTCTCTTTCAAATAGAATCGAATTTTGCTCAAGTAATTTATTGAGTGAATATTCAAATATTTTGTCAGTTACAATTGATTCGGTATTATTCCATACAATATGAGAAAATTGTTGAACATAATACGAGTGTCTATCCATTGTGGTAACTATTAGTTCAGCAATTGATTCTGAAATATCTTTCTTTGTTGAGTTAAAGCGACTGACAATAAATTTAGTAAGTTCTACTTTATCGATTTTTTCCAAATTCAAAAGATCACCGAACTTATAAAAAGGCATTGACTTATTTTCAAATAGCTCCAACATCATGTGTCTTTTGCTTCCAAAGAGACAGTAAACGACTTTTTTATGATTCTGAAAAACTGATCTCAGCAGTTTTTGAAATTTTAAAGAATCAGAAAAACTGCTCAAATTTTGAAATTCATCAATACAGTAAATCACATGGATATTTTTCTTCTCAGCTATTTTTTCGGGCAAGTTTAGAATATCCGATGCAGTTTTGGAATCTTTGTTTAGATTAAACTTAATATTGAAATCGTTGATAGGATCTGTGCCAATGGTTATTTGGGGTGCTACCCTACTCAAAAAGTCTTTTGATAACGCAATCCATTCTTCAACTTTTGTTGAAGTGGATTTAATAATTTCTCTTGCGAATAAAGAAAAGAACTCATCTTCTGTTCTGACGCCAAATAAATCGATTAGACAAACCTTTACCTTATTGTTATTGTTGTACTTTACTAATGCTTTTTTAATTAGTGAAGTTTTACCCCATCTTCTTGGTGATAAAAGGATTGTATTAATGCCATTGTCAAAATTTGATATAAGATGCTTCAGGTCCTCCTTCCGATTAGTAAAGTAGTTTCCTTCAACAACCTTTCCAAATTGAAATGGTGATTCCATATTCTAAATATAATAAATTCAAATTACTAACCAAATGGTTACTAACCACTTAGTTAGTAACTATGCGGTTAGTTAAATATTAAAAAAACCCCGACCAACATTAATCAGCCGGGGTTTGTCTTAAAACTTTCGTATTAAATCTATTCTTCTTTCTTAGCTCTTAACGAATCCCAAATCATATAACCGATTAGTAATGCAAACATAGCAAAACCAAGTAATTCAGCTGAGTGAGAGGCTGCCCAATCATCCATATGCCATTCAAATCCGAAGTAACGCAACATTGCGGCAACAACACCCATTAATGCACCGCCGGCAATAAATCCTGACGCAATCAATGTTCCGCGTTCACGACGTGATTTATTTAATGCTTCATCTTTACTTCTGGTTGAAACAAAGTGTGAAATTAGTCCTCCGACTAAAAGTGGAGTATTTAATTCGAGAGGTAAATACATACCTAAGGCAAATGCAAGTGCCGGAACTCCAATCATTGTCAATATTAAAGCCATAAATGCACCGGCAACATACATCAACCAAGGTGCAGGCTGGTTTGACATTAGAGGTTGAATCACTGCAGCCATTGCATTTGCTTGAGGTGCAACAAGTGCTCCTTCGCCAACAAAACCATAAGTTTCGTTTAATATCAAGATAACCCAAGCAACTGTACCGGCTGAAACCGCTGTTCCTAAAAATTTCCATCTTTCTTGTTTGTATGGAGATGAACCAAGCCAATATCCAATTTTTAAATCGGTAATGAACGCACCGGCTACGGAAAGTGCGGTACAAACAACACCACCAATTATTAATGCAGAGATCATTCCGGGAGCACCGGTTAATCCAACGCTTACTAATATGATGGATGATAAAATGAGAGTCATCAATGTCATTCCCGAAACCGGGTTTGTACCAACAATAGCAATTGCGTTTGCTGCTACCGTTGTAAATAAGAAAGAGATGATCATGACAATTAATAAACCAACAAGCGCATGTGTAAAGTTGTCAACAACTCCAAACAAAAAGAATAAGAAAATAACAAGAGCTGTAAGAACGATTCCACCGGCAATTATTCCCATTGGGATATCACGCTTTGTTCTAATATTATTATCACCATTTTGATGCTTGCCAAAGATTTCCTTGAAACCAAGGGTAAAGGCAGTCTTGATAATTCCTGATGACCTAACTATGCCGATTATACCAGCCATGGCAATTCCACCAATACCTATATGACGAACATAACTTCCGAATATTTGCTCGGCTGACATATCTTTAATAAGCAATGTTGCACTAGCACCCACCGGAATTGCTATATAATCGCCCAGGTAAGAGAATATGGGAATTATCACAAACCATGCTACAAATGAACCCGCGGCTATAATAGCAGTGTATTTTAATCCAACTATATAACCAAGACCCATAACCGCGGCGCCGACATTTATCTTGAAAACTAATTTAAATTTATCCGCTAACTGTTCACCGAATGCAACAACTCTTGTGGAAAAAACTTCACTCCACAATCCGAATGTTGCAATAATGAAATCATAGATACCGCCGATTAGACCTGAGACAACAAGCACGATTGCCTGCTTTCCTCCCTTTTCGCCGGCTACTAGAACCTCAGTTGTCGCAGTAGCCTCAGGAAAAGGAAATTTCCCGTGCATTTCCGCAACGAAATATTTTCTAAAAGGAATAAGGAATAATATACCTAGGAAACCACCAAGTAAAGATGCCATAAATACTTGGAAGAAATCCGCTTCCAAATTTAAAATGTATAACGCGGGAATTGTGAATATTGCTCCGGCGACAACGGAGCCCGAGGTTGAACCGATCGATTGAATAATTACATTTTCACCTAGAGCTTTATTTCTCTTAATTAAAGTAGATAGTCCAACTGCAATAATTGCAATCGGTATAGCTGCTTCAAACACCTGCCCAATTTTTAAACCAAGGTAGGCTGCTGCAGCAGAAAAGAGAACCGCCATAATTAAACCGAGTGTAACCGAGTATGCACTAACTTCCGGATAATCCTTAGTTGGAGACATTATCGGGACGTATTCTTCACCTGGTTTCAGTTCGAAATACGCATTCTCCGGAAGTCCTACAATCGTCTGTTGATGCTCATGCTGACTCATTTATTCTCTCCTATTTAGAAATTGATATATATAGGTAATTCATATTCAACTTTACCGTTAGAGTTTTCAAATTTAATTTTACCAATCGGTGATACATTTTCGTCAAAGTTACTTTCAGAAAAATCTATATCCAAGATAAATTGTTCCGGAGTTGATGGATATAATACTGTATTCGATGAAGACTTATTTGTTACTTTAAATGACTTTTCCTCTTTAAGATTTGTAATTTCTTTTACAAATACATTTAGCTCACTCACTGTATCAACAAACGCCGGAACAAAAGTTAATGTGTACTCCGTATTTTCTTTACTACTATTGGATAATGAAATTGAAGCATCTTTATAACCGAACCCAGTATTCGAGACTATTTTGCCTTCATCATTATAAATGACTACGGCAAAATCTGTAACTTTATTGAAATGTTCAGGAGAAACTGAAAGCTCAAATACTTTCTCATCTTCATCTTCATTAAAGGTAAATTTATGACTGATAATTTCTTCATCCTTAAATTCTATTGTATATTCTTTTTCGTAGCCGGTAATTGCGCCGGATAACTTATAACGAAGGATATCACTGTAATTATTTACAACCGTCACATTACTTTGCAGTTTTTCAACTTTATTGCCTTCCACAATTTGGATTGATTGGAATTCAATATCTAAATTATAATCAACTGAATCAACGGCTGTGAATTGGCCAACTACAACCAACTCATAAACTCCCGGAATTAGATCATAATAAAATCTTTCCGATGAATTAACTCCTTTTTCAGATTCAAGTGCACGAATTCCGCCAACTCCTCTTCCTTCTGGATCATGCAAAGAATACCATGTATTGCAATATTTTCCTTCATCATATGAAAGAGTTACTTTCATAGAAGAAGCGGCTGGAGGTACCTCCAAGAAATATCTATTTATTTCAGCGGGAGCTAATTTACCAGAAGTTTTTAGTCGATATTTATTTTCCGGTGTAAACTTATGTGGTAAAACAACAGTTGCTATCATTTCAAATTCGGGAGTTTTAGAATTGTCGCTTCTATATGCCACAACTTTTCCACTATATAATCCCGGTTCTGTTAATTTTGTTTTATCAAACTGAACTGTGACTTGTGCTTTTTGAGTATTGCGAATATAGGTTTTGTTTGATATAGGAATGATCCAATCGGCTTCACTTTTAATATTGTATGATCTGAAAAATTTATCTGTTTTATTGAAATTATTTCTGGCGATCGAATAAGTAAACTTTTCAACACCGGTTAAGTATGAACCATTTCTAATATAAAGTTGATCAGCTTTTCCACTTGGTGTGGTTGGCGCATCGGAAGAAATGGTATATGTCTCAAATTTATTAATCTCGCCATCTTTGATATATTTTTTCAACAACTCATAAGCATTCATTACATTTATCAATCCACCGCCTTGATCTATCGGATCATATTCTTGTAATGGGACAGCACTTTCTCTCATAGCTTTATACAAAACAAGTGAAGGTACTTTTATATCAGGATGTTCCACTTTCATCGCGCTTAAAAGTAAAGACATAACTCCGGCAGTATATGGTGCAGCCATACTTGTTCCCCAGAATCTATCGCCGCGAGTCCAATAAGGAACGGTTGAGGTTGCAGCACCCGGTGAAACCAGATCGGGCTTGTTTACTTCACCGCCGCGTGAACTGAAATGTAATATAACATCTCTATCAATCGGCGCACTGTAAAGATCATGTCCAACTTCTTTAGCTAATACCGCACCGGAAACAAAAACCGAATTTGAAGATGATGGTAATCCTACAGTAGAAATTCCGGGACCTTCATTTCCAGCTGAAACCGAGATATATAAATTTGGATTTGCACTTACAAGTTTATCAAGATACTTCTCCATTTCTGCTAGACCATGAATTTCCGATCCTATTCCATAACTCATGTTGATAATAATCGGCATATCAAGTTCACGTGATAATTTGTCAGCATAATCATATGCTTCCTTCATACTTCCTGCGGTTGTTGCTCCACCGGAATAAATACTGCTTCCGATTTTTAGACTTCCTAAATAAGCTCCGGGTGCAACTCCATAAAATTCATCATTACCTATTTTATTTCCCAGAGCAATGCCGGCACAATGTGTTCCGTGAGATACTCCATCATAATGGAAAACAACTTTTTTGTCTTCCGGGAAAATATTTAATCCCATTGTGTATTGTGGTTCATCAACTTCTGTCTTTATAATAAAATCATCTTGATTAATCTTATAGTTCATTATTGGCTTTTCATCATCAAGCTTTCCGTCATTATTCGAATCAAGATATACAACCCAATTCTTAGAATCGATTGGTTTAAAAACGATAAAAACAAATTTATCGTCAGTCTTGCCGTTATTATCTAAATCGGTTGTTCTTGAAGAAGAATTTTTCCAATGTTGTTCATCAATTGCTCCGATAAAAAACTCTTCATTATTTGAGAGAAGATTATTCTGATGAACTTTTACTTTTAATTTTTCATTTTCATTATAGATAAATAATGTATCACGTTCTTCATCAACTTCAGCTTCTAAATAATAAAAATCACCTTCGCCTGAAAAGTCTTGAACATCAAGAACTTTTTTCTCGCCTGTAGTAGTTGTTGTTAATCCATCAATTCCGAAATCAACACCGGAATCCATTACTAAAATTAAAGTTCCTCTTCCATCGTATTCTGGAAATTTTTGTAGGAATTCTTTTACACCCGTCGATTTTAGTGCAATAAAACTTTGATCAAATTCTTGCGCAAAAATAATTGACGCAAAAAATAAGCAGCTAAATAAAAATAATTTTTTCATCATCACTCCATGGTTGAAGATTGCATCTCAATTTGTTGTTCGTCGAGTTTATTATAATCGAGTTCGGAGCCGAGTAAGCTATGCGGAATTAAATATACTATCAGCATAACAATTGCAGCACCGAGAGCCCAAGTTTTAGGTCTATTTGATTTTTTGTACATAAAAAAGGCAATCAACCAAGCGATAAGAGCGATAAGAGTTTTGTTGTCGGTTAAATCCGTACCGAATGGGAATCCCGTCCACCATGCGCCAAAAGCATATAATTGCACTGCCGGACCAAGAACAAAACCTCCTAAAAGTAACAAGCCGAGTGTCCAATAAGTTAGTTTAAATAAATTGTCTTTCCCTTTTCTAAAAAACTCCAACCCGGTTCTGGTGGCTAACAACATTGCGGCAAACATTCCAATAACGTGGGGAATTAATAACCAAGTTGGGACATCTCCCTTAAATCGAATAACTACATTTTGTTTGGCGGGAATTTTTTCATCGTTCATTTCAATATAATATTCAAGCTTGCCTGCCGGAGGTTGGTTGGGTAAATCAGCAATTAATTTTTCTCCAACTCTTTTCATTGGAACCGGAATAAATTCATCATCAGTTTTGAATCTCTTCCAATAAAGCGTTCCGCTGACCGAAGCATCATCTATCTCTATCTCAACGGGAGCATCCTCTGTTCCGCCAAATGTTCTAAGAAGTTTGTAATTAATTGTTTTTTCGTTGATTGTAACTTTTCCGCTAAGCGGGTAAGTTGGGCCGGTTATTCGCTGATATACCGCGGATGAAATGGTGATTACAACAGCAATCAACCATAAGAGAATTGTATTTTTCATACACCTTTTCTGAAAGTTTAGTCCTAAAAATAATCTTAATCGGACATCAATAGCAAATTAAAATGGCGTCAGAAAAGTTCGTCGATTTTATCAATTGGTCTGGCCAAAATTGCTTTATTGCCCTTCTCGACAATCGGTCTTTCGATTAAATCATGATCTGCAATCATGAAGTCCAAAATTTGTTCCTCTGTATAAGAATTGTTTTTAAAATCCAATTTCTTAAACGGGTCACCTTTCCTTCTCAAAAGCTCACTCGGTTTCAGATTCATTTTCTTTAAGAGTGCTTTCAATTTTATCTTTGAAAAAGGTTCGATGTAATAATTCACTTTTTCAAACTCAACTCCATATTCCGTTAACTTTTTGGCAAGCTTTCTGCACGTTGTGCATGTTGGTTTTTCATAAACAGTAAGTTGATATTTGGACATTATGTGATCTCCCTCTTAAGGTTTGGATAGTAAAAAAGAATAGAGTAATTTTTATCAATTAATAATTATCAATGACAAAAAAATATGAAAAATTTAGCTCTTACATTTATTCTGGCTTTCTTAGTTATTTCATGCGGTGGATTTGATGTTACTAAAAATGTTTCAGAAACAAATCCTGATATCATTACTTATAACACACCTAAACTGCAAGTCAAAAGTGAATATGAAGCTCAAACATTCTTTACTGAGATACAATTATTCTGTTACCGTGAAAAGGATAAAAAAACTTACAGCATCTCAAATTCGTACGTGACAACTCAATGGCCGTTTTTTGAAAAAATGATTTTCACAATTGACGGAGTTGAAAAAGAATATTTTCCAGATAGACCGCCGTTAAGAGATCTTTATAATCTCCAAGGACCAACCGAAACTATAACAGTGATTCTTCCGGAAGAAACAATTATCGATATTTTTGAATCAATGGACGCGAAAATGACAGTGAAAGGTGCTGAGATAAAATATACGATCTTATGGAAAGATGACATGAAAATGAAACTATACGAATTCTATAAAGCTACAATCGAAAATTAATTTACTGCAAAACATTTATTGTGTTTGTTGTTGTATCGTTTAAAATGTTTGCACCAGACAGCTAATTCTTTTCTGCAAGCTCCAATAGAATTCGGATCGGTGAAATCAGCGTGTTTACATGAAAAATCACAATGACTTGGGAAGTTAAAATTATCTTTTACATTTCTTTTTTTAGCCATATTATAAAATAATTTAATTATATGAGAATTTTGTTAATCTTTCTTATTTTTCAATTCAATTATAATAAAGAACAAAGCAATTGAAAACATATCAATATTTACAAGATACGATCGCAAAAAAAGGTGCGGCATTTTTAATCTTAATCGATCCGGATAAACTTTCAAAAGATAAAACTGCTGAGTTTGTAAAACATTGTGAAAGATCCGGAGTAGATGGATTTTTAATTGGCGGAAGTCTGCTCATCGATGGCAATATTTACGAAACGATTGAAATGATTAAATCAAATTGTTCGCTGCCGGTAATTACATTTCCCGGTGGTGTTGAACAAATAACAAATAATGCCGATGCACTATTATTTATTTCAGTTATAAGCGGCAGAAATGCCGATCAGTTAATTGGTAAACATGTTTTAGCCGCTCCTTATATAAAGAAAATCGGTGTTGAGACAATTTCAACAGGTTACATGTTGATTGAATCTGGTAAACTAACCGCGGCTCAATATATAAGTAATAGTTTTCCAATTCCGAGAAATAAACCGGAAATTGCCGCATCAACAGCTCTAGCCGCGGAATTTATGGGTATGAAATTAATTTATCTGGAAGCCGGTTCCGGAGCAGAAGATTCAGTTCCAAATGAAATGGTTAAATTGGTTTCAAAAACTTGTTCAATTCCTGTTATAGTCGGCGGCGGAATAAAAGACGCTCAAACAGCCGGTGAAAAAGTTCAAAACGGTGCAAGCATAATTGTTGCTGGTAATCATTTTGAAGATGAAAGTAATTGGAATAAAATAAAAGAGTTTGCGGATGCGGTGCATAAAAAAGTGCCGCATGAGATTTAACGAATTTTTTCATAAGTTCAATTCCAAAGGAATATTAAGTAATGGAAAAAGAGAAAAAACATAAAAAAAAGCCTGGTCCTGAAGTTCGAAAAACTATTCAAAGATGGGAAAAGTTACGAGAAGAGATTTCCAAGGCATGGGATAATAAACTCACTGCATTAGAGGAAATACGTGCTCAACGTAGTAAGTGAAAAAAAAATTTATACAGTAGATAGTTCTGTAATAATTTCCTATCTATTAAAGACTGAAGTTTACTCTGATCGAGCAAAAATATTATGGGGAAAAATATTAGAACATAAGATTCTCTGTTACCAACCTAGTATTACTTTACTTGAAATTTCCAGTGCAATTAAAAGACGTACTAATAATCACAAGTTAGTCAACAGCGTAATAAAAGAATTAAGCAGACTAACTCATTTCCAAAGTATTGAACTTAACGAAAAACGTTTAATGGATTCAATAGAATTAAGTTTACAATATGGATTAAAAAGTTTGGATTCAATTTACATTCAAGTCGCTAACGAATTCAAAACGGAATTTATTACATTCGATAAAGAAATTATTTCAAAACTAAGTCTAAATAATTATGCTGATGGATAAACAAAAATTCATACACGAATCACTCACGGAAAGTGCAGAAGTAAAACTGCAGATTGAGAAAGAATGTTCGACTGAAATCCTACACTCGGTTGATATTTTGATTGAGGCATTTAAGAACGGACATAAACTTTTACTCTGCGGAAACGGAGGAAGCGCAGCCGATAGTCAGCACATAGCTGCGGAATTTATGATAAGATTATCTCACGAAATTAATCGTCCGGCAATTCCCGCAATAGCCTTAACAACCGATACATCAAACCTGACAGCCGGCGGTAACGACATTGGATTTGAAAATGTGTTTGCGAGAAATGTTGAAGGTCTCGGTCAAACCGGTGATGTATTAATTGCAATTTCTACAAGCGGAAACTCAAAAAATATTTTACTTGCCATAGATAAAGCAAAAGAAAAAGGA
Organism: Melioribacteraceae bacterium; assembly: GCA_030584085.1. NCBI lineage: Bacteria > Pseudomonadati > Ignavibacteriota > Ignavibacteria > Ignavibacteriales > Melioribacteraceae > Melioribacteraceae bacterium. The sequence continues at coordinate 2,856,856 of CP129490.1, forward strand.
ATGAAGGTAATCGGTTTCCTCGGCGGAACCGGTGGAAAGTGTAAAGACAAAGTTGATATTCCAATTATTATCCCCTCCACAAATACTCAAAGAATTCAAGAAGGTCATATAACAGTGGCTCATATTATTTGTGAGCTGGTTGAAAAGGGTTTGTATTAAATTGTAAAGCGGCCATCGTTGGTCGCTTGCTTTGGGGTTACCAAATAAGTTAGGGTAAGCAACGAGGGATCGTCGCTTTACAAAATCCCACTGAGAAAAAGTCCCTCATTTTCACTATATTCGCACAAATTAAAATACAAAAGGTGATAAAATGACTGAAAATTTAGATATGATACAAAAAGTTTTCGAGGGTATGAGAGAAAAACAAGAATCTGCCCGCAAAGTACTTAACCGGCCAATGACTTATTCTGAAAAAATTCTTTATGCACATTTATGGGATTCACCTAAAAAAGAACTTGCAAAAGGAAAAGATTACGCCGACTTATCTCCCGATAGAGTTGCAATGCAGGATGCAACGGCTCAAATGGCTTTGTTGCAATTTATGCACTCAGGAAGAAAAACGGCTGCCGTTCCTTCAACAGTTCATTGCGATCACTTAATTCAAGCACAAGTTGGTGCAAAAGATGATCTACTTCGTTCTAAAGACGAGAACAAGGAAGTGTTTGATTTCTTAGAAAGTATTTCAAAAAAATTCGGTGTAGGATTTTGGAGACCGGGTGCCGGTATTATTCACCAAGTTGTCCTAGAAAATTATGCATTCCCCGGTGGAATGATGATCGGGACAGATTCACACACTCCGAATGCTGGTGGTCTCGGGATGATTGCAATCGGTGTGGGCGGTGCAGATGCAGTTGATGTTATGGCAGGAATGCCGTGGGAATTGAAATGGCCGAAACTTATCGGTGTTAAACTAACAGGTAAATTGAATGGTTGGACTTCGGCAAAAGATGTTATCTTAAAAGTTGCCGGAATTCTTACCGTTAAGGGTGGAACAGGCGCTATTGTTGAATATTTTGGTGAAGGCGCACAATCACTTTCGTGCACTGGTAAAGGAACAATCTGTAACATGGGAGCAGAGATTGGTGCGACGACTTCAATTTTTGAATTCGATAATAAAATGGTTGAGTATCTTAGAGCAACCGGCAGAAATGATGTTGCCGAATTAGCCGAGCAACATAAAGATTTACTTAAGTCCGATGATGAAGTTCACGCTAATCCGGAAAAATACTATGATCAAGTTATAGAAATAAATCTAAGTGAATTAGAACCACACTTAAACGGTCCGTTCACACCGGATTTGGCTTGGCCGATATCAAAAATTAAAGAAGCCGTTGAAAAAGAAGGTTACCCGGATAAAATTAGTGTAGCATTAATAGGAAGCTGTACAAACTCTAGTTATGAAGATATTGACCGCGCTGCAAGTATAGCAAAACAAGCGTTGGATAAAGGATTAAAAACAAAATCACAATTCACAATTACGCCAGGTTCAGAACAAGTCAGAGCTACAATAGAGAGAGACGGACAATTAAAAATTCTTACTGATGTAGGCGGTCTTGTGTTAGCAAATGCATGCGGACCTTGCATAGGTATGTGGAAACGAATGGATATAAAAAATGGTGAACGAAATACAATTGTTACTTCATTCAATAGAAACTTTGCAAAACGAAATGATGGAAATGCCGAAACTTTAGCTTTCGTTGCAAGTCCGGAATTAACAACAGTTCTTGCATTAGCCGGAAGATTATCTTTCAATCCTGAAACTGATGAATTAGAAAATGAAAAAGGTGAAAAAATAAAATTAGATCCGCCAAAAGGATTAGAACTTCCGACAAAAGGATTTGATAAAGGCGAAAGTGGCTATGTACCCGGAGGTGAAGGTCATCCGGAAACTGATGTTATTATTCAAGATGATAGTGAAAGACTTCAGTTCCTTGAAAAATTTGAACCCTGGAATGGTGAAGATTACAACGAACTTCCATTATTACTAAAAGCACAAGGTAAATGTACTACCGATCATATTTCGATGGCTGGTCCTTGGTTGAGATTCCGTGGACACTTAGATAACATTTCCAACAATATGTTCCTCGGTGCAATTAATGCTTATACAGGAAAAGCCGGTGAAACTAAAAATCTATTAACCGGCGAATACAAACAAGTTCAGCAAGTTGCTCGTGATTATAAAGCCGAAGGTTTGGGTTGGGTTGTTGTAGGTGATGAAAACTACGGCGAAGGTTCAAGTCGTGAACATGCCGCAATGGAACCTCGTTTCTTAAATGGCAAAGCAATTATTGTAAAAAGTTTTGCGAGAATTCACGAAACAAACCTGAAAAAACAAGGGATGCTTCCGCTTACTTTTGCAAATCCAAGTGATTATGATAAAATTCAAGAGGATGATAGACTAAGTATAATCGGCTTAAAAGAATTAGCTCCTGGTAAACAATTGACTCTTAAGATTCATCATAAGGACGGATCGGTTGAAGAAGTTAAATTGCATCATACTTATAATGAAAATCAAATAAAGTGGTTCCGAGCCGGAAGCGCGTTAAACCTAATTGCCGAACAGAATAAATAAGTAAATATCAAAAAACCCAACTTCTTAGAGAAGTTGGGTTTTTATTTCCTGTATAATTAAAATAAAGAAAAGATCACAAATCCTATCGAAACAAGAAATCCTATTCCTAAAGCACCAACCATGACATAAAAACTAAAATCGGTTGTTTTATCAGTATTCAGTTGATTCTTCTTTTGCGTACTCATTTTATTCTCCAAGTTTTAAATGAAATATTTTTTTTTACTACAGACGATATTTCAATAAAACTCAGATTGCCGATGAAAAGTACGAAGTACTGCAACTAGTATGAATTATTTGAAGTGATAACGATCGAGGTAAAAACTGATTGTGAATATAAAAAATCGATGCTCCTTTACTACAAGTAGCAGCTTGTTCAGAATCGCTGATTTTATATTCAATTGTTCGTTCGGAAATTCTTTTTGTTAAGCGAAAATTATTTGGAAGTAGTTCAGCAGATTCGTTTGCAAAAGTAATGATTGCTTCAGGAGATTTATCTTTTAATCCAAGTGAATGAAATGGTATAACTGTTGTAATTTGGAATACAAACAGTAATAAAAATATTCTATGCAAAAACGTACTTCTCAAGTTACAAATCCATTAAAAAAATCGGTTTCATATATAATTATAAGTAAATCAATTTCCTAAATAAATTATTGTTAATTCAATCTCCAGCTAATTTTATCACCTTCTTTAATTCCAAATTGTACGGTGTATCCGGCGTTGACTTCTACGACATAAATCGAAGGAGCAGTGGATGGATAAGATGTTTCGGCAAAAGGTGTTGTGTCTCTATGGATAGTGACAATTTCCATTTTTTTATTTACGAATAGTATGTCGAGCGGAAGTACAGTATTCTTCATCCAAAAGGATTGATATTCTTCGTTAGGAAAGATAAAAAGCATGCCTTGATCAGATTCTAATTTTTCGCGATACATTAAACCAACAGCGCGTTCCACTAAATCATCGGCGATTTCAACATCAATTTTAGAAATAAATTTTCCGTCAGAATTTTGAAAAGTGAGTTCACCGTCTTTTCTGAAATCAAACTGTTGATGACCGGAAAATTTATTTTCTGCGGATTCATCGTTTGAATTACCGAACATGAAATATCCCCCGATCAATAGCACTAAAAACAATGTAATATAATGCGGCATATAATTTTTTTTGATAACCTTTTTCTTTTTAGACATATTTTTATTGTATGAGTATCTTTGTTATTTAAGCACGAACAAATTTAACACATTTTACTAAGAGAAATCATGTCAAAAATTATTGATAGAAAAGTAATCGAACTATCCCCTATTCAAGAGAAGATGATACGAAGCGGTTGGGGAAATGAAACTATAGATAATACAACCGTGGAAAAGATCACTTATGAATCCGATAGTTTGAAAGTAAAAGGATATATCGCAAAGCCGAATGACGATTCAAAAAAATATCCATGTATAATTTGGTGTCGCGGCGGAATAGGTAATGCCGGTGCGATTGATTCTTTTAACGCACGAGGAATTTTCGGTCAGCTTGCAAGTTGGGGTTATGTTGTTCTTACATCCCAATATCGTGGTAATGATGGTGGTGAAGGAAAAGATGAATTCGGCGGAAGTGATGTAAATGATGTCATAAATTTAAAATCCGTCGCAGAAGAAATCGAATGTGCTGATACAAAGAATTGGGGAATTGAAGGATGGAGCCGCGGCGGTATGATGACTTATTTAACTTTAACAAAAGATCACGATTTTAAGTGTGCCGTTGTAACCGGAGGTATTGCTAATCTTCGTTGTAATTCCGATGAAAGTAAATTCATGAAAAAATTATATGAAGTTACAATGGGTAAGCACGGTACGGGGAGTTTCAATCAAAAATGTGAATCGAGATCAATTGTAAATTTTGCGAACAAGCTCTCGAAGAACACTCCCCTTTTATTAATACACGGAACTGCCGATAACAGAGTTTTACCTCATGATTCACTTGATCTTTCTTACAAACTTTTAGAGCACAACATTCCATTCGAATTAGTCATGCTGAAAGACGGAGATCATTTCTTGAAAGGACACAGAAAAGAAGTTGATAGAATGAGGAAGGAGTGGTTTGAGAAATATTTGAGATGAATTAAATTAGAAGATGCTGCTAGAAAATTTCGATCAAGCAATAGTGCTTGATATCTTTTTAATTTTCTTCTATTCTTAATTGATTATAAGCTGCTACTCTGTCCCAGCTCATAATCAATTACTTGTAATAAAATACTCTAGATAATCAAAAATTTTTGTCCCCAAATAATAAGGCATATTCATCAATAGAAATTCTTTTTTATTTGGCGATACTACTTTTTGAACTGAAAATTCACCACCGTAAATCCGCACAGCAAATTTATGATTTGTTCTTTCCATAAACTGATGTAGCGACCTTAGCTTACCGACACTTCCCGATTTAATTTCGACTGGAATTACTTTCCCTTGAAATGGAATTAATAAATCAACCTCCGCTGATGATTGAGTTTTTTCTCTCACCCAAAAATTTGGTTTAGTATTAGTTAAATTGTTTAGAGAAATAACTTCTTGTGTAACAATATGTGGAATTAAATATCCTTTGTAATATGTACTCAAGTCTTTAATCGCTAATAGTTCATTTTGAATCCCGTTTTTATAATTAATTAATCCGGTATCCAAAAACTGTAATCGCGGTGATTTTTTCATATCCGGTTTTATCGGAATTTGCACTTCTGTTGAAGGATATATTAAAAATAAAAATCTTGCACTTTCCAATGTTCTCATTGCTTCACCGACTTCACGCGATCTATAATTTGAGTTTCCGAAATTTTGAAATTTAACTCGTTCATCTAAGTTGAGATAAGCAGTATTTACTATGTGCCGTATTACATTCAACTCTGTCTTATTTGATGCATACTTTGTCATATCATCTTTGAAAGTTTCCCAAAGACTCTCATAAATCCTTTTTAAGTCTGCCAAACTTCTCTTTTCAACATAAGTTTTTATTATTTCCGGCATTCCACCAATTATTGCATAATTATTAAAAAGTTCCATCAAAACTGAATGAGCATTTTTTTCAACCGGAATCTTATTTAGCTGCATAAGAATATTACGGTTTCCTATAGCACTTAAGTATTCTAAAAAATTAATTGGATGCATATAGAGATACTCAACTCTACCTACCGGAAAATTTTCTATTTCTTTTAAGGAAAATTCCAAAAGTGACCCTGCGGCAATTACGTGAATCTTCGGGTACTCTTCATAAAAGTATCTCAATAATTTTATCGCTCTAGGAGATTCTTGTATTTCATCAATAAAAAGAAGTAACCCATCTATATTCTCGGTAGTTAAATTGTACTTTAAGAGAAGAACATCAATAATGTCTTTAACATTATTAAATTCTTCAAAAATTTGTTTATCAGATGATTTTTCAAGATTAAGTAGAATTTTATATTTATATCCTTCTGCAAATGACTTTATTAAAGTAGTTTTTCCAACTTGCCTTGCTCCGCGTATAATTAGCGGTTTCCGTGAGGGATTTTCTTTCCACTTCAGAAGATCTTCATATATGTTTCTTTTTATCAATTTTCACCTTTATGTAATATAACAAGGGTAAATTTAATAATTTTTTGCAGCATAACAAGGGTATTTTTGATTAATTTACGTAACATAGCAAGGGTTAATTTGAAGTGAGAGAAGAAAACAATTTGGGGTAGACTGGAAATATAAACTGAATACCGATTGATTATCTTTTAAATAATTTTGCCGGTTTTGAGATAGTTAATTTTTTAAAATAAACTTTTACCTATGTCGATGAATGAACTCGACAGCCGTGAAACTATCATTAATGAATCGCATTAAGAGAAAATAAACCTAGTGAAATCAATTGGACATTGTTTAGTGAAATAAAATGATACAGAACTGAGGAAGAAAATTAATACGAATTCTATTCTTTTCACTTATTCACCCCCTTAAATTCATTTTCCCTAAAAAAATATTCTTTCTCTAGTATTTTTTTAAAATCGATCCAAGATTTTTGATTATTTTCTGAGTACAAGAGAGGCATGGTCACATTCCCATTCTCAATTTTATAAAATGTATCCAGTCCGTTTAATTTCATCATTAGTTCATCATAATTAGCCATTGACGGTCTAAACCAGTGCTTTAATGGAAAGGCATAAATAGAATTTATTTCAAAATTTGGTTGCGGTGATTCTTTAAATGTATGAGGCAGGTAACTTACGGTTATAATATCCCCATTTGAGTAGGCGTGATTACCTTTAAGCACATCGATTACTTCAACCACAAGATTTATCTTGGGGACTTTTATTTCTCTTCCTGGTCTACTTACAACATACTCAGATCGTTGTATGTCTAATGCTCTTATTTTAAGGAAATATGGTGTTTCCAGGTATAATACATACTTTTTACCGTATCTAATAATGAGCTGATTTTTGAGTGAATCCAATAAAATGTTTGGTTTTATACTCTGTTTCTCTTGTGACTTTTCCCAACTTTCAATTCTTTCAAGTAATTCTCTTTCAAATTCCATCGGCCAAAAAGCATAACACTGGTATAGGTAATTTTCCAATTTTATTATAAATGTTGTATCAGATTGTAAATCTTTTATCATTTCGTAATCATTCTGCGTATTTAAACTTACTTTATCCATAAGAGCAAATAGACTATCAATACTTTTATTTGTTTGTTGAAATCCCAACAGACTTATACCGCTTAGCACTATTATCAAAAAAATTGTTTTTATTTTTTGCATTCTAGTCTCTTATAGTTTTAAAATTATTTTTACTTTTTTTGTAAATTAAAATACTACCCATATCGAGGAATGGTCCTCTCAGCCGAGAAAAGATTATCTATCTTTATTCAACCTAAAAATTAAAATTAACGCCTCCTTTCAGTGATGGACTTACAAGAATATGTGCTTCTTTAGCGGCACTTACACATATTCCAATAGACCAGAAAAAATTGAATCCGTTTTTCTTGATATTTTCTTTTCCGACATTAAATTCAAAATAATGTCCTTTTACGAATGGTTCATAACCAAGCTTCCAGGGCTGTTTCTTACTTTCCCAGTCTAAAGTACTATTAAAATAAACTAGATAATCGATTGAGGTTGTATTAAAAAATAGAAAAGGTTTGTGATACGATGCTTTAATCCCAAATCCACTAGCACTATTGGGAAGCCCCATTGCTGAGGAGCCGATCCAAGTTGCCGACCCTTTTAACGCAATCGAAAAATCATCATTCATCTGATAACCGATCCCGACTGAAATAAACTCCAAGATGCCAGTATTAAAAGTTACAAAGATGTTTCGTAATTCATTTTCATTAGCTGAATTGGTGGAATCGATTTCTTGAGGAAAGACATTATTGGTTACTATAAATAAAAAGAAAACCGAAATAAATTTTCTCACTCTAACCTCCAATTAGAATAACAAAATCCCACAAGCTTATAAATTGTGGGATTTTTCAAGTTCCATTCTTTGTATTGGGTACTTGGTACTACTTGACCAACAACATTTTTTTCGTGAAGTTAAAATTATCTGATGTCAGTTGGTAGAGATAAAATCCGCTCGATAGATTCCTTCCATCAAACTTAACTTCATGTCTGCCTGCTGATTTTGTCGTTTCTTCAAGAACTTCAACCAACCTTCCAAGTGAGTCGAATATTCTCAAACTTAAATGCATAGGTTCTTTTATCTCATATTTTATCACTGTTGTCGGGTTAAATGGATTTGGATAATTATCAAATAACTTGTTTTCTTTAGGTAGTTCTTCATCATCATTTGATATTCCATCATCATTACCTTTACTTGCAAGTAGTCCGCTATTTTCTTCTTTTTCATATCGGCCAACAATCTTTAAAACATGTTTTATCTTTTCCTTTTTATCAAAATTCTGTTGGGTATTATACTTAAACCGAATTTCCTCACCGGGGAATAATTCTGCATAGCTGCCGTCTTTTGTTAGTAAACTGTTACGTAAGTTTTCACTACCCTTTTGTGAGCTTATTAGCTCAAGTTTTTCTGCTTTTATTGTCTTTAAGTTTCCGGTTAAGACAAAATAATCAATTTCAGTTATGTTATTGAAGACTATTTCAACTGCATCATCGTCAGTTAAATCACCTATCTTCTTTGAGACTGTGCTAAGGTTATCCCGGAAGTAAAATCCGCCTAACCCATAATCTTCACCTGTTACATTTGGGAGTTTGTTCTTAGAATTTTTTACATAAATATTTCCTGCTACAACTTTCTCAACCGGAGGCGGTATTATTCCGATGGCTGTTGCATACATTGTCTCGGTTTCTTGAATCACTCCTTGTGTTTTACTTTTTTCTATCTCAATTCGTAAAAGATCACCGGGCATAAACGGATACATTTTACCATCTTCTGCTTCAAGATAATCAGTTATATCTGTTTCATTATTCAGTATAAACTTATAATTTCTTTTTGTCTCTTTAAAGTTAACAAATTCACCTTCGTCGGTTACAGCAATAAACTCCCCGTGATTTGCTTTTAATTCCCACAGTTCTATTTCATCAAACCAGCTATGTTCTTCTGTAGGTTCGTGGATTATGAATTCTATATTACCGTTATTGTATTTATCGGAAGTATTAATCAAGTAGTAATCGGTTACATCAACATCGGGGTTTGAGAGTGAATTGATTAATAATGTATTCTCATCCGCTTTCTCTGTGCCATTGTTAAATGCTAAAGTTGGGCAGCCCCCGCAATTTGTACTAAATGAAGGAGTCATTGATTTATTGTCTGATCCGGCTGAGTTTGATACTGTGCAATATATTTGTGCTATCGGCGCCATGATTTGATCTACACCCGCATCCTTTGCTGATAATGCAGTTGAATATGTTACTTTACATTTGTTCCCATCAGGAGTTATGTATGCTCCTGCGGGTAAATCTGTAGCTGACCAAGTATAAGTTAATGTTCCGTTCCCTTGCGATAAATTGCAGTATACATATCCGTATGAACTTTAACAGATTGGATCAGGAGTTTGGCTTAGTCCAGATATTATTGGTGGAATTGATAGTGGAGGTGGGATTAAATTGCATTCGTCTGCAATCCAGAGCAGCAACCCAGCAATTGCACGAATTCCGTAAACGAAAGCGTAATCTGAGGTCCCAGAAAGCCATTGAATTGTTTTATCTGGAGGACCATTAAATTCATTATTTAAATTTTGCAGCATTTCCGAAAGTCCCGGATAAAGCTGGAAGGAATCATTAATTCCATTTGTATCATTGCCATCCACATCATTACTGCTAAAAAAATTTGCAATTTGTGCAACTGGATAAAACAAAGACTTTAAGGGATTTGAACTGTTTGGGATTATTACACCTCCTTGATCTAAAGCATTTTGAAATGTCCATTGATAATAATTCCATGGTTTACTCATATAATTTTCGTAAAAATCTGGATTGGTAGGTGGATGTGGATCATTGTGAACATGGGCAGGTACAGACATATCACCTAATAGATGACAAACCCTGCCCAATATTTCCCAAAACACCTTTTTTCTGAATTCAAGAGAGGCAGTATCCATCGATTACGGGAAATAAACTGTCCTAAAGAGTTGTAATAGCCTCTATAGAATATTAGACCATCTTTATAGAATTGAAATATATTTGTTGGAGCCGTATAAGCTTCTATAATTTGATTTGCTGGATAAGGAACTCTTAATTCATATCCACCATATACATATTTTTTAGCCTTTTTATATGCATTAGAATATGAGTTTCCAGCATAATCAAACGTCGAATTATCACCTTGATCCGGATCCCAAAAATGAGTATTTGTAACAAACCAACCCAAAAAGCCATATCCTTCGTTCGTTGCATCTGTATGATCTTCTTGATACGCTCCAATTACTAATAGACCGCCAGGGTTAAACTGACCATTACCTTGCTCACTATAACCAACATGGTCTTTCATTTCCCATAATTCCTGACCAACATAGTTCTTAAGCAATTTATACGCTTCACGCACCATATATTGATGAACTTCCTCTTTATGAGCAAAAATTGTGTTAAGTGAAAGAAGACAAAATACCACTATACCAATAGACTTTCTCGTACCTCTCCATTAAAGTTAATTGATCTTAATTATTGTTTTGCTAGGATTAATTAATCCATAAATTACACCAGCAACAGCACCTGTTATTGCTGAATAAAGAATAAAATAAATATCTCCCTTAGGGGCACCTCCTAAGTTTATTAATTGACTAGACAAACCTACACCCCCTCCTATCATTGCCCCGTACAAAAAACCTTCAAAAGCTCCGCGAGACATTTCAGAAAAACTGATGGATGATATTTCTTGTGTATTCTTAACAATAAATTGATTAGTTCTATAGTCAATAAAACTGGTAGTATCTAAGGTAATACTCAATTCTCCCCCCTGATACTTAACCTTATCAACTGTTTCAACTGTAATATCATCCTTGCTCTCGCATATTTTCCCAATTCTATTATAAAACTCAAGTTCCTGTTCATTACTATATTTTGAAATAGTATGTGTACAACTGCTAACAAGCAGTGATATGAACAATATGAATAAAATGAATAAATATTTGTTCTTCACTTCAATTTCTCCTTAATAATTAATCGATCCTGAAAAAACCATATAAATTTTCTCACCAATACACCAATACTATGATTACGATGAATCAAAAATTTCCCCTCCCTATTTAAAATTACACTTTAATTAATTAAATGAACTAAAGACTTTATTCTCCCCTTATAACATGAATAATTTTATATTAAATGGCAATAAAAAAATTCTATTTTGAATTTTATCATGTTTAATAAACTATCAAAAATAATGGAGACGAATTTTTACCCTTTCGTGGATAATTAGTGCGATTTTAATTATAAGAAGGAATAATTAAAAACTATAAACTTAATTTCATGTTTTTCATTGTCTTTCAGGAGGGATGAACTACAACAAGTGTGGTCAAAAAATCACTAACGTGGCAACTTAACTTCTTTACCCGAACTAACGTACTGAATTATCAAACTTTCAGTATCAGATGTATTTAAAGAAATGATATTCTTCCCGGCAAAGACATTAGCTTCTTTTACAATTTTACCGCCGGAATCAAGAATTTTTATTTGATCTTCTTTATTTGAGTAAAGCAAAATTTTTGGTGTTTCATTTTTTTCTTTTACAAGAACCGGGCTCTCATAAATCTTATTCATATCGGCGACAACACTTAGTTCCCGGAATGTAACTTCAACCATATTTGATGTATTTATACTTTCATTCCAAAGTTTGTTAAGAGATTTTAGTGTGAAGTAATAGTTAATTCTTTTCGGTTTATCTATGGCAATTTTAATTGAATTTTTATCCGATGAAATAATTTCAAAAAGTGTATCACCGCTCGGCTTGGCATTTCTATCCGGTAAACTATAAAGAGCAAAATAACTTGTGCTGTCAAGTTGATTTGAATAAGTTGGTTTTTCCCATTCCAAAGTTACGATACTTGCATCGAACGAATCGTAGTTGAACATTAAGTTAGCCGGTTCAAGCGGGATAGAAGATTCAATCCATGGCATTTTTGCCGGAAGTGCGACATAATCATTTGTAAATGGAAAAACATCCTTAATATTGCCGTACCGGAAAAACGCAATTCCGTCGGCTTTTGTTGTGCGTGTAAAATCGATAATTCTTTTTAATTGTTTTTTAACTTCCGGTTTGTAAGGCGCAACACCGAGGACAACACTTCTTCCGAATGTGTCATTTGTCCAATCAAGAGCAAGTTTATCAAATCTGGGCGGACCTTCCAACGGCCAATAAATTTGCGGAACTAAATAATCAATCCATTTTTGTTTAAGCCATTCTCTTGAATCTTGATAAACTTCACCATAACCTTCAAATCCGCTGCCGCTTGAGCTGTTTTTATAAATCCCGATTGGTGCAGCTCCTATTTTTATAAGCGGTTTTACGGATTTAACTTTTTGCGATAGTTCTTTTACGAAAACATTTAAATTATCTCTACGCCAATCATCAAGTGAAAGTCCTTCACCGTAAAGATTAAATGAAAAGTCATCGTTAAAATCCTTGCCTGGATAACGCAAAAAATCCAGATGTAATCCGTCAACATCATAATTTTTTACAAGCTCATCAAAAATTGCTATGAGATAAGTTCTAACTTCGGGCAAGCCCATATCAAGCCAATATGATTTTCCGTCACGATTGTTTTCAATTACCCACTGAGGTTTTCTCTGCGCGATGTGATACGGATGCTCAAAAATAAATTTTTCATTTCCGGTAAAACACCTTACAACATTTACCCAAGCGTGAATTTCAATTCCCCTTTCGTGAGCTAATTCAATAGCATATTTAAGTGGATCGTATGATGATTTTCCGTCAACTTCACCGCTTATATAAGGTGATAATGGTTCAAACGATGAACGAAACATCACGGTTCCATTGCTTCTTACTTGGAAGTAAACAGTGTTGAGACGTTTACTTTTAATATCGTCAAAGATTTTTTTTAATTCACTTTTTTGAATTTTAGGATCGGTTGAAGTTGGAGGCCAATCAAGACGAAAGTTTGTAGTGAGCCAAACAGCACGAGTTTCTCTATTAACTTGAGCTGTTAAGGAAATTGAAATGATTATTAGAATAAATATGAATGCTTTTTTCATCAGTTATTGAAAAAACTTAATCCCGGTTTTAATAGCCCAGTTAACATCATCGTTTTCGGCTTCAACATCAACTAATACTTTTCCAAAATCTTGCAGTAAAACAAATCTATAAACTTCGTCTTTGGATTTCTTATCGCGTTTCATCAAGTTCATAATTTTCTTTCTGTCGTACTTCTTAATTTTTATACTGTTCGAAACTCGTTTGATAAGAGTTAGTCCTTCTACCAATTTTTTATCATTCAAGTAACCGAGTTTATGTGATAGATATAATGCACACGCCAGTCCGACTATAACACATTCACCGTGTTTAAGTTTGTGTCCTTGTTCAATTTCAATTGCATGCCCGAAAGTGTGACCTAAATTCAAAATTTTTCTTAATCCCGATTCTTCTTTTTCATCTTGAACTACAACCGCTCCTTTGTACTTTACGGATTCCGAAATAACTTTTGTCACAACTTTGTTGTCGAGTTCGATCAACTTCTCTAAATTTTTATCAACGTAACTATAGAAATCATCACCGATTAGAAATGCGTACTTAACAATTTCACCTACGCCGCTAATTCTTTCCCGCGGAGAAAGTGTTTTAAGAAATTCCGTATCGATTAAAACAAACTTGGGTTGATAAAAAGCGCCGACGATGTTTTTAGTCTTACCAAAATTTATTCCGGTCTTTCCACCGACAGAACTATCAACCGCTGCTAAAAGTGTTGTTGGAATTTGAATGTATTGAATCCCGCGCGAATAAGTTGCAGAAGCAAATCCACCTAAATCACCAATTATTCCACCGCCGATTGCAATAAGCAGTGAATCTCTTCCATAGTTAGGTAATACTAGCGATGAATATATCTTACCTAAAGTTGAGAGCGATTTATTCTTTTCCTTTGAATCAATCGTTAAGTATGAAAATTTTCCGGGTTGCGGAGTGAATACTTTTTCTAATTCATTTTTGTAGAGAGTGTAAACTGTTTTATCGATCAAACAAAATATATGTTTGTTAAGTTTTTTTGAATCAACAATTTCCGATAAGTTTTCAAAAATATTTTGACCGACTACTATCTCGTAAGGATAATCTTTTAGATCTACTTTAATTTTTTCCATTTAGTAAACTCAATATTTGTTTAGCAATTTTATCAACAGTGTAACCAATTCTAGTTTCATCAGTGTTAATTATTAGATCGGCTTTGTTATAATAATTTTCTCTTCTTTCGAGGAGATCTTCAATTTTTTGTACAAATTCTTCTTCGCTTTTCTCACCGAGAACCAAATCCTTAAATAAAGGACGATCGATTTTGTTTCTTAATCTTTTATATAAAACTTCGGGCGACACTTTTAAGTAAACTAAAATACCCGAATTTTTAATTATATCTAAATTTTCGTCGTTGGTTAAAGTCCCACCACCGAGCGCGATAACGGTGTTTGCTTGTTCGGATAATTCTTTCAATGTTTTGTTTTCAACATCCCTAAAATATGCTTCTCCGTTGATATCGAAAATTTCAACTACTGATTTATTTTCTTTTTCTTCAATAACTTTATCCAGGTCATAAAAATTCCAACCGAGCACATTTGCAAGTATCGGTCCGATTGTACTTTTACCGCTGGTCATAAATCCGGTTAGATATATAAGTTTGTGCTCAATCATAATTATTTATAAATAGAATATATTGAAAATAGAGATGGAATGAGAAGTTGATATGTTAAAAATGAAATACTAATCCGATTGCAAATGTCATCCCATCAATATTTACTTTTGTAGGAAAGGGTTCTTGAGGCAGCGATCTAGCTTCACCGCGGAATACAAAAAATTCTTTGTTGTATTTACTTTCCATTCTAAAATCGGGATCGCGGAACTTCATCTCACCGCGAACGGAAAAATAATTTGTAACCATATAATCCATTCCCATTCGCCCGTGAATTCCCCACGCAAAATCTCTACCGGTATTTTCGAGACTCACATTTGCAAAATCACGAATGTATTCACCAAAATAGATTCCGAGTCCGCCGCCCATATAAAACTTAAGATCATCCGTTGAGAAAGGAATAAAATAATATATACTGGCTTCAACGGGAATCATTCGATAACCTTCTTCTACTTCAACTCCGGCAAGTTGAGGATGAAAACCTATGACATTTCTTTCTTTGGAAACTTTTTCAATGTACTCTGTCCCGAGTCCGATGATAATCGATTCGGTTAAACGATACCGAAACTCAATTGATCCGCTATAATTATCAACGAGTTCAACGTTGTCTTCTCTGATTAATTTTTGAGTTGCATCGGGATTAAGAAAGAATCGAGCACTGGTTGTATAATTTGCCGCCAAATAAATTCCGAAATCGTTTCCGTTATATTGTGCGAAAAGTGTGGTCGTAAAAAGAATTAAAATAACCGGAAGATTTTTAAATAGTTTGTATTCCATATAAATGAAAATATGAAAAAAAGAAATCTTATTGAAAGGGTAAAAATGGGGGCTTAGTTTATTTCTCTCAAGCTGTATTAAAAATCTGAAATTACTTTAACCGTTTTACAAATGTGATTTGAGGTAATTTCGGTTTGGTGTGTTTTAATTTTTTTATTAGGAATAATCCGCTAAAGTAAAGTGAAGTTAATCCGATTGCAAATATGAATGAAAGCAATTCGGGTAATTTAGTGCTATGAAAGAAATCCATTCCTATCACTATACCAAAGATGATTAAAATAAGCGGTATTCCATACAACATAAATGATGCTTTAAGCACATCGCTACCTTTAATTTCTATATCAACTTCATCACCTACTTCTACTCCAAATGAATCTTCTACCTCGAGGATTTTCGAATCTTTATTTTCGGAAGTTTTACAGAATATTTTTGCAGAACATTCCTCACAAGCTCCGGTCTGAATTAAAGCAATTTCAGCATGTCCGTTGCCGGAAGAAATTACAATTCCTTTTTCTATGATGTTTTCGTTTTGCACGTTTTATATACCAAATGGCATTCACAAGGAGTCGTTTTTCTGACGACCGAGGAACCTCACTTTGAAAATGATTTGGGGTGAGATTCTTCGTCCCGATTTTATCGTGACTCTGAATGACAGTTTTGTTTTATCAATTCTTTTGTTCTTCTTTTATTTCTAATAATTTCTTTTCTCTTCCATCAAGAAATCCGATTGCATGGGTTTTACATTTATCAAATGGAATCTTATCCGTATCGAGATGATCGTAATTAATAACAGCTAAATTATCTACCATCTCAACACCGCCATCGGATTTGCGAGCACAAATTCCGCAACCCATACAAGAAACTGTACAAACATCTTTTGCTTTCTTGGGATCATCATGATTTTTACAGAATACAAATATTTGTCTATCTGCCGGATGCATTTCAATTACATTTCGCGGACAAGCTTTTTCACAATTACCGCAGCCGGTACATAATTCTTCAATTACTTCGGGTAGACCGTTATCATTCATAACCATAGCATTGAAAGGACATGCTTCAACACAATCGCCTCCGCCAAGACATCCGTAATAACATTGTTTATCACCGCCGGAAACAATTGTCATTGCCGAACAGCTCAACGGTCCATAATACTCAACCATTTTTTCAACAGCTTCTTGATGACCACCTTTACATAAAATTCTAGGAAGCAATTTAACACTTGAACCGGCATCAACTCCCATGATATTTGCAATATCTTGAGCACAATCTTCACCACCAACAGGGCAACCGGTAACAGAAGCCTTTCCGCCAACAACATTGACGGCAAAATCATAGCAACCTGCATATCCGCAGCCACCGCAATTTGCTCCGGGTAATGCTTCATTTATTTGAGCAATTTTGGGATCTTCATAAACTCTTAATTTTTTATCTGCAATAGCTAATCCACCGGCAAAAATAAATCCTAGTCCGCCCATTGTTGCAATTGCAATTAAAAGTACATCTTCCATTTTGAATTCCATTTATTTATAAAAATTTAAATCAATCAACGTACTGTTTTAAACTATTACTTAGACTGATATCAGTCCGGAGAAACCCATAAAAGCCAAGGCAAGCAAACCGGCGACAATTAGAGTTATTGGTGCACCTTGAAATGGTTTTGGAACATCCGCTAAATCAAGTTCTTCTCTTATTCCAGCCATAATTGTTATCGCTAACGTAAAACCTGCACCTGCGCCGACTCCATAAACGACGCCTTGGACAAATGAGTAATCTTTCAATACCATAAATAAAGCCAAACCTAGAATCGCACAGTTCGTAGTAATTAAAGGAAGGAAAATTCCCAACGCACGATATAATGGCTGACTAACTTTTTTAATAAACATTTCAACAAACTGAACAAGTGATGCAATGACAAGAATAAATGATACATACTGTAAAAATTCCAAATGATATGGAACTAGTAATAGATGATAAATCAACCATGTTACAATTGCAGTAATTGTCATAACGAAAGTAGTAGCAAGTCCCATCGAAAATGCCGAAGTAATTTTACCGGAAACTCCAATGAAAGGACAAATTCCTAAAAAGTATGCAAGTACAAAGTTGTTAACAATAGCAGCGGATAAAAATATAAGTAATAGTTCCATTTAGATCGCCTCCCCTGCTTGTTCTGCATCTCTTTTTGCTTTAAGATATTTTTCCACGAGATAATTCTTTTCAATTTTATCTTTTCTTTGCAAATAACTATTTGCCGCACCAAATAATAATCCTAATGTTAAAAACGCACCGGCAGGTAAAATCATAACTAACCAAGGTTCATAGAATGACGGCATTATTGTATAACCAAGAATTGTACCGGTACCAAATATTTCACGTAAACTTCCTAAGACAAATAATGCGATTAAAAATCCTGTTCCCATTCCTAATGAATCTAGTAAAGATCTGAAGACCGTATTTTTTGATGAAAACGCTTCTTGTCTTCCAAGTATTAAACAATTAACAACTATCAATGGGATATATGGTCCTAATGATTTACTTAATTCGGGAAATTGTGCTTTCATTACTAAATCGACTATAGTTACAAATGTTGCAATTATTAAAATGTAAGCCGCAATTCTAACTTGAGTTGGAATTAATTTCCTAATAGATGAGATTATCAAACTAGCAGAGACTAATACAAATGTTGTTGCGAGCGCCATCGCAATTCCGTTTATTGCAGAAACTGTCACGGCAAGAGTTGGACACATTCCAAGTACTTGTTTGAAAACCGGATTCTGATCCCACAATCCTTTAAGGAATTCTTTACTTAGAGTTACTTTCTTTTTCATAAATTTCCTCCATTTTCAACAGAACGGAGTTTTGTTAATCCTGCATTAATAATTTCTACAAGAGCTTTTGAGGAAATTGTTGCTCCCGTAATTGCCTGAATTTCATTATCGCTTGATGGAGCAACACCTTTTACCCATTCAATTTTTGGCTCAGCAATTAGATTTACAAATTGACTTGTGAATGGTTCTTCTGTTATCTTCGTTCCAAGTCCGGGAGTTTCAACTTGTTCGAGAACTTCTAGTCCAACAAGTTCTTTCAAATCTGATTTTATTCCAAACATTAATCTTATTTTTCCTTGGAATCCGTTTCCTTCGTAAGGTAAAGCAAAACCAATTCTATTATTGTTTTCATCCAAGACTTCATACAATTCAAAGTCCAGGTTCTCAATTTTGTTATAAGATTTTGCATCAGGTTGAACAAGGAAAATTGCTTGTTCAGTAGCAGCTTTTCTGTGCATTTCAATTTTAGGTTCTGCCCATTTACTTATTTCTGAAAGTAAACCGCCGGAAACCACACCTATCAATGAGAGAGTGATCAACATTTTAATTACTGTTTTCATTTCACCTCCCCGAATACTCTTGGTCTTGTGTATCTATTTATCAATGGAACGAATGCATTCATGAATAAAATTGCGTACATAACACCTTCGGGTAAACCTCCGAATAATCTGATAATTATAAGTACTAGAGAAATTCCAAGTCCATAAATCCACATTCCTTTCGGTGTCATTGGCGAAGTAACCCAATCGGTTGCCATAAAGAAAAGTCCGAACAAAAATCCGCCGGCTAATAAATGGAATAATGGATTGGGATAAGCAATAGGATCAATCATCCAAAATACACCACCGAATAATATGGCACCAATTAACATCGCAGCCGGAACTCGATAATTTACTACACCAATTGCGATTAAAAATATTCCACCGAGCATTACAGCAATCGCAGAAGTTTCTCCCAATGAACCGCCGATATTTCCGATGAACATTGACGATAATTCCGTTGCAACCGAATCGAATTTGAATGCAGAAAGTGGTGTTGCCGTGGTTACAGCATCAACTTGTGAAAAATTAGGATTCGTCCATGTTGTCATTGGTACCGGGAAAGCAGCTTGAAGAAAAGCTCTACCGACTAAAGCCGGATTAAAAATGTTATACCCGATTCCACCAAAAATTTCTTTGCCTAAACCAATTGCGACAATTGATCCTAGTGCGGTAAATGCTAAGTTAAAATTTGGTGGAAGAATTAATGCAAGTAATAATCCGGTTATTATACCACTTCCGTCAGTTATTGTAACCTTTCTTTTACGAATCGTTTTTATTGCAGCTTCGGTTCCAACAGCAAAACCAACGGCAACGGCAATAACCAATAATTGATAAATTCCAAAAAAGATCACCGCTGAGATAACAGCCGGAATCAATGCAATCACTACCAGCCACATAGCTTGTTTAGTATTCCAACGTGAATGCACGTGCGGTGAACTTGCTAGTTCTAATTTGTAAGTAGGATTTTCTGTAGTTGTTATAGTCATTTATTTTTTCCAGTAATCTAAATCTTTCTCTTAATCATAGTCTTAATCGCTTTTCATTCTCAACTTGATCTAGAAATTTTACCAAATTAAGCTGAGATTCCAGATCTAGTCCGGAATGATAAGTTTTGTTTATGCGGATTTTCGTTCTCTCTGCATAGCCAAAACTCTTTGCTTACCTAATCTTATCCATTGTACAAGTGGTATGTTAGCCGGACAAGTATAAGTACAAGTTCCACATTCCATACAAACTGTTATATCAAGTCCTTCGGCATCTTCTAATCTATCTAGTTGTGAATACCTTGCTAACTTTGAGGGAACTAAACCGAGCGGACAAACATCTATACATTTACCGCAGCGTAAACATGGCGTTTCTTCATGTAAATTTTCTTCTTTAGCAGTAAGGACTAATAATCCGGATGTGGCTTTCATGACCGGTGCGGCAAAATCAAATTGTGCAACGCCCATCATTGGTCCGCCTACTACAACTTTTATTGCGTCATCTTTAACGCCATCGCAATATTCAATTACGTCTGCTAATGGAGTTCCAACACGAACAATAACATTTTTAGGTTCTTTAATTCCGTAACCGCTGACTGTCATTGCGGCTGTTATTTGAGGTTCACCTTTTACAACTGCGTCAAAAATTGCAACTGCAGTTCCGATATTCTGAATTACTACACCGACATCAAGCGGAAGTTTACCGGGAGGAACTTCTCTATCAAGTACGGCTTTAATCAACATCTTTTCCGCACCTTGCGGATATTTTGTCTCTAAAATTTCAACAGTGATATTGTCATACTTTGCAGTCACTTCTTTTAATTTTTTTATTGCTTTGGGTTTATTATCCTCAATTCCTATCGCACCTTTTTGAACTCCAAGTGATCTCATTATTAATCTTAAACCGTCAACAACTTCCTCGGTTTTTTCCAGCATGTATCTGTAATCTCTGGTAAGATATGGTTCACATTCGCAACCGTTTAAGATTACGGCATCAATTTTTTTATCGGGTTGAGGAGTTATTTTAACAAATGTAGGGAATGCCGCTCCGCCTTGACCAACTATACCAGCCCATTTAACTCTTTCTTGAATTTCTTCAGGCGTTACCCAATCAAGATTCAACGAAGGTTGTAATTCCAATTCATTTGATTCATCCGCGGAAATTAAGATTGACTCTTTGGGAAATCCCGAAGCACTAATTTCATTAGAAATTTTTGTGACTTTACCTGATACCGGACTATGTATGGGAACAGATATATATCCATCTTGTTCTGCAATTATTTGTCCCGCTTTGACAACATCACCTTTTTTAACGAGAGCTTTTGCCGGTTTACCTAAATGTTGTGATAGAGGAATTATCACCTGCTTTGGATTCGGCATAATTTCAAATTCGCAACTCTCACTTAACTCTTTTAACTCGGCAGGATGAACACCACCGCGGAATGTTTTAATTGATTTAAATAATTTCATTCTGTTTTCATTTTATGATTGTCATAATTTGGTTTCACATACTATGCCAGTAAATCATAAAAATTGGAGAATATTTCTCATAACTTTCGCCTAAAAAAGCTGTTTCTTTAGTAAAAATCTTATTTCAAATAGAGAATTTTTTCATTAATGAAAAATTGGAATCGTCTATTGAGAATAAAAGGATAGAATGTGGGGTTATCTTTATTTTACTTCTGCACCTGTTTGACAATCACAATTCAGAGAAGATACATAATCAAACAAAATTCATTATAGAATAAAATCACACACCAAGAGGTAGTTAGTCATTACTTTTTAGTATTTTTCATTTCTAATATGATCAATTTCTGCAACTAGGGCTTAACTATAATTTAATACTCGATTAACAGAATAGTAACATAGACTTATTAAATTATCATTATTTGTTAATTACTTTTGGGAACTATGTCGAAGAAAAAAATACTTTTTATATGCGGTTCGCTAAACCAGACCACAATAATGCACCAAATCTCACAAAATTTATCCGATGATTATGATTGTTGGTTCACACATTACTATGCAGATGACTTTGTTAAGATGTATGCAAAACTAAGGTTAATAGATTTTACAATTGTAGGAAATGGGAATTTCCGAAAACAAACTTTAGCTTACTTCAATACACATAATTTACAAGTCGATTACAGAGGAGAAAAGTTTAATAGCGAGTATGAGCTTGCTTTTACTTGTTCAGATTTGATAGTTCCAAAAAATATTAGGGACAAAAAAATTCTTCTTATTCAAGAAGGGATGACCGACCCGGAAACATTTGCATATTATTTGGTAAAATATTTACACTTACCTAGATGGTCTGCAAGTACATCAACAACCGGGATGTCTAACCTGTATACTTATTTTTGTATTGCTTCGGAAGGTTACCGGGAATTATTCATTCGCAAAGGAGCCGATCCCTCTAAACTGATTGTAACCGGTATACCGAACTTTGATGATGTTCATAAATATTTTGATAATGACTTTCCTCATAAAAACTATTTACTTGTTGCTACTTCAGACATGCGAGAAACTTGGAAATATGAAAACAGAAAAAAGTTGATTAAGCGTGCGGTTCAAATTGCCGAAGGCAGACAGATAATTTTCAAACTTCACCCAAATGAAAATATTAAACGGGCTACCGAAGAAATTAACAAATATGCTCCGGGTTCATTAATATATACTAACGGCAACACAAATTATATGATAGCCAATTGTGACATTTTATTAACGCGGTATTCATCTGTTGTACTTGTTGCTGCCGTCCTCGGCAAGAAAGTTTACTCGGATTTATCTGAAGATGTATTAAAAAAATTAACACCAATTCAAAATAGCGGGACTTCTGCAGAAAGCATAGCAAGACTTGGACGAAGTCTCATTGAACAACCTGCAAAAAATGAAAAAGAAATCCACGAAGAGTTTGAATTAAAACAAGCTCTTTCTCATTAAGCTGACGATGATTTATGAATGAAATTAAAATTGTAACCGTAGTTCAAGCAAGAACAAGTTCTTCGCGTTTACCGAATAAAGTTCTACTCTCTATAAAAAATAAACCTCTACTTTTGAGAATGTTGGAAAGAGTTCAAGCTTCTAAATATGTCAAATCTATTGTAATTGCAACTTCAACTGACAAAGAAGATAATCCGATTGAAAAACTTTGCAAAGAAAACAATTTAGAATATTACAGAGGTAGTCTAAATGATTTACTTGATAGACATTATCAAGTTGCGAAACAATATAACGCTGATGCAATTGTAAAAATTCCTTCCGATTGCCCGTTAATAGATCCGACTGTGATTGATAAAGTCATTAAACATTTTCTTGATAACATTGATAAATATGATTTTGTGAGCAATCTTCATCCGGCAACTTACCCTGATGGAAATGATGTAGAAATAATGTCATTCAAAACAATTGAAACAGCTTGGAAGGAAGCTTCAAAAGATTTTGAAAGAGAACATACAACACCATACATCTGGGAAGATAAAAATAAATTCAGAATCGGTAATGTTGAATGGGAAACCGGATTGGATTATTCAACAACTCATCGCTGGACGATTGATTATGAAGAAGATTATTTATTTATAAAAACTGTTTATGATGAATTGTTTGATATTAATCCCAACTTCGGAATAAATGATATTCTAAATCTGCTGAAAGAAAAACCTTATATTTATAAAATAAATGAAAAGCATCTCGGTAAATATTGGTATGAAAATCATCTTGATGAATTAAATAACATTAGTGAATACAAGCAGAAGAGAGAATTCAAGAACAATGACTAAGGATGAAATAAAAAAATTACAAGATCAGGCTTTACGCGTTAGAGAACATATTATCCGAATGTCTGGCAACGGAGGATGTTTTATTGGCGCATCACTGAGCTGCGCTGATCTTACTGTTTTTCTCTACAATAAATTTCTTAACACAACAAAAGATAATTTACAAGACCAGAATCGTG
The DNA here is from genome assembly GCA_030584085.1 of Melioribacteraceae bacterium. Lineage (NCBI taxonomy): Bacteria > Pseudomonadati > Ignavibacteriota > Ignavibacteria > Ignavibacteriales > Melioribacteraceae > Melioribacteraceae bacterium. Next base: position 2,880,818 of record CP129490.1, read on the forward strand.
ATTATCTTTTTCTATCAAAGGGACATGACGTTCCGGCTCTTTACGGAACTTTTGTTGAATTAGGTTGGATGGAAAAGGATAGATTAAAAAATCATCTTAAAACAAATGATAACATTTACTGGCATCCAAATAGGAATATTCCCGGTATTGAATTCCATTCGGGTTCTTTGGGACATTTACTTTCAGTTTCTCTCGGCGTTGCGGTTGATTGCAAACTAAAGAAACAAAACAACAAAGTTGTTACAATTGTCGGTGACGGTGAACTTAACGAAGGTTCTAATTGGGAAGCTCTTTTAGTTGCATCTGCACATAAAGTTGATAACTTATGCATCGTAGTTGACAGAAATGCATTTCAAGCTAATATGCAGACAGAAGATTTAATTCCCCTCGAACCGCTCGAGAAAAAGTTTGAAGCTTTCGGATGTTCGGTTAAAAGAATTAATGGACACGATTTTGAAGAGATGGAAAAAGCATTCTCTTCTTTCCCCTTTCAAAAGAATAAAGTCTCTGTAATAATTGCCGATACAATTCGAGGTAAGGGTTTACCAAGCATTGAAAAACGTGCAGATAGATGGTTCGTAAATTTCAAAGATGAAGAAGTAGAAGCACTATTAAAAGAATTACACGGTGTTGCGAAAGCTGAACTTACATCAGAAACATTGACGGTGCGATAATGAACTACGAAGATTTGCTATACGAACTTGCAACTAATGATAAAAGGTACATTATTATCACAGCCGAGAATAGAGCAGCGATAAGAACATTACCTCAAAAGATTTCAGATCAGTTTTTAGATACCGGGATTACAGAACAAACAATGGTTGGCGTTGCAGCCGGAATGGCGTTGCGCGGTAGAATCCCGATTGTTCACGCACTTGCAACATTTTTAACAATGCGCGCATTTGAGTTTATTCGTACCGATGTCGGAATCGGTAATTTACCAGTTAAAATTGTCGGAGCTGTCCCGGGATTTTTATCTGATGCAAACGGACCAACGCATCAATCTATAGAAGATATTTCTTTGATGCGCGGAATTCCCAATATGAAAATATTCTGTCCCGCAGATGAAGACGAGATGTTAAAAGGATTAACAAAAGTCTTCGCTGATGAATCACCTTTTTACATTAGATATAACAATCAAAAACCATTGGTTGAACATGATGATTTTGAAATCGGTAAAGCGGAAATTTTTGGTGACGGGAAAGACATTGCAATTTTAACTTACGGTTTTCTGTTTAATCAAGCATACCAAGCAAAGGAATTACTTGAAGAAAAAGGTTATAACATAAGATTGATCAATCTTCGAACACCAAAACCCATTGACGAAGATGCAGTATTGAATGCTGCAAACGATTGTAAACTATTAGTCACATTAGAAGATCATTTTATTACCGGAGGTTTGTTTTCTATCTTGTCTGAATTATTATTAAAAAATAAAAGGACAGCCGATGTTCTGCCAATTGCATTGATGGACAAGTGGTTTAAACCGGCATTGCTAAATGATGTTTTAGAGTATGAAGGTTTTACAGCAATACAAGTTGCCGAGAAAATAATTAATAAATTAAAGCCGTAAACAAATGAGACTGTCATTCAGAACGTAACGAAGTGGAGTGAAGAATCTCAACCCTACTAAATGTAAAATATTATTTTGTTTTAGTTGAGATTCCTCTCTCACCAAAATACGGTTCGATCGGAATGACAATGATATACAGTTTCTTGATTAATAAAATTGCTTGCAAGGGAGTTTAACTTCATGCCCAACAAGATTGACTTAAATAATGACTATCCCGTTATTGAAAAATCAGAAGAACTTTATAAAAGATCACTTGGATTGATTCCTTCAAATACTCAGACACTCGCAAAAGGTCCAACACAATATGTAAACGGAATGGCACCTAAATATTTAGTTAAAGGTAAGGGCTCTCATGTTTGGGATGTGGACGGAAATGAATACATCGATTATAATATGGGTATCGGTCCCCTTTCGCTCGGTTATGCATACGATAAAGTTGATGAAGCAGTAAAAAAACAATTGGAAGACGGAATTACATTTTCTCTCGTTCATCCTTTGGAAGTTGAAGTTGCGGAAATTATTCGTGATATAATTCCAAATGCGGAAATGGTTCGTTATAGTAAAACCGGTGCGGATGTTACTAGTGCGGCAGTCAGACTTGCGCGAGCTTATACAGGTAAAAATAAAATTTTATGCTGCGGTTATCATGGCTGGCATGATTGGTATGTTTCCGTTACCGCACGCAACCACGGTATTCCCGAAGCAGTTCAAGCAATTACATACACATTCGATTATAATAATATTGATTCACTAAAAGACTCAATTGATGATGATGTTGCTGCGGTAATTTTAGAACCGGTTGTTTTTCAAGAACCAAAAGATAACTTCTTACATAAGGTCGCCGATCTATGTAAAGAAAAAAATGTTATACTTATCTTTGATGAAATGTGGACCGGATTTAGAATGGCACTCGGCGGAGCGCAGGAATATTTTGGAATTACTCCCGATCTTGCAACCTATTCTAAAGCTGTTGCCAACGGTATGCCGATTTCAATCTTGACCGGCAAAAAGAAAATTATGCAATTGGCAGATGAAGATATTTTCTTTTATACAACATTCGGAGGCGAAGCTTTATCACTCGCTGCAGTTAAAGCAACAATAAAAGAAATGAAAGAGAAAAATGTTCCGGCATATCTTGATAAGCAGGGTGCTAAATTAAAAGAGGGTTATAATAAAATTGCAGAAGAACTAGGATTAAATTACACCAAAGCAAGCGGATATAATTGGCGTTCAATTGTTACATTTGATGCTAAAGCCGGTGACCCACTGATATTAAAATCTCTCGTTCAGCAGGAAATGATTAAGCGTGGTGTACTTTGGGGTGGATTTCATAATATGTCATTCTCTCATACTGATGAAGATATTCAATATACGTTGAAAGCTTACGAACAAGTTTTATTAATATTGAAAAAAGCTGTTGAAGAGAATAACGCAAAGGATTTATTGAGAGGTAAACCAGTACAACCTGTTTTCCGTAAGACAGACAACTTTAACATGAAACCGAGACACTAATTTCACGAATTACACAAATGAGATATTAATTGACTAAAGAATTGTTATATAAAGATGAAGCTTATTCCATTGTTGGTTGCTGTATGGAAGTGCACAAAACATTAGGCAAGGGGTTTAATGAAATCGTGTATAAAGATGCATTAGAGATTGAGTTTAAATTAAATAACATCCCTTATGAAAGAGAAAAGAAATTTGAATTAACATACAAAAGTTTTCCTCTTCCACGCCAATACAATGCTGATTTTGTTGTTTATGATAAAATAATTTTGGAAGCAAAAGCAATTGAATCGCTATCTAATTCAAACATAAAACAAACATTGAATTATCTTGCAGCATCTAAAATGAAATTAGGTTTATTAGTAAATTTCGGAGAAGATTCATTAAAATACAAAAGAGTAATTCTATAATTAGCGTAATTGGTGAAATTCGTGTCTATGTTTTCATTAAAGAATAAGATTGCAATCGTAACCGGTGCACTTGGGTTAATCGGGAAGGAACATTGTATAGCCTTATCCGAAGCCGGTGCAAATGTAATTGTAGCCGACATTGATGATAAGAAATGTGAAGAATTTGCGAAGACATTGAAATCAGAATCAATCGGAATTGGAATAGATGTAACAAACAAAGATTCATTAATTTCTGCACGAGATAAAATTTTAGAAAAGTTCGGTCACATCGATATACTTGTAAACAACGCAGCAATTAATGATATGTTTGAAAATCCTAAAGCCGCAAGCGAACAAAGCAAATTTGAGAATTATCCGTTAGAACTCTGGCAGAAATCGGTTGATGTGAATTTAACGGGAGTGTTTCTCTGTTCACAAGTTTTTGGGACAGAAATGTCAAAGCAAAAATCCGGCAGTATAATAAACGTTGCATCGACTTACGGTATAACCGCCCCCGATCAATCATTATATATTAAGAAAGACGGTACACAGGATTTCTTCAAACCTCCGGCTTATTCGGCAACAAAGGGCGGAGTGATAATGTTCACTCGTTACCTTGCCGCTTATTGGGGAAAGGATAATGTCAGAGTAAATACATTAACTCCCGGCGGAGTTGAAAATAACCAAGATGAATTTTTTATTGAGCAATACTCAAAACGGACTATGTTAAACAGTATGGCAAAACCGACCGACTACAAAGGCGCACTTATTTTTCTCGCAAGTGATGCATCAAATTATATGACAGGTGCTAATCTTGTTGTTGATGGTGGGTGGACGGCGTGGTAAGTTCTAACTATATTTTTTATGTAATGAATTACCGTTATCTATATGTTTGTTTAATAATTGTCATTCTGAATGGAGCGAAGCGAAATGAAGAATCTCATTTTATGTAGATTGAGATTTCAAGTAGTAGAGTGGTGAGATTCCTCTCTCGCCAAAACCTTGCTCGTTCGGAATGACATTTTTTGAGTTTTGCATCACTCATTTAAACGGAATACAAGTTATTTAAAATCTTTAAGGGAAAAATGAAATCAAACACACTAGAAAAAGCACGAAAAATTAAATTAGTCCTAACCGATTGTGACGGTGTTTTAACCAATACCGGAACTTACTATACCGCGAACGGTGAAGAGATGAAACGATTTTCTATCCGTGACGGAATGGGAACCGAACGATTACGAAAGTTCTGTAACATAGAAACGGGAATTGTTACCGGAGAAAATAGCGGAATTGTAACAAGTCGCGCAATTAAGTTAAATATTACCGAAGTGCATCTCGGTATTAAAGATAAAGTCTCTTGCGTAAAAGAAATCTGTGAACGACTGAATTTACAATTAGACGAAATTGCATTCATCGGTGATGACACAAACGATATTGAAATTATGAAAATTGTCGGTTTAACAGCTTGTCCTTCCGATGCAACGAGTTTCGCAAAAGAACTGGCGGATATAATTGTTGAAAGTAAAGGCGGGCATGGTGCATTTCGTGATTTTGCGGAAATGATTATCGAGGCAAACTTGAATAAAAATGAGGATCAAAATTAATGGCAAAAGTAAAAGTCGGCGATCGTTATATAGGTGAGGGCGAACCGGTTTATATTATTGGTGAAATCGGAATTAACCATAACGGATCACTTGAGATTGCAAAAAAGTTAATTGATGGTGCGGCTGCAGCAGGATGTGATGCAGTCAAATTCCAAAAACGAACACCGGAATTATGCGTGCCTGCAGATCAATGGTATATTGAACGTGAAACTCCTTGGGGAAGAATGACGTATATCGAATATCGTCATAAAATTGAGTTCAAAGAAAAAGAATACGAGATTATTGATAAATATTGTAAAGAGAAAAACATTCATTGGTTTGCTTCGCCTTGGGATGAAGAAGCAGTAAACTTTTTGGAAAAATTTAATCCGGTTTGTTTTAAACTTGCTTCGGCTTCGTTAACGGATAATTTTCTGCTGAAAAAAGTTAAGTCAACCGGCAAACCGATTATGCTTTCCACCGGCATGTCAACATTGGAAGAAATCGATAAAGCAATTTCAATTATTGGATCTGATAACTTAATGATTGCTCAATCAACTTCGTCTTATCCGTGTAAACTTGAGGAACTAAATTTGAAAGTAATTAGCTCATTCAAAGAAAAATATCCGGAAGTACCAATTGGTTATTCCGGACATGAAACCGGTCTGGCGCCGACACTTGCCGCGGTTGCATTAGGCGCTACATTTGTTGAACGACATATCACTTTAGATCGCGCAATGTGGGGAACAGATCAAGCGGCATCGGTTGAAATGGTTGGTATGTCAAGACTGGTAAAAGATATCCGAGATATTGAATTAGCTCTCGGCGACGGTATTAAAAAAGTTTACAACTGTGAAAAACCTTCGCTGGTAAAATTGAGAAGAGTAAAATAACATTAGTGTTACTTTGAGTGTACTTTGTGGTACTTTGTGAAACTTAAACACAAAGAACCATGGAGAAGGCACGGAGAACCACAGAGTTTCCTTATGATAGATTCGGTCATAAATTTCATAACAAATTATTATAACTCACTTTCCTTACCGGAATTAATTTCGTTTGGATTAATAATCGGTGGGGCGTTTGTTATAATTTTACTCGAAAGAATTTTCCCTTATTCAAAGGGACAAAAATTTTTACGTGAAGGATTCTTTAATGATCTTGCTTTATATACAATCGCACAGAGTTATATCCTCGGAATAATAATTTTCGGTGGAATAATTTATTACATCGACAATACAACGGGTTTATCGAGACTCGGTTTATTTGCAAATATCCCGATCTGGCTTCAGTTATTATTTTTCTTAATCACACATGATATTTACATTTACTGGATGCATCGCTGGCAGCACAAGAATAAATGGTTATGGCGAATTCATGAAGCACATCACTCACCAAAGAAAGTCGATTGGCTAAGCGGTTCTCGTTCACATGCATTCGAAATTCTTATCAACCAAACAATTGAATTTGCGCCGATTGTTTTACTCGGTTCACCACCGGAAGTGATTGCATACAAAGGTGTCATTAGTGCCGTTTGGGGAATGTACATTCACTCAAATATTAATGTAAATACCGGAAGATTGCAGTATATAATTAACGGACCGGAAATGCACCGTTGGCATCATGATGTTGGTAAAGGTCGCAACAGAAATTTTGCTACAAAACTCGCAATTTGGGATTGGATTTGGGGTTCGGCATATCTCCCTCGTCCGGAAAAACCAAAAGAATATGGTTTGAAATCTTACTTCCCCGATAATTTTATCATGCAGTTCATTTTTGCTTTTATGGATTCTAAAGCTCGGAAGAAAAAGTGAACAAGCAGTTACTTTAATCACTTAAGCCAATTGAATTTTGTAGAGTTTTTCGTCGTGCACTATTCTCAAGCACATAGTGCATTCTTGAAATCTGATCATTCGTAAAAATGTTCATATAAATATCGTTTGACCAGGTCATGTAATTATTAAACATAACCGGTTCTTCGTCACATCCGCTCGAAACATCTGGAGAACATCCGGTAATCTTTTCTGAAATTGGTGGTGTATCATCACAGAAATCATTATTCTCACAATCGCCTCCGCCCCATAAATGAAGCACACCCAAATAGTGTCCCATCTCGTGGGTGAGAGTTCTTCCAAGATTGTAATTCGAGTTAATTTCAGATTCTCCAAAATGATAAGTGTTAATTAGAATTCCTTCGGCTTGATAAGGTTCACCCTTCGCAAGTAAATCGGCTCCGGGTAATTCTGTTTCAGGTCCGGTAGCCATTCCAAGAACAATGTTTATCATCGATTCATCAAGAGGCATCGTCCAAATATTTATATAATTTTCCGGGTTCCAATAGCTGTAATAAGCATAGTAATCAAATAGACTTCCGGTGTTTGTGGGATTGTCCACCGAGTCAATATTAACTCTAACAATTCCGTCAGTTACATCTCCACCCGGATTCTTTTTGGCCAACACAAATTCAATTTTTGAATCTCCTCCATCTGGATGTTTATTATATCCTCTTGTTCCTTCTCGTTTTCTATAATCCTCATTCAATATTTCAACTTGACGTTCAATGCGTTCTTTTGAGAGATTAAATCCTTCCCCAATCGGCTCACCTTTGTGAAGAATGTGAATAACAACCGGCAATGTATAAATTTCTTTATATGGTTCATCATCAATTGGATCAACAACTCTATCTTCTTTGCATGAAAGAATGAATGCTATACTAAGAAATAAAAATATCAGCCATAAATTTTTCATATAATTAATCTTCACCCTCGTTTTACCAATGTTTATCTGAATAATCATTAGAAATATCGGACATCTTGTAGTCTATTTTGACGATACAAAGCCGAATAGGTTCACAACTGTTGAGAAGTATTTTGGGGATAAAGAAAAATACGGAACACGGATTATTCTAATCAATTATGCTTGACACTGATTAAAATCATAACTTATCATAACCATCATAAAAATCCGCGTTCCTATTAGGTTTAATAAATATTAACCGGTTTATCACCGGGATGTCTAACTGAATATGTAAACTTTTTAGAAATTGTTTCAGCCGGATTGAGTTTAAGATTCCAAGTTAAGATACCATCATTCTTATTTATTTTTGCATCAGCTGTTTCGATCAATTTTACTTCTATATCTTCGTTCTTCGAAATTGGGAATTGATCCTCGAGAGTTAACTTAATTTCTTTACTCTTCGAATTTCGCACTGTGATTTCATATCCAAAAAATCTTTCAACATCGCTGCCGAAGAATTTATCTTCCGTAAAGTCTTGTAAAGTTTCTCGTTTTATGACAATGCTTTCATCTCTTCCCAAAGAGAAAGTCATTGCTTCTTCGGTAATGTTGGGATTAATAAACGAGTTACCGACAAAAGAATTTTCAAAATAAATATTAGCAGGTCCCGGCAGCAGATTATATTTACTCCAATCTTTAACATTTGCGACAAGGAAAGCATTTGAAACAAGTTTTGGAGCGGCATAGTATTCATATTCAGCTTGTAAATCATAACTTTGAAGCGCAACAATGTGTGGTTTTCCATCTGCAGCGATTGAATATTTTATTTGCGGAGTGTATTCAACTGCGAGTTGAGTTTCATTAACCACCATGTAATCCGCCATTGATTCAGCTTCAGCGGCTGCGTCCATTGTCGGGGCTGCGGCTGATTTCATTAACTGCATCTCATTAACACCGCCGGCTCTTGATCTCATTTCCTGAACAAAGTCAATGAACCACCTTCTTAATTCGGGTTTGTTGTTATTTTGTCTTGCCGAACGCGTTGAAAGAACAATATTCATATCCTTCCATTCAATACCGGTTTGCTGCCAAACATCAGCACGTAGATCAAGTTTAATCGGAGTATCTATACCCGAACTTCTTAAATCATAAGAAGGATTCCAACCGGCGTCATAAGTCAAATAGTTAGCTTTTAAGTTTGCCTTTGTATTCTTGTGCGCAGAAACCGTTACAACAATCTCGGTCACTGATGGTTTATTTTTACCATTTAGATCATTAATCTGATTTTGAATTTTTGTTATTCTTTCGTTTACTTTTTCTTTTTTCAAATCGATTGAGGTCATGTCATTCAAAAGCTGTGTCGATTTCTTGTTGAAATATTCCGACATTCTTTGAAGTTCTTGAACCGTAATTGTTTTATTATCGCTTCCCAAACTTTTATTTGCTAAAAGTAAATCAAGTTCATATTGAAGTACTTGTCTATTGTTATTCAATTTGCTTAAATCGGCTTTTAGTAATTTTAATGAATCCTCCAGAACAATGAGCTGCGGCGTTTTTTCTTTTGCTTTGAGAAAATTTTGTCGCTGGTTTACGGAAAGTATTACAAAGTCACCGGTTCCCCCTACTTGCAGACTGTTGCCTATAATATTGTTTGCAACATTTTCTAAAATTATTTCATGGATACCTTGTGGTACATCAATTTGAGCTGTGTGAGTTAATTCCGCACCACCAAGAAAAACAGTTACGGAATTTAATTTTGTATCGGCGGGAATTTCTTTTGCGGATAAATTAATTACCGCAAAAAATGAGAAAGCAATCACTAATATTTTCTTTATCATAATAACCTCAACAAGTTTTAAGCTTCGTTTTATACACTAATTTATTTTTACGGTTCCTCATAAAAGCATCCATGGATTTATGACTGTGATGTAGAACTCAAAGAATAATTGCCATAGAGATCGCTATGTGTTGCATAAATACTTTTTTTTGCCGTCCACTTTAGAGTGTGTTGTACAACTGATAAACTGTCATTCCGATCGAGCTGTTTTTCGGCGAGAGAGGAATCTCACCTAAAAACCGCTAAAATCTCAATTTATATTGAGTGAGATTCTTCATTCCGCTCCGCTACATTCAGAATGACAGTTATGCCACACACTCTGAAACCGACGGCAATTTCCCACTCTAAGAGTTGTGACAAAAAAATCATTTGTGCAACAAAGTCAATAGTTATTCAGTCTACTGCATTTCTATTTTATAAAGCAATAGCCAACAAATTAACTCGATTCACCTTTTAATTCATACTTGCAATCCGTATTTTTCAATTCTCATTTTTGGGAAGAGGGCAAATTCCCGGTTTCAGTAAAATTTTTTACGAATGAAAAAACTCATAATTGAATTAATAAAGAAGTACTTCACTCAAATTACGCAAAGTTGGGTTGAAAAACTTGAGCAGGAGTTCGGGAAAAAACTTTCCAAAGCTCAGCTTACAACTTTTGTTGAAAGTACTTTAAATACTATCATAGATGTAATTGATACGACGGATTACACGCGCGCCGATCAGTACCTAATCGACTCATACCAACTTTTCAGCAAAACTAAATTTAATTTGCTTCAGATAAGTCAACTTTTTACAATCGGCAGATATTCAATAATTAATTTTTTGGAGAAAGATTCGAATTATGACATTGATCCGCTTATACTTTTAGGTTTTCTCGATGAAGTAATTGAACAAATTTATGCTCGTTATGGTATGCTTCATCAAAATGCCGAGATGCAGGAACTTACATCAGATAGAGACAGACTTGCCTTAAAATTAGATACAAGTCAGCAATATCTAGATAATATTCTTCACACTTCCGATTCTGCAATTATGGTTATTGACGATGATGAAAGGTTCATTGCCTGGAATAAAGGAGCCGAGAAAATTTTTGGTTTTACCGAAGAAGAAGTCGTAGGAAAATCATCTTCATTACTCTTTCCAAAAGGAGAAAAGTATTTAAAAGAGTTAAAGCATATTCGTGAAGAAATCAAAACTCGCGGATTTGTAACAATAAACGAAACAGAAAGAATTTCAAAAGATGGAAGATTAGTAACGGTCCAATTGAATGTAACAAAACTGCCCGGCAGTAATGGTGATTCTGCCGGAAGAACTGTTATAATACGAGACTTTACCGAAGTAAAAAAATTACAGCAGCAAGTAGATCAATCGGAAAAACTTGCCGTTATTGGTCAACTTGCAGCCGGTGTTGCGCATGAAATCGGCAATCCGTTGACTTCAATTTCCGCAATTGTGCAAATACTGCAACGTAAAGCACCGGATGATTTTTTCAGTGAACAACTATCGACAATTAAAGAAAATATTGATCGAATTTCGAAAATTGTAAGAGAACTTGTTGATTTCTCGCGTCCGCCATCTCATGAAAAAACAATAATTCAAATTACGGATATAATTAAGACTGCAATAGGAATTGTCAAGTACGACAAACGTGTAAAGAAAGTTGATTTCAATGTTAAGTTAGATAATGACGCACCGTTAATTTTGCTTGTCCCCGATCAACTTCTTCAAGTATTTGTTAATATTTTGATAAATGCATTGGATGCAATTGAAGGAAACGGAGAGATAAAAGTTGAAACTTCTCATGATGATGAAAACGTTTATGTAATTATCGAAGATAACGGCTGCGGGATAGATGAGATTACACTTAATAAAATTTTTGATCCTTTCTTTACAACAAAAGCAGTCGGTAAGGGAACGGGTCTGGGACTTTCAGTTAGTTATGGAATTATAAAAAAATTCCACGGCGATATTTTTGTAGAGAGTGAAATAAACAATGGAACAAAGTTTACAATAAAAATTCCAATAGAAGAGAATTAAGAGGAGCATATAAATGGCAGCAAGAATATTAGTAGTTGATGACGAGAGATCGATACGCGATTCGTTAAACATGATTTTGACCGACGAAGGTTACGAGGTTAAATCAGCCGCGGACGGTGAAGAAGCTCTAAAATTTATTTCGGAGGAAAACTTCGATATTATTATCAGCGATATCAAAATGCCGAATATTGACGGCATCGAATTACTTAACAAAGCATCGAAAATTTCACCGAGTACATTTTTTGTTATTATGACTGCATATGCATCTGTAAATACCGCGGTCGAAGCATTACGTCACGGAGCTTTCGATTATTTAATTAAACCGGTTGAGTTTGATGATTTATTGATAAGAATAAAACGACTACTCGATTACAGAAAATTATCTCTTGAAAATAAAATGCTTCGTCAGCGAACTGTTGAAGAAGGAAACTTTAATAACATCATCGGTAAAAGTGAGCCGATGAACAAAGTCTTCAGTTTAATCAAACAAGTCGCACCAACAAACAGTAATGTTTTAATTTCCGGAAAAAGTGGAACCGGTAAAGAACTCGTCGCAAAAGCGATTCACTACAATAGTTTGAGAAAGGATCAAATATTTCTACCGATTAATTGCGGCGCTATTTCAGAAAATTTAATTGAATCGGAATTGTTTGGACATAAAAAAGGATCTTTCACAGGCGCTACCGAAGAGAAACAGGGTTTATTCAAAGTTGCCGATGGTGGTACATTATTCTTGGATGAAATCGGTGATCTTCCGTTAAACTTGCAAGTAAAATTATTACGCGCGATTGAAGACAAACAGTTTCTTCCGGTCGGCGGAACAAAACATATTCAAACAAATGTGAGAATTATTGCGGCAACAAATCAAAATCTTTATGAGAAAACTAAGAAAGGTGAATTCCGTGAAGATTTATTCTATAGATTAAATGTTGTCGAAATAAAACTCCCCTCTTTGAATGAAAGGAAAGATGATATTCCGTTACTTGTAAATCATTTCATTGAAAAATATTGTAATGAAATGGGTAAAAAAGTTTTAGGTGTTGATAACGAAACTATGAAAGTACTAATGGGTCACGATTGGCAAGGCGGAGTTCGTGAGTTGGAAAACGTTATTGAACGTGCTGTAATATTTGCTGCCGAAGACATGATAAGAGTGGATAATCTTTCCGAACATATTAGAGGCGACGCAATGCCTCACGGTTATCCCGATTCATTAAAAGATGCGATTGCCGGATTTGAACGCGAACATATTTTACGAATAATCAAAAAGTTCGATTACAATAAAGAAGAAGCTGCAAAAGCCTTGGCAATCGGTTTGTCTTCGCTTTATAGAAAAATGGAAGAATTAAATATTCCGACAAAGTCGCCAAAGTAATTTATTCGTTACTCCTTGTGCAAGTTTTGTTGAACTAATTAAATGCAAGATTCTAATCCCAAATTAGAAACATAATTTCATATTGTAGGAAAATCGGTACTTATACTGAGTTTTTATACTTCATATCTCTTTTAATTAATTTACCCATTATTTCAATTTTTATGTTTCATTTCAATTTTTCATTCCATATATTGATTCTATTACTAAAGCTTTCATTAATGTAATCTTTATTACTGTGATTAGGTTTCATTAATGACAGCCTGCCGAAAAAGTTGCTTAGCATTTTATCGCGTTTATAGAATGACATATCATAAATAAAATACCGATTGAAGAGATTGTTTTATAAATAATTCATAATAGGAGTCAGCCATGAAGAAACTTTTACTCGTCATTTTATTATTAACAAGTTGTGTAATTGCTCAGATAGAAGATGCAATTAAAGTAAATAACATCTATCTCCCGTTTAATAATGCAGGTATTTTGGGTGAAGTAAATATTCCACCACTTGGACAAGGTGGGCAATTTGCAGGTAATGTTTTTCTCTTCTCAGGTGGTTTTTGGCTTTCGGGTTATGCAAACGATGAACTTTTTGCAAACGGTGTAGCCTCTGCATCATTAGTTGAAGATTATCAACCTGGTACTGTTGGAAGCTCTCCGGATGATCTAAAAAATATAATCTATAGAATATCAGAAAACTCTGAACCTTTCGGCGAAGATTGGATAAAGTGGAAAGACGCTGTTGAACAAGGTGCTTACTTCTACGATGGTGACGCTGATGGCATATACGAACCTGTAGATAAAAATAGTAATGGAATTTGGGATGCGGACGAAGATCGGCCTGATTTGATTTATGATGAATTATACTTTACTGTGTTTAACGATGGAGTTCCTTCAAGTAATAGAAGATGGCACACCGTAAATCCTTTAGGTATTGAGGTAAGACAATCTATTTTTGGGTCTGCAAGAAATTCTATATTGAATAACACATTTTTTGTGCGCTATTCGATTGTGAATACCGGATTAATAGCAGATACTTTAAAGGATGTAATTTTTACTTCTTGGCAGGATGCTGATGTTGGTGATTATATCGATGATACGTTTGGAAGTGATTCAACTTTAAGTTCAACATTTATGTATGACTTGGATAACCATGACAATGATTATGGGATTCCGCCGGCAGTATACTTTACATTAGTTCAAAGTCCCAAAAACTATACTGGTAATCCGAATGATTACGCGATAAATAAAATGGGATCCATTTTAGGTGAAGAACAATTACAATATTATCAAAATGTTGAAGAAAGATCAGCTACGTACTATAGAAAATCTGATCCATTTTCAGGTGACCCGAATTCAGTACAGGAAGCCAGAAATTATTCACTTGGATTAAACAGATTAGGTGATCCGATTGATCCTTGCGTTTCTAATTTTGGAAGACCTAACGAAATGGCAGTAGTTAATTGTATGGATTGCGAAGACGTAACAAATCTATTTTGGGTGTCGGGTGATCCGGTTACCAATTGCGGATGGCTTTCTATTGATGAATCGGATATTAGATCATCACTGCACTCCAATTTTTTTGAGATGCCGGTTAATGAACCAATCGATATAATTGTCGCATACACAATTGACCAAGGCACAGATGGAATGAACTCGCTTGATTTGGTTAGAGAAAGAGTTCAGTACATCCACGAAGAATACGAACGTAATTTTTCTACTATTGTTAGTGTTGATGATAAACCTGAAGAAGTCGTAAATGAATTTTCACTTTCACAGAATTATCCTAATCCGTTTAATCCAACTACAACAATTCAATATACAATTTCAAATGTAGGGGACGAAAATATTCGTCCCCTACGCACACAATTGATTGTGTATAACATTTTGGGACAAGTCGTAAAAACATTAGTTAACGAAGTAAAAGCTCCGGGTAGTTATGAAGTTACTTTCGATGCATCACAACTTTCAAGTGGTGTTTATTTTTATAGATTACAAAGCGGTGATTTCATGCAGACTAGAAAGATGATTCATATGAAATAGAATGATAACTGGTGCGAACGAAGAAAAAATATAATTTTGTAAAATGGAGTAATGCCATGTATAAAATAATTTTGTTTATAATTTTGTCAACAGCATTATACGCTCAAACGGCCAATGCAATTAACGTAAACAAAGTTTACTTCCCATTTACAAATAACGGGATTTTAGCCGATGCAAATGTACCGCCAATAGGTACTCTGGCTAGATATGATAGCATTGGTTTTCTTTTTTCAGGTGGGTTTTTTCTTTCGGGTTATGCCAACAATGAACTTTTTGCAAATGGTATGGCGTCGGCTTCTTTAGTTGAAGATTATCAAGCCGGTAAAGTCGGGTCTTCTCCTGATGATCCAAAAAATATAATCTATAAAATTACCGACAACTGCGAACCGTTCGGTGATGAGTGGATAATGTGGAAAGATGCTGTTGAGCAAGGAGCTTATTTTTACGATGGTGATGGTGACGGTTTATATGATCCTATCGATAAAAATGCAAACGGCATTTGGGATGCGGATGAGGATCGTCCCGATTTGATATATGATGAATTATACTTTACAGTATATAATGATGGTGTTGAAGCTGAGAGAAAAAGGTTTAATACTGTAGCACCCCACGGAATTGAAATCAGACAATCAGTTTTTGCTTCGGGAAGAAACACCTTACTAGAGAACACAGTCTTCGTACGATATTCTATTTTAAATACGGGTTTGGTTACCGACACATTAAAAGATGTAATCTTTTCATTCTGGCAAGATCCGGATGTTGGAGATTATACAGATGATATTAGTGGAGTCGATACGGTTTTACAATCTAGTTTCGTTTACGATGATGATAATTTTGATTATCAATACGGAGTACCACCGGCTGTTTTCTTTACTATTGTTCAAGGGCCAAAAACTTTCACAGGTAATCCGAATGATAATGCAATAAATCGAATGGGTCCGGTTCTTGGTGAAATTAATTTACAAGATCATAAAAATGTTGGAATTAGATCTTTCACGTTCTATCAAGGTTCAGATCCAATTCTAGGTGATGCAAACAGTGCTCAAGATTTAAGAAATTATGCTCTTGGGTTTTTCCGTGACGGTGTTGAGATGAACCCATGTAATTTTGCTCTTGGTTATTTTAATGAAGTTGATTGTTCTGATGCAAACCCATTGTTTTGGTTATCGGGAGATCCGGTTACAGATTTCGGGTGGATCGGAAATCGTCCAACAAATATCAGAACTCTCTTGCATTCCGGTATGTTTAATCTTCCTAAAAATAATCCAACGGATATAATAGTTGCTTATACAATCGACCGGGGTGGTGACGGTATGGAATCAATTACCAAAACTCGTGAACGTGTTAGTTATTTATTGGAAGAATACGAACGTAATTTTTCTACAATTTTAAGTGTTGATGATAAACCTGAAGAAGTTGTAAATGAATTTTCACTTTCGCAGAATTACCCGAACCCGTTTAATCCAAGCACAACGATTAAATTCACGGTGCCTTCAGACGTGAAACGTGAGACGTCAATCACTAAACTTGTTGTTTATGACATTCTGGGTAGAGAAATAAAAACTCTAGTTAACGAAGTAAAAGCACCCGGAACTTATGAAGTTACTTTCAATGCATCACAGCTCGCGAGCGGGGTTTATTTTTATCGATTACAAAGTGGTTCTTTTATTAAAACAAAAAAAATGGTTCTTCTTCGCTAATGTCATCGAGGACAAATGTTTATTAGATAATCTGGTACTGATGCGTTAATTATAAGTTTATATATGTATATATCAGCCGGAGGTAAAAATGAAAAGATTTTTACAAATAATTTTATTGCTTATCCTAACTCTTACAATTTCCGGGCAAGAAGCCGGATTAACTCAATTGAATTTCATTGATTTATCCGATGAAAGTTTTTCACAAATTATACAAGCTAATTCTCAAACAGATATCTTTACCGAAGTTGACGGAAGAATTAGGATTCGTTCAACAAATGACATCGATGGCGATTGGCAGGAAATTTCTCCGTCAGGTATGCCGCAAATCATTCAACAAAGTAATCGTCCGTTCTCAGTTCTAATCAACGATGATGGTTACTATTATCTGGCAATTTCCGGGGGCGGTTTATATTTCTACTTGTATAAATCCACCGAGCCTTATACTCTCAGTTTTGTTAACCAAGGTGGTTTCAGATTAGATATCAACAGTGTGAAAATTATTGAAGGACAAAACAATGAGTTAATTGTTTTTGCGAGTACCACAAATAACTCACTGATTAAAATTACTTCAACCGACGAGGGTGATAATTGGAGTAATCCGGTTACCTTATATAATTCTCTTGGTAAAATCGAATTCTTCGATGTGTTCAAATTCATCGATAATTCTCTGACAATTATCATCAACGAAGATACAAATCCTCAACAATATGATATTTATACATCTTCAGACTATGGTTCAACTATTAATTTCGACAATTCTCTGAACCTTATTTCAGATAGTATAGAACGCGTAAGAATTATGCAAACGGAGGATGAAACTCTTTACTTTGTTTTCAACGTGGTTAAATCATACGTTAATCATGAAAACACAAATGTCGATTATCGTGATATTTATTACATAACAAGTACAGATGCCGGACAAAATTGGAGCACCACAACACAACTTACAAAATATATGGCGGATGATAAAATTTATGGTTATTCCGTGAACGGCAATCAACCATTGTTGCTTATAAATGCCAACAGGTATAAACAAATTTTACCGCACCCACATAATTATTTATTAAATATTGATTTATTCCAAGATGTTGAGCGTCCATTATTTACTTATCTAGATATACCGTATCAAGTTCATTTTAATGAAACTTTCGATATATCCATATTTGCAGTTGATAATAATCCCATAACTTCTTATGAAGTCACCTTTCAAAATATAACTCATGAAATGAAAGATGACGGTATCGGAGCTGACTCAATTGCCGGAGACAATATCTACTCCGTACGAATAACAGCAGACTCACCTGCCTACGACGAAAGCACTGTTAAATCTATTGATATAAATAATGTTTACATGCCCTTTAATAATAGCGGTGTATTAGCAGATGCACATTACACGGGAATAAGAGAACCAATTCTATTTAGATTAACAAACTCACTTGGTAATTCATCAGAATTCGATTTTTCACTAACTACAACACCAACCGAATATTATGGTTCATTAGGTAAATTTGAAAAAATAGGATTTTTGTTCTCCGGAGGTTTCTATTTAAGCGGTTTTGCAAACGGTCAATTATTCGCTAATGCGGTAGCTTCAGCAGCTTTTATTGAAGACTATCAAGCAGGTAATGTTAACTCGATTCCAGATGATCCAAAGAATATTATTTATGAAGTTCACGCTGATGCTGCACCATTCGGAATACAATGGCAGAAGTGGAGTGATGCAGTAGATCAAGGTGCATATTTTTATGATGGCGATGAGAATGGGGTCTATTCCCCTATCGATCACAATGGAAACGGCGTTTGGGATACAAACGAAGATAGACCGGACTTACTTTATGACGCAACATATTTCACAGTTTATAATGACGGCAAACCAGATACTACACGAAGATTCCAGGATATGAATCCCTTAGGAATAGAAATTAGACAAACGGTTTTCGGTTCCTCCAGAAATACACGTTTGAGTAATACCGTATTTGTCCGTTATTCATTACTCAACACCGGTTTAGTTGCAGATACATTAAGGGATGTGATTTTTTCAAGCTGGCAGGATCCCGACATGGGTGATTACGTTGATGATCGTTTTGGCAGTGATACTACTTTACAATCAACATTTGTTTATGACCATGATAACGAAGACATGTCGTTCGGAATTCCACCGGCTGTATATTTTACTTTAGTACAAGGTCCGAAAACATACACCGGGAACTCCAACGATTATTCACTAAATAGACGTGGTCCTATTCTCGGAGAAGATCAATCACAATTTTATAAAACAGTCGGATTAGGTTCTGCTATTTTCAATGTCAGATATTTCTGGGGATTTATGGATCCGGCATCCGTTGAAGAAGCAAGAAATTTTGGATTGGGACTTTCAGCAGCGGGTGAAGTGATTGATCCATGTACATTCGAACACAGCAGATTTATCGGAGGTAATTGTAACGAAGTTAATCCACACTTCTGGGTATCCGGCGATCCTGTATCAAATACAGGCTGGCTCTTTGATAAAGAAGGTGATATTAGAAATCTTTTAAATACCGAGAAATTTGACTTGCCGGTAAACGAACCGACAGATATTATTGTTGCATACACAATCGATAGAGGAATTGATGGAATGAATTCAATTGATTTGGTTAGAGAAAGGGTTCATTATATTCACGAAGAGTATGCAAATAATTTTTCTACAATTGTAGGTGTTGATGATAAACATGAAGAAGTTGTAAGTGATTTTTCACTATCGCAAAATTACCCAAACCCGTTTAATCCAACTACTACAATTCAATATACAATTCCAAATGTAGGGGACGAATATATTCGTCCCCTACGTACACAATTGATTGTTTATAACATTTTGGGACAAGTCGTAAAAACATTAGTAAACGAATTAAAAACTCCCGGAACGTATGAAGTTACTTTCGATGCATCACAACTTGCGAGTGGTGTGTATTTTTATAGATTACAAAGCGGTTCTTTTATGCAAACAAAAAAAATGGTTCTTCTTCGTTAATAATTTTTATAAATCAATATCAATTGGGGCACGTCATGAAAAGAATACTCTTACTGTTAATTTTTGTAATTAGTTCTGTTCAATTTGCACAATTTGAACAGATTCGGAATGTTCATTTGGGAGATGCAACTATTAACGAGCAATCAAAGGTTTCATTTATTGAGAAAGATGATTCGTTGTTTTGTTTCTTCAGACATCTTTCGTCTCTAAATGTAATAGTAAGTAATGATAATGGATTGACTTGGAGTGAACCTCAATCTATACAAGGATTGCTTACATCAAATCTCAGGAATTTTGATGTCAGTTTGACTCCACAAAATAAAATACTCATTTCAACTGTACGCTTCCCTCAATCGATTATGATGTTTAATTATAATTTTTCCTCTAACTCAAATATAGCTGTGGGCACAAATACTAGCATAAGCGGTCTTTCAACTTTTGAGAATCTGCAAATTGACGAAAATAATTACTTTGTTTCGGCTCGATCTTCAGACAACACTTTATTTTATATAACTAGCAACGACGGCGGTAATACATGGAGTGATAAGTTGTTCTCCCCTTCAATTTCAACAAATGAAAAGGCTCTTCAAATTGCTCAGCATAATAATAATGTTTTTGTTGTCTATGAATCCGATGGTTCTATTAAGTCAATATTAACAGACGATCTTGGCGAAAATTGGAGTAATGAAGTCGAAATTTTTACATCCGATAATGAAATTGCAAACCCGGTTATTCAAACATTTGACGGCAAGCTTTACATTGCTTTTGAAGAAAAGGAGTATGTAGAGTTAATCGACGATTATCAATCAAATGTATATTACATAGTAAGCGAAGACGGTGGTATTACTTGGAGTGATAAAGTACAATTCACTTTTTACATAGGAAATGATCTTATTTCTGAAATAGTAAACTCGGGTAATCGATTATTGATCAGCTTGAATATAAACAGACCCGTGTATTCAACTTATTCTCCATATTTCGCCGATCTAATTAATTCTGTTGATACTGCCCCGCCTGCTATTTACGATTTCATTATCCCCGAAACTGTAAAATATCATAATGAATTAATAGTGCGTGCATTTGTGAATGATAATAATGGAATTGCATCTGTAAAAGTTAATTATAACGAGGTAGAGTATGAATTATTTGATGACGGTAATCATAATGATTCACTAGCAAATGACAACATATACGGCTCTCTAATCCCGGGAATAGAAAGACCGCTTGATGTTAATAAGACATTTATTGATGTAAATAATCTAACCACACCTATCGATAACTCCGGAAGAATCGCAGATATAGGAGTTGAAGTATTGAGAAACGAAATTGAAGTAGTCGCGACAGATATAAATGACAATTCAACTTCAAATCTAAAACTTGTTGAGTATGAAGATTTTGGAAGAGGAATAAGACTTGATGACATAAGTATAATGTTCGCCGGTGGATTTATGCTATCTGGTTACAGTAACGGAGACTTAATTGCTAACGGAGTGGCTTCGGCAAGTTTAATAGAAGATTATCTTCCCGGAAATGTCGGATCTGATCCAAATTATCCGGAGTACAAAATTTATTCAGTCTGGAGAACCGATACTCCGTTCGGACAAAGCTGGCAAGATTGGAAGACAGCGGTTGATCAAGGTGCATACTTTTATGACGGTGATGATGACGGTGTTTACAATCCGATTGATAAAAACAGCAACGGGCTATGGGATGAAGATGAGGACAAACCGGATATTCTTTTTGATGCTACTTATTTTACTGTCTATAATGATGCAGTTCCGAAATCGCAAAAACGATTCAATACCGTTGACCCTCAGGGAATTGAAATTAGACAAACTGCTTTTGCCTCTGCAAATAATACTTTGCTTAGCAATACGGTATTCTTCAGATACTCAATTGTAAATACAGGAATGATTGCTGATACATTGAAAGATGTTATCTTTTCTCCATGGGTGGATAATGATATTGGTTATAATTATAATGCTGATCTTGTAGCTTGCGATACCTTATTACAATCAGCGTTTACCTATAAACCGAATGATTACAACGATCAGAGTTTCGGGACCAACCCGCCGGCGCTATTCACAACAATTTTGCAAGGACCAATTAAATATACCGGTGACGAAAATGATATTGCTTTTAATAAACTCGGTCCCGATTTAGGTGTGATTGAATATCCCGGATTTGTGAATGTTGGAATTGAGTCTCATGTACATTATCAATCCTCCGATCCATTTTTAGGTGATCCGACTAATGCAAGCGAACAACGAAATTATCATCTTGGAACCACAAAAGATGGAATGGCTCCTGATCCATGTAATTGGTATTTGGGTAGTGTAATAAATCAAGAGTGTTCAAATGTGAACCCATATTTATGGTATTCAGGTGACCCCGTTACACAAACCGGTTGGATTAATAATTATACTACGGATCAGAGACAATTACTTAATACCGGGAAATTTGATTTGGTAAAAGAACAGCCGGTTGATATAATTGTTGCATATACAGCGGAACGAGGAATGAATTCATTCAATTCAATAGATCTAACAAGAGAAACTGTTCGTTATCTTTTTGAAGAATACGGAAATAATTTTTCAACTTTAGTTGGTGTGGAAGACCAACAAGATGAAGTTGTAAATGATTTTTCACTATCGCAGAATTTCCCGAACCCGTTTAATCCAACATCAAAAATCAAATATCAAATTGCAAAATTGGGTAAGGTTGAATTAAAGGTTTATGACATTCTTGGAAGAGAGATTACTACCCTCGTAAACGAAATAAAAGCACCCGGAACATATGAAGTTACTTTCAACGCATCACAACTCGCAAGTGGAGTTTATTTTTATCGTTTAACTAGTGGTGATTTTATGCAGACTAAGAAGATGATCCTCCTTCGCTAAAGCTTCGGAGGACAAGTTATGATAAAATAAGTGGGAAAACCCCGGGATTTGTCCGAAGCAAGTTGGTAAATTGTGACTTCCTTATCACTATCTTGCAGAAAAATCCCGGGGTTTTTAAGTTAAAATTCCAGACTGATACCAATTGACGGAAGTATACCAATTGAAGATGTATCATCGACTTTCATTTCTTTATAATCCCATCTGATATTTTGAATGTTGCTTCGGTTGTAAATATTCTGTATGTCTAAATAAGTTATTAAACTTAATCCGCCCAAATCCCAGCGCTTATCAACTCTTAAATCCAATGCGTGAATCGGTGGTAAAGTTTCGGTTAAATAATTGGATAAAGTTTGTGTACCGTCAAAATTATATGGCGTACTCGGTCTGCCCGAGGCATATCTGAACTTAAAAGAAACTTCCCATTCAGCATTAAAAATATATCCGCCGCTTATATTAAATATAAATTCTTGCTCGTATGTGCTGGGTCTCTCAATTCCGTCAAGAGAAGTGAAATCAGATTGAGAATAAGTTGCGCTTAGCAATCCATATAATCCTTGTCCGGTCGATCTTTTTTGAACAGAAAGCTCGACTCCCCTTGCTCTTCCATAACCTTCGCTTATCAAAGGTTCCAATCCAAACGATTCAAAATTATCTTCCGAACCGCCATAACCCGCGCCGGTATTAGCGAGAACAAGATACGGTCTTAATGTACTTGTAGGGTAATCTTGATAATCTTTATAAAATCCTTCCAGTTTTATTCTGATATTCTCCGATAAACGATGAGATAAGCCGAGAACGTATTGATTGACTCTTATCGCATCCAAGTTACGGTTTCCGGCAAGCAGCCAAATGTATGATGGAAATTGGTAGTAAATTCCCGTGCTGAAATTCAAACTTGTCAAATTATTAAAATTATATGCCGTGGAAAATCTCGGACTTACATAAACTTGATTTTCAATCGCATCAAAATAGTCAACACGCCCACCGAGATTAAATCTAAGTCGATTAAAAAACACATTGCTGTATTGCAGATAAGCGCCCAATTTGGTGAAGTTTTCATTTGTTACTAAATTATTTTGGGTAAGTGTATCGCCAAATGTTGTAACAAAATTATTTGGGAATAAAACATCCGCATCAAAATTTATGAACTTTGCAGAAGCTCCGGCGTTTAATTCGGCATTAGAAGAAAGTTTGTAAACCAACTCCCCTTTTAATTCATGTTCGGCTTCTTTGGAATTATTCTTAAAGATTGGATTTAATAATGTATCATTCTGGAATGACTCAAAATTGATATAACTTCTGCTAGCGCTGAATGATAAAATTCCTTTACCGAAAAGATGGTGGTATTTAATTCCCGTTACATATTGATTTTGATCGCTTCCTAAAATTCTTGCGTTATCAAAAATATCTTCTTCATCGTTATTATTAAATTTTACTCTGTCCAGTGCTCCGATAAATAGAAATGAGAATCTGTTGGAATTATCTATATTAAAATTGTATTTGCCAAGCAAGTCATAATACTCCGGCACAAAATTGAATCCCGCCGCATTAAAAATAAAATCGAGATAACTTCTTCTCACCGAAAAAATAAAATTACTTTGATCGCCGGTTGGTCCTTCCAAATTCAATCCGAATTGTGAAGCTGAGATTGTTGCTTTACCACCAAGTCTATCATTTCTTCCATTGCGTAAATCAATATTTAGTACAGATGAAAGTTTATCTCCGTAAAGTGAAGAGAAACCGCCGGTCGAAAAAGATACATCTTCTACAAAATCGAGATTAACAAAACTAAGTGGACCACCGGTCGCACCTTGATTTCCGAAATGATTAATCGTGGGAAAAACAAATCCGTCAACTATGTACAAATTTTCCGAAGGTGCTCCGCCTCTAACAACTAAATCATTTCGTCCAGATGATTGTTGAGCAACACCGGGTAATACCGAAAGTGCTCGTACAACATCTTCAAATCCGCCGGGTGATCTTCTAATTTCTTCATAGGAAAACTTTTTTATACTAGTTACTTCAGTCGGTTCTGTTTCAAATAGATCTGAAGTTACGGTAACATCATCCAATTCTAAAATGGTTTCGCTTAATTCGAAATTTACTTGTGCCGGTCTGGCTGAGTTTACAATAACATCAACACGTGTAATAGTTGAATAGCCAATCGCGCTGGCTCTTAACTGATAATTACCTATCGGTACATTACTGATTTCATAGTTGCCATTTAAATCTGAAGCCGCGCCAAATTGCGTATCTACCACCAAAATATTGACACCCGGAATTGGCTGTTTCGTAATTTTGTCAATTACTTTGCCTACAATCTGACCAGCCGATTGAGCCAACGTCACCGAAGCCGCGAACAATAATCCAAATAATAATTTTTTCATTTTATCCTTTTGTTTTTCAAGAAATAGAACAATCTAAACTAATTTAAAGTTTCGTAATTATAAAAAAGTGCAGATTGCTGAATTATAATACTTATTAGTATATTTAGTAATTCAAACAATTCTTAAAAAGACTGCATGGGCGTTGATCTCGAAAAATTAAAAAAATTAGCAAAAGACGATGATTCTTTTGAAGAATTAGTCGATTTAATTAGAATCAGCAATGATAAATCCTTCCCGGTAAACATGGAACTGAAGGATTTCTTTTTTATAGAACGGGACAGAAAATCACCGAAGAAATTTTCTATTTCAGCTTCAGTTAAAGATACCCTAGGATATACGTCCGAAGAAATAGAAAAAATGCCGGGAGGAATTTTCTCGCTTATTTTTGACGAAGATACTTCCTTGGTTAAAAGAAATATTGGTGAGTTTGAAACTAATCCGAAAAAGAAATCCATGCAGCATATTTACCGAATTTTAGATAAGGAACAAAAACCGAAATGGATTAAAGAATCCATATATGTTGACCGCGATGAGCATGGAAGAATCTTAAAACATTTCTCCATTTTTTGTGACATCAATTCGATAAAAGAAAATGAAGAAGAATTTAAAACCAAAGCTGAACATCTTCGCGAAATAAATCAAGCAAAAGATAGATTTATCTCCATCGTTTCTCATGATTTACGCGCGCCTTTTACAAGTTTGCTGGGATTCTCGGAAATACTTTTAAATGAGAACGAGCTTTCCGATGAAGAAAAACAAGAATACTTAACTTACATTTATGATGCTTCTCAAAATCAGCTTCAGTTAATTAATTACTTGTTGGAATGGTCACGGTTGCAAACTGGTAGAATTCAAATGGAAATCAAGCGTTTGAATTTACGTTTGGTAGTTTCTACATGTATAGCTACTTTAATCGGCAACGCTATTAGAAAAGATATTGAACTCAAACAAGATATTCCCGAAGATATATTTATTCACGCGGATGAAAAACTAATTTCTCAAGCAATTACGAATCTGTTAAGTAATGCTCTTAAATTTACGCCTAAAGGAAAGTCCGTAACCGTAACTGTAGAGAAATTTAAAATCGGAATGATAGAATTAATTGTTAAAGACCAGGGAAGAGGAATTGCGGAAAAGGATCAAGAGAAAATTTTTAGGATCGATCAGAAATTTACCTTGGAAGGAACTGATGGCGAAAAAGGAAGCGGACTCGGATTAACTCTGGTAAAAGAAATTGTTGAAAAACATAAAGGTGAAATTTGGTTTTACTCTAAACTTGATGAAGGAACAGAATTTCACGTAACAATACCCGAAGCAAAAAATATTATTCTACTTGTTGAAGATGATGAATCCATGATGGAACTTTATAACAAGTCAATTGATAAAGCTTTGTCCGGCTATGAAGTTCTTAGATCTAAAAACGGTTACGAAGCGATGAGCATAATTATGAATTCGCTTCCGACGATTGTTATTACTGATCATGACATGCCGTTGATGAACGGTTATCAATTAGTCGAAGCAATTCGAAAACGTGACAAAAATTTTTCAATTCCAATATTAGTTATTTCTGCTAAGATGAATGAAGAATTGCAGACCAAATATGAACGACTCGGAGTTCTTAAAATTCTTCACAAACCAATTGAGCAAGAAGAACTTGTAAATTCACTAAAGGAAATTATTGTTTGATATGCATCAAACCGCAGAAAATAATATGATTATCAATCCAAAAATTTCTTTACAAAAATCTTGGTTCGCACTATATACCAAACCGAGACACGAATTTAAAGCAAAAGAATATTTAGATAGTATTGAACTGGAATCCTATCTTCCTACAATCACAACAGTCAGAAAATGGAGTGATCGCAAAAAGAAAGTAACCGAACCTTTATTTAAAGGATATATTTTTGTCAATTGTAATGAATTAGAACGCTTTGACGCACTTCAACACGAAGCCATTATAAATACAATCTGCTTTGAAGGTAAACCGGCAAAAATTCCTGATTGGCAAATTGAAAATCTCCAAAAAATGCTGGCGGAAAATCATTCTGTAATTGTCGGTGACATGCTATGCGAAGGTACAAAAGTTAAAATTGTAGAAGGACCATTTGCCGGTGTTGAAGGAATTGTTTGTCAGACGGACGACCGCGGTAAAATTTTCGGGATTACAATTGACTTGCTGCGCCGTTCGGTAATTGTTCGTCTTCCAAAAGAAAGTATTGTTAAAGAAATAAAGCAAAGTTAAAATGAAACAGAAAGAACTTATCGAAATACAAACCGGCGAAAACATAAACCACTTTTTTATTCTGTTAAAATTAGAAGAAAGAACAACGAAAACCGGTAAACCATTTTTAAATCTTGAGCTTCGCGATAAATCATCTTTGATTAGCGCAAAAGTTTGGGACGGATTTGATGATTTTCAAAAATCTGCAGAACCCGGTAAAGTCGTGAAAGTTACCGGACAAATGGAAGAATTCAATAATTCACCTCAGATAAAAGTTTCCTCAATTCGCATTGCAACTAAAAATGATGATGTGAATCCAAGTGATTTTATGCCTAAGTCTTCACACAACTTTGAAGAGATGGTGAAGGAACTTGAGAAAAGAATTTCACAAATAAAAAATGAACATCTCAAACAGCTAATTAATAAAATTCTTTCCGGTGAAAACTATGCAAAATATAAACACGTACCTGCCGGTAAAGCTTGGCATCATGCTTATGTGCATGGATTAATTGAGCACACTTTAGAGATTATTAAAATTTGTGATTTAATGAGTGATATTCACCCGGAAATTAATAGAGATTTATTGGTATGCGGTGCAATACTTCATGACTTCGGCAAAACAAAGGAATTGAATTATGAAACCAATTTCGATTATACTGATTCCGGCAAATTACTTGGACATATCGTAATAGCTGCAATTGAAATTGAGAAAGCCGCCTCAACTATTAAAGATTTTCCTCTTGATCTTAAAGAACATTTGATTCACTTGGTATTGAGTCACCAAGGTAAACTTGAGCAAGCTTCTCCGGTAGTTCCTAAAACATTAGAAGCGATTACACTTTATCACGCGGATGAATTGAGTGCAAAATCTAATGCGTATAAATATGCAATCAAGCTGGATGAAAACAAAGGTGAGAACTGGACAAGATTCCAACAACTTGCCGGTACTGCTATCTTCATTCCTGACAAAGAAAAATTAACAGAAGAACAAGAAACTCTATTTGATAACTAATAAGGACGGCATTATGAAAAGAATATCTTTTCTACTAACTATGCTCATTTTCCTTTTCACTTCTCTCACCTATTCTCAAACAGTTGAAAAATATATCTCTGAAGGAGATTCTCTCTACAAAATATTTGATAATGAAGGCGCATTAAAAATCTTTAAAGCAGCTGACGAAAAATACCCCGATAACTGGGAAATTCTATGGCGATTAAGTCGAACATACGTTGATATAGGCGAACATATGCCTACTTCAACAAGCAAACAAGAAGATGAACAATTAGCGATATATGAATTGTCAGTTAAGTATGCCGATCGAGCAATTGAAAAAGCTCCTGATAAATCTATAACTTGGTTAAGACGAGCAATTGCCAACGGAAGAATTGCTCTTTTCAAAGGTGTATTTTCTGTTGGTGCGGTAGTTGATCAAGTAAGAGACGATTGTGAAAAAGCAATTTCACTTGGTAACGGAGGTAATGAAGTTCAAGGCGTTGCTCATTATGTTTTGGGAAGAACACACGATAAAATTTCAGATAAATGGTCTGTCGCGCGCGCTGCTCTCGGTTTAGGTTGGGCTGATTATGAAATTGGAATGAAACACTATGCTAAAGCTGTTGAACTTTATCCGAATTTTATGATGATCTATCTAGATTATGCAAAAGCCTTCATGGAAGAAGATGATTGGGCAGATGCAAAAAAAATGTTGGAGAAAGCTTTGAAGTGTCCAATTATTGATGAAGATGATGAACAGCGATTAGTTGAAGCGAAAGAATTACTCGAAAAAGTAAAAAAAGAATTATAAATGAATGAATTCCCAATTCCGTCCGAATTAGTTGAGAAATTAAAATCGGCAGAGAATATTGTTTTCTATTCTGGTGCCGGAATATCAGCAGAAAGCGGAGTCCCGACTTTTCGCGGTAAAGATGGAATCTGGAATAAACTTAAACCGGAGGAACTTGCAAACTTTAACGCGTTCCTCCGGAATTCCGATATGGTTTGGGAATGGTATCAATACAGAAGAAAAATTGTAAGAGAAGCTAAACCAAATCCCGGACATCTAGCAATTGCTGAATTTGAAATGTATTACCCAAATGTTACTGTTGTAACACAAAATGTTGATAATTTACATAAACGTGCCGGAAGTAAAAAGATATACGAACTTCACGGTAATATAGAAAGAAATTATTGCATCGATTGTAAAAAATGGTACAACGATGTTCCGATTAGCGATGAAAAAAAAGGTGCGATTAAATGTAGTTGCGGCGGACTTATTCGTCCCGATGTAGTTTGGTTTGGTGAATATTTACCCGAAGATGAATTCAAAAATTCAGAATGGGAAGCCGGTAAAAGTGATATATGTTTTGTTGTCGGCACTTCGGCAATTGTTTATCCGGCTGCTTATATTCCTATTACAGCTTTACAAGCCGGTTCTTATTTAGTTGAAGTAAACATTGAGCCGACTGAATTCACTAAAAACGCACATCATTCATTTTTTGGAGAAGCCGGGAAAGTACTGCCGGAAATTTTGAGTAAGGTAAAAGAACTCAAAAAATAGTTGGGAAAGAAAATCGATTTAAATAGATCAAATAAATCCGGTTCACAATTAGATTTACCTGAATTTTCTATAAACCGGTTCACACTTTCATTCAAAGATGAGAAACTCAACAAAGAGTTTGGTGATCATCTAATTATCAAATCTCTTAATCTCGTTAGAGGTTCAATCTTTCTAGCCGCTTTTTTGTATGCTCTCTTTGATATATTAGATAAAGTTGTTATTCCGGACGCGACCGAAAAAGTTTTCGTCGTCAGAATTATAAGTATTTTCTTCTTCTTTGTAATAATTGCCTTGACCTTCACACCACTTAAAAAATATTTGCAATTTTTAATGGGATTGGTTGTGCTGCTCGGCGGGTCAGGTATAATTGTAATGATTATCATTTCGGAATCTTATGGCGGACAAAATTATTACGCCGGTATTTTATTAGCTATAATTTATGCTCATTCACTTTTAAGACTCAGATTTATCTATGCGTCGATGGTAACATGGGTTGTTGTTCTTATTTACGCGTTGTCAACTATTTTACTTCACGTTACACCAATTCACGTTTTTATAAATAATGTGTTCTTTCTTGCCTCGGCTAATATTTTGGGAATGTTTGCAAGCTATAGTCTCGAATACTATATGCGAACAGTCTTTTGGCAAAACAGAATTTTAGAATTAAAGAGTAAAGAACTTGAGATTGAACACAAACGAAAAAGTGACGAACTCGAAGCAGCGAGAAACATTCAGCTTGCAATGTTACCGCAAGTACTGCCGATAATGAAAAACGCGGAGATTGCCGTAAAGATGGAAACTGCTTCGGAAATCGGCGGTGACTATTATGATTTCGTATTTGATAATGACATTTTCAGATTTGTAATTGGAGATGCAACCGGGCATGGAGCTAATGCCGGTGCAATGGTAACTGCAACTAAAACAATTTTCAGTAACTATGGTTCAATTCTGGATCCAACAGATTTTTTACAAAAAGCAAACGAAAGAGTTAAACAAATTCGTTTACCCAAACTTTTTATGTCACTTGCTGCCGGAAAGTTAGTGGAAAATAAACTGGAAATTAGTGGTGCTGGGATTCCTCCATTACTTATAATAAATAAAACCAAGAATACATTAGAAGAATTTCCATTAAAAGGCTTGCCGCTTGGTCTGAATCCAAATATTCCTTACAGCAATATGATTATTGATCTGAATAAAGATGACCATTTAGTTTTTATGACCGACGGATTACCCGAATTATTTAATTCTCAAAATGAAATGCTAGGTATGGAAAGGATAAAATCAAGATTACTTTCAAGCAGTTTTAACGGTGCCGAATCTTTACTTAATTTATTACTTGAAACTGCTAATGATTGGAAAGGAGATCATCCTCTGCAAGATGATGTAACATTACTTGTTATTAAAATGAAATAAACTGTCTCTTCGGAAAAATCCTAAATTCGAAGCACTAAATTCTAAACAAATTCAAAATTCAAATCAAACAAGCACAAAACTAATTTCCCGGTTTGGGATTTCGGATTTATTGCTTCAATATTGTTTAGTATTTCGAAATTAAGATTTAGGATTTACAACTCAAGTTCATCTTCAGCGTAAGTCTTTTCTGTTTCGTAAACTCTTATTTTTATTTTTTTTATTCGATCGGAAGTAATTCGTTCTTTTATTTTCGTTAATAAATGTAGAGTAATATTCTCTGCTGTCGTTTCAAAAGGAACTACAACTTTTTTGGAATTTAGTTTAACAAGAAAATCAATTACTTCTTTATCGGAATCTTTTACCATGAAAGAATGATCAAGTTCATCAATAATTGGAGAAATGATTTCTGAGACATCGTAATAATCTATTACCATTCCGTTTTCATCCAAGTCGCCTTCAATCTCAATGCGCATTTTGTAAGTATGACCGTGAATGTTTTTACATTTACCGGAATGGAACGGAAGTCTATGTCCCATTTCCCATTTAAACTCTTTAGAAATTTTCATTACACACCTTTTTTATCGGGTTCCCAAATTATTTTATGCATTTGTAATTGATACCGCACATTAATTTTATCTTCTAATATCCAATTTACTAAAGTAACCGGTTCAAGTTCTCCGAAAACAACCGAGAAAAGAACAGCACATTTTTTATCGAATTGATACTTTTCGACTTGTTCTTTTGACCATTCATAATCTTCACGAGTGCCAATAACAAATTTTACTTCGTCAATTGGTTTTAGATGTTCAATATTCTCATATAAATTTTTCTTCATCATCCCGCTGGAAGGACATTTTAGATCGAGAATAATTCTTACTCTTTTATCAATCTCTGCGATTGGCAGACTTCCGCCAGTCTCCAGCATTACCTCAAAACCTTCATCGCATAATCTTTTCATCAATTCAATTGATTCATTTTGAACAAGTGGTTCACCACCGGTCACTTCAACCAAATTGCAGTTATATTTTTTTACTTCCTTTATAACTTCATCAATCGATTTATCATATCCCTCATAAAAAGCATACTCGGTATCGCAATAAGTGCAGCGAAGATTGCAGTATGTCAGTCTGATAAAAACACAAGGCAGACCGGCTTTTGTGCTCTCACCCTGAATAGAATGATAAATTTCGTTGATTTTAAGCATTTTTTGCAGCTTTCTCTTAAAAAATTGGAGGACAAAAATAGTTATTAAATTGGTGAGATTAAAGACTATACTTTGGTCAGGACTTTAAAAACACTAATTTTATTTGCACAAAACTGGTAATACTCTTATATTTGTGGTCTATTAAAAATCTAATTTAGGGTTATAAGAATGGCTAATCACGCTTCTGCTAAAAAGAGAGCGCGTCAAAACGAGACGAGACGAATAAGAAACAAAGCTATAAAATCTAAAGTAAATACTTTAGTTGGTAAAGTTTTGGATTCAACCGAAAAAGAACAAGCTGAAGTTGTATTAAAATCAGCGGTATCAGCAATCGATAAAGCTGCTTCAAAAGGTAAACTTCATAAAAATACAGCGGCAAGAAAAAAAGCAAGACTTACTAAGTTCGTTAATAAATTAGAAAAATAGTTTTACTTAATTTTATTCTTAAAAAGGAATGCAAAGCTGCATTCCTTTTTCTTTTTAAATTTCTTTTATTCCTTCCCTACCGATTACTTCCGGAATATAAAAACCTATCTTGAATTGTGAACCATCTTTATTAGGATTAATCACATTTTTTCTTACTAACACCGAATGATAAATCAAAATATTATCGGCAATCTTCGATCCGAAAATATATGTTGTTCCTTTTATCTCCACATTATTTCCTATAGTAACCGGGTAATCGTCACTGCCGGTCATATTAACGCTGGATTCAATTCTTGAATTGTTGCCAATGGTAATATTCCCTTTGATGATATCTCCTTTCATGATCTCAACATTATCACCAACAAGAACTTGTTGTCCCTGGAAGCATGATATTTCGACGCCTTCACCAATGTTTACATTTTTACCGAGTACAATGTTATCTTTTACTATACACTCACGACCAAATGTGCATCCATAATTAACAGAAACTCCTTTACAAATAAATGCTCCTCTTCCGACATGGATATCTAAAGGAGTGCCTTGTGAATCCATTTCCAATATTTTTTCGACTACATCATCGGCAATGTAAAAATCTTCTTCATCTTCAATTTCGATTATATCTTTTATCTTATCATATACATGATTGCGGGCAATCTTCTCCATCTCTTTAAGAACAGACTTATTATTAAATCCCATTATAACATGCTGCTGTATCGGACTTACAGCGCCAACCGATAATCCTTCTTCATTGAATAGATGAATTAAGTCTGTAAGATATATCTCCCCCTGTACATTATTGCTTTCTATTTCGTTGATAAGCTTAGCAAGATATTTATACTTGAAAGCGAAAACACCGGAATTAAATTCATTGTTCTCCAATAATTCCTGACGAGTAAAAGCGTATTTTTTTTCTTTAAATTCGATAATATGATTTTCGGTTTCGGACAGACTAAGAATATCTTTGTGCTCCATAATTTTAATAACTTGTCCGGCATCAGGAGATTTATTTCCATTTACGTCGGTTTCTTTTACTCTTACAATTCTACCGTAATAATTTTCTTTATAGTCACCTTCGAAAAGTCCGGTTAAAACCATCATATCGGAATTGGATTTGTGGAATTCATCTTTAAATCTTGAGACTGTTTTCTCGTCAACCAACCCCATATCACCGGGGAAAACATAAACAATGCCATCATAATTTTTGTTTTCAATTTTTTCTAATGCAACCTGAACTGCATGACCGGTGCCTTGCTGCTCGGCTTGGTAAGCATAACTTCCGTATTCTCTTTTCCCCACTGTTTCTATAACGTTTTCAGCTTTAATTCCAATCACTACTATAATGTTTGCTGATTTTAGTCCCTTAGCACAAGCATCGAAAACTCTAGAGACTGTGGGCTCACCCCAAATTTTATGCAGCATTTTTGAACGATGTGATTTTATTCTTTTACCGTGACCGGCAGCTAAGATTATTGATGTCTCTTTTTTTGATGTGTCGAATTCGGCAGAATAAATTTTTATAAGCTCGTTAATATCAATTTCTGTTTTGGATTCTATCATAATTATTACCTTTTTACATCCGTTTAGATTATGTTAAATTTGCTCTAATAATTTAGCAAATATTTTTCAGAAGTATGTTAAACGAATTAATAATGGGCAAAGAATGAAATTAAAAATTATTCTTCTATTCTTCGTGTTAATGTTTCTAAATAGTTTTTCACAACCTTCAAATTTCGGTCTGGGATTAATGTTCGGGGAACCTTCCGGTATAAATGCAAAATACTGGGTAAGTGAAAATAACGCAGTTGTCGGTGGATTGGGTTGGCATTTCTTAGGTCGTGATGACGGTCTCTCAATTCACGCTGATTATTTATATCATATCGACAATACTTTTAATACTAATATTAGTTTTCCATTATATTACGGTTTCGGTGTACGCTTAAGAAATGAAAAAGATAAATTCGGTTTAGGATTCAGAGGTGTCGGCGGAATATTATTTTACCCTGATAATATTCCAATGGATATCTTTCTGGAATTTGTCCCGGTATTCAGATTACTTCCTGAAACTAAGCTTGAAATAGATTTGGCTGTCGGTGCAAGATATTACTTTAATTGAGGAGTGCATGGAAAAAACTATTACCACCTATTACGACTCACCGGAAAGAACATCAGACGAGAAAATTAATTCGGAATCTCAAAAACTTATCAATCACAAAATTGTTCAAACATTGCTTGACGGGTTTCCTGAGTTGGCGGTTATACTTGATAAAAACAGACAGATTGTTGCCGCTAACAAAAAGGCAATTGCCGGTTTCAGAAAATCAAGTTTTGAAGAGCTAAAAGGAAAACGTGTAGGTGAAGCAATCTCTTGCATTCATAGTGATGAAATGGGAAAAGATTCATGCGGAACATCGAAATTTTGCGCGGAATGCGGTGCTGCCCACGCAATTAAATTTACTAATGAAAACAAGTTATCCTCTGAAGAGGAGTGCCGAATTATCAGCGAACTCAGTCAGAAGGAAGAATCATTTGATTTCAAGGTAAATACATCTTTACTAGATATAGATGAAGAACAATATACTATCTTTGCAATCAGAGACATTTCCGGCGATAAGCGACGTCAAGCACTAGAAAGAATTTTTTTTCATGATGTTTTAAACACTGCTTCGGTTGTTAACAATTTTTCATTACTATTGAAAGATGCGGAAGAAGATGAATTTGATGAAATTCTCCCGCCGCTTATAGAATCATCCGATCAACTAATTCAAGAGATTTTAACTCAACGTGATCTGAGAAATGCGGAAGACGGAAAATTGTCGGTTGATTTTCAAACTACGGAAGTAAATGACATTTTAAGAAAAGTTTACTCACAATATTCCAAGCATCAACTTACAAAAGACAAGAAGTTGACCTTAGCCGAAAGTGATCCATTTATAAAAGTAAACACAGATAAAAAACTTTTAGTTAGATGTTTTGGCAACTTAGTTAAAAACGCAATTGAAGCTTCTTCAAAAAATGATGAGATAAAAATATATTCTACAATTGATAACGATCATATTATTTTCTCCGTCCAAAATCCACAAATTATTCCCGAGGTCATTCAATTACAAATATTTCAACGTTCGTTTTCCACAAAAGGTTATGGAAGAGGAATTGGCACATACAGTGTAAAACTTTTAGTCGAACAATATCTTAGTGGTGAAGTTTTCTTTACTTCCCAAAAACCGGAAGGAACTATTTTTAGTATTAAAATAAATCGTAATGTTTAAGAATGGCTTATTATTTTATCGCAAATATTAGAATTAAGGATGAGAAGGAATATAATAATTACTTAAAGAGCGTTGACCATGTTTTCGCAAAATATAATGGCAAATATTTAGCTTCGGATAATGATCCCGTTATACTTGAAGGAAATTGGAATTACTCTCGGACCGTAGTTATTCAATTTGAAAATAAAAATGATTTTGAGAATTGGTATTATTCAGATGAATATCAGAAAATTTTAAAGCACCGATTAACAGCAGCAAATTGCGATACAATTTTAATAAAGGGTAACAGTTAAATATGAAAACAACAGATGAGCCAATTATAGTTGAAGAAGAATTTAACCAACCGACTTCCAAAGTTTGGAAAGCAATCACCGAAGTTGATCAGATGAAGAAGTGGTTTTTCACTAATATCCTGGATTTTAAACCGGAGATTGGATTTGAAACTCAATTTAATGTGAGCTCCGGCGAAAGAGATTTTTTGCATCTCTGGAAAATTGTTGAAGTCACCCCCAACAAATTAATAAAGTACAATTGGAAGTATAAAGATTACTCCGGTGATTCGTTTGTTACATTTGAGTTAGAAGATCATGGAAGTAAATCATTGTTAAGAGTAACCACAGAGGTTATTGAAGATTTTTCGGATGATATACCGGAGTTTAAACCCGAAAGTTGTAAAGGTGGATGGGAATATTTTATTCAAAATAGTCTGAAAAGTTACTTGGATTCTTAATCTTTTCTGATTTCTTCTAATTCACTTTAGGCCATTTTGGCGCTTAAACTCAACATTCAGCAAGACATCGAAAATAAAATTAGGTTACTAAAGGAATTTAATCTATATTTGGAGCTGTACGGCAGTATCTTAAAAATGTAAACCCGCAGTAAGTGGTAATGTAGAAGTAGAAGTAATTCGAAAATCCCCCAGTACAATTTTAGAGCCCTGTCAAAAACAATACAATTTATAATTTACAAAAAGGAGCATCTGTTATGGCAGAGCGCAAACAAGGATCAGTAAAATGGTTCAACAGTACTAAAGGTTTTGGTTTCATTCAACAAGCTAGCGGCGATGATGTATTTGTACATTTCAAAGCAATTGCCGGCGACGGTTACAAATCACTTGAAGAAAATGATAGAGTTGAATATTCTGTTACTGAAGGTCCAAAAGGTCTTCAAGCAGCTGACGTAAGAGTAATCAACTAACATATACGTTTATTATTGTACTTAAATCCCGGCTTTGTCCGGGATTTTTTATTTTAAAGAAATCAGCATTAAAAAAGAACTCATAATTCAATCAATTTATTAGAGAATAATAATTAAGTAGCTTGCTAAGTTTTTTCTGTCTAAATTGTACTTAAGCAAGAACAGAAGAATCCAAACTAATGAAATATTCCGTTACATATTTACCCAAAGATGAATACATACTTATAAAAGTTACTGGTAGAATTAACTTTCAAGCAGCCGAGCAATATTCAAAAGATACAATTAAGCTAGCACAAGAAAATTTGTGTAATAAATTTCTTATCGATCATACCGAGACAACATTGAAGGAAGGTGTTTATCGTTTGCACACATCAGGTGAAGAGCTTCAGGAGTTTGGATTTACTGATAAAGATCGAATTGCCATTATTATTGCCAATACAAAAAAGAAAAGCGATATACCGGATGCTTCAAATCAGAATAGCCGTTTTTGTGTTGTAAAATACTTTATGGAAAAAGATTTATCCGAAGCATTAAATTGGTTACAAACTAACGAGAATTAATTAAAGCAACACAGAACCGGAGATAAAATG
Organism: Melioribacteraceae bacterium; assembly: GCA_030584085.1. Taxonomy (NCBI): domain Bacteria; kingdom Pseudomonadati; phylum Ignavibacteriota; class Ignavibacteria; order Ignavibacteriales; family Melioribacteraceae; species Melioribacteraceae bacterium. The sequence continues at coordinate 2,918,763 of CP129490.1, forward strand.
AGTAAAGGTCAGAATGTTAAAAAGAATACAAAAAAAACCCCTCTGCTTACAAAAAAAGAAAAGAAAAATGCAAAGCGAGATAAAAAGAATAATGATTTAACTAAATCAAAGCATATCCCACTTTAGTAGATTTGTTCAAAATTTGTAATACCTATTTCATCTTATAAAGCTGCCACCATGGAATGTGAACATCATCGTGATGTTCAAAATGATAACCAAAAAAGTAACAAGTCAGCATCGCCCATAAATGATTTTTCTTTTGAGTTCTTGCTTTGTGTGGTTCCATATTATCTTCATGCGGTTTTCTATGCGGTAAATATGTTCCGAAATAAAACAACTGCATTGATCCAAGAAATGCGGGAATTACCCAAAACACCCAAATGTTAATCTCGGGAAACCAAAGTTTTAAAACATTGAAAATTATTGCCATCATAACCAACTGAAGTACTGTAGCATATCTGATCATGAAAGTTGAGTACCACACAAAAAAGTTCTGGGATTTAATGGAGTAATCCGGATCCTTTTCGGTTCCCGGAAATTTGTGATGCAGAAAATGATTCTTCACTAAACGATTGTAAGACAAAGCTGCAAATAGAAATGTAGAAATCTGACCGATTATTTTGTTTACTTTATAATTTTTACTGACTAGTCTATGCATGGCATCATGCCCGGTGATAAATAATCCGGTGTATAGATATGCTTGCAAAAAGACATGAAAGTAAATCCATGGATTAGTGAAATTGATTTCTAAATAATTTAGAGAATAAAATAAATGTATTCCCCAAATTACTATGATCGATATGGCAATTGTTACACCCATTTTTTATAACATAATATTTAATGAAAGAAAAAAGAATATTTGTATAGCAAAGTAATGAATAGGGATGGTGGACTTTACTTCAATTTTGGACTGCATAAAAAAGAAAACAGCTAATAATGAAATAGCGTACCACGCTAAATAATTCTGTACTGGTATCTCACCTCTAAACCACATCCAATAATTTAATTTTATTGCAACAGGTTCTAGGAAAAAATCGAATAGAACTGTAAGCAATGGAGTAAATAATACAATAAGAAAGTTATTGGAAATAAATTTGCTAGAAAGAAGAACTCCACCCAAAATTACTAAAACCCAGTTAAATCCTATTATGAGAGGGGTTTCAAAAAGTTTAGGACCTAATACATCTCCATATTCATAAGAACCAAAAAGTAAGCCGGTCTTCACTCCAAACACTTCCAATGCAAACGTGACGATATATACGATAACAATCCATTTAACGAGCGTAATATTGTGAGGTAAAACTTTGCTAAGGACAATACCACCTGTTAGAAGTAATGTATATGGAGTCAACATCAACATGTATTCTCTAGTTGGAGTAAAGAGATGTCCGATAATGCCAACTGCATAAACCACATATAAGACTATCAGTGTAGATTTATGACTCAACTATTCTCTCCTTCCAATTATAATATTTACTACTTACGGATTTTAAACCAAATAATAACATGATAATCATTTGAAACGGATGTAGTATTAGGTTTAAAAACCAGTTTTGCTTACTCATTATCGAAATAAAAATTCTTTCGAAGAATATCATGAGCACAATTAACATAAATATATCGTTAAAAAAATATAATAATAGTGGTGCTGTAAACATAAAAAACAAGACTAGTAAAAGAATAATAAAAGTTGTTTTCCCGACATTAAATCCCTTGTAAAAATTCTTTACAAATCCATTAACCGAATCAGAAAAAGAATTATACATTTTGCAGAACACAGCATCCTCACCTAGTGATGTTCTTACTTTGTATCCATTTCTTTTGAATAGACGAACAAACTGCATATCTTCAACTACCTCATTCTTAACAGCTTCATGAGTGCCAATTTGTTCATAAATCTCCTTATTCATCATTAAAAACTGACCGTTTGCCGCTGCTAGATTTTCACTTTTTTTTGAATTTACAAACTTCAACGGAAGAAAATTAAGTAACAACCAATTCATTAACGGTACAACAAACCATTCGCCAAAACTAGCAATTTTTTGTGTTGGAAAAACCGAATACAATGATAATTTGTGCTTTTGCATCTCATAAATTGCGTTTGAAACTGCATGCTTGTTTAATGTAACATCGGCATCTACAAATAATAAATATTCTCCGTTCGCATATTTTGATAGTTGATAACATGCCCAATTTTTACCCAGCCAATTTGAAGGAATTGATTTACCATTAACAAGTTTTACTTTACTATACTTGGAAGAATATTCTTGGACTATCTTTGTGGATTGATCTTCTGAATTATCATCGAGGACAATAACTTCATAGTTATCGTACGATTGCTGGTTTATAGAGTTAAGTAAGTCCCCTATATTTTTTTCTTCGTTTCTTACCGGGATTAAAATCGAGATAAAAATGTTTTCGGTGATCTCTTTTCTAGTATTATATAGTCGAGGTGCTGTTGAATAATTAAACAAGACTATTCCAAGAAAAATTGAATGTGAGATAAAAAGTATAGCGAATATGATTAATTCTATTGCTGTCATTATAATAAATCTTCAATAAAACTTTTTTGATTAGCAGCTTCATTTAATAAATCAAGGTTTTCCGTGAACTTAAATCTAAATTGGTTATAATCTTCCAAAATCAATTTTACTTCTATTAATTCACCAAATCTGCAAATAACTGCCGGATTTTTTTCATTATAAAATTGAATTTTAAATCCAACCGGTAATACAAATTTCTTATCACTCGAATTTTTAATTAATAATTTCAGTCCTTCTTTTATATCAATCGGTCGTTTTTCGAATGGTTCAATCTTTCCTTGAGGATAAGTAACCACAAAGTTCTTAGTATCATTAAGAATTTCGTTTGTGTACTTAACTGTCTCAACAATAGATCTTGGATTATCAGGATCGATTGAATAAGCTCCTACCTTTTTAAAGAACCAATATTTCTTTAAAGATGATTCCAGCATCATTAAATACATTTTACGATTGATCTTTTTACGGTTAACAAAATCAATAAAAAATCCGTCCCACCAGCTAATATGATTTGGCGTTACAATAAGTGAAGATTCGGAAGAAACAGAAGGATATAAGTTTACTAAATAAAAATTGCTGAAAGATTTTTTAATTATCCTGTTTATGTATGGATTAAAAATCAATCTCGCAATATTTGAGTGTTCAGCTTTAATCATTTATTTTATTTCATACTTTTCAATAAGTTCTGCAGTAATCTTACCGGATAAAATTACTAAAGGAATTCCGCCACCGGGATGTGCACTTCCGCCACAGAAATATAAACCGTTATATTCTTTAGATTTATTCTGTTGACGTAAGAAAGCTGCCATTTTATTATTTGACGATATTCCATAAATACTTCCGCCAATACTGCTGGTTTTCTTCTCAATCAATTCTGGAGTCAGTATATCTTCAAGTACAATTTTACTTTCAATATTGACTCCTAAAATTCGGTTAAGTTTTTCTAGAATTATTTTTCTGGCTCTCTGGATTTCCTTTTCCCAAACTTGTTGTTTGTTATAAGGAACATTGATCATCACAAACCAATTTTCATAATTAACCGGCGCATCATCATTTTTAAATTTTGAGGAAATATAAATATATATCGTTGGATCTGTAGGGATAATTCTGTTAGTAAATAGATCATCAAATTCTTTTTGATAATCTTCCGAGAAAAGAATATTATGAATCTCTAATTCGGAGTATATTCCTTCGATTCCCCAATAGAATACAAGTGCAGAAGTCGATTTCTCTAATTTAGAATATTTTTTTGCTGAAGAAGAAGTATTATCATTTAGTAAATTTTTATAAGTGTTTTCCACATCTGAATTCGAGACTACGATATCATAGTCTATTTGTTTGCCATTGACTGTGATCCCCTTTATAATATTCTTTTCGTGAATAACTTTTTGAACTGAAGAATTAAAAAAGAAGTTTACTCCCTTGAGTCTTGCAGCCTTTTCAATTGCTTTCGGAATAGAATAAATGCCGTCATTGGAAATATATCCGCCGAGATTATATTCAACATGTTGAATAACATTTAACGTCGCCGGTGCTTGAAATGGATTTGAGCCATTATAAGTCGCATATCTATCGAATAGCTGAATAGTTTTATCATCCTTGAAGAAAGAGGAGTTAGCTTCGTGCATAGTTCGATGTGTGTCAAGATTCTTAATATTTAGTAAAGTCTTGATCGCTTTTTTACTTATAAAATTTTTCTTCTCTGAAAAACTTTTAAAAAGAAATAAATCCGCGGAAAGATCATAAATATTCTTGCAATAATTTAAGTATTTCTTAATATCATCGGCTTTATCGTTAGTATTGAATTCAATTTCTTCAGCAAATTTATCTACGTCTGAGTATGCAGTAATTATAGTTGAATCCGGATAAAAATACTTACACAACACATCTAATTTTTTCATTTTGATATAGTCGGATAAATTTAATCCGGATGAAGTGAAAAGATCTTCTAGAACAAAAGGCATTGTAAGAAGTGATGGTCCGGTATCAAATCGAAAACCATTTTTGTTGATTTCGTTTGCTTTACCTCCAACTGAGTTGCTTTGCTCATAAACATCTACTTCATAACCAAGAACACTTAATCTCAAAGCCGTTGAAAGTCCACCGATTCCCGATCCGATAATTGCTACTTTTTTATAAGCCATTTTTCTTTTACAGTCACATAAATTAGTAAGTTAAAGGACAGCAATGAGAATGAATAGAAAAAATCTTCAACCGGTATCGTAATTATCCGCGTACCCCAAATAGCCGAATCATTATATAAAACTATAGGAATGGATGTAAGAAAATAATTAACAATGAAAAATGGAATGAAAGTAAAAGCAATAAATCGCCAGTACAATCTTGATTTTAGCAAAGAAGGATTTAACAATTTAGCAGCGACAAAGAATAATCCAACAAACAACATTATTGTGAGAGTATAATACTGCCCGATAAAAGCCAATGAGGCAACAGAAAAAAATAATGCAGCGTAGGTATAAAGATTGCAGTAATACGTTATCTCTTTATCGCCCAAGTAAAACTTTGCCGTTTCATACAGAAATATTATAGCATAAGGAACAGTAACAAAAAATAATATTTCTTCGAGTGGAAGATTGAATACATAAACACCCAATATATGTTCTTCGTTAAAAGACCAATCTCCTCTTGCAGTAGCAATTATATCCCATGCAATGAATAGAAGTCCGACTGGTACTATAGAAATAAAAACCGCAGGAATATTGCGGTAGAACTTTAATTTCTTTTCGAAGGTTAACAGAATCGGGACAAAAATAGTGGCAATATTAATCAGTAAATAGTCACTCATTTGGTTTGGCTGATACCAAATAATTTTTCAATTTGTTTTCTTCATCCTTTGAGAGTAAATCTGTCATCAATAGGAATTCAATCATTCCGTTTTGAATTTCATAATCAAGTGCCGAATAATCTCGTTCAAGTAATAATTGGTAAACTACATCTAGATCTTCTTCAGTTTCGTTTCCATAACCCAATATTCCGGGAACGTAATATAAGATAGAAAACCTCATAAACCTTATCTCTAAATTTTCCGGATCCTTTGCAATCGCTTCTTCAAATAAGCTCATTGAATCATTAAGATAACTCATTTTTTTAAAAGGCCAGAATGCATGCTTGGATTTTAAGGCATCTATTCCAGCTTTATAAGCAAGAATAGTTGGCGGATAATCTGATATATTTTTACCAAAAATATCTTCTATATAAGTTTGTAATGAATCCACATACTCATATTCTTCAACGCCGGAATAGTAATTTAGCCTTAATTTTTCAAGAACTGCATCATTGATATGTTTCGACGATTCATTTTGCGAAGCAGATAAATTTACATAGATAACAAGAAAAAGCAATGCAACGATATAATTCTTGTAATCAGTCATTAAGTAAGCCGTAGTACTTTTATTTCCCATAATCCTTTTATGAACAGCGCAAATTTATATGCGTTTGAAATTCTTATTCGTTTTGATTGCAATTCATTTACGCTACATTTTCTAATTTTTGAAAACAATCTTTGATAATATAAAAATGCTGAGTACACACCGAGTTTTACACCAATCGGAAGTTTCATAATTCCAATTAGTGCTTCATCAAATTCACGTTGGATTTCATTTTCAAGTAATATTTTGTTTGCGTCATTTATTTCTACTTCAGCATCAACATTGGGCAGATAAATTCTACCTCTTTCTTCAATATCACTTTTAATATCACGTAGAAAATTAACTTTTTGAAATGCTGAACCTAGTAATCTTGCCGGTTCTTTTAATGATTCGAATTTTTCGTTATCATGTTTATTAAAGACTTTTAAACACATTAATCCGACAACTTCCGCAGAACCGTAAATATAATTGTCATAACTATTACGTTTATAGGTTGAGTTATAAAGATCCATTTCCATGCTGTTTAAGAATGCATCAATATATTCAAGATCTATTTTGTATTCATTTACAACGAGTTGAAATGCATGAAGAACTGGATTTGTTGAAATTCCGTTTTCTATTGCATTATATGTATCTTCTCTAAATTTTTGAATCAAAGCAGCTTTATCATAACCATGAAATGTATCTACGATTTCATCAGCTATTCTCACGAAACCATAAATAGCATATATTGGGTCGCGATATTCCGGAGCAAACGCTTTTATACCAAAACTAAATGACGTACTATAAGCTTGAGTAAGTTTTTTACTCATTTTATACGAAACATTATGATAAAGTTGCATAGTCTTTCTCGATCCTTTCGGTTACAAGTTTTGAACTAATTATTACCATCGGCAATCCGGTGCCGGGCGTTGTTGATGCACCAACGTAGTACAAATTGCTAAACTCTTCGTCTTTATTGCTTGGTCTAAATGCTCCTACTTGGTCAATATCGTGTGCTAATCCAAGACCTGATCCTTTGTAGAGATTAAGAGCATTTGCCCAGTCATCAGGAGCCATTATTCTTTTAGTTACAATATTATTCTTGATATCGAATCCGGTTCGTTGCGAGAGATCGGAAATTAATGTTTCGGCTAATTCTTCTTTATCAGACCAATCTTTTTTGAATCTTAAATCCGGTACGGGACAAAGAATATAAATATTCTCATGACCTTCCGGTGCGGCTGTTTGATCCGATTTTGAAGTAACATTCACATAGTAGTAAGGCTTTTGCGGATTTATAGAAGATGTAAAAATTGTATCTGCATAACCTCTAAAATTACTTCCAAGGAAATAATTATGATGCATTAGTTTATCTACCTTACCTTTAACACCGAGATAAATTGTATATGGAGCCAGCGTCCAATGCATTTTATCAAGTTTAGCCTCAGAATAATTTTTTCGACCAAGTAATTTTCCTCTAAAAGATGCAGCATCAGAATTTGATATAATTATATCGGCAGTCCATCTTTTTCCGTTTTGATCGATTACTTCATTTAGCTTGCCGTTGTTATTTCCTATGCTGACTATTTCTGTATTGTAGTGAATCTTAACTCCCTTGCGTTCTAATATTTTTAGAATTGCTTCTACCATTTTGTACATACCGCCTTTAACTTTCCAGTAACCGTTGTGACGCATTTCTGTGTAGTTTAGCAAAGAATATATTGCAGGTGTTTGAAATGGTGTTGAACCTAAAAAGAAAGCAACAAGAGAGAAGATAATTTTCATTTCTTCAGACTTAAAAGTTCTATCAACTTCACTCCACATCGTCTTAAATAAATATGGTAGATGTTTAAGCGGAACTCTGCTGAGTTTTAGAATATATTCAAGCTTATTATTAAAATTAGACTTAACAACTTTATCTTCGGTATCATGAAAAAATTGACTGGCTCTTGATAAATATTTATCAACTTTATTAGCCAAGTCGGGTTCAATATCTTTGAACTCTTCTTGAAGTTTTTGTAAATCTTTGTAAATCAGTCTAGGTTTTTCTTTGCCTTCAAAAAAAACTTGATAAAGCGGATCAAGTTCTTCTAATTCAATTGGATTCTTCTCATTAATGCTATTGAATAATTCATCAAGCTCATAAGTCATACTCATAAATGACGGACCCATATCAAAACGGAAACCATCTTGCTCGATAAGATTTAATCTACCACCAGCTCTATGGTGTTTTTCAAGAATTGTAACATCATAGCCTTTGTGGCTAAGTCTAAGAGCTGTACTTAATCCGCCTAATCCTGATCCAATTATTAACGCTGATTTCATTTTCTTTTAATTTAATCCTTAATTTCAGTTGTATACGTGTAAACCAGGATTCAAGAAATTTAGTTCAAAATCTCGTTAACAATATTTAAGGCGCCTAAAACTACAGCCGGAGTTCCTTGTCCGGGGAAAACTGTATCTCCGACAAGATATAATCCATCAAAAGGGGAAATATTTGATGGCATTTTGAGCAGATTTTTGCTAACTGAATGAGGAATTCCACCAACAAATCCATTGGAACGACCTGTATAAAATTGGAAAGTTTTTGGAGTACCCGATAGAAGATGCAATTTCTCAGAGTCCATAAACTGTGGGAAATGTTTATCGAATTGTGAGATTATGTAAAAAGTTGTTTTCTCTTTTCGAATTTTATACTCATCCTCAGAAAGATTCATCCAATTCTTCACATTCGTATGCAAACTAATTGTAACGGATCGACTTCCTTCCGGAGCTCTCTGACGATCATCAATATGAGAGAATGAAACAAAAAAGGAATTTGAATCACTGTGAGGAATTTTCTCATTTGTATGAATTTGATAGTAAAGCGAATCGAGTTCTTCCTTGCTTTCTATTCCAAAATTGACGGTGAATGCTCCCCATGAAAAGTTGAATAGTTTTGATTTTTCCTCGAAATATTTTTTAATCTTACCGTCAGTCATTTCTACCATATTCCATATTGGAATATTTGAAATAACATTTTTTGCAAGTAACTGATCACCATTTTGTAAGCTTATCAAATAACCGCTTTTAACTTTTCCAATTGATTTAACTCTTTTCTTAAATTGAATTTCTCCTCCACTTGATTTAAATGATTCAAAAAGTAGTTCAGCAGGTTTATACATTCCACCAACCGGATAGTAAGAATCGGATGGATAAGCTAGCCCCATTGCAGCGGTCAAAAATGGAGAATCTGAAATACTGTTTTGTGTTGTGATTAAAAGCTGTTCTTGTAGAAATCTGTGAAATGCAGTATCTGTTAAATTGTACTTCTCAACAAAGTGATGAACGCTTTTGAAAATGTAGGGAAGCAATTTTGTGTATTTTAAATTGCTCAGCTTTGTAAGTGTGAAAATATCATTAAAATTTCTTGGTAAAATTGTATTGTTCTCAGAGATAAACTGCCAGGCTAAGTCATTAGTCTCAAAAACCTCATTCCAAAATTTTCTTTGGTTTTCTGAATTAAATAATAATTCGGCATTTTTAATCCAAGTTTCCCGATGAGCATTGCGTGATATTTGTTTATCCTCTAACTTGACAATGAGTCCGGGATCAATTCTTAATAGTTCAGGTTTGAGCTCAAGATAATTAAACAATTTGCCAAGCGGTTGATGTTTCTTAACACCACTAATTGTTGTAGCCCCGACATCAAATGTAAATTCTTTTCTTTTATAAAAAGAAGCACATCCTCCAATTTTAGAATGTGATTCGAGAAGAAGAACATCCTTTCTATTTTTGGCAAGCAATGATGCTGCAGCTAAACCTCCGTAACCGGCACCAATTACTATAAACTCTCGCACAAAATCTCCGAATATATATAAAGTAGTTATTAGATTTGAAAGACATTATTCACATCTCTTATTACAAGTAAATTAACACGTAACTTTAGTTTAAAGTTCTTTGTGAGATAGGTCTGTAGTAGATTTTGATCTCCTCATTTTAATGGGTACTTTATAAAATTCTTTTTATTTTAATTAAAGTTAATTTAGGTTCTGCTTCTAACAATGAACAAAAATAGCAAAACGACAAATAAGCTAATTTTTGCCTCCTTTATTTTTATTGTAATTATAATATTAGCCGGAGGATATTTTGCTTATGATGTTCAGGTTAAAGGAATTACAAAGAATCGCTACAACGAACTTGCCGCTATAAAATCCCTTAAAGTAAAACAGATTGTTGATTGGAGAAATGAAAGAATTGGTGATGCAAGAGCCATTTTGGAAAATCCTCTTATTTCAAATGATATAAAAAACTTTGTAACTACAAAGAACCCGGATCTAAAAGAAAAAATACTTATCTGGTTCAATGTATTAAAAAAATCATATCGATATACTGACTTGATTCTTGTCGATAATAATTACAACCCACTAGTTTCACTTAATGATAATTTAGAAATGGATAAATATCATTTTGGTGTATTTAAAAATTTAACTGAAGATGAAGATATTGTAATCTCACCTTTGCATAAATCTAATTATAGCTACATACACTTTACATTAAGAATTACTTTTAGAGAAAATGGAATTCCGACTTCACACATTTTACTTGTAATAGATCCAAATGATTTTTTATTTCCTTTAATCCAGAACTGGCCAACACCGAGTAAAACTGCCGAGACAATTTTAGTGAAATCTGTTGGTGATTCGGTTGTTTTCTTAAATGAACTCCGACATAAAAAGAATACCGCACTTGAATTTAAACTTCCCAAATCAAGAGTTGATCTTCCCACCGTAAAAGCAATAGATGGTTTTAGCGGAATGTTTACCGGTTATGATTATCGTGGTGAACTTGTTATCTCAGACGTTGGTCATATTCCGGGTACTGAATGGTTTATTATCACAAAAGTTGATGAAGCAGAAATTCTTGGTGAATTAAAAACCTCACTTTTAAACAGTATAATTATTGTTTTGTTATTAATTGCAATTGTGTATTTAATTTTTTTAGGAGTATTACGTAAATCAAAACTGGCTTTTTATCAAAAAGAAGTTGAACTTCAATCAGAGAAAGTTCGGTTAAGTAGATTATATGCTACCCTTAGTCAGATTAATCAATCTATTGTTAGAGAACAAAGTAAATCTGAATTGCTACTGACTATCACAAAACTACCGGTAAAATTCGGAGGATTTCCAGCTTGTTCATTAAGTATTTTCGACGAGAAATTAGGCAAACTAAAGGTAGAATCATTTGATGGTAATTTCGACTATTTCCATAAAATTCTAAATGATAATTCAGAATACTTAGTTGATGATCCTTCGGTAAAAGCATATAATAATTCCTCCACTATTGTCTATGACTCTTTAAATAACACGAAAGAAAAGTGGGCAGAGATTGCGCTTAAATGTGGTTTCAAATCATGCAGTGCAGCACCATTAAAAACATTTGACAAAACGATTGGCTCTATAATACTTTATTCAGGTGCAGAAAATTTCTTTAAGACAGCGGAGATCAAATTACTTGAAGAAATCGCTTCGGATATATCTTATTCTTTAGAATCAATTGAAAAAAATGAACAAAGGAAATTAATTGAACAAAAAATAAAAGAAAATGAAAGGCAGTTGACAACCTTATTTTCAAATTTACCCGGCATAGCTTATAGATGTAGACTTAACCGTGACTATGATATGGAATTCATGAGTGAAGGAACACTTAATATTACAGGTTATACTTCTGATGAATTTGTAAAAGAAAAAAGTATCACATATGGCCAACTGATTCATCCCGATGACAGTAAATTTGTGTGGGATGAAATTATGGAATCTATAAATAACAAGAAGACTTTTACAATTATTTATAGAATAAAAACACGTGAAGGAACGCAAAGATGGGTTTGGGAAAGAGGAATAGCTGTTTATAATTCCAAAGGTAAAGCTGTGGCCCTCGAGGGTTTTATTAGCGATATAACAGAAACAAAAGAAGCACAAGATCAACTTAGAAAGAGCGAAGAATATTTTAGATATCTATTTGAACATAATCCGTTACCAATGTGGATATATAATTTATCGACTTATGATTTTATGGAAGTAAACACTTCGGCTATTGATACCTATGGATATTCCAAAGATGAGTTTTTAAGTTTGCAAATTTTGGATATTCGTCCAGAGGAAGAAAAACAAAAATTATTAGATGACTTGAAAAGAAACAGGCCACTGCTTTCAAAATCCGGCGAGTGGAAACATAAACTTAAAAATGGGAAGTTAATTGATGTTTTAATTACGTCGCATCAAATTGAATATAAAAATACTGACGCTGTTTTAGTTGTTATAAATGATATAACAGATCGTAAGTTAGCCGAAATGCAGTTGTTGGATGCAAAAGAAAAAGCTGAAGCCGGTGAAAAGATGAAAAGTGATTTCTTAGCACAAATGTCTCACGAAATTAGAACACCTGTAAACGTGATATTAAGTTTTACAAATTTGATTAAAGATGCTGTCTCGAATACAATCGATGATGATTTAAAAGAGGGATTTGGAGCTATTGATCATGCAAGCCATAGATTAATTAGAACTATCGATTCAATTCTAAATATGGCACAATTTACTAGCGGCGCATTTGATGTTAAACTGGAAGAACTTGATGTTTATAACGATATTCTAATTCCACTTAATCATGAATTTATTTCAATTGCCAAATCAAAATATTTGGAATTTACTCTTGAAAATGAATGCGAGAAAACATCTGTTATAGGTGATAGATACAGTCTGTCTCAATTATTTACCAATCTTATTGATAATGCAATTAAATATACCGAGCAAGGATTTGTGAGGATTGGTGTTTCGTGTGATTCAGAAAATATTAATGTGAAAATTGAAGATTCCGGAATCGGAATGTCTGAAGATTTTATTCCTAAATTATTCTCGGCTTTTTCACAAGAGGAAACCGGATACAGCCGAAAATATGAGGGAACAGGTTTAGGTTTAGCTCTTGTTAAAAATTATTGTGAACTAAATAATGCTTCCATAGATGTAAAAAGCAAAAAAAATATTGGAACTACTTTTATTATTACCTTAAAGAAACCATCCACTTAATAACATCAAACCAGATAGCTATTTTTTATGCAACGTTTTCCATAGCAATAGTTTGATCATTATGCTCTATTGCTGACAGAAATTTAACATTCGGACATTTTTCAGCAGCCATTGTGTATGTGTAATGAGTTTCGGCAATAAAAACTAAATTATTATTCTTATCGTAATAGAGGTTATTAAAATAGATTCGATGCAAATAATCTATATCGTCTTTTGAATCATATTGAAGCCAGAAAGCTTTATATGCCGGCATTTGCATAAAATCAATACTTGCGCCATACTCATTTAATAAACGATATTTCATTACATCAAATTGAAGTTCACCAACAACTCCCACAACTTTTTTATTGCCAAGATTTTGTGTAAATAGTTGCGCTAGACCCTCATCAGTTAGAAAGCTAATTCCTTTTTCCATTTGTTTTGATTTAAATGGATCCATATTTCTAACAACTCTGAACACTTCCGGAGAAAATCGAGGGATGCCTTTGAACATGAATGAATCACCCTCGGTAAGTGTATCGCCAATTTTGAAAATACCCGAATCATATAAACCAATTACATCACCGGGAAATGCTTCTTCGAGCAAGGTTTTGCTCTGCGCCATAAATGAAGCCGGATTAGCGAATTTAAGTTCTCTATTTAATCTAACATGATGATAAAACTTGTTTCGTTCAAATTTACCGGAACAAACACGCAAAAAGGCAACTCTATCTCTATGATTCGGATCAAGGTTTGAGTGAATTTTAAAAACAAATCCACTGAAGTTTTCATCGGTTGGTCTAACAATACCATCGGTAACTTCACGCTCTTTTGGGGAAGGTGCAATTTCAATAAAAGTATCAAGCAGTTCTCGAATTCCGAAATTATTTAAAGTACTGCCAAAAAATACCGGTGCAAGTTCACCGCTTAGATATTTTTCTTTTGTAAAGTCTTCATAGATTCCATCGATTAGTTCAACGTCGTGCCGTAATTTATTTGCATCTTGTCCAAATCGTTCATCCAATCCGGGATCATGGATATTATCGAATAGAGTTATATCTTCTTCAACTTTAGATTTATTTGGTGTAAAGGTAGCAAACGAATTTTTGTAGATATTATAAACGCCTCTAAATTGTGAACCCATTCCTAAAGGATAAGTTAGGGGTCTTACTCTGATTTCAAGTTTTGATTCCAACTCATCTAATAATTCTATCGGGTCTTTCCCCTCTCTATCCATTTTATTAATTAGAATAATTACCGGAGTATTTCTCATTCTGCAGACTTGCATCAGTTTTTCTGTTTGTTCTTCAACACCCTTAACGCAATCAACAACAAGAATGACACTATCTACTGCAGTTAAAGTTCTATATGTATCTTCAGCAAAATCCTTATGACCCGGTGTGTCAAGCAGATTTACTTTATGATTTTTGTAATTAAATGAAAGTACAGAGGTTGCAACGGAAATTCCTCTCTGCTTTTCAATTTCAAGGAAATCTGATGCAGCAGTTTTTTTAATTTTATTTGATTTGACAGCCCCCGCAATTTGAATAGCCCCACTATATAAAAGTAATTTTTCGGTTAACGTTGTTTTTCCGGCATCGGGATGACTTATAATTGCAAAAGTCTTTCGTTTATTTATTTCTGATATATTTGACATATTTTATTCTTGTTCAATTATGGTTTATAAAAAATTATTTCAATATGGTTTGAGATACTTTGGGAGGTATTCTAAATCGGACTATATGTAAGAAATTTTCCAAACATAGATTATAAATTTACAAAAATTATTCTCTATCTAATAGTTAATTATTCTGTCCTTAAGGCCTTGTTTACTCTAATTTTGCTTTTAATAATTGATTTAAATCACATTGCTCATTGCTTTGGAAAAGGTATTTCATTAAATTTAATGAATAAGACAGACCCTCTTATTTAGTATCTGCCTCCTTTAAATAAACCAACCTTTTGGAGGAAATATGAAAAAAATATACTTCCTATCATCCTTACTCATCTTATTCACAACCCAAACTGTATATACTCAATCCGATTTTAATATAAAAATTCAGCAAATTGAAAATCCCTACTATAGCTCAGAGAATTATCTTGAGGGGTTAATAATAGTTGAATACACACCAGGTAATAGTGGGGCATACCTTAGTCTTGGAGCTGAATGGAGTGATTTTTCAGGTCCATTCGATATCATTCTCGAAAATCTTTACTTACCAAGTGAAAGTGAAGTTGACACAAACAGATATACTCTTACAGCCTCTTACAATCTTTATGATTTGGGTGTGACTGAAGAGATGATAAAACAAATGAATTCTTCTCAATCATCAATAGAGTTTATAGTTTACATTCATTGTTTAAGTACTATCGGATTTTATCCATTCGCACCGCATACCTTCCAAGGACAATTACTTGTATTACTGACACTATCCTACTATGATGCTGTTGGCGCATTATTTTTATTTGACTTAGCGACAAAATTGGCATCAGTCCAACCGGTTACGCAACCACCGGAGGATCCGAAAACAGATTTCTTATTAAGGACAAAAGTTTATAATCTAGACCTCGATAACGAAACAAATCCAGGATCACCAACTGGTTATGCCGGTGATTTGAATGCATGTGTGCCCACAGCAACAGCAAATAGCATGCAGTGGTTAGAAGACCAAAAGAAAATTGAATTTAAAGGTGATGCCGAATACTTAAAAAATAGTCCTGGTAATAAACTTGCAACATTGAGTAAGAACATGAATCGAGAGCATCAGAAAGGTGTTAGACCTGAACCAATGATCAAAGGCAAACTTGATTTTATTGAGGAAACGAAGATCCCACTCTCTGTAAAATTTCAAACAAAATATTTGGATACAAATGTCACAAGCAGTAATGGAAATGCAACCGCACAAAATTTCAACAGACCGGATAAGCCTTGGCCGGATTGGAATTTCATAAAACAAATGCTGAAAGATGGTGAGGATGTTGAAATGAATTATCATTGGCAAGATGCCGATAGCAATTGGCATGCTCATTCTGTAAACGTTATTGGATTTGAGGAATATCAGAGCGGTAAAAAAACTATAACATTTTCACATGATCGAATCCAAAGTAGAAAAAATGGAAAGAATGGAGAGGATGATTGGGGTACATTCCGTGAGACTCATGAAATTTCCATTGATGATGAAGGTGCGATGAGGTTTGGTCACAATAATTCCAGAAGAATTTTTTTAGCTGCTGCTGAAAGTCCACGTCCGAGTGAAGGCGAAGCAACGGCTGCTTTCTTAAATGAATTCTTTGCGTTAGATGGTAATTTGATAAAAAATAAATCAAACCAAATTACTGCTGATAACGAATTTATTGAAATTGGACTTGGTCCGAATATTCAAGAATTAGAACTATACACTATTTTATTCTATGACGGTTCAGATGGAACAGTTTATTCTGAGATAAGCTTAGGTGAGTTTGATGTGGCATCTGTTGAAGATAGCATACAGTTGTACCTCTATACTTTTAATGAAGATCATTTTTTAAGTCAAAGTGGAGGAATAGCTATAAACTATAGCGGTACTTTAATACCCGGACAATTTTTCAGCTATGGTGGTGAATTTACTGCTACGGAAGGTTCTGCTATGAGTTTAGCAAGTAATGACTTGGGTGAATTAACTGAAGGTCAATCAATCGGTTTGCAAGGTTCTGGAACAAATTATACTCATTTTACTTATGGTTATTCATCCAATCCTTCCCCAGGGGAGTTAAACGATGGACAAATTATAACTAACCTTGATGTTAATGATGATTTACTTCCGATAAAGTTTGAATTGAGCAACAATTATCCAAATCCATTTAATCCAACAACAACAATTGAGTTTCAAATCCCAATACGAACGCAAGTAAAATTAACTATATATGACATTCTGGGTAGAGAAGTATCCAAGCTAGTAGATAGTGAACTCTCCGCCGGAAAATATGATTTCATATTTGATGCTGCTAATCTACCAAGCGGTTTATATTTATATCGTCTATCGGCAGAGGGATTTACACAGGCAAAGAAACTTTTATTGTTGAAATAATTTCTAATTTTCACCACAATAAAAAGCGGCTTAAGTATTACTCAGCCGCTTTTTTGGTATATATCGAGAACAAGTATATTTGCCAAATTCTTAATGAGTCTCAGATATTTATTAGTTGCATTTATAATGCTGAAACTATTGATAGAAAAAATATGCTCCTCAGTGTGCTGTAAATTAACTCGATTAGGTTAAATTATCCCCTATTATCATAGTCAGGCTGAGGCTTATTATCCAATACATCATCAATTTTTTTCATCACCTCATCGGTTAGTTTTTCAACTGCCCTAAGAGCTTTCATGTTTTGTTTTACTTGATCTGCATTTGATGCGCCGGTTATGACTGTACTTACATTTGGGTTTTTTAAACACCATGCGATCGCTAGTTCGGGCATGGTTACACCAATTTCTTTTGCAATTGGAATTAAATCCTTCACTTTCGCATTACGTTTTTTTCCATCTTCATTTAGTATCCAATCTCTTAACCATTCATACCCCTTAAGATTGAGTCTACTTCCTTCGGGAATTCCATCAACATATTTTCCGGTTAATAAGCCACTTGCAAGGGGACTCCAGATTGTTGTTCCTAAACCAACTTCATTGTAAAGTGGAAGATATTCCTTTTCAATTTTTTCTCTTCTGAACATATTGTATTCCGGTTGTTCCATAAGTGGTGGAATTAAGTGTTCACGTCTTGCAATTCCGTATGCTTCCATAATTTGTTGAGCTGTCCATTCGCTCGTTCCCCAATAGAATGCTTTACCTTGATTAATAATATGGTTCATTGCTCTAACGGTTTCTTCAATCGGTGTGTGAATATCAGGACGATGGCAAAATATTAAGTCAACGTAATCTACTTGCATTCTTTTTAATGCTGCATCAGTTCCTTCAATTATATGCTTACGTGAAAGACCTTTATCATTTGGACCTTCGCCTCCCCAAAATATTTTTGTTGATAAGACTAAATCACTTCTTTTCCATCCCGTTTTCTTTAATACTTTTCCCATCAGTATTTCCGATTGACCGTTTGCATAAACTTCGGCGTTATCAAAAAAGTTTACGCCCGCGTCGTAGGCTTCTTTCATACATTTGTATGCAACATCTTCACCTATTTGATCGTGAAATGTAACCCATGAACCGAATGATAAAGCTGATACTTTTAATCCTGATTTACCTAAATAACGATACTCCATTAAACCTCCGCTTATAATGACATATTTATAATTATGAATTTTTGTTGAACCCCGTTGGGGTTCTTTTTTTAAAATTACATTTTTCTATTCATGTTGAACTCCTTCGGAGTTCCTATTAATTCACGATGGTTCTGAACATTGAATTCCTTTGAAGTTCATGCAAAATTTTGATGTAATTTCAGATTCAAATTTGCTTGGATTCTATTCACATTCATCTCAATCGGAGTTCTTTAAAGATGGTTTAATATAAATCCCGGAGGGATTTAACATGAATAGACAACAAGGCGAAAAAATAAAAACAACTAAAAGGGTTAAACGTTTTTAATCATTTAACTATCCTATTGAAACATTATTAACATTCAACTCGTTCAATTTCTGCAACCATTCTTTTTTCATCTTTTCAGTTGCATTTTCAATATGATAATATTCGTTATCTCTTCCAACTTTTGCGGCTTTATCCCTCCCAATATCGTGATAAGCCATAAGCTCGACAGAAACTAAATTTGGAAGCTGAAAAACCAACTCGGCAATTCCTTCAAAATGATCATCTCTGTCATTCACACTTGGAATAATCGGGCAACGAAGAATTATATTTGCTCCATTATCATGAAGTGTTTTTAAATTATCAATGATAACTTTTCTGTCAACTCCGGTGAACTCGTTGTGTTTTACCGGATCGGTTTCTTTGTAATCGTAAAGAAACAAATCGACTAAATGAACTATATCGAGATAGCGATTTTTTGGTGCGAAGCCGCAAGTTTCAAGTACGGTATGTATTCCGTTTAACTTTGCAAGCTGAAGCAGATCTCTTGTGAACGAGAACTGATTCATCGGTTCACCGCCGGAAATTGTTAAGCCGCCGCCTGAGTTATTGTAATACTCTTTATCGCGCAAAACTAATTCAAGAGTTTCGTTAATGGAATTTTCTTTACCAATAATTTTTAACGCATCGTTGGGACAAACAGAAATACATTCCCCGGATAATTCACACAACGAGAAATTTACTTTATGTTGTTCATCTTCAATGTAGTGTGTTCCGGTTGGACAAACTTCAACGCACTTGAAACAGTTCATGCATTTATCCACAGAAAATGATAACTGCGGTTTTGATATTTGTGTTTCTGGATTATGACACCATTTACAGTTAAGCGGGCATCCTTTTAAAAAAACAGTTGTGCGAATTCCCGGTCCGTCATGAAGCGAGAATCTTTGTATATCGGAAACAAGTCCTGTATGATGATTTTGTAATTTCATTGATTAACCGCCAAGGCGCTGAGACGCAAAGAATTAATAAAGTGTTCTACTTAAAATATCTTTTTGTACGTCAGGGGAAAGTTCAATAAATCTTGCGCTGAAACCACCGACTCTTACAAATAAGTGTTGATATTTTTCCGGTTCTTTTATTGCGTTCTCGAGATCATTTCTATTTACGACCGTAATCATTGCCTGTTGGCCGCCTTTTTCAAAATATGTTTTTAGTAGAGCTTTCAATTCTTCTCTGTTTTCAGTAAACATTTTTTTGCTGAATTTCATATTCTGCACGGCACCAGCATGTATTGATGTATCCGGTTTTGTTATCGAATTCAACATTGCGGTTACTCCTTCTTTGTCGCTGCCGCCCGAAGGTGCATTGCCGTTGTTCATGTATGTACCGGATAACCTGCCGTCTGCTGATGCTGAAGTGGAGTGACCCATTAACGTATTAGCCGAGTTATTAATTATAACTACTAGGTATGAATCCAAGTTAACTTTGTGCTTTTGATCTCTCACATAATTGCAAACGTGTTCGTGAACCTTAACGAGCATTGAATCGGCTTCGTCATTATCGTTGCCGTATTTGGGTTGTTGCAATAATTCCTTTCTAAGATTGTCGTAGCCATCAAAATTATTGTCGAGTGCATTTAGCAATTCTTCTTGAGTAATTTTCTTTTGTTCGTAGACTAATTTTTTAATCGCCGTTAAGCTGTCGGCTGTGTTTGTATTTCCATATGTTTCAAGCGTTCCGCCCAAATAGCGAATTCCTCCTTCGAACAAACCTTTACCTTTTTCTAAACAATCGTCGTATAAAATACTTGCAAAAAGAAAAGGAGCAAATTCACCGGCAATTTTATATTCGATTACTTCCTGTTGAGCCATTAAATCGACAAAGAATTCAACCTGTTTTTTATATGCATTCCATAAATCATCGAAAGTTTCAAAATCGTTAAACTCGCCGAGTTGTAATCCGATAACTTCGCCGGTTATAGGATCGATACCGTTATGAAGAGTTACTTCGAGAGCTTTCAATAAGTTTATTACTCCGCTTGGTGTTCCGAACGATTGATGTTCTAAAATATATTCACCACATCCATAAGGGACATACTGTTCAGCTTTGAGTGGTGTGAATTCAAACGCTTTTACAACTGACGGAATATTAACTTCATCATTATACAAAATCGGATAAGTTCTTCCTTCACCTATTACATCGAGTGCTTTTTCATAAATACGTTCATTCATTCCGTTATAAATTCTTAACGAAAGCTGCGGCTCAACTTCCAATACAGTTCTACTCGCTTCAAGTGCAAGCAATGCAAACTCATCTGCATTCTTTTCGTTTCTTCTTCCCTTTCCACCGATTATTATTCGTCCATGAACAACAGTATTTCTATCCGCCATTAACTGCCATAGTGATTGAAGGAATCGCAATGCTTCATCTTTTGTCAATACACCGTTTTGCAAATCATTAGCCAGAAAGTCACCGAAATAAACATCCATTCTTCCATGATTGCGTATATCACTTATCAATGAGTAAAGCCAAAAAAGTTGTATAGCTTCACGAAGTGTTTTCGGTTTACTTTGGGTTATTAAATCAAGTGTATTGGCAATTTTTATAAGCTCGTTTTTCCACTTCTTATCATTAGTTTCTTCAACAAAATATCTTGCTTGTGCGGCATAATGCTTTGCGACCTTAATCAACACATCAATTGCAAGTAAAGCTCCTTCATAGAATTCTTTCTTGCCGGGTTCGGCATTAACAAGTTTAGCTTTAATTTCTTTCTGTAATCCCGGTATTCCGAGTGTTACTAATTTTTCGTTATCAATATTTCCGCCGGTTAAGCGGTAAAGAGGGAATGCAATTCCGGAAGCATTCATCCAATCATCGTTAGGCAGCCATTTTTTCATTTCATCGGGATACGCTTCACGAAGTTTGTTCGAAGTATCTTCCTTCTCCCAAAATTTCATCATCTCTTGGATTTCTTTTTCTTCCTCGGGAGAATAATTGAATTCACTTAAATATTTTTCGAACTCTTCAAACCGGCAGTAGTAACCAAATGCAGTAGGTCCCCATTCATCAATGCTGAATCCAACTAAACCGTGATCAATTCTACCGGCGAAAAGATCCTTCTTTTTTATCTCGGCAAAATAATCCGGGTATTGTGCATCGAGACATTTTGCTTCTCTAATTGCCGGATGATCGTTTTGATATTTTCTGTATATCTCGGTAAATTTTAGTTCGGTTTGGAAATCTTTCTTTTTCATAAATATTGATATTTGGTTAACAATTATTATATTAAACAGTAGATAAATACAAAGATATACAAGCATTATCTTGTTTTAGAATGATTAATTAATTGTATTATATTGATTTTTACGAGATATGAGTCCAATTAAAATATATACCGAAGAAATCCTCGATCCGCAGACAGAAATTCATTATGCGTTTCACAAATCATTAAAAGATATTACGGTTAAACACACACACGATTTTTATGAAATATTTTTAATTGCAAAAGGAAAGGTTAAACACATCATTAATGATAACGAGCAAGTGCTTGATGAAGGTACGATGATTTTTATGAGACCAAATGATATTCATTTTTATCAAAGACATGAAAAAGATGAAGTCGAGTTGATAAATTTAGCTTTCCCTAAAAAAACTATTGCCGAGTTATTTTATTATTTGGGAGAAGGTTTTGAAGCAGAACGATTACTTGAAAGCAAACTTCCTCCGTCGACAATTTTATCTTCGACCGAAAAAACAATTTTAAAGGGAAGGTTTGAAAAACTTCAGTTAATTCCTCTTACTAAAAAAGCTGAAATTAGAACTGCTTTGAGAATTTTATTAGCTGAGATAATGACAAACTATTTCTCAAAAAGTTTTTGGATACAAAGAAGTGCCGTTCCAAAATGGTTGGAAGAAACTCGTTCAGAAATGCAGCAGAAAGAGAGATTCGTAAGCGGATTCGAATCTATGGTTGAAATTTCACATAGATCAAAAGAACATCTTTGTAGGGAATTCAAAAAACATTACCATCAAACACCGACTGAATACATTAACGATCTTCGATTAAACTACAGCGCTAACTTACTAATGACAACTGACGAAAGCATACCATACATCTCAATTGAATGCGGGTTCGAAAATTTGAGCCACTATTACCATCTATTTAAAAAGAAATACAACTTATCGCCGGGTGATTTTAGAAAGCAGCACAGAAAGAATGTTATACCTGCGTAGAATGATTTATAATATTAATAGATAATTCCAATTCTCAAAAGTTAACCTTCTTTTTATTCTCGGCAGAATTCAACGCACCCAAAACAATTTCCATATCACGGTAAGCTTCTTTAAATGAATAATCTACTTTGGTTCCCTTGACAATGGCGTTGTAAAAATCATTGAACTCCGCATCATAACCATGCCCGTCGGTTAAATCTTCAGTTTTATCTTTCTTGCCCTCCTGTTTAAGTGTCAAAACATTTGTGTTGATTTCGATGCTACCCTTACTACCGAAAATCAAAAATTTGTCTTCCCAATGACCGTTTACGGAAAAGTAGAGATTATACAAACCGATAATTCCGTTTATTAATTCGAACTGAAAGACTGTTGTATCAAACGTACCAATTTTAGGGTTGACTGATTTAATTAACGCATTGCCGGATTTGAAATCACCCAGCATCATTCTTATTGCAGCAACATTGTGAACGCCGGCATCAAGCAAAAATCCACCGGGATGTACGTGTTTCTGTCTCCACTTGGTTGACCAATAATCTTTATCAGTCGTTACATGATAAAATAAATTCCAATTCACGGCATACGGTTTACCTATCATCCCGTTTTCAATGTATACTTTTGCTTTATGAAATACTTTCCTGTATCGAAAATTTTCAGCAACCAATTTGATAACATCATATTTTAGGTCGAGTTTTAATAATGCTTTGGCTTCCTTCAAATCACCCGCAAGCGGCTTTTCAAGTATAACATGCTTTCCTGCTTTAATAGAATCCCGAGCCACTTTAAAATTCAAATGAATCGGCAATGTTATATCAACTGCTTCAACATCTTTTTGTTTTAGCAATTCTTTATAATCGAGATAATACGGAACACCACCTAACAACTTTGCAAATTCTTTTGCTTTCTTTTCGGTATGATTGCAAACAGCAACAATTTCAAATTTATTTTTCAGTTTTTGCAATGCCGGTAAGTGTAAATTCTTTGCAGCCAAACCGGTCCCGATTATTCCTAGTTTTACTTTTCTCATTTCTCTTCTCCATTGGGGATAATGAATATCAATTCCCCACCTCTAGTTAATTCGCTGTGCTTTATAAAATTTGAGTCAACTTTTTCGCCATTAAAAATAACTTCTCTTTTGTTTCCGCTTTTCTTCTTAATTATCAATTCATTTCCACTATAGTAATTTTGATCAAGCCGAATTTTTATTTCATCAAATAATGGCTGATTCAAAACGTATTCATCCGAACCCGGGCAAACCGGATAGAATCCCAATGCAGAAAATACAAACCAACCGGAGATTGTCCCGCAATCATCGTTGCCGGGTAATCCGTTTTCATCTATTCCAAATTCTGAGTTCATAATTTCTTCTACTAATTTAGTTGTATGCTGTGAATAGTTATCGGTGTACTTAAATAAATATGGATAAAAAATATCCGGCTCATTGTTGATTGTAAACTGACCGTTGTCGAATGACTCCAAAAGTTTTTCAGCAAACTCATTTTGGCTTCCGAATAATTCAATCAGACCATAAACATCGTGCGGCACGAACCATGTATAATTCCAAGCATTGCCTTCAACGTAACCAGGTCCGCCGGAGCCAACCCAATCTCCCGAACCTTCTGTTGCAAGCTGATCAAACGGCTCCTTCCATCTACCGTTTATTAATTTCGGTCTCAGGAATTTAGTTTCAGGATCGAACAACTTTTTGTAGCTAAGTGATCGTTGGTAAAATTTATTTTTAGTTTCTGTATCATTTAGTAAACCAGCTAATTGAGAAATTGTCCAGTCTGCATAATTATATTCTAAAGTAGTTGATACAGGTCCCCACGCCCACCATTCATCTTCCATGTTTTGATCGAAAGGTATGTAGCCGTATTCCAATATATAATGATAAGCTGCCCGCACAGGCGGTGCTTTTTTATTTGTATCTAGTGTTACTGGTTTAAGAATTGCTTCGTATGCTTTCTTGATATCAAAATTGCGAATACCTTTTACATAGCTGTCAACAATAACCGGAACAGCAGGATCACCAACCATCATGTATGTTTCGTTGCCGATCAGTTCCCATTTTGGCAGATAACCTTGTTCATCATACATGTCTATCATTGTCCTAATCATATCTGATTGTTGCTTAGGATAAGCCAATGTTAAAAACGGGTGAAGTGTTCTGTAAGTATCCCACAATGAATAAACTGAATATCTGTTTCGATCGGAATAATTTTTAACTTTATGTTCATTCATAGTAGGATAATCACCATTGAAATCACTTATGATATTCGGATGAATCAACATATGATATAAAGCAGAGTAAAATTTCATCTTGTTAGTTTTGTCTGAATCTTTGACAATTATTTTACTTAATATTTGGTTCCATTTATCTTTTGCATAATTAACTACTTCATCAAAATCCCAATGAATAATTTCCTTTAGCAAATTCTCCTTTGCGTTTTCTTTGTTTGTATATGATATGCCGGTTTTAATGATCAACGGATTATCAGGCAGTATTTTTAATCGTATTGAACAAAGAAGTGGTTTGTCCTTTACAGAATACTTTGTTTCATCTATTAAAGTATCGTCTTGATGAATAGACATTTTCTCAGCTTCATAATTAATAACCGAATAGAAATAAACATTTTTTCGATTCTCCTCACCGCAGAAACCACCACTGATGTTATATCCTGTAATCTCTCTATTAGATAAAATTTCAATTTCACCGCCACCCACTAAACTTAAATTTCTTCCGGTATCAATTAACAAATTAATTTCAGTTTCTTCTTCAGAAGTAAATTTAATTATGCCATTTCTTTCCGTCGCTGAAACTTCTGCTTTGATTTTATTTTCATTCAAGTAAAGAGAATAATAACCCGGTGAGGCAATCTCATTACTGTAAATAGTTTTATAATTCTCCGGCTCGGTTGAACTTGTTTTGCTGACTGTCACAACGATATTCCCGAGTTCGGAGCAGCCTGTTCCACTTAAATGTGTATGACCGAATCCGTAAAAATATTTTTCACCATATATGTAACCTGATGGAACACCAGTTGAATTGTGCGGACTTACACTCACCATTCCCCAAGGGACAACCGCTCCCGGATATGTGTTGCCGCCGTTTGAAGTTCCGATAAATGGATTAATGAGATCATTTATTTCATGCTTCGTCTGTGAAGCTAAAACACTTATATAAAGAAATATATATAGTGCTATTCTTAAGGTTGGTTTAATTGAATGTGTCAAAGAATATCCCTGGTTAATGTTAAATATAATTTCATATAAGCTAATTCAATATAGTGTTTTGTCAAATCCATTTCTCGAATTTATAAAACTATATACTTCATTAGAGAAGGAGAGAATGATTGTTGGATTGTTATAAAATATTTGCGTGAAAAGATTAAAGTAATCTCTTAGTTTGGAAGAGATTTACAAACTAAAAGTAGTTGTTCTCAGATAAGTATTGAAATCCAATCCTTCGTAATTCCTTTATTTCGTTTAAAATGTGTGCATCACTATTTACATAAATTCTTTTAATATTTTGCAGCATTAAATCTAAATTCTGCAAATTCGTTTTCTTGTAAACTAGATTAGCACAGTTAATTTCCATCGGTAGATCATACTTATTACATAATTCAATAATTGGGATAATGTCTATGTTTTTTTCAAAATATTTTGAGCATGGGTGACCTAGAAATGAAATTTTATCGTGATGAAGTTCAATTGCATTTAGATAAGCTTCTGTTATTTTCGCCGGATCTCCACTGTAAACCGGTGCAGGATGGGAAGAAAGAATTATTACTTCGGGAGTAAAGCCTTGAATATCAATACAAATTTCTCCTTCTTCGTTTAACAGATCACCTTCTACGCCAAAAGTTACTTCTACATTGTTGTGAATATTCTTCCAACGTTCGATCATGTTGTAATAATTTTTCTTTACAAACTTTCGTCTATCTTGATGAGCCTGGCAATGATCGGTTATAGCAATTTTCTCCAAACCTATTTCCCCGGCAAACTTTACAATTTCGTCAACCGTGTTCATTCCATCAGAAAAATTAAACGAATGAATATGATAATCTTCATTACCGGGATTAATGATTTCCATTTCTTTTCTCTTCAAATATTCCGCTAAACTATTGCTGTCAGTTTGTGAACTTCCAATTCAAACATGCCTTCAATTCCTTTAAAGGTATTCTTAAATCGGTCTGTTTCCATATGTGCTTTAAGGTCCTCGTCGGTTTCCCAATTTTCGTATAGCAATATAATATCCGGATTATCGTTATCAAGATAAAAAGTGTAATCGACACATCCTTTTTCATTCCTTGTTGGTTCAACAAGACCAAGTAATTCGTTCTTAACTTTCTCGGGTTGTGTTATAAGTTTGAATTTTGCTATGATTGTTATGTAAGGCATAAAGTTTCCTAATTATGAACTATAGAGGGAAAACACGTTTAATGTGTCTTTCAAAAATATTTTCTTCAACATTTTCCGCAATTACATCTTTGTATTTATTTAACGCATTGAAGTATCTGCCGCCAAATTCGGCAGCTATTTTATAACTAACGTGTAGCAGTTGACGAAAATGTTTATTGTAATTGTTGTTAGATAAATCATGCCGCAATGTTTGAGCGAACTTTTCACCTTCCCAACTATTTACTTCATCAGCGGAAGGAAGTTTATCCGGATCAATATCAATTACAGTTTTATACGGTCCGGACAGTTCCTCAAATCGGGCTAATGCTTTTTTGTAAACATCTTTGGCGATTTGTAAACCTTCATCTCCCGCAGATGCTAATCCAATTAATTCTTCCAACCACGTTGTACCTGCAGTTTTTATATGTAGTCCGGCATCGTATTCTTTTATTGCTTCTTTAATTGGATTGTAAATCGAAAACTTATCACTTCCCGAATGAACACTGAGTTTTAATTTTTTAGGCAGTTCAAAGATGTCCACAGCTTTTGCTATTACCATTAAATCAAGTTCAAATTCTTTTTTGAACCTTTCTACATCTCCCACATAATCAACACCCTTATTGAATCTGCCGGAAAATTTTGGAGCAATTGTTTGCACCGGAATTTTTTCTGAAGCGATTGCAGACAAAATAAAAAATAATTCGGACGGACTTTGAGGTTCATCGGTTTCATCCATTGATACTTCGGTCACGAATTCCTCTTCGCCTTTTAGTTCCTTAATTTTTCTGTAGATTTTCCCAGCTTGTTTAACTGCAGTTAGATATTTTTTACCTGCATTTTCAATTGTCTTTTCTGTTACGATAATTTTAAGTGAAGTAGTAGGTAAATCTAATTCTCCAATAAATTTTTTATTATCGTATAGAAATTTTTCTAAATCATCTGTTTCAGGTGAGATGCCGATCGAATCAGCAACATCAATTGTATAAAAATCGGATGATTCTATAAACAGTTCCACCGTGTCCATTCCAATATGATCGGCATCTACAAAATAATTGTCTTTCCATTCCAAATTTTTAACGGCTGCATCTGCTTTCAACCTTGTATTCGATGGTTGACTGTGAATTATTTGGTGCTCTCTATATGATTTATTCCACACAGGAGTGATATCAACTCCTAATTCTTTCGCTTTGATAATTGCACTTAGTTGTGCTTCAGCTTGATGACCGAATCGATCACCAATTCCCATCGAATATTTGCCAAGGTTTTTCATTTTTTATAACCCGTAATTTTCTGTGCTTAATACGTTTTTGCCAATTATATCTTCCCAATTATAGATTTGGAAGGTTTTATCATCAGACATCGCAACAAACATTCCGTTCGGAAATTTTGGTCCAAGATTAACATTTGTTACTTCAGAACCATCACTGTTATTTGTCATTGTATTGACAATTTTAATGAGTTTATGTTTATGCGGATTTGCAGGTACATTGTCTTCAGGGTCTTCGGGATCAACTATTGCCGGTGTTCCTTCTCTTAAATAAATTCTAAATCGGTTTGCCGATTGATCAGAGACTAGAATATAGCCTGTTCCCTCTCCGGTCGGGTAAATACATATTCCTTCATTATCTTCCCAATAATCTCTCGTATCAATTATGCCGAGTTCTATATCGGCATCAGGAGCAGAAGGATCGGCATTATATTTCCTAACTCCGAATTGTTCATCAGAATAATAGACATAACCTAATTGGTCATCAACCGCAATAGCTTCAACTTCTTTTATTCCGCTGAAATTACCGAAACGTCTTACTTCCTCGCCAATTACACTTCCGTTTCCGTCATCTTTAAGAAGAAACTGCCACAAATAGTTTTCAGAGGGACCTTCTTTGGGACTGACAATTGCAAATATGGCTCCGTCACCAGGTCTTTTATAGAGACTAATACCCATGGGTGCAACTAGGCCTTCTGCTTTTATTCCTCCGTTGTCAATTGCTATCATATCAGGCAGACTGAAAACTCTAATTTTATTATCATATCTTTCAGATAGTACTGCTATATCAATCTCTTTACCGTCCAACATAAATCCGTATTCAACATCCACGTTATTAGGACGGTTTATATTTCTTACTGTTTTTTCTTCTATAACATTTCCATCCAAATCGAAGACATACAATGCTCCGTCCTCGTCCTTATCTGTTCCTAATATTAAGCTTTTAGAAAAATCATTCGGATTGATCCAAATAGCCGGGTCATCGGTATCCCACTTAACAGTATCCGTAACTGCAACCGGCTCAATTACATCACTACATTCTTGAGGAGGGTTACTGCATCCTATTAGCAATAACAGAATTATACTTATCATAAATAAAACTAGTCTGTTGTTAGTAGATTTCATCATATTATTTCCTCTTTGATAGTTTATAGAATATCGCAAAACTGATGCTAAATGACTTTTTTAGTAAATAACTTGAATTTTCTTTTGTATAGACAAATATACAAATAAAATTTAATAAGTAAAATAGAAACTGTGTTTGATCCAACAAAAATACAGCGCTTCCGAGGAAACGCTGCATTAACCACACAAAGGAAGGGATGAAATTTTACATATTATATTTGAAACCGGCCTGCAGCCACCATGAATAATATTCACGTTGAATTGGTCTGTTCTCATTGCCCAGATAAAAATTAAGGGGAGCATTATTAAGATTTACCAATTGTAAATAGGCATTAAAACCACTGAAAATTTCTTGGTTTGCAGAGAAGTCAAATTGGATATGATCTTTGTAATAAATATCATGTTCGGAATCTTCACCAACTTCAGAAATAAAACTGTCTTGATAGTTTAGACTGATTTGTGCCGTGAAACCAGATTTCTGATAACTTAAAGCTAAGTTGGCAGTACTTCCGGCCTGACCGGGTAATGTAGCGTTTTCTCTTCCTGGCATATCTGCTGTTGATTTAGTATATGTGTAGTTTGCATAGATTCCAAACCCATCAAGAAAACCCGGTAAGAAACTTAGTTGTTGTTGCCAATTAATTTCAAATCCGAGGATTGTAGCCGGTTCTGCATCTTCAGGCTGCCAAGGCTGAATAATTTCATAACCGTCATAAATTCCACCTTCTTGTTCTATTACGGTTGGATATATAGCATCTTCTAATATCTTATAAAAAACTCCACCGGATACAACACCGATACCTGAGAAGTAATGTTCTGCTAGTAAATCAAATCCGTATGCTGTAGTCGGTACTAGATCTGCATTACCTCTTTCAATTTCTTCATCTTCATGCAATACGATGCTGAAAGGAACCATATGTTCGTAATGCGGTCTAGCTAAACCACTTGTAAACGCAGCACGTAAATTAGTTCTATCCGAAATTGTATATTTTAGATGAACTGACGGTAGGATATGATTATGAGATTTGTCTGCAGATACTTTATTTGTTTCTACATAATCACCCTCATCATCAAAAATAACTTCATTGCCTGTGTAGGATGTTGTAGATATTTCATCTCTAATACCGGCAAGAATCATAAGATTATCAAAGTTTATTGTAGTCATCAAATAAAATGCATAGATATCTTCGGTGGCATCGTACGTAGCTGCATCGGAGTCTTCCCTGCTTAATTCTCCTACAAGATCCCCATCCTTATTTTTATTGAAAAAACTCTCAACTTTATCGACATCAACAAGAGGACCGAAATTATAATTTCCATCAAGTAAATCCGATACATTGCCACTTGTAAATTGGCTCTTTAATATATCATCGTCGCCATCCCATTCATAGACCCAAATATTCTCTTTACGATCTTTGTTCTTCATCGATACTTTACTTCCAAGCTTGAATTCAGCTTGGTTGCCAAAGAAACTATATGGAACCTTGAAATTTACCGAACCGATAATATCAGTATTGGTCGAAAGGTTGTCGTGAAATTCCATTTCATCTAGAACAAAATTGGAAGCATCTAGGTAGTAATCTTTATCAAAATTAGTGAAGGTGAATTTAGGATTATCTACATCGGATAGATTCCATGTCAAATCCGGTGTTTCATCCATTTCAAACTTAGGCTCAAAATGACGATCTTCTTTTTCTTGAGCATAGTTATAAGACATAGAGTAATCAAGCGTTAAACCACCGAAATGATTTTCACCCCTAAACATGATGCTGTAAAGTGTTGCGTTTTGATCTCTTGCTTTCATTTCGTGAACTATCTCTGCTTCAGTTGCATCGGTTGCCGAAAGAAAACCATCGGGCTCGACAATCAATTCATTTCTACTTTCTATATCCAAATAATCATTATAAATTGCTCTAAGTGAATATGAATTATTGTTGTCGGGTCTATAATCTAAACTGGTTGAAAAACCCATTCTGTCACGTCTTAGATCATAATTCCTTAATGAAAGATTTTCTAATGCCCACGGGATTTCATTTTCATCAGGATCTTCAACATTTCCCCATTCCATTTCATTATTATGAGAACCGCGATCAGATCTTAAATAGCTTGCACCAACCATAATTCCGAAATCATTGTTTGCGCCAAATCTTGTTCCGTAATTAAAATTACCTTGATAAAGTCCTTTACCGGAAATGTCTGCATATCCACCACCTACGGTAGCATTTAGCACTGGTTTTTCATAATCGAGTGCACTTTTAGTAACTAAATTTACGGCTCCGCCAATAGCATTACCATCCATATCCGGTGTTAAAGCTTTCACTACTTCAATTGTAGCCAGTTGATTTGCGGGTATAATATCCATTTGAGTAGTTCGCTCACCGCCTTCAGGTGATGGGATATCTTCACCGTTGACTTTCATTGCATTCATTTGTGGTGATGTACCTCTAATTTGAACATATCGTCCTTCACCTTGATCACGTTGAACTGATACACCCGGCAATCTTTGCAAAGCTTCGGCAGCGTTGATATCCGGGAATTTCTCAATCCCTTCTTCGGAAATAACGTTCTTGATATTGTCGGCTGTTTTCTGAATACTAAGTGCTTTTGTTTGACCTTGGGCAAGACCAAAAATTGTGACTTCCTCCATTTTAACATCACTAGCTTTGATGCCCATATCTTGATTGAGTGTATGACCTTCAGGAACTGACACACTTGTTGTGTCATTATCATAACCTATATAACTCACAATCAATTTATAATCTCCTGGTGGGATATTAGCGATTCTGTAAATTCCGCTAATGTTTGTGGCAGCGCCGTATGTCGTTCCTTCCAAACGAACATTAGCACCGGGTAAATACTCTTTTGAAGCTAAATCAAAAACGCGTCCGGTAATTTGCCCTCTTTTCTGAGCCGAAGTTGTGTTTGGTAGAAATAACACGGCAGCTAACACACAGTAAATAAGGATTGAAAGGGTGCTTTTCCGAAATACCTTGGAAAAAATTTTTTCCATTTCCATCTCCTGTTAGTAATTAATTAAGCAATTAATTAAAACTACTGTTACTTGTTTTCCTCCTTGTACTTACGCACATTAAAAAGTTTATAGATATTTATTAACAATGAATGAATATCTAATACTACTGCCGTAATTTTTTGTCATTGCAATTTTCTACTATTAGCAACCTATTTAGTGGGATTAATAGATTGGCTTACCTTTGAATCAATAACATCAACCATGGCAAATAACTAATTTATTTTTCCTTTGTATATTGATAAATGATTTCACCTTCCTTATTAACGAAAGAAATAATCAGTTCATTATCTTTAACTGTACACAACGAAAAACCGGAATCAGAGCTTGTGAATAATTGTCCTTCCGTAATATGTTTCTCGTCGATTTCTCGTGTTCGCGAAGCTGAAGTGTTTACAAAATAATCTACCTTAGAACCTTCTACTTGAAGGTGTTGAAAATTGTGTATATGCCCGCTAACTGCAAAATCCACATTATATTTATCTAGCAGCGGTTGAAGACGTTTTTGCAGATCAGTACGTTCAACGTCATCTTTATAAGTGCCTGCATAAACAGGATGGTGCCCCATTGCAATTTTCCATTTGGCATCAGATTCACTTATAGTAGTCTCTAACCATTCTAATTGTTCTTCAATTGAAATTTTTCCGCCGTCGGGATATTCTTCAGGATTATTTCTGTATTTGTCGATTAGTGATGGTGTATCAATCCAAAGTAGTAATACTTCGGTTTCATCCGTAGCTTTAAAAGTTTTAGAGTAATACTTTGCCGGCATTACCCAACGACGACTGACATTAGTATAATCAACTACAGCTTGTGTATTGCCTTCATATTCATGATTACCAAGTACTGGATACCAAGGAATCATTAATTCAGGATGCTTATAAATCCATTCATAATTTGTTTCCCATAAGGGGTCATCAACAGATTTAACACCTAAAAAGTGATGCACATCTCCGATAGCTGCAACGAACTCGACATCTGAAACTTTCGTGACTATTCCCATCATTTCAGCCACAGGCTTTTGATCGTAATAACCGTTACGACCCAAATCACTAGTTATCATGAATGTAAAATGACCGTCTAAGTCGGCTAACTTTTCTGCATCTTTAGGAACAACGCTTTCACCTGGCAAACTAATAGTTTGGGATGAAACAGTTAATACGACAAGAAATAGTATGAGAAAAATGGATTTATATTTTTTGATCGGCATAAAATCTCCTAATTAATTATTTATATATTCTCTTAACTATAATTTTCTGCAATTTTTTGTTTGATTTTCTCTAAACCTAAATTGAAAGGTCCTTCTGCTTCCAGTTTCAAACTTGTAACTGCTGCAGACCATACAATTGCTTTGGCAGGTTCGTTTGTTAATCGAGATGCAACATAAGAAGCTATGCAAGTATCTCCTCTTCCGCTTCTTCCAATCAATTCTTTTGGGGTAAACGTTTGTTCATAAAAAATCCCATCGGCGTAAACAACAATTCCATCACGATGAGTAATTACTATCTCTTTTGGGCCCATCTCACGCAGTAGTTTCGCTGCTTTGTGAATATTCTTTTCTCCGGTCAAAGATTCTGCTTCAACTATGTCAGCTTTTAAAATATCTATTAAAGCAAGTACTTCTTTTTGTTCAGGCCAATCCGCATGAATAAGTGTATGATCGGGATGAATAATTCTAATGAATCCTTGCGAATCAGCAACTAAAAGTGAATCTCTTTTTCTTAATTCTCTTACTAGCTCTAACGGGGCCTCTTCTCTCACCGAACCGTTTATTAAAATTGCTTTCGCTGTCAATCCATTAAACTGATCCAGGGTATATGTTCCTGCGGTTGTGGTGCAAGTAAGGATTCTTTCATCCGGATTGTCGGTTGGATATTCTAATCTCATATGAGTAGAGGATGGAGTGAACGTAGGGTATACATCCACTCCAATGGAATTTAGGGTTTCTACAACATGTCGATCTTCTTCTGCTAAACGAGTTACTGCCGCAACACTTTTTCCAGAATTAACGGCTGCGTGAGCACCGTAATTGAATCCACCGCCGTCAACATAACGAGTTCCCCTTTTCGAAACGATTGTATCCTTGGTGTAATTCCCGAATATTAGTATATCATAAAATTTGTTCTCAGTCATTTGTTCTCCGATTAATTTCTCACTTTAGCTTTCCAAAGAGTTGCTGCAAGCAGCATAGATAATACTGAGCCACCAAGCCAAAACGTAATGGCTCCGCTGAAATCATAATGACGAACACCGTCAATTATTGTTGTTCCGTTTTCAATTAAAACTCCGCTTACTTGGTCTTGAATACCAGCACCTATGTAACTGAAAATTCCTATGAACCCCATCACTGCACCTGCTGCTCTTCGTGGAGCAATATCAATAGCAAATAAACCTCCCAGTGCCGCAAGCAATCCACTCAATGTAAATCCATATACAATAAATGCGATTGTTATTACAGTATGGCTTCCATCGGGGATAAAGAATATTATACCCAATGCAATTACTTCTATTATCCCAAAAATTAAAGTAACGGGAGGACGTTTAGCGTTGAATAGTTTATCCGAAATAAATCCATAAGCAACGCATCCGGCCAAACCGGCAAATGTATTTAATCCAAGCAAACTACCTGCTTCAACCAAAGTGTAACCTTTATCTTCTTGCAGATATAAAAATCCCCAGCTATTAATTGCATAACGGGTAACATACATTAGAGCACTAGACAAACCGAGCACCCAAATTGCAGGATTCTTAAATATCTTTAATTGATCTTTTCTTGTTGAAGTGGATTCCTCTTCTTCAGTGCTTTCTTTTGAGGGAAAATCATTTTTCCATTTTGCAATTGTTGGAAGCCCTAGTGTTTCCGGTCTATCTTGTAACAAATAATAAATACCCATAGCCACGAGTATTCCGAATAAACCTGGTCCCCAAAATCCAGCTTGCCAACCGAAGAAAGACACAAGAGTTGCTGATACGATGAAAGTCAACCCTTCACCGATAGCGTGTCCCGTACTCCAGATTCCATAAAATCTTCCTCTTTCTTTATTGCTGAACCAATTGGAAAGTGTTACCGCACCGGTTGGAGCGCCGAATCCTTGGAAATACCCGTTTAACCCCCAGAGAACAACCCAAATCCATAAAGTGGTAGTACCGCTTATGATAATATTAATTGTTGCGGAAAGTATTACGCCAAGAGTAAAAAATCTTTTTACGTTTGCATGATCGGCGAGAATGCCGTTGAAGAATTTTCCGAAAGCATAAGAATAAAGAAGTGCAGAACCGACTGCTCCAAGTTCTACTGCGGAAAAAACATTACCATCTATTAAATCCTTTTTCATTGCGGATAAGGCAAGTCTCAGCGGATATGCTAATCCATAACCGACAGTAATTGCCATCATTACCCGCCATCTGTACTTTTTGTAGAGAGAGTTTATTTCTCCCTCATTTGTTAATTGAGGAGCTGCTTTGCCGGTTGCAAAAAAGTCAAGTATTGTTTTCATTCATACCAAGTATTATTATGAAACTCTCACTTTGATTTTATACCTATTACGGTTTCATTACAATTTTCATAGCTTGTTTTGGTATATGTTGCTGAGTATTTAGATCTAACCCAAGTTTACTGAATGCTTTTAAGCCATCTTTTAGAGGTATCACTTCAGTAAAGAATGGTTTCATATTAATTTTGCCAGACATTAAAATTCGGATTGCATACAACATTGTGTTTTGTCCGATGTAAGTACCTATCAACTTAATCGCCTTACGTGTAATTGTATTCGGAACTACCGTTGCT
Organism: Melioribacteraceae bacterium; assembly: GCA_030584085.1. NCBI lineage: Bacteria > Pseudomonadati > Ignavibacteriota > Ignavibacteria > Ignavibacteriales > Melioribacteraceae > Melioribacteraceae bacterium. The sequence goes on from CP129490.1 coordinate 2,955,076, forward strand.
TTTATACTGCTATCCATGCCAAACGCTAGAATTTTTCCTCCCGGAGTAACGTATTTAATAGCATTTTCCAATTGGCTGCCAACTGCATCAATAACAATATCCGCACCTTTACCATTTGTAAATTTCATCACTTCTTTTTCGATATCAACTTCATCAGGATTGAAAACAGGTACACCTAATTTTTTTGCTACTTCTATTCTGAAGGGATCAATTTCCGTGCACATAGTGTAGGCAGCAACATTTTTAGATAAAGCAGAGAAAAGATATCCTATTGGTCCAAAACCTAAAACTACAACAGTATCCCAGCATTGCATCTGAACCGCTTGCATTCCATTAAGAACTGTTGCTAAAGTTTCTACTTGTGTTGCAGTTATATCATCCATTTCATCGGGAATTTTATAACAAGCACTTTCGGGAACAACACAATATTCCGCATAACCGCCATTTTGAAATATGCCTATGGATTTATCTTTCAACCAATGACATTGCGGACTGTTACCGGTTCTGCAATATTCACATAAACCGCATCTAAGACTATTATCGATGGCAATTCGATCACCAATTTTTAAAGTGGAGACACTACTACCTATCTCTGTTACTACACCGCCAAATTCATGACCAAGGGCAATGTCTTCACCAACAACATGTTTGCCTTCCATAATTTTCACATCAGTACCACAAATACCTACGGCAGCAACTTTTAATATTACATCGGTTGGTTCAACTATTTTAGGAAGTGGTCTTTCTTCGTAAACAATTTTCCCAACATCTTTGTAGGTTAAGGATTTCATCGTTTTCATTTCTTCTCCGTTGTTTGAAATTAGAGCAGTAAAAAAGATATTGAGTATAGTATATTTGTATATTCGTCTATTTGTCTAGACGATACTATAATAAGAAGTAACTCCCACAATATCAAGCTTTTTCCACTGCCCACTCTACTGTTAATTAATTATTAGATACTTATTTTCCCAAAAGGATATTTATCTATTTAATTTCTTTAAAAAAAACATTCATTTTTTTTAGATTCTTCACCGTCTATTTAAATATTTTTCATTAATCTTTATTCGGAATAAAAGCTTCATTTACCAATCTCATCGGGTGCAGTACTTTTAATCCTGTACCTTGATTAATTTGGATCTGACATGTTCCGCATCCCGAAACAGCATAATCAGCTTTAACTCTCTTTATCTCGTTAAAAAGTTTTGAACCTATTTGCATAGATAGATCAAAATTTTCTTTCTTCATTCCGAATGTTCCAGCAATACCGCAGCAGCTATCTTTTATATTCAGTAACTCTAATCCCGGAATTAACTTTAGCAAATCTTTAGGACCATATTTATTTTTCTGAGATTTTAAATGACACGGATCGTGATAAGCAATTTTTATCGGATTTTTCTTAAAAGAATTTTTCCATTCCGGTTTGCTTAATATTTGTGCAAGGAAATCATGTATATCAATGCAAACTGCTGCTGTTTCCTTTATATCTTCCCTATCCGGAAAGAAATTCAAGTACTCATGCATAAATGCATAACCACAAGATGCGCTTGTAAATATTATTGGAATTTTCTTTTCGACATACGGTTTTAATACTTTCATATTAAATTCAATATCCGGAAGCGCGGCATCCAAATTACCGTACGAAATTTTGGCAACATTGCAGCATTTCCACTCCGGCAGTACAATTTTATATCCCAACTTTTCTAAAATTTGTTTACTGCTTTCAATTTCTCCATAAGGATCATTAAATTGTGCTGCACACCCAGTCCAAAGCACAACAGTTTTTGAATCATCACTTCTCATGTTGTTCATGGTAATTTTATGATTCACAAACAGTGGAAATTTTCTTTCATTATGTATGCCAACCGTTGCTTCCATTACTTTGCGAATCACCGGAAATTTAAGAGTAGCATTACTTACAGTTGGAAGTTTTGAAGCTAACGAGCTTACTAACTTTCCGTTTTGTAGTAGTATCTCATTCATTTTAAATGGACGTTTTTCGTGCAGTTTTTCTTTAGCAAGAACGGCCATTCCGGGAACATTGACGTTTGTCGGACAGTCGGTCAAACATTGCCCGCAGTTCAAACAGTAATTCATAATTTCGTAAAAATGATCCGTATCAAAAGTATCCGAAGAAATTTTACCGGAAACAATTCCGCGTAAAAGATTTGCTTTTGCCCGTGCGGTCGCTTCTTCTTCTCCGGTTGCAACAAAAACCGGACAATATTCTCGGCATGTTCCGCAGCCATGACATTTTTCTATTTCGAGCTGCCAGTTTTCATTATCAAGTCTTGAACCGGTATCAACATAATTGTAACTTGGATTGTATCTTAAATTTTCATTCCACTTTTGCGGCTTGGTTTGAACCATAATTTCGGGATTCATTATTCCATAAGGATCGAAGAGATTTTTTATTTCTTTGAACAACGGAATCAGTTTCGGAAAAGTTTTTGGTAGGAAAGATGTTCGCAGTCTACCATCACCATGTTCAGCAGAAAGTGATCCTTTATATTTTGCAACAAGGTCGACAAATTTTGTCATCAAGTCATCCGCTTCGGCAAAAAGTTTGTCATCTTTAAAACTTATCAATGGTCTTAAGTGCAAATTACCATCACCGGCATGACCGAATACAACATAATTAAAAGTATAGTTATCAAGTAAAGCAGATAAATCTTTTAAAAAATGAGGAAACACTTCGGGATGAATTGCCGCATCTTCAACAAAAGGTGCCGGTTTATCTTTTCCTTGTATCTTGTTAAGTATTACGGTTGCGGCTTTTCTAACACGCATTATTGTATCAATTTCTTTTTCATCAGTTGAGTACGAACCTAACTCGGCGAGGTTCTCTTCTTTACAAATTATTCTTTCCGCATCACGGAAGAAATTAGTTATTTCATTTTCATCTTCACTTTCATATTCAACATATAGCAAGTACTTAACATGATCCGGTAAGAATTTTTTTAATTCCGGTCGGTATGTCAGTGCAAGATTTATAAATGATTGATCAACGAATTCAATTGCAGAAGCATTCAAGTTGCGTAAGTGTTTTACAGCTACACCCATTTTTGAAATGTCGGTAAAGTAAAGCGAAATTATACCGCGATGAGAAACTAGCGGAATAAGTTTCAAAACAGAATCAGTAAATACCCCCAAAGTACCTTCGCTGCCAACCATAAGTGATGCCATATTCAGATGTGTATCGGTTAGAATATCCCACACTTGATAACCGGAAGCATTCTTTGATGTATAAGGTCTTTCCTCTCTTATTTTTTCGGAGTACTGCTCAAGTAATTCTTTTACTTTTATATAATACGGCTTGTGAAAATAATCGAGATTTTTTATTTCATTAAGCGAAATGTTTTTTGCATTAAAAATTTTCCCGTTTGATAAGACAACGTTTACTTCCTCAACATGCTTGTACATATTCCCGTGTTTTAGAGTATGAGGACCGCCGCTGTTGTTGCCGAGCATTCCACCTATAACACAAACATTACCGCTGCTTGGATCGGGAGCAAATTTTAATCCTCTTTTTTTCTCTTCATCTTTAAGATGATTTAGAATTACTCCCACATCAACCTTTGCGAGATTGTCATCCATATCAATAATTTTTTTGAAGTGTTGAGTTAGATCCAGTATAACAGCTTCGCCGACAGAGTTGCCGGAAAGACTTGATCCGGCACCGCGTGGTAGTAAGGGAATACTGTATTCCGAACAGATATTTACTGTAGTAATTATATCATCAATATTGTGCGGAATAACGACAGCCAAAGGAGTTACTTCATAAATGCATGCAGCAGTGCTGTACATCTGAAGAGTAACAACATCCCAAGAAATTTTATTGCCGAGTTTATTCTCTAACGCAGCATGCCATTCGGATATATTTTTTGAACCAATATTAGAAATTTTATTTTTAGTAAGAGTACTTTGCATGGATTAATTACTTTCCAATTTTTCTTTAGTTATCAACTCAATTTTAGTTGGGATTTCTTTTGGAATCGGCTCGCCGTTTATTGCTTTAACTGCATATTCAATAGCGGCTCTTCCCATTTCTTTTGGGTATTGAGCAATTGAACCTGCCATTGTTCCCGCTAAGATTGCTTTACGGCTGTCTTGAATTGCATCAAATCCAATAACTATAATTTCGCCAGTTTTCCTTGCTGCTGAAATTGCTTCAATTGCGCCAAGAGCCATCATATCGTTGCAGGCAAAAACAGCTTCGATATTAGGATTAGCTTGAAGAATGTTTTGAAAAACATTGAAACCTTGGTCACGTTCAAAATTTGCAGTTTGAGAAGCAAGTACATTTATATCTTTGTACTTTTTAATTGCTGAATAAAATCCGGTTAAACGTGCATCGCCTGTTTCGTGTCCCGGAACACCTTCAAGAATTGCTATACTACCGCCGCCGTTTAATTGTTCGGCAATAAACTCACCGGCTATTCTTCCGCCTTCAAAGTTATCCGAACCTATAAACGCAGAAATTTTCCCGCCGGATTGTTTTAAGAATTCTTCATCTACTCTTGTATCAATTGCAATAACAAAAATACCAGCTTCATTTGCTTTAACTATTGCCGGAATAATTTCTTTTGATCCGGCTGCGGCAAGACAAATTACATCAACTTTTCTCTGGATTAAGTTTTCGATTATCTGCATTTGTTTTTCAACATCTATTTCTCTTTCGGCCGCTTGAACAAGTAAATTTACATTATGTTTTTTTGCAGCTTCTTCTCCGCCGAGTTGAATATCAATAAAGAAGGGATTGTTCAATGTTTTTAAAACAATTGCAATGGTTGGTCTGCTTTCATCAATAACTTCGGATTCTTTACAACCTGAGAAACTCATTAAACATACAATCAGGCAAACGCTTATTATTTGGATAATATTTCTCAAAACATCCTCCGCTTGTTAAACTTTCTTTTTCTTTAATGCCATATCTATCAATACTGCACAGATAATTACCGACCCAATTACAATTTGCTGAATGAATGAAGAGACATCGAGTAAATTCAATCCGTTGCGAAGAACTCCCATAATCAATGCACCGATTAGTGTACCAGTCAATTTTCCTTCGCCGCCCATTAAGCTTGTGCCTCCGATTACTACTGCGGCAATTGCATCAAGTTCATACATTATTCCGGCAATCGGTTGAGCAGAATTCAATCTGGCTGTTAAGAGCACAGCGGCTGCTCCGCTTAATAATCCGCACAAACTGTAAACAACAATTTTTATCAATTTTACGTTTACCCCTGAAAGAATTGCCGCTTGCTCATTTCCTCCGGTTGCGTATGTATATCGTCCTAACTTTGTTCGTGTTAAAACAAAATGTCCGATCAAATAAATAATAATTATTACTATTATCGGGAAAGGTATGTGAAGAATTTCACCAGTTGCAATGAATCTAAAATTTTCATCGAAGCCTGAGATCGGACGACCGTCTGTGTAAAGTAATGCGGCACCGCGAGCAACACTCATTAAACCGAGGGTAGAAATAAAAGGCGGAAGTTTACCGTAACTTATCAACACACCATTTATAAATCCACAAGCTGCGCCGACAAATAATCCTCCCAATATTGCAATAACTAAAGGTTGATCTGCATGCAGCAGACTTGCAAGCACAACACCTGAGAATGCCATAATTGAACCGACCGAAAGATCAATTCCTGCGGTAATAATTACATAAGTCATCCCAACCGCTATAACTGCATTAATTGTCGTTTGCTGAGCAACATTTAATAAATTAGATACTGTAAGAAAATATGGCGTCCAAAATGAAAAGATTAATATGATCACAACCAACCCGATGAAGGTTCCGAATTGTCGTGCATTATGAATCCATAGACTTTTAATTTGCATAAACTTCTCCGATAGCTGAATTTAGAATTACCTCTTGAGATAAATCTATGTTATCGAATTCTGCTGTTATTTTCCCGTTGTGCATAACCAAAACTCTATCACTCATTCCTAGAATTTCCGGGAGTTCGGATGAAATCATAATAATCCCGCATCCGGTACGAGTAAGTTTATTCATCAACTCATAAATTTCTTGTTTCGCCCCGACATCAATTCCGCGCGTCGGTTCATCAAAAATGAAAATATTAGTTTCGGTGTTTAACCATTTTGCGAATACAACTTTCTGTTGATTACCTCCGCTTAAACATCTAACATTTTGATTGCTGCCGGTAGTTTTTATTTTTAATTCGAATATGTAGTGGTCTGTTACTTGTAGTTCATCTTTTATCTTGATTACACCGAAACTTGTAAGTTCATCCAATGATGTGATACTTATATTTTCTTTAACAGATAGGTCTAAAATTAATCCTTGCGTTTTTCTGTCTTCGGTTAAAAATCCGATTCCTTTTTTTATAGCTTTACCGGGGGAATTTATTTTTGTCGGTTTACCATTTATGAATATTTCTCCGCTTTCAAATTGATCAGCACCAAAAATTGTACGTGCTAATTCTGTTCGACCGGAACCCAATAAGCCGTAAATACCAACAATCTCTCCCTCAAATAAACTAAATGAAATGTTTTGTAATAAATTCTCCGTCGATAAATTTATTACTTTAAGCAGTTCACTTCCGATTTCCTTCTTTCTTTCAGGGTACTGGTCCTTTAAATCTCTGTTGACCATTAGTTTAATTAATTCAGCACGATTCGTATCTGCAATTAGTTTTGTTTCGATCAAACTACCATCTCGCAATACTGTTACTCTATCACCAATTTCAAATAATTCTTCCAAGCGATGTGAGATATAAATTATTGCAACATCTTTTTGTTTTAGTTTTCTGATTGTTATAAATAATGTTTCAATTTCTTTCTTTGTTAAAGATGAAGTGGGTTCATCCATTATTAAGATTTTTGAATTGAGTGAAAGAGCTTTTGCAATTTCTACCATTTGCTGTTGTGCTGTACCCAACGATGATATTAATGCATTCAGGTTGATATTCACATTTAATTCATTAAGAAGTTTTTTTGTTTCTTCAATGATTCTTTTTGAATCGATTATGCCCACTGGATAAGAAAATTCTCTGCCGAGAAATATGTTTTCCGCCACAGTTAAATGGGGAATGAGATTTAATTCTTGATAAATAACACCAATCCCCAATTCTTGTGCGTGTTTTGGATTTTTAATTTCAACTTTCTCATTGCTTAAAAATATTTCGCCGGAATCTTTTGAATAGGCGCCGCTTAATATTTTTACGAGCGTTGATTTACCTGCACCGTTTTCACCAAGCAGAATATGAACTTCACCGGGCTTCACCTCAAGCGATACTTTGTTGAGTGCAACCACACCGGGAAATTCTTTTGTTATATCATTTAGTTTTAGTATCGCATTGTTCTGCATGGGTGCTATCAAATTAGTTTTAACTAACGATTAAGATGCGAACACTTTTTTCAAATATTTTATGTTATTAGCCGCAGCAGCATCTGGATTTGGCATTGGTAAAATTTCTGCTGAAACAAACCCGTCATAATTGAATCGCTGAAGGGTTTCATAGATTTCATAAAAGTTTATATGTCCTGCCCCGGGATGCCATCTGTTAGAGTCAGCTACGTGAAAATGGAAGATTTTCTCTTTAGCGACTCTCATACTTTCAATAATATTCGGCTCTTCAATATTCATATGAAATGTATCAAGCAGCAGTCCTACATTAGGTTTACCCAACTCATCAATAAACTGGAGTGTTTGTTCAACTGTATTAAGTAAATTTGTTTCATACCTGTTTATAGGTTCTATTACAATTTTTACGTTTTCATCAAAGGATGCACACTCATCAAATGCGGTAAGCATATTTTTGTATGCTTGATTTCTATCTTCATCTTGACCGACAATCCCTCTGACCAATCCGATTATTACAACGGCATCAAAATTTTTAGAAAAAGTAATTTGGTCTTTAATTCTCTCAATTGCTTTTCGTCTTATCCTAGGATCACCGTGAGTAAACGACAAACCTTCCTCACCAAAAGCCTGACCGGTTCCAACTGCAGGAACCGGCAGGTTGTTCTCTTCTAATATTGATTTTACGTATTCGACATCTACTTCATTTGGATTGCGTACTGCCAATTCAACTCCATCGTAACCGAGTTTTTTAATTTGTTTAATATTCTCTTCAATATTACCTTTATATGCCAGGGCAGAAAAAGAAGCTGGCTGAGTTGAAAGGACAATACTTAATTTCATTTTACAATCCCATTTTATTAATTGAATAAATCGGTCGCCAACCTTCGGTAAACGGTTCTTTCATATAAGGTTCCATTTCTTTTGTTGTGCGCATTGTTGTGTTCTCGATTGGCGGAACCTTACCTGATGGGAATGCTTCATGTATTTCGTTGTGTACTAATGTTAAGTAAGATAGAATTGCAGCAATGGTTCTTTTAGCTTTTTGCGCTGTGCCTATAGTTGGTCTGCCTACAACACCTTCCGGAATTGAACCTAGCTCTGTAGGGAAATGTCCTTGTCCTTCAGACCATCGTGACGGTCTTGCAAATGGGTCAACTGCTTTATCAAAGTGACCGTCAGGTAAATAAGCCGGTACTTCAGTTTCTTCGGCGTAATTCATTTCAACAAGTTCATTAGCTAATAACAGAAGTACAGATGTTTCAGCTTCGTCGGCATGAACAAAGTTATCATCCCAATCTCCGCCTCTATCTTTTGTTCGGAAGAATTCTCTTACAGAACGGTGCCAATCGAGTGTTCTAAAAATTCCTGGTAGATTCCATGTTTTCTGCAATTCTTGAATTGCAGCTTCAAGCAGCCAAGAGTGACCGTGATTATTTACCAGAATAATTTTTCTGAATCCGTCGTTCCAGAAACCAACCATTACATCAATTAAAATTTTCTTTACAACTTCATCTTCAAGATGTATTGTTCCGGGCATTCCAACGTGATGATGGGGATGACCGCCGAAGTTGAGCGGAGTCCACGTTAAATTACAAGGTGAGCCTTTTTTCGCTGTGTATCGTCGAACGCCTTCTAATATTTGTGTTACCATTAACGTATCTAGAGCTGTTACAGTATGTAATCCGTGCAGCTCGGTACAACCGATTGGAATAAATAGAACATCATTTTTCTTTCTGTTTTCAACAACGTCTTTACGAATTGTTGTTTGAATATAACTTCCTTTCTTAGCCAATTCGGATGGACTCGGGATTTCATAATCGGCAAGTATTTTGTCGATTTCTTCATCACTCGCATCCCATATTTTTTTCTTTAATCTACCAACACTGGTATCTTCGAAAAGGATATCTCCTCTATCGGCTTTAATCCATTTAGGCATCACAGCCTCCTATATTTATTTTTGGTTAGTCAAAATTTGTTATAGTTATTTTAACATCGTCTCTATCGGTCTGTAATTTTTTCAAATTTTCTTCTACTTCATCCAAAGAAATTTGTTTTGTAATCATCGGTGAAACATCCATACCTGTAGAAATACAGCTAATTACATTTGGAAAAGTACCGTGACCTGAGTGTCCTTGAGCACCGATAACTTCTGCACGGCGAACTTGAAGTACTTCTCCGTTAAGAGGAATTCTATCATCTGCTCGTGCAACTACAACGACTGTTGTATTGACTGCTCTGCCTTCCCAGATAATTCTTTCAACATCATTCCAGACAACACTTGGTAAACCGGTTGCTTCCAAAATCAAACCCACACCATGTCCTTCAGTGATCTCTAAAACTTTATCGGCAACATTTTCTTTTGATGGATCGATCACATGTGTGGCTCCCATTTCCAGGGCCATTTTTCTTCTTGCTGCTGAAGGTTCCGATAGTATGACAGCACTTCCGCCTGCTCTTCTTAAAATCGCGCAGGCTGCTGCACCAACAGGTCCGGCGCCGAGAATCAGAACATTTTCACCCGGACGAATTCCTCCGCCTCTTTCAATTACTGCATTATATGCAACCGATGTTGGTTCAACCAAACTTCCGAGCAGATACATTTTTTCTTCGCCAAATAATTTTCGGAAACCTTCTATACTCCATAGATATCTTGCATCAACAATAATATGTTTTGCATATGCGCCGTCGATTGAAAATCCAATTTCCTGCAATCGTTCACAGTGATTAGGATATCCATCGGCACAAGGTCTACAGTTACCGCACCAAACCATTTCTTCGGAACAAACCGCTTCTCCAATTTCATAAGGTTTATTTGTTCTCTTATTGATTGCATCTTTTCCGGCTTTAACTACCTTGCCTGAGAACTCATGTCCTAAAGTTGACGGAAAAGCTGTTAAACCCGGATAATAGATGTAGCCATCTTTATCGGTTTGATACATATGAACGTCGCTTCCACAGATACCACAGGCCATAACTTCAATTACAACTTCTGTAGGTCCGGGTTCACCTATTTTCTTATCAACGGTTCTGATTTGAGGATTACGCCAAACTTTACTTCCTAAGTAAGTCAACTTACCCTCGATATCTTTGTGACCTAAAACGAAATCCGGTTTCGGATCCCATTTGGCATATAATTCAACTGTTTTCATTGCTGCTCCTTTCTATTCATTAAAAACATATTTTAATAATCTTTTACATTTACGACGGTTCCTTTATGAAGGGAATCTGTTGCTGCAACAGCAACCTGTAAACCGGCAATACCGTCATCTATTGTAATCATCGGTGAAGTTCCTTTCTCTAGGTTATTTAGGAAGTCATTCAATTGTGCGACATACGCATCACAAAACCGTTCAGGGAAATACGGCACAACATCGTGTGTTACACCTTCTTTAGTCAATACAAGTATTGGGGTATCTCGCAAGTAGCCAGCTTGTATAGTTCCCTTTGTACCTAATACTTCAGCTCGAATATCATATCCATAAACACCGTTTCTGCTAATATCAATTTCGCCCAGTGTTCCGTTATCAAATCTCATGGCCATTACAACATTATCCGTATCTCCGGTTGGTTCAACTTCTGGGAAGGCTAAAACCGCTCCGATAGAGTAAACAGTATTTACTTCACCCATGTACCATCTTGCAATGTCAAAATCGTGAATAGCCATATCTAAAATTTGTCCGCCACTGTTGTGTGGATATAAATATTCGAGAGCCGGTAAATATGGATCTCTTGAAGAACCTCTAAATACAACCGGTGTTCCTATAACACCTTCATCAATTTTTCTTTTAACAGCCGCAAATCCTTTATCAAATCTTCTCATATATCCTTGTTGATAAAAAACACCGTTTTTATCAATCGCAGCTTTCATTTGACGAGCATCTTCCAGACTTAATGTCATCGGTTTTTCACAGAAGACGGTTCTTTTTTTTGAGGCTGCATCAAGCACAATTTCTTTATGATTACCTGTTGTTGCAGTGACTATCACCGCGTCCAAGCTTTTGTCATCGTTAATTTCCTGATGACTGAAGTAGGCTTTTTCAACATCAAATTTTTTTGCACACTTTGTTGCTCTTTCCGGAATAATATCTGCTACGGCAACTAAGTTTGCTTTCGAAACTCTTGTTGTAAGAAATTCAGCATACATATTCCCGAGTCTTCCGGTACCGATTAAACCAACGTTAATTTTTTTCTTCATTTATTTTTCCTCAATTAGTAGATTTCTGCTTCAAGCGAAGATTAGCTTTGTAAGACTATTTTATCTTATTAAAAAACTTCCCACATGTTATAAAAGAGCATACTTATCCCTCAAAGTTTTTCAACAATTTTTAAAAACGAAAAAATGTAATCTATAGTGGAAGTATAATTTCTATTTATTTCTGTTAAACACAGATTCTCTTTCAATCAAATATGATTTGAGAACTTTAGATTTTCCTTTACCGGTCAATCCATTTATTCTCCGATTTATAAGCTTCATGCTTTCAACTCCCATTTCATAAATAGGCTGATGCATTGTAGTAAGACTAACCTGATGCTGGCAATGCGGAAGAAGGTCATCGTAACCAACGATGGAAATATCTTCGGGAATTTTCATGCCCATTTCCACAGCTACGGAACTAAGTAGATATGCAATTCTATCATGACCGGCAAACATTGCGGTCAATTTTTTTCTTTGCTTAAATATTTTTTTTGCAAACTCTATGTATGGTTTTTCGGAATACCTGCCATCGTGAGTGAGTATTATTGATTTATCAATTGGAAGATTATAATCTGAAAGAGCTTTTCTGTATCCTTCCAAACGTTCTCGTTCAGAACTGAATAATGTACTTAAAGTTATGGCAATTTTTTCGTGCCCTTTTTTAATTAAGTACTCGGTTATTTTATATGCACCGTCAAAATTATCGGTAGTGACATGATCAATATTCACACCGGGAATTATTCTATCGGCTAAAACAACAGGAATATTTCTGCTCGTGAATTTCTCTAGTACTTGTTTATTTTTTTCATCGGAAGCCGCCGTAGGAACGAAGATTACTCCTGCTACAGAATTCTCAATCAACCTCTCTGCATGATACTCTGCTTTTATAAATAAATCATCGGTATTGCATAGAATTAAACTTTGTTTGTTATTTGCCGCCTCATCTTCTGCGCCTCTGGCAAGCTCCGGAGCATAACCTACTCGAATATCGGGAACCAACAACCCAATTATCTTTCTATTTCCGTTGTCTACAACTCGGCTCATAACAAATGTTCCAAGTTTTCTTTTTCTGGTTAAGTAGCCCAAGTTAACTAGATTTTGGATAGCTTGACGAATTGTTGCTCTTGCCAATCCAGCCATTTGTACTAATTCTGCTTCGGTAGGAATTTTATCACCCGGTTTGAACACACCTTGTTCTATTTGTTCAACTAACCATCGTTGGAGCTGAAAGTACTGCGGGACCGGACTATTTCTGTCAATTATCATAGTTTTCCTAATAATCTCCTATTGTATAGACAATTATACAAAATAAGGATTTGTGTGTCAAGAATATTAATAATGTTATTTAGATAAAAATATTTCGTATTGAGAGTACAAATTTAAAATTGGTTTTTCAAGGATGTATCATAAAGTAGATTTAATTTTGAAAACAATAAAAATTGATGGTAGCTTACCTTTACTCAGAATGTACTAATTCAATAATACTCTATACAAATTACCGCCGGCAGTCACATATAATATTTCTTGCGATTCATCGGTAAAAATTAAATTGCTCGGGTCTTCAGGTAAAATAACTTTTTCGATCAATACACCTTCTGGTGAGTAAACATATATACCCGGTCGATAAGGATCACGTAAAGCCGCATAAATGAAACCGTCTTTACCGAGTTTGATACCATCGGGACCTGTGGGCAGTAAATATTTTGCAACATATTTATTGAAGGTTACTCTACCTTCTTCATCAATCAAATATTCCGCAATAAAATTTGTACTCTCCTCATGAGCATTATCATCATTGCAGCCGACGTACAACTTTTTATTATCGGGTGTAACTGAAATACCATTCGGCATTGAAATATTATCAATTATTAGTTCACTCTGACCGAAAACATTTAAGCGATAAACTCCGTTTACTGGTTGATCAATCAATTCATCCCCGGCGTACCGCGGATCGGTAAAATAAATTGTACCGTCATTGGCTATTGTTAAATCGTTAGGTGAATTGTAAGGTTTGCCATTAAAGTTATCTGTTAATATAAAACTTTTACCGGTAGCTAAATCGGTTTTTATTAATCGTCTTCCACCAGTGTCCGCTCCTTCGCAAGTATAAAGTGTATCATTTTTTATAATCATTCCATTAGCCATGTTGCTTGGCGAACGGTAGATAGAAGTTCTATTTGTCGAAGGAGAATACTTCCATATATGTCCCGGTTCGTTCCCGGTCTCGGAAGTGAATGTTAAATCGGTGAAGTAAACATTTCCCTTGGAATCAACAGCAGGACCTTCGGTGAAGAAACCACCGTCGAAAATTAATTCAATTCTATCGGAATATTTATGCGGATCGTTTTTCATGTCATCGATACAGCCGCACTGTGAATAAACTACATCGACAAATACCATTACTATAACTATGTAAATTGTTTTTTTCATCTTTTTACTCTGCTTAATATTTCGTTTACTTGCTCTGCGGCTTTATCAAGAGCTTCTTTTGGATCCATATCGCCAAGCAGTGTGCTTTCAATTGCCTCGGCAACTCGTTGATTTATTTCAACTCGATAGTATGTTATATTCTGTCTAGCATAACCGATTTCAAACTGTTCAACAAATGCAGCAAGATACGGATCAGATTTTAAGTAATCTTTATATGATTGTAATTCCAAAGTCGATTTGCGAACAGGCATATAACCCGATTCAATCGAAAACTTTGCTTGAATTTCCGGTGAAGTAAACCACTTAATAAATTTCCATGCTTCATCGGGATGCTTAGAATTTTTGAATATCGTTAAATGTTCACCGGCAACATAAGTAGCTCTTTTAACGGGACCTTCGGGAAGCGGGGCAACACCCCATTCAAAATTTTTAATTTTTCGAAGCGATGGTAAATCCCAGGGTCCATCCATTATCATTGCACAAGCTTGAGCAATAAATCCCATATCGTGTGTCATCGAAAAAGAATCAAAACCAATTTGGTCATACAATTCCTTCCAAAGAGTTAAAGCCTGTACTCCGGCTTCGCTGTTAAAGAGTGCTTTGGTTTGTTCTTCATTTAAGAACTCGCCTCCGGCTTGCCAGAGATACGGTTCCCATTGAAGCAGCATCCAAATGCTGAGTGCACCCGATGCTGGAAGTGCCGGTACATAAAATCCATAATGATTCATCTTTCCATCACCGTCGGTATCAATTGTTAACTTCTTCGAATACTTTTTCAACTCTTCCCAAGTCTGGGGCGGTTTATTAGGATCAAGTCCGACTCTCTTAAATAAATCTTTATTATAAAGCAAAGCTATAGTTGTTGCTTCCATAGGAATTGCATAAAGTGTGTCGTTCCATTTTGCATTGCTTATTAATTGTGGAAAGAAATCATTGAACTCTTCAACAGTAAAACCGTTATCTCCTTTTATGAAATGATCCATTTTATAAATTGCGTCGGCAAGCACAAGTTTATCGAGAAAGTCAGTGTGAACCCAAGCTAAATCGGGAGTCGTATTACTTTGAATTGCGGTGATCAGTTTCTGCACAAGTGGATCGCCGGATGGAACATACTGCTCGATTATTTTGACATCGGGATTTTCTTTTTCATATTGATCTAATAATTCTTTTAAGGCAGGATGAGTATTAGCAACAAAGCTGTGCCAAAATGTTAATTCAATTCTTAATGAAGCGGATTCGTTTTCGTTATTGCAAGAGAGAAAGGCAAGCAAAGAAATCAATAGAACTGCTATTAGAGCGCTCCATACTTTCATTTTATTTCCGGTGTATGTGATTAGTCTTTAAATACAGAAAGATATTCTTCAAAGAATTTTTCTTTATTAACATCAAAAGCAACCAAATGATTGCCGCGTTCTTTTCTAGGATGCCAATGGGTTAATCCCATTTTATCTTTATTATCCAATTCAACAACAACATGTCCTTTTTCAAACTTGCAAATTGAATCGTTAAAGATAGTCGCGGCAACTAAAGGATCGTGAAAGGTAACGGCATCCCATTCTTCAAACCAGACTTGTGAGAAATCTAAGACCGGTTTGAGTAAATCGTGTTTACATATTTCTGCGAATTCATCTGAGTCCATAGTAACTCTTGAAGTAATATCTATCCCGATTGAATGATGATTTTTTGCGTTAGCATAGTAAGTAATGTAAGAGGCGTGATAATCCCCTTCTGCATTCCATTCCACATCGCTGTAAGCAGGGGCTTCCAAATTATAGTTGCCTGCCATTGTATATATTCCTTTAAGTAATGATGGAATCTCCGGGTCGATTGAAAAAAGTAATCCGATGTTTGTAAGCGGACCGATAGTAAGTAAAATTATTTCACCCGGGTTTTGTCTGATTGTTTTCTGTAAAAAATTAATTGCTTCACCTTTTGGGAAATCTGTATCGTGTTCCCATTTATCTAATGCTTTGGCTTGCTGCGCTTTGGTTTGAAGTTGTTCGCGAATAAGTGGTTTTTCAATACCTGGATAAATTGGTATATCTTTTCCTGCAATTTTGCACAAAGCACTTGCCATCATTGCCCGTTTTGTTGATTCACCTGTTACTGTTGTTATACCTACCAAATCACATTTTGGATTGGCGAGTAAATATGCTAGTGCTACTGCATCGTCTATGTCTGTACCAATGTCGGTATCTAGGAGAATTTTTTGTTTCAAGATTTTCTCAACTTATAATGGAGGTTATTTGCTAAGCAACAATAGAACGCAGATGACGCAGAAACTACAGATTAACGCAGTTTATAGATCAGTGACAATCAGTTTTTTCTGTGTATGCCCGTGTATTTAGCGAGCATCTGTGTTCCATTCATTTATCTGGTAATTCTTTTCATCTAATTAGATTTGACAATCACTTAGAATCTATCTAACTCTCTTTCCATTTTCTAAAAACTTTTCATCCAATCCCTTTAGCGAGCCATCCGGTTCATAAATAATTTCGGGTGAGTATTGTATAGCCCAAGCTCTTCGCATTTCATCCGTACTATTTGGTCCGGAGCGATGGAAACATGTACTTGAAAAGACAGCGATCGAGCCTGCTTTAGCTACAACGGGAACTCCTTTTTCATCACCGAAATATCCAACTCTGTCTTTCGATCCTTCCATTACTTTATGTTCAATTTTATCTTTTGTGCCTGCTTTAGAATACGGCAGTAAATATATTGTACCGTTATCTTCATTTACATCAACCAAGGGTATCCAGCAATTGACGTATGTCTTATGTTTATTATCAACATAGCCGGAATCTTGATGCCAAGTAAACTCCGCACCTTTTTTATCCAATCCTTTAACGACAAACTGTTCCCAGAAAAGATAAGCATCATCACCGATTGTAGCTTTGCAGATATCAGCCATCAAGTCACTAAAAATAAATTCACCTAAGGCTTTGCGTTCTTTATACGCAAGAAATACAAAGTAACGGCTATTCTTTCTGCTTAAGTTTAATTCAGTAACACCCTGCTTTTCCATTTCCGCATCTTGTTCAGCTATTAAGGAATCGCACTCATTTCGTAATATTTCCAAAACATCATCTGGAATAACTTTATCAAGAATAAAAAATCCATCCTCTTGATATTGCCTCTTTTGTTCATCGGTTATATGTATTTTTTCAAGTGTTGTCATGCCCTCACTCCTTTAAGTTATTTTAGAATTGCCTCTTCTGTTTCTTTATTAAAGTAATGCATCTTTGCAGCATCGATGTAAAGCTGCATTTTCTGTCCCGGTTCAGGTTCTTCTATGGCTGCTATTCTTGCAATACAGTTAGAACCGGCAACTGTGAAATAGAGAAATATTTCATTACCCATGGGTTCAATTACGTCAAGTAAAACTTCTATTTCATCCAAACTCTCTGCTTTAGCAGTGAGTGGATGATGAATATTCTCCGGTCTTACACCAGCAGTAATCTCATTATCAATGTATGGGGTTAATGAACTTTCATGATCAGTAAAAATTTTTATCTTAATTGTATTAGCTTCATCAACAAAGTAAAGACCATTTTCTTTTATGATTTTTCCTTCGATAAAATTCATAGAAGGTGAACCGATAAATCCGGCAACAAATTTATTAGCAGGGTGATTATAGAGTTTAAGCGGTGTATCTATCTGATGAATATCACCATCCTTCATAATTACAATTCTATCACCCATAGTCATCGCTTCAGTTTGATCGTGTGTTACGTAGATCATTGTTGCTTCAAGTTTTTGATGAAGCTTAGAAATTTCCGTACGCATTTGAACTCTCAACTTCGCATCAAGATTACTTAACGGTTCATCAAACAAAAACACTTTCGGGTGCCGGACAATTGCCCTCCCGACAGCAACTCTCTGCCGTTGTCCGCCTGACAATGCTTTAGGTTTTCTATCAAGTAAATCTGTAATCCCTAATATTTCAGCAGCTTCTTGCACTCTTTGCTTTATTTCTTCTCTCTTGTACTTTCTAAGTTTTAAACCGAATCCCATATTTTCGGCAACGGTCATGTGAGGATAAAGAGCATAGTTTTGAAATACCATTGCAATGTTCCGATTCTTTGGAGAAACATTGTTTACTAATTCGTTATCGATATAAAGTTCGCCTTCGGTTATTTCTTCAAGTCCGGCAATCATTCTAAGCGTTGTCGATTTTCCACAGCCCGAAGGACCTACCAGAACCATAAACTCTTTATCCTTTACTTCTATGTTTGCGCTTCGTACCGCAACCGTTCCGCCCTCGTAAACTTTAGTCACATTTTTAAGAACTACATCCGCCATAAGTCACCTTTGTAATATTTTGATGATAATTTAATTGACATATTAATTTGAATATTTCTCCACGGCATTACTTATATTAACAAAAGTGCTCTTAAGCGTACCGTAAAGATTCTTATAAATATTGTAGAAATCTTCATATATATTGATATTTTCTTTATTCGGAGTTGTTGTCGTTTTTATTTTGATGATCGAAGCACATGCTTCATACACTGAGTTAAATTTTCCCGAAGCAACGGCAGCAAGAATTGCCGCTCCGTACGGCGCACCCTCGGTAGATGTTAAAGTTACAATCTCTTTTTTCAGCAAATCGGATAAAATTTGAATCCACATTTTACTTTTTGCACCACCGCCCGATATACGAACTTGTTCGGTTTTGACTCCGATATTTTCATTTAATTCAAAACAGTCTCGCAAACTGAAAGCAACCCCTTCCAAAACAGCTCTTGTAAAGTGTGCAGAGTTATGTCTGACTGTTGCACCAATGAAAGTTCCCTTGGCATTTGCATCAGCATATGGAGTGCGTTCACCGCTTAAGTATGGTAAGAAGAATAGTCCTTCAGAACCGGGTTGAATTTCCTCTGCCGCTTTAGTCAACTCAGAATAATCAATTCTATTATGAAAAGAGTTTCTATACCATTGCAATGAACCTGCCGCAGAAAGCGTAACCCCCATTACATGCCAAGTGTTAGGGACAGCATGACAAAAGGAATGAACTTTTCCACTTGCTTCTATTCGCGGCTTATCACTGTGAGCAAATACGACTCCCGAAGTTCCGAGAACAAGCGAAGTTATTCCTTCACTTACCGTTCCGGTTCCAATTCCGCCTGCTGCTTGATCACCGCCACCGGCTGCAACTATTAAATTTTCCGGTAAGTTTAACTCTTCGCATAAACCTTTTTTAACTATACCGGATATTTCTGATGATTCATATAGTTGCGGCATCCACTGTTTTGGAATCTCTAATCCTGATAGAATTTCATCAGACCATTTTCTTTCCGGAACATTTAGCAAAGATGTTCCCGAAGCATCCGAGACATCAGTCGCAAGCTCACCGGTTAACCTGAATCTTATATAATCTTTAGGAAGAAGAATTTTTTTAATCTTATTATAGTTGTCCGGCTCGTTATTCTTTATCCACAAAATTTTGGGGGCGGTAAATCCTGTCAGAACTTGATTGCCTGTAATTTTTATCAACTTATCAAAACCGATTTTGGTTGTAATCTCATCACATTCTTTTACGGTTCTTTGGTCATTCCACATAATGCATGGACGAACAACATTTAAATTATCATCGAGAGTAACTAAACCGTGCATTTGTCCCGTTAAACCAATTCCTTCTATCTCATCTTTCTTAACTTTGGATGCAACTGATCGAATACTTTTCTTGCTTGCTTCCCACCAATCTTCGGGATTTTGTTCCGTCCAATTTGGTTTAGGCGTGAGCATTACATATTCATTAGTAGCAGAAGAAATCACTTCACCTTTTTCATTAATGAGTAAAGCTTTTACTCCGCTTGTGCCGACATCAAGTCCGATGAAATAACTCATTTAACTTTTACCTCTTCTTTGTCAACATATTTTGAAACCCACTGCGATAATCGTTTACCTAATAGCTTGCATGCATCTATCTCTTTTTGTTCACGTGGCTCGCCGGCGCAAGTTGCACCGTAATGGAGAGTAAACTTATCGGCTACATAATCGGTTAATCCAAAGACAAGAAAACCAAAGTTCATTAAGATTGTCATAAGCGACATGTTAGTAATCTCTGCTCCGCCTCCCCATCCACCTTGAGATGCAAATGCACATCCAAATTTACCGTCTATTTTTCCCCAAACATTATCGCCTATTTCATCCCAAAACTTTTTCATCTTCCAAGAAACGATTCCCATGTTTGTCGG
The DNA here is from genome assembly GCA_030584085.1 of Melioribacteraceae bacterium. Classification (NCBI taxonomy): domain Bacteria; kingdom Pseudomonadati; phylum Ignavibacteriota; class Ignavibacteria; order Ignavibacteriales; family Melioribacteraceae; species Melioribacteraceae bacterium. Next base: position 2,975,240 of record CP129490.1, read on the forward strand.
AGACCCGAGTGCAATACCATCACACCATTCGATATCTTTGTAAGTTGCCTCATCGACTTTTTTCAATTTAACTTCGTGATCACCAAAGGAATCTGCACCTTCCTTAACATACTGCGCCATCTTTTCCGTGTTGCCGGTTGCGCTGTCGTATAGAACTAATATTTTACCCATAACTAAATTTACTTTTATTTTGGCAGATAGTATTGTTTATAGTTTTCCGTCCAGAAATTTTGATAATACCAATGTGGATAATATTGGTATGGTTCGCTTAGCACATCTAATCTCTTCATCTCATCTTCCGTTAATTCCCAATCGCTTGCTTTTACGTTATCAAGTAATTGATCATTATTCCTAATGCCGACAACTACACTTGATACACCTTCTTTTCGAAGTAAGTAATTCAACGAAACTTGAGTTACGGTAACATTTCTTTTCTTTGCGATGTTTTCAAGTTCATCTAAAATCTTCTCACCTTTTTCAACATTGTACGGATTGTGATCACCGGGATTTTTCATTCGTGTATCTTTAGGCCAATTGTTTTTGTCTCTATATTTTCCGGTTAGTATTCCACCTTGAAGCGGACCCCAAACCATTGTTCCTATTCCATACTCGAGAGAAGCCGGAATAATATCAAGTTCGAGATCTCTTCTTAAAATATTATAGCTTGCTTGATGAGCGATCAATTTTTGATAATTGTTTTTCTCGGCAAGGTAATATGATTTAGCAAGTACCCATGCCGGAAAGTTTGAACAACCGATGTATCTAACTTTTCCATCCACAACTAATTGAGTAAGTGCACTAAACGTTTCTTCTAAAGGTGTAACAAAATCCATGGCGTGAATTAAGTACAAATCAATGTAATCGGTTTGGAGTCTTTTTAAACTTGCTTCGCATGCATCAATTGTTCTTTTTCGTGATAGTCCCCTACCATGAGGTTCATCACTCATTTTAAAACCAAACTTAGTGCAGATTATCGCATCCTTTCTTTTTCTACCCAATGCTTTACCAAGTATTTCTTCTGATGTACCGGAAGAATAAAAATCTGCAGTATCAAAAAAAGTAACTCCGTTTTCGAGCGCAGACTTTACAAGTTCATCAGCATCTTTCTGATGAAGTTCACCGAGATGAGTCCAGCCATCTGATCCGGTAAAAGTCATTGCGCCGAAGCAAATTTCGGATACCATTAGATTTGAATTGCCCATTCTTCTGTAATTCATTAAGCACTCTTATTATGTGTGTGATTCCAAAGATGACCTTCACGTTTTTGTCCAACCAAAGAAGTCTCAAACCAAACTCCTTCAATTGTATTATGAACAATCGGAAAATCGTGATGATCACCGGCTTTTGTGAAAACACAGTCTCCTGCTCTTACATTATATCTATTTCCTTCGGTAACAACTTCACCGCTTCCGCTGAATAGAATCCAAAATTCATCGCAGTCATGGAAGTGATTATCGAACTCTGTATTTCTTTCATAATCAACGGGATCTCCTACGTTCTTAGGTTTATCAGTTTCACTTAATTGAAAAACACCGCGAGTTCCAATTTTATTATTCCATTTGCCACCGATTCGAATAATCACGGAATTTTCAAACGCGATTATTTGTTTGAGTTCGTTTCTATCCCGCACATATTCTTCGACTTCATTTTTGTTAATATCTCTAATATGATTCTCAGTTTTTACAAGTGCCTTACCTTTACCAACTAGCAGTGTCTCTTTCTCATGATGATTTTTTACATGATAAACTTCATTAATCCCGAGATGAATAATATCTATTACTTCGACTTCGCTTTCTTTTAACGCAGATTTATTTTTATAGTCAAAAACGGGCATATTTATTACCCTTCATATTTTGGAAGCATCGGTACGTTATTAATATCCGGACCGAAGAACTTATAAATTATTAAATCTCTATCACCTCTGTTTACCACTTCAATTTCTTTAACGGCTTTATCATGACAAATAATAAGTTCATCGTGCTCGAAATTTTGGCCTTCTATATCTAATCCGTCAAATGTACCATTACCTCGCCAGACCAAAATGTTATAAACCCCTTTATCTTTACTTATAAATTTACTGCCGGGTTTGACAATTAACTTTTTCCCGCTGAATTTATTTGTATTATAAAATATCCAAAACTCTTCTCCGCCTGCTTGCTTTGTTTCCTCGATTAAGATCGGCGGTGTATGACGATTCTCATAAAAATACGGATCGCCGCTTATTTCCCAGTTGATCATTTCGAGAATTATCTTTTCACCTTTTTCTTTTCTATCAGTTTCGGTAACGTCTTTCCACAGCAATTCTTTGTCGATTATCTTACCGCCTGTCTTAGGCTGCAGCATTGCGAAAACATCGGAGTCTTCCTGAAGTTCAATTGTTAGTGCGGAACCGGGTGCGTGAAGTGTACCGGAAGGAACATGGTAACCGTCGCCGGGAATTTGCATAAAAGCTCTTGCATGCTGAAGTATCGTATCATCTTTCCATTCGATCATATGAGGCAGAAGCAAGTCATACTTTTTCTGCTGAGCTATGTAAGGATGAACACCAAAATATGTTTCGGCTTCTTCGCCTAATGGAACGTCTTCCGGGAAATAATATGCTTCTTCTTTCGAGTTACAGCCGACAAGTTTTGCGTGATGTTCCATTTGATGTATGTGATAAGGCAATCGGTATTTGTAATCAAATATTTTGGGAAGACGTTTTAAACCATCATGATTTTTTGAATACTCTTCACCAAGAATTTCTTTTGGAAGTAATTCTACAGTTTCTTTTAATGTTATATTGTCATTACAATCGATATTCAGGATACTTAATCCTTCGTTCGGAACGGAAACTTTATTATCGGCTTTTGTTGTAGAGCCGACCCAGCGTTCGCATATTCCGCCGCGTTCACCAAGTTCATATTGATCATTAGGCAAACCTAGTCTTCTTCCTGGTGGTAGAAAATCTCTAGCAACCCAAGCGGGTTTTAATCTTATTATTCCATCGTTTTGCTTGATAGCATCAAGTATAGTTTTTTTCTTATCGCTCATTTTATTTACCTGTACTTAATTTTAAATCAATCTTTGGTTTGAAGTCTTCACTTGATATATAATCTATTAAATTATTTCTCAGCGTTGCGACATATGGATCATTTTGATTTGACAAATCTAAAGTCGTCAAAAGTAATTTCCCTTTACCATAATTCATTTCAATAATGTAGCCGGAGTTTAGGTAAATCCAAGCAATAAAAATTCCGGCAGGAACCGATTCGAATTGCTCTTGTGGAATTTCGCTTATGACATATTTAGGTAAAACCTCATAAGCTTCAAAACCAAATGACTTACCAAAATTTATATTTTGAAATACCGGATGATTGGGATCATACCAATTTAATGCGGATGCCCAATTGCCGTCAAGCCAATCACTTTCACGTGATATAATTTTATAAGGGAATGTTTCGGGAAGAGCATCAGTGCTGTCGATGATACATAAAACCGTTTTACCGGATTTAACTTTTTCCAAAATATCTGAATCGACTTTGTTTGTAATAAGTAAATCTTCCGTTTCATTCTTTTCTATCATCGAATAAACAAAAACATCGACATAATTTTCTGCAATTGTTTTTTCGTCAGACATGAATTCTAAATCAACTCTTATTTTCCGTGACTTGTTCAATTCATTTATTGAAAATTTTATCTCAGCAATTTCTTGAACATCTGCTAGATTGATTTTTTTATCAATATTGACTTCACCATTAGAAAAGTTTTCAGCATTCCATCTAAGTGATAAGTTTGATAAATCATTACCGCTGTAATAAGAAAGAAAGGTTTTGATTGCTACTTCTTCACCGGTATAATAATTGTGTTTTTCCGCTCGAGGAATAATAACATCCTGCTGTTGAATCATCCGCAGCATATTTTTATTTAATTTAAAGTTACGCCACATATCCAGCAAACCGTTTACCTCCCAATTGATGTCGGTAAACTCTGTTACACAATAACCTTGAATTGCTTCTGCTAAGCGAATTTCTTCAATTTCATATTTGAGTGCTTTGGTTTGTGCAATTTGACTTTCTTCTGCGAGTTGATCATAATTATCAAATATTCTATCGTACTTATAATCAGCAAAACGTTTTTGAACTCCGGCTGGGAGAGTAATCCACTCATCATAAAACACGCGATCAAACCAGAAAGGTAATTCATCCGGTAGATTGGGTAATCCCCAATTGCCGAATTCAGAAATCATCAATACTTCGTCTCCGGTTTCTTTTGAATTGCCGTGTTCACTGAAAAGCCATTTGGGACGAGTATTAATTTCTTTTACCTGTTCGGAAAATTTCTTGTGGTTTTCCGGCATCGCCCAGTAAATGTGGTAGTCATTTATATCCGTCTTGAGATGGAAGTTACCCCAGCAAGCACTGTTGTCAACTATTAATCTTCCGACTGCTTTTTCTTTTGTATAATCAAATTCATTCAGCAGCCATTCTCTTTGTTCTTCTTTTGAAAGATCAATTCCCCAGCTTTCGTTTATTATACTAATAACTACAAGCGAAGGATGATTCCAGTCGCGTTTTAACATTTGGTCTAATGTATAGCGTGATCTTTCCTTAACGCTTTCATCAAACACATCCCAGTTTGGGATTTCATACCAAACTAATAAGCCAAGTTCATCGGCGATTTCCAAATACTCTTTTTCTGGAATTTTAATGTGACAGCGCATTGTGTTGATACCCAGTTCAATTGCTTTCCGCATTTCGTCTCGGATATAATCTTTGCTTGGACTTTTATAGATAGTTTCGGGATAAAAATTCTGGTCCAATGCAGAGATCATATAAAATGGTCTGCCGTTCAAGTAAAGCTTTCCGTTCTTTTTAATGAACTCACGGAATCCGAATTTATCTTCATAAAGATAATTACCGATTTGCGCAATTACTTTATAAAGATTCGGTTTACCAATGTCCCATAATTTAGGGTTGTCTATTTTGCTTTCGATAGATAGTTCTTTTGAATTTATGGTAAGTGTTTTTTCATAAACTGTCTGCTCATCGGGTGAAATTATTTTTATTGTTAGATTTTCTTTGGGAGTAAGAGTAAGATTATGATTAAGAGTAAGATTAAGAACAAACTCACCGGAATTCTTTGGAGTTACATGAACAGTTTCGATAAATACTTTTTCTTTGATCAACAATTCAACCGACTGCCAAATACCGCTTGTTTGAACATACCAACTTTGTTTCCCGTGAGGGATATGCCAGTAACTAATTCCTTCAGTTCCTTCTTCATCAGTTGCCGGATCATTTACACGTAATAATATTTCGTTGTTACCTTGATTAATAAATTCTGTTACATCAAAACTGAATGGTGTGTAACCACCCTCATGTTTTCCTACTAAATTTTTGTTGATGTATAATTCTGATAAATAATCTACTGCATCAAAATTCAGCAAAAATCTCTTGCTATCAATCTTTTCATCTATAGTGAAGTTCTTCTTAAACCAACCGATGCCTTGATAATCTAACAATACATCTGAATATAAATGCCATGATCCGGGAACATCAACTTGTAACCACTCTTTGTGCTCATCAATATTGTTGATGTTCAAATAGATTGTACTATCAGCGGTAAATTGCCATTGACCTTCGAGTGATATTTTTGATTGGGAGTTAATCAATGTTGTTGTAACAAAAATTAAAATCATTAATAATCTTTTTTTCACTTGTATTCCATATTAGTTAATTACCAAGTTGTTGTCATTCCGAAGGAATCGTTTCTGGATGACAATCCTATACTTATCCTATTAAGTTACTTTTGCAATCAATTCTCCTTTATACCTCTTCCACTTCTCAACAAACTCAACTTCTTTATCACGATTACCGTAACCAACCGAATCTTTTTTGTATTCATTCAAATACCAATCGATTGTATCGGGCATCCATTTTTCGAATGGAGTTGATTGAAAATTCAAATCTCGTTTTGCTCTATCGATACTAAAAATTGCAGTTCGATAAGTATTGAACGGGAATGCATGACCTTCCGGACTGACACTGAACGGTAATTTTTCGAACACATCTAAGTCAACACTAACTCTTTCCGGTCTTTTATTCAGCAAATTGCAAAGTGCATCTAAGTAATCATTTAAGGAAAATATTTCCTCTGAAGCAATATTATATACTTTGCCTTTACTCTCATCACTCTTAAGTAAGTCGACAAATGTTTTTGCCAAATCCTCAACAAAAACGTGCTGTGAGGCATAATCGCCGCTGCCCGGGATAAGCAAGGGCTTACCGTCCATTATTCTTTGAATCCAAAAGTAATCACGTTTCATCGGATCGTGCGGACCGCAAACGTATGGTGCTCTAATCATCGATACTTCAAACTTACCTTCGTTATGTGCTTTCCATAAGACATCTTCACATTTTCGTTTGTCAATTCCGTATTGCATTCCGAAAGGATTCCTATCCCAAAATTTCATCAAGCGATGTTTATCATCTTCTTCATTGATTGGATTTCTAATTACATCCGAAACCATATAGACCGAAATTGTACTAGTGTGAATTAATCGCGGAATTTTGCCAGTAAATACATCGACGATCATTTGTGATTCATCCGGTGTGTAGGCAATCATATCGTAAAGCACATCATAACTATTTTCGTTTGCAAGTTTTGCGAGGAATTCTCTATCATGTCTTTCACCGTAATCGAATTGAACATTGCTTTTATCAAACAATTCAATATTTGATTCTCCACGGGTCACTAATGTAACATTGTGACCTTCTTCGATTAAAAGCTTTACAACGTTGCTGCTTATAAATCCTGTTCCGCCGATCATTAATATTTTCATCGTAATTCCTACTTAAGAAGAATCATCTTCTTTGTAACAAAATTGTTTTGAAATTCAACTCTATAAAAGTAAACACCTGATGATAAATTTCTTCCGTTAAATTCAATTGTATGTCTTCCGGCATTTTCAAATTTATCTATTAATAACTTTACTTCTCTCCCAAGTGCATCATATACACTTAATTTCACATTTCCAGCTTCAGGTAAACTATAAGTTATTCTTGTAGTTGGGTTAAACGGGTTTGGATAATTTTGTGAAATTGAAAATTCGTTTGGAACAGTTTCATTTTCATTATCTTCAACAGAAACAACCAATGCAACTGTATCGGCAAGGCTTAATATTCTTGTTGTATATTCTGCTATAGGAATTGTAATATATTGCAATCCGGCAAAATCGGATTGGAAATACTCTCCGTTAATTAAGTCTGTTAAGTAATAAGTTTTGGATGAATCTAATTTCATTTCTTCAATGGGTAAATTAAGCGAAGCACCGACATTTCTATCACCCATGTTTATTAATCCGATTACGTTTTCAGATTGATGCCATCTTCTAAAAGCATATGTGAAATCGTTTGGATTGACATTTACTTCTTCAAAATTGTCACTGTAAAGCGATGGTGAATTAGTCCTAATTTCAGCCAATCTTTGGTATAGAGGATACAAACCATAAGCATCTTGTTCTTTAATTGTTTGTCCCGGATAAAATAATCTTTCGGTGCCATAAGGATGACCTTCAGCACCAATTTCTTGTCCGTTATAAACCATTGGAATTCCGTTCAATGCAAAAATTAATGTCGCCGCCATCTTTGTTCTTTCAATACCATGATGAGTTATAAAGTGAAAGATATCGTTATTGCCAATGAACCGAAGTATTTTTGCATTCGAAGCATAACCGTTTCCGTTATTTGTCAAAGCATTTCTTAAGAGATTTGATCTATTATTTTGATTACTGTTATTGAAAATAGTCGGATTAGAATTTTCACTGTAAGATGTTTGAAAAGACCATTGAGAAACCCAATTTTCGTCGGGGAACCAGTCAAATCCTACATCAAATCTTTCATCGAAAGTTTCCGGCCAAGTTGCTTTATCCTCAGCGAGCATTAGAATTTCCGGTTTCATACTTTTTAGTGCGAGACGCATTTCTCTTGCAAACTCCGGAGCTCTTGCATTCACGCCCCAAATTGCATCGTAACGGTAACCATCAATATCATACTTTTTAATCCAATGCCTAGCTGCTTCTATCATCCATCTATGCACTTCCGGATTATCATAGTTATGGTTAACTAAATCATTCCAAAAGTAATAAATGAATCCACCTGATCTTGAGTTATAGTGTTGTGAGTATGGAGCATTATCATTTTCGCTTTGGTAAAAATCGTAGTAGTGGGAGAATTCTCCATTTTTAATTTTATCTTGAGCATAAGGATGATAAATTGAAGAATGATTTTGAACAATATCGAATAATACACGCATGCCAAGACTTTTAGCTGTTTGAATCAATTCCATCAATTCTTCTTCGGTGCCAAGATCATCACGCATCTCAAAATAATTTGTAATGTCATATCCTTGTCCACCATACTCCGTTTTCATTATTGGTTGAATCCATAAAGTGTTGATGCCCATTTCACGTATTTCAGGAAGTTTATTCTTTATGTTTCGAAAATGATTATATAGAGTAAATATGTATGGAGTTACTTCATAAATTACCGCCGAGTCAATCCACGCGGCATAATCTGTTTTGATGTTGAAAGGTGTAATTGAATTTGAGTCGACAGTTACAAATGTGCCGAACAAAGCCGAATCATTTTCTGAAGTAGTAACTAGCAATCTGAAATAGTATTCACCTAACGCAGCATCGTTGGGAATCATAACACTCGCAGATAAATCATTACCGGTTATCGATACATCGGATGGATTCGATTCATCCGCAAACCAATTATAGGTTAATGGAAGTTCTTTGGGATTTTCAACAACAGTCGCGTTTATAGTTACTTGATTCCCGGATACTCCAGGAGTCAATCTAACTTCAGGTAGTAAATCATAGCCGAGTATTAGATTTAATGTATCGGAGTATACAACACTACCTGAACTATCAATTCCTACAAAAATTGTATTTTCTTTCTCAAATAATTTTATATTGACTGAAAACTCGTCGTCAATAATTTGAAAAGGAATTTCTTCTTCATTAAAATACAATGTGCCGCTTGATGAAAATTCACCGTTGACTTCACCATTAATAACCTGATCTTGTCCCCAAACTATTGCATCTTTTTTATGAAGCGAAATACCTTGTGAATAAGTTGAGCTGAATATAACCAACAGAATAAAAATGTTAAATAAAAACTTCATCATACTTCCTTTCTTTATGATTTCGGTAATCTTCCCCATTTATCAAGGAGTTCTTTTAATCTATAAAATGATCGTTTCGGTGATGCGTCTTCGCGAACTAATCCACCGTTTCTAATAAACGGTCTGAAGTCGGAGAAGTCATACCAATTTATTGCTTGAACATTTTTGCGTGCATAATAAAGTGTATATACTTCTTCCAGCCAATCAGCTTGAAGTTCTTCATCCCATCTTCGGTGCCATTGATAAGGTGCGTCTTCGATATCCATTTCATCCATCTTTATTGCTTGTTCATAATAACCAGCTGATGCGCCGATCTCAGTGATATAAATCGGTTTGTTGAATTTATCTAACCTTTCAAGTAAACGAACTATGTCGGACAAATCGCGTTGTGGGAAATAAATTTGAATACCGAGTATGTCGAAATCGACACCGTCGTTAATTAAATCTTCCATAAATTTTCTTGGTGAACGTAACGGCCTATCTGCTGCTTCACTAGACCTTGCGTATCTCCCTCGTGCGGCATATTCGGCCCATGGACAGCAGTTATTGATTAATCGTTTGACATTTGGATTTACTTCCTTAACGGTATCACAAGCCAGTTTTGTTATCTCTGAAATTTGAGCCGGAGTGTGATGATGAATGTTAGCCCAATCATGATATTCGTTCACAACTTCCCAACTGGCAAGCTTATTACCGTAATGTCCAACTACGGTTTCAGTATGACTTTTAACATAATCTTTTAAATGAGAGAAGTTTTTATTCTTAAGCCAATCTGGTGTTACGACAGGATGGAACCAAAAAAGCGGTCGTCCTTCAATTGTTATATTATGATCTTCAAGCCATCCAACAATGTCATCTTTAATTCCAAATTTATGATCGCCTTCTTTAGGTTCGAAGAGCGGATACCATGTATCCCATATATAGTGTGTCACAGTTGCAAAATTGAACAATTCAACAAATCTCTTTGTCATGTCTTCTGACTTAGCCCAAATGTATTGGCGCGACTCACAACCGAAATAAACTTTATCTGTTCGCTTTTGAATCTCAATTTGTTGACGGGCGTGCTCAAGTTCAATTTTTTCTCCAGCCCAAAGGATATAATTCAATGCGCGGTTAGCAACTTCACCACTCTTCGGTCCATTATTTATTTTTTGTTTTGCATCGTTGCAAAGGTCTTCTCCTAAGTTAACTAAATGTTCAACTTCGCTTGAGAATTTAGTACCCATTAACTCATAACGTTTTTTTACTTCTCTATTTCTAACGACACGCGAAAGAGCGAATTCATAATTTAGATTTGACTCGGATGGAAAATCATCAATACTGTATAGCTTACCGCCGTTAGTTGCATCTAGAACAACGTTTCCGAATCCTTCCACGAACCAAAGAGCATTAATTGAAAATCGTTTTCCTTTCAACGAGTCTAGTTCATCAATAACAACCGACCCTTGATTGAAACGAACAGTTGATTTAAACGGATCAACATTTTCATCGGCTAGATATACCCAAGTTGTTTCACCCATCCATTCGTGCGGATATGATTTAATCGAAAGTTCTCTGTTGGTTTGTGCAAATATGTTTGATGATCTATCGATCAACGGAAGAGTTGTAAATGCAGCCGAAGCCATCAACCCTTTTTTAACAAAATTTCTTCTCGATTCGCGCATTTATTTTCCTTTCATTTAAGAGATTTGAATTGTTTTTGCAGTTTTATCAACCGGTCAACTGCTGCTTTCTTTTCACCTTTTGGTGAACGAAGGATGCCGCCACTTTTCAAGAATCCGTACGGATCAACAAAATCATACCAGTTAGCTGCTTCAATAAATTTTTGTCCATATGCATAAGTGAAAGTATATTCTAGCCAATCACCTTGTAATTCCTCATCCCAATGACGATGCCATTCGTAAGGATATTGTGAAAAGCTTCCTTCTTCCTTATCAATAAACTCCTGTTTAATTCCGATAGAAGGAGAGCCGACTTCTGCGAGATGAACTATTTTATTAAATTCTTTATAGCGTTCAATCTGCAAAATTTGATCAGCTGCAGAACGATGAGTAAAATAAACTTGAACACCTACAACATCGAAATCGACACTGGCTTCGATAAGCTGTTTAGTAAATTGATGCGGTGTTCGTTGCGGATATTTTGCTTCTATATCATGCCACTTACCTTTTTGAACATAATCACCAAATGGACAGCAGTTATTTAACAATAATTGAATGTTTGGATTTGTTTTTCGTGCTGTATCAAAAGCAATTTTAGTAAGTTCTATTGTTTGTTCATGATTAAGCTGCAGTTCGTTTGCCCAATCATGCATTTCATTTACAACTTCCCATACTTTTATCTTATTACCGTAATGAGAAACTACAGTGTGAACATGGTCTTCAACATACTGTAATAAATCCTTGTATGATTTTTTCTTTAGCCAATCAGGTGTAACCCAGGTGTGAACCCAGAAAAGCGGTCTGCCTTCAACAGTTATTCCTTTATCTAAAAGTTTATCGAGCAGTTCATCACGTTCTCTAAATTGTTTCTTTCCTTCTTGAGGTTCGAAATCAACCACATCACCTTTTAAGTAATGTGTTATGGTTGCGTAATTAAAGAGTTCGGTGAATCTATCTAAGAAAAGATTCTTATCCATTTGAAAATATCCGCGTGTATCACAGCCGAAGTAGAAATCTTTTCTATAACCAATATTTGCTACATCAAATTTTGCTTTTTCTAATTCGAGTAAATCACTTACCCATAAAGCATGTTTTAGTGCTCTTTGTGATTTTACAGCAGTTATATTCCCGTTTGACTCTTTTGTTTTCTCTGCATCACTTAAATATTCTTGCGAAAGTTCGTGAAGTGTTTTCACTTCTCTCGATGGAATGAATCCTTCACTCAAAAATTTTTGCAGTCTTTTTTCGTTTCTTTTAACTCTAGTATTAGCTAACTCATAATTCAGATTCAACTCTTTTGATCTAGATTTTTCCAAAGAATAAAACTCACCACCGTTATCAGCATTGATAAATAAATATCCATATCCTTCCACATTCCAGCGTAAGTTTATTCCAAACTTTTCAACTCCGGCTGAATCGGTTATTACAATTCCCTCTTTATCTAATTTTATATCTGATTTGAAAACATCACCATATTGATCAGTAGCAAATACAAATTCCTCGATGTGCGGACCACGTCCGTTTTGTACAAAGTGTGGTTTGAATGTTAGCTTTGATTGTGGCATAGTTATTAATCTTTTGTTAGTGAATATTGCCGTCGGTTTCAATCGACGGATTGAGTAATCATTTTAATGTTTGGCTTTAGCCGTATTGCAAAAACTCGATGGGGCTAAAGCCCATTAATTCTTTTTTTATTCTACTTTTCCGTTCGCTAAAGCGAACGGTAATTTTTCTATAAACTCTTCCAATACTTTTGCATATTTTTCAATCTATCATAAATTGGTCTAGCAGGGCCTTCGGGGGATTTTAAAAATCCACCGTTATCTATAAATGAATACGGATCAACAAAATCATACCAATTAATTGCTTCCACCCAATCTTTTGCATAAAAAATTGTATAAATCTGCTCCATCCAATCTGCTTGAAGTTCATCATCCCAATGGCGATGCCAAGGATAAGGAAGCTCCGGTATTCCAACTTCACCGGACATGATTGATTCTTTTGTCGGTCCTGCAGTTGTACCAATCTCAGTAATCTGCACAGGTCTTCCGTACTTTTTCAATCTTTCGGTCATTCTAATGTTATCGGCTAAGTCGCGATTAGTATATTGGAAATACAACTGCTGTCCGGTTATATCAAAATCAACTCCGGCTTCGTGACACATTTTTATAAATCTGTGCGGAGTAATTATATCATATCGTTCAGGAACAGTGCTCCAATCCATCAGCTGAACATAATCAGCTTGGATACAACAGTTGTTTATTAATCGATGAACTTTGGGATTTGTATCCTTTGCTACATCCGCGATAAGTTTTGCAATTTCTACCATTTGATCGGGAGTTAATTTTAATGGGTTGCCCGGATCATGTGCTTCGTTTATAATTTCCCAAGCGTACATTTCATCACCGTAATGACTTACAACTTCACGAGTGTGTCTTTCTAAATATTTTAATAGTTCTGGATAGCTTTTCTTCATTATCCAATCGGGCATACAACAATCCGCGGACCAAAATATTGGTCTTCCTTCAACAGTAACTCCTCGTTTTCTTAATTCTCGAAACTGTTCGTCTCTATCAAGATAAGTGTATTTACCTTCTTCTTTTTCGAATCGTGGTAAGTAGTGTGTTATTGTTGCATAGTTAAAAATATCACTGAACATATCGAGGAAGTAATCTTTATCCATATGCGGATAACCTTTTGTATCACATCCGATGAAAAAGTCGGAGCGATGTCCGCGAAGTACAATATCTTTTCTTGCTTTATCGAGTTCGAGCATTTCGCCTCCCCACATCGAATAGTAGAGAGATTTCTGTGATAGCTGTGCTCGTTTCCACTCATCGGCACTTACTCTTTGTGCATCATGAAAATATTCTTCGCTTAAATCGAGATATGCTTTTACGTCCTTTTCGGGGAAGTAACCTTCTTTCATAAATTGGTTGTAACGTTCACGGTTTTTAACCAGACGAGATTTTGCCAATTCGAAATTTAAATTATACTGCTTCTCGTTACCGATTGAAGGAAGTTCGTAAAACTCACCGCCGTTGTCTGCTGTCATATAAATGAAACCGAATCCCTCAACATTCCATCTTACATTGATTCCTATTTTATCTCGCCCTTCGGAGTTTGAAATTTTTACTCCGTCGGGATATGCAAAAATATTAGAATAGAAAGCATCCCAATTTTCATCACTTGCAAAAGCCCATTGAGGAAATGCCCAGTCTTTTTCACCTAAGGAGTCTAGCGAATTTACCATTCCATAATGCGGACCGCTTCCATTCTGCACTACGTATGGTTTGAAAACAAGTGTTCCCTGTTCGGTTGATTTTGGAACACGAGGTTTTGTTAAGATAGTCGGTGCACTAAATAATGAATTTGCTGCGACCAGCCCTCCGACTCCGGCTAACGTAGAATTTCTTATAAAATCTCTTCGCCTCATTTTTATCCTTGTTTAGTTCCGAGTGATTTCCATCTTTTTTGCAACTCAATAATTCTGTTATATGATTCTTTCTTTTCTCCATTCGGTGATTCAAGTAAACCACCTTCTTTTATCCATGAATAAGGATCAACAAAATCATACCAGTTAACTGCTTCAATCCAAGGTTTGCTGTAAGCTAAAGTATATAATCCTTCAAGCCATTCAGCTTGTAAATTTTGATCCCAGTGACGATGCCAGATGTATGGTTCATTCGATAATCCAAGTCTTCCATCATTTATTGAAGCTTTTGTTGGACCTGATGAAGCTCCGACTTCGGTTAATTGAACAGGTCTTCCGAATTGCTCATGTCTTTCAATTAAAATAATTGTGTCTTGAAGATCACGATACGGGAAATACATTTGTTGACCGGTTATAGTAAAATCAACTCCGGCATCTACTAAATCTTGCATAAATTTAACCGGTGTACGCTGTGGATATTTTGCATCTAGTTCACCCCATTTTTTAAGTTGAACATATTCCGCAAACGGACAGCAGTTGTTGATTAATCTATGAACATTTGGTGCTGTATCTTTAGCAACATCACAAGCGAGTTTTGTTACTTCAACAATTTGATCAGGAGTTAATTGTAATTCATTTGCCCAATCGTGAGCTTCGTTCACAACTTCCCACGCGTACATACCATCACCATAATGTCCTACTACTTCTTTGGTATGAGATTCAACATATTTTAACAGTTGATCATATGATTTATTTCTTAACCAATCTGGTGTTACTGTGTTATAAAACCAGAAAAGGGGTCTTCCCTCAACTGTTATATCTTTCTTTCTTAATTCTTTATGAAGTGCCGTTCTTAAATTGAATTGCTTTTTACCTTCGTGTGTTTCGAAGTTCTGATATTTTTCACTGATTAAATAATGTGTAATAGTTGCATAGTTGAAAGCTTCCGTAAATAATTCCATGAAAACATCGGGATCCATTTGCAAGTAACCGCGTGCATCACATCCAACAAAGAAATCGGGGCGATAACCGGTTTTAAGAATTGCAGAGTTTGCTTTTTCTAATTCAAGTTTTTCTCCGGCTACCATTGCATAGTAAAGGGAGTTTTGTGCTAGCTGCGAAAACTTATATTCGTTGCCAATTGATTTTTTTGAATCCTCTAAAAGCTCTTCTGATAAATCAAGCAGTGATGCAACTTCTCTTGAGGGTTCAAAATTTCCTTTTCGTTTTCTGTTTCTATAAACTCTGCTCTTTGCCAATTCGTAGTTGAGATTGAGTTCTTTGGTTTTTCCTTTTTCGGGAAGTGTATAAAACTCTCCTCCGTTATCAGCGGTAATAAATATGTATCCAAAATTTTCTACGTGCCAGCGTACATCGATACCGAATTTTTCTGTTCCTTCAGTATCACTTATTACAACACCTTTGTTATCAGAAGTTATATTTGAATGGAAAGCATCCCAGTTATGATCGGAAGCATAAGCCCAATCGAGTAGATGCGGACCTTTGCCGCTTTGTACAAACACAGGTTTAAAAACCAGTCTTCCTTTCTCTGTGTTGTAATTGGTGCGTTTTGGTGTAAGGACAGTTGGTGCTCCTAGTATAGTTGAACCGACAGACAAACCGACACCGGTTAACATTGTATTGCGCAGAAAATCTCGTCTTCTCATTTTATTTTTCCTTAATGTGTTGTTTGCAGTTATTGCCGTCGGTTTTAACCGACGGATGCTAATAATTCAAATCACATTTGGCTTTAGCCACATTCTAATTAAGAACTATGGGGCTGAAGCCCATCTACTTTCTCTTTACTTTATCCGTCTGCTAAAGCAGACGGCAATTCATCAGAAGAATTAATTTTATATAAACCTATCAACCACTTTTTTGAATCTATGATACGAGGCTTTCTTTTCCCCCCTTATATTTTTTAATAGAGCACCGTTCTGCATATAAGAATGCGGCTCAACAAAATCGAACCAGTTGCCGGCTTTTATGTACGGCTTACTGTAGATCAATGTATAGATCTGTTCAATCCAATCACCTTGTGTTTCTTCATCCCAATGATGATGCCATAAATATGGTTCTTCAGACGGGAAAGGTTGGTTAGTCATTTTAACCGAGTACTCAGTTGGTCCGCCCGGGCAACCGATTTCAGAAATGTGCATAGGTTTGCCAAATTCTTCATATCGTTCAATAAGCATAATTGTATCTTGTAAATCTCTGTACGGGAAATACATTTGCTGTTCGATAATATCTATGTCGATTCCGGCATCTAAAATATCTCTCGTAAACTGCACCGGTGTTCTTTGTGGATGTGATGCAGGAGAACCGGAATAACTTTTCATTCCGACATATTCCGCAAAAGGACAGCAGCTATTAATTGTCCTTTTAACCTTAGGAACGGTTTCTTTTGCAGCGTCTGTTATAATTCCAGTTAGTTCGTTAATCTGTTCATGATCAAGATGAAATTCATTAGCCCAGTCGTGAAGTTCGTTAACCATTTCCCAAGCATACATTTTTTCGCCGTAATGCTTGGTAACTTTTCTTGTGTTTTCATCTACATATTTTAGAAGTTCATCATATTTCATTCCTTGCATCCAATCGGGCATACAGCAATCATGAAACCAATACATTAATCTTCCCTGTGATTTAATTCCGTGTTCGGCAAGAGTATCAATTAAATGTTCACGGATTGTAAAATTGTGTTTACCCCGCTGTGGTTCGAAGTCTCTATTTATAGCATTATTACTTTGCGGGACAAAAGTTATGTTGGCATAATTGAACAGCGGAACAAAGTTTTCCAAAAATATATCTTGATCCATTTGATAAAATGCTCTTGCATCACAGCCGATAAAGAAATCATTCCTTTTACCCATTCTTGCGATTTCATAATTGGCTTTATCAAGTTCAATTTTTTCGGAAGCCCATAATGCATACATCAAACTTTTTTGTGAGAGCTCCGCACATTTTTCTTTATCGTTTTTATACTTTGTTGCATCTTCAAACAGTGTTTGGGAGAATGCATGTAATCCGGCAGATTCTGTTGATGGCTGCCATCCATTTATCGAGTGAAGTTTTATTCTTCTTTTGTTTCTTGCAACACGACTCTTTGCAAATTCATATTGCAAAATAAACTCTTGTGATTTCCCTTCCGGTGGAAGTTCATAAAATTCGCCACCATTATCTGCCGTTATGTTTGTATAACCGAATCCTTCTACATTCCATCTTGCGTTGATTCCGAATTTTTGTTTTCCTTTAGAATCAGAGATTTTAATTCCATCCGGAGCAAGTTCAATATTTGAATAAAACGTATCCCAATCTTTATCGGTTGCCCAAACTAAATCGTATAGATGCGGACCCATTCCTTTTTGAACAAACATTGGTTTAAAAATTAATTCACCTCCGAGTGTGCTTTTCGAAACTCGCGATGAAGTTAAAATAGAAGGGGCAGATAAAATTGAATTTGCTGCAGCGATTGTCCCAATACTTCCGATCAAAGTATTTTTAATGAATTTTCTTCTATCCATTATTGACTCAAATTAGTTGTTTGATGAAATCGTGGTTCCTTCATTATGAACAAAAACCAATAAGCAGAAAGAACTGCAAAAAATCCTGCTAAAACGAAGACCGGAATGTAACCAAACAAATCGGCTAGCCATCCGGCTAAAATTCCGGACAACACGAACGGAACGGTAATTACATTGGTTAATGAAACATATGTCGATGTTTCTTCTTGAGGTGAAAGTTCTGCGATTATTGTTATTCGCGATACTTGAATTAGTGCAATCGTCATCGCAGAGAAAACAAACACTGAGTAATAAAGAAATAGCGTCTGACTAATTATTGCGAGCAAACAAGCAATTGCGGTAAACAATGCACCGAAGAAAAGATTAATTCGATGTCCGTACTTATCCGCTAAGAACCCGAACAATAGACTAGCAAACACCGTTGCAGTCATCATCACAATTGTAAAATCACCCGCGTAGCCGGAAGTAAGATTAAACTTTTCAAACGCGTAAACTGTGTAAAACGCATTTGCCATTCCTGCGAGAATCATCAGAACATCTGCAATCAAATAATTTCGATAGTTTCTTTCATTTTTTAAAATTTGAGGAAGCCCTTTTAAAAAATCTTTCCAATGAATTGCTTTAGCAACAGTATTGATTTTTTCCTCTTTAATTGATGCTAGAAAGACATAAGAAATCATCATTACGACAAAGGCGATTCCAAACAAAAGCGAAAAATTAGCCGGGTACTGCACATTATCGAGAACTTGTTTTGAAGCGTACCCGGCGAAGATACCCATCACAGCACCAAGAGTAACTCTGAAAGCAAACAACCTACCACGTATATGAGTCGGAGTAATTTTTGTAAGTAAATCAAACCAAGCGGGCAGATTCATTCCACCACCTAAAGAAGCAAGTAAAAATCCTATAAAAAAAATGAGCAGCCCTAATTGCGTATCTACTTTATAGATAACAAAAAAACTTAACAATGAAAGAATCAGCCACGGTATTCTTTGCATAAATGCGGTGAACATTACAATTCTCTTTTTCTCGGAATGTCTTCTCACATAATTTGCTGTAAAAATCTGCGGAAGATGAAAACCGATTATCCAGATAACTGGAATTAAACCGACTGCCAAATTTGTACCGCCGATTTTTTTAATGTACACAGGTATTACAGTATTTAAAGCAGCAAAGTTCATAGCAAATGCAAAAATTGCTCCATCAAAAACGTTTAAAATAAAGTTTCGCTTAACGTTGCCCGACCAATTATAAGAAGGAAGAGAGAATTTACCCACAGTAAACCTTTACCTCCTTAGCTCTCAAACCGAATGAACATGAAACACCGTTATTTGTTTTTGTGAGTTTTAACTTTTCACCGGTAAACTGCTCTGTCAACTCAATTTCTTTATCATAATTAAAAACAACTTCAGAACTCACTTCTTTCACTTCTTTATTTTGAAGAATGAGCATCAAACTCTTTACGTCTTTCAATGTATCAACTCTTACCTTAACATCATCTTTTACTTTTGGTTTATTGAGGTCAATTGCATATTCGATTAATGATGGGAAGAGTCTTCCGATTTCATCAATGCCTTTTCTGTGATAATTCATTCCGGCATATGAACCGATTTGAATTGCCTTACCTTTACCGTAATTTGAAATAGTGATCGCTGCTTTACCATCTTTAAATTTTGCCAAAGCCTTTGCACCATTGATTTCAAAAGTTTCTTTAACAAAACTTCCGATTACTTTTGCACCTTTTTTGAGTAACGGTAAATCAGCTGTTAGTTCTATTTCTACATCGTTGTTATCATCAGCTGGTTCAACATCACGCTGTTTGATTCCAAAAACTTCGTGAAGTCCGTAACCTGGAACTGTTTTTTCGTGATGTCCACCTTCTTTATTCCATCCGGCAGTGTAACTTTCGCTTAAAATTACTCCGCCTTTTTCAACCCAAGTTTTAATTTGTTCAGCAATCTTTTTGTTAATTAAATAAGGGAAAGGAAGAACAAGAACTTTATAGTTATCGAGTTCACCATTTTCAAAGTCTTTCGGATGTAAAAAGTCACTTGTAATGTTTCTTTCATAGAGTGCTTTGTGTATTCCTAAAATGGAATCGGTTGCACTTCCTTCTCTGCCGGTTGAAGCCCAAGCAAATACTTGGTTTTCGGGATTATACATAATCGCCACTTCAGCTTTTTCCGGTTCGCCGTCCATCACTAAATCAACATTTTTATTTAAGACTTTTCCGACTTCGGCATAAGCTTTTAAGTTTGAAGTTTCGTCTCCATCGAGATAAGAAAGTCCCCATGTTGGGGCTTCTCTTCCGAGAATTTCGGGGCGATACTGCCAAAAGATGAATCCTTTTTGATTACCGGCAACACCGCTGAAAATGAATTTCTTAATATCATCTGCATCAATTATATCCGGCAAATTAAGTGTGTAGCCGGGAAGCATTAACATTTCAGCGGAGATAACAGGTTTGCCTCTCGCACACGAACGAAGAATATCAATCATCGCAGCATCATCCATTTGAGTAAAACCGTGCAAGTCGCCGTATTGTCCGACATTCCAAGGATCGCTTGCTGTTGAAGTAACGGGAAATCCTTGAATGAAAACGTGATGACACATTAAAGGATGTTTTCCTTTGTCAATCTCTTTTGCTACTTCAAATCTTTTCTTAACATTTTCACCGAGAGTGTAAACGAAAAACATTCTCCAATCAATCATATCATTGAATGTATTTCTTGTTAACGGAATTTCAGCTTGCTCAAATGATGTATAATTTCTATTCCAGCTTATGTTTAATTGTTCGATTGAATTATACTTTGTGCTTAACCATTTTTTGAATTTAGTTTTGCAGTTATCACAGAAGCAGAGCATATCGCCCATTTTGTTTAAGTCGTTTGCATAATCCCGCATCTCTGCCATGCTGCTTGTCAATTCCGGTTCGCTGCCTACATTCCAAATTTCAAGAGCTGGATGATCTTTATATCTTTCTACTGATGCTGCCAAGAAATCGAAAAAGTGTTTGCTTACACCATCGTGATTAAAACAGTAACCAAGTCCGCCAATTTGACGATGCGGCTGAGTCTGCGGACCGATTTTTCTTCCGCTTAAAGTTACCATCGACGCATCTTCATATTTTTCATAAATCCAAGCCGGAGCAACATCAAAAATTGTATTAAGCATAACCTTTAAGTTATACTTCCGTGCTAAGTCCATTAACTCATCAATGTCGTCAAAATAATATTCACCTTCAGCTGGATTATTCCATCGCCACTGAATCCAATATTTTATCGTATTAAAACCGAGTT
This sequence comes from Melioribacteraceae bacterium, assembly GCA_030584085.1. NCBI lineage: Bacteria > Pseudomonadati > Ignavibacteriota > Ignavibacteria > Ignavibacteriales > Melioribacteraceae > Melioribacteraceae bacterium. The sequence goes on from CP129490.1 coordinate 2,996,325, forward strand.
CAGACATTCGATTTAAGTCACGATCCCAATCCTCACGATGCGGTGAGGGAGCTCTATAATATTGAGAACCGAATGGAACGTAATTTCCTTTTATAAGATTTATCATTAATAACTCCGTAAATTTTTATATCACAAATTGAGATAAATGTTTGAGTCCTAGCTGCAAACCTTTCTTTGTTTTCTCAACCGAACCTTCCCAAACCGGGTCTTCATGCTCGATTGAAAGAACATTATCATATCCTTCTTCTTGTAAAGCTGAGATAAATTTCTGCCAATCTATTTCTCCCCAGCCTGGCATTCTGTAACGCCACCAGCCGGATTTCCAAGGTGTCGGATCTATTTGTTTTCCGAAGAGACCGTAACTGTAAACTCCGTCATCTAAGATTTCTGTATCCTTTGCGTGAGCGTGAAATATTTTTGATTTGAATTCTCTTAATGCTGCAATGTGGTCAATGCCGAGCCAGTATAGATGTGAGGGATCAAAGTTCAATCCGAAATTATCACTCGGTACTTCATTGAATAATGCTTCCCAAAGTTCAGGCGAATATGCATAGTTGCCCGGAAGTCCGAATTGAACCCAGTTTTCCATCGGACAGTTTTCAATCATTATTTTTCTGCCTTTATCTTCAGCATACTTTAATATGTCACGAAAAACTTCACCGATTTCTTTCATATTTTCCGTCGGTGTCTTATCGGGTCTGCTTCCGACAAATGTACCGACTAACTCAACATCCAACATTTCTGCAGTATCAATAACTTTTTTAAGATGATTGATGTAGTATTCTCTTTTCTTTAAATCTGGATGCATGTTATTATCATAATAAGCCATTGCAGAAATTTCCATATTGTTTTCTGTAAATAAATCCTTTACTCTTTTTGCGTCGTCTTTCGTAAAGTTTGCTGCATCAATTTGTCTAGCTTGATAATCTCTATCACTTTCAACCGGCCAAGCTGCAAGTTCTAGTGTTTGGAATCCGGCATCAGCCGACCACTTTACCATTTCTTCCAAACTCAAACTCGGGAAACAAGCTGTGATGTAACCTAATTTCATTTTATACTCCGTTTTATTTTTCAATTCAAGTATTTCAATTTATTGCCGTCTGCTTCAGCAGACGGTATCAGTGATAACTGTAAACTTTCAGGGCTTCAGACCCATATACTTTTAAACAATGTGGCTAAAGCCAAAACCAAGGATAATTCTTTGTAACCCGTCGGTTAAAACCGACGGCAATTTTTTAGACTTCAATCCACATTTGTTCTTTATTACTTTTTAGAATTGCTTCTACAATTTTGTTTTCAATGTGTCCGTCCGCGAATGTGGGGAAATCCGATTTTTCTTTTTGCGGATCTTTTCCCTCGCGAATGAATTGATAGAAGTTTGCAAATAAATTTTTTGGTCCATCAGGATAACCTTCAGGATGTCCGCCGGGATAACTCGCATACTTTCTTACACTCTCGTCAATCAACGCAGGGTCTTTAATAAGTATTTCATTTGGTTTCTCTCGATAACCAACCCACATTTCATTCGGTCTTTCTTGATTCCAAGAGATTGCTTTTTTACTTCCGTCAATATCAAAACTAAAATGATTTTTTCTTCCCGCACTAACTTGCGAAACAGTGAAAACTCCTTGAGTTCCGTTTTCAAATTGGATTAAAACGGAACCGGCATCTTCCGTATTGATTTCAATTTCTTGATACTCGGTTGAACCGAGTTCTTCCTTCCCCTTAAATGTTGCTACTTGTTTTGTAGGTTTTTTTCGTTTCTTGTGAATCGTTACCAAATTTGCGAAGACACGTGTAATTTTTTGTCCAGTTACAAATTGAACAGTATCACACCAATGCGAACCAACATCAGCAATTGCGCGTGAAGTACCACTCAACTCGGTCTCCAATCTCCAATTGTAATCGGTATCGTAGTAAAGCCAATCCTGTAAATAATTTCCGTGAACTAAATAAATATCGCCGAGATTTCCTTTTTCAATCTCAACTCGTGCGTTCTGCACCAACGGATAAAATCTATAATTGAAGTTGATTCCGTTGACTACATTTTTCCTTTTCAATAGTGCTAAAAGTTGATCAGATTCATTTGCAGTAAGAGTTAACGGTTTTTCAGAAAGAATATGTTTGCCTGCTTCGATTGCAGCTTTATTTATTTCAAAGTGAAGAAAGTTAGGAGTACAGTTATGTATTACTTCAACTTCATCATCATTCATTAATTCTTGCCAATCTTTATAATACTTTGGAATATCATATTTTGATTGTAATTCACTTGCACCGGTTTTATCATCGGAAGCAATTGCAACAACATCAACTCCACCGATTCTCTGCAGTGCTTCGATGTGCGCACCGCCCATAAATCCCGAACCGATAACCGCTGTTTTAATACGTTTCATAATTACTCCTTGTTTAATCTTTTTGCTCTTTCAATCATCTTGCGAGTTTCAGGTGTATCCATTTCTTGTTCATAGCTATAGAGACTTAATGACGGAATGACATTCAACTTTGCATATGATTCCTCCTGCAGTTTGAACATCGGATCGGATGTGTGTTTGGTTAAAAGATGCGCCATAAACTTTGTGTAATCACCAAACAAATAAGATGAAATTGGATGAACGTTTCGCCATTGAACTCTGTCATCCATTCCATGAACTTCGGCAATACTGTCAATGCCATGAATTTGAACAACCGGCAGTCTCGGCAGAACTCTTTCGTTAATACCTTCTCCAGCAAAAAGTACCCTTGGGAATTCTTCTTGCAATCGTTTAATATGATCGTGCATTCCTTGAATAAAATTCGGTCCTCGATTATTGTTAAATGCAAGCAGTGTTTGATCGACAAATACTGCATCGAGTTTATACTTGTTAATTAAATCTCCGAGAACTTTAGTCATCAAATCTCCCCATTCATTGTAACCTGGATTCATATAAGCAAAGAAAGGTTCGGGCAGCCAATCACCATCGATATCTAATCCCCAAGTAAGTTCTCGTCCCCATGGATCGGTTGTTGTAAACTTTTTGTATTCTTCATACAAAGGATGAACAAAAGTCATTGCCAAAATATTTGTGTGAATCATTACTTTATAGCCGAGTCTATGTGCAGTATCTACAAGAACTTTGAATTTTTCAGGTCCACCACATTGTTCACTTGGATCATAGTTTGGAGCATTTGAATCAACTCCGTTCTGAGCATAGCCGGGCAAGTATAGCAAAGTTTGATTTGGATCGTGTAGTTTTTTCCAATCATGAAGTCGGTCAACTATTTGATCAAATGTATGATGAGCTTTAGTTCCTTTTCTTGCTCCCCAAGGTTCAAGAATAAAATTTATATTTTCCATCCACTCGGGATAATGTGGATGTTTTTTGTAATCAACCAAGTTGAAATTTTCCTTCATCCATTTCTTGTGAATATTAACACCACATTTCCAATCACCTTCAAATACTTCTATAAAAAATTCATATTCAAGATGATTGGAATTAAGGGGAGCTGCGGCTTCGTGTCCGAATGTAATTTCAAAATTATTTTTAGTTTTACTTACTCTTAACAATTTTAATTCGTTTGATTTATCTTCAGACCGGAAAATTAATCCACCATTTATAGTTTTGCCGATTACAAACTGTGAATTCCACCAGAAAGGATATTTGTATGAAAGAGTTTTCCCTTTCGGCATATCCTTGCTGATTGATTGACCGCCCAAAGCAGGAACCAATACTTCGTCAAAATCAAATCCATTTAACTTCCACTCCACTAACCAAATCGGGCGTGGTGCCTCGACTTTAACTTTAACCAACACACCTTTGTTTGATTTAAAAAATTCCACGATCGCTGAATATTCTTTGCCTTCATCCGCAAAATAGAACTGAATTGAATTTTCGTTTTTCTCAATTGACTTAACTTTTTGAAGCACTGCCGGATCTGAAACTGCATTGTGAGTTCTAATGATAATAGATTGCTCACCATTGGCACAAACCTTTGTGCTTTCTTTTAAAATAAAAAGACCATCAATTGAAAAGTCTTCTGCAAAATCGATTCGCAATGAATCTGACTGAATGTTTGTCCTCATATTAACCGTAATTGTTTTTCAAAATTGAAGTTCGATTTCTTTTATATCTTTTTTGTAAACGTCTTCGTTAGGTGTTCCTTTTTTAAATATCACAAAGTAAGATGATTCTTCTTTTCCAACTGGCAGACATGCTCCGTGCCAAACTGCTTTATCGATTACTACAGCTTCACCGATATCAACTTGAAATGCCTCAGATTGTTCTTCGGCTTCGCCTTCTTTTAATAACGGAAGAACAAACGGCGCATCAATCGGAATTAAAATTTCGGGAGTGTCAAGATGCCGCTCCATTCCGTTTATAATACTTTTCGGTTGTTTGTAAACCGTACATATCCCGATTTCTGTTGCTCCATCAATTTCATAATTTGCAATATCCGACCAAAATTTGAAATCCGTGGCCTGTGCTGTCGGTTCACCTTTGGGTGACTTAACTACCTTACCGAATTTTATGAAGTTGTCTTCGGTTATTGGTTTTGAGTTTATTGTAATCATAATTCTTTGTAATCTATTTAACTTATTAAAATAACTCATCCCCCTTTCATTCCCCCTTCTCTTACAAAGAGAAGGAGGACACAGGGGGTTGAGTTTAACAATTATTTCTTAATTTCCATCACTGCTATTTTTCCGCCTTCAAGAGTTACATTTTTTACAACAGTTTGATTATCGGATTTTTCGATAGATGTAAATTCACTGCCTTCACCAAGTTCGTTGTAAAGTGTCCCTGTTCCCGTTAAAGCTGACGGGATTGTGTAACTAACTGTTTCTACGCGGGTATCTTTAACCATTCCGGTTTTGTCGTCCGTTCTCTTATCATATTGAACAGTTTGCAGCCAAGCAAATAAAATCACATCACCGTTTTCTCTTTCGAATGCAACGTAACGACTGTCACTTTTTTCATCTGCACTTGATACCACACTTTCACCGATACTCTTTATAGGATCAGCGAACAATTCATTTACAAAGATCAATGCTTGGTTTGCCGGTTTGGGTGAATGATCTGCCCAGGCAATACCAAGGTGTTTGTTATTATAAATATCACCAATTACTTCATCACTCGGTGGTAAGTCCTTTATTTCATACCAAGCCATTGCATCTATTTGTCCGGTCGAGCGAACAAGAGCAATTCTTTTAACAATATCAACAGCTTGATAATTTGGGGTGTGTTCATATTCATAATATGCTGTATAGGAATCTGACACCATAGATCCTTGACGGAAAGTACTGTAACCGACTTCAGCCATCCAAATTGGTTGGTTGTTGCCATATTTGGCAACTACATTATATACATCGTTTACATAGCTTGTAATTTCTTCAACAGGATTTTTATGCCAGGTCTCAAAATAGTTATGGCAATTTACTATATCGACATAAGGACTTAATCCATGATCTTCAAAAAGTGATTGAATCCATTCGGGTCTATAAGCAATTCCACCCAAAACAATTTTAGCTTCGGGGTCAGCTTTTCTAACAGCATCGGCTCCAATTTTATGAAACTCTGCAAATTGTCCGACATCTTGAGTTCTCCAGTAAATCCATATATCGGGTTCGTTCCAAAGCTCCCAAGTTTTGATCCATTTTTTATAACGTGTAGTAAGGTCGAACATGAACTCTCCCCATTCTTCCATATCAACCGGCGGGATATTCCAATATAATGCTGAGTCAACTGGTTCGGTTGAATTCCAGGCGGGAGTATAGCAAACATAAGGTATCATTGTAATACCGTATTCTTCAACACCGGTTTTTACGAAGTCATCCCAAAAGAGCCAATCGTATTTATCTTTTTCATATTCGATTGCATCCCATCCGAATGATATTCGCAAATATTTTATGCCGGATCTTTTCAACAATTCAAAATCATTTACATAAATATCTCGAGTAGTTGTTTCTTCAGGCCAGTCTTCACATAGTCCAAGCGGCATTGTGTAATAAGCTGTGTTGTTCTTTACGGTTAATTCACCGTACATCAACTTATCTTGAATTGCTTTTTCTTCGTCGGGCGCGCATGCGAAGAGAAGCATTCCGGTTAAAATGATTAATAATATTTTTTTCATTGTTTTCTCCGTTTTGTATTTGATTGAAACTTTTGTGATTTCTTAATATTTGTGTCCACTTCTATGTGTGTTGCATACTTTTTTTTGCCCCGACTTTTAAGTCGGAGATTAAGATTGCCAACTTATCTCTGGGCTTTAGCCCCATCCTTGGCATTTAATGGGACTAAAGTCCGTATAGTTTGTTGCTATTTCCCCCGTTCACTAAATTGAACGGCAATTATTTCTTTCAACGAACAAATCCTTATTAGCTTACTTCCTCATTCCAAAAATCTTTTCGCCAAGCGAATTGTTCCAACTCTTTGATTTCATCTTTTGGAAAATAATTTCCGTTACTAACCGCGCTGTTCATTTCCGCCTGCTTGATATTTCTAATCCCCGGGATTACAGTAGACACTGAATCATTGCTTAAACAGAATTTTAATGCAAAGTCAGCCATTGATAAGTTAGGATGTTTTTCATCTTTATATTTTTTTATCTCGCTAACTTTATCAACAACCGCTTTCAAATTATTTCCGCGGAAGTAATGCTGTCTTACATCACCTTCGGGAAAAGTTGTAGCCAAATTATACTTACCCGTTAAAGCACCTTCATCAAAGGGAACACGAACAATTACTCCGATGTTATTCGCTTTACAAACTTTTAATGTATTCCAAGCCGGAAACTGTTCGAATAAATTATAGATTAGTTGAATCGAATCGATTTTTCCTTCTACCACAGCTCCATCGATAAAGTAAGGATCGATATCGGGAACCGAAGCTCCGGATGCTCTTATTTTGCCATCCTTCTTTAATTTCTCAAATGCTTCAAACCATTCAAGTTGGTCATTAAAGCGCATTGACCAAGTATGAAATTGATAAACATCAATATAATCGCGCTGTAGTCTCTTTAATGATTTTTCACATTCTTCAATTATAAATTCTTTCGGGAAAGCTTTACGTGCATCGTAATCAATTTTTGCCGGCCAATCGAATTCTTTGGGAGGAACTTTTGTGGCAACAAATATTTCTTCCGTTCTTTCCTTCAATACTTTACCGATTATCTCTTCGCTTTTACCCTCACCGTAACCTTGAGCCGTATCGATAAAATTCACACCGAGATCAAGCGCACGGTGAAGAGCTTTGATTGACTCGTCATCACTCTGCGGTCCCCATCCGCCGCCGATAGCCCAAGCTCCGAAACCGATTTCTGAAATTTCCCAATTCATATTTCCGAATTTTCTGTATTTCATAAATTCAATGCACTCACTTAAAAAGTTACTCCACATTCAAGTATGATATTGGCATAAGGCGTAATGTCACCGGTTCTCACAAAGTAAACATTATTTCCGCTGCGTGTTATGTTTTTAAATTCTTCATGATCAACATGCTCAAGTAAAATACCGTCTGTTATTTTTTTGATATCTTCTAAAACACCATTTCCACTCGTAAATAGTTGATCAGCGATAATAATTTTTTCTACCGCTAATTCTTGCATAACAACATTTAATACTTCGATAAATCTAGGTACATTGTTTGTAACAGCAAGATCAATAACGAATGCATTTTGTGGAATCGGTAATCCACTATCACATATAACAAGTTTATCTGTATGACCAAGTCTTGCTACAATCTCTGAAAGTGGTGCATTAAGAATTCCGGATTTTTTCATTTTTTCTCCCACTATTTTCTAAAGTTAGAGTAAACTTTCTACTTCTCTCAAAGTCGGCATTGATGTTTGAGCACCCATTCTAGTAACCGAAATAGCAGCTGCATAACTTGCAAAATGAATCGCCTCTTCGATTGATTTTCCTATTGATAACGAGTAAGCAAGTGCTCCGTTAAAACTATCACCTGCCGCAGTTGTATCCACTGCCTTAACTTTGTAAGTCTCAAAATGTTTTACAGAGTTATTGTTCACTAATAAAGAACCTTTCTCTCCAAGAGTCACTAAAACATTTTTTAGTCCCTTTTGCAAAAGAACTCTTGAAGCCTTTTCAGCTGAACTCTTATCGACAATGTTTATACCTGAAAGAATTTCAAGTTCGGATTCATTAGGTGTGAGGTAATCAATAAATGAAAACAATTCATCACTCAATGGAGCAGCCGGTGCGGGATTTAATATAAAAATTGCACCGTTTTGCTTAGCCAATTGTGCCGCTAATGTAACAGTCTGAATAGGAATTTCAAGCTGGGAAAGAACTACTTTTACTTTAGAAAAGTATTCTTGTTTTTTAAGCAAATCATTTGTCGTGAAACGCATATTCGTTCCGGATATAACAATTATTTCATTTTCACCCGATCCATCTACACTGATAAGTGCAACTCCGGTTTGTGCACCATTTTCAATTAAAACATCGGATATATTCACTCCGCTTTCATTTAATGATCTTATTAAAGACGATTGAAAATCATCGTTACCCATCTTACCTAAGAAATATGTTAGACCGCCTAGTTTAGCACAACTTACAGCTTGGTTAGCACCCTTCCCGCCCGGAAACATTGCAAAATTCTTTCCAAAAACTGTTTCACCCGGATTAGGAAATCTTTCACTTGTAACGACAAGATCCATATTTGCACTGCCGACAACTAATACACCTTCCTTCTTCATTAATTACTCCGCAATACTAAATTTTTATTTCATATACCGGTGCATGAATAATAACCGGGGGCTCGAAAATGCCGGATTTGTGTTCGACGGCTTCGAGCATATTTATTAAAGTATTTGTTACACTTAATTCAATTTTGTTTTTACCTTCTTTCACCAAGCCGGTGATGTCAATTTGATACGGATTCCATAAAGCAATTTTTGATTCACCATCATTGATTTTTACTTCGAGTACATCTTCACCGCAGTTTACGTTTAGGAATAAATTTCCATTTAAGTATTCTCTCGGTAAATCGAATTCGGTTGTGTAAACACCGGTTCCAGAATAATGAGGATAACCCTGTTTAGTCCAATCACCTAATACAATTGTGTTTACTTTTTCACCGATTGAGTATGTATTCTCTTTTTTATTGAGTGTAAAGTCACCAACAACTTTAAGTAGATCAAGCATTCCATCTGTTCTTCTTACTACTACTAATTTTATTGCCACAATATTCTTCCCTTCTTTGACAAAAGCTTTAACATCGACTTCCTTTATCTCCGCATCTATTCTGCTTCTTCTGCCTTTATCTTTTACTTCTTTTCCATTGATGAACATGGTGTATTCTTTTCCGCTGAATCCATCAATTAATATTCTTGGATTTGCCGGCACTTTTTCCATTTCAAAGGAAGTCCGGTACCAAAGTGTAACGGGATAAGTAGAATCGTCTCTTTCTTGTGGAAGCTGCATTTCCCATGCACCCATTGTAACATCAAGCCAATTACTGTCATCGTAATTTTCGTTCATGACTTCATCAATATTAGATAAATCATTTTCCATCATCATTTTGTATTTGCCGATGCATAAAACATTATCCTCGGTAATTTCGAATGAAAAACTTTTGTCTAATTTTATGTCGTCAAGTTTTTTAATCGCATCATTAGTGATTTTCTTCTCGCCATCCTTAGTAATTACTTTTGCTTCCGCTTTGTTAATCATTTCTTTTGAATAGCCAATGAGTTTTTCGTTTGTTAAGTCAGTAACTGTAAGATTACTTGATGGAACAAATGGTTTTTCAAGTTCATCTTTAATAATTACAAAGTGTGATTGAGTTGAATCGAATGGTAGAAATATTTTAAGTCTATTATTGTCTACTGAATATTGATGTATCTTATTAATTTCACCGGTTTCAGGATTCCACAATTCAGGAGTGCCGACTTTTTCAAATGTAATTTCAACATTGCCAAGGTTTTTCTGTTGTGTGTTTGTTAGGAAGAACAAATCATAATCATCTTTTACTCTGTGTAAATAAAATACTTCTTCTTCGCTTATGGTAATATCAGGGGTGACTATTTCATTAAGTAATTTCTTAATATCGCCTTCTTTATCTTCAACGGATAAACCTTTCCCTTCAAATAAATAGACGGAACCTTTTCCTATGCTGCTTACTTTATTTACCGCGAATGATGAACCATTGTTTAAGTGTTTCAATAGTTCAGCAGGATCCTTGCCAAATAACTTTTTAATATTTATTAATGAATTGTCATCTTTAGCATCAAGTAAAGTACTTGGAATAACTGTATCGGCTATAACCGTTCCGCCTTGTGATACAAACTCGTAAAGTTTATCGAATGCATTTTGTTGAAGCGCTGTGATAGGTGGTAAAAATATTACCGAAAATTCTTCTTGATTGATCTTAATTTTTCCATTAATAACTTCTGCTTCCGCGAGAATATCTTCGTCGGTGTAATCAAAATCATAATGTAATCTAAGAAGCAAATCAGTCAAGTAATCAAAATCTGACTGCATTAAGTTGAAAAATTGATCGGGGCCGCTTGGTTTATAATTTGCCCAAGCACTGTTGATCGGATACAACATTAATACTTTTGCGATGTGCTTACCTGCCGAAAGCATGTGTCCAAGACGAGACATATACTTTACGAAATTATCATAGAACTTCCACCAAGTATGATGATAGAATTGTGATGGCGGCCAATCGCGTTTACGTTCACCTTCAATTGAGTAATGATAACCATGATTGTTAAAAATTGTTACGCCTAAAACATATTCCCAGTTTGCAATCCACTTCATTCTTTCGAGTGTGCAATCCCAATAAGTTCCGCCCATTGATTCGCATAGTAATTGATTACTTCCATAATGATGTGCTGCAGAACTTGCAATCTTTAACGCAACATGTTGACTTGCAGCTTCTTTTGTTCCGACAATTGGGTAAAGATGATCAACGCCGGTTATATGCATATGTTTTAAGTGTTTGAAAATATTTCCTTCGCATCTTGCATGCATCCAAATCCATTCTTCACCGAGTAAATGTCCGGTGAACAACACATTGTTTGCTTCGCACCATTCTCTAATCTGTTGATAGTAGGATTCAGAATATTGTTCGGTTAAAGTCTTCCAAAAATCATAACGGATTTGAGCTGTCCTTTCACCCATATCCAAAAAGAGAGCGCCCAAATATGGCTTTAAATCGTAACCTCTTCTTTCACGGAAAATCTTAAATATCTGTGTAGTCCATGGTATAACTTGATTCTGCATACCAACATGGTAATAATGCATAGCCGGTTCGTCTGTGTAAAATCCCGGCATAACTTTTCCAAATTCTTCTCCAACTGCAGCTTTATATTTTTCGTGAGTTTCGTCAAGAAACTTTCTGGTTGATTCGGGATTTAAAGCATCTATATAGTAATCAATTTCTTTTTCCAAGAAATAAAGTAATCTCCAATTTCCTTTTGGTGCTTCCCATGGAATTACTGCATTGAAAGATAGATTAGGTGTTAGATCGATTATTGTATCAGGATTAAGATTAGTTTGAAACTCTTCTTCGGAACATGCATAAGCAACTATAGGTTTTGAGTTACCAGTATTTACATATCTATCATCTGTTGCCTCTAAAAATGTAAATAAAGGACCAGGAACAGGAAGTGCAACCATTTCCAAATATTTTTGTCTGAGTTTTGGATTTTCTTGAGATACTTTTCGATAAGCAGTTCCACTCGGCCAATTCATTTCATCGTAAACCCAAACATCAATACCGATTTCTTTGGCGACTTTAACTGCGTGTTTAGTTCTTTCAAACCATGTATCGGATAAATAACCGATTGATTCACCGAAGCGTCCATGAATAAATAATCCCGAGATTCCTTTCGCATGGTATTCTTTCATCTGCCAGATCATTTCTTCTTCATTCATTTCACCGTTCCAAAACCAGAACGGTAAAACTCCCATAGCTTTCGGTGGATTAGCAAAATTATCCTTCGTTAATTTCTCACCTTCAACCAATAGTTTAGCAAAGTTCATATTATAACTTCTCCTGTCTTCTATATTTTATTCAATATCTCTGAAGCTGATGTGGGAACATACGCACTTCCCCATCCACTAGATTTGTTTGTCATAATTAATTTTAATTCATCGTTGTTAAGTAAATCATCGTGAGTGAACCAAGCATTATTAAATTCACTCCCGTTCAAGGTTGCTTCTTGTATATAGATATTATCTTGTGATAAATTTTCTGCTGTGATTTTGAATTTTTTACCGTTCCCTATATCGATTTTAATTTCATTAAAAATCGGAGAGCTCATTAAGTATAAATTTTGTCCCGCGTTTGGATAAAATCCCATTGCGCTGAAAACATACCATGCAGACATACATCCTGCATCGTCTTGTCCGGGCAAACCACTTGTTGTGGTTTTGTATTCCCTGTCCAAAATTTCTCTAACTCGTTCGACAGTTTTATCGTGTCTTCCGGCATAAACATATAAGTAAGGTGTAAGTATATCGGGTTGGTTGTGCTGAATGTAATGCCCTTCATGGAACATTCTGTCTAAAAACTTTACGAAATTATCTTTGCCACCGTGATGTTCAATTAATCCCCCAATATCGTGAGGGATAAAAGTTGAATAATGCCAAGGAATACCTTCGTAGAAATATGGACCTTCCCACCATTCTTCAATTCTGAATTCGGGATCAAATCCTTCAACCCAACTGCCGTCGGGATTTTTAACCCAGAAGAATTTTTCATCTTCTCTGAAGATGTTGTAAGAATTAAGTGAACGTTTGAGATATTTTTCTCTGTCTGTTTCTTTGTTTAATATATCTGCAGCTTGGGAGACACAAAAATCATTAAATGCATATTCGAGAGTTCTTGAAGAACCGCACCATTTGTTTGATGATGAGTAACCGAGTTTCAAATACTCGTCGGAATCTTTTCCGTATTCGTAAGGTGAGTCGGATGGAGTTTCAGCGTGTTTGATCATCGATTCGTAAGCGAGTTCATAATCGAAGCCCTTTAATCCTTTTACCATTGCATCAGCAAAGAGTACATCGCTGTTTGTTCCGCCCTGCATAAATGCGAATGAGCCGGATGACCAATTATCGGGTATCCAACCTGTGTGTGAGTAAATATCTAACAAACTATTTAATATTCTTATTTGTTTTTCGGAATCAATAATTGTGTAAAGCGGATTAACATTTCTGTAAGTATCCCACAAAGCAATAAAATCCCAGAATGCTGGTTGATCTGAATTCCAACGGGGGTTTTCTCCCGTAACATCGGTCGGCATTAGCATTGTGTTATATAGACAAGAATAAAAAAGAGTTTTCTGTTCCTCTGTTCCCCCGGTTACTTGAATTTTATTTAATTCTTTAAGCCAAATTGATTGGGCTTTAGCTTTGGCTTCATCAAATGATAAATCAATTACCTCATTCAAATTTTTCTTTGCTTGTTCAAGACTTAAAAATGAAATTGCAACTTTTAACTCTATCTCATTGATGCTAAATTTTATAAATGCACCGATACTGTCACCGTAACTTACATTCACGTTTTCATAAATTGTCTCGTCACGCCATACACCAAACTGTTTAATTGATTTTGAGGTTTGTGCTGCGAAATAAACTGTGTAAGGCACCGTCGGTCCTATTCCACCTTTGTATGTTCCGTAACCTTCAATATTATTTTTGTCGATTATTTTAATGTAAGAGTGAATGTTTTCACCCGGGCTGAATTCAACAACATTTACTACTCGAGAAAGGTCAAATAGAAGTGTAAGTGAATTTTCATCTAACGAAGTGTATCTGTGAAATCCAACTTTATGTAAAGCAGTTAATTCCGATTTAATATTCCATCTATTCAATTCAACTGTATAATATCCAGCAGTTCCAAATTCTTTAGCTTTTTTGGAAGAATAATTTTTTATAACAGGATCACCAGTTTGGGGAATGACCATAATGTTTCCGTATTTTCCAGCACCGCCTGTGCCACTAACGTGTGTATGACTAAATCCTAATATCGGTGCATCAGGAACATAACCTGATGTATTTTGAGGTAACGGTGTATCGGGACCCAGTTTAACCATTCCATGCGGAGTACAGGCACCAATAAAAGTAGCGCCTCCACCATCTTCTGTCCCGATAGTTGTATCTACATATTTTAGAACGTCAATTTCTTCACTAACAAACCCAGGGGCAGTTATAAAAAGTATAAGTAGATATTGGAATAAATTCTTTCTCAAGTTTTATGATTAATTTTTTGATTTTAGAATTCCATTGATACTGTTACTCTATGTGGTGATTCCAAATAATCATATTGCACATAGGCGTAATCAATGTTTAGTTTTGCAAATCCCGCATCATAATTAAACCCTACACCTAAACTTAAATTTCCTTCTTCATAATTAAGTCTATAACCAGTTCTTAGTGCAATCATATTAAAAGCAGTATACTCTAACCCAAGATGTAATCTTTCCGCATAATCATTTGTGTGTATCGCATCCATGTTGAGTGTAATTTTATGTTCATCAAAATTTCCTCCAAGGAATAAATCTTCACCACCCATCAAATCAATTGCTAAACCGATTCTATAGACGATGGGTAATTCATATGATTGTTGTTCTTCTTCTTTTGTTTCCAACCATCTAGCCTGGCTTGAAAAATTTTGAGCACTCATTGCAAGCCTAATTCCTTTCCAACCGGTATCATAAAAACTGCCTACATCAAAAGCCCAGAGATCACTATAATAGGTATGGAGATCTTCACGAACATATTTTAAGTTAACACCAATTGAGAGACGGTCGGTAAATTTTCTGGCAAAACCCACTCCGAAGAGGAGATCACTTCCGGTAAAAAAGTTTCCCGTTCTTGTATCGATATTACCGGATTGACTGGTAGTGTAGGCCATTGGAATATCTCCGTAATCCATGGTAATATAACTTGCCGTAAGTGTTCCGATATCGCCAAGAGTAATACCCACAGCGCCACTCATAATGTTAAGATCTGCAATCCATGTTGTATATGTGAAAGAAGCTTGAACACCATTTATCCCAGTTACAGCTGCTGGGTTCCAGAAGATGGAGTTAACATCTTGCACACTCGCAATGCTAGCCTCTCCCATTCCGGCTTGACGAGCACCGATACCAATTTTTAAGAATTGCATAGCTGTTCTGCCGGCTTTATTAAATTCAGCATTAATACTGAGCGATGCCGACAATAAAATGATTATGCTAATAATTAATTTTTTCAATTTTCTATTCCTCCAGACAATTTTCTTAAGTTAACCATCTAAATAAGATCATCGTATTATCATTAGTTTACCATTTGTCTTATCACCAGATGAATTCTCTGTTCTTGATTGTACTACATATATATACAAACCTGGTGCAACTAACAGACCGGAATCCGAACGTTGATCCCATACAGCACTTCCGCTTAAGTTGCCTTGATCATCAGGCTGATGTTCAATAGTTTTAACTAAATCACCAGCAACACTAAATATTTTTATTGTTGCTCTTTCCGGCAGGTTTCTGAATTCAATTTTTCTAGGTGTTGGTTCACCAAAACTATGGTTAGGATCCCCTTCTATGTATGGATTTGGAGCAACAAAAACATCCCAACCTTCTTCAGCTAAATTTATAGGTCCCGGTTTTGCTGCTGTTAGTGGTGTTCTATTTTTATCGGAACTTATTAACTCTGGTAAATTGTTTACAATGGTACCATTTGCGGAAGTCCATGTTCTCGGTGTTAGGTTGTAAGCTTGAACATAATAATAGAACTCAAAACCAAATTGTAAACCTTTATCTTCGTATTCATAAAAGCCAGATTCTTCATTAAAGTAGTCAGCAAATTCAGCTCTGGGAATATCAGCTACCAGTTCCCAAATTCCACGTTTATCTATTCCTCTATAAACTCTGTATCCATCCAGATCCGTAACACCATCATAAAAAATATTTCCTGCGCCATCGGTAAATTGGACTTCTTCAGCAAGTTTATCCCACTTAATTGCAATTATTGCAGTATCTGATCCTCTTGAAGCATTCGCTGCAAAACAAGTTGGGGCCGGAGGTGAATCAGGTACATCGGCAGCAAGATCGATACCATTAACGCGTGCACCTATTCCCCATTTGATTGCATTTCGCGCAGCTTCAGCATTTCTTCTAATGTCCGCAATAGTGCTATCAGGATATTTACCATCAGGATCGCCTTTAATTACATCCCATAGATCCATAACTCCAGCAACTTCAGCTACAATTATTCTAACTGAATCGCCCGGGGCTAATGTATAAGGTCCAAAAGAACTCGTGTACCAGTTATATAATCTGCCGCTATTATTTGGTCGTTTGTCATGTCTCGCAAATTGATAAATTTCTTCAGCACTAAAGCTGGTCAATCCGAAGCCTTCAAAGTCGACTGTCTTACCGTTAAATTTATCTCCTTCATCACTATATATATTAAAGTGAGTAGGGTCAGCTTCGAAAGGATCGGCACTTGCACCGGTGGGAGGAGTTCTATACAAGAAAACAAATCCAAATGCTGAAGGATCTTGAAGTTCAGGTTGCCATTCCGGTCTTACTCGCAATAAATCTCTCCAATTACTTTTTTGACCATGCTGAACCCAAGGCGGGGGTTCTTTACCACCATTGTAGTCTCGGCTATAATAAAGAAGTCCTTTCCCGTCAATATCATCATTTTCAACAGCATAATAATCTGTGTATCCACCGCCCGGATGCCAACCAAATCCACCGGCTGGTGCGGTTGAAGAAAGAAAATCAGAATCATAATAGAAATTTAAATTTCCCTTTGTAGAAACTTGAATACCGCTGTGGAAAACAATCCAAACTTCATTGAGGGTTTGAACTAAATCATCAACTCGGTTGACAGCGGGTAACGCCATCTTACCTTCGTTCTTATAAACATAATCATAGATAATAAAATCATCATAACCGGGAAAGCTCCATGCCATAGATCTTTGTTTAACAGTTACACCTGTTCCGGTATGAAATTTTGTATAATTAACTTCTTCCGGAAATAGTGGATCGTAACCGACTTCTTCGACAAAATTTTCCGTTCTAGTAAACGGAGGAATATTAGTTTGAACATTCATTGCTCCTGTTGCAAGCGATGAATGATAAATTAAGAAATCCTTCCGTTCAGGTGTAAATGCCGGAGCAACTAACGTTTGAGCATCCTTTGCTATAATCCATGGACCGGATCGAAAATTATGAAAGTTTGCATCAGTGATAAATCCATTTGCTTGAAATTCATCATTAGGAAAAGTGTATCCGGAGAAACCGGGATAAAACCCGATTCCGGTTACTTGAAGATAATCCCACGCGCCAGGATCACCAATAAATCCGTAGTTATAAATAGTTTCCCATAATTTTCCGCGTGTGTGTGTGTTTGATATTTCTTGCGCAAATATAGAACCCGTTAAAAGAACTATACTAAGTGCAATTAAAAATATTTTGAATTTTTTCATGTTTTTATCACTTCTTTTTTATCAAATTATAATTGTATAGCGAACCCAAATGTTATAGTTCTGGGTAGATTTCTGTACTTGATTACATCCGGGAATGGAGCATTGTTTGTTTTTGTTTCCGGATATGTAGCAAACCGCGAATTAATAAATTCAACACGATCTTCAGGTGATGCTGATTTTACAGCATCAACATTTGTCCATGTATCATTAAATAAATTTCTTACTTCAATAAAAAGTGCCGGTTTAATGAAACCAAAATCGAATTCTTTACGTAATCGGAAATCTGCATTTTTATCAGCGGTTCTTATAAATTGCGTACCAGCTTCCGAAAAGACATGACTTGCAATTCTGTCATGCGGATAATACACTTGGTAATCCAACGCAATTTGAACGTTTGATAAAATTCCACCTAAAAACGGAAAATCAGAAGGTGTAGCTATTGTAAATCCAAATTTTAAACGAGCCGGATCGTAGAGAATAAAATCACCGACATCCATTATTCTGCTAACTTGAATATTTGATTCCGGTGGCGCAAGTACATCGGGATCACCCGAGCGTCCGGCTATACCTGTACTCCATGAATAGTTAAGATATCCTCCCCACCATCCCGACAAAGGTTTTCGGAGAGATACTTCAATACCTTTTGCATCACCATAATTCCCGTTACCGGTTGTGATATACCTCCCGCCAGAGCGTGTAATAACCGTTACTGATCGGATTGTGTTTGTAATGTCTTTATAATAAGCTGTAATATCTGCTACAATTCCGCCGATGTTATGCTCAATTCCCAATTCATATGCAACAGTCTTTCTTGGTTTAAGATCTCTATTACCAAGATTATAAGGTGCGGGATATAGTTGATCTGAATTCGCTATGTAAGTATTTAATATACCGCTTACTTGTAAATTTGCTGCATCACCACCAGTTCCTTCACCGTAATTACCAAAAGCTGCACGTTGGAAAAAGTGTCCGTATGAGAAATGAAGTACAGTGTTTTCAGATATAGGGTGAGAGATCCCTAAACGTGGTGAGAACTGTCCAAAAGTTTCTGTTTCAATTGTAACCGGGTTTGGATCCCTTCCTTCTTTTGATGCAGCGTAAACATCCAGTGGATCATAAATATCTACAAATTTTCTGTCATTAGGATTATAAAAGTCATATCTAAACCCAAGGTTGATGATAAGTCCTTCAAACTCGAGTTTACTTTGGGCATAGAAATTTCCTTCGTACGGATTATAAACTTTTTCTTCGATTGCATTAAATGCTTTTGCTTCTTGAAAGCGATCAAGTGTATAATAAGTAAAATCCGCACCAGCTTTTAATTGCCAGCTTTTATTTATTTGACTAGTGTAATCGGTGGAAAATGTCCAGTCAATATTTTTATCTTCTCCGCGATAGTAATAACCTGTTGTATGTAATCCAACTAGATTACTAAATCCACCCGGAACAGGATTTCCATTTTCATCATAAGCTCTAAGTCTATCAAACTCAGGAATTCCTTGTTCCCATCCTAGTTCATCACCCGGGAATGTACTTGTACTTCTGTATCTGTTTACTCTTGTTAATCTCAATTCATAGAATGTACTAGGACTTAAAACGTGTGTAACTTGAAAAGTTTGTCCATCAATATTGCTTTCAGGATAACCATCAAAATCATAGTAAGCGTACTTATTTTCCAAGCCATGTCCGGAAACCCAATCTCCTCTCATATATTCCATTCCGGGATTGGTATTTGACTGACCAAAAAATCCAGAAAACATAAATTTAAAATCTTTACTGAATCGATAGGTAAGTTTTGCGGTAGCATCCAACCAAGTACCAAGTTTTCTGTAGCTATTGCCTGTAATTGGCGGTTGTTGTCTAAACTTTCCTGAAACAAAGAAATAAAAATTATCTAACGGCATCGGTCCACCGATAGAAATTTCTGTCTGATAGCTGCTTCTTTCTGTATAATCTGTTAATGGTTGATGTGTTGCCATATAGTTCGCAAAAGCTTCTTCCGGTGTCCATTCACTATTAGGATCATTTCCCGGTATTCCTTTGAGATCAACCCATTGATCAGGGTTATCAATCCACCATTGCAAGTGACGAGCGTGTGTATTTTCCCAATAACGTTCGGTTGAATAATCATAAAAAGCTGTACCCCAATGCCTTAAACCTGGAGGAGTCCATCTACCTTCCGCATAAACTTGGACTTTTTCGGTACCGTCTTTAGTAACAATATTAAAAACACCCGAACGAGCTTCACCATATTCGGCATTAAATCCACCGGTAATAATTTCAAGTTCTTGGATTGAAGTAAGATTGATATTTGTGTAAGGTTCAAAATCGAGTGGATTGCGTGCACGAATACCATCAATTAAAAATGCAACTTGATCGAGGCTACCTCTTCTAACCACAAGCTCGCCGGCAGCGTCTTGATCAATACCGGGAAGAGTATTTAAGATTTGTGATAGTTGTTCAGCCGGTCTAGATGCAATTTCTCTTGCATTAACAAAATGCCTCGTTGATGTTTGATCTTTTTCTACCAAAGGACGATCGGCAATAACAACAATATCATCCCCGACTTCAAAGACGGTAGGTTCAAGTTCAAAATCAATAGTAGTTGTGTGATTAATGCTTACTTGGATTCCCTGCATTACAACGGGCTTATAACCAACCATAGTAGCGCGCAAGTCATAAACACCGGGTGGAACATTTAGAATAAAATATTCACCCTCCATGTCTGTTGCCGAACCAAATTGATGATCTACAATTACAACGTTTACACCCGGTAACGGAGTACCCGATTCCGAATCAATAATTTTACCGGAAATTTTTCCAGCAGCAGCATAAACCGGTAAAACAAAAAGATTGGAGATGGTTAACAGCAGAGTTACCAAAAACATTTTCTTTATAGTATTTTTATTATTCATTGCAGCATCCCTAAATAATATTTTGTTTAATACAGCATCAAAATCAATCCATTACAACGACAGCTTTAATAAAACCATCAGGTTTATTTTTTGCCGCCATAAATGCATCTTCTATTTCATTCAATTTATATACATGTGTAACTAAAGGTTTCATGTTAATTTTTTTTGTATTTACCATATCCATCCCTCGTCGAGACCCATCAAGTATCGTATCCATATTTCTAAAGTGCCCGTTTATAATATCCCAAGCCATCCAATTCCAATAACCAAGATCATTTATAATTCTTTTACCGGGATGGTAGCCGAAGATTACAACTTTGCCTTCCATTCTTGTGATTTGTGGAACCATATCAAGAGTAGCTTGAACACCACCGACTTCAAAGGAAACATCTACACCTTGATCGTTAGTCAATTTTTTTATTTCAGCAGGCACATCTTCCTTCAAAGGATTTAAGACAACATCAGCACCAAGTTCTTTAGCAACTGTCAAAATTTCATCGCGTACATCAATTGCTACTATTTTTGAAACGCCTTGATGTTTCAATTGTTGTAACAATATTAATCCCATGAATCCAGTTCCAACTAGTGCAACAGTATCGGCAATTTGGATATTAGTTTTGATAAGAGCATTTGTCGTACAAGAAATTGGTTCAGCCAAAGCTTCTTCAAATGAAACAAAGTCCTCAATAGGAAATACTTGATTTTCTTTTACCGTAACTTCTTCGGCAAATCCTTTACCGAAAATCCACAAAGCAACTCGGTCACCTTCTTTAAACTTTTTAATTTTTTTACCGACAGATTTTACAATTCCTGCTGCTTCGTGCCCAATAAATCTAGGATAATCTAATCCATCAATTTTATGTTCCCATTGATGCAATTCCGAATGGCATACACCGCATGCTTTAATTGAGATGATTAATTCATCGTCTTCATACTTTGGAGATTCAATTTCTTCAATTCGCCAATCGTGTGGTCCGTATAATAAAGCCGCTTTCATTTTTAACCTTCATATCAAAATTTTCAAAAACATCGGCACAGCTTTTTCAGCTGTGCCGAATAACAATCATTATTACTTGAGAAGCATCATTTTCTTTGTTTGAACGAGATTATCTGCTCTCAATTCATAGAAATAAATACCGCTTGCCAAACTGGAAGCATTCCATTGAACAGTATGCTCGCCCATTTGAACAAATTTGTTATCAACTAAGTTTGCTACCAGCTGACCAAGAATATTATATACTCTTAGTGATACTTGTGTAGCTTTAGGAGTTCTAAATTTAATTGTAGTTGATGGGTTAAACGGGTTTGGATAGTTTTGCAATAATTGGAAATCATTAACTAATTCTTCGCGTCCACCATCATCACCAACACTTGAAATTGTAGAAACAAAATTCAACATTGCCCAATAATCTGCATTAGCTAAATTTGTAAATCCTGGATCACCATTACCTAGAGGATCGCCCCAAGGATCGTTAGGAATATGAGGCTGCCATGTATAATATTGGTATGCATCTTCAAATTCATTGAATGCAGTTTCTGAACCGTTACTTCCACCAAGATTGAATGCTACTGAGGATTGGCTTGCAACATGGGGATTATAAATTGCCATTTCAACTGTCATTACTCCAGTTGCAAAATCAAGTGTAACTGCTGATCGACTGTAATCGTTTGCATCAAATACTCTTACAGTATCACCTTCAAATCTTTGATATTGATCCGGGATCCAAGATTCATTACCATTGTTAAGAGTAACATCTTCACCAAGAATTAAATAATGATAAGGACCATCGGGAGCAGCGTAAATATTACCGTCATACCATCCCATCATATCATTACCAATTCTGCTAGAAAGTGATACAAAAAGTTGATCGCCTTGCCATTGACCAGGGAAGAAGAGTCCGGTTGAATCGTTTACAAACTCGTCAATGTGGATATATGCATAAAGTGTATCCTTTGACCAAAGTAATTTTGCATAGTACTCATCAAACTCTGGTTCAACTAAAGATTCACGATAGTATTTGTTTGCCCAAATATTATAACCTGTTCCGGAAATTAAATTAATATGAGCTGCATCACCCCATGCACCTTCATCAGCTACACCATCAATAATAACGGCACCAGAATCTGCCATCGGCACATCCATTGTTTGACGAATGATATCATCATCACCCGGTTCAAAATATAGAACTGCCCAATAGTCTGCATTTGCAAGGTTAGTAAAACCAGGATCGCCATTACCTAGTGGATCGCCCCAAGGATCATTAGGAATATGAGGCTGCCATGTATAATATTGGTATGCATCTTCAAACTCGTCAAATGCAGTTTGTGATCCATTACTACCACCTATGTTAAAGCCTATCTTACCTTGAGCATTAACGTTTGGATTATAGATAGCCATTTCCACAGCCCAAATACCTTCTTCTTCATTTATAACTACAGCTGATCTGCTGATATCATTTGCATCAAATGATCTAACAGTATCACCTTCAAAACGTTGATATCTATCAGGAATCCATGATTCATTGCCCATGTTTAGGGTTACATCCTCACCTATAATTAAAAAATGATAAGGTCCATCGGGAGCGGCATAAACATTACCGTCATACCAACCCATCATGTTATCAGCCAACCTATTGGATAAAGAAACGAAGAGTTGATCACCTTGCCATTGACCAGGGAAGAAGAGTCCAGTTGAATCATTAACAAATTCATCAATTACAACAAACACATATAATGTGTCTTTACTCCATAACATGCGAGCAAAAAGTTGATCGAATTCAGGCTCTGCCAGAGATTCTCTGTAATACTTGTTTGCCCAGATATTGTAACCCGTACCAGTCACAAGATCTGCTCTAGCAGCATTTGTCCACTCGGGTTCATCCATAAGACCGTCAATAGTAATTGCCCCGGAATCTGCTTTTGGAACTGTTACCATTTCACGTACAATTTCTTGTGCACTTACAGAAATAGTAAGAATCAATAAAAGAAGCCAAACAACATGTAGTTTTAGTTTGACCATATGACATCCTCCTTTTTGTTAAAGCGATTAATTTTGTAGTTTTTTTGAACTACAGTTTTCTAAAACTGATATTTCATATTCATACTTGGTACAAATGCATTTCCGTTATAATTCCCCGGATAAAAGAAATTCGAATTTTGATCAACCGTTCTTTCAATACCTGCCGCGTATGCAATGGCTAAATCCATGTATAGTTCTTCAAACCAAAAGCCCACACCAAATGATAGCCAATGCTGATCGACCGCAGGATATAACATATTATATGTTGCTTCCGAAAAATGTGTTTGACTGTATCTATAACCAAATCTTAGAGTTACACTGCTGCTTGGGAAATATTCCAACCCAACTCCGAGGTTAAATGAGTTTTCATATTGTAATTGGAATTGCCCTGCTTTGTAACCAGAAATAGAATCAACAGAAGAGAATCGATTATTCCATATTTCATTACCGAAGGAATAATTTTGTACAGATTGTGTTCCGCTCCACAAACTATAAAGAGCGTCAACGTTAAGTTTAAGATTATCACTTAGATTGTATAAAACACCAAGGCCAAACACCCACGGCAGTTCAAAATCAGTTGAAAGTGACGTTTTAGAAACCGTTGAATCTAAATCTGCCAACATTCTACTTTGTGCATCTCCTTCAAGTGAGGCACTGATTGTACTTTTTACATAAGCTCCTATTCGCAAATCAGTTGTTAAATCTGCTTGAATGCCGAGTGTGCCGCCAAACGTCCAAGCATCTGCACTATAGTCAACTTGATAACCACCTAAGCCAGCAACTGTTGCTTCCCAGTTCGGATCACCTTGATAAAAACCGGCTTTGTGTTTAATGTTAAGAATATTTACAGAAGCGCCTACGGAAATATTTCCGAAAGAAACAGCAGCCGATGGATTAATAGATGTAATTGAAAAATCATTAAAGTGATCGAATGCTAAGACTGCAGAGTTGGAATCACCTTGGAAGAATTTTGCGAAAGGCCAGTTAACTCTGTATTGAACTGCATTGTTGTAATCAACAGCAACCGTTACATCATCTGTTATTTTCCAGAAAGCACCAATGTTAAATCCTATATCATCATCTCTGAACGATCTAAAAAGGGTTTCATTAGTATTCACATAATCTTGCTGCCCTAATCTTCCGAAAACAGAAAATTCAATAGCTCTTCCGTTTAATTGTGAAAGTCCTGCGGGATTAGTAGAAAGGCTTGAAATTCCATCACTGCCAGCAGCATAAATTCCGTTTAATGACATCGACTTCGAACTAGAAACCGGGAAGAATGACGGAATGCCTGCAGTGATAGTTGTTCCAATTAGAAAAAGTAGCGTAATAAATATTTTGAATTTCTTAGAATTCATAATTAACTCCAAGTTTCGTAAACTTTTTATCTTACATTAAATGTTGCGTATGCATATCCCTGTTCAAAACGAAGTCTGCCTTCGCCTCCCCAAAGATTATTTGCTATCCATATGTAGTAAGTTTTATTTCTTTCAAGTCCGGTTTGATCAAATGGTACAAATGCGAATGTACCAGCAAGAGAATCCCCAACATTTAAAGGAGCTGAGATTACGTTCTCTTTACCATAAACAGTTGAGCCATTATCCAATGATTCGGAATAAACTTCCCAGACAGTTCCGCCTGGAGAGTATTGATTACCTTCCGCAATACCAATAACTGAAATCAATGAATCAGTAACACCCGATTGTGTTATTGTCCATTCGATTATTGGTCTGTTACTTCTGGTTTCTTTAACAGAGATTACACCTAATTGACCGAAAGTACTTAATCCTTCTATATTGATAAATACATCGAGTCGTTGAGCAAAAGAAGTAAAAATTGTTGATGAGATGTAAACTGAATCTTGTCCGGAAATTATTTGTCCTTCTTCAAGACCCGGATCAGCGACAAAAGCTTTTCCGACTTCCGAAGAGACCTGATCCCACGCATTTTGTTTCATAACAAAGAAATGATAATCTTCATCTTCGTTTAGGCTGTCTAAAACAGTACCACCAAATTGAGTGGTTAAATCTTGAGCACCTGATGGAAGTTCACCAAACTTAACCGGAAATTTTAGATTATTTCCTTCGGTGGAGATTAGCCAAACGAGCGAAGTATCCAGTGCGGCTTTAGTACCACGGTTAACCCCTAAGATTGAAGCATACCCTCCTACCCAAGTAATTTTTGGATTAAATGATTCAGCTTCAATTACAATGTTCGACATTGCCGGAGAACCGACATACGGCGCCAATCCGGAATCATCTTCAGAACAAGTAATAAAAGAGATTGAAATAATCACCAAAATAAAAAGTGTTGCGAATTGTTTAATGAAATTTTTCATTTCTTACTTCTCGTCTTTTTTGAGAAAGATTGTTATTACATTCTATTTAATTCTTCTTTCCAATAAGGATTATTTATTTCGTCTTCCTTAGTTGAATGAAGAAGTGTATACCTGCCATCGCTTCTTAAATCTCCAAAAACATATATATAATTTCTGCGTGCTTGGTATTCCCAAATTTCATAAGGTGAAGTTGATTGTTGAGAGGCAAATCTCTGTATGTTATCTGGCATACCATATTTAATTAAGATTTTACCGCGATCAGTTTTCCAACCGTCAATTCCGCCCCAACTGAAATTCTTATTAGCATATTGATACCGCTGAACTACTCTATTGAATAATTCATTTTCATCGGTAAAAGGATGTGGGTCGTTTTGACGCCAAAATTCTATTAGATATTTAGCTTTTGCGGTCAAATTTAGATTTTCATATGTCTGATAGTTTCTTTCGGTTGAAATCAAACGGATAATCTCACCAAACATGTCAGCTTGCTCTCTGGTTAAAAGAGGTTCTTTTTTAAGATAGTCTAATTGAATTACTTCGAACTCTCTGCTTGATTCAGCAACTACAGTCTCATTATGGCTAAGCTTTACAACCAGAGTATAAATACCGGACGCAACAACAGAAACGTTTAAACCGTTTGGGACACCGACTGTTACGCCCGATAATTTAATGGTCTTTCCTTCGAAAGACCTTAGGGAGGTACCGTTTTTTTCAAGAATTTCATATGATATTTGGAATTCTTTTTCTAAATCATCATCTGCACCGTAAATTTCATAATAGAAGTAAAGAATAGGATTAAGCAAGCCATATCTTCTTGATGGGTTCGGAATAACGGAAACCGATCCTTTATCAAAAATTCCAGCTCCGTCAGCATCAGGAATAAATTCCGATGCAAATTCAATTTCACTTATAAATATTTTTCTATCTGAATTAAGTGCGGCACTAAACTCTCTTCTAGCTGTTCCTAGCTTTCCGGTAATGTTATCTTTAACTTCTAATTCTAAATAATATTTGCCTGCATCCAGATTTCGTGACCATTGATCATGGACAATTGATGTCTCAATTAATTCAGAATCAAGACCGACATGTACTTCTGTATTCCAGCTTTCTTTATTAATGATTTCTCTTTGTGAATTTTTAATTACAGAACTTATAGTAAGATCAGCGTACATCGAATTATTTTTAGGTGCTAATTTGAGTTGATCCGTATAAATCACAAGGTAAAATTCTTGATAAATTTTACCCTGATTAAAAAATGATGCATCATCAACATAAAACTGAATATCACCGCCGCTATTTGTAGGTAAATCTTGCTGTGCTGCACAAATTAGCGCAATCGTTTGCGTAATTATTAAAAGTAAACCATATTTAGTGATTTTTTTCACTTTTACTCTTTCAACCCACTTAAAGTGATACCCTGTATAAAGTATTTTTGCGCAAAAAAGAAGACAATTAGTATTGGTAATACTGCAGTTACTGAACCAGCCATCAATAAATCCCACTGGGTCAGATACCTGTCACGGAAGATTGCTAATCCGAGTTGTACGGTCTGCATATCTTCGGAATTTAGAACTATCAATGCCCATATAAAATCGTTGAAGACACCCATAAAAGTAAAAATTGCAAGTGTAGCGAGTGCAGGTTTTGCTAACGGTACAATAATTTTCCATAACACTTGTAATTTAGTTGCTCCATCTATAAATGCGGCTTCTTCTAGTTCTTTTGGAATTGTGATAAAAAATTGTCTTAATAAAAATGTACCAAAAGCCGAAGCCAATCCGGGAACAATTAATGCGTAATAAGTATCAATCCAACCTAACCAATAGAGCACTAGAAATGATGGAATCATAGTTACGTTGTAAGGAATCATCATTGTTCCCAAGAATAAATAGAATAAAATATTTCTTCCCGGGAATTGCATTCTTGCAAAAGCAAACGCTGCCATTGAGCAAGTAATTAATTGTCCGAGTGTAACCGTAAACGCAACAAATAGACTATTAAAATAGTATCTGCCAAAAGGAGCTGCTTCGAATGCTAACTTGTAATTCTCGAATTTAAATTCTGAGGGGAAAAACTGCGGAGGATACACAAAAATTTCACTCATATC
Source organism: Melioribacteraceae bacterium (assembly GCA_030584085.1). Lineage (NCBI taxonomy): Bacteria > Pseudomonadati > Ignavibacteriota > Ignavibacteria > Ignavibacteriales > Melioribacteraceae > Melioribacteraceae bacterium. The sequence continues at coordinate 3,024,142 of CP129490.1, forward strand.
TTTAAGTGAAGTGAGTATCATCCAAATGAATGGCACAAGTGTAACAAAAGCCAATGCATAGATCACTATATGCTTTATAATTGATTTCGATAATTTTAATATCTTCAATTGATTCATCAAAACGCTCCGTGAACACGGTTTTTCATATATCTAACTTGAAGCATTGTTAATGCTATTAACACAATAAATAATATATATGCCGCGGCTGATGCGTATCCCATTTCAAAATATTTGAATGCGTATTCGTAGACAAAGAATACAAACACTTTCGTGCTTCCAAGCGGTCCGCCCGATGTAAGAACATAAACCAAATCAAATACTTGAAATGAGCTGATCATAGACATAATCATAATAAAGAATGTGGTTGGCGCAAGCATAGGTAAAGTTATTTTCCAAAATTTATCCCACTTACCGGCACCATCTATATCTGCAGCTTCATAATAAGTTTCAGGAATACCCTGTAAACCGGCAGAAAATAGAACCATGTTTATACCGAAAGTTTTCCAAACTCCCATAATAATTAATGCAAACATTGCGGCAGTTTCATCATTTAACCAATTGATTGAATCGATACCAAAAAAACTAATTCCATAATTTAACAAGCCATAGTTCGGATCATAAATCCATCGCCAAATAACTGCTGCTGCAACAGGGGAAATAATTACAGGTGCAAAAAATGCTGTTCGTAAAAATTTCTTTCCCTTTATATGTTTATTTAATGCCATTGCGACCAATAGGGCTACAATCATATTTAAGGGAACGGTTCCAAATGTGAAAACAGCGGTGTTTTTAAGCACGCTCCAAAATTCTTGGCTATCGAACATTCTTTTGTAATTCTCTAATCCGACAAATGTCGCTTCATTACTGAACATATTCCATTCGTGAAAACTGAGGTAGAATGAAAAGATAACAGGGAATAAAATAAATGTTATAAAAATCACGAGCGTCGGAGATAGAAATAGAATTGCTCCTAACGTATCATCCTTTCTTTTCCAAGGTAATCTTGATTGCTTTTTTGCTTTAATATCAGTGGAAGAATTTTTCATTACCCGTCAAATTAGTTTTTATGTTTTGCGTTAGCTGCATCCAATACTTTATTAGAAAGTTCTGCTCCTTCATTAAGGGCTTTGCGTACATCTTGTTTACCAACAGTTGCTTTCTCAATTGCATCAGCCATGTGTCTCATAATTTCCATTCCGCCGTAATCGATAGGTCTTTCGGCCTGACCATATTCCATCTCATCAACAAATACTTTGAAGTTTGGATTTTCTTCCAAATATTTCTGAAATTCCGGGACTTCCAACACGGCTCTTCTAATTGGAAGATATCCTGAAGTCATTGCCCATTTTGCTTGAACTTCCGGTTCAATAATCCATTTAAGAAACGCCCAAGCTTCATCTGGATTTTCACTTTGTTTAAAGATCGCCAGATATTCACCTCCGACTATTGTTGCTCTTTTTTCCGGTCCGGCAGGAAGAGGAGCAAATCCCCAATCCATATTTTTCAATATTTCATTATAACGAGGTAAATTCCAAGGTCCATCCATCGCCATTGCTAAATTCTTTGAAGCAAATGCCACATCATAATCAGGTGTAAAAACATCGAGTCTTAACTTCTGGTAAATATCTTTCCATAGTTGGAGAGCTTGGACTCCTGCTTCTTCATGGTACATAACATGAGTTTGCTCCAAATCAATTTTATATCCGCCCGCTTGCCATAAGAAAGGATGAAATTGCCAAACCATCCACGAACTTAATGGTCCCGCTGCAGGGAATACAGGTAAGAATAAACCGACTTGTTCAAATTTTCCGTCGCCATTTTTGTCAAAAGTCAGTTTCTCAGCATACTCTTGCAATTCCTCCCAATTTTTAGGTGGATGATTTGGATCTAGGCCAGCTGCTCGAAACATATCTTTATTATATAGCAGTGCTAAATTTGTTGCTTCCATTGGTATAGTATAAAGAGTTCCTCTCCATGAAGCATACTGAAGCAAAGCCGGATAAATATCTTCCAAAGTTCCCTCTTCCAGACCGTTCTCCCCGTCTATGAAATGATCCATTTTATAGATAGCGTTGGCTTCAACCAAATCTTCAATAAAATGGGCATGAAGCCAAGAAATATCCGGTGCGGTTTTACTTTGAATAGAAGTAATCAGTTTTTGCACCAGTGCGTCACCCGTTGGGATGTACTGTGCTTTTACTTTGATATTTGGATGAGTTGATTCAAAATCTGCAATGAGTGCATTAAGTGCCGGGACTGTTGATGAAACAAAACTATGCCAAAAAACAATTTCTTTAGTTTCTCCATCAGTACCGCTACTGCCTTCACCACAACTTGAGAATAATAAAGACAAACCAATTAGAATTACAATAAACTTAACTACATTTTTCAATTTGACTCTCGCTAATTTATTTACCATTAAAATTTGTACAAACGATTGCGCAAATTTGCATATTTTTTTACTAATAACCGCTGTAAACGGCAGAAAACTCGGATTCGTTTGAACGTAAATTGTAAACCGATTTACGCAATATTAATTTGGGATCGAGCACAAGCCGTTCTTTTTTATTTGTACCACGTGACTTTATATCGTCAATTAATAATTTTACAGCTACTTGTCCCATTAAGTCTCGGGGCTGCCTAACCGATGTTAATGGCGCAACTAAAAATGGTGCATAATCTATTTCATCAAATGCAACCAACGAGACATCTTTAGGAATTGTTTTATTTTCTTCTGATATAGCCTGAAGTGTACCAAGTGTAATAAGATCACTTGTCGTAAAAATTGCAGTTGGTGGTTCTTCCAATCTTAATAATAATTTAGTTTCTATATATCCGTTTTCTTTTCTAAAATCATTTCCCACAATAAGTTTTTCATCTAGTGGAATTTGATGATCTTTGAGTGCATTTATATATCCGGAAACTCTGGCATTATTAGTAGATGTATTTTGCAACCCTTGAATAATAGCGATACGCGTATGACCGTTATCTATCAAGTGTTTAACGGCTTGGTATGCCCCTTTATAGTTATCAACGACCACTGCATTTGTTTTGATATCATCAAATATTCTATCAAGCAATACAAAAGGTTTGTTTAATGTTAATAGTTCGTAAATATGATCTTGCTTTGTTCCAACCGGCAAAATTATATAACCATCAACTCCTTTTCGTCTTAGTAATTCAATTTGTTCAATTTCTAAATCAATATCTTCGTCAGTATTGCAAAGTATTAAACTATAGCCTGCTTCATATGAATGTCTTTGTATAAGATGACTAACGTAAGCAAAGAATGGATTTGAGATATCCGGAACCACCAAACCAATAGTGTGTGATCGCTTCAATCTTAATCCACGCGCTAATTCATTTGGTCGGTAGTTTAGATTGTGGGCTGTTTCAAGAATTAATTTTTCGGTTTCTTCGGCAATGCGGTATTGTTTGCTCTTATTGTTCAATACTCGTGAAACAGTTGAGACTGAACAATTAGTTTTTTCGGCGATATCTTTAAGTGTAATTGCCAATTTATTGGGGTTTTTTATATTTTTTGCACAAACCTTTGTGCTGGATTGCAATATATTACAATCAGATTTTCTTGTCAAGTTAAATCGGCACTTAGAAACACTTTTAAAACTTTTTTAGGAAGGAGATTAAATGAAAATTATATTCACAAAATCGAAATGGGAAATGTGGAATGATCCTTTGATTCATTTCATCAATAGAGTTGCTGAGGATAAATTTGATGGTACTGAACTCTATTTTGATTCCGTAAAAGATGACCCCAAAGTGATTAAGGATTTACATGAGTCAAACGGATTATTTTTAATTGGACAAATATTAACCGACGGCAAAACAATTTCCGACCATATTGAAAGCTTTAAACGACAAGCCGAGTTTGCACTAGAAGCCGGTTCGAAGTTGGTTAATGTTCATGCTGGTAGAGATTACTTCTCTTTTGATGAAAATTTACTGCTTATTGATAAAATCAATAAATTCAGTAAACAATGCGGAGTTGAATTTTTAATTGAAACACACCGCGCCAGGTTAACATATTCATTAATCGATACAACTAATTATCTTGAAGCTTCATCCGGATTAAAACTTACTGCCGACTTTTCACACTGGATGGTTGTTCATGAATCAGACTTGAGTAATCAATCCGAGAATCTACAAAAGGCAATTGATAGAAGCTTTCACATTCATGCCCGTGTTGGATATGAAGAGGGCCCTCAAGTAACTAATCCTTCCGCCCCGGAATGGAAATCACATTTAGATAATCATCTTTCAATTTGGCAAAGGATTATAGATAAAAGAAAGACAGAGGGAAAAGAATTTATTACTATAACTCCCGAATTCGGTCCGCCGAATTATATGCACACTCTTCCCTTTTCCAATGAACCTATAAGTGATGCTTGGGAAACAAACATTAAGATGAGAGAGATACTCAATTCAAGGCTTGAGATTTAACTTCTGCTAAGTTAAAATTCTCAAGAGTCAACAGCATTATTAGGGAGATAATCTCTATAATGAATCAATCACAAAGCTCATGTTCCAAAAGATGAGTCTTTGTTTATATGAGATCGGATTAATTTTTCTTTATTAGCAATTTCAAAAACAAAAAGTGGAACAAAAAAAACTTCAGTTTCTACTTCAGCATAAAATATCCTAAAAACACAAAACCCTCGCAAGTCTTTAACTTACAAGGGTTTAACTACTGTGAGCGCGGGTGGTCTCGAACCACCGACCCTCTGCTTAAAAGGCAGATGCTCTACCACTGAGCTACGCGCCCAAACCGTCAAAATTTGAGCCTTAAAGATACACTTCTCATTTTATAATTTCAACAATTCTCTATCTTTAATTTTATTTTGTGTTTATCTCTTACCGGTAATTTTTACATTTTGTTGGAAATTTGCTTATTATAGATGGATTCACAATTATTTTTTTCCAAAAAGAGCAAATGAACGAAAAAGCCAAAATATTAATTGCCGATGATGATGAAATTCTTGCTTATCTATTAAAAGAAGAACTTGTAAACGAAAACTTTCATGTAGATATTGTTCTTGACGGAAAATTTGCAATTGAGAATCTAAAGCAAAAGAGCTACGACTTACTGCTATTAGATTTAGAAATGAAGGAAGTAAACGGAGAAGAAGTTCTGAAGTTCGCTAATGAATTTCATCCTACAGTACAGGTGATTGTATTAACTGCGAAATCTGAAATGCGTTCGGCAATTGATTGTATTAGAATGGGTGCTTATGATTACATCACCAAGCCTTATGACTTTGATGCACTTATTGTTGTTATTGACCGCGCTTTAAAACACAAAGAACTTCTCGTACAAAATAAAATTCTTTCTTCGAAATTAAGCAGTGCTCTACCCCATAAAATAGTTGGTGAAAGCAATACATTAAAACTCACCCTAGAACATGCGCAAAAAGCTTCATTGGCTGATTCAAATATTTTGCTTGAAGGTGAGACCGGAACAGGGAAAGAATTGTTCGCCGAATTTATTCACAAAAATTCTAACAGGAAAGATAAACCTTTTGTTGCTATAAACTGTGCATCTCTTCCTGATCAATTAATTGAAAGTGAATTATTTGGTCATGAAAAAGGAGCATTTACCGATGCAAAAGCTTCTAAACAAGGACTAGTTGAAATTGCGGACGGCGGCACGTTATTTTTAGATGAAATTGGAGAAATGAGTTTAACTCTTCAACCAAAATTATTACGTTTTCTTGAAAAAGGTGAGTTTAGAAGAATCGGTGGTGTTAGTAATCTAAAATCTGATGTAAAAGTAATCGGCGCAACAAACAAAAACTTGATGGAAGAAGCCGAAAAAGGTTCTTTCAGAAGAGATCTTTTATTTAGATTAAACGTGATTACTCTTACTATACCTCCTCTTCGCGAACGTGAGGATGATGTTATTGTATTAGCAAACTATTTCCTTAAATCTAAATCATCTTTACGATCTCCCAAAAGATTATCTCCGGAAGCTGAGCATGAGTTGAAGTATTATAAATACCCGGGTAATGTAAGAGAACTTGAACACATAATTGAAAGAGCTATCATTTTTTCCGATGGTGATTTAATTGAAGTTAAAGATTTGAATCTCCCTAAGAGCGATTATTCTGAAGTTAACAGTTTCTCGGAAAATCTAGAACAAATTTTATCTCTCGAAGAACTTGAGAAAATACATATTCACAAAGTGCTTAATAAGTTGAACTGGAACAGAGAAAATTCCGCACGAGCTTTGGGAGTTAGTCAAAAAACTCTTTACACAAAAATTAAAAAGTATGATTTGAAGTAACATGACGAACGATACTTTTAAGAATTCAGCCCACGATTTAAATAATATTTTGACAAGTATTATCAATGAAATCGAATTATTAAAGCAATTATCTAACCCAACAGAAGAAACAAAAAAACTAATTTCCCGACTTGAAAATTCCGCCAAACGTGCATCGGATATTGTACATGCACATCTTCAACCAAATGAGAAAAGTAGCTCATCAATAAGCAAAATAAATATTGTTAATTCTCTCAACGAAATTTTTGAAAGCTTTTCGTTCGATGAAAAGAGTAAATTACAAACCAACTTCCACGAAATACAAGAAGCGATTTTCCTGTTAATTGACGAAACCGATTTCTTTAGGATAATTTATAATATTATCAAGAATGCTTTGGAAGCTTCTGATGTCAATCAAAAAGTTTTTATAAATCTATGTTATCCGTTATCGAGTGATCGAAAAAAAGTATCGATCGAAATAATCGATTTTGGTGAGGGCATTGCTGAAGAAAACATCTCAAAAATATTCGACCCAAAATTTTCTACAAAATCAAAATTACATGAATCCGGTTACGGTTTAGCTATTGTGAAAGAGAAAATTGAAAAATACAATGGTTCGATTTCAGTGAAAAGCAAAAATGGCGAAACAAAGTTTACTGTTACATTTCCGGTGTTTGATGAGGTGCTGAATAAATCGAAACGTATTCTGTTGGCGGAAGATGATGTTTCGGTAAGTGAGGTTTTAGCTGATTTACTTAAGTCAAATGGCTACAACGTTGATATTGCGGATAATGGAGTAAAAGTAATCAAATTTATTGAGCAGAATAATTTTGACTTACTTATAATTGATAAAAAGATGCCGGAGATGGATGGTCTTGAGTGTGTAAAAAAAATAAGGGATACTAATAAATCAATCCCGATAATACTTGCTTCCGGTTCAAATGTCGATTCTGTAAATCAAGAGATTGAGAGTCTAGGTATAAATAAGTTTATTAGAAAACCTTATAATTTCTCTGAGATTTTGGCGGCATTACAAAAATTTGATTAACAGTTTTAGTATAAAAAAAGGCTGACACTTGGTCAGCCTTTTTAATTTTATCTATAAAAGAGATGCCGGTTATCGACAATATCAGCATCCTCTCGTACCTTTTCAATCCAGTTTGCAAAAAATTGTTGTCTTTTTTGTTGTAGTAAATTATCTCTTATTGTTTTCTTTTGAGTTTCAAAATTATTCTCGTCGAATTCTGTTCTATTAGCAATTCTTATGAGATAAGCACCACGTGTACCTTCTATTGGTTCCGATATTTCTTTTATTGGACCTTCTAAGCAGTAGGAGATAAAAGTAAAATCTCTTCCAATACCAGGTATATTTCCCTTAGCTGTTAGATCTCTAACAACATCAAATCTGGCAAGCGGATTGATTTCTGAAACTCCGGTTAAAGTACCGGCATCTTTAACTTGCTCATAAACCGTTTGCATCATTTCTTTCGCTTTAGCACGTTTCTTTTCAAGCTTAACAGCTGATGTTAATTGTGCTTCAAGTTCTTCAAAGGGTTTGAATCCAGCTTTTGTAGCTTCCGAAATTTTTGCAACTACATAACCAGCTGGAACACGGTAGACATCACTGATCGTACCAAGACTATTATCGAATGCAAATCTTACAAGAGCACTTGAAGCTCCGATTCCGGGAATAAATTGAGTGTTATCGCTGAAAGGAGTGGTTTCTATTACATTGTATCCCATCAATTCAGCTTCAGATTCAAAACTGTTTTCTTTTGATAAATAAGAAAAATCATTAGCGTTTTCAAACAATCTATCAAGCGTAGTTCCGGAAGGTTGTATTGCGTTAACAATCTTTTCAACTATGTATTGCTCGTTTGATTTATCGCTGACTTTAATAATATGATATCCGAATTGAGTTTTTACAGGTTTTTGAACGACACCGACTTGGCCACCAAAAACTGCCTGCTCAAACTCAGGTACCATTTGGCCTTTAGAGAACCAGCCAAGTTCACCACCTCTAGCGCCACTACCCGGATCTTCTGAAATCTCGATTGCAGTTTTTGCAAAATCCGCATCCTTTACTAATGCGTTATAAACCGAATCTGCCTTTGCTTTCACTTGATCATTATCACCGGCAACAAGAATATGGGAAGCTCTTGCAAATTCGTTAGCTCCTCTTACTTTATCTGTTAATCTGTAAACAACATATCCTTCTGTTGTTACAACCGGGCCGATGATATCGCCGGATTTTGAATTTCGTAATATTTCAACAGCTTCAGGATGAATCTTGTCGACGCTTAAAGTATCTTTTGAATAAGGTAGATCGGAGTAAATATTTACAAATGATCTGAATGAAGCAGTATCGTTTTTAATATCACTTACAATCGCTTCTAAATTTTTTCTGATGCTAACCGAATCGTCCAGCGATGCATTTCTTTCAAACAGAACATATTTCAGTTTACGCTGAGCTTCAACTTTATAGTCAGATTTATGGTTCTCATAATATTCTCTTAAATCTTTTTCAGTAAATGAAATTAAAGAATCAGGTAAACGTGATCCGTCTATAAAAGCGTATTCTGCTGAAAACTTAAAATTCTGTTCAATGAATTTTCTTTTTACTTCACCTTCGCTTACAAAAACTGAATTGGACAAATAATTTTTCAATTTGTCTTGTATCATTTGTGCACGAACAGTTTCTTCAGCTTGAACTAATATTTCCGCATTTCTCGGATCAAACAATGCATTCTCGTAAGCTTCTCTATTAAATACACCGTTTGTATCAATAAAACTTTGTCTTAAGAATGCCGGAGGATTTGGACCCAGTATCGCATCTTTAACTTCTTCATCGGTAACAACGATACCAAATTCATCAATTTTTTCCTCTACTAATAATTGATTTACAATCATACTCCAAACTTGATCTCGAAGAGCATCCATTTGGCTTTCATCAATATCTTGTCCAGTTTGTGCTTGTTGTTGGGTTCTTACGTTTTCAAGGTAATTGGAAAATTGTTGATAAGTAACTTCTCTTCCGTTAACATAACCTATGTTGTTTGATCTCTGTCCCATTATTGTTGTTAATTGCGAATCGGATAAAACCATAAATAGAACGAAAAGACCACCTACCGTAATAATGAACCACGGAGCCAAACTTCTCATCTTGGCCATCATGCCCATAATCTACTACTCCTTGTTTTGCGATTAAAAAGATTCAGACTTTAAATTTAGATAGGCTGAAGCTGAAAAGCAAAGATTTTTTGATGGCATTTGATATATCCTTTCTAACTGACTACCAATAATCTTCCAAAATCACAAAATATTCTTAAGACTTAAATTAGCTTTGCTAACTACTAAAATTGTTCTTAATCCGGTGCAAAATTTTCGGTTTTGTTTGCAAAAATATATCCGCTTCACTAACTTGCACCAATTCAAAACTCAAAACAAATCAAAAATAAAAATGCCGTCTTTTTTTAACTCGTGGTTACCGTTTATATACCTTTATGCTGTTGGTGGAATCTTCTTTGTAGTGGGAATGATTATCATTACTAAAAGTGGTGCACTTAATTTAAAAATTAAGCGTCATAAAAAATGGTTCTACATAAGTCTTGGCGGATATTTTTATTTCTTATTTCTTCATGCATTTCTAATCATAGCGGCACTATACTTTTAATTTATGGAAACAGCACCGGGCAAACTTCAGACATTTCACAATATCGGTTCTTCAACTGATTGGGTGGTAATGGTTGTTTACTTTCTTCTGATTATGTTATTTGGTACATATTTCGGAAGATACAATAGAAGCACAAAAGATTTCTTCTTCGGAGGAAGACGTTTCAAATGGTGGTTAATTGCTTTTTCAATTGTAGCTACAGGCGTCGGCAGTCATAGCTTCATAAAATATTCTGCTAAAGGTTTTGAGAACGGTCTATCTTCAACAATGACTTATATAAACGATTGGTTTTTTATTCCGTTTTTCTTATTCGGCTGGCTCCCCATAATCGTTTATACAAAAATTCGATCCATCCCTGAGTATTTTGAAAAACGATTCAGTCCTTCAGCTAGATTTTTAGCTACAATACTTCTTCTATTATATATGATCGGTTATATAAGTATTGGTTTTTTAACTCTTGGAAAAGCAATACTTCCTATGCTGCCTCCGGCATTCGAAGTTTGGGGAATGAACTTCGAAATAACGTTGATGGGTGCTGTAATAGTAATAGCAATTATTACAGGCATCTATATTACATTCGGCGGTCAGACTGCCGTTATTTTTACCGATTTACTCCAGGGATTTATCTTACTCTTTGCCGGTTTTTTCCTCTTCGTGCTTGGCTTAGATTATGTCGGTGGATTTGACGTCTTCTGGAGTCTGTTACCAACCGAATGGAAATTACCGTTAGCAAATTTTAATGATCCTTCCAGTTTCAATTTCGTTGGCATTTTTTGGCAGGATGGCATTGCCGGTTCGGTCGGATTCCTGTTTATGAATATGGGTCTGATAATGAGATTCATGGCAACTAAAAGTGTTGATGAAGGAAGAAAAGCCGCTACTTTTAATATTTTATTTATGTTACCTCTTTCAGCAATTGTTGTAGGTAACGCCGGCTGGATTGGGAAAGCTATCTCGGTTGCCGATCCTATGACGGTTCCACCAAATACAGAACCCGATCAGATTTTTGTAGTAGTAGCGAATATTGTCGCAATACCCGGTGTGTTTGGTTTTATTATGGCTGCGCTTACTGCGGCATTAATGTCAACCGTTGATACATTAATTAATGCTACTGCCGCAATTTATATCAATGATGTACATCGTCCGTTTAAGAAATGGATTAAGGCAAAAATTCTTACAGATAAAGAAACCGATAAAAAAGAATTATTTGCTGCTAGAACTTCTTCAGTTGTTATAACAACCTTAGGCGTTGTTGGTGTATTAGCTTTTAAAAATTTCCCAACTGTTTATGAAGCACACGGATTTTTCCATTCTACTTTAACACCTCCACTAGTCGTTGCTATTTTCTTGGGAATATTCTGGAAGAGATTTACACCCGCTGCTGTGATATCAACATTTCTCGGCGGTGTTGCTTTGATGATCTTAGGTGCAAAATATCCGGGAGTATTAATCGCTCCTTTTGATCACGGAATTGAAATGGATCCGGCACATCCATATTCATACATACGGGCTTTGTATAATTTGTTTGTTTGTGCTGCGGTCGCAGTTATAATTACGTTAACAACAGCTCAACAAAAAAGTTTTATTAAGAAGATCAAGCAATCAGGTAATCAAAAAAATATTATGATTGGAATAACTTTGTTCTCAATAATGTTATTCCTTGTTGTTTCATTTGCTAAACCATTATTTGGAGTTGAGACAACTGATACACCACTAATTATGTTAATGTTATTTGTTACTCTCCTAATGACTTATTTGATTTCATTATCTGTTACTTATTACGTAAAATATGACCCTTACAATAACACCGAAGGTTTGACTGTTTGGTCTATCGCTAAAGCAAAAGAATGGTTTAAGGGTAGTAAGATTAACGATGAAGAAGGTGAAATTGTTAAGGTAAGCTGGAAATTAAAAGACGGTGATGATGATATTGTAAATCTTTCTAAAAATGATATGAGTAAAATGAAAGCCAATATCGGTGATTTAGTATACTTATGCGATGCACGCGGTTATATGGGTGGTCTAAAATCCGTGCACTCGGTCATTGGCGAACCACACGATGAAGACGGAATTGTTTACATTAACAATGAACATAAGTTAAATGGACAATTTGATGAAGGCAAAAAATTAGAAGCAGAAAAAGAAATGTAGTTACTTATATTTTCCAAATAAAAACCCAACTTCTTGAAGAAGTTGGGTTTTTTTATTATACACTAATTTTTATTTCTTCGATATAATCTGTTGATATTCTCGTTCCGTAACTAAATCATTTGAAGATTCCATTCTATCCAGAAATACAATTCCTTCAAGATGATCAAATTCATGTTGAAAAATTCTCGCTACAAAATCATCAAATTGTTTTTTTACTTTCTCCCCGTTTTCATTTAAATACTCTGCAATAATTGATTTTGAGCGCGGGACTAATCCTCTTAATCCCGGAATACTTAAACAACCTTCCCAATCAGTTACGATTTCTTCTGAGGAACTCAAAATTTTAGGATTGATAATTGCTTCCGGCTGCATATCAGGTGCATTTGGATACCTAGTATTTGGTTTGGACGCAATTATAAATATACTTTTTGATTCATTTACCTGAGGGGCTGCTAAACCGACTCCGCTCACTTTTCCAACTGTAAATTTCATATTTCCAATCAAAGATTTTTCGAAATCTTCAATTTTATTAATATCGTTTGTTTTCATCCTTAAAATTGGATTTCCCAATTCAGTAATTTGCAAAAGTTCGCTCAATTTGTTTCTCATTTATAGTTAGTAAAATAATTCTCTTGCAGATCATGAAACGCTTAGTTAGATTTTCTCGCTAATTTTTTTGGAAAAGTTCATGTCAAATTCATTCTTTAATGTTTGGCTTCCCTTCATCTATCTCTATGGTGTCGGCGGTATTTTTTTCACAATTGGTATGGTCTTGGTTAAAAAAGCCGGCGGTTATAATCCCGCAAAGAGAAGACACAGATACTGGTGGAAAGTTACTATTTTTGGATTTTTCTATTTCGTTGTGCTTCATTTTGTTTGGATTTTATTAGCACTTAACACATAGATCAATAATTAAATTTTTCACGAAGTTTTTTCTCAACAAATGGTGTAACAAAATCGCTTACATCACTTTTGAACTGTGCCAAGTTTCTTATAATTGTGGAATTAAGATATGTATATTTTTCGTGCGGCATAAGAAAAATAGTTCTTAAGTTATCATTTAATTTTCTATTCATTAAAGCCATCTGAAATTCATATTCAAAATCACTTACCGCGCGTAACCCTCTAATAATTCCAACAGCATTTACTGCCCTGGCATGATCAACTACTAGTCCGTCAAAAGAATCAATATCAACTCTTTCAAATCCTTTCAAGCTTTCTTCAAGCATCTCAACTCTTTCAGATGTACTAAACAAACATGTCTTCGATGGATTTTGTGCGACTGTAACTATGACTTTATCGAATAGTTCAACAGCACGCTTTACAATATCTATGTGACCGTTTGTAACAGGATCAAAAGTACCAGGATAAACTACTATCTTCATATCAATTCTTCCTTTGTTTACTTGAAAATATAAGGAAATCATTTAGTTTTCAAAAATTATCTTAGTGTGAATTAATTGTTATTTTTAGTCTGATATTTTTATGAGGAGTTTATGAAACGGATTTTATTCATTTTCTTGATTGGATTAAGCGTCCAAGCACAAGATTTTTTTATAAATTCAAGCGAGGAGCTTCAATCCTTTTTTAAGAGTAGTATTGATTCAGCAATTGTGATACTTGCTCCGGGAATTTATGATCTTCAACCAATTCAAATAATTGATTCAACTTGTGGAAATTGCCAAAACCCTGATACACTTATTAATGCGATCGCAGGACTAATATTACGAGGTAAATCCATAAAATTAATAGGCGATGAAAACTATAAGACTATTATTAAAACAAACTCCGGTTATGGGATTTATGTGTTAAATTCAGGAAGTGTTGAATTAAAAAATTTAGTTATAACAGGTGGTGAAAGAGATACAAGCGGTATGGCAACCGATGCGGCCATTGTTATCAAAAATAGTCGTGCTGTTATTGAAAACAATATCATAAAAGATAACATAGGTGATTCTTCACAAGTTGTGAGAAATGTCGTGGGGATAATGGGAATATGCGGAAGAGAAAATTCACAGCTTGTGATCAGAAACAATAAGATTATTAGAAATTCATGGGATGGAATAACTCTTTATAGAAATTCAGAAGCGGTAATTGAAAACAATATTGTCGATGGTGTTGAGAAGGCAACTTCAAAAATTGCAGGAGGTGGAAGAGGTGTAGCTATCGGAATTACATGGAATGCCAAGGCTACTGTAAAATCAAACCTTCTAAAAAGATACTGGAAAGGGTTAGGAATTTTTGTCGATGCCGAAGTTGAAGCTGAGTTGAATATAATTGAAGATATGCTGACATGGGGAATCGCTTATTGGGATGCTGGAATCGGTAACCCGATTGGGTTTATTAATAATAATATTATCTATAACACCGGTGCATGCGGTTCTTCAATTTCAAGAGAAACCGGAGGAGAAATTACCGGTCACTACAAAAACAACATACTTGTTTTAACCGGACAAAACCCCAAATACGATTCGCCGGATTATTATTGTTATCAATGTGCACTTGCAATTCATTCTCAACCAGAATCATTTCATATATCAGATAATATCTTTTATAACAACAGAACCGCAACGGATGATTTACCGAATTATGATTTAAGCAAAGATGAGTTTGTCAATGAATTTTCAATTTGGGAAAGTAATTTTACAAACAAGTTTTTTAAAATATCGGATTTTTACAATTACTTAATCACGTTGAAATAATATTTTGAATAGAGTTGGAATATTTAATCAACAGCTATTCCTGCACCATACTCTTCAATTTCCAACAGCTTTTCAACTTGCAGAGTTTGCGTATTTATTATTCCGATTGTACCGTGATTAGATTCCCCGTTGACTGTATATGCCGGTACAAAACTTCCTGACGTGTTTCTGCTGGAAACATATAAATAACTATCATCAGGTGATAATTCACAACCATGTAATTGCGTAAATCCGGGATGAGTTATTTGAGAAGTTCTAACCCAATCATTTCCTTCGTAAGCGATTATATTAACGGTATTCGTCATCATTGAAGGAACGTAAATCCTTGAACCGTCTTGCGAAATTGCTATATGCATAGGCATCATTCCAACCATGATTTCTTTTACAACAGTCAACTGCTCTGTATCTAAAATAACCAATTTGCCCGATGCTCTTCCTGATATATACAAATATTTTCCGTCGGGGGATATTTCTATTTCCATCGGTTCATGATTTTCTGATTGACTTAACAAAACATCTTGTTGAAATGAATCGGACTCTGTATCAATTATACTAATTCTATTAGCAGTTAGGTTTGCAACATAAAGAATTTTGTCATCCGGCGATAATGATATTGCATGAGGAATTCCGCTAACAGGTAAAAGGATTTCATTGCTGAGAGACATTGAAGATAAATCAATCACATAAATCGAATTAAATAAACCTGGTGCCGTAGATGATCTCGATACATAAGCCTTTGAACCGGTTGAATTAATCATTATCATCCCGGGAAATTCAAGTTGCTCAACTTGCCCTATTATTTCACCGGTATGTTTATCAAATTTTACAAAACGTCCGGCAGTAATGTAAGTTACATAAAAATAATTCCCATAGACTTTAATCATATGCGGTGCATCGTTCAATTCAGAAAAATCCGTTTCATAAACTCGTGAAACTACTTTCTCATCACCATCAATAACAGAGATTGCATCGCTTCTTTGATTACAAACAAAAACTCTATAACTTGGATTAGAAAAAGGTACAGCTCCAAACTCATCTTTTGCACCATCATCTATCCAGTTTTTAATTGTAACAACCTCTTCTTGCGAAAGTGCGGCTCGTTGAAAGGGCATTTGCACTGATGCGTTTCCCGATATCATTTGGTATAACAAACTTCTTTTTGAATTGAAGGGAACGATTACATCTCCGCCATATAAACCGCCCGAGTTAAGGGGACGCGCAGAGCTTCCATTCATTAAATTAGAGTGAGAAGTAATACTCAGCCCGTTTTCGGGATTATTTGAATCGTGACAACCTGAAGTGGCACAATTATCAGAAAATATCTGTGCAACTTCTGTTGATTCAAATCCATTTTTGTTGGATTCATCAGGTTGAACAATTTTATCATCAGAACATGAGATAAGAAAAAGTAAGAATAAAGTTACTCCGCTTAGAAATATTTTTCTCATGAGTTTATTTTACCAATAACATTTTTATCGATTTAGAAAATTTACCAGCTACTACATGTGCAATGTAAAACCCGGAACTAAGCTCGCGTGCATCAAAATTAACTTCATATTTTCCGCTGTTTTGGTATGAATCCACAAGGGTAGAAACTAATTCTCCTAACGAATTGAATACTTTTAATTGTACGTTTTCAGATGCCGGAATTGAATACGAAATTGTTGTCGATGGATTAAAAGGATTGGGATAATTTTGCACCAAATCATAACTCAGAGTCAAATCATCATCGAGATCAGAAGTTAAATCGACACTAATAATCCATTTATTTGAAACAGACTTATATCCATTAGTAACAACCAAATCAAGTGTATCAGTTCTGGCAGCAAACACGAAAGTCGTTCCGTAAGTATAACTATCCAAATTACTTTTCTTTTGTCCGTTTAAAAACCATTCATAAGATATATCAAGCTGTGTAGTATCAACAGCTTCGACTGTAAATTCAATTTTATCACCTTTTACAATAGTAGTATCAGAAAAAACCGGTGACAAAGAAACTATTACAGGTGTACCGGCAAAAATTGTCCTATAACTGTAAAACGTTTCAGGTGGAACAGAGCCGGCCGGGGTTCCACCGCCACCACTTGGAGAAGTAACAACTTTTCCCCCGTCATCGGCAACCGCATAATAATATTCAACTGTTGTTAAATGCTGCTGCGATGGGATTGTAAAATTGAATTCATTGTTGTCGGTTAATTCTCCATCAATTCTATTCCAATTTCCGGTTGCACTGTTTATTATGGTACGATAATAAACATATGCTTCTACGATTGTTCCGTTATCCATTACTTCTAGTCCGAGATCAACATTTTCTTCAACTAAGATTTCATTTGTCGCATTTACCGGAGATAAAAAAGGAGCCGGGTTTTCAACGGGAGTAAAGGAAAAAACATATAAGCCGGTTTGCATATCGGAAATAATAATATTTCCGGAAGGAAGAAATGGATAACAACCCCATGCCCCGTTAAAACCTGATTCGGAGGGACTTGTATCATATTGTCCGACTACTAACGGATTTGTCGGGTCCGAAACATCCAAGACAACATAACCATCAGCATAATAAGAGATGTGAGCATAATCGCCTTTTACAAAGATATTATGTACCGGTGTTGTATTTGAGAGTTTGAATTCATCAACGACTAAATCCCAGTTATTCCTGTCCTCAATATTCCATATTGTTATATCTCGCTGATTGAATTCTTCTGCAGCAATAAAATATTTTTTGTCCTCCGTCGCCCAACCGCTATGAGCATAAATTCCGGGTAATGCAATACTGGATGAAATCTTTTTTGGATTTGATTTGTCGGATATATCAACTAAATCATATGTATCTTCGGCACAAGCAACAACCGTATCGCCCCAAGCGTAAACATCGTGTACATAACCACTTTCTAAATAGTATGCTGTTCTTTCAGGATTTTCCGGATCGGTTAAATCTAGGATATGCATACCTCCGCCGTTATTAGTCCCGATTACCAAAGCATATTTATCAACAATAAAAATATTGTGGGCACGTTCAAAGAATTCATTAGTAGTTTTTACTAAACTTACCGAATTAGGCAACCCGGAAAGATCAACTATCTGTAATCCGTTATCACCGGAAGTTCCTTCGGTAACAATATATGCATAATGACTATACGTTTTAAGATCTCGCCAACTGGACGGCGGTCCGGCAATGAAAGCCACTTCGTCAGGGACGTTAGGATCAGTCACATCAATTATACTTGTCCCTCCACCGGCACCTAGTAAAGCATATTCACGACCATCTGCAGCATAACCCCAGATATCATTATATCCTTGTGAAGCTCTGGGATTTATTGAACCTAATAATTCAATCCCCTCTTGAGCGTTTATCGAAATAAATAGAAAAATATTCAGTGTAATCACTGAAATGATTCTGTTCATAAATTCTCCTTAAAAAGTTTACTTCAGAAATAAAACGGGGTGGTTTTCTATCTTGCTTTCTGTCTGCACCGAAACAATGTAAACACTTGAAGATAACCCTAAACTAGACTTATTTGTGTTCCATACAAATTTGTTTGTTTCCCCTGTCGAAGTCCCTTGGTATAATAATGAGACTTCTTCTCCTAATATATTAAATATCTTTAAAGAAAAATAGATATTATTTGGGATACTCACTTCAATTTGTATTGAACTATTAAATGGATTAGGATATGATTTTATCGAAATGTTAAGCTGATTCTTAAGCTGATCTCTTTGAACAGACGAAACAATTGAATTTCTGTAGAAATATAACCAGCCTTTCATATTACCAATAATTAGATCATCGTCTCCATCGTTATCTAAATCACCAAACATAATATTGGGTTCACGACCAAAATTTTTATTAAGAAAGTTATTGTCGATTAGAACAAAATTTGGGGTAATGTTATTATCATTTTCATAGAGGAATATATAACCGCTGTCAATTCCGACAAAAAGTTCATTGATACCATCATTATCATAATCGTAAAGAAATGGATTTGTATAATTTCCGGGTTTCCCTAAATCAAAATAACTTTCATCGAGTTGGAAAGAATAGTTTGCCGGACTTCCAATATTTCTATAGAGCAGAACTTCACCTTTAAAATTGCCTATAATTAAATCAAGATCACCGTCATTATCAACATCAAATAATCTCGGACGAATATAAACACCACCATTTATGTTTTGGTTATTTTGATTTTTTAAAACACCTCTGTTTTCAAAATTAGGGTTCACTTTTGTCCCCGTATTTTCGAGGTATAAAATATCATTAAACGTATTTCCTACAAGAAGATCAAAGTCACCGTCATTATCAAGATCTCCGAATGTCGGAGATAATGAAAGTTCACTGTTAATACCAAAGTAATTTGAATCAACTAAGACAAAGGAGGGATCATTGGCGGTTCCTGTATTTTCTAGAAAATAGATTGATCCATCAAAAATATCTTCACTGCCGATGAATAAATCAAGATCGCCGTCATTATCAATGTCGATTAATTCCGGAATACTTCTCGAACCGACATCGAGGAGGTTTAAATAATTATCTGTGATAAACTCAAATTGATTGCCACCGTTATTTTTTCTAAACGAAATTGAACGCTTAATAGAAGGATCATTCCATAATACCGAAGAAAACAGATCGAGATCACCGTCGTGATCGATATCAATAAATCTAGGCATGTTAAATCCTTCGGTTGAGATACTGTCGGAGTTAATTGGGTATGAACTTGATTCAATAACCATTTGTGGTTCATTTGGAGTGCCGGTGTTACGGATGAAGTATAAACTGGAATTAAATAAATCGCCCCAAAATAAATCTAATGTTTCGTTGTTCTCTATATCAACAAATTCAATGGAACTTGAGCCATGCCGATTTTGATTCTGCATTTTACCTAAACCGACTCTAAGATTTTGCCATTCGCCATCTAAACTATCGAAAACAAATTCTTCGGGGCTTCCGATATTCTTATAAAAATTTGCCGTGCCGCTTGTGTTTCCACAAATTAGATCAAAATCACCATCGTTATCAATATCAACAAATGCCGGATTAGATCCGGATTCGACATTCAAATCCTGACCAAGAAAATTTCTTACGGTATCAATTTTCAATTCAAAGTTTGATGAGAACTTACTACCGTTGTTTTCAAAATATTTAACCTTGCTTCCGCGCTGACCAGTAAAGAAATCGTAATCCGAATCGTTATCTATATCGACAAAGAAAAACCAATCGTAAACGGCTAATCCAATTGGAATTTTTTCCGATAATGTAAAAACCGGATTGAACTTATTACCCGTATTTTCGAAGAAGACAAAACTTCCTTCACTACTTAGGATAAACAAATCATAATCGTCATCGGCATCAATATCAACGAATTGAAATTCGGGATTATTTAATCCGCCGCTGAAAATATTATTAAACAATCCATGTTTGTGACTTACTTCAAACGGATTGATCTCTCTAACATAATTTGATGATTGTGAAAAAATTACAGAGGTGAGGAAAAGAAATAAAATTATAAATTTATTTTTCATACCAATAAATCAGACTGTCGCCAATTTTCTTAATCGGTTCAATGCCAAAACCGGCAACATCTTTTTTTTCTGTTTGAATTGATCGCTCAATAATAAAAATTCCGTTTTCATTAATAAAATCGTTTGCAATAATATTTTTAAAAACATCATGTATATCGTATTCAAAAAACGGTGGATCGGCAAAAATTAAATCATACTTTTCATATTCGGTTTGTGCAGAAAATTTTACCGCACTTTTCCTAAAAATCTTACAAGAATTTTCTTCATCTAAACTTTTTATATTGCCGCTTAATACTTTATATACAGAAAAATTCAATTCAACAAAATGGATTTCCTTTGCTCCTCTGCTCAATGCTTCTAATCCTAATGAACCGGAGCCTGCATAGATATCCAGCACTTTTACATCTGTAAAATCAAATCTACTTTGAAGCATATTAAAAATAGATTCTTTTACCATGTCGGTTGTAGGACGTGTAAATTTTGGGTTCGGTGCCTTTACAGCACGACTTTTATATTTACCTGCAATAATGCGCATTAAAAAAGTCTCAGTGCCACACCTACAGCCGAAGTAAATTCGTTTGTGTTTTCTTGAATGTTAATTGAAGAGGAAAAAGTTTCACTTGTCTTGATAACAGCAAATGGATCAAGAATTTTAAAGTTCAGATCAAACATTTTATTGAGTGAATCAATATCTGCTTTTTTAATTGTTGATCCGGTAATAAATGAGAATAAAAATCCGCTTAAGCCTGATCTATGTCCAACCAGCTCATTTATTTTTGTTTTGACATCCGCCAAATAAGTATCGTGTTGCACACTTTCCTTTTTAATCAAAGATGTAGGAATAAAATCATCCAAAATCATGAATGAATAATCATGAGACGATTTGAAAACACTCAAACCGGATAATCCCTTGATAGCTTTAATAAACCTCAGCAAATTATTAGATGCTGTATGCGAATAATCTACAAACTTAAGGTCTAGTTTATTTTCTTTACAAAACTCTATCAGTGAATTAAAATAATTTCTGTGTAAAGCTAAAACTGCTGTTTGGTTATAGCCGGATTCATCTACTTTCTTCAGTTCAATATTCTGAAGAATATAATCACCAGAATTTAATGACGGTTTAATTTTGCTGAGTTCCCATTTTAAATGATCGATAAGATCTCTTTTCAAGAGAGTAGTATCAAATGGTACATGGAAAATTTGGAAAAATTCAGGATCTAAACTGAATGAAACATTTTTTGATGAAATAGAAATTCTAGAAAGGATTTGCTGAAAAGATTTATGGAGAACATTGAAAAAGTTTTTGGCTATGAATTTTGGTAATAAATCTTCTTCAAAGTTTTCTTCGTCAATGTTCTCCAGAAAAAATTCATTCTCTGTATAAACTAACTCAACTAATCTAATTTTATTAATACTAACCGAAATACCAACATGGTTTTCAAACAAAGGCATTACATTACTATTCCCAAGATGGGGTATTAATTAATGCATCACTGGTTAAATCACCAATTTTACCATAACCATAAGGATCTTCAAGCAAATAGCGTTTACCAATTTCAGTTAACGTATCAACACGAACAATATTTCCTCTTCTATTGACTACAGTATCTAGTATAACAGATGTATCAACTTTTAGAGTATAATACTTGTGTGGCGATCTTGGAGACCAGTAAAGTGATTCGGCCGTAAATTCACCGTGGCTTAGTGCTTTGAACGGATATTTTGATCTTCCTGTAAGAGAATCAACTTGTCCTTCTAACTTAGTAACCATTGTATCATTTTGAATGAAATTTACTAGGTTTTGTAAATCATCGGTAAAATTACCATTTTTTTCTCTCCACAAAATCTGAGCTTCACGAATATTTAACATTCGAGTGCGGGATTCAGTTTTGTAATAATTTTCTTGTTCAATAACTTGTGTAGGGCCAATAATGGCAACCTGAATTAACACATAAACCAATGCAAGAATAATAACGTATAAAATCGCATGCACATACCAAGGTTCAGATTTAGAACTCATTTTTCCTCCGGCGGATTAAAATTACTGTTACTTAGCAACGTATATATATTTTTTAATTCCTTCAAACTTAACTTCGCCGATACCTCTTACTTCAAGCAGTTCTTCAATAAATCCGAAACCACCTTTGAGATTTCTGAGCTCAACTATTTTTTCGGCGGTTTTAATTCCAATGCCAGGTAATTTTATGAAAAGCTCAATATCGGCAGTATTAATGTTTATGCTTTTTTCAAGAAGCTCTTTCTTTTCGCCGTTGCTTCTTTTAGATTTATCGACACTAAAATCCAAAAGTTCCTGCTTAGAATCAACTCTTTTTTCCACATTTTTGAGCATTATTCCTGCTGAATCGAATAAATTATCTTGCTCAGTGTGATCGAACGTAATTAATTCTTTGCTTTCAGGTTCATATTTCAAATAATTGAGAAAAGCTCCCAAAAGTAAAGCGATCACTAAAAACAGAATTACTTTGAATTCCGTGTTAGTAAATCCGATCTTTTTTCCGAATTCATTAAATCTGATGTTAAAATTCCTTTCTTTAGTTGGGAACTTTAATATTCGGCATCTCCTGAAGTTCTTTTAATAATTCTTTCTCTTTCGAATTTATTTTTTTCGGAATATGAATGTTCACTCTGACTAATTGATCACCGGCACCATGACTATTGAGATGTTGAATTCCTTTTTCTCTCATTTTCAAAAACTTGCCGGACTCAATGCCAGATTCAATTTTTAATTTTGCTCTGCCGTTTAATGTTGGAACTTCGACTTCGGTTCCCATTACTGCTTCCGGATAACTTATAAATAAATCATAAATTACATTATCGCCGTCGCGTTCAAAAAATTCATGTTCAAGTTCTTTGAAGATAACAATTACATCCCCAGCTGGACCGCCATTTTTACCGGCATTCCCTTCTCCGCGTAATGACATGTAACTATTATCCGTAACTCCGGCCGGAACATTTATTCTAATTGTTGATTCATCGTAATTTCTGCCTTCGCCCGAACAAGTACCACATCTTTTGGAAATTACTTTTCCTGTTCCGTTACAATTGTTACATGCGGCAATATTTACAAACTGCCCGAATACAGAACGCGAAACTTGTCGAATCTCGCCTGAACCATTACAAACAGAACATGTTTGAAAAGAGTTTGAATCTTCAGCTCCGGAACCATTACATGTATTACACTTAATATACTTTTTTATTTTTATTTTTTTTGTAGTACCGGAGGCAATTTCCTCCAATGTCAATTTTAAGGTAACTTTTAAATCTGTGCCGGGTGTACCTGATGTTCTTTGTCTCGATCTTGAAGATGTTCTTCCACCACCGAAGAAATCATCAAAAATAGATGATCCGCCGAAAGCACCACCAAATATATCGGAGAAATGACTGAAGATATCATTAACATCAGAAAAACCATGAAAATCTTGTCCGCCTCTCATTCCACTATGGCCAAACCTATCATACCTTTGCCGTTTCTCGTCATTGCTTAAGACTTCATAAGCTTCAGCAGCTTCTTTAAATTTTTCCTCAGCTTCTTTATCATCCGGATTTCTGTCTGGATGATATTTTAATGCTAGTTTTCTATATGATTTTTTAATCTCGTCGGTACTAGCATTTTTATTAATACCGAGTATTTCATAATAATCTCTCTTACTCATTCTTATCCTTTATCATTTTCGGGTTGCTGCTGTTCATCAGATTTTGACGAGGCTTGACTAACTATAACTTTACTATGCCTAATCACTTTATCTTTATACATATAACCCGGTTCAATTTCTTCCAACACTATATGTGAAGGAACTCCTTCGACTTCTTTCTGCATTAGTGCTTCATGAAAGTTAAAATCAAATTCTTTTCCTTTTGCATCAATTTTTTCAACACCTATCTCTTTTAATATGCGTGTAAATTTTTCGTTTACAAGTTCAATTCCTTTTTTAAGCGAATCAATATTTTTTGAATCAGCATGTTCGAGCGATCTTCGAAGATCATCGTACACAGGAAGCATTTTAGTAATAACAGCTTCACCTGCATACTTAATAAAATTTGCCGATTCAATTTCGGTTCTTCTTTTATAGTTTTCAAACTCAGCGGCTTTTCGTAAAAGTTGATCTCTTAATTGTTCATTTTCTTTAGAGAGTGATTCTATTTTTGCGTTCATTTCGATAACTTGTTGAACATCGTCTTCATTTACTTCTTGTCGTTGAACATCATCGCGTTCAATCTCTATTTTTGTATCGTCTTGTTTCATTTCATCCTTTTTTAATTTTTCATCAGATTTTTTCTTATTGTTTGACATAATTTATTACCTCAACTATTTTTTTAATTCTTCTGAAAGCAGCTCTCCGATGTAAACTACGGCTGCGACAATTTTTGAATACTCCATTCTTTTTGGACCAATAATTCCAAGTGTTCCGGTTGCTTCGCCAACTTTATATTCTTTAGTAACAAAACTATAATCGGAAAATTTAGTGTGGATATTTTCCGAACCGATTGTAATTGAAACATTATCGACACTGCCGGTTCTTTTTGAATCCATTAAATGAATAATTATATCCTTATCCTCTATTAATTCAATAACACCTTGCAAATGTTCGTGATTTTCGAACTCCGGATGATTCAAAATGTTTTTTGTTCCGGCTAAAAATGATTTGTCCTCAATTTTATTATCGGCAAAAATTTGATCGACCGAATCAATGAATACTCTTATTAAAGGTTTGCTTTCTTCGTGTTTGTAATCTTTTATTCTTTCATTCAAAGTATTTCTGATTTCAGAAAATTTTAATCCGCTTAATCTCTCGTTCAGGAATCTTTCAGTTAATTGTAAATTCTCTTGCTTAATATCAATTGTTAATTCAAGTGTAATTGTTTTAACCAAACCGGACTCTACAGAAACTACCACGAGAATTCTTTTAGATGATAACTGAACTATTTGAATCTTTTGTAATATTGCTTGATCAAATTTCGGGTAGGTTACTAAAGCAAGTTGATTTGTTAAGTTACTTAAAATTACAGAAGTAAGTTTGAGTAAATCCTCAGTCTCACCTTTAATTGATTCCAATCCTTGCGTGATCAAATCTTTTTGAGATAAATCTAAAATTGGTGGATCCATCAACGAATCAACATAAAACCTATAACCTTTATCGGTCGGAATTCTTCCGGCAGAAGTATGTGGATGATTCAAGAAACCGGATTCTTCCAAATCGGACATAATATTTCTAATACTAGCCGGTGAAAGACCAATATCATATCTTTTAGCAATATTACGCGATCCGACCGGATTGGCAGTTAAAATGAACTGCTGAATCACATATCGTAAAATTGCTTTTTCGCGATCTGTTAATTCGTAAGTTTCCATTTAGTTTATAGTTATCATCACACAAAAGTGAACCGCAAATTTATGAAAAATAGTTTAATTTTTCATCATTTCAATAGGCTCTAACATAATATGATTAAATGATTTACTGTCGCTTTACAACAAATCTCCATAAAAAGTTTCACTTTACCTAAACAGGCTTTATCTTTGTTAATTAAACTAAATGGAGTAGGTGTGGCAGCAGATTATAAATCATCCGGTGTAAACATTCAAGCCGGCGATGAAACGGTTTCTAGGATTAAGGATTATGCGAAATCAACTTTTAACAAAAATGTATTAACCGGCATCGGTCATTTTGGTGCGTTCTTTGAATTTGATAAAAAGGAATATGAAAATCCCGTTCTTGTTTCTAGTGTCGACGGTGTTGGCACTAAGTTGAAAGTTGCATTTATGATGGATAAGCATGATACGATTGGGCAAGATTTGGTAAATCATTGTATAAACGATATTGCCGTTTGCGGTGCAAAGCCTTTATACTTTATGGATTATCTCGCTTTCGGAAAATTATTTCCCGATAAAGCAGAGCAAATTATTAAAGGATTTTCAATTGCGTGCAAAGAAAATAATGTCGCAT
The DNA here is from genome assembly GCA_030584085.1 of Melioribacteraceae bacterium. Classification (NCBI taxonomy): domain Bacteria; kingdom Pseudomonadati; phylum Ignavibacteriota; class Ignavibacteria; order Ignavibacteriales; family Melioribacteraceae; species Melioribacteraceae bacterium. The sequence goes on from CP129490.1 coordinate 3,050,431, forward strand.
TAATCGGCGGCGAAACTGCTGAAATGCCGGGACTATACGATGAACACGAATATGATGTTTCCGGAACAATTGTCGGCGTAGTTGAGAAATCTGAAATAATTGACGGAACTAAAGTAAAAGAAGGAAATATTCTTTTAGGTTTTAAATCGAATGGACTTCACACAAATGGATATTCGTTAGCGCGTAATGTTCTTTTTAGTAAGTATTCCGTGACTGATAAAGTTGACGAACTTGAATTTTCGATCGGTGAAGAACTTTTACGAATTCATAAATCCTATCTCGAATTGATTACAAAAATTAAAAGTAAGGTCAATGCTTTTTCACACATCACCGGTGGCGGGATTATCGGGAACACAAAAAGAGTCGTTCCGGAAAATTTAAAAATTAAAATCGATTGGTCAGCTTGGGAAATGCCTGCAATCTTTAAATTGATTTCAAAAGTTGGTGATGTTTCCGATGATGAAATGAGAGAAGTTTTTAACCTCGGCATTGGTTTAATTGCAGTTGTAGATAAATCCAAAGTGGATAATGTTATAAATCTTTGTAGAGACATTAATGAAGAACCGATAATTATTGGTTCGATTCAAACTTAATTTTTATATAAAAATGGAAAACTATGTACGTTGACACTCATGCTCATCTTTTCTTTCCGAATTTTAACGATGAATTAGATCAAGTTATTGAACGAGCTCGCAACGCTGGTGTCGGAGCAATTCTAGTCCCCGGCACTGATATTCCGACTTCAATGCAAGCAATTAAACTTGCCGATCAATATGAAAATATCTTTGTGGGTGTTGGAGTTCATCCACATGAAACAAAGGAATGGACGGATGAATTACTAGTACAAATTGAAAAAATTAGCAAACATCCAAAAGTAGTTGCAATAGGTGAAATCGGATTGGATTATTATTACGATTTTTCACCGCGAGAAATTCAACTGAAGGCTTTTCGTTCTCAAATTGAATTAGCAATTAAATTAGATCTGCCGATAATTGTCCACAACAGAGAATCGAATGATGACTTAATGAAAATTATAAGAGAATATGCCGATACTTCATTACGAGCACAGTTTCATTGTTTTGCAGGCTCCGCAGATGATGCAAAAGAATTAATCGGTATGAATCACTTCATTTCGTTTCCCGGAAATGTTACATTCAAAAAAGCCGATGACATAAGAAATATTTTGAAGTCAATTCCCCCTGAGCATTTATTGCTGGAAACCGATGCACCGTTTATGACACCAGTTCCATATAGAGGGAAGCGAAACGAACCCTCCAACATTCCTCTAATCGCCGAAACAATTTGCGAAGTTCATAATATATCTTCAGATGAACTTGCAAAAATTACATCTTATAATGCTTACAAACTTTTCGGAATCGGAAAGAATAGTAATCTGGTTTATACATACCAGATCGGTAATTCATTGTATATAAATGTTACAAACAGGTGCGATTCTGATTGTGTCTTCTGTAAAAGAAAAACTACCGCTGAAGTACAAGGTTACAAATTGAAAATGAAAAAAAGCGAAGAACCTCAGGCTTCCGTTTACATTGAGGAAATCGGAGATCCGACAAAATATGATGAAATTGTTTTTTGCGGTTATGGTGAACCAACCATTAGATGGGATGTTGTGAAGGAAGTTGCTAAGTATGTAAAAGAAAACGGCGGCAAAACAAGAATGAATACTAACGGACACGGTAATGTTATAAATCAACGCGATATTACACCTGAGCTAAAAGGATTGATTGATACTGTATCAGTCAGCTTAAATTCTGTTTACCCGGAGCAATATGCAGAACTGATGCGGGTTAAGCCTGATATGCATTCCAAAATGATTGAATTTGCAAAACTTGCAAAACAATATTCTAAAGTTGTTATGTCGGTAGTTGGTATTGACGAAGTGGACAAAGAGAAAGCTAGAAAATTAGTAACCGAAGAAATCGGGGCTGAATTCAGAGAACGAGCATATTTTTAATGAAGAATATTGCTTTAATATTTGTAGCGGTTTATATAATAATTCCATCGCAAGTTCATTCTCAAAATTTATCAACACAAATCGATTTTTTGCTTCAGGATAGTTTACTTACTGTTTCTCAAATTGCTATTGATGTATATGATCTGCAAACCGAAAAATATCTCTACAGAAAAAATGAAAAATTAGTTTTGCGTCCCGCCTCAAATATGAAATTATTAACAACTTCCGCAGCCTTATTTTATCTTGGTGAAGATGCTGATTTCGAAACTTCATTTTATACAAACGGGAAAGTTGTTGACTCCGTATTAATTGGAGATATTATTGTTAAGGGCGGTTTTGATCCGCTTTTTACTTTGAAAGATTTTGACACGATTATTAAAAAATTTAAAATAAGCGGTGTTAGAAAAGTTGAAGGAAATATTTATGCTGATGTTTCCGAAATGGATTCACTTTACTTTGGAAAAGGATGGATGTGGGATGATAATCCACATTCGTTTAATCCATATCTTTCTCCCTTAAACATAAATAAGAATTACGTTACTATATATTTTTCACCCTCACAGATTGATTCAATTGCGAAAGTCTCGCTTTATCCCGAATCAAATTTTTACACGTTTGAGAATTCACTAGTTACAACAATAGAAGATACTTCTAATATAACAGTAACCAGAGATTGGCTAAATCATTCAAACCGAATTATAATTAAAGGTGATATTTCGCATAACAAAGGTGTTGATTCAGCAAAGGTTAATATCATAGATCCGCATTTATTCTTTATTCAAATATTCGGCGAGCAATTGAATGGGAATGGAATTGAATTCAATGGATATTCGACAATCAAAAAAATCACCGATGACTTCGATACACTGTACGTTAATAGAAGAAATATAATTGAAGTTATAAATGATGTAAACAAAGAAAGTGATAATCTGGGTGCTGAAATGTTAATTAGAAAATTGAGTTCAAAGTTTTTCTCCGGATCAGCTTCAGCAGAAAAAGGATTAAGAATGATTGACAGCCTAGTTACGGTAATCGGTTATAATCCTAAAACATTTGTGTTTGCTGATGGTTCCGGATTGTCACACTACAATTTGATTTCAGCTCAATTAATAGTTGACTTGCTTAAGTATCTATATAAAAAACAATCGGCAGTCTACAATGTAATTTATGAATCACTTCCGATTGCCGGAGTTGACGGAACATTAAAAAATAGAATGCGGCAATTTAATTTATCTAAGAATATTCGTGCTAAAACCGGAACTATTAGCGGTGTAAGTACAGTTTCCGGTTATGCAAAAGCTGCCAATAACCATATGTTGGCTTTTTCAATTTTTGTACAGAATTATTCCGGTTCAGCAAGAAAAGCAAGAAGAATTCAAGATGAGATTTGTAAAATATTAGCGAGTTATAAATGAGAAAGCATAAAGTATTTGTAATAGCTGCACTTCCTTTCAATATTGATTTAATCTCGGGTCAATTATGGAATCTTGATATTGAGGGAATTACAGAAAACGAAATGAACTTGATTGTATATTCTTCACCAAAATCTTCAGTCTCAATAAATGAAATAGAAGATGAGTTAAAAAAATTAAAACAAGAAAACTTAATTGAAACCTACGAGGTTGAAGAAAATGAAATAGAAGAAATTAATTGGAATGAAGAATGGGAGAAGAAATTTAGTCCGATTCATGTAACCGATAGAATTATAATAAAACCATCATTCAAGCCGATTGAAAGTTCTCAGGACAAACTAATCATCACAATTGATCCTAAGATGTCATTCGGAACAGGCGAACATGAAACAACTAAATTAGTTCTTCAACTGATGGAAAAAGTCTACGATAATCATACTAAAGTTCTAGATGTTGGAAGTGGAACAGCAGTTTTAGCAATAGCAGCCGCTAAGTTTGGAGCAGAAAATGTTATTGCAATTGACAATGATGAGTGGTGTTTAGAAAATGGTTTAGAAAATGTTCAGCTTAATTTAGTAGAGGATAAAGTCAAAGTTCAGCTCGGCGAGATCGATTCTGTTGACGATAAAGATTTTGACTTAATATTGGCTAACATCAATAAACATATTTTAGTAGATATAGCAGAAAAGATTTCGGATAAAATTAAAGATAATGGAGATTTGATACTTTCGGGTTTGCTAAATATAGACGAAGATGATATTAAAGAAGTTTATGCAAAGAAGGGCTTCCAATTCATCTCACTTAAAAGAATGAACGAATGGATAGCCCTCCATTTTAACAAAAGAATTTAAAACAGTTTAATTCAGTTTTTCTAAAAGTGTTGATAACTGTCTTTGCTCGGATTCATTTAGAACACTTGTAAGTTCAGCCATCTGTGCTGCATAAGCAGGTAAGATACCATTAATTTTTTCTCTTCCCTTTTCTGTAAGTTCAGCGTTGATTACTCGTCTATCTTCTTTAGAGTGAACGCGTAATACTAAATCTTCTTTTTCAAGATTATCTACTACACATGTAATATTAGCTCCGGTAACCATTAATTCTTCACTGATTCGCTTTAGAGGAAGGGGTCCTCTGCGAGCAAGAACTTCAAGAACATTGAACTGTGGTGCAGTTAATTTTTCTTGAGACATTTGTTTCATCTGATCTTTACGAACTTTGTCATACGCCTTGGAAAGCTTTGTCCAAAGATCAAGTGCTAAATCGGTTTTTGCTTGGTCCATTCTAACTCCTCTCTGATAGAATTATTAATTGGATGATAAAGTTTTTTTGTAATTCTGATAATCTGGTAAAACACTTCTTACTAAACTCCAAAATGCTTTAGAATGATTCATTTCTTTTAAATGACAGAGTTCATGGATAATAACATAGTCGATAACATTAATGTCAAACTGCATTAATCTATAACTGAACGATAGATTCTTTTTTGAAGAACAGCTTCCCCAGCGTGATCTTAATCTTTTAACTTTCACACTGTTAAAGACAAAGCCATACTTATCAGCAAGTTGATGAACTCTTTGCGGAATAAATAGTTTTGCTTTCTCAAAGAGCCATTGATCATAAAGTTGTTCAACTTTAATTTCTTGACTTGTTGATTTTATCAACTCATTATCAAACCAGTAAATAGAGAACAGATTATCTTTTTTATCCGTAATACTACGGATATTAATTCGACTACCTAAATATCTGAATTTATTCTTATTAAATGCAAGTTTTGATATTTTTTTTTCTATCCATTCTAATTGTTCATCTAAAAAATTTAACGCCTTTTCAATAGAACTTCTAAGGGGAACTATTAGATTTATTTCACCTGTTTTATGGATGCGTAATTGTATATGTTTTGCTTGCTTACTTTTTTTTATTACTATGTTGTAACTTTTATTATTTACATCGACTTGTTTTATCATGTTAGTTCATCTTATTCTATTAATGTAATCAAGCTTTATAACTACAATTTATTTTTTTATTTTAACGTCTAATTTAAATAAAGTATTTGTGTTGACTCCAAAAATTGAAAATCTCTTTCAGTTCATAGACGGAATTAAATCCGATAAAGTTAATGAAACAAACCGAATAAAATTGATTTCATTTGCTTACGATTATCCTAAAATTAATTTTCATCAAATTATTAATAATCTAAATTCGGGTAGCCATTCTTTTTTTTATTGGGAAAAACCTGATGAGGATTACACAATACTAGGTATTGATTCTCTTGATGAAGTTCAAACATACGGTGAAAATAGAACTGAACTCAGTCGCACACAAATTGAGAAATGGATAAATAATTATTTCACGAATTTTACTTCTCTTAATATTTCATCGGTACCTGTGTTTATGGGTGGAATGAAATTTTCTCCCGAGGGGAATTCCACGGAATCAATATGGAAAGATTTTGCAGATTCTGACTGGTTTATTCCTAAGTTGGTACTTCTTAAACAAAATAAAAAATATTTTATTGTACTAAATTTTACCTATCAAAACCTACCGGAAATTGAACTAGCGAACTTATTTAAATCCAGAATGAAATTATTTGAGTCATTGCAGGTAGAGAATCAGATTTTTGAACCGGAATCTGTTGATGAATCAAATCTTTATGACAAAAATGAACGCGAAAATTGGATTGATAAAGTTCATTCTGCACTAAATCAGATTTCAAGCGGTACATACAAAAAAATTGTTTTATCAAGAAGAGTTTCTTTAAACATATCCGGTAAACCAATTCTATCAGAGAAATTACATAAACTATCCGAAGAATATCCAAGATGTTATATTTTTGCTTACGGTAAAAATGAATCAATATTTTTTGGTGCTTCACCGGAGAAGCTTGCAAAAATTTCAAACGGATGGGTTGAAGCTGATGCTCTTGCGGGTTCAACTCCGCGTGGGCAAAATCAAAGCGACGATGAAAGACTAGCCGAAGAATTGTTACTTAGTAAGAAAAACTTAAACGAGCAGTATGCGGTTGTTGATTTTATTACAAATTCATTCGCAGAGTTTTCTGATGAAATTGTCTATGATGAAAAACCAATAATTAGAAAACTTTCCAACATTCAACACTTATGGACACCAATCAAAGCTAAACTAAAACCTGGTCATACAATTTTTTCAATTTTGAAAGAGATTCATCCAACACCTGCTATATGCGGCGTGCCTTGGTCTGGTGCATTAAATTTTATTAGAACCACAGAAGGTTATAATCGTGGTTTATACGCCGGAATAATCGGCTGGTTCAATTTTGAAGAGCAAGGTGAATTTGCCGTTGCTATAAGATCGGGACTTTTAAAGAACAACAAACTTTTTGCATTTGCCGGTTGTGGTATTGTTGAAGGTTCTGATCCAGAGTTAGAATTTGAAGAAACTGAATTAAAATTAAAACCGATCTTATCTTTGTTTCCGCATGAAAATGTCCCACAATCTTAACTACATCTGGTCAAAGTTTATAGTTGATCAATTTGTTCAATTTGGAGTAAAGCATGTTTGTATTTCTCCTGGATCAAGGAATACACCACTAACTACCGCTTTTGCCGAGAACAAAAGAATTAAAAAATATGTTAATATTGATGAACGATCATCCGCTTTTTTTGCTCTTGGAATTGCCAAAGCTGTAAATCAACCCGTTGCCTTGTTAACAACATCGGGAACTGCAACAGCAAACTTATATCCTGCAATTATTGAAGCTTATCTCCAAAGAATCCCACTTATTATTTGTACTGCTGATAGACCGGCACAATTAAGAAATACAGGAGCAAATCAAACAATAAATCAGAATAACCTTTACGGAAATCATATTCGTTTATTTAAAGATATTGCATTGCCGAATATCAAATTAAGCGCATTCATTTCAATACATAAAAATATTAGCAAAGCATTCGAAATTGCTTTACATGAAAATTGTGGTCCGGTTCATTTCAATTTTCAATTCGATAAACCGTTAGAAAAATCTACTTATGATTGTGTCATCCCAAGTGAATTACTTAAGAGCATTAGTGAATTAAGTACATCGTTTACCGTCGACACAAGAAAGTATTCAGCAAAAAATAAAATCCTGAAAGATGTTGTTTCGAAAATAAATAGATCGGGAAAAGGATTAATATTAGTCGGGTGGGATAATTACTCAAAGGATTTTATAAAAGAAATTATTAAGCTTTCAGACAAAACCGGTTACCCAATATTATGTGACGGTGCTAGCGGAATTTTTCTAAAGAGTAATCACAAAAATTTAATTGTCAATCATCCAGCATTCTTGCGCTCTTCAAAATTTGTTGAAAAATATTCACCGAAAGTAGTTATTCAATTTGGTAACGCACCAACATCAAACGCAATGTTGGATTTCTTAAAGAATTTAAAATCATATAAAGTTGCAGTAAATTCTTTTGGGGATAGAAAAGATTCAGGCGTTAATTTTGCGTATACAATAACATCTGATCCGATTCTATTCTGCAGTGAGATTTATAAAAAGATAGATCAAAATAAGAGTCGGACATATTTAAATTCCATTATTGAAATTGATAATAGAATTGAAAAAATGAAAAATAGTTTTCTACGAGCCACAAAAGTTTATGAAGAAGTAAATATCCTTGAACAAGTATTTGAATCACTTCCTAAATACTCAAATGTATTTGTTTCAAATAGTCTGCCAATCCGTGATTTAGAGTTTTTCAAGAGTAAATCAAATAAAAATATTAACTTGTTTGTAAATCGTGGTGCGAGCGGAATAGATGGAATAACTTCCACTGCAGCTGGAATTTCTGTCGCTTCCAAACGACCTACTGTTTTAATTACGGGCGATCTCTCTTTCTTTCATGATACGAATGGATTACATATAATTAAGAAGTATAAAATACCACTGACAATTATATTGATTAACAATGGCGGCGGTGCAATTTTCGGTATGCTTCCCGTGGTTAAAGAAAAATCAATTTTTGACGAGTATTTTTTTACACCTCTTAATTTAGAATTTTCGCAACTTGCTAAAACATATCAAGCTAAGTATTATTCAATAAAGTCATTTGATTCGTTGACTAAGAAATTAAAAGTTAGTTTGACGAACAGAGATTTCAGTTTGTTGGAAATTAAAACAGATTATCGAAAAGCAATTGAACTAAGAAAGAAATATTTTCGAGATGTAATTCAACTTGTCGAAAAAGATTTATGAAAATTCCTTTCAAAAATTATCATCTTTTTGTTGATGCAACATATTATAATACCAATAAACCCACCATTCTTTTTATCCATGGATTTTCCGGTTCGTCATTAGACTGGAAAGAAATAATTCCTCAAATAGATGAAAATTTTTCTTGCATTGCTCTTGATTTAATTGGTCACGGTCAATCTTCTGCACCAAATGATATTGTTGAATATGAACAATTAACATTAGTAAATCATCTCAAGGAAATTTTAGACCTGTTAAGTATCAACAAAGCAATACTTTGCGGATATTCCATGGGGGGACGTTTAAGCTTATCATTTGCGGAAGATTACAGAGAGAGAGTACATGGATTAATTTTAGAATCAACTTCACCCGGTATCCAAGAGGATAATCAGCGAAATGAAAGATTACATAGCGATAAGCTTCTTGCTGAAAATATTCACAAAAATGGAATTGAATGGTTCGTAGATTACTGGATGAACTTACCAATATTTAGTTCTCAAAAACAATTATCCACATCTATACTCAATCGGATAAAGATAAGTAAATTGAATAATAATCCAGCCGGTTTGGCAAATTCATTGCTTGGGTTCAGTCAAGGTAAAATGAAACCTTGTTGGGAAAGTTTGACCACTTTTACTTTTCCCATTCAATTAATTGTCGGCGAAAGTGATAAAAAGTATTGCTTAATAAATGATCAAATGAATCAACAGCTTCAAAACTCAACATACTCTATAGTTGAAAACACCGGACATAATATCCATTTAGAAAAACCTTCCGATTTTGTTATTTTAGTCAATCGCTTTTTGAGAACTAATTTTCTATAAATTTTTGTTTACTAACTAAAAGGTTTTACAATGAGCTTTAATTGGAAAAAAGTTAAAGACTATTCGGATATTGTTTATGAAAAGCTGGACGGGATTGCAAAGATTACAATTAATCGTCCGGATAAACGCAATGCATTTCGCCCCGAGACAGTTTTGGAAATGCATGAAGCATTTTTAGATGCAAGAGAAGATCCCGAAGTTGGTGTTGTATTATTAACAGGAGCCGGGCCGGCAAAGGATGGAAAGTATGCTTTTTGTTCCGGTGGTGATCAAAGCATTCGTGGTGATAAAGGATATGTTGGTGGTGACGGAATTCCTAGATTAAATATTCTTGATGTTCAAAAAGTTATTAGAAGTATGCCGAAACCCGTAATAGCATTAGTTGCCGGTTATGCAATCGGTGGAGGACATGTTCTACATGTTGTTTGTGATTTAACTATTGCGGCTGATAATGCAATCTTTGGCCAGACCGGTCCCAAAGTTGGTAGTTTTGATGGAGGTTTCGGATCAAGTTATTTGGCAAGTATTGTCGGACAAAAGAAAGCACGAGAAATTTGGTATTTATGCCGTCAATATAACGCTGAAGAAGCAGAAAAAATGGGACTGGTAAACAAGGTTGTTCCGGTAGAAAAACTTGAAGAAGAAGGTGTTCAGTGGGCTAAAGAAATTCTCGAAAAGAGTCCGTTAGCAATAAGATGTTTAAAATCTGCATTCAATGCTGATCTTGATGGACAACAAGGAATTCAAGAACTTGCGGGTAACGCAACATTACTTTATTACATGAGTGACGAAGCACAAGAAGGCAGAAACGCTTACAATGAAAAACGTAAACCGGATTTTTCTAAATTTCCAAGAGTTCCATAAAATTTTCTAGATACTTTTTTAAGTAATTGCTAAAAACTATTTGTGTTAGAAAGTACAAATCAAATATCGAAAATTGAAAGCTGGCTCCTTGCAAGTCGACCCAAAACTTTACCGGCTGCTGTGATGCCGGTTTTTGTAGGGACTTCCATAGCTATTCACGACGGATTATTCAATCCTATTGCTGCAATAGTTGCATTACTGTGTTCTCTCTTAATTCAAATTGGGACTAACTTTGTTAATGATTTACATGATTATTTAAAAGGCAGCGATAAAAAAGATAGACTAGGTCCTATTCGAGTTCTTGTATCAGGTCTAATTTCCGAAAACGAAATGCGAATTGGAATAGCAGTCGTTTTTAGTACCGCGTTCATACTTGGAATGTATCTCGTTTATCTAGCCGGTTGGTTTATTTTTATTATTGGTGTGTTATCATTAATAGCTGGTTATGCTTATACTGCGGGTCCGTATCCTTTAGCTTACAATGGTCTCGGTGACATTTTCGTATTTATATTTTTTGGGTTTGTTGGTACAATCGGAACATACTATGTTCAAGCTCAGGAAATAACGATGTTAGTTTTCTGGTCTTCAATTCCTGTCGGTGCACTCATAACAAACATCCTTGTTGTAAATAATTATAGAGATTTGGAAGAAGATAAAATAGCGGGAAAAAATACTTTAGCGGTAAAATTTGGCGGTACTTTTGCAAAGATGCAATATTTAATTTTCATGATTCTTTCTTACTCAATTTTGTTCTTGGTTTACTTCACTTATAAGCAGAGCATTTATGTATTTCTTCCTCTTTTGACCTTACCCATTGCAATAAAATTGGTTTCAATGATCTTTAAGCTTTCGGGGAAAGATCTAAATTCTACTTTAGCACTCACAGCTAAACTTTCTGCGGTTTACGGAATACTGTTTGCCGTAGGAATACTTTTATGAAACTGACTTCGTTCAAATATTTTTCGCATACGCTTCGATTCAAAGATAAATTTATTAATTCAAGAGAAAAGTTTAACGAGAGAAAAGTATTCATTTTAGAATGTAAAGATAGCGACGGTAATAAATTCTTTGGAGAAGCTGCTCCCCTTCCGAATTACAGCACCGAAACATTTATTGAAGTCGAAAATGAATTAAAAAAAATAGACTCAATTTTTCCAATGAAAATTGGTTTCAAATTTGAAAACATTCTTGATCAAATTAAAAACATTTCTTTAATGCCATCAGTTCAATATGCAATGGAACAAATTTTCTTGTCTGCCTATTTCAAAAGAAATTTTGAGTTAAGCCACTTTCCAGTATTAGCAAATAACATAAATGTAAATGGCTTACTTGGTATAGAAGATATTGAATCATCCAAAGCAAAAATTCAAAAGTTCATCGAAGATGGGTTTGGTACAATAAAACTCAAAGTTGGGAAGGAAAATATTGACCAATTATTAACATTATTAGAGTGGACTGAATATAATTATAATAATTCGCTGAAGTTTAGAATCGATCCCAATGGCGCATGGACAAAGGATGAAACCAGTAGTCATTGCAATTTATTAAAATCTTTTCCTATCGAATATGTTGAGCAGCCGGTTCAAGATAAATATGATCTCTGCGATTTAAGTTATAATTGTTCTATTCCACTAGCAGCAGATGAATCTTTTAGAAGTTTAAAAGATGCTAAAGAATTAATGAATAACTCCGACTTAAAATTTCTAATTGTTAAACCGATGTTGTTTGGCGGATTTTCACAAATATTAGAATTACAAAAACTTATTGAAGGCACAAATATTAAGATTATAATTTCTTCGTCATTTGAAAGCAATATAGGTAGAAGGCATTTAGTTTTATGTTCTGGATTAGTAAATAATAATCTAGCACAGGGTCTAAACACTTCTGAACTATTTACTAACCAACCAGTAGATGATGCGTTTCCGGTCAGTAGAGGCAAAGTTCATTTCTCAATTGATAAATATATTTCGGAAATAGAAATTAATTCATAATGTTAACTGTTTCATTACATAGCAATTGGTTATTAGAGCAAGTTAAAATGAATCCTAATAATTATGCTCTACTATCAAATGACAAAATATTGACCTACAATGAATTGCATGAAAAAGTACAGTTTGTATCTTCGCAATTGAGAAGTACAATTCAGAAAGGTGATATCGTTGGTATAAATGCGAATCATTCCCCGAGTTTTGTAATTAATACACTTGCAGTTTGGAATCTTGGTGGAATTGTTTTTCCGATTAATCCAAATCTACCGGATGAAGAAAGAGAACAACAAATCAGTTTTATAAATTGTAAAAACATTGCAGAAGTTGTTACAACACGAGAAAACCAAATTCGTGATGAAATTTATACTGTTGATAATAGTGCTCTTATTCTCTTTACTTCAGGTTCGACAAACAATCCCAAAGCTGTAATGCATACTTTCAGAAGTTTATACTCAAGTGCAGAAAGTATTGACTCAAAAATTTTATTTGAATCAAATGAACTTTGGTTGGCTTCTCTTCCATTCTTCAGAATTGGTGGTTTTCAAATGATATTGAGAAGCCTCTTATCAGGTGGTACTTTATGTATCCCTAATTCGGTGAGATCGGAGAACCTAATTGAGTCTATAAAGTTTTATAAACCGCAATACATGTCGTTCGTTAATGCAACACTAAAAAGATTTATTGAGAGTGATATAGATTTTCAAGACAGTATAAAAGCTGTCTTTGCCGGAGGTGGACCGATTGAGTCTGATTTTTTAATTAGAGCATATGATAAAAAGCTCCCTGTATATAAAGTTTATGGTTCAACAGAAACCGGATCCATGATTTCCATGTTTGAGCCTACTGATAGAATTGAAAAGTTAAATTCCGCCGGAAAACCGTTACCTAATGTTAAAGTAAAAATTCATGATGGTGAGGTTCTAGTTAAGTCACCTTCGCTATTTAGTGGTTACTATAAAAATCATTATCTCAATAACGATCGACTAAAAGACAAGTGGTTCAATACCGGTGATATTGGTTTTATCGACAAGGATGGGTTTCTATTTATTGAAGGAAGAATCGATAATTTTATTATATCCGGTGGTGAAAAAATCGATCCCCGCGAAATTGAAACTGAGTTATTAAAATTTGATCTAATTAATGAAGCCGTTGTTTTTGGTGTTGATGATAAAAAGTGGGGAGAAAAAGTTTGTGCTGTTATTACATCAAGCGAGGAAATTCAAATAGAAAAAATAATTGAAGACTTAAAAGCTAGATTAACTGCTTATAAAATACCAAAAGCGATCAAACAAATAGATCAAATACCTGTCGATGAAATGGGTAAAATTAATTTGTCAGGAATAAAAAAATTATTTCAATAAATTCCTCAACTATCTTTTGGTAGGTGTACTGACAAACCATTCATAAGATCGCCGGGCAAGTTAGTTTTTGAAAACTTTTTTTTATCAACACAAACGTGAGCGGTTTTAGCTTCAGCAAAAAGTATTTGATTTACTTCGAATGTATAATACAATTCAAAAGAGCTCTGTTTTAATTTTTGTACTGTTATTGTGATGTCAATTTCATCAAATGCTTTTAAGGGTTTGTGATAATCGGCTTCGCAATGAATAATCGGTAAAACAATCTCATTATCAAAAAAATAATTTCTATTGGGCGAAACCTCAGCTAGAAATTTTTCATATGAAGTATGAGCAAGTTTTAATAAGCTTGCGAAAAATATAATCCCTGCCGGATCACAATCATAAAAATTTAGACGCTCTTTTGTGTGAAACATTCTCGGTCTCATTTTGTTTATATATTGTTAATTATAAAACAAAGATAAAATAATTTTTACATTCAATTTGTTCAATCAATTCATTAGCTTTGTGATTCTCAAATTGACTCGGTCTATGAAAATACATTCACTTTTTATTATACTTTTTTTGATGGCAATCCTTACCAATTCGGCCCAAGAGGTTAAACGAACTTATTATCCCAACGGCAAGCTCGAGACGCAAGGAACCTATTTTGACGGCCAAAGGCACGGAACTTACAAGGAATACTACAATACCGGTCAACTTTGGAAGGAATGGTATTTTGAATTTGGCAAGGAAGAAGGTGAATCCAGATGGTATTTTCCCGACGGTACGTTGAGTATGATCTGGAATTATAAAAACGGAATGCTGCAAGGCATTTCAAAATGGTATTACGAAACTGGTGAGTTATGGGCTGAGCCAAACTATACCGATAATCAACTTAACGGATTTACAAGAACCTATTATAAAAGCGGTGCTCTTCAAGCAATTTGGAATTACAAGAACAATGAGCTAAATGGCCTCTCTAAAATATTTTTTGAATCCGGTCCCGTCGAAGTCGAAAGAAATTATGTTGATGGAAAGCTTGAAGGGATAAGCAAGGTGTACTACGATTTTGGTGTTGTAGCTTTAGAAGCAAATTATAAAAATGATTTGCTTGAAGGGATATCATATATCTACTATCCGGATGGCTCAATCAAAGTAATAGATACTTACAAAAGCGGACAAATTGTAAAACGTGAACGATACGATATTGTTGGCAAATTTGATAAAGTCGAGGAAAATTTTAACGAATATTATGAAGAAGGAACATTAAAGGCCGAAGTAAAATTCAAAGAAGGTGTTCGAGACGGAGTAAATAAATATTACCATAATAATGGTTACCTCGAATCAATCTTAAATTTTGAAAACGGAAAGCTTGATTCAATAAACACCTACTTTCATCCGAATGGGAATATCTCGAAGGTTATAAACTATATAAATGGATTAAAAAACGGTAAGGCAAAAGTATATAATGATGAAGGAGTTTTAGTCGGTGAATATAATTATACGAATGATGAACTAAGCGGTTCTGCTGTTACTTACTATGAATCGGGTGAACTTCTTTCAGAAAATTTTTACAAAAATGATTTTCTTGAAGGAACTGTAAAATATTATTATAGAACCGGTGAGCTTTTTGCAGAGGAAAATTACTCAAAAGGAATACGCAACGGAATTTTTAAGACTTATCATAAAAACGGTGAAGTTGCAGAGTTTGCAATTTATAAAAATAATCGGCTTGAGGGAACGGCTTTCTCTTATTTTAACGATGGCAAACTCAGAAGAAAGGCAGAGTTTAATTACGGTAGGCTTATCCGTGACGAGGTATTGGATCAAACCGGTAAACAGATTTTACAGTAACGCTAATCATTTGGATTCTATTAAGATATCTTCATTTCAACAATCTTTTCAATTACAAACTGATTCATAAATTCATATCCGAAGACGAGTGAAGGTGTTTGAGTTCCTTTATTTACTTTATCATTCAATACACTCTCAACAGCTTCAGCCGCACCTCTTCCGGTAATTTCATAGCCATCAATAAAACGATATGCTTCAAAAAGTTTTTCACCCTTATTGTTTGTTACTTCTCCCCAGACAATCATTGAGGATTTCTGTCTTTCATAATCTGTCGGCCCGTCCGTTCTTTTTGATAACTGTTTCATTAAAAAATCCTTAACCGAATTAAGACCAATCAGATTTTTACCTGCCGCAAGTAATCTTCTCGCAATGTAAAGCGATTTTGACAAACCAAGATATACTTCTATGTTCGGAATTCCCGTAGAATAATAAGCAGAACTTACATCACCCCAAGGAATAGCGACTCCCTCGAAATCAATTTTATCATTCTTTATTTCATATGTCAGATCAGTCAGGGGAATAGAAATAATTTTACCATCTTTTCTGATTTTTCCATCTTCATTAATCATCTCTAAAGTTGTTAGATATGTACCACGCGATATCTTAGTATTTATTCCTTCAAATCCAAGTTTAAGAGAAATAGCATCATTCATACTTTGTTTAAGCTTTTTTGCAATACAATCGGTTGGAATCACGTCAAACCCAACAGCAGGTAAAATTGTAATATTATTCTCGATCGCTGGTTGATTATTTTTCCACGCAAATTCAATCGCCGGGATTTCACCTGTTATATCGATGTAATTTGTTTGTGTTGCTAAACATGCCTCGATAAATTTATCAGCAGTAAATTTATATGGGCCGGCACAATTCAATACCGTGTGAAAATCTTTAATCTTTTCTGTGAGATTGTTCTTGCCTTCCAACCCAAATGCCATATAATCACAATCAAAATCATTCGCTGCTTTACGAAGTTTGTATTCATCTCTTCCCGCTAGAACAGGCTCGATATTTTTCTTTTTAAGATTTTCTATAATCAACCTTGCAGAATATCCGTATGCACCATATACAATAAGCTTGTTCATAATATTTAACTCACATTTAGGATTTTTTAGTAAGGCTCGTGTTTATATCAATCATTTTTAAGTTATTGATATAATCTGTAAAGATAGGTTTTTTAATTGATGTTAGTTTTTCAAGGACTGCAATAATTTCTTTTGTTGCAGATTCAATAAATTTAACACGTTTCTCGATTGCTTCCATATTAAGTTCAGGTTTAGAGAGTTCTCTCCTGATTGCCGTTGTGCTTAGGTTAATTAATGTGAGTGGTTGCTTTATTTCGTGGTTGGCGGTTAGAACTGTTGCTGCAAAAGTGTTTACTTTCTCAATATCAATCAAGAATTTATTTGTTTCGGAAAACCTAAGTGCTGCTTTAATTCTAGCCAGAAGTTCTGCCCTATTGAAAGGCTTTTTAATATAGTCAAATGCACCGGCTTGCAAGCCCTCTTCCAAATCTTCTGTACCGGTTAAAGCAGTAAGTAGGATAACCGGAATGTGTTTCGTTAAATCATCCTTTGTAATTGATCTACAAACATCAAATCCTGAAACTCCGGGCATCATTACATCAAGTAAAATTAGATCTGGCAATTCTTCACGAATTTTTTCTAAACCATTTTTACCATCGTAAGCAGTTATAATTTCGAACCCGGCTTTTTCTAGTCTGTCTTGAAGTATAAAAACATTTTCCGGGTGATCATCAATTACACAAATTTTACTCATTAATTTATATCCTGTTCACAAACAATTTATTAAGTTTAGAAGTTATTGCTAATATATCAATTGGTTTTGTAATTATATCGTCAAATCCGCTTTTATCAATAATATCTTTATCATCCAGCATTGCGTATGCAGTTAATGCAACAACCGGAATATTTTTGTATTCATTATGTTTACGAATTTCTTTTAATGTTTCAAATCCATCCATTTTGGGCATCATAATATCAAGTAGAATTAAGTCCGGAACTTCATGTTTCAAAGTAAGAATACATTCGACTCCGTTTTTTGCAAACAAAGGATTATAACCCAAGCTCTGAACAATTTCACCAACAGTAAATAGAGTATCTTTATCATCATCGACTATCAGCACTTTTACATTATTTATGGTATTAACCTCAATTTCCTTTTGAACCGATGGAATTGTTTCGTCAATTAACAGTTTTGCTTTTGCTAACTCATTTTCAGCAATTTTTAATCTATCGCGTATAATTTTCAAAACATCAATGACATGGTGTTTTCTATTTAATGTGTATTTGTTAAGCTGGTTTACAATTTCCCTTGTCTCACTCTCGTTATTAAATACCAACACAAATTGTATTTTTCTTGTAGATCTTTCGTGCTTAATTATATCAATTATCTCAATTGATTTTCTATCTAACTCAAGAAATACAAAGTCAGGTTGAGAACCATCAAAACTTCCACTTACATTATTAATAAAATTATTTTGGCTAATCGATTTAACATTTTGAACATTGGCAATAGTTTGCTTTAATTCATCATCTTTTAGCAATGAGATAATTTTCGGCAATTTATTGTCTGTTTCCAACGAAAGTTTTTTGATATACCGTTCTGAACTATATTTTAATTGGTCATAATTGATATAATCATAAACCGCTAATCCATAGCCATAATTTTTCTCGTTGAAAGTCGAGACCATAATTACTTTAACATTTTTTACTTCGTTGGAGGATTTAATACTTTTTAATATTTCCCAACCTTGGTTGTTATTGTAGTTCTGATTGATAATTACTGTTGAAATGTAATTTTGTTTTATATAAGAGATTAACGAAGATTTATCATCATACTCAATAATTTGAAAATCATTAAGCAATAAATAATCACCTATAAGTTTTTTGTCGGTTTTGTTTTCTTCTAAAATCAGACTACGTTTAGTAAGTTGGATATCACTTTCATTTAATTGATATGACTCATAATCACTTTGAATTATATTTGGCAATAGAACAGTAAATTTCGAACCAACTCCAACTTCACTTTCTAAGGAAAATTTTCCATTTAGTAATTCAGCAAAACGTTTGCAAATTGAAAGTCCGAGTCCGGTTCCATCATGCTGTCGCGAAATAGAGCCATCAGCTTGTCTAAATTCTTCAAAAATAATTTTGCTGTCGTTTTCATCAATGCCAATACCGGTATCGGAAACTTCAATTTTTAATGAATGCATTGATTCAATAGATATAAATAATTTGATAACGCCTTCATCAGTAAATTTAATTGCGTTGTTGAGCAGATTAATTAAAATTTGCTCTAGTTTGCTTTTATCTGTAAATAAAATTACTGAACTTTTTTTCGGAACTTCACAGATGTAATTAAGTCCCTTTTCTATCACAAGTGGCTGAACAAAACTATTTAGATCTTCTATGAATTGATGCAGCTCAAATTTTTCATTTTTTATTATCGTTTTACCGGCTTCGGCTTTTGAAAATTCCAGAATATTATTAATCAGATTAAGTAGTTTCTTGCCGTTTCGAATTATTACATTCAGTCTATTCTTATGTGTATCAATTAATAATTCGTCTTTACTTATAAGATCTGATAAACCAATAATTGAATTAAGCGGTGTTTTCAATTCATGTGTGATATTAGTTAAAAATTGGGATTTAAGTTTGGTTGATTCGAGAGCTTTAATTCTTTCTAAGTTTAATTCATCTGCCTTTATTTTTAATTCATGATGAAGTTCTCTTAATTCCTTATTCTGATTTTCATATTCGATATTCAGTTTTTTCAGATTTTCTACCAACTCTTCTAATCTTTCAACAGCAGCACCGTTGATTATACCGATTGCCAATTGCTCACGAATGTTTATAAGATAGGATTTAATTTCCTTCTCCGGAATTTCCTCAGAAGCTAATTCAATAACGGCTACAACGTCATTTCCATAAATTATCGGAATGATTAATGTGTATTTAATCCTTATTTCGGCAATACCTGTTTTAATAACCGGAAGATTCTTTTTGAATTTGAACTCTATTATATCTTTTTGATCAATTGCGTTTCTATAATAATCGAAGTTGTTATTCGATTCGCTGACACCAATGCTTATTCCATGGGATGCAATTTTCCTTAATCGGTCTTTGCCCTCAACTAAATACAATACTCCGAAAGAAATACCGGTGGCTTTAACAATTTTTTGAATGGCAGCATCGGCAATTTCATGCAATTTGGGTTGTTGATTTAATAACGTGATAAACTCAGTATATTCCTTTTCTGCTTCTTTCTGTGCTTTCAGTTCATCTAACATTTTATTGAAAGCAATTCCGAGTTTACCAAGTTCATCTTTGCTATCAACCGGAACACGGTGATCAAGATTACCTTGACCAATTATTTCAGCGGCATAACTCAGATTAGATATTTGAACTCGCAGTTTCGAAGTAAATAACAATACTAGAATCAAAGCCAATGCAATTCCGGAAGTTGTAATAATGATTGCAATTAAACCAGTGTTTGAACGAAATTCTTGAACTTCTTTTGGAGGATTATAAATTATAAATCCAAGTTTATAATCCTTTGCCAATAAACTGCTTGGCACATAGAGAGTAGCGTAAAAATCGTATGACTCATAATTGCCGGAATAAATATCGAATCTATTTTTATATTTTAAATATTCAATTGCATCAAGTAGAGCGGGAAGATAAACTTGATTAACTCCCGATTTAGTCATTTCAACGGGAGTGTTATTAACAACTAAAGATATATTAGCTCTAATTTTTTCGGATATTTCGTTTAAGAGTTTCTCTGTAATTACTTTCCCATAATAGTATGTGTTTTCTTCTCTAACATCATACTTTAAAATAATGTTAGGGTTATCACTTAGAAATTGCATAAGCGTCAAGTTTTTACTTCTTACATTAAGATTCTTACTTCCACTAAAGGAATTAAAATCAATTTGGGAATCATTTATCAACGTAAATATAAAATCAAGATGAGGGCTTTCATTTTCAATGCGGTAATTTGGTTGTTGTGATCTTACAATTCTGTTAAAACTGTTTTCAATTTCTTCTACAGTTAATTGAAAATTGAAAATGAAATCGTTTGTTGAATTAAGAATACTTTGGTTTTGCTGAGTTGTAATAATTTTATTGGTAAGTGAAAAATATACAATTGTTGATGAGACGGTTATAATAACAACAATTGTAAATGTTAGTAATAATAATCTGGCATTAATTTTCATTGCGTTCTTTGAAGTACTTTTCTGATTGTAATAATAAGATCGTCAAGATCATATGGTTTACTTACAAAATCAGAAGCACCCAATTTCGCTGAATCAATCGCACTTTTAACATCAGCATATGCCGTTAAAACAATTACCTTTACGTTCATCCCGTATTCCCTCAACTTATTGAGAACGTAAAACCCGTCTTTCTCGGGCATTTTTAGATCAAGAAGAACTAGATCAACTTTATTTGCGGAGAGAAATTTAATTGCAGATTCGGCACTATTTTCAGTACTAACATTATAGCCGATTTCTTTCAATTCATCGGAAAGAGCTTCGCAAAGATTTATGTCATCATCTACTATTAATAGAGACTCCACGTCAATCCTCGTCTTCGTCCTTTTTAGTTTTATACTGTTCTAATGATTTTTGTGCTTCGGTTCGAAAATCTTCCATAACTTCTCTTCCCTCCTTTTTCTCGGCAAGTCTCTCTTTTAATGTAGGAAGAATTTTCGCTTCTAATAGAATTATAGTTTCATTTTTTGTGTATTCTGTTTCATCATACCCAAAAATGTATCTTAAACCAAAAAACCACCATGGCAAATCTTTCAATAATGGAATACCTCTTCTAACAAAGGATTCTGCGTTAACAATTAATCCACCTATTGCTGTTTTTTCTCCGTCAAGCATTAAAACTTCTGTGGAAGCGTTTGTTTTATTTATAATTGTAGAAAGTTCTGTGATTGTCGGAGCTGTGCTTCGTTCAGCATTAATTTTTAATAAAATATAGTTTACACCTTCTTCATCGTATATGTAAGGAGTTATTTGCAAAATTGTTCCGGTTGGAACAAATACATCAATTACGTTGCCGGCAAAATCTCTTTGTTTGATGGAAATATCTTGGCCGATCTGAATTTTTCCCACATTTCCATCACGTACGGTTATTGAAGGTCTAGCAATAATTTCGCCCAAGTTTTCTTCTTCAAAAAATTTAAATACCCCTTCTGCGGTTCCGTCAAACTCGCCCATTGTGTATTCGGATTCCCAGTTCGTTGTAAAGTCCGGTGGAGATTGTTGCTGCTGCGTTGAACTTCCCCCGGTAGCTCCTCCTGTTGAAGTAGATGATTGGTCTTCTAGAAATGATTTAAAGTTTGCTCCTATGTTTAATCCACTTCTGGAAAGTAAAAATTGCCAATTTATTCCGCGTGATCTCATTTCCGTAATATTAGCTTCAAAAAATATTGCTGAAATTTTCACTTCGCGAGAGTCAACGGCAGCATATGTATCAGCCGATCTTTCAATTTGTGAATCATCTTTTTTCTTGATAATTATTACTTCGGGCTTTTCTTCATAAGTGAGATTATTGTATTGAACAATTATTTTAAAAGCTTGTTTGAAATGCATGTTCTCAATCTTAATTCCAATCGGATCTGTAAATCCTGCAGTAGAGACTATTCTTTGACCGGTCGATTTTTCGCTAACCTTGTTGAGAACTTCTATTGCTTGTTCGAATGGTATTTCTTCAGAAAGTGTAACAAGTTCAGCAGGGTTTTTATAATCACTCAACATTTTCTCAAGATCTTTTTGCCCTAAAATTGGGACTGACCAGATCATCATCAACAGTATTATAATTAACTTTTTCATTTTATTTACTCACGTTTTTTTCTACTAAACTTAAACTGACTTTCTCAATTATGCCGCCTTTGTTCAAAATAAAATGTACTTGACTATTTTGATAATCGATTTCCGTCAAGTAACCTAGATAAACTTCGTCACCTTCCCAAAGTAAATAAGTGTTTCCTTTTGCATCTGCTACAAATGCACCTTCAGGTATTAATGCAAGAAGTTGTCCGGTTTGAACATCAAGTAAATTATTGACATTCGGCGGTATTTCATTTCTTATAAGCGGATAGAATACATCATACAATGGATTTGCCGTCAATCGATTCTCTCTAAGAGTTGATGAAGCAAACCTGTCATTATCCGAAAAATAAACCGAAGCATCAAATTTGAACGAGACTAAGTAATGTGCAAATCCTTCTTGATCAACATTTACAAAATTGGAAACTGCTACATTCGATACTTTCTTAAGCTCTTTACTTTGCTCTATTGCATAAATCAGTTTATACAAATCATTGAATGTAGCTGTGCCTTCTACTGCATAAATAAATTTCTTAAAATGTGTTTCACTTTCTACACTTTTATAAGAAATATTCACAAATGATTGAGGAGAAAATCCGAAACTAACGTTATTCACGAAATCGAAAAATCTGGATTGTCTCAATACAACCGGGACATTATATTTTCTTAATGAAAGTATTGAATCGAGCTCTGCAGCTCTAGCTTGTAAAGTTAGTAGTTGATCTATCAGATCATCTGTGTTGTACGCATTTAAATTGATTTCTTTTAGTTTCTCATTCTTATCGTCAATTTTCCCGTTCTGTATAACAAAAGTATATACTCCGCCAATTAGAACAATTACTAAAAGAATTACAGCTAACAATATTGTATTTTTTGTTTTACGGTCCATTCATTACTCCTTGCTGTGACCGTAAATTTTTCCGCGTTTCATCTAAACTAAAAACCATGTTAAATGAAAAAGCGTTGCTTTCCCGTAAAGGTTCATATGTAATATTTTCTAAGATTGCTGAGTTATAATAATCGGCAAATTCAGTAAGTACACTTCTTGATAATGAATAACCATTTATTCTAATTTGATTTTGTGGGAGGTTTTGAATACTTGTAATCCAGAAATTTCTTCTTCGCTCAACAAAGTCTGATATTTGATCGAAAGTTTCACCCCAAATTTCAGTTCCGACTGTAGCCGAATCTAGAATTGCTTTAGTAACATCAAATCCGGCAATTTTATCCGATAGCGGATAGATTTGATCCATTAACGCCTGGTTTTCTTGTTGCAATCTTGTTAGTCGCGCAATTTCGACGTCAAGCTCTTCCATCTCTCTTTCATTTTCCAAAATCAAAAAAGTAAACAAGAATGCGGCTAAGAATATAAGCGGCATTAAAGCATAACTTAACCAACCGAACTGAAGTATTTTTTGCGTCTCTACTATATAGCGAGGAAGAATATTTATTCCTTTGTACTTCTTATCTTGTTCGTCAAAAAATTCAGTTGCTACAGAAAGAGGGATCGCAAAATCGGCTAACTTTGTTTTTGCTTCGGCTGATAAGTTAGATGTGTTGAAACCATTAAATTCTAACTCGGTTACGTTTGCTTCGGGGAATGTTCCATAAAAGGATAAAATTAAATTTTCCGATCTATCTTCACCACAAAGTATCACGTTATCAAGCTGCGGAATTCCGCCGTTTTCCATTTCAAGAAGAATTTTCGAAAAGTAAACATCGTAGGTACTTAAATTCTTGGTACCAATATCTAATGTTGATCCAATATGTTTAAGTTTACTTCCTTCGAGAAATATTAATTTACTGTATTCTTTCCCTGTATAAATGATAAGTGTATAATCTTCTGGGAAAAACTTTACTGCTTTTGCGACATAATAAGCGAGAGAAATATCAGCGCTTTTTATTGTCTGAATTTTATAATTTCTTTTTTTATTGTGTTCTGCCAGTTGTGTTAGAAGTTCGAGGCAAGGGACATTATTTTCAAAAAATGCGGCTAGTAAGGACTTATCATTAAAAGGAATATAATCAATGACATCAGGTGCAACATAAATATTCTTTGATTGCTCGATGTCAGTAGTAATTGCTAAAATTTGTTTATGTTTATCTTTCTCTTTCGGTCCATCATAAATATGATAGTTCATTCCCGGTTCGGTACCAATAGGGATAAATTTCGCTGAGTTTAGATTTATTCCCTCCAAACCGGATGCAATGTTTCCGATCTCGGCATTAGAAAAACCGCCTTCGCTGGTGTCCGAAGATCCAAACTCATCAAAACTAAAATCGCCTGAGACACCTTCCATATCGAATGATTGAACATTCTCTTCAGAAGGTGTTGCATCTGCCTTACCGCCGCCGTTTGCATTTAAGGAAACTGTTCTAAGAATCTTGACACTATCTTTTTCCTTAACAGCGACAACAATTTTAGTATCTGTACCTTCACAATATACGAATACAAAAGGTTTCATTAATTTAGACTGCCCTCATTAATTGGAGCATTCTTGTTTTATTATTCGAATAAGCAATTGCATTATCTTTCGAAATCTTTCTTTCTTTGAATAACCTAAGCAAATCTTGTTCCATAGTTACCATGCCTTGAGGTGCACCTTGATTAATCATACCGTAAATTTCACCGGTATTATTGTTTTTTATTGCAGCTTTTACACTTGGTGTGACGACGAGCACTTCTTTAGCCATAACTCGTTTTCCATCAAGTGTAGGAACAAGTTTTTGAGAAACAACAGAAACTAGAACATCCGCCAAACGATTTCTAACGCGTTCTTGTTCGGAAGGATGAACTTCCGCAATTATTCTATCTAACGATTCAACCGCGGAGGAAGTATGCAGTGTAGAGAAAACTTTATGTCCTGTATCAGTAACTTCCAAAGCAGCCATTATTGTTTCAGGATCTCTCATTTCACCAATCACAATAATATCCGGATCTTGACGTAATGCTTGTATAACGCCGTCTTTGAAACTTGTAACGTCTCTTCCGACTTCTCTGTGACGAATTAAACATGCATTTGATTTATGAACATACTCAACAGGTGCGGCAATAATTACAATATGAGCCGGATCAAATTTGTTATGATAATCAATTATCGAATCTAAAGTTGTTGATTTACCGGAACCGGTTATACCCGTTACTAGTGATAAGCCGAATTTCATAAAATTGTGACTCATCATTTTGACTGCATATGGATGAAATTCAAGAGAATCAATCGGCCTGATTACAGCCGAAATATAACGCATATTTAATGCTAGGGTATCCAGATCAAAATAGGAATCAGCTCTGAAACGAAGATCCTTACCCATTTTTGTATGATAAAATGTATAGCTGAAATCTAAATTTCTATTTTCAGCAAGAGCTTTTCTCTGATTTTCATTTAATAAACATGATATCAATAATGAGGTTTCATCGGCTGAAAGTTTTGGAAGTTGTTCAACTCTCTTTTTATCGCCAAATATTCTTAGCCAAACGAGTCCGTTAGTTCCATGCCCGCCGATTTCAACATCGGACGCTTCACGATCAACCATCACAGTCAATATTGCATTCACATACTTAATTAACTGTAATCTTTTCTCATCGGGTAATTCACTGCTGTGATGAATTATGTATTCAACTCTTTCCGGACCAAAAATGGATTGTGGAATTGATTGTGTAAAACTCGATAATATTTGTCTGGCATCTTCTAACAATTAGTCCTCCGTTGTTGCAGCCAATACTTCTTGAATTGAAGTCAATCCTATTCGAACTTTTTCAAAACCTGATTCTCTTAAATTCTTTGTACCGTCTTTCTTTGATTGAACTCTTACTTTTTCTTCATCAACTTCTTCGCCTGATCTTACAATAATTTCTCTTAATTCTTTTGTGAAATATAATGCTTCATGAATTGCCATTCTGCCTTTATATCCCGTGTTGTTACATTTCGGACAACCGACAGCTTCATAGATTTCGGCATCTTTCCATTCTTCAATATTTAATCCGGCGGATTTAATAATGTTATCGTCAAGTTGAGTTACTCTTCTTTTACAATCACTACAAAGCTTTCTAATAAGACGCTGAGCAACAATCAAGTTGATGGCATAAGCAATTAAGAAAGGTTCTACTCCCATTTTAAATAAACGTGAAATTGCACTTGGTGCATCATTAGTGTGAAGTGTAGAAAATGTTAAGTGTCCGGTATTTGCTAACTTGATTGCAGTCTCAGCAGTTTCTTTATCACGCATCTCACCAACAAGAACGATGTCGGGATCGTGACGAAGTATTGCTCTAATTGCCTGCTCAAAATTCATTTTATGACCGATCTTCAACTGCCGCGCACCTTCAATAACATATTCAACCGGATCTTCAACTGTTAGTACGTTTACTTGAGGCGTAACCACTTGATATAAAGCTGCAATTAATGTCGTACTTTTACCTGAACCTGTAGGACCCGTTAAGATAACCATTCCTTGAGGTTGACGTATAGCTTTTTCGAATGCCGTTTTTCCATACCCTACGAGACCAAGTTTTGAAAGATCTTTTATGACTTTTCTATCATCAAGAATACGAATTACAATACTTTCAAATTTGTTTCTTAATTCAGTTCCTACCATCGGAAGAACAGATACTCTATATCGAATTATATGTCCGTCAATTTCTCTTTGAAGAAATCCATCTTGAGCTCTCTCTCTTTCAAAACGATCCAACCCTTTTGATCTATCTTTTACAACAGCCATTAATGCTTCGGGAAGTGTGCCTTCTTGGGCATGCCAGAGCTGCAGTTTGCCGTCAACTCTAAAATGAATTTCGGTTTTTGTGGAAGATTTGGGAACAATATGAATATCCGAAACACCTTTACGAACACCTTCTATTAATGCTGCTTCAATAAGATTAATTAAAGCACTTTTATTTATCTCGGCATCTAATTCTTCTTCGTCAAGTTGCGCTTCCTGTTCATCGGATATGTGAATTTCTTCATCGGCAGATTCCATCATTTTTAAGAATTCATTTTCCGGTGGAACGAGAATTTCTATAAGTTTATCATAATCGCGTTTGCGTAAATAATTTATTTCATATTTCTTGGCATTTAATCCAAATGCAATTTTTGAAAGTGATCTATCGGTTGGATCAACGGCGGCTAAAATAAGTTTATCGCGCTGTCTTTCGTCATATTTATAAGGAATAACTCGATGCTCGCGAAGCATAATTTTCATATCTTCATTCTGCGCTTGAATCATCTTACGCATTTCTGCAATTCGTTCTTCGGGCAAAGCTTCAACATGTAAATTTAATTCTCTGAATGCATAGAGGACTGCAACTTCACGGAAAATAGTATCATGATCAAAATTAAACTCATCAACTAAAATTTGTGCGAGATTTCTCTTGAGTTTAGCTTGATCACTTGCTTTAATTTTGAGGGCATCTTCTAAAATTTTTGCATCGATGATCCCCTTCTTTAAAAGTAAGTAGCCAATTTTATCCGTCATTTCAAGTTGTGTATCTAACATAATCTATCCATAATTTACATTACTGGTGACTTTGGACTTATGGTTGCTGTTTCTGCCGAGACTAATGTTAGTGCAATCATAACAACCATTATTACCATAGCAATAAAAACTTGTATCATCTCAATAACATTTTTTAATCTGAATACCGTTTCGCTTTCATAATAGTTTGCGAGCTGCAATGCTGTATTTTTAATTGTACCGGTTTCTTCACCGGAGTGAAATCGATTAATCGCAGTTTCAGTAAAAACCCCGGCTGCTTGAAATGCTTCGGTAACTCCCGCGCCCTTTTTAATCATTAAAGGAATCGAAACAGTTTTAATTTGATTTTCAAAATATTTATTACCCGATGCTTCGGCAGCAATTCTAATTGGTTCAATACTTTCAGCGGCACCGGTGTAAAGAGTATAAAAGACTCGGCAAAATACTTCTATAGCAGTTTTATGAATTAATGAACCCATTATTGGAATTTTCATCATATACTGGTCAATCCATAACCGGCCTTTTGGGGTTTTCCCGAAATAAATTAAACCAATTGGTGGTGCGATTGAAAGTATTAAAATAAGCCACCAGTTTGAAATAAGATAGTCACTCATTACTAAAGTAAATGCGGTCATTGGTGGTAAAGGAATATCAAATTTCACAAATAATTTTGCTGTTTCTGGAAAAATATATCCAACATAAAAAAGAACAGCAATAAAGAGAACAAAGAGAGTAATGATCGGAGTAATTAATGCACTTCTTAAATTTTTTCTAAACTCCATTTGTCTTTCGAGAAATTTAGCGGTTGCTCTATATATTTCCGCCATGTTACCACTTTTTGAAGCTAAACCTAACATGTAAGCGGTAAACTTTCCGAATACTCCTTGATACTTCATAAAAACGGTTTCGCTATCGGAACCTTTTTTCAATTCGTTGTTTATTTGTTTTAATGTTTCTCTCAAAGTCTTATTCTCTAAGTCATTCATTAAAAGAGTAAGAATTTCAGAGAAAGGCAATTTTTGTTCCAAAAGGTCAGCACTTAGCTTTACGAAAGATACGATTTCCTGTGGAGGTGGTTTTAAATTAAAATCGAGTAACTTTTTATTTACCGATATAACTTGATAACCAAGTTTTTGTAATGCACTTATAACTTCAGATTTAGTAAAAGCTCTCTGTTCACCCGTAATAGGCTTTTCTGTCCCACGTTTAACTTTATACAAGAACGTAGATTTTTTTTCAATTGATTTAATTTTGATCTGATTTTTTTCAGCAAGTGCTTTTACTTTCTTTTTGCCTTCAGCGAAAGTGGGCGAGGTCATTGTACCGGTAATAGGTTGACCGTTGGGTTTTATGGCATTGAATCTTAGTTCAATCATAACTTTAAGTCACCTCAATATGAAAAAGGCAGGCAAATTAGTTAACCAATATTTGCCTGCCTTTAATTTAAGAAAAAAGTAATCAAAAGTTTCTAAAATATTATTTTTCTTATTCTTATTCCTCTGCCGCAAATGCTGTGGAGATTATTGAATTTGGTCCAACCGTCATAATCACCGTGACCCGATTTCCGTCACTATCGACTTCTGTACCAGTAGCTGTTAATACAACCGGACCTTGGCCAGAATTTCCAGTTACTGTAATTGCAGCATTCATGTTAGGTGTAGGGTTTAACTGTGCTGGTGGTTCCCAATTATCAAATGTATTTCCGCCGCCACCAAGAGCAACTGGTTTTCTATAATGCTGTTGTGCTAATGCCGCTATA
Organism: Melioribacteraceae bacterium; assembly: GCA_030584085.1. Classification (NCBI taxonomy): domain Bacteria; kingdom Pseudomonadati; phylum Ignavibacteriota; class Ignavibacteria; order Ignavibacteriales; family Melioribacteraceae; species Melioribacteraceae bacterium. The sequence continues at coordinate 3,079,987 of CP129490.1, forward strand.
TTAGTTAAATCTGCAACAACTGCATCCTGATTTGCTTGCCAACTACTTGCTGTGAAAACGTTGATACCAACTACTACAGCGATACCAACAATGATAACGCCAAGAACGATAAGTAATAATTGTTGTTGACCCATTTGTGACTCCTGTTAATTTGTTTGTGATTATTTGTTTAAGTGATTATAAGAGATTTTCATGCCAATACTTATTTTTGAAATATATTCAATTAATTATTTCCACTAGATATGTACTAGGATTAATTTCAATTTGTACTTGTACTGAATCATTGCCTGTCACCACTTCATTCCCTGTCCCAATTAATATAATTTGTTGTGCATCAATGCTCTCAATTTTATATGATCCGTTTGCTGTAGAGGTAAGCTCTGCTGGAATTTGCCATCCGGTGAAAGTTCGACTTCCACCCCCGAGGGCGGTTGGTCTTTGGTAAAATTGTTGAGCCATTGCAGCTAGATTTACTAATTCATTCGTTACATTATTTCTTTTTGCCTCAACAGCATTTGCCTTAAAGAGATTAATCCCCATAACTATTGCAATACCAACAATAATAACACCTAAAACTATTAAAAGTAACTGCTGTTGACCCATCTACCTTACTCTTTTTGTGAGTGAAGATGTTTAAGCAATTTTCTTACCAATCATGCAAATGGAGAATTAATAAAGTAATTTTTACCGTTTTTGTTATAATATTGGTTTTACAAATCAGACGCAAGAAAATTTTATTAGACCATCAGGAAATTTTCTCAATTATCCGGTAATATTTTCCGGTAAGAATTGCTAAGTTCGATTAAATGCGAATAAAAGAATTAGCGATTTTATACAGTACATTTAACCGCCGACATTTTTCGGGATTAAACTATTGTTCAGGAATTAAATTTAAGAGAGATGGTTTTAAATAATGATTAGAAGTAAAACCAATAGAGAGTTTCACCGCAGACGTAAAGTCTGCGGCTACTTAAAAACAACTTATCTTAATTTGATATGGAGTTCTTTAAGCTGATGTTCATCAACCGGTGATGGTGAATTATCCATCAGAGAAGTTGCACTTGCTGTTTTTGGAAACGCCATCACATCTCGAATTGAAGTTTCATTTGCGAGAAGCATCACTAATCTGTCAAATCCAAATGCAATTCCACCATGAGGTGGTGCGCCATATTTAAAAGCTCCCATCAAGAATCCGAATTTTTCATTTGCTTCCTCTTCGGAAATTCCGAGTGCTTTGAACATAGCAGCTTGAAGATCGGCATTGTGAATTCTGATACTGCCACCGGCGACCTCATTTCCGTTGAGAACTAAATCGTAAGCTCTGGCTCTAACATCACCGGGATTACTTTTTAGTTTTTCAACATCATCCAAAACGGGCGATGTAAAAGGATGATGCATTGCATAATATCTTTGTGAATCTTCATCCCATTCGAACAATGGAAATTCGGTAACCCATAGAAGTTTCCAAACTTCTTCGTTTGGAATTAGATCGAGACGTTTTGCCATTTCTAATCTTAGCGCACCCATTTGCGAAAGTGTTTTCAATTTTTTACCGGAGAGAATAAATATTAAATCACCCGGTTCAGCTTTCAATGCAGAAATTATATTTTGTTTCTCTTCGTCAGTAAAGAATTTTGCAACCGGAGCTTCTAATCCATCTTCTTTAACCCTCATCCATATTAAACCACCGGCTCCAAGTTTTTTAACGAAATCAGTTAATACATCTAGTTGATTTCTTGTATATTCTCCGCATCCTTTTGCAAGTAATCCAGTTATAATACCATTGTTTTCTAAGGCATCATGAAAAACTCTGAACTCGGAATTTTTGAAAGTTTCATTCAACGTCACCATTTCTAAGTCAAAACGTAGATCAGGCTTATCGCTTCCATATTTTTCCATCGCTTCGTTGAATGATAATCTTGGTATTGGTGTTTCCAGATCATAATCTTTTACTTCTTTTAATAACTTCTTCATCAATCCTTCTACAACTTCGAATATGTCCTCTGTATCAACGAATGACATTTCAACGTCTATCTGTGTAAATTCTGGTTGACGATCAGCACGTAAATCTTCATCACGGAAGCATTTTACAATTTGAAAATATCTATCAAATCCGGAAACCATCAGCAATTGTTTATATGTTTGCGGTGATTGCGGAAGTGCATAAAATTTTCCTTTGTGTACTCTGCTGGGAACGAGAAAATCTCTTGCACCTTCCGGGGTACTCTTCATTAGAATTGGTGTCTCGACTTCAACAAAATTTTGTTCGTCGAAATATTTGCGAACACTTTGATACATTCGGTGCCGCAATAGAATATTACTTTGCATTGATTCGCGTCTTAAATCTAAGTATCGATATTTTAAGCGCAGATCTTCGTTAACATCAACTTTTTCTTTTATCGGAAACGGAGGTGTTTCAGCTTTATTGAGAATAATTAATTTGTCAACCATAACATCAACATGACCGGTTGGTAATTTTGGATTATCGGTTTCCGGCGGACGTTTTCTTACTTTACCTTCAATTGAAATTACAAATTCACTTCTCAATTGAGATGCAAGTTCGTGAGTTTCTTCGTTATATGTCGGTTCGAACACAACTTGTGTAATTCCGTAACGGTCACGCAAATCAATGAAAATTACACCGCCTAAATCTCTTCTATTATCAACCCAACCATTAAGTACAACATGTTGATCGATGTTTTCCTGACGCAATTCACCGCAAGTATGTGTTCTTTTGTTAAACTTCATCTTTTACTCCAATGCTGAAAAATTAGCTTCAAAAATAATTAAATAAGAATGCTCATACAAATTAGATCGCATTTTATTTATTTTGGTAACCATGAAAATAGTTGTGGATGAAAATATCGAATTCTGTAAAGAAGCTTTTGAACAATTCGGGGAAGTTTCTTTAACTCACGGACGCAAGATAACAAATCAACTACTTAAAGATGCATCAATTCTTATTGTGCGATCAATTACTAATGTTAATAAAGAATTATTAAATGGGACGAATGTAAAATTTGTAGGGACTACTACAATAGGAACCGATCATCTAGATAAGGATTATTTAGAAGAAGCCAATATTAAATTCGCAAGCGCACCTGGATGCAATTCCTTCGCAGTTACCGAATATGTTTTAACGACTTTAGCTTATCTTGCAAATCTTCATGATTTCAAGCTCAAGAAAAAGTCAATTGGAATAATCGGTTACGGGAATATCGGGAAGAAGTTAACTTATTCGGCTAAAGCAATCGGAATGAAAGTATTAGTTAACGATCCACCTTTACTAAGAGAAAATTTTGATTATGATTTTGCTGCACTGGAAGATGTTCTACAATGCGATATAATTACTTTCCATGTGCCCATGAACAAGACGGGAATTGATAAGACTTTCCATTTACTTGATCATGAAAAAATTAACGGATTAAAACCCGGGACAATAGTCATCAACACTTCACGCGGTGGAGTTGTTGATAATAAAGCATTGTTGGACAGAATTGAAAACAAGAATGATATTATTTCAGTTCTCGACGTTTGGGAAAGCGAACCATTATTGAATCAAAAATTATTGCAACAAGTATTTATCGGGACACCACATATTGCCGGATATTCTTATGAAGGTAAAGTAAACGGAACAACAATGATTTATAATGAACTTTGTAATTTCTTGAATCAAGAAAAAATGTGGAAACCAAAATTAAAGGAAGTCGAGAATTCCAAGTTATTTATTGATAAATCGGATGGCATTGAAAATCTACTTTTCGGAATAACAAAACAAATATATGATATTCAAAAAGATTCAGAATTGCTAAAAGAATTGACCGAGATTGATAAATCCAAACTAGCCGAAAATTTTGATAAACTTCGCAAGAATTATAATCTAAGACGAGAATTCAATAATTATTTTATTCCTTCTGAAAATCTTACCCCGAATCAAAAAGACATTTTAGAAAAGCTGCGATTCAATCTAGCGTAAACTTTCACGACTTCAGAGCAGAGATTTGATGAATCAAATCTATACAAAATTAATTTGCTTTTTATTTTTGCTCACCTTATATTTTCAGCCATTATTTATAATTTTCCTTAATAATTAAGGTTGATTATGCTTGACGCCGTAGATATTAAGATTCTCAACATGCTCCAAGAAAACGGAAGAACTAAGAGAAGTGAGCTTGCGGAAGCAGTAGGATTATCACTCCCTTCATTGAGTGATAGACTTAAAAAACTTGAAGATCATAAAATTATAGAAGGTTATTACACAAAAATCGATCGCAAATCTTTCGGATTTGATTTGATGGCTTTTATTCTTGTTGTAATGGATTCCTCAAAAAATTATGAAAAACTTTCAGATAAAGTTTTGAAGACACCGGAAATTTTAGAATGTCATTCAATTCTTGGCGAAGGTTCACACATTATGAAAGCACTTGTTAAAGACACAGAATCGCTCGAAAAATTATTGAGCCAAATTCAATCATGGCCTGGTGTTACAAGAACAATCACAAGTTTTGTTTTATCGACAATTAAAGAAACAACAAAAATCAATATATAGGAGCATTTATGGGAAACAAAGATGATATTAAAAAAGTCCTTAGTACAGTTAAGGAAAAGAATATAGAGTTCATTGATTTTAAGTTTATGGATTTCCCCGGTCAATGGCAGCATTTCACTGTTCCGGTTTCACAATTTAGTGAAGATTCATTTGAAGATGGATATGGATTTGACGGTTCTTCAATTCGCGGTTGGAAAGTCATTAACGAAAGTGATATGCTGATCATTCCTGATCCAACAACAATGTTCCTTGATGAATTTATTGAAGCTCCTACACTAAGTTTAATTTGCGATGTTTATGAACCTTCTACAAAAGAAAAGTATTCAAGATGTCCGCGTAACATTGCACAAAAAGCCGAAGCATATTTAAAATCTACTGGATTAGCTGATACGGTTTATTATGGACCCGAAGCTGAGTTTTTTGTTTTTGATGATGTTCGTTTCGAATCAAATCCTAACAGTTCTTTTTATATGGTTGATTCAGTTGAAGGTAGATGGAATTCAGGTCGTGATGAAGGTCCGAACCTAGCTTACAAACCAAGATATAAAGAAGGATATTTCCCGGTTCCTCCGACTGATTCATTAATGGATCTAAGAAATGAAATGGTTTTAGCAATGCAAAGAGCGGGCATTCATGTTGAAGCGCAGCATCACGAAGTTGCATCGGGCGGGCAATGTGAAATTGATCTTCGTTTTGAACCGATGATAAAAGCAGCCGATCAATTATTGATGTTCAAATACATTGTAAAAAATACTGCTCGAAAATTCGGTAGAACAGTTACATACATGCCGAAACCAATAATGGGAGATAACGGAAGCGGAATGCACGTGCATACATCTCTTTGGAAGGATGGTAAACCATTATTTGCCGGAAACGGTTATGCCGGATTAAGTGAAATGGCACTTTACTTTATTGGCGGGTTACTCAAACATGCCGCATCAATTTTAGCATTTACAAATCCAACTACAAACTCATACAAAAGATTAGTCCCGGGTTATGAAGCTCCCGTCAACTTAGCGTACTCACAAAGAAACAGAAGTGCCTCAATCAGAATTCCAATGTATTCAAATTCTCCAAAATCAAAACGAGTAGAGTTTAGATGTCCTGATCCATCCGGTAATCCATATCTTGGTTTCTCCGCAATATTAATGGCTGGTTTGGATGGAATATTAAATAGAATTGATCCCGGTGAACCGCTTGATAAAGATATTTACGATATGCCAGCAGAAGAATTAGCAAATGTTCCATCAACACCTGAATCTTTAAGTGCCGCATTACGTGCTCTTGAAGATGATCACGAATACTTATTAAAAGGTGATGTGTTTACCGAAGATGTAATTGAGACATGGATAAAATATAAATTTGAAAAAGAAATTAAACCAATGGCTCTTCAACCACATCCATATGAGTTTGGTTTATATTACGATTGTTAGTATTACAAAATCCCCGGGATTTTCGGTTATAATATGATCGACATAAATTTCAGAGTGTCTTTTTTAATGGACAAATCCCGGGGATTTTTTTATTTCATCCAAAATTCTTCTTCATAATCTTTTATTGCCGCTTCTACTACTTTAAACGCATGTGTAGAATCATAAATTTTTTCAACGTGTGTATGTTTTTCTTCACCCGGGACTTGTTTATAAGTTTCAAAGTAGTGATGCAATCTGTCTTGAAATGATTTTGGTAAATCGGCGACTTCGTTTACTTCGCTCCAAACATTATCGTTTATAAGTACTGCAATAATTTTATCGTCGGCTTCATCACCGTCAATCATTTGAAGTCCACCGACAACCTTTGCACGAAGTATAACTTCCGATTTATTAATCGGGCGTTCACTTATTACACAGATATCTAACGGATCGCCATCAGCACGAGCTGATTTCGGTGAAAGTTTATTTACACGTTCACCGCAAAATGTCTGAGGAATAAATCCATACAAAGTCGGCGGAGTTGATGATGTTCTATGCGGTCTATCAACACGTAGATAACCCGTTACTTTATCGACTTCGTATTTTACTAAATCGAATGGTGTTATTTCTATATATGCGTTTACTATTTGCGGTGGTTTGGGTCCGGGATTCAATCCATGCCAAGGATGTGGACGCCAATTAAAGTAACTTTTTTCACTCATTAATTTTCTCCGTTGTTAGTCGAAAACTAATGAAAATTATCTGAAATTGTCGGAACTGATTGTATCCGCAGACTTTATGTCTGCGGTATTAAAATATACAAGAAATGTTATATTTTTGTGGAATTAGATCTTTCCTTTATAAAACACGCCGACAAATGTCGGCGGCTACTTATTTTATCACCATCATCTTCTTTGTCTGAGTAAAATCACCGCTTTGCAATCTATAAAAGAAAATTCCGCTTGGTAGTTCTGACGCATCGAACTCAACTTCATGAGTGCCGACCGGTTTTATTTCATTAACTAAAGTAGCTATTTCGCGACCAAGTATGTCATATACTATTAAATTTACTTTTGCTGTATTTGCTACTTGATACTTGATTCTGGTGCTTGGGTTAAATGGGTTTGGGTAGTTTTGATATAGAGCAAATTCTGTTGGTGTTTCTTCATCACGTACCGAGTTTGGATCATCCTTTATTGCAATTAATGTTCTAGTCTGAGACCGGTCAAATGAACTACCGTTTAGCCCAAGGTAAAGTGTTCCATCTGATCCGATGGCAGGTGAGCTGTCAAATTCTCTACCTTCCAAATCGTATTTCCAAAGCAGGTTTCCTTCTCTATCCAGTGCGTAAAAATTATTACCATCTGTTGAACCCAAATATATATTTCCTTCGGCATCACTTACTAATGGATGATTAATATCAGCGAAAAATACATCTTCGTCAGGATCAAGCTCATATTCCCAATTTGTTTCACCATTCTGGTTCAAAGAAATAATTAAATTACGATCAATCAATCTTGTAAAAAAAACAATATCCCCATTGAAAAGAATTGTAGGGGCAGAATAACTATTATAAACGTAAACTTGAAATTTCCAGTTGATGCTACCAGATTTGTTCAGTGAATATAAATATTGCGGGCTCGGAGAACCTGGGATAGATGCATAGAAATAAAGATTATCAGAATTGTCTATCGCTATTTCACCATAATTAGAATTACTAAATCCCATTCTCCAGTTAAGATTGCCTTCCTTATCCGTAGAGTAAATATAATTTGTTGAGTTTGGTTTATACATAGCGCCGGTATGAAAAAAAAGAGATTCTCCATCGGTAGAAAATGTAACCGGTGATACAATCACTTCACCAATATCTTTTTGAAGAATTTGCTCTCCCAAATAATTGTAAGCTACTAAAGTATCGCCAATACTACCGTAAACTTCACCATCCTTGCTAATCGAGATATAAAATATACTCATCACCGGTGTACGCCACTTCAAGTCACCGGACTGAGTCATAGCAAGTAGTTCACCCAAGCCTGTTGTAAAATAAACCGTACCATTGTGGGCAGCAATTGGTTTAGTTTCATTGTTTATCCAGTCTCCGGTTTCAAATGACCAATTTATTGTACCATCAGAGTTATACGAATAAACTAAATTGCTTTCGCTTGTATCACTCAATAAGAATGCATGAGTTCCAAAATATAATTTTTCATTATATCCGATTGTTGGTCCCCATAAAATTCCAAGAGGCAAATCGGCTTCCCAAATTAGATTTGGTGTTTTCGGTCCAACATATTGCGATCTGCCGGTCGCTTGGGCGTCGCCTCTAAAGGTAGGCCATGGAGAATCCGCCAGTGACGGCCATTCTATTGTTTCCTGTGGTTGGGCAATGGTTAGACATAAAAACATAAAAATCATGTAAACAATCTTCATTTTATTCACCTATTATTAAAAGAGTTTTACTGGGCGGTTAATTTAACCGCCCTTTTATTCTTCTTTAAGTTACTTAATGAGCAATAGCTTTTTAGCGTTCGTGAAATTACTCGTATTAATTTTATACAAATAAACTCCGGCTGGTAAATTACCCGCATCAAATCTTATTGTATATGAGCCTGCCGTTTGTATGGAACTGACCAAATCAGCAACTTCCTCGCCTAGCATATTAAATACTTTTATAGAAACAAAATCATTTTTTGCAATTGTGTAATTAATGTTTGTAGATGGATTAAACGGATTTGGATAATTCTGGTGTAATTCATAAGTATGTTGAGTTTGTTCGTTTCCTGTTTTATAAGCTGCAACCCCTATACTTTTTGTAGCAGTAAAATCTGATTCGGCTGTTCCATTTACAGCAACAATTTTATAATAAGCAGTGTTTGGTGAACCAGTAACAAAATCATTATCAGTATAACTAGTTGTATACTTACTAACAGTTTCAATTTTTGAAAAATTACCTGGAGGATTATCGCCTGAAACTACACTTCTATAAATTGCATAATTAGTCCAGTAATCTTCTTCGGAAGAATGAGACCACGTAAGATAAGGATGATTGTTGCTTGATGTTAAATCGAAACTGTCCGGAGTATAAGGTTCCAGACCTGTTGTTGTATAATCAATGGAAGCGTTTAATCCCCAGATAGTATATGAAGACCCGACTGAAATAGTTAAAGCTTCGTTCCAGTAAAAATTTCCATTTGCTGTATTGAAGTAAACATCAATATCTGCTGCCGCACTGTATGAACCTGGTAAATCCGAAGTTCGATAATCAATGTAAAAGTAGTCGAATGAAAGTCCATCGATTTTAGATGAGCATTTGTATCTTGCTAGGGCTAAATCGTCATCGTATGGTTGTGCTGCATTATAAAAATCCCATCCTAATCTGTCATTATACTCAGTATATTTGGTATCACCCAAAAAGGAATTTGAAATCTGATGATTATAATCCCAACATAAGCTGACACGAGAGAGGGTTATTTCTACTTCTTGAGCATATAAGTTATTACGAATGTGAACTCTAAACTCGGCAGATTCGGAAGCAGAAGTAAAGTGGTTCACCCCCCCCCATAAAAATATAAATAGAATAAATAGAAGCTTTTTCATTATTTAACTCCTTAAATTAATATTAAAATTAAACGCCGGCAAATGCAATTTGTGATTTTAATACCTCAGTGTCAAGTTAAATTTTAATCTCTTTCAATATTTTTTATTTATTTCTCAGTCATTGTTTTAGACTTTATTTAAACTCAGTAGAAATACGTAGAAAAAAGCCATAAGGTCTTTTAATAAGCGAGCAGGGATTCTCACTTTACAAATCAAATAATTATTTCACCCGTCCGCATATTGCGCGGGAATTGACTTTTGAGTCCGTCAGGAAAAGATATTGCCGTACCGAATGCAAAACCCCGGCTTTCAATTAATTTTTGACCTTCACCATCAAACGAACGCTTGATTGTTCCACCGGTTAAATAATTTTTTAAGTCATCGGTATCATCTAAATCAATTTTATTTTTTGTGATGTGAGGTGCAAAGTAACGAGCACCGAGTGAATGGAAATGTGCTGTATCATTTTTATCTACCAGACCGAATGGAGTTCCGATGCGATGAAATACGCTTAGATCATCAGCTTCCCAGCTTTTGTGAAGGAAGAAAATATCATTACCTCTAAATAAATATTGATGCTCTTGGAAATATTCAAATTCAATTCCGTAATGATCACACAAACCAAATAAATATTTTTCAATCTTCTTACTTCTTGCAGAAATCATTTCGCGATCACGCGGTTTAATTTCTGCTTTTCTGTTCGCGATTGTTGAATCGATTTTTCGAAGCTTTGCTACAAAAAATCCTTCAGAGTTTATTTCCCAAGGAATAATTCTTCTTGTTTTATTTAACTCGGAAGAAAACTGATTTCCGTTATAACTTGTAAATCCCTCATGCGATTTAACGGGCAATTCAATTACTTCCAATTCAACTGGATAATTTTGTAAAACTTTGTTTATGATAAATTCGTTTTCTTCAACTGTCATCGTACAAGTTGAGTAAACAATCTCAGCACCGACTTTTGCCATTTTAATAGCGCTGATTAACATTCGCAATTGTAAATTTGCAATTTTATCAACTTGATTTGTGTTCCACCAATTACTTACTTCACCTTTTTTTTGAACAATGCCGAGTGCGCTGCATGGTGCATCAACTAAAATCTTGTCAAAGTAATTCTCAAAAACTTTACTGAGTAGTTCACCTTTGAATTTTATTACACCGATATTCACAAAGTTGAGTTTATCCAGATTAAAGACCAATCCTTTTATTCTGTTTACATTAGGTTCATTTGCATAAAGTGTTCCTCGATTATTCATCACCTCTGCAAGCTGAGTTGTCTTTGATCCTGGTGCGGCTGCAAGATCAAGAACTTTATCGTTCTCAGTCGGTTTCAAAACATGCGGCGGAATCATTGACGATAAACTCTGTATGTAATATTTACCAAGGGCAAATTCTAAAGTCTTCCCTATCATTTGAGTCCCGCTAAGAACTCTGTAAGCTAATGGAACATTTTCAATCTTCTCTAACTGTATTCCATAATTTGCAAGTCGAGATAACATATTTTGTTCATCGACAAATGACGAGATTCTTAAGTAAGGGTTGTATTCGCTTTGATGATAGTCTATGTAATTTTTTAGAAACGTTTCACTAAAAACATCTTTAATGTAAGATGTAATGTTTTCGCTTAACTGAATGTTCTGCATTTTAATGTCGTTTTAGATTGAGTGAATTGAATATATAATTTGATATTTCGGGAAATGATTTTGAATCCGGGAATGTTGATTTGAATTCCTTCTTAATTTGTTCAAGAAGTTCATCTAAATATTTTTCATACGATTTGACAACCGATTTAATTTCATTTACATCAATCGGACAATTAATATATTTCGGCTTAGTTCTATTTGAATAAAGAATAAATTTTGCTTTATAAATATCGTCTACTTTTAATTCTTCATTTCCATGTTCATCAAGTATTTCATAAGTGCCGAATAATTCCGAGCCCAATACCAAAACTTTTTGTGGAAGTATAATTTTTTCTGTTTTTCCGGATGAAAGAAAATCATCAGGGAAAGAATTAATTTTTCCTTTATTATTTGTTACCCACTCTTTTGCAAATTCTTTTTCTTTCATAAAAATTTTATTTATTTACTAAATAATAGCGCTTCTAACTTTGCCATAACTTCCAACATTGCATCATTTTGCAACTTGGTAATGAATTCAGCATTCCTGGATTTCCAATCAAGATTTTTAACTTGATCAGATAATATTACTCCGTTAATGCTATCATTGTCAGGAATAAGCACCTCGAATGGGTAATTTTTTCGTTTACTAGTTATTGGACAGAATACAGCAAGGTTTGTTTTTTCATTATAAATTTTTGGTGAAATGACTAAAGCGGGTCGTCTGCCCTTTTGTTCGCGACCAGTTTGCGGATCGAAATCTAACCAAACAATTTCTCCCTTACCCGGAATATACTTCTTCACTTTATCTATCGATTTTACCAAACTTCATTTCCGGTTGACTTTCCAAATTCTATTTCATCATGAAGATTTAAGCTCTCAATACCATCTATCATTTTCTTTAAAGAGTATTTCTTCTCTTTAATTGGTTCGATTACAAGTCGATTTTTTTCCAGCTTTAATTCAACAAATTCTTCTTCATAAATCTTTGATTGGAAAGCAAATGCTTTCGGAATACGCAATGCCAAGCTGTTTCCCCACTTTTGAATTTTTACTTTCATAAAAATATTCCCTTAAAGATGTTTCTACAATAAAGATACATTCACCGAGTCAATTTTTCAATTAAAATCGGTTCCACTAATAATTCGACGTTATTTAAGTGACTTGAAATTAATATCAACTTCTTCGGGATTTTCAATCCAATCAGCTATAAAAATATTTGTTTCACGACTTTCCATTCGATCAATATTCCGGTTCGATGCGAAAACAAGTTTCTTGCCGTCGAATGAAAACATTGGGAATGCATCGAAGGTACCTGAGTGTGTAATTTGAGTTAATCCGGTTCCGTCTATGTTTATCATGAATATGTCGAATAATCTTCCGCCATATTCAAGTGAATGATGATTTGAACAGAATAAGATTCTTTTTCCATCGGGATGAAAAAACGGAGCCCAATTTGCTCCTGGTAAATCAGTTACTTGCTGAACATTTTTACCGTCAACATCAGCCACAAAGATTTGAAGTTCTTTCGGCTCGACTAAATCTTGTGCTAGCAATTCTTTGTAATCCGCAGCGGCTTGTCCAACCGGACGACTTGCACGCCAAACAATTTTCTTAGAATCACGAGAAAAGAATGCACCGCCGTCATATCCAAGTTCATCTGTTAATTGTAAATATTCACCTGTTTGTAAATCGTATCGCCACAAATCCAAATCACCTGAACGGGTTGATGTAAATATTATATATCGTCCGTCATGAGAAGCGGTTGCTTCCGCATCGTAACTTTCTCCGCCGATTAACATCTCCAAATCAGTTCCATTTGGATTTGACACATAAATATTATAGCTGTCATATATCGGCCAGACGTATCTCCCCTCACTAAACATAACCTCTTCGGGGCAAGCCGAATCTGCTTCGTGAGTTGATGCGTAGATAATTCTTCCGTCTTTTAGAAAATATGAACATGTAGTTCTTCCTAATCCGGTAGAAACACGTTGATAATGATCTCCGTCAGGTAATTTTGAACCATCGGCATTCATTATAAAAATTTGGTCGCATCCCTGAAGATTTATTTTATCCCAATCGCTTTGGAATACAAGCTGTTTATCGTCAAAGCTAAAATAGGCTTCGGCGTTGTTTCCACCGTCGGTAAGTTGAGTAATATTTCGTAAGTGAATTTCGCCGGTGAATCTTAATGAGTCTTGCTCAGACACATATTCACCGGAAGAATTATCAGAACACTGCAATAAGAAAAATGAAAGTGATATAGTTATATAAAGAACAACTTTTGTTTTATTGAAAATCATATATTCTCCCGGAAGGATTAATTAACAGAAGTTTTTTGAGGCCATCTTGTATAAATAAAATAAATACCGGCGACAATTAATGGAATACTCAGCAATTGTCCCATATTCAAAAACATTCCTTCTTCGAAATAGGTTTGATCCTCTTTTAAGAATTCAATGAAAAATCTAGAACCAAATATCATCAATAAAAATAATCCGAAGATAAAACCATTAGCTAGTTTTTTGTAATTGTTTTTATAAAGAACAAATAAAAATACAAATGTTATCAAGTAAGCAATCGCTTCATAAAGCTGTGCAGGATGTCTTGGTATGTCGTCAATTTTCGTAAAGACAAATGCCCATGCTACATCAGTCGGAAGCCCAATAATTTCTGAGTTAAAAAGATTTCCTAAACGGATGAAAAATGCGGCAAGCGCAACGGTTATAACAATTCTATCCATCAGCCAAAAATAACTGATGTCTCTTCTTTTTTTAACATAATAATAAATGGCAACTAAAATTCCTACTGCCGCTCCATGACTTGCAAGTCCGCCATGCCAAACGGCAATAATTTCAAAAGGATTTTGAAAATAAAAGGAAGGATTATAAAACAAACAATGTCCTAAACGTGCACCCACAACTGTTGCGATTATCATGTACCATATTAAATCGGAAAGTTCTTTTTCCGATCTTCCTTCGCGTTTGTAGATCCAAACAAATATCTGGTAACCGATAATAAAAGATAACGCAAATAACAAACCATACCATCTTACTGTAAGCGGTCCAATCGAAATGATGTTCGGATTAAAATCCCAAATAATCAATATTCCCTCAGTTACTTCTTACTAAGATATGAAATAAGGTACCCTATCACAGAAATAAAAATAATAGAGGCTCCAGAAGTTAAATTTAAGTAATATGATATAAATAAACCAAAAATTGTAAATATCAAGCCAAGCAAAACAGAAAGTAACATCATTTGTTTTAAGCTTTTGGAATATTTTACCGCAATAGCCGGTGGAATTGACAGCAAAGCAATGACTAAAACAATTCCGACTACTTTTATAAGCATCACTACAGTTATGGCTATAAGAATTAAAAGAAATAAATAAATTCTTTCAGTATTTAATCCGATGCTTTTAGCAAATTCTTCATCAAATGTAACCGCTTGAAATTTACCGAAGAAAAAATAAACTGACGTTAAGATGATTAAATTCAATAATATCATTAAAATAAGATCGACTCCGGAAACTAATAGAATATTACCAAATAGATATGACATCAAATCCGGTGTATAACCTTCGGATAAATTGATGAAGAAAATGCCGAGTGCCATACCCAAAGCCCAAATAATTCCAATTAACATATCCTCGGATTGTTTCTCTTTCCTGCTAATTTTGGCAACAAGAGCTGCTGTAATAATCGAAGCGCCAACCGCTCCAAAAATTGGGTTGAACCCGAGTAAATAACCAAGTCCGATTCCGCCATAAGTTGAATGAGAAATCCCGCCGGAGATAAAAACAATTTTTTTGACAACAACGTAACTGCCAATGATTCCTGCAGCAACACTTGCAAGAATACTTGCGGCAATTGCGTTCAGCATAAAATCATATGTAAATATTTCCGGCATATCAGTGATTATGTTCGTCTAAAATTCTGTGGGGTAATCCATGAGCAATTAAATCAACCGGACATTGATATGTGGCTTCTAACATTTCTCGAGAAATTTCTTTTGAATCATGGAATACTAAATTCTTATTTAAGCAGGCTATTTTTTCAACATATTGAGAAACAACTCCGATATCATGTGAGATCATTATTATTGTCATATTCTCATTTAGATCGTGTAGAAGTTCATAGAAATTTTTCCCGGCTTTGCTATCAACGCTTGCGGTTGGTTCATCTAAGATTAATATTTTAGGATTTACCGATAGAGCACGAGCAATAAGAACTCTCTGTTTCTGTCCGCCTGACAAGTTACCAATCAACTCATCTTTAAACTCATACATTCCGACTTTTTTTAAACTTTCAGTGGCTGAATTATAATCTTCATTCACAAATCTTGAAATTAAATTTTGTTTTGATAACCTTCCCATCAAAACAACTTGCATAACAGATATGGGAAAGTCTTTATCAAAATTAAAGAGTTGCGGTACATAACCGATTGAATGACTCATCTTACTAATTTCTCTACCAAATATTTTCACCGTTCCGCTATTCGGTTTTAATAACCCAACCAGAATTTTAATGAAAGTTGTCTTACCTCCGCCATTTGGACCGATGATACCAACAAAATCATTCTCTTCAACTTCAAAGTCGATATCTTCTAAGATTGGTGTTTCGTCATATTTGAAGTAGAGACCTTTAACTACGATTGCTTTCATTTATAGTGCCTTAAAATTATCTCTTTCATTTCGTAAAAATTCTTAAATACATTGGTAGGAAGAGGATTTAATATATCTAATACAAGATCAAGATCTTGTGCAATAACTTCAGCGGAAGATTTACCATGTTGTGGATCAACAAAAATCACCGATACATTTGAGTTACTAACGATATTCATAATTTCTTTCATTTCTTTTGCACTTGCAGATTTACTGCCTTTCTCAATTGAAATTTGTGTAAACCCGAAATCATCCGCAAAATATTCCCAAGAACCATGATATGAAAGTATTACTTTGCTGTTAATTTTACTGAAACTCTCTCTTAGTTCATTTTCAATAATATTTAGAGAATCAATAACCATGCTATAGTTATTGTTAAATTCATCTTGCATTGATGAATCAATATCGATGACGGTCTTTAAAATATTTTCGGAAATAATTCTCAATCTAGCGGGACTTAACCAAATATGTGGATCCGACTTTAAATAATCTACATTTTGCGAGAGATCAAAGATTTTTATATTCTTATTTATACCTTTTATTTTTTCCAACCAAACATCTTCAAACTCCATATACTTACCGACAGCTAAATAATAATCCGCAACTGAGAGTGATTGGATAAGTTTAGGAGAAGGATCAAAATGATGTGGAGTTGCCCCTTCGGGAATTGAGCAAATTACATTAAAATTATCTAGAGTAATTCTTTGTACTAAATCTTTATATGGTGGAATCGTAACGACTATGACTTTCTTCTCATCATCATCGACTTTATGATTGCATGATAAGAAAATAAATATGATTAAAATAAAAATTAATTTTTCGCGCAATCGGGACATCTTCCAATGAACTCCATATAATGATCCAAAATCTTATACTTAGTTTTCTTATTTATTTCATTGATTATACAGACATTTTTCAATTCTTCAATATTACCACAATCAATACATTTTATAAAATGATGATGATTTTTATCCAATACCAAAGAGTACTTGGGTTTACGATCACCAAAATAATGTTCAGCAGCAATACCAATTTCAATAAATAACTTAATTGCACGATACACACTTGAGAAATCAAT
Organism: Melioribacteraceae bacterium; assembly: GCA_030584085.1. Taxonomy (NCBI): domain Bacteria; kingdom Pseudomonadati; phylum Ignavibacteriota; class Ignavibacteria; order Ignavibacteriales; family Melioribacteraceae; species Melioribacteraceae bacterium. The sequence goes on from CP129490.1 coordinate 3,096,911, forward strand.
ACTCGAACATTTACTTTGAATTTCATCCAAACTTAGTGGTTTAGTATTCGCTTGTAATACATCTAAAACAGCTTTGCGCGGTTGAGTGAATTTTATCTTATTTTCACTAAATATTGTTTTATAATTCATAGGTAAAATTAATATTGATTAATTCCAATTGCAAATTACTTGCAATAAGACTTTTTTGTTTTCATTAACTATATTTGTTGAGTTATAAAATTTCGGTCTATTAGTATGATTAAATTAATCATTGCCGATGATCATCAGTTATTCAGACAGGGACTTATTGCTCTGTTGAATGAATTTGATGATGTCGAAGTAGTTGGAGAAGCCTGTGATGGTGCAGAGTTAGTTGAATTATTCTTAAAATTACAACCCGATCTTGCAATTGTTGACATATCAATGCCCGTGCTTACCGGATACGATGCACTAAACGAAGTACGCAAATTTATACCACGCGCTAAATTTCTCTATTTGTCGATGTACAGCACACCAGAGTATGTTCAGTTTACAAGAAAAATTGGCGGGAAAGGGTTGATAGGAAAAAATATTGAACGAAAGGAATTATCTTTTGCGATTAATTCTGTAGTAAATGGTAGAGAATATTATGGAAAAGAATGGACACAGGAAAAGTTGCAAGAGCTTGAAGATAGTTACCGTAGATCTTCCGACTTGGTAATTGATCCGGATTTATGTTTAACGGTTAAGGAAAAAGAAGTATTGTATTATCTTAGTGAAGGTTATTCGACAAAAGAAATTGCAGATCGATTAAATTGCGGAACAAGAACTGTTGAATCTCACAGATATAAAATATCAAAAAAAGTCGGGGCTAATTCTTCTGCGCAGTTAATTGCGTTTGCAATAAAATTTGTAAGTGTGCATGAGAGAAAAAAATCGACCGGAACTTAGTCTTTCCAAATAAAATCAAAAAGAAGATAAGAAGCAGTTAACATTATTACATCATAACAAACTAACACCGCAATTTCTACAAAAGATTCCTCTAGTGTATCTCCATCCATCGCAAATTTTGTTAATTCCAATAACGTTAATATAAGTGGAAGTAAAATCGGGAAGGATAAAACCGGGTACAATGTTCCTTTGGAACTTGCTTTAGAAATTATTGCCGCTATGATTGTAGATGAAACCGCGATTCCTATATTACCGAGAATAAAAGTAACTGAAAACAAAGCGAAGTTATTTATTACAAAAGATTCAAACAGTATAAAAAATAAAAATGTTATTGCGATATTCATAAGGAATACGAGAAGTAGGTTAAAAATTAACTTCCCCGAATAAATTGTAGAAGGTGAGGCAATAAGTTGCAGTGTTAAAGTTGTGCCGCGTTCTTCCTCGGAAACAAACGCTCTTGAAAGACCCGACATTGCCGAGAAAAATATAACTACCCACAATAATCCGCCGGTTAAATATTCAGTTATTTTTTCGCTTCCTATTGAAAACAAAATCACGCTTATAGTCACAAGGATAAACATTGCTAATGCGTTTATTGCATAACGTGTTCTTAATTCTGAATGCCAATCTTTTCTAAATAATGAATACGCTTTCATAAAGCCTTGAATTGTTCAACATCAATAACAGAATCGCAAAGAGACAAATCATTATCTTCATTCGATGCAATTATCACAAGATTTTGTTTACCTTCTTCGGTTATCAGTTTATAAACAGCATCCTTACCGGCATTATCTAAGTTGGAAGTCGGTTCATCAAAAATTAGTATTTGAGGTGAATGCTGTAATGCAAAGATGAATTTCATTCTCTGCTTCATCCCAGAAGAATAACCTTTCAATAAATCCTTTTTTCTATCGGAAAGTTTAAACAAGTCAAAAAGGTTTTCGATTTTTTCTGTATCAACTTTTGCACCTCTAATTTTGGCAAAGTGATAAAGATTTTCTTCAGCCGAAAATTCATCATATAAAAAAAGATATGGTGAAACAAAACCTAAATAGTCATGAAGTTTTTCGAGCTCAATTTTCTTTTGGTTTGATTTATGTTCGATCTTACCATTTGAAGGTGATATTAATCCGGCGATAATTTTTGCTAAAGTTGATTTCCCCGATCCGTTGCTTCCGGAAATACCATAAACTTTTCCGCTATGCATCTCCAAAGAAATGTTCTTGAAGACTAGTCTGCGTCCGAATATTTTCGTAACATCAATTAGAGATAAAGAATAATTATTCATTGTAGATAACAAGCTTTCCTTTTTTTATGATATCGCCGCTCTTTGTAACATAAATATATACTCCGGTTGGTAATTTTTCTCCATTCGATTTCTTTCCATCCCATCTCACAACAATTTTATCAGTTGCAAAGATATCCTTTTCATCAGAAAAAACTAAATCCATTGATGTCGTATAAATATTTAGAAACGATTTACCGGAAATATCTTTAGAAGTTGGGATATAAAGAAATGCGTGTTTATTATAATTAAATGGTTGCGGAAATGCGAAATCAACTTCTACTCTTTCGGTATTTCCTTCAACTGCTAACTCATTATTGAAAATAACCGTCTCGCTAAATATTGATTTTTTGTTTGAAGTAATTTTAGACCAATACAAATCATTAATATTTGTTGAACCTTCAGCACTATAATTATAAAGATAATAGTTAAATTCTGTCCTTGATGTTGACTGGTAATCATTATTAGTAACTATAGCAACAAGTGTATCAGGCAATCCTCGCGATACATCTACAAATCTTAGATAATTGTTACTAACCGGATTAGAATTCACCATTACCATTTCTGAAGATGGATTGAAATTTATGCTCATTACAGGTTTTATATGAGGATAATATTCTGCTTCATCGAAATATTTTCCTCGTTTTGTTCTCGATCCGGTAAAGTAATTCCAAACACCAAATTCTGCAAAATCACTTTTAAAAGACCCGCCAAATTCTGCTATTGAATTTGCTATCGATTCTAGAGCTGAATGATTGACTACATTTTCTAATGAACGTTTAATGACGTCATATCCGTATTTTTCTTTAAGGAAAATATTCCATATCGCTAAATCATATCCACCGCCGTATGTTGCATAAAACGGGGCTTGGGCATTATTGTAATAATTGGGAATGTAGTCGTAGTAATCGTTAATTGTATCGAATACAAATTCTTCCATACTTGTCGAGAGCATTTCATAGAAGAATGAATCGTTTGAACGATATAAATAACTTCCCACTTGTATTGCATGATGAAATTCATGGGCAACAGTTACTTTCGCACCATCAATTCCTTTGGTGTAGTGAATATTAAAATCATTGTCGATTACCATAAAACTTGGGCTATTGCTTGTACTCATAAAATCAGTATAACCATAAATCGAACCGAGGTCTTGAATATATACATCATATAAATTATCTCCTCCTTCGCCATTATCGTTTGGTGGTTCGGGATAACCGAGAAAATCTATCTCAAATTTTTTTGTTGAGTCTAACGCAATTGATAATTCATTTAGATTGTATCCCGGTGCATGAACGCCGGTAGTATTATAATGTATTCTAAAATATCCGGATGGTGAGATGATACTCGTTTCAGTCTGTGGCCTCATTTGAAGGAAAGACAAATTATTTTTTTGCTCAGGACTAAGTTTCTCAAAATTTTCTTTCAATTCATTTACGATGTACATCCCGCATTTAATTGTCTCAACCTTTCCGCTGCTGATTTCATCTGCTGCTTTAGAATAATTTATCGACGTAAAAAATTTATGATACAAAGAATCCAAATCTTGTGAAAAGATTGAGGAGGAAATAATACATAGGAACAATATTGTTTGAATAAAATTTTTCATTCAATTTTCTTTAGTTCTATCAGATTACTGGTTTTATTTATCATAAACATGTACTTATTTTGCTCATTTATAAATTCAACAATATATGGTCCTTTATAAGTAGCAATTTCTTCAATTGACGGAATTTTTCCTGTATTAAGTCTAATCTCTGCTGAATATATTTTGTTATCATCTGTAAAAAACATCGATGCAATATTATCTCTTTTTCTAAAAACATTTTGAATATTTTCCAGATCAATAGTGTTATTAAGTTTTATGAAATTATTATTGTAAAATATAAACGTATAACTATTCATCACAGTTTTTAATACATATAGAATAATGGGATCGTCTTCATTTCCGAAGCTTTTTACAGCAGTATAAGTTAAAAAAGTAGTGTCGATATTTACAACTCTATTATTTGCTAAGGCGACATCTGAACCTTTCAAAAATTCTACCCCTAATTCAAAACTGTAATCTGATATTTTTTTTATATAACCATATTTTTTAGTAGCAGAAAACATAGCTGTTTTTATATTCTCACTGATGATAGTAGGCTCACTTTTACTGTATCGTATTCCCTTATATTCAAATTCTTCAATGGAAACACTGCCGGACTTATCCGTTAAAGTTATAATCGCGGGAAGATTATTTTCCCTATTGTCAATTTTTAGGTCCAATATATTATTTATGGTATAATACTGTCTCGTCCAATAAGAACCGTCTGTTAAATTTATATTCAGAATCTCGATTAATTTTCTACCTTTTGTGAAGATAATAAGCAATAGCTTTTCGTTGTCTAGAAAAGAAACTTTCAGATTGTTGTGTAAATTTTTGAGCTTGAACTCATAATATTTGCTCAAAGCTTCTGTGTATAATTTCAGCGTATTATCGATTGAATCAATTATAGCTAAATTTAATAAGGAATTTGAATCTTTTCTGAATGCAAATATTCTGCAAGGTAATGCCCCAAGTCGCAAAAAAGTATTCTCAAGTTCACTTATTGAAGTCATCATCGTAACTTTAGATTCATCAGTAAAAAACGACAACTTAACTTTGCTCCAGCTTGATACATCGAAAGTTGCAACAGAGTTCACTCCTGACAACAAAACTGGTTTTGATAGCTTACCGTTTTGCATAATAGAAGCAAAAAGTTGCTTGCCTGTTACAGAATTTTTCAGATAAACAATATCTAAATAACCATCATTATTTAAGTCAATCAGCTGAAAGTCTTTGACATCATTTTCTTTGATTAAAATTTTGCTTTGTTCAAAAACCGAGATCGAATCGCCCTGAAAAATTTCAATTCCGTTAGCAGATGAAAACAGTAAATCTTCAAATCCGTCATAGTTGAAATCGGCTCGGCGAAATCGAGTTAAATTTTTAATTTCTTTAGATAGATTAATTTCAGTAAGCTGAAAATTTATTTCGTTCCGGATAAGATTTAACGTTCCGTTAAAAATATCGTAATAAACAATATCGGTGTTAAGATCATTATCAAAGTCATAAAATACAGCATCTCTAACGAGTCTTCCTTTTACTAGATCAAGTGTTTCGCCATTAAAATCGGTATCGACTAATTTTATTCCATCAAAATTACTTCCGAACACAAGAGCTTTTTGTGTATTTCGTGAAATAACAAAATTTTCGGGATTATTTTCGAACTTAGTTGATTGGAGTTTGCTGAGCTTCCCTTTTGCATTGATTATAAAAGTACCAAAAACTTTATCACGCCGAGAAAGAAATCCAATTTCAGTTTCACTTTCACCGACTTTCTTTATTCTGCGTAATAACGAAATTTCAAAAGGAACATTAATTGAATTAATCTTATAGTCTTGAGTTGATAAATGAACCGTTATGGTTTTGGACGAATTCGCGACGATGTAATCCGGTTCTCGATCACTATCAATGTAAGATGTAACAAGTGAAGTGGCAGATGAAATTGAATTAAATTGATTTACTTCGCCAAAACCATTTAAATTAATTTGGGAATAAACCAAGGAAGGGAAAACAACAAATAGTATAAAAAGCTTAATCTTTTTTGCGTTGTGAAAGGCGGTATTCTCTTCTCTTAAGTGCGTCATTATATCGTCTTTTTTCATCCTCTGTTTGAGGAGTAATCTCAAATGTTTTAACCGGCTTTCCATCGTCATCAACACTTACGAAAGTTAAGAATGCAGTATTGGAATGAATCCTAGTTCCTTCTCTGTGACTTTCGGTAAAAACTTTTACACCAACTTCCATTGAAGTGTTGAATGCTCTATTAACCGAAGCCATTAAAGTTACAACATTACCGAGTTTAATTGGATGATGAAAATCAATTTTATCGACTGATGCGGTGACACAAACTCGATGCGAATGTCTGGCTGCCGATAAAGCCGCGCATATATCAATCCAATGCATTAACTGTCCGCCAAGCAAATTGCCAAGTTGATTTGTATGATTTGGCAGAACCAGCTCGGTCATAGTAACAACTGATTCGGATACTGTTTTAATTTTATTCTCTTGCATTAGAAGTTCGCAATTCTTTCTTCAATTTGCTGAATGTCTTTTGCCAAATTATGATCAGGATAACGTGCAAGAAATGTATTAATATCTTTTTTAGCCGAAGAATAATCTTCTCTGTTTACTTCTAATTGTATTTTCTTATAAAGTGCTGTCGGACCAAATTCTGTATCGTGATAAATTTCCTGCACATCACCATAATATTTTATTGCGGCTTTGTAATAGTCCATCTTTTCATAAATCACGGCATTATTGTAAAGTTTCTCGGCTAATTTGTGATTCATTTCCTGAATTTTTAATTCAGCTTCTTCAACTTTCGGACTTAGCGGGAAATAATCAATAAACGCTTGAAATTCTTCAATTGCTTTCTGGGTATAAGCTTGATCCAAAGGATAAGGAGGTGAAAGCTGATAATAAGATTCAGCTAACATGTACTGTGCTTCCGGAACAAATTCACTTGCGGGAATATCTCTTATTAACTTACTGAATTCATATGCGGCTAATAAATACTGTTCTCTTTTGAAATAAGTTAAACCAAGATAATATTGTGCATCATCATTAACAGCACTGCCCGGATATTGAAGTAAAATTGATTGGAATTCACTTTGTGCTTCGATATAATCTTCATCTTTGAAAAATTCGAAAGCATATTGGTAATGTTCGTCCGGAGTCATCAATGTCGTGTCTTTACTTCCTGAACAACCAATAATAAATATAATTGCGGCTATAGCTAAGAGTAATTTCATAAGTCCAAATATTTAAGAAAAATTAAAAAATGAAAGATAAAAATAAAGAAATTCCTTCTGGCTTCAAAGAACTGTTATTTGCTCCGGACCGTGAATAGAAGGATAATTGTCACAATTACAGCCCCAACTGCAATAACAGGTTCCAGAAGACTCTCGAACAGCGGTTCATCAGGTTTTGTTCCATGAGTTATTGCCAAAGTCTGAGCTTCAACTTCACTTATTTCAGAATAAAAAAGAGTGTCGGAGTAAACTGATTCGATCATATCGGAATGATAAATTTTATCTTTATCACCAAAATTAAAAGTGCCATTAAGCTTCACATTTCTTTCAATTTTAAAATCGCCAAGAAGTCCATTTCTAAAAGGTTCGGAATAAGATATGGCAATTTCATCCAGAGAAAATTTTACTTTTGCGGCAGAAGAATCATTTGTGAACAATCCTTTTGAGGAAAGGTGATAAATAAATCTATTCTCTAAACTTTCATATTCAGTTTGCGAGAAATACTCAAATTGGAATGGCGATACTTCATGAGGTAATTTTCTTAGTAATTGACTTACATTATTTTCAATTAAGCTATGTATAATTTCAAGATTTGATTTAGTCTGAGAGAATAAAAGATTAGAAATAGTAAAAAATAATACAATCGATATGACTTTAGTTGTTCTCAAATAATAATTTCTTGAAAATTGTGATAGGAAGTTAAAACTACTTTTCTAAAATAAAAAGTGGAATTACTATTAATATTGAAAGGAATACCCCGAGAGATTGCCTCTCGGAGTATTAAAAAGATTTATCTTCTACCGGCGGCAATTTCTTGTAAACGTTTTATTCTTTCTTCAACAGGAGGGTGAGTTGAAAAAAGTTTCATCATAGATTTTCCGGCGAATGGATTTACTATAAACATATGAGCCGATGATGTGCCGGCATTTCTCATAGGCATTTGCTTATTACTCATTTGTAATTTATTTAAAGCACCCGCTAATGCAAGAGGCTGACCCGATATTTCGGCACCACCAGCATCTGCCATGAACTCTCTTGATCTTGAAATTGCTAGCTGAATAAGTACAGCAATAATCGGAGATAAAATCAATAAAACTAAAGATGAAATCGTATCTCCCGAATCTCTGTCTCTCCCGCTGAACATCATTGTATATCCCGCCATTCTAGCAACGAAAGTAATTGTACCGACCAATGTTGCCGTAATTGTACTAATTAGAATATCTCTATTTTTAATATGCGCAAGCTCGTGTGCTAAAACGCCTTCCAATTCTTTCTGATCAAGAATTCTTAAAATGCCAGAAGTTACCGCAACGGCCGCATTGTCGGGATTTCTTCCGGTTGCAAAAGCATTGGGTGTTGGATTATCAGCTATGTAAACTTTTGGCATTGGTAATTGAGCTTTCTCAGCAAGCATTGCAACACTGTCGTACAAACGAGGATTATTCTCTCTTGTTATTTCCTGTGCTTTGTACATCTTTAAAACAATTTTATCTGAAAACCAGTAGGCTCCAAAGTTAAGCGCTAATGAAAATACAAACGCAATAATTAATCCGGTTTCCCCGCCTAAAGCTGAACCAACCAGCAGAAAGAGAACCATCATCAAGGTCATCAAAAATACAGTCTTAACAGAATTCATTTTACTCCTCATTATTTTATACGAGCAAATTTAACATAAATATTTTTCACTTTGTTCCTTAAGGATACTTTATCCAATATATCGACCTTTAATTTTACCTTGCCATTCGATTCAATTATAATTAATATCGACAGTTAAAATTGAGGAAAATATGAAGCGTTATCTCGGGATTTTAATTCTTTTTTCAACTTTTTCGATACTTTTTGCACAGAATACTTTTGAATTTTTAAGATTGGATATGAGTCCCAGAGCAGCGGCTTTAGGTGGAAGTTATGTTGCAAGTAACGATGATCCGAATGTTATCTTCTATAATCCCTCCGGTATTAATTTCTTGGAAAACAGACCGGCTTCATTTTCTTTTGTCAAACATTTAGTTGATATAAATTCTGCAAGCTTAACTTACTCACAAGAATTTGATGAAATAGGAAGATTTGGAATTGGTGTTCAATATATAAATTACGGTACATTTACCGAAGCCGATGTAAGCGGTAATGAACTTGGTGAATTTAGTGCAAATGAATTCGCATTACTAATTGGTTACGGAAATGAACTTGATGAAAATTTTTATTACGGTGCGAACGTAAAATTTGTTTATTCGGGTATTGCTGATTATTCCGCAACAGGCGTTGCTCTTGATTTAGGTTTACATTATGCTTTACCTGATGATGGCTGGAACTTCGGGCTATCTTTTTTGAATATCGGGACTCAACTTTCATCGTATTTTGAGAGCAAAGAAGATCTTCCTTTAGACATTCGATTCGGTCTTACAAAACAACTTGCTCACACCCCTTTCAAGTTTTACGCTTCATTGAACAGGTTGAATGAAGATTATGAAAACTTTGGTGATAGATTTAAACAAGTAACTGTAGGTGCAGAAATTAAATTCAGCAGTCCGCTCAGAATTCGAATTGGTTACGAAAATGAAAAACGTAAAGAATACAAGGTAGGCAGTTCATCCGGGCTAGCCGGTTTTAATTTGGGATTAGGATTTAAGGTTAGTGATTATACGATTGATTATGCATTTTCATCAATGGGTTCGATTGGGGCTTTACATAGATTTGGTGTTTCTACTACCTTTTAAAAGGCGATTTTAATAATTCTTTTGCTGTTTTGTGTGAATTGTTATATTCATCGAGATCTAATACTTCTTCATAATAAAAAATTGCTTTTTTACGATCACCGAGATGGTCATAAATCTTTCCCAATAGAAGTAACGAGACCACATTAAATCCATCATCTTCCTGATCAAAAGAAATAGATAAATCGGAACATTCTTTATAAAATTTTATTGCTTGATCAAAATCTGCAGCCCGCCAATATTTATCTGCAATATAATATGCTGCTTCTCTTTGTAATTTTTTACCGTAACCAATTTGCTTATTGATACATCGATTATAAATCTCTTCAAACTCTTCTGTTGATTTCGTAATCTCGGAAACTCGTCTTAACAATCGTGCATAATATTTATGGAATGTGGAGTTGTTAGGAAATTGCTGAATTAATTCCTTAGCAAAATTAAGAGCCGTTGAATTATCATCTTCAAATTGATAATACAATGTCATCAAAAAATATTTTGATTCTACTCTTGTGTACTTTCCATTTTTTGATGCGTTAAGCAGTTGTTTTATTCCTTTTGTGCGATCTCCTTTTGGGAAAAAGAACATAATTGGTTTTAAGAAAGTATATTTTTCGGGAATCACTTCTGCGTAATAATTATAAATCCCGAACCCAAACTGTACATCAACATTTTTCGGATCAAGCTTGTAGGCTTCATTAACAAGAGGAAGAGCATCTTTACCGTCCGCAGCGGCATCAAGCCATTCTTCTCTGATGGAATAAAATCTTCCTCTAAATCCTAAAGCACCCCCTTTGAAAAAAAGTGCATCAACATTATTTGGATTTTTTTCCAAAAGATCATCACAAAAATTGATTGTTTCATTCAGTTGATTTACAAACAAATCGTCATATTGCTCATCATCTAAATCAACCATGATCTTCCACCAAGTAATCATAGCAGGGAAGAATTTGACGAAAGGATGTTTAGGGTTCTCCTTTTTGATTAGACCATAAGTTTCTTGAGCATTTTCAAATTGAAGAGCATAGATTTGATTTATACCTACGTGAACAAGAGAATCAAATTTGGCAGTCTGAGCAAACCCAATTGTAGAAATGAAAAGTATGCATAAAATAATAACCCACGATTTTAGCCGTGGGTTATTATCATTAAAAAAATATTGAATTATTAAATTCATAAAAAATTATTTTCGTTTTGGTCTGTAAATATGCGTTGCTTCACCAAAATATGATTCCGCACTTTCCATAACAGTTTCGGATAAGGTTGGATGCGCATGAATTGTTAACGCAACATCTTTTGCCAATGCCGCCATTTCAACAGCTAATGTACCTTCGGCAATCAATTCACCGGCACCAGCTCCAACAATTCCCATACCTAATATTCTCTCGGTTTCCGGATCAATAATTAATTTTGTTAAACCATCAAGTCTCTCGAGGGTTTTTGCTCTGCCGCTTGCAGCCCAAGGAAACTTTGCAACTTCTATCTTTATACCTTTTTCTTTGGCTTCGGTTTCATTTAAACCAACCCACGCTAATTCCGGATCGGTAAATACAACTGCCGGAATTGCAGCAGGTTCAAATACCACTTTATGTCCGGCAATTACTTCTGCAACAACCTTTCCCTCAGCAGTAGCTTTATGAGCCAACATCGGATTCCCGACTATATCTCCGACAGCAAAAATGTTCGGGTCATCTGTTCTTCTTTGTGAGTCTACTTTTACAAATCCTTTATCATCCAATTGAATTTTTGTATTCTCTAATCCCAATCCTTGTGTTACAGGTTTTCTTCCGACCGAAACAAGTACTTTATCAAATGTTTGTTCTTTTTCCTCTACCTTGTCACCTTCAAATGTGACTTTCAATCCGGATTTGGTTTCTTTAATATCTACAACTTTTGTGTTGAGGTATACATTTTCCATCATTGAGTTAACACGTTTCGAGAGAATAGAAACGAGATCACGGTCAGCACCTGGCAATAAACCTGAAGTCATTTCAACAACGATGACTTTACTTCCGAGAGCAGCATAAACTGTTCCGAGTTCAAGTCCGATGTAACCACCGCCGACAACCAATAATTTTTTAGGAATATCTTCAATCTCTAAAGCGGTCGTTGAATCTAAAATTCTCTTTGAGCCAATATCCAAACTAGGAACTTTAGCGGGAACTGAACCTGTAGCAAGAATTGCGTAATCAAAAGTGAGTTCTTCGGTTCCGCCTTCTGCTTTTTCAACTTTTATTTTAGATGAGTTGATAAATGTTGCAGTACCTTGAATAAAATTTATTTTTCTTTGTTTTATTAGTTGACCTAATCCACCTGTCATATGCGAAATTACTTTATTTTTCCATTCTCGAATTCTGTTTACATCTATTTCAGGTTTTCCAAATTTGATCCCCCAATGTTCGGCTTCTTTTGTTTCATTTAATAATTTTGCAACATGTAAAAGTGCTTTGGAAGGAATACATCCACGCTGTAAACAAACTCCGCCGGCTTTTTCATTTTTATCAATTAATGTTACATCCATTCCTAAATCGGCAGCCATAAATGCAGCCCCGTATCCACCGGTTCCCGCCCCAATAATTACTATTTTTTTTGACATTCTTTTCTCCAAAATTTTTGTCCAATTCAGTTCACCACAGAGAGCTCGAAGGACACAAAGTTAAATTTTATAACAAAATCTTAAATGGGTTTTCTAAGGATTCCACAATCCATCTTAAAAATCTGATTGCATCAGCACCGTCAATTATTCTATGATCATACGAAAGTGATAATGGAAGCATTTGTCTTGGTACAAATTCGCCATCTTTATAAACCGGTTCGTAGCTTCCTCTTGATACACCGAGTATTGCAACTTCTGGTGAATTGACAATTGGTGTAAAATAGGTACCGCCTATTCCGCCAAGATTACTTATAGAGAAGTTCCCTCCTTGCATATCTTCGAGAGCAATTTTCTTATCTCTCGCTTTACCAGCTATTTCACCAAGTTCAATAGAAAGTTTTGTTATACTTTTTTTGTCGACATCCTTTATTACAGGAACTAACAAACCACGTTCGGTATCAACAGCAATTCCAATATTAAAATATTTCTTATAAATAATTTCCTTCTTTTCCATATCAATGCTGCAATTGAATTGAGGAAATTGTTTTAAAGCTTCGGCTACAATTTTCAATAGAATAGCAGTGACTGTTAGTTTGCCACCGGCATTTTCAACTTGCTTAGAAAATTGCTTTCTAAATTTTTCGAGATCCGTTATATCAGCTTTATCGAATTGCGTTACATGAGGTATAGTAGCCCAAGCATATGAAAGATGTTCGGCTGTTTTCTTTCTAATGTTGTTCATTGGTTCACGTTCAATTTCACCCCATTTTGAAAAATCCGGTAATGTTTCAGATGAGATTCCAATTGCTCCGCCACCTTTGCTTATATTTTCATTCAAATTTTTCGCGAATGATTTCACATCTTCAATTGAAATTCTTCCACCCGGTCCTGATCCTCTTACCTGGTGAATATCAATTCCAATTTCCCTGGCAAATCTTCTTATGCTTGGTGATGCCGGTGCAATTTTTCCCGAAATTTCTTTTTTGAACTGTCTAGCCGAGTGAGTTGAATCTGCTGGAATTTCAACAGCTTTGGAAGATTCAGATCTCTCTTCAGATTTCTTTTCGACTTTTTCTTCCTTTTTCTCTTCAACCTTTTTTTCCGGTTCAGGGGATTTTTTTATTGCAGATCCAGAAGTTTCTAAAACCAAAACTGTTTCACCAACTTTTGCTTTTTGACCTTCTTTAATTTTTACTTCGGTCACTTTACCGCTTCTATCAATCGGCACTTCTACTGTTGCTTTATCGGTTTCAATTTCAAGAACCGGATCATCTTCATTTATATCATCTCCGACTTTAACCAAAATCGCAGTGACATCAGCACTCTCAATATTTTCACCAAGTTCGGGAAGTTTGAATTCATAACTTCCGGTAATTTCTTTTTGTGGTGATTCGGTTTTATTTTCTTTCACTTTTTCTTTTTTCGGTGTTTCATCTTTTTTCGCTTCGGTATTTTTCTCACTTGTTTTCGTTTCTTCTTTCTTCGGTGCATCTTCTGATTTTGACTCTCCGGATTTTTCAAGAGTCAAAATTACTTGTCCGACCTTTGCTGTCTCACCGGCTTTTATATGAACTTTAGTAATTTTTCCGCTAACATCTGATGGGACTTCAACTGTAGCTTTATCTGTTTCAATCTCTAATACAATATCATCAACATTTATTACATCACCTTCGGAAACAGTAACATTTACAATGTCAGCGGTTTCAATATTTTCGCCAAGTTCAGGTAATTTAAATTCAATAGCCATTTCAATTCCTAAGTTTAATTTTCAATTAAGATTTTGTTGGATTTGGTTTATCAAGATTAATTCCCAAATCCTTAACAGATTTTTTCAGAACATCAGCTTTCAATTTACCGTCTTGTACTAATGTGTGAAGAGTCGCATATACTATATGTTTTGCATCCACTTCAAAGAAGTCTCTAAGCGATGCACGTCCTTCACTTCTACCAAAACCAAAAGTTCCAAGCGATGCATATTTTCCGGGCAAGTATCTTGAAATAGCATCTGATAATATTTGGACATAATCAGATGCAGAAACAAACACACCTTTTTCATCATTTGTAATTTCTTTAATGTAAGGATCCTTAGCTTTTTTAGTTGGATTCATTCTATTGAATCTTTCTGTATCCATTATATCCAAATGGAGTTCTTTATAGCTTGTAACACTCCAAACATCAACGGCAACAGCATATTGTTTTTCGAGAATCTCCGCTGCTTTTCTTACTTCATTTAGTATTGTACCACTTCCTAATAAATGAGCTTTTGCTTTTACGGATTTCTTTTTCGATTCACTGAATTTATACATTCCTTTTAATATGCCTTCTTTTGTTGCTGCCTTAGGCATAGTCGGCTGAACGTAACTTTCATTCATAACTGTAACGTAGTAGAACAAATCTTCTTGCTTTTCATACATTCTATAAATTCCTTCGCGAATAATGATTGCAAGTTCATAAGCATAAGCCGGATCATAAGCTTTAAGATTAGGAATTGGATATGCTAAAAGATGACTATTTCCGTCCTGATGCTGTAAACCTTCTCCGGCAAGTGTTGTTCTGCCGGCAGTAGCTCCAACTAAAAATCCTTTACATCTCATATCGGCTGCAGCCCAAGCCAAATCACCAATTCTCTGGAAACCAAACATTGAATAATAAGTGAAGAATGGAATTGTATTAACTCCATGATTAGCATACGATGTTCCGGCCGCAATAAATGAAGACATTGCTCCGGCTTCAGTAATTCCTTCTTCAAGTATTTGACCGTTCTTTGCCTCTTTATAATAAAGAAGACTGTCACGATCAACCGGTTCGTAAAGTTGACCCCCGTGTGCATAAATACCAATTTGACGGAAGAGAGATTCCATTCCGAATGTTCTTGCTTCATCCGGAACAATTGGCACAATTAGTTTACCAACTTCTTTATCCTTCAAAAGTTTAGTGAGAATTCTCACATAAACCATTGTAGTGGAAACTTCTCTATCATCGGTTCCTTTATAAAATTCTTCAAATAATTCTTCTGATGGAGTTTGGATAGACTGATTTTTTACAACTCTTTTCGGTACATAACCGCCAAGTGCTTTTCTTCTTTCTTTCAGATATTTTATTTCTGCGCTGTCTTCGGAAGGACGATAAAACGGAGCTTTTGAAACATCTTCATCAGAAATAGGAATACCAAAACGAGTTCTAAATTCTCCGAGTTCTTCTTCGTTTAATTTTTTCTGTTGATGTGTAATATTTTTTCCTTCACCGGCTTCACCTAGTCCGTATCCTTTAATTGTCTTCGCAAGGATGACCGTCGGCTTTCCGTTATTATTTTCGACGGCGGTTTTATAAGCGGCATAAACTTTTTCGGGATCATGTCCGCCGCGTTTCATTTTTTGTAATTGTTCATCGGAGAGATCTTTAACTAATTCTTTTAACTCGGGATATTTTCCCCAGAAATTTTCTCTTATGTATGATCCATCTTCGACAATATACTTTTGCGATTCACCGTCAATCATTTCATTCATTCGTTTAACCAGTAAACCTGTTTTATCATTTTCAAGAAGCGGATCCCAATCACTTCCCCAAACAACTTTAATTACATTCCAACCGGCACCACGAAATCCTGCTTCTAATTCCTGAATAATTTTTGAATTACCACGAACCGGTCCGTCTAATCTTTGTAAGTTGCAGTTAATCACAAAAATCAGATTATCTAATTTTTCACGAACTGCAAGAGAAATTGCACCAAGAGTTTCTGGTTCATCTGTTTCACCGTCGCCAAGAAATGCCCAAACTTTTGCACCTGTATCTTTCTTAAGTCCGCGATCTTCCAAATATCTATTAAACCTAGCTTGATAAATTGCTTGAATAGGACCAAGTCCCATTGATACAGTTGGGAATTCCCAAAAATCCGGCATTAGCCAAGGGTGTGGATAAGATGAAAGTCCACCACCGGGTTTTAGTTCTCGTCTAAAATTTTCTAATTGTTCAACCGATAATCTTCCTTCAAGAAAAGCTCTTGCATAAATTCCGGGTGCGGCATGACCTTGGAAATAGATCATGTCACCTTCGTTATTATCATCTTTGCCTCTGAAAAAATGATTGAACCCGATTTCATACAAAGTTGCAGCAGAAGCATATGTTGATATATGTCCGCCTATTCCTGGTTCTTCACGATTTGCACGGACAACCATTGCCATTGCATTCCAACGAATTAAACTTTTTATTCGGCGTTCAATTTCTCTTCCTCCCGGGAAATGTGGTTGTTGACTTCTAGGGATGGTATTGATGTATGGTGTATTTGCAGTGAAAGGTAATTCCACGCCGGATTCATGTGCATATGTATCTAAATCGTGAAGTAATTCTTTTACACGTTCCGGACCATATGCTTGTAAAATATACTCAAGTGACTCTAACCATTCCTTTCTTTCAATATCTTTAAGATTCTCTGCACCATTGTTTTTGTTATCAGCCATAATTTATCCTTTGAATTTATTCAATTTTCGCAATTTTTAAGAAAATATGACACGCTCTCTTAAATATCGACCAGAAATGTAAGAATATTCTTGATAAAGTTGTAGTCTATGTAAAGTATACTTTACATGATTTATCTATATCAAAAAAAAAGTATAGAATTAGTATAAAATTAATTAACTTGAAATACTAAATAGTGGTGCACAAGATTGTAATGGCAATAAAACGAAAGTTTACTACAAAAAAGATTACAGCCTATTCAGTGCTGATTCTAACAATTCTACTAATACTTATAAATCTAAATTCTCTTGTAAATATTCTAAACTCATTTCTACCAAACAATGACGATATAAAACCTGCTTATGAAAATGAAAAGTTAATTCTAATAGCTAACTTTATTAGTAATGAGAATAATTTGAATTTCGATATCAGATTAAAAGAAGCATTTAACCGAGCTTTTTGGTCTTCTAACGTTAGAATTGAAATATTAGATTCAAGCCTCCAAAGTGAAAATATAAATTCAATGTGGCATCAAGGCAAAATTTATAATGCAACCATTGTTATTGGTGGTAGAGTAGATAAGTATGGTATAAAACCAATGTTGTTTTTGCCCAAAATCTCACCAGGTAAGTATGATAATGAAGAAGTCCAAGAAGATTTTTATTACAAGTCGGAAATCACAAATGCACTTGCAGCAGTTGAATTAGGTTTTGTAAAAAATGATGTTTCAGAAAATCTTAAAAACCATGCTCTCCCTATTCTTACACCCCAGTTTGAGTTTTCAGAAATACCATCTTCTGAAAAACTTTATAATGAAATTATTATAAAGGATTTGCCCAATTCTCTTATTTATTTAAGTAAGGCTTTATTAGGGATAATAGCTTATCTGGAAAAGGATTTTAGGACTGCTGAATATCTTTTGGATGCTGCAATAAAGTTAACTCAAAATTATTTGTTATGGCCACTAAATATCGATAATTTATTTTATTATGCTGGTAAAACAAAATTGGAAAGTAAGCAATATGATTTAGCTGAGCATTACTTAAACAATGCTCTTCAATTGACTCGAAGCAAAATTACTCGCCTAAGGTCTTACATCTACTTATCACTAATAGAACACAGAAAAAAGAATTTTGAAAAATCCAAGACATATTGTGAGATAGTCTTTTCGGAGAGTATTGAAGATGGCTATTATTTCACAAAAAGTGATAGATATAGCCTATATCTCTACTATGCAAGAGTATGTTATGATTTGGGAGAATATAAACTAGCAGAAAAATACTTTTCAAAACTGTATGAGGCAAAAGAAGATACAAGCAAAAGTATGTTCACTGAGCTAAATTTCAAAATTGGTCTCTCTAATTATTTTGAAGAAAGATACGAAGAATCAAAACCTTATATATATAGAGCATTTAAAACTGATACAACAAATTCTAAGTTTCTTTATTGGATGGGTATGATCAACGGTATATTTAACAATACTGATAGTTGTTGTTACTATCTAAGCAAAGCATATATCGCAGAAAATGATTCAGTAGATCGTGCAGATGTCAAAAACTTAATGAGTAAGTTGGGATGTGACTAATTCATTATTCAAGATTTTTTCTACTTCTTTACAGAATTTAATAACGTATTGAAGAGTATCCGATGGATCGGAATATTTATTTTCCATTTCTAATTTCATTGTATCATTTTTTTGAACGAAGCGTACATCTTTTGAGTGGACTTCCATAATCCATTTTAGAAAATCCGGAAATTGATTCTTGTAATAATTTTCATACTCTCCTTTAGGAAAAACAAGAGTTATTTGCTTACGTTGAATAATAATTCTTTCAAACATTGCATAAGATGCATAATATCTAAGTTTAGCCGCGTTGATAAGGTGTTTGACCATTTTCGGAAATTTACCGAAGCGATCTTCCATTTCTTCAATTGTTTCGGCAAATTCTTCTTCTTTTAAAACTGAAAAGAGCGCTGTGTAAAAACTGAGTCTATCCGATTGATCCGGCATATAATTTTTAGGAATTCCGATTTCGAAATATGTGTCAATTTTTGGCTCGGTTCTATCTTTTGGTTTCGGTAAATTTTTAAATACATCTTGGAATTCTTCATGCTTAAGTTCTTCAACTGCCGCATCAAGCAATTTCACATACATGTCAAAACCAACGGTATCTATTGTTCCGCTTTGTTCCGTTCCTAATAAATTTCCTGCACCGCGAATTTCTAAATCACGCATTGATAAACTGAAACCTTCTCCAAGTTCGGTATATTCTTCAATTGCTTGTAATCGTCTTACAGCATTTTTCGTGATTGTTTTTAGTGATGGAACAATTAAATAAGCATAAGCTTGTCTATCCGACCTTCCTACTCTTCCACGTAATTGATGAAGTTCGGCAAGTCCGAATCTATCAGCTCGATTTATAATAATTGTATTAACATTAGGTATATCGAGTCCGCTTTCAATAATTTTTGTAGCCAACAACATATGATACTTTTTATTCAAGAAATCATAGATAACTTTTTCGAGTTGTGATGGTTTCATTTGACCATGCGCAATTCCGATTTTTATTTCGGGAATATGTTTTTCAATATATGCGGCAATTTTATCTATTGATTGCACTCTATCATGAACAAAATATATTTGTCCGTCTCTTTGAATTTCGCTTAAAACCCATTTACGAATGTTGTCGATGTCAAACTTTTCTACTCGTGTGTAAATTGGTTGTCTGTTCGGAGGCGGAGTTGCAATAATTGATAAATCTCTTGCGCCAAGTAAAGATAAATTTAATGTTCGTGGAATCGGAGTAGCAGTTAATGCGAGCGTATCAACATTTGCACGATAGGTTCTTAACTTCTCTTTTGCCATAACTCCAAAACGATGTTCTTCATCTATTATAAGTAAACCAAGGTCTTTGAATTTTATATCTTTAGAAAGAAGTCTATGAGTTCCGATAATTACATCAACATTTCCATTTGCAAGTTGCTTAACTGTTTCAGTCTGCTGAGTCTTTGTTCTAAATCTTGATAAGACTTCAACTTTGACAGGAAATTGGGCTAATCGATCTTTGAATGTATTGAAATGCTGTTCGGTTAATATAGTTGTTGGAACCAACAACGCAACTTGTTTACCGTCGCTTACGGCTTTGAAAGCAGCACGAACAGCTATTTCTGTTTTACCGAAACCAACATCACCACAGACCAGTCTATCCATTGGGTTTACCGATTCCATATCGCCTTTTACTTCATCGGTAACCTTTACTTGATCAACCGTGTCTTCATAAAAGAAAGAAGCTTCCAACTCTTTCTGCCAAATTGTATCGGGATTAAATTTGTATCCAACTGAAGCTTTTCTTTTAGCGTAGAGTTTTATCAAATCACGCGCGGCATCTTTAATCTTATTTTTAACTTTCTTCTTTGCTGCTTTCCATTCATTGCTGCCAAGAACAGAAAGTTTTGGTTCTGCATTATCTTTTGATGAAAACTTTTTAACTAAAGAGAGATAGTTTAGATTTACATAAACTTTTCCGCCTTCGGCATAAAGAATTTTGATACTTTCTTGTTCCGTTTCACCAATTTTAATAGTCTCCAATCCGGCATAACGACCGATTCCAAAAGTTTCGTGAACTACAAAATCGCCAATTTTTAATGAAGCAAATTCCTTTGCACGATTTTTTTTGAATTGTTGTCGCTGAGAAATTTTTGTTCGATAAGGTTTATTAAAAATCTGGTAATCCGAGAGCACAAGAAACTTTTCTTCTTTACAAACAAAACCGGTTTTTATAGGAAGCACATCAATTTTAATTTTACCGGTATCTATCAAATCTCTCAATTCAATTTTGAATTCGGATAGAAGCTCTGTCATTCTTCTTGATTGTAATTCATTTTCAGTAGTTATAGCGATTTCAAAACCTTTTTTCGCATAATCTGTAAGCAGATTGAACAACAGTTCGAAATTGGAATTGATTAGTTGAGCGTCATTGATTTTGAGATTGTTATAGTTTTCAGAACTACCAAGTTCATCTTCAATTATCCATCTAGCATTTTTTGAGAAGAGTGATTCTTTACTATCTACGAAAAATTTTTCTGCGATTATTTCATCAGCATTTTCAATCTCAATTTCACCATCAAACAGTTCTTTTTTAAGTTCTTCATCAAATTCGTCAATAATTTTTTCTTTCGATGGTTGGATTTCATTCTTAAATAAATTTTCAATCTCATAAGATGATGCGAATACAATTGCTTCTTTTAAATAGTCTAAAATGTGTGAAGAATTTTCTGCGGAAATATCTTCTAATGAAGAAGCAAGCGTTACGCACTCAACTCTGTTGGAAGAGCGTTGTGTTTCGGAATCAAAGTATCTAATTGATTCAATAAAATCGCCGTCATATTCCAAACGGCACGGCTGCTTTTCACTGTATGACCAAAAATCAATTATCGAACCGCGAACCGCGAAGCTTCCGGGTCCGTCGACAAACCTATCTTTATCATAGTTTAGTAAACTGAGATACTCAATCAGTTCATCATAACTGAATTCCGTACCGCTGACAATTTTGGTAGTATTTTTTTCAATTGTTTCTTGAGATGGAAGTGGTGTTTGCAAAATTTTATAAGTGGAAACAAGAACTAATTTTTCCTTTTGATTAATTTCAGTAATTCTCTCTTGAATGGTTTCTTCATCAAATTTGTCAATCGTAATTACATGCTTACCTAACCCGAGAATTGTTAACTCTACATTTGTTTCGTTTACGGATTTAGTATCCGGCAATAATATTAAGACTGATTTTTCTTTTTCAGCAAGTGCGGCAATAAAAATTGATTTAACAGAATCCGGGATTGAAGAGATATAGAGTCTGGATTTGTCTTCGGTCAGATTTCTCAAGAGGCCAAAAAAATTCTGAAAACTTTTTAATTCATTTATTCTATTTATTAAAGCGAATTGATTAGTCATAATTTCAGTCTGAAACGACAACGGATTAAGTATCCATAAATCGATATTTCTAAAAAATTTTTTAAAATACACAATACGCCAATCACCTATAGAAGGCGCTGGGAATTGACTTTGTGAAATTAATTAAATTATATGATGAAAAAAATAGCTTTCGGATTTAGTGTAATGATATTTAAAGAATCAGCGAATGTTGTGGTGTTGCTCTTTAAAATCAATTATGAGGTCTTCAACCGCACCGTAATTTGAAAACGATAAATTCTTTTTACAATAACAGATTCCAAGAAAATAAGATTTTAAAATTACAAAATAGGTGTTATCAAGTTTTTGATACACTTTTATCGATCTATTTCCGACCCGCTTACCGTAAATAAATTTTAATTCAGATGTCAATTTATATTTAAGAGAATGTTCAAATCGGCGGGGCCAGGATTAACCGACCCCTAGAGAGAAGCAACCACCCTCATTCATCGGTTCATTACTTCAAAGAAGAATTACTATGATAGAAAGGGTTGCAAAAAATAAAGCTAAACTTATGATCAAATCCCTCTTTACTTGATTCTTGTTTTCGTAACTTTTATCGATTAACATGAGCCCAACTCTGATTATTTTGTAAATAATCACTCGATTCCACTATAATCAATTTGCATACCATTAAAATCTTATCTTTTGGAGTTTAGAACGGGGTGAGTTTTTAATAGAGTTGAAACTTTGAAACGAAATAGTTTTTTTCGTTGCACTTTTTGCAACACAAGAACTTCGGGAATACATGATTACAATTACGATTTTTCTATTTCATAACTCTTCATCTTCTTAAAAAGATTTGTACGATCGATACCAAGAGCATTTGCGGTTTCTTGGATTTTCCATTCATATTCATTTAGTGTTTTTAATATGTAGCGTTTCTCAAATTCTTGCCTAGCTTCCTTAAGAGAATTGAAATTCTTCAACTCAGTATTTTTTTCTAAGTGACGCAAAATTCCTTCGTCCAATGAATTAATAATATCCTCGAAGGTAATTGTATTCGAGACATTATATATCACTACTTTCTCTATAAGATTTTTTAGTTCCCTTACATTGCCGGGCCAATCATAACTTTTAAGCAAGCCAACAGCACGAGCATTAATCCCTTCAATTTTTTTATTATAGTCTTCATTAAATTTTTTAATGTAGAATTCAACCAATTTGGGAATATCATCTTTTCTATCTCTCAGCGGAGGTATATTTATTTTGACAACATTTAGTCTGTGAAATAAATCTTCTCTAAATTTACCTTGCTTAACAAGATCCGGTAAATTTTTATTTGTAGCACATATTACTCTTACATCAACTTTGCGTGGCTTATTGTCACCAATTAATTCAACTTCAGATTCTTCAACAGCACGCAATAATTTTGATTGTAATCGTAAATCCATATCACCAATTTCATCAAGAAATAATGTACCGCCATCAGCTTGAATAAACTTACCTTCGTGGTCGTTTGCTGCACCTGTAAATGATCCTTTCTTATGACCGAAAAATTCACTCTCTAATAATTCAGAAGGAATTGAGGCACAATTTATTTTTACATAAGGTTTGTCTCTTCTATCACTTTTTTCATGAAGTGCTCTTGCGATTAACTCTTTACCTGTACCGCTTTCACCGTATATTAGCACTTTAGCTCGTGTGGGTGCCATATGTTCAACCTTGTGCATAATATCTTCCATCCAAATGCTTTCATACACAATAGAATACTGTTTTGAAATCTCATCTTTCATTCTAATGTTTTCATCATAAAGAGATTTTATGGAAACGGCATTTTTTATTGTCACTAAAAGTTTATCAGGATCAATTGGCTTTTCTATAAAATCGTAAGCGCCGTCTTTTAAGGACTGAACCGCAGTTTGAATATCACTCTCACCGGAAATCATAATTATAGGAATGTGAGGATGTTTGGAATGAATGATTGTCAAAAGTTCCAAACCATCGATCTTAGGCATTTTAATATCAAGAAGAATAGCTTGGAACTGATCAACATTCTCAATTGATTCATATTTGCTCGGATCGTTTAGAGTTGTAACTACATAGTTTGTAAGTTCTAGTGTTTTTTTGATTGAAGCCAATAATCCGCTATCGTCATCAATTGCCAGAATTTTTTTGTTCATTATTAATAATTTTTTCTAGTGGTAAAAATATTTTAAATGTGCTGCCAATACCAAGCTTGGAATAAACTTCTATTTTGCCTTTATGCAAATCAATAATTTTTTTTGCAATCCTTAATCCTAATCCGTTACCTGTTGGTTTGGATGTAAAAGTTGTATTAAATACTTTTTTTAATGCACTTTCACTCATCCCCTCTCCGTGATCTGAAATTGTGATCATTACCTCTTTACACCGTGTGTCCGGATTCTCATCAATAATTTCTGCACTAATGCTGATTATACCCGAGTGATTCATTGCCTCGATTCCGTTTTCAATTATTACTTGAAAAACTTCTTTGATTTGATGGTCATCCGCATAAATATAGATGCTTCTATCTATTTGAACTTCAATTTGAATGCCATTATTTGTGAAGAATGAAAATGATTTTCTTACATCCTCTATAAGTTCGGCAAGATTTGTGATTTTAAATTTTGGTTTGTCAATATTAGTGAACCGTAAGAAGCCGCGTGTCAAATTATTAATTCTATCCAATTCGGCTTTCATCGCGTCAATATCACTTACTACTTCATCCTTTCCGATAAAATTCACTTTTTCTAATCTTAGACCTATTGCTTTAAGATTCAACAAGATTGATGATAAAGGTGTTTTAATATCATGTGCAATTTTTTGAATTGATTTAGACCAGACGTCTTTTTCAAATACATCTTTTAATTGGTTAAATTCTACTTGTGCATAAATTATTGGCTCATGTAAATACTTATTATCCTCAATTAGAATAAACTCTATTATATGATCATTAAGTTTTATCGTTTTCTTATTATCCCTAATCTCAGTTAAAAAATCTTCCCTATTTGTATTTATTTCTAATTCTTCAAGTAACTCGTCCAAGGAATTAATATTTATTGCATAATTAAATCTTGGTGATTTTTGAATTAACCATCCATATGAATCAAAAATTGCAAAAGAATGATTTCTTAGTATTGCGTGTTTTCGTTTAACAAAAAGTTGATAGACATTATAAAGAGTCAAGAGAATGAACATCAGTAGAAAATTCAAAATCAATAATAATATGGAGTAAATTGGGAGGGTATTATAGTTCTTATTTTCAATAATGTTGTAATAACTCATACCTTCCGAAGTGTTGATTAAAATTCCACTTTCGCTTGTTTTATTATTTTTATCTATTGAGATGAAATTCTTTTCATTTATTATGTGCCTAGAAAATTTTTTCTCCAGCAATAGATCAAATTTATCAGAATACATAAATACTTCATATTCAGAAAACAAATATAATTCTGGTTCTCCGTCATAATTATGATCAGAGATATATATCTTATAATCTTTCCCGGCACCTATAGATACTTGCTGCTTTACCTCAAGGTTTTCATCAACTAAAATTAATTTTCCTGAATTCGCAGCAATAATTGCATAATCCTTCCCACTTATTTTTATTGATTTAATGTCTGCACTAGTGCCAATTATCTCTAAGGTGTTTTTAATAATTAACGAATCATTTAATGAATGAACTTTTATTTTTCTCCTTAAGGTAGATGAAAAAGTCTCCATGACAAGAATTGAATTCTTATTATTATGTAAGTAAACTGAATATAAACCGGATTTGGGGTATTCACCAAAATTCTTGGGTTTACTGATCAAGTTCAGTTCGGGATCGAACATCAATATCCAATTCGTCATATCGTTAAATTTACCTTCGGGAATATTACCTGTTGCTGAACTCACTGAGACAATTACTTGATCAGCATCTTTTTCGGTACTAATTATTTCGTTATAAGTAAAAATGGAGGATACTTTAAATGAATTCGAAATTGTTCCGTTGGTTAAATCGTATGAGATAAAAACTCTTGGATGATGAGAATACCCAGCACCAATAAAGAAATAAAGTTCATTTTTTATTTTCCCAATATAATAACATGCGAGATCCCACATGAGGTTGTTATCTTTTTCACGAGTCAAGATAAATCTTTCTTTTTCGATATAACTCAATGAATGTAAATCAATAATTGTTAATAAAAGAGAATCTTTATCCACTGTGAATAAAATTATATCATCTTTTCCATCATCATTAATATCAGTAAAATGATTCCATCGAATGTCTCCTTTTCCTTTAGCTGAGAATTCTTCAACGAATAAATTTTCATCTATATAGAACAGTACAATAGATCTATTCGAAAAATCTTTATTTCCAAATTCAAACCATTCGCTCCTTCCATCTTTATCATAATCGTGCACCACAAACTTATTTTCGGAAGGTGAAAGTTCTCTTTCATTGGCTAATTTTAAATTGAGTGGTAAAACTGAACTATATAAATAGATTGATATTAAACCGGTTAGAAGAATTGAGATAAGAAATGAAATTATAAAAATATTTTTTCTATTAATCATATTTGAGTATGAGGTTTTTCAAACTTTGAAAGTTATATAAGAAATTTAAAAAAGTAAATTTAATTCGTTAGAAAGAATTGACAGCTTAAAAACTAATATATAATATCCCATTTATATGAAGTATTATATTTAGTTGGATTCAAAGCATCGCTATTTCAATCGCGACATTTTTATGTTATTTTTATAATTCACTTCAACAAATTGAACGGTAAATATATGCCGAATCTGAAAGCACCAAAACCCGCTGAACTAAGACCCGAAGAATTGAAATGGACTTGTGATCCCGATGTATTTGAATTCGAATCAACTACAAAAGTAAAACCCATTGAAGGAATTGTTGGACAAGAGCGAGCTGTTAAAGCACTCAAACTTGGTGTTGATATTGAAAGTCCCGGCTATAATATATTTGTAACCGGACTCTCCGGCACCGGAAAAATGTATACTATTAAATCTATGCTTGAAACCATTTCGCCTGAGTGCTCAAGTCTGAAAGATTATGCTTACGTAAACAATTTTGAAGATGTTGATCGCCCCAAACTATTAGTCTTTGAAGCAGGAAAAGCATGTAAGTTTAGAAAAGATTTGATCGATTCAATTAAATATTTACAAGAACACATTCCTCAAGCGCTGGAAAGTGAATCTTTTGTGGAACTCAAAAAAAATGTTATCTCTCGTTATACAGAACAGCAGCAAAAGATGATGAACGAATTTGAAGCAAGTTTAAACAAGGATGGCTTAACACTTGGTCAAATTAAAGTTGGTGAAGTTCCTCGTCCCGAAATACTTGCCGTAATTGATAAACAACCGATTATGGTTCAACAGTTGGATGAGTTGGTAAAAGAAGAAAAAATCACTAAAGAAAAAGCCGACGAACTTTTTCAAAAATACACAGAGAATCAACAAGGCTTACAAACTTTGTTCAAGAATAGTCTAAAGCTCAGTCAAGAACTTCGAGAAGCAATGTTAAAATTGGAAGTAAATGAAGTCGATCATCTCATTAAAGCAGTAATCGGGCATTTGAAATCTGTTTATAAAGATCAAAGTGTAATTGAGTATTTAGAAAAAGTTAAAGCCAATATTTTTGCAAATCTTGAAGTCTTCAAAGGTGCAAGACCTGCTCAAGAAAAATCTGAAGAAGGTTTTATTGTCGATTATCTCAAAGATTATGAAGTAAACATTATACTCGATAATTCAAACACAAAAAAATGTCCGGTATTTATCGAAACATCACCCTCATACAGCAATCTTTTTGGAACGATTGAAAAATTTAGTGACGGGCAAGGCGGTTGGTATGCGGATTTTACAAGAATAAAGGGAGGTTCTTTACTAAGAGCTGATGGTGGATATATTGTAATAAATGCAATGGATGCATGCAGTGAACCCGGCGTTTGGAAAGCCTTAAAACGAGTATTGTTATATGGCAAATTAGAAATACAAGATATTGCAAATCTATACCAATTCTCACCAAGTATAATTAAACCGGAACCGATTGAGATGAATGTTAAAGTAATTCTTGTCGGTAATAATTATATCTATTCCGTTCTTACAAGCTACGAAGATGACTTCAACAAAATTTTTAAAATAAAAGCCGAGTTTGATTACGAAATGAAATTAACTGACACGGCTTTAAACGAATATGCTAGAATTGTTAAAAAATTAATTGAGAATGAAAAGCTGCTTGAGTTCGACAAGGGTGCAATAGCAAAAATTGCCGAGTACGGCGCACGTTATGCCGGTGATCAGAAAAAGCTCACGACTCGGTTTGCATATATAACTGATCTTGCTCGCGAAGCTAGTTTTTGGGCAAAAGATAACGGCGATAAATTTGTTACCGCATATCATGTTAACCATGCATACGAATCGGCAAAAGAAAGACATAGCTTGTATGAATCAAAAGTAACTGAGATGATAACCGAAGGTTCAATTTTAATTGACACAAAGGGTGAAAGAATTGGTCAATTAAACGGTTTAGCAGTTTATGGGAACGGACTATATTCATTCGGTAAACCAACACGTTTAACCGCATCGGTATCACTCGGTAATGGAAGTATAATAAATGTTGAACGTGAAGCCGGATTAAGCGGAAGTACACACAACAAAGGTGTACTTGTAATTAGCGGATATTTCAAAGAGACATTTGGGAATAAAGTTCCGCTTTCATTTAATGCAAGTCTAGTTTTTGAACAAGGATACGGAACAATAGACGGAGACAGTGCATCAATAACGGAAATCTGCGTTTTACTTTCTTGTCTTTCTGAAATTCCACTCAAACAATCAATAGCAATAACCGGATCGGTTAATCAAAAAGGCGATATTCAGCCTATCGGTGGCGTGAATGAAAAAATTGAAGGGTTCTTTGAAATCTGTAAGAAGTCCGGTTTCAATAAAAAGCAAGGCGTAATTATTCCGATACAAAACGTAAAAGACTTAATGCTGAATGATGAAGTTGTGAAAGCCGTTGCAGAAAAACAATTTCATATTTATCCAGTTCAGAGAGTTGAAGAAGCAATCGAAATTCTAACAGGAGTTAAAGCCGGAAAGAAAAATCAACGCGGAAGCTATGAAACAAACTCCGTTTTTGGAAAAGTTGAAAAGAAATTAGTAAAAATGTATCACCTCGCAAGACCGAAACAACAAAATAAGAATAACAATACAGCAGCAAATCAAACAAAGAAAAGTAAAAAGGGCAAAAAGTGATCGGAGCTTTAGCTAAAACAAAAATTCTCGCAACAATTGGTCCGGCAACGGATTCAGAAGAACAACTAGCAAAATTAATTTATGTCGGTGTTGATGCATTTCGACTTAATTTCTCGCATGGCAGTTATGATTACTTTGACAAAGTATTGAGTAAAATTCATAATGTTAGAACGGAAATGTCGTTACCGATTCCGGTACTTCAAGATTTACAAGGCCCAAAAATTCGTACTGGTGATTTAGCTGAACCTGAAATTGAGTTGCTAGCCGGAAAATCAATTG
Organism: Melioribacteraceae bacterium; assembly: GCA_030584085.1. Classification (NCBI taxonomy): domain Bacteria; kingdom Pseudomonadati; phylum Ignavibacteriota; class Ignavibacteria; order Ignavibacteriales; family Melioribacteraceae; species Melioribacteraceae bacterium. Next base: position 3,126,172 of record CP129490.1, read on the forward strand.
AAATTACTTCGGATGAAATTATCGGGACGAGTAATATGATTTCAACTTCATACAAAGAATTACTTGAGGATGCGGAAATTGGAAATACAATTCTTATCGATGACGGTTTAATAAATCTTCAAATAGTGAAAAAGAAAAATGATCATTTAGTTTGTGAAGTTATTGAAGGTGGCGTTTTAAAACCTCGAAAAGGTATGAATTTACCGGGAATGAATTTGAGTACTCCATCTTTGACTGAAAAAGATATCGAAGATCTAGTGTTCGGTTTAAATCACAAAATAAGTTATATCGCATTATCTTTTGTAAGGAAACCGGAAGATATTATACGACTAAAAGATTGGTTAAAAAGTAACAACAACGAAACTCCCGTAATTGCAAAAATTGAAAAAAAAGAAGCCGTCGATAATTTTTCGGATATATTAAAAGTTGCCGATGGAATAATGGTTGCCCGCGGTGACCTCGGTGTCGAAATGCCCCCTCAAGATGTTCCGATAATTCAGAAGCAAATTATCCGCGAATGTAATTCTGTTGGCAAACTTGTTATAACCGCAACACAAATGTTCGAATCCATGGTGAACAATCCGGTCCCGACTAGAGCTGAAGCTTCCGATGTTGCAAATGCTGTTTGGGATGGAACGGATGTGGTAATGTTAAGCGCCGAAACTTCAATAGGTAAATATCCCATTGAAGCTGTAAGAATTATGAATAATATTCTGCATAAAACTGAAGCCACAAGAAATTTCAGATGTAATGCTCAATACTCTGTTCCGGAAAACTTAGCTGATAATCTTTTTGATTCAGTCGGACTTGCGGTTGCTAACATTGCTGAACAAGTAAAGGCAGCATGCATTGTTGTATTTACTAATTGTGGCAGAAAAGCTCGGGTAATTTCTAAATTTAAACCTGTCTCTCCTATTATCGCAATATCAAATAATTTCGATACGCTTAATAATCTGAATCTCCATTGGGGAATTTTCCCATATTTCATGGAAGATTTTTCTGAGGAAGATGCTGCCATTGAAAAAGCTACAAGTATCATTAAAGAAAAATCATTTGTAAAAAATGGAGATGTTGTTATTTTTACTTCCGGAGCACCTTATACAGAAAAAGGCAGAAAAAGCTGGTTGAGATTTGTTGTGATTTAATTTCTTTGTACAAATCCCCGGGATTTACCCGGTAATTTTGATAATTTCAAATAGTATCTAATTTATTCTATCCGGAAAATCCCGGGGATTTTTCTCATTTAATTTCCATTCCTCATAGATTGATAAATTCAAAGAGTCAAAAATGCCGTACCGTGATACAAAATTTTTTAATGATTGTTATTATCATGTTTACAATCGTGGCGTAAATCATTCTAATATATTTCTTGCAAAGCGGAACTATTATTTCTTCCTTGAAAAAGTAAACCAATATTTATCACCTTATACAGAAATTGTCGCTTACTGTCTAATGCCGAATCATTTCCATTTATTAATACTTGTTCAAAGAGAAGAAGAGGTTTTAACAGCATTAAAAAAATTATTTCTCAGTTATTCTAAATCGTTTAATAAAGAAACAAATAGAAGCGGACCTCTTTTTGAAGGAAGGTATAAATCAAAATTAGTACCGGATAATGATTATCTCTTACACTTAACAAGATACATTCATTTGAATCCGGTCAGAGCAAAGCTCGTTAGCGAACCTGATGAATGGAAGTTTTCAAGTTATACTGATTATATAAAGCCAAGTGAGATATCTTTTGTTAGTAAAAATATTATTTTAAAACAGGTCAAAGATTATCGATCTTTTGTAAAGAGTTATCAAGAATTTGATAAAGAGAAATTGGCTGAGTTATTATTTGGTTGAGTAACTCGGGGAGTTTATGTAAATCCCCGGGATTAGTCTATTTAATTTAGTTAAGCAATGGTTTGGGATTTACGTCTTATTTTTGAAAATCCCGGGGATACATTGAAATGAAAGAAGCTAACTGGTGGGAAACTCAAGAAAACGGAAAAATTCTTTGCACACTTTGTCCGCGTTATTGCACAATTGGAGTTGGGCAAAAAGGGTTCTGTTTCATTCGAGAAAATATTGACGGAAAACTATATTCAACGGGATACGGAAGACCTACCGGTTTTGCTGTTGATCCGATTGAGAAAAAGCCACTGAGTCATTTTTATCCCGGGACTGATGTATTGAGTTTCGGGACAGCGGGTTGTAATCTTGGTTGCAAGTTCTGTCAGAACTGGACTATTAGTAAATCAAAATATGATGACCTTCATTCGCTTGAAGCATCACCTGAAGATGTAATCAAAATTGCGAAAAAATATAAAACTCCTTCGATAGCTTTTACCTATAATGACCCGACAATCTTTGGTGAATATGTTATCGACATTTCAAAACTTGCTCGTGAGGAAGGGATAAATTCAGTCATGGTTACTGCGGGTTATATTGATAAAGAAGCTCGCAAAGATGTTTACAAATATATTGATGCGGCAAATGTAGATTTGAAAGCTTTCACGGAACAGTTTTATCACAAAATTACTTTCTCGCATCTCAATGATGTCCTCGATACTCTTTTTTGGCTTAAAAATGAAACAGATATCTGGTTTGAAATAACGACCCTGTTAATTCCAGATGAAAACGATTCCCCCGAAGAAATACAACAAATGTGCGATTGGATATTAGAAAACCTTGGAGATGAAATTCCACTTCACTTTACAGCATTTCATCCTGATTTTAAAATGTTGGATAAAACAAGAACTCCGGCTTCAACTTTAAAAATGGCAAGAAACATAGCAATTAAGAGTGGGATAAAATATGTATATGTCGGCAACGTGCATAATTTAGATGGACAAACAACTTACTGCCCAAACTGCAATGAACCGCTTATTATTAGAGATTGGCATTCGGTCATCGATAATAAACTAAAATATGGTAAATGTTGGAAGTGTAATAATCAAATTGCAGGAAAGTTCTAATTAGAAAAACCCGGGATTTTGAAAATCCCGGATTTTTGTTTTTGCTAACTTGAATACGCTTTCAAAGATCATATAAATATTGTTTTAGATTTTTCTTCCACAATAACCAATTCAATTAATCATCTTCAATCATTTCCTCCATTATATTTTTATTAATATCTTTGACTCAATGTTTAATAAATATAATACTTGAGGAACCAATGCATCGCATTATATTGATCATATTAATTACAACTCTTTCTTTTGCGCAATCCGATTTTATAAAATCAGAAAACCTAATGAATACAGTTGAATATCTTGCAAGTGAAGAACTTGAAGGAAGACTTGGCGGAAGCGAAGGTTATTATAAAGCGGCAGTGTTTATGGCTAATGAATTCAGCAAAATTGGTCTGCAACCGTTTCAAGGTAAATCATATTTTCAAAAATTTAATGTTGAGTACAATGAAATCCTCCCTCCATGCTCGCTTAATCTAATTGAAGATGATAAAATTGTAAAGGAATATAAACTTGGTGATGATTATGTGTTCCGCGGTTTCACCGGTTCGGGAGATATTAAAGGTGAAGTTGTTTTTGCCGGTTATGGAATTTCATCCCAAGAAATTGGTTATGATGATTATAATGGAATCGATGTAACGGATAAAATTGTAATGGTGTTTAAAGAAAATCCGAGATGGAAAATAGAAGATAAAAATTGGCCGGAAGGAACACCCAGACCAAAATCTAAAGTTGCGGCAGATAAAGGTGCCAAAGCAATTTTGTTTGTATCATTTCCAAATGATGAAATTCCGAGAGCACCAATAGGAAGTGTTTTACACGGAAGCGGTGAACAAAATGTAAGTTTCCCTCAACTCCACGTTGATCTTCATGTAGCTGATGATCTTTTCAAGAATTCGGACTATACTCTTGTTGAACTTCAGACAAAAATTGATAACGAGAAAAAACCTCATTCGGTTGAATTAAATTCGGAAGTACAAATTGTTGTTAATGCAAAATATGAAAAGGAAAAAGAGACTGTAAACATAATTGGCATTCTTCCGGGCAGTGATGAACAATTAAAAAATGAATATGTAATGCTTGGTGCGCATCTTGATCACGTCGGACAGCAAGGAAAAGAAATATTTTTTCCCGGTGCGAATGATAACGCATCAGGTTCGGCTGCAGTACTTGAAATTGCAAGAGCATTTACGGCTCAAGAAATTAAACCGAATCGATCGATTATATTTGCGTTATTTTCTAATGAGGAATCGGGATTGGAAGGTGCACAGTATTTAGCCGATAATCTTCCCGTGGATAAAGAGAAAGTTGTTGCAATGTTAAACATGGATTGTGTTGGTCACGGCGACAGTATTCAACTTGGTAACGGTAAGAGTGCTCCTAATTTATGGAACTTAGCTCGTGAACTTGATAAACAAAATTCAAAATTAACAGTCGATGCAACTTGGTCCGGCGGTGGTGCTGATGCAACGCCTTTTCATAACATTGGAATACCGAGTTTATATTTTGTAACAAGATTCAGTTATACTCACCTACATTCTCAAAGTGATAAACCGGAAACATTAAATCCTATTGTGTTTGAAGAGATTACCAAACTTGCTTTTCAAACTTTGAGTGAAATTACTGATGGAAATTATAACAGAGAAACGATAGTTAATTAGCTGTTTTTTTCTGGGAGAGATTCATAACATCCGGAAGAGGGTTTGATTAAAATATCAATGTAAGCAGCTTAATAATTTTTCCCAACAATTATTTTTGCTTCGTTTAATGTACTGCCAACACAAAAGATCGTGTTGTTGATCATGAATATCCACGTATATGTAGTTTTATCCGATGTGATTTGTCCACTATAGTCCATCCACTCTATTCCATTGTTTAGATAAACAGCATCAAAAGCACCAACTGCTGCAGTTACACCATTTTGATGATTGTAATCGATCCGCCAGACGTAGTAATTGGTACTATAAGCTTGTGAATAGAGATCCGATTTCAATTGAAATATGCCACCACCTCCGAAATAAACATGATTGGGTGTTATTATTGATACTGTGTTAGCTGAGTAGATTTGTTGAATAGAAAGTGCAGACCACTCGTTACCGTCAAATTCAATTGCTAGAACTGGTGGCACTAAGCCAGTTCCTACACCTATAATAAAATCATCACTATAACCGTCTAAATCTTTTACATTCACTTCACTGTTATCGCTGTAGACTAATGTTGCCTTTGCACCATCCCAATGAACTACATCACCACGTATATTTCCAAAATACAAATTGCTACTGTTCGTGCCCCAAATTGATGAATAAGGTCGATTATCAAATAGAACTTGATCCAATGGAAAAGATTGATTACCACTTGTGAATCCATCAACACGGTTCCATTCATTACCATCAAAATTATAAACAGCGCCGCCGGCACTCCAAATATCATTTGCTGAAAAGCCGTGGATAGCAACACCGCCGCCAAATTGACTAAAAATACTCCATTCTGTTCCATCCCAATGAATAACCCCATATGAAGTATCATTGACACGAACACCTCCTACAGCATATACATTATTTTCATCACTTCCCCAAACATCATAAAGCACGCTGTTCCATTCACCTATCGAATACTCTTCCCAGGTGTAATTAAAAGCAGTTGCTTCAAGTGTTGCTGCATAAGCTATGCTGCTCGTGTCTTTTCTTGCTCCGGAGGTGTCTCTTCTTACTGCATAATAACTGTATTCAGTGTTAAGCTGTAAATCATTTCCGCTGTTATCGTCAACAATTGTTGTATCTGTTATTGTTATTGGGTATTCTGCTACAAGGTACCCAGTACTATTTTCTGTTCTGTATAACTCAACAAATGATTTTGTATTGTTTTTAGTTGAAGTCACATTAACGACAATACTTATGTGTGTAACGTCGATAATAGATACTTCAAGTGTATCATTAATTACCGTTGGCGGAGGTGGTGGATCAGGGGGTGCAACCGGTGGATCTTCTTTGCATGCCAGAATCAAAAAAGTCAACAAAAGTATAAGCTTATTCATTTTTACCTCTTCTTAAACCTATTTTTGTAATAAGTTATTATCTTTCATAACAACAAACAAAAAGGCGTATTTCACGTTGTGAAATAATTTCGCTTGCCTGATGTTTGTTTTTAAGGAAGAGAGAGTGCTGCAACACTCCTCTTCCGCTTTTAATCTCCTGGCGGGCTATGATTATTTATTAACATTCTTTCACCTTTTACCAAGCACTATTATTGCTTCTCTGTCTCTGTAACCCACGCTAACTATTATATCTCCCTTGATATTTACAGAACTATATCGTCCTACAATATAAGGAAGTTCTTCTTCCATATAATGTTTCCAGGTATTACCGTTATAATGAGATAATAAACCGTTTGACCCACTTACTACTATATCATTATATCCTATTCCCCTAATTCTATCTTTATAATATGTTGGAAAGTTTGTTTCCTTTTGCCAGGCTCTTTCAGGATTATTTGCCATATAAAGTCCGTCCCCACCCAAATAATATTTTTTGCCGGGTATGAACCAAATACTGCTTAAGCTCCAGGGTAATTCTGTTGCTGTAAGTTTGTCAGCAGTGTTATCCACTATTTTTATCAGTGAATAACCATTGTTTTGATATTTATCTGATGCTATACATAATATTTCTACTTCACCATTATTTGTATTTATACTCCCATATATGTCTTGTATATTCAACTCCGTTCCGCTTTCTATTTTTAACCATCTATTTCCATTGTAATGAACTATTGTTCCTCTATCACCAGCAAAGTATAAATCATTAACTGACGTACCCCAAATATGTTTTACACTTCCGTCATCATCACTCAAAATCCCCATTTCCCATAAATGGTAAAGCTTCCAATCATCACCCTCAGGTAAGTATGGTAATCCACTAGAAAAGACTATATTACCATCTGGTAAAACATAAATACCATACAATGGTGCGATTGTTTGATTGCCTTTATATTCAACAATAATTTTTTTTAATTCCCATTCACTCCCAGCCCAATGAATTGCATTATAAGGATACGGGTCAATTGTTCCGGTTGAATCATACATATATATTTCTCCAACCGCCCAAATGTTATTCTCATCTATTATCGCTACGTCATAGAGTACACTGCTGCTTTGCTCTCCGAATGTGAAAGTTTCCCAAGTAAAGTTGTGGCTTGTTGTGTCCGGTTTATTATCTCCATCGCCGTCTGGGGGTTCTGTTGTATTGCATGCTCCGAGGACAAAGGCAAAAATCAAAAGGAAAAAGTAGATTAATGCCGGATGTGTTTTTGAGTTAAATATAGTTTTCATTTTTCCGCCTAAATTTTAATTGCTTTTGTTCCGCTCAAGCTGATGACTTGCTTGAGGCTGCTTTCAATAATTCAAATTAAGTAATTATGTTTTTTATTGCATTACATACATTACCATCAATATTTATTGTCGAAGAGCGTCTTCTCAGTAGCTGCGAAAAAAGTTGTTATCTGATTATAATATAAACTGGGATTTAGTTAAAGTAAATCCGTAGAACTACGGAGGACAAGAATGTTAGGTTTTTATTCGTGCAGTAGTGGCAACAAAAATTTTTAAAACCACGAATACACGAATAGTTTTTAATTCAAAAATTCTTTCGAACCGACAAATACTTTATTGAACAAATCATTTTTGCTTCCGTTAAAGTATGAATCGGGATTTAATGAGGAATTGACAATCAAATTATTTTCTTTCTTGTAGCCGAATACTTCAATTTGGCTATCGTCATTCATGATGATTGTCAATTTGAATTGAGGTAAAGGTAATTCAGATTTATTTACATCTAAAAATTCATTTCCGTTTATACTTGCAAGTTGTCGTAATTTCACTGATGTCTTTGCCGAATCAACAGCCGCACCGTTTGAAAATTGCCAGTTGTCATTAACCTTCACAAGCTGATAAGAACTATCCGTCGGATAAGAAAATGAAATACTCTTCCAATTATTTACATCACCTTTGATTACAGTTGCATCTCTAAAGGAATCTCTATTTTGATTGAATGTCATACTAAGAAATCCGTCGACTTCATAAACATCTGTATCGTTTGCTATGCGGACAAATGTTTTCATTGCTCTCGGCTGCTGAAATGTAAATTTGCCGATCACCAAATCAAGTGTTTTGCTTGAACCTTCATAAACTTCGACTCTTGTTGCGGAGGTATCGACTTCAAAATCAACCCAACTGCTCTCCCCTCTTCCGGCTAATCTTTCCGGTTTTAGATTTACAAGTTGGTTAAGAATATCATCAATTTTTCTTTGAGGAACCAAAGCCGATTTATCGTTACTTAATTCCACCTTCCATTTATCTACTTCTTGGTATAACTTAATTTTATCAGTATCTGCTTGTCTCGGATAAATAATAATTTGCGAAACTTTGGAAGTATCAATAGAAACTAATTCCGTTCTGAATGATCTTTCATTGGATCCTTGATCGGTTAAGAATATGATTGCTGCAATGATCAGCAATACAAGAAATGCAAGTCCCAGCTTTTTGTTTGATAACACACTAATCATAATCTACGTTCATCAATTTGGTTTTCAATTTTCGTTTTATTTGGAATCTGTAAACTCCGTAAAGAATAATGGCAAATATCGGCAGTAAGAAGTTGAGATATTTTAATAATGCTTTCGTACCGTCTTCAAGTGTAGGATCAATCGGTCTTCCGGTAACACCCTTCGTTCTAAGTTGAATTAGTCCGGTATCATCGGCAAGCCAATCGACTGCGTTAACAAAAAGATTTACGTTATCTTCGTTAAGTCTCTGTTGATTTTGTCCGCTTCCGTTTATAATAAAATCACCGTCACCGAATACAATCATTCTTCCGATGTCATTTTCAACTGCGACAGCTACAACTAGATTAGACTGATTAAAATTGGTTTGATTCCATTCTCTTGATATATCAAAAAATGTGTTTGAGTTTTCCGTTCCGGATTTTTCCGAAGTAAATGCAATAGGCGTAATTCCAATTGCCGTGTCTTGCGGATTAAAAATAATCGGACTTGCGAACGGGAATAAAACTTGCTCAAGTCCTTCTGTAATCGGATGTTCATTGAAATTTGTTATTATCGGTAAATATGGGAATCTTACCGGTGTATTCATAACAAAACCGCCTTGTTCTTGGCGAACCATAATTTGACTGCTGTTTACATCAATGATAAGTTTATTTTCAATTGTAATTCCTTTTTGAGCAAGCCAATCTTCTAAACCTGTGTAAACTTCCACTCCTCGTGCATTTTGTAAATCACCTTCAACTCTGTTTAAGGCAAGTAATAATCTTCCACCGTTATTTATATAATTATCTAATTGCGTTAAGTGCGATTGCGGGATTGTATCTTTCGGTGCAACAATAAGTAAAGCTTCGTAATTATTCGGAATTAACGTAGTGTCTGTTATCGTGAATTCTTCAACATCATAAATAACATTTAACTTTTGCTGTGCTTGAGGGAGTTCCATTAATGATGGTTCACCATGACCTTGCACTAAAGCAATTTTAGGTTTTTGATTCACAGAGATTTTTTTGATTGCTGAAGAAAGTTCATATTCCATTGCGGCACCGGGACGAATTAGCGGAATTGCTTCTTTCTTTTCTCCCATTTGAACAACCGCACCGAGATAAGCTCTCTGCTGTTTCATCTGATCTTTCTCGCGAACGTTTATCATTATCGGAGAAATTCCGCTCTGCTGAGCTTTCATTTCTGTTTCTTCATTCTCGCTTGGGTTTATAAATTCATAAACAACATTTCCGCCCGATCTGTTGGAATATTCAATCAACAAATCTCTGAAATCTCTTCTTACCTTTGCGATATCAGGAGGAAGTTCTTCCGAAAAATATGCCGATACCGTAACGGGATTTTGAAGTTCCGTCAAAATATTTTTTGTTGCTTCGCTTAAACTGTAACGTTGGTCTTCGGTAAAATCTAAACGAAGAAAAAATTTGTCGGATATAAAATTTACAAGAACAAGAATTCCAACAATAAACGCGAGTGATATTTGAATTTTTCTTTTAGTAAGCATAGACGTTAATTCTCAACAATATTTCTTTTTGATAAAACAGATTCTGCAAGTGTCAATCCTAAAAATGTTATGGATAAGAAATAGATAATATCTTTTGTATCAACAACACCGCGTGAAATAGATTCATAATGAGTTGATATACTTAAAAAATTAAAGGACTGCGCAAAACTTCCGGTGAAACTGCCTGCAAGCACATCAAAAATGATTAGGAAGAATAACCCGATAAAAAGTGATGTGAGGAAAGCAACAATTTGATTATTGGTTAGACTGCTTGCAAATAATCCTATTCCGATATAAGCCATACTCATTAAAATCATCCCGAGATAACCGCACCAAACCGCGCCGTGATCAACCGGACCGATTGCCCAAACTGTAATGTAATATGGGATTGTTAAAACTAAGGCAATAACTATTAACAACAATGCGGCAGAAAATTTTCCAAGTAAAACTTGCCAATCGGAAACCGGTTTAGTTAATAATAATTCCAATGTTCCGCTGCGTTTTTCTTCGGCAATCATTCTCATGGTTAATGCGGGAATGAAAAAGAATAAAGTCCAATAAGCAACCGAAAAAAATGGTTGAAGAGTTGCTTGTCCCAACAAGAAAATATCGGAACCGAAAAGCCAGGTGAAAAATCCGCTCAATCCTAAAAAAACCGTAATCATTATATAAGCAATGAGCGAATCAAAAAATGATCTTAATTCTCTTTTTGTAATTACCCAAACTGATTTCATAATTAATTCGTAGTTAATTCTCTAAATATGTCTTCTAATTTTGTTTCGATTGGTGACATTTCAGTCAACACCCAATTTTTATTTATGCATAAATGGAAAATGTCTTTACGCGATGAAGTACCCGGATTGCTGTTTACCATAAAAGTGTTTTCACTAATTTGTACCGTATCAACCATCGCAACATTTTCAAGTTGTTGAAGTGATGAAATAATTTCATCTTTACTTGAAGCTTCCGAAATCTGAACACGTAAGACTTCCTGTCCCTTCGCTTTATTTCTTAAACTATCCGGAGTTCCGTCGGCAACAATTTTACCTTTATTGATAATTAAAATCCTATCGCAAGTTGCTTCAACTTCGGGGAGAATATGTGTGCTAAGTATAACGGTTTTCTCTCTTCCCAATTCACGGATGAGTTTTCTTATTTCTACTATTTGGTTTGGATCGAGACCGGTTGTCGGTTCGTCTAGAATTAAAATATCGGGATCATGAATCATGGCTTGAGCTAAACCAACTCTCTGTCTGTAACCTTTCGATAGTTCACCGATCTTCTTGTGTTTTTCAACATTTAAACCGCAGACCCGAACCATCTCAACAATTCGTTTTTTGATTTGATCTTTTGGAACTCCTTGCAATTCGGCCACAAACTCGAGATACTCTAAAACCGGCATGTCATAATAAAGCGGATTCGATTCCGGCAAGTAACCGATTTTCTTTTTGATCAGATCGGGATTTTCATGAATTGAAAGTCCGTCAACAGTTACATCGCCGTCTGATGGAGCCATGTAACATGTGATGATTTTCATTGTTGTAGTTTTACCGGCACCGTTCGGTCCGAGAAATCCGAGAATTTCTCCTTCTTTTACTTCAAACGAAATATTATCGACTGCTCTTTGTGTGCCGTACTTTTTGGTGAGGTTTTCTACTTTAATGCTCATAATTTTTCAGTATGTGATTAGAAACGTTGCAAACTTATTAAGTAGATCTAAAAAATTCAAAAAATTTTATTACCGAGTTTTCTTACAATCAGTTTATAAAATGGGTTTCAACTTTTTTGATTTTTTTAACGAATTAGTACCATTGCTTGCTGCGACAATAACTTCATCAGCTAATCCGATAAATAGTCCGTGTTCAACAATTCCCGCTCTGGATTCCAATTGTCCTGCTAAACTTTGCGGTGAATTAATAACTCCGAAATTTGCATCTAAAATATAATTACCTTCATCAGTAATGAATGGATTGCCATCTTTACCTGAACGTAATTTTACTCTTGCACCAATTGATTCCAAATATTTTTTTTCGAGCTCAACACAGAATTGTAAAACTTCAATCGGCACATGCCATTTCTCTCCGAGATGCTTGGAGACTTTCGATTCATCAACAATAATGATTACCTTTTTACTTGCTTGCGCGACTACTTTTTCACGAAGCAAAGCTCCTCCTCCACCTTTAATTAAATTAAGGTCGAAGTCCACTTCATCGGCGCCGTCAATTGTAAGATCAATTTCTTGGATTTTTGCAAATGTGGTTAAAGGAATATTTAGTGATCTTGCTAATTCTTCCGTTGTCTTAGAAGTTGGAATTCCGACAATATTTTTTAACTGACCACTTTTTAATAGTTCGGCAATTTTTTGAATTGCGAAAGTAGTTGTACTGCCCGTTCCTAATCCAACAACCATACCGGATTGAATTTGCTCAACTGCTTTTTCTGCAGCTTGTTTTTTTAATTCTTCGATGTCCATAATCTATTTAGGATTTGTCGCGAATACCGTTAACTCTGTAATGAATCCTCTATCATGCATTTCTAACGCGGAAATAACCGAATGTGCAATATCTTCAGCAATAAGTTTTGTTTCGTTAAACTTTCTTTCCGAACCACCTGCGTTTGTAAAGAAATCTGTTTGAACTTCACTTGGATTAACATGAATAACTCTAACATTATGTTGACGTAATTCAGCCCGCCAGCATTCCGACATTGCCTTTAATGCGAACTTTGTCGCGGTATAGGCAGTTCCGCCTGCATACCCTTTTATTCCAGCAGTAGAAGAAATATTAACAATATTTCCGTAATTCTGCTTCTTAAAAATTCTAGCTGCATATTTTGCCATCAAAGCGGCACCGACAACATTTGTATTGAAAACTTCTTCAAATTTCTTTTTGTCAAGTTCATCAATCATCGCAAAGTAACCGAAACCTGCGTTGTTAATAAGCACATCCAATCTTCCAAATTCTTTCATAACCGCATCATAACATTCAATTACATGCTTTTCGTTTCCAACATCGCATAAAACCGGAAGTGCTGAGAGTTGTTTTGCAGCTTTATCCAATCTCTCGCGATTTCTTGCTGCAATTATAACTTTTGCTCCTTTATTTTTTGCCATCTCGGCAATTGCATAACCAATTCCCGAGGAACCTCCCGTAACTAATACTACTTTATCTTTTAAATCCATTTCACTCCCTTGAACTTTTTGTGCTTATAAATGATATTTTTTTGATTTTCCGAAACTTTTATGTTTGATTTGCATCAAAACTAATAAACTTTCGATTCAGTAATTTTGTTAATATTAAAATCAGAAATCATGTTCACTAGAAACAAATATAACGATAACCCTCCGAATATCCACGAATGGCGTAAAAAGCGAAAAATATACTTTGCTGCTTTTTTCAGTCTCTTTGCATTCATATTATTGAATGCTGTTTTATACCTTTTGACTCGTTATTAATTTTCCTATTTTTGTTGTTCCCTTATAACAAAATAAGATAAGATGGCTAAGAATAGCGTATATATCGAAACATACGGCTGCCAGATGAATGTGGCCGATACCGAATTAGTAATGGGTATTTTAAAAAACAAAGGCTACGAGTTAACCGAAGAACTTAACAATGCAAACGTAATTTTATTAAATACATGTAGTGTTAGGGATAACGCAGAACAAAGAATTTACGGAAGACTCGGAAACTTGAAACGATACAAGGACAAGAATCCCGAAATGGTTATAGGTATTCTTGGTTGCATGGCGGAAAGACTTCGTAAAGATTTAGTTGAATCTAAAAAAGTTGTTGATCTTGTCGTTGGTCCGGATGAATACAGAAGACTTCCGGAATTCATCGATACTGCATTTTCGGGTGAAAAAGGAATCGGGGTTAAACTTTCTCGAACAGAAACTTATGACGATATAATTCCTTATCGAGAAGACGGACTTTCAGCTTGGATTTCCGTGATGAGAGGTTGCGATAAATTCTGTACATTTTGTGTTGTTCCATTTACACGCGGAAGAGAGAGGAGCAGAAATTTAGAATCGGTTGTTGAAGAAATTGGACAGCTTTCAAGAAGAGGTTTTAGAGAAGTTACTTTGCTCGGTCAAAATGTTAATTCATACAATGATGAAGGCAGAGATTTCGCTGATTTACTTGCTGCAGCAGCTTCGGTCGATAGATCAATCAGAGTAAGATTTACAACTTCACATCCGCAAGATTTGTCCGATAAATTACTTTACACAATTGCCGAACATCCAAACTTATGTAACTATATTCATCTTCCTGTTCAGTCAGGTTCAGATAGAATTTTAAAAGAAATGAACAGAACCTATACGGTAGATCACTATCTCAAGTTGATTGAAAAAGCTCGTAAAATTATTCCCGGTGTAAGTTTTTCAACCGATATAATTTCTGGATTTCCTACAGAAACTTACGAAGATCATTTAGGAACTTTAGATGTTATGGAAAAAGTTCGATATGACGGCGCCTATATGTTTAAATATTCACCCCGTGAAGGAACAAAAGCATTCAAAATGAATGATGACGTTCCCGAAGAAACAAAAGCCAAACGATTAAACGAAATAATCGATCTTCAGCAAAGAATTTCTTACGAAATAAATCAAAATTTAGTTGGTACCGATGAGATAGTTCTTGTTGAAGGAACAAGCAAAAAGTCCGATCAATTTTTAGCCGGAAGAACCGATACGAATAAAGTTGTTATCTTCCCGTTAAATGACGAAATTAAAAAAGGCGATTATGTAAAAGTAAAAATTAATCGCGCAACTTCTGCTACATTGTTCGGTGATATTATGAAAATCGTTAATCCGGTCGGCGAAAAAGTTTCCCTAACTGCGTAAAGGGATGAAAATAAAATCCACAATATTTGTTTTATTTTTAGTTGGTGCTCTGTTTGCTCAAGAAGTTAGCATTGTTGAATATCTAAAAGCAATTGAAGATGGCGACTATACTTCTGCGGTAAACGGATTGAGCAAATTAAAAACTTCACACCCGAACGATCCATCAGTATATTTTCTTGACGCAGTTTTAACAGAAGACGGTAATTCCGCTGTCCAAAAATATCAAACAATATACGAACAGCATCCCAAAAGTAATTATGCCGATGCGGCATTGTATAGAGTATTCTCTTATTATTATTCGCTTGGGGTTTATAAAAGAGCTGAAGATTTACTTACAAAATTGAAAAATGATTATCCTTCATCACCGTATATTCGAGCTGCGGATAGAACAATTCCGGACGAAGTTGAAATTGCGAAAGAGCCGGTAAAACCTGCTCAACCACCTGTTCAGCAAATCGACAAATATAATTTTACGATACAAGCCGGCGCATTTTTAAATTTAGAAAATGCACAAAATTTGGCAAACGCAATTCAGAATGATGGTTATCCGGTTGAACTGGGGACAAAAAGTGTCGGCGGCTCAATTCTTAATGTTGTCATGTTCGGTCATCTTTCAACCGAACAAGAAGCATCTCCATTGCTTTCTTACCTTAAAAGTAAATATGATTTGAACGGAAGAGTAATTTCAGTAGAATAAATGAAAATAAGATTTATCGGAACCGGTTCGGGCAAAACATCTCTTAAACGAGATCATTCATCAATATTAATTGAAAACGGAAATACAAATTTATTAATTGATTGCGGTGATGGAATTTCAAAAGCATTTCTGAAGAATAGTATCTCTTTTAATTCAATCAATTCTATTCTCTTTACACATTATCATGCCGATCATTTTAGTGGAATCGCTTCTTTAATAACTCAGATGAAATTAGATGAGAGAGTTGGTAGACTAACAATATTTACCCACACAAATTTAGTCGAGCCGTTGAAAAATTTTCTTCACTCCACTTACATATTTGAAGAAAGTTTGCAATTCGAATTAGATATAATCGGTTTTGAATTCGGAAAAGATTATCCGATTGATGATGAAATTAGTTTCTATGCTAAACAAAATTCACACATAACAAATAAGTACAGAACAGATTCAATTCCGGAGAATCAATTTGTATCCTCTAGCATGCTTATTAAAATAAAAGATGAATCAATTATTTATACATCCGATATCGGGATACGTGAAGACTTATTTCTTTTTGATGAAGTAAAACCAAAGATTTTTATCACCGAAACAACTCATATTGATAAAGATTGGATACACGGCATTGTAGCTTATTATCACCCGGAAAAAATTTATCTCACACATATTTCGGATGAAGATGAACAAGAGCTTGTAAAATACCTCAGAAACCAAACATTTCCGCATTCTGTAAAAGTGATGTTGGCAGAAGACGGACATTCTGTCATACTTTTTTAAGATTTCCCTTAATTATCAGCATCATTTATGCTATTTTAAACTTCTCAAAAAAAATGAATTATGACAATCACAGAATTTCAAAATAAGTTTGGAATTATTGGCAAATCTCAAGAAATTAAAGATTTATCGGATATTGCGCTGCAAGTTGCACATTCTGACATATCAGTTTTAATTTACGGTGAATCGGGAACCGGTAAAGAAGTTTTTGCCAGAGCAATTCATGGTGCAAGTAATCGTTCCGACAAAAAATTGGTCAGTGTTAATTGCGGTGCAATTCCCGAAGGAATTTTAGAAAGTGAATTATTCGGTCACAAAAAAGGATCTTTCACAGGTGCAATAGATGATAGGAAAGGTTACTTCGAAATTGCCGATGGCGGTACATTATTCCTTGATGAAATTGGTGAAATGCCGTTAACAACTCAGGTAAAGTTACTTCGTGTTTTAGAGACTAAAGAATTTATGCGAATAGGAAGCGAAACGGTAACCAAAGTTGATGTTAGAATAATCGCAGCATCAAACAAAGATTTGCAAGATGAAGTTGCCGCAAAAAGATTTAGAAGTGATCTTTACTTTCGTTTGAAAGCAGTCATGTTGAGTATTCCCCCGCTTCGTAAAAGACCTTCGGACATTCCCGCTCTCATTGAACATTTTTTAGAAAATTATTCAACAGAAAATAAAATTACAAAACCACAATTAAGCAAAGAAGCATGGGATTTACTATACAATTATAAATGGCCCGGGAATATCCGCGAACTCAAAAATGCAATTGAAACGGCAACTGCTCTATCGAGAGATTCTTATTTAACCGAAAAAGATTTTCTTCCTTTATTATCGTTGGGTGATTCTTCGGATCAAATAAAAAATTTACCCGTTCATTTAAACCGATCTCCTGAAGCATTAGATAGAGAAATGATTTATCGCGCATTGATCGAAATAAAAAAGGATTTGATTGAATTAAAAGATATTGCATTGAACAACCATTCCGAGATTCAAAACACCGGTAAAAAGTTTGAAGTCGATGAAGTAATTCCAATCGATAAACTTGAAAAACAAGCTATCGAAAATGCACTCGATTTTACAAGAGGAAATAAAAGAAAAGCTGCAAAACTTTTGAATATTAGTGAACGTACACTTTACAGAAAATTAAAAGATTATGACATTCAATAGAAAGTTAGAAAGTATATTTATATTATTCATAATTGCTTTGGTATTAAGTGCGTGCAGTTATTCTTTTACCGGAGCCTCAATTCCTCAGCATCTTGAATCGATTGCCATTCCATTGTTTGATGATAGAAGCGGTTCGGGCGAACCAAGTTTAAGAGAAGATTTCACAAATGAATTAATAACAAAATTTATTGATGATAACTCTTTACAAATTCGCGAAAGAGTTAATGCCGATGCAATTTTAGAAAGTACAATTCTCTCGCTTGTCGATGCCCCGTCATCAGTTGGAGCTCAAGAAGGTATTACCGCAGTAGAAACTAGAAGAGTCACATTAACTGTTAGAGTCATTTATAAAGATTTTATAATGAAAAAAACAATCTTTGAGCAAACTTTTTCAAATTATGCAGACTATGTAAACGAAGGTGACATTACAACCTTCAGAAACGACGCTATTAAAACAGCAATAGATAAAATAACCGAAGATATACTGCTTGCGGTTGTATCTAATTGGTAAAAAGGGATTAACATGAATTTCGATGAAATAGTTTTACTTACTTACATAGTATCGTTATCAATATTAATGATTTTCGCCAGTCACGGATTTATAATGGTCTATTATCAATCCAAGTACGGAAAAAATATTCCTAAAGAAAAAGCTGAAGAAGTCTTACACAAAACAGTTACAATTCAACTACCGCTTTATAATGAAATGTATGTTTCGGAAAGGTTAATTGACGCAGTCTGTGCAATTGATTTTCCCAAAGAACAAATGGAAATTCAAGTTCTTGATGATTCAACCGATCAAACAGTCGAAGTTGTTGCAAAAATAGTTGAGGAAAAACAAAAACTCGGGTTTAACATAAAACATATTCACAGAACTGACAGAAGCGGATACAAGGCCGGTGCACTGAAAGAAGGATTGAAATCTGTAACTGGTGAATATGTTGCAATTTTTGACGCCGACTTTATTCCCAAACCAGATTTTTTGAAAAATACTTTAAAGTTTTTTGCCGATGATAATGTGGGAATGGTTCAAACGCGATGGGAGCATCTAAACGAAGATTATTCCATGCTAACCAAAATACAAGCACTTGCGCTCGACGGACATTTTGTAATAGAACAAACCGTTAGAAACCGTGCTGGATTCTTTATCAACTTTAACGGTACCGGAGGAGTTTGGAGATTAAGTTGTATTCTTGACGCAGGCAACTGGCATGCAGATACCTTAACCGAAGATCTTGATTTAAGCTACCGAGCACAATTAAAAGGCTGGAAGTTTATTTACCTGAGAGATTTTACCACTCCGGCTGAATTACCGGCCGAAATGAATGCTCTTAAAGCACAACAGTTTAGATGGACAAAAGGCGCTATCGAAACAGCAAAGAAAATGTTACCCGAAGTCTGGAAATCAAAAATTCCAATGCGTGTTAAATTACAATCAACATTTCATCTTACAAACAATATAGTATTCCCATTTATTTTGCTTGCCGGTATTTTGAATGTTCCGTTAATCTTTATTAAAAACAGCGGTCCGTACGATAACTTTTTTAACTTCATGTCGATATTTGTGATTGCATTTTTAAGTTCATTTGTGTTTTATCTTTTCGCACAGAAAAATGTTCATGAAGATTGGCGAAAGAAAATTGCTCTCTTCCCTTTATTCATGGCGGGAAGTATGGGTTTTGCTGTAAATAATTCTCGCGCGGTTATGGAAGCTTTGATGAACAGAAAAAGTGAGTTTGTACGAACACCGAAATTTAAAATTCAAAAAAAAGATGATTCCCTTGCGAAGAATCAATATTTTCTTAATATGAAAATTGAAAGCTCGGCTTATATCGAAATGATTCTTGCAATCTATTGTTTGATCGGCGTTGTCGCATCAATTTACTTTATGGAAATTGCTGCACTTCCGTTTCAGTTAATGTTCTTCTTTGGATTTGCATCGGTATCTTATTT
The DNA here is from genome assembly GCA_030584085.1 of Melioribacteraceae bacterium. Classification (NCBI taxonomy): domain Bacteria; kingdom Pseudomonadati; phylum Ignavibacteriota; class Ignavibacteria; order Ignavibacteriales; family Melioribacteraceae; species Melioribacteraceae bacterium. The sequence goes on from CP129490.1 coordinate 3,145,623, forward strand.
TTCTTTTAGAAACTCGTTTACAAAAAAATCAAAATCTGCAGCATGAATAAAGATTTAGCAAAAATAAAATTGATATATGAATTCAATCCTTCTTCTCCTCTTTTTGCGAGAGTAGCAGAAAGCGAATTAGAATCAGGTAACACTGATACTGCCATTCAAATGTTAGAAAGAGGAATGGAACTTTATCCCGATTATATAAGTGCTAAACTTGTTTATATCCAAGCGCTTGCAAAGAAAGGTGAATATAAAAAAGTAATTGATAAACTTGATGAGCTCAAACCAATTTTAAATGATGATTCCACAATTAATTATTATTTAGAAAAAATCGAGGAAGAGAAATCTAATATTCAGAACAACGAAGATGAAATTACTAGAATTAAAAAACCGTTAGAAGAAGATTTGGAAAACCTCGCCGAAACTATTAATAAAGCAAAAATTCCACCAATAGACAGTAACATAACCCCCAAAATTGATGAATCCGAACCACGGGGGAAGCAATTTGTATCCGAAACATTAGCCGGAATTTATTTAGCTCAATCAAGCTTCAAAGAAGCTCTCGATATATATGAGAAATTAATAGAGAGTAATCCAGCCAAAACCGAATATTATGAAAGAAAAATAGAAGAAATAAAAAACATGATGAATAATTAATTCATTTTCCTTTTGTATGCAATTTGACCCTTCTAAAAAACTTACCAAGCAATTCTATCAAATCGATGCCGTAAAACTTGCTCCAAAGCTGTTGGGTAAACTTTTTTTTAGAAAAGTTGAATCTGAATATTTGATTGGGAAAATTGTAGAAGTTGAGGCTTATCGTGGTAGAGATGATGAAGCCGCTCACACCTTTAATGGTAAAACAATACGCAACGAAGTAATGTTCAAAGAAGGTGGTTATCTTTATGTTTATTTCACTTATGGAATGCATTTTTGTGCTAACGTAGTATGTGGTAAAGCAAGTGAAGGAGCAGCCGTTTTGATTAGAGGAGTTGAACCTTTGTTTGGTTTAGAAAAAATGAAGTTACATAGATTTGATGCAAGAGTGCTTTCTGACAAAGAAATCATAAACCTAACAAATGGTCCGGCTAAATTTTGCAAAGCATTTTCAATTACAAAAAAAGAAAACGGAATCGATTTAACTTCATCAGAAATTTTTCTCTTAGATTCGGAAGATGTTTCAAAGAAAAATATAATTGTCACCCAAAGAATCGGAATTAAGAAATCAGTTGAACTTCCTTGGCGTTTTTATATCAAAGATAATCCGTATGTTTCGAAGAAATGAATTCACCGAATAAAATATTAATCGTAAGAACTGATCGAATTGGTGACGTCGTACTGACGTTACCATTGGCAAAGTATATAAAGAAATTTTATCCAAAATCTCATGTGACATTTTTAGTTCGAGAATATACAAGTCCGCTTACTCTTAACAATAAGTTTATTGACAACACAATAATTCTTCCCGAAAAAAGTAATCAAACAAATTTTTGGAAAGTACTATCTATTTTAAAGAGCGAAAAGTTTGATACGGCTATAATGGTATATCCCCGATTTAGAATTTCGCTCGCTTTAAAACTTGCAGGTATTAAAAAAAGAATTGGATCAGGTTATAGGTGGTTTTCATTTTTGTTTACGGACAAAGTTTATGAGCACAGAAAAACCGGAGAAAAGCATGAACTTGAGCATAATTTAACTCTGTTGAAAAAAATAGGCATTACTGATATTGAAAAAACAGATGTATCATTTGATATACACATTAGCGAACAAAGTAGACAAAAAGTTGATCAAATATTTGAAGACTATAATATACCGGACAACAGGAAAATCATTATAATTCACCCGGGAAGCGGTGGAAGTTCAATAGATTTACCAATTTCTAAGTTTAGCTCATTATCATATCGTTTGGCACATGAATTGGACTGTGTAATACTAATTACAGGTTCGCAATCAGAAAAAAACACATGTGACAAAATTATGAACGAACTAAACTCATACAATCTAGCCGGTAAATTAACTCTCGAAGAGTTAACTGCAGTTATCGAGAAAAGTGACATGTTAATTGCAAATTCAACCGGACCAATTCACATAGCAGCAGCTCTTGGCAAGAATGTTGTCGGTTTCTATCCAAAAATCAAAGAATGTTCAGTTGAAAGATGGGGACCTTACACTGATAAGAGTATAATCTTTTCACCATCAATTGATTGTAAAAATTGCACAAGAGAACAATGTGAAAAATTGGATTGTATGAACAGTATTGATATTGATAATGTTTATTCGGAAATCAAAACTCTATTGAATTGAGTCTATTATGAAAAAGCTAATACTATATATAATATATTTTACACTTTTATTAACCGTATCTGTAAATGCCGATGATTTCAGAAAAATAGAAAACAAAGCATTTCGAGAAGGTGAAAAATTAACGTTTGATGTTAAGTATGGTTTTGTAACTGCAGGTATTGCAGAAATGGCGATTCCAAAAATCAAAAAATTAGCCGGTAGAGATGTTTACCATGTTACGTTTAGAGTCAACACAGTTCCGGCCTTCGATCCGTTTTTTATTGTTAGAGATAGATACGAAACATTTATTGATGTCGAAGGAATTTTCCCTTGGAGATTTGAACAGCACATTAGAGAAGGAAATTATACTAAAGATTTCTCGGCGTTTTTTGATCAGCGAAATGGTTCGGCCAAAACAACCGGCGGTACTTTCGAAATTCCAAAGTATGTTAACGATATAATGTCAGCTTTTTATATCACACGTACTTTTGATTTCAGCGGAATGAAAAAAGGCGACCGGTTCAACTTAGAAAATTTTTATAACGATAAAGTTTATCCGCTTGATGTTGTTTATCACGGAAAAGAAAGAATAACAGTTGATGCCGGTACTTTTGATTGCATTATAGTTGAACCACTAGTTAGGGAAGGCGGTTTGTTTAAGAACGAAGGTAACATAATTATTTGGTTATCCGATGATGAACTTAAAGTGCCGATCAAAGTAAAAACAAAAGTAATAATCGGTTCAATTGATTCGGAATTGACTGCCTATGAAGGACTTGCCGGTGAATTTACCTCTAAAGTAGATTAGTTAATCTTACTAAATTTTAATAGAGAATTTTACCTCTTTTTCTTACCTTTGATTCCATATGAGTGAAGAATTCCGCAATTTTGAAGATCCTCCGGAAAAAGAGGATCAATTCAGAAATAATATTGAACCAACCATGTCGCCAATCGCCGCGGCGTTCACGGGTCTAATTGTGGTTTTTGTTCTCTACCAAATTGGCGGTAGTCTCTTAACTCTCCTAATATTTGGATTAGACCTTGAATCCGCGAATGTTAACGCGATGCGATTGATGACAATCGGTGGACAAGTAATGTTTATACTTCTCCCCGCACTCATGTTTGCAAAACTAGTTTATGAAGATGTTGGAACAATTATTCGTTTTAAACTTCCAACAGTAAAAGAAGTTTTTGCTTTTGTATTTGGATTAATCCTCATTGCACCGCTTCTTCAAAGTTATCTTTACCTACAAAATTATTTACTTAATCTTCTTGCCCAAAAAATTCATATTATTCAAGTAATTAAAAATTTATTGGATAGTTTAGATAAACTGGTAACAGAAACTTATTCCGAACTTTTAAGAAGCGATACAATTTTTGAAGCATCATTTATAATTTTTGTCGTAGCAGTAGTTCCCTCTATTTGTGAAGAAGTTTTCTTTAGAGGTTATGTTCAAAAAAGTTTTGAATTTAGAATAAAGCCCGTTTGGGCAGCTTTTGTGACTGCAATCTTTTTTGCCTTATATCATTTTAATCCATACGGATTGATTGCACTATTTGCACTCGGATTTTTCTTCGGTTACTCTGCATTTAAAAGTGAATCCATATTCATTCCTTTGATTCTACATTTCTTAAATAATCTTATAGCAATTATTTCTTTCTTCATAGTTGGTGATGATGAATTTTTGCAAGCAACTGCCGCTGATCCGGCAGATCTTGGAATTAACACATTTTTCTTTCTTTTCTTTCTGTTGCTATTCTTGGTTTATATTTATATTCTAAACAAGAATTACGATAAACTCTCAAAAAAGAAGGAGTTATTATGATATGTCCAAATTGTGAATGTGAATATGTTGATACAGTTACAACTTGTCCTGATTGCGGTGTTGAACTTGTTACTAAGGATGTATTCGAAGGACATCTTGTTCATCATTCGGATTGGCTTGTAGTTTATACAACTGATGAGATTTATAAAGCCGAAATGTATAAAGCCAACCTTGAAGGTGCCGAGATTGATGCATTAATTCTAGGACAAAAGGATAGAAATTATCCAACCGTTGGTGATCTTTCCGTCATAAAAATTTTAGTAAAAAAATCCGATGCTGAAACTGCTATAGAAATTATTAATGATATTAATTCTCGAACAGACGAGAGTGAAGAAGAATAATGTCGGGTAACAAAACCGGAACAAGAATAATTGTCTCAGTTGCTGCTATTCCATTTATCGGCCTAGCTGCCTATTTCGGTGGAATACTATTTCTGATTTTTGTTTTGGGAATTGCCCTTATTTCTTTTTTTGAATTTTCAATTTTAGTCAAAAGCAAAGGTACAAATCCAAATTTAATTTTTGGATTAACTTCGGTCGTGTTAATTTTATTGAATGTCTATTTTGATTGGCTTGATTTTTACATTCTCATCCTTTTGATTTCATTTATTTTATTGATAGTCGAATTATATAGAGATAATAATTCTGCAATATTAAATTTAGGAAGTACATTTCTCGGCATTTTTTACATTGGAGTATTTTCCGCTTCTTTATTAAGCATTAGAGAGTTGTTTAATTTTTCAAATCAATTATATGAACAAGGTGGATTGTTAATCATTGCTTTGTTTGTAACTATCTGGATTTGTGATTCAGCTGCTTTTTTTCTTGGAACTGCATTCGGTAAACACAAACTTTTCCCGCGAGTGAGTCCTAAGAAAAGTTGGGAAGGTGCAATTGCCGGATTTATTTTTTCAATTCTCACAATGATAGCGGCTCACTTCATACTTTTGGATTTCCTCTCACTTGTTGATTCATTTATAATCGGTACAATTGTTGGAACAGTTGGACAAATTGGGGATCTAATTGAAAGTCTGATTAAACGAGATGCGAACGTGAAAGATTCTTCGGCTTTAATACCAGGTCACGGCGGTGTATTTGATAGATTCGATTCTCTTTTATTCAGCGCACCGGCAGTTTATGTTTACCTTATTTATACAATGCAGTTATAATTCCCCACTAAACTTATTGCCCGATATTTCCTTAAATTAGTGACTTAAAAATTCTTGGTAGAATGAAAGAAAATAAAATAAATATAATTACGCTTGGCTGTTCTAAAAACACTGTAGATTCTGAGAGATTGATGAAACAGCTAAACGCAAATAATTTTGAATTAGTTAAAAATAGTGACGATGCCGATTCAATTGTCATAAACACATGTGGATTTATTGATGCGGCTAAAGAAGAATCAATCAATACAATTTTACAAGCTGTGGAATTAAAGAAAAAAGGTAAGATCAAAAAAGTTGTAGTTGCCGGCTGCTTATCCGAACGATACATGGATGATCTTGTTAAAGATATCCCGGAAGTTGACAAGTATTTTGGAACCGAAGATTATGAAGGTGTCGTTAAGGAATTCGGCGGTAATCTAAAATATGAACTACTCGGCGAAAGAATTGTTTCTACACCTAAACATTATGCTTATCTAAAGATAAGTGAAGGATGCGATAATCCATGTTCGTTTTGCGCAATTCCTTTGATGCGCGGCGGTCATAAATCAAAACCGATGGAACAATTATTAAAAGAAGCCGAAAGCTTAGCTAAAAATGGGGCGAAAGAAATAATAATCATCGGTCAAGATACAACCGATTACGGGAAGGATATTTATCAAAAAAGAAATCTATCGGAACTATTAAATCGCCTAAGTGATATCAATGGAATTGAATGGATCAAACTTTTATATGCTTATCCTTCTCATTTCCCGAATGATGTAATTGAAACAATTGCAGAAAACCCAAAAGTCTGCAAATATTTGGATATGCCGCTCCAGCACATTTCTGACAATGTTCTTCGTTCTATGCGCAGAGGAATTAGTTCAAGAAGAACAAAAGAGCTCCTTTATAAAATCAAAGAAAGAATTCCTGATATAACTTTAAGAACGACTTTTATTGTAGGATATCCCAACGAAACAGAAAAGGAATTCCAAGAACTTTATGATTTTGTTAAAGATATTGAATTCGATAGAATGGGAGTTTTTAATTATTCAATAGAAGAAACAACCACAAGTTTTATTTTAGGTGATCCTTTTTCCCTAAAAGAAAAGGAAAGAAGAAAAGACGAACTGATGAATCTTCAACAAAAAATTTCGTTATCTAAAAACGAAAAGCTGGTTGGCAGAAAAATTCGTGTGCTTATCGATGATATTGAAGATCAACATTATATTGCACGAAGTGAACGAGATGCTCCAGAAGTTGACGGAGAAGTAATTATTGATCCGAATGGAAAATATTTAACACCGGGTAATTTTTATGAAGTTGACATTTATGACTGTAATGAGTATGATTTATTTGCAAAACATTCCGGTAATGGGGGAAAATAAACATGAAGAACTTATTATTCATATCGCTTATAATTTCATTTTTTCTAACAATTAATGCACAGGAAGATAAAAGTAAAAAACAAATTTATCCTTCGGCCCCAAACTTTAATCTGGATTTTTTAAATTACAAAAGTGATGAAACCGGTAAATCTAGGGTTGATCTCTTTGTACAAGTTCCTTATACAAACATTCAATTTGTTAAAGTAGATGATAAATTTGTCGGGAAATATTCGGTTAATTTGACAATGTTTAACGAGGATAAGAGCAATATTATCAGTAATGATATATGGGAGGAAGTTGTAACTGCAAATAGTTTCAATCAGACTTCCACTTCAAAAAATTTCAATTTGAGTTTAAGATCATTTCAACTTGCACCGGGTAATTATTTCGTCAGATGTATCGTTGAAGATGTAGATTCCAAAAGAAATGTAACGAGCGAACATACGTTGGAAGTAATGCCATTTGATACTCAAGTTAGTATAAGCGATCTCTTATTAATTACAGAACTTGTTGAAACCGAAAGTGGTAAAAGAATCGTTCCTAATATCTCCCAAACTGTTGAAAGTATGGACGAAGTTATAAACTTCTATTATGAACTTTATTCCGACGAAGAAAAAGATATTAAGATTGAGTATGGGATACGGGATAAAAACGAAAACCAAAATTACACTCATACCATTGAGAAAAAATTGGATAAAGGCACTAACGAAATTTATGGTTCTCTTCAATATCCGTCTTTTACTTTTGGCGAGTATGAATTAGTTGTTAAAGTGACAAACCTAAACGATTCATTAATAGCCGGTATAGGAAAATCATTTTATGCAAGAGTTATCGGGATTCCGAGAAGCATAACTGATCTTCAAAAAGCTATTGACCAAATGTTATATATTGCCGAATCTAGTGAAATAAATCATATTATGAATTCCGAATCTTTTCAAGAAAAGTTGGAAAGATTTTTAGAATTTTGGGAAGTTAAAGACCCTACTCCAAACACTAAAGTTAACGAAGCGATGCTTGAGTATTATAGACGAATAGATCATGCAAATAGAAATTTTGAGGCTTATAGACGAGAAGGCTGGCAAACCGATATGGGAATGGTCTATGTTTCACTTGGTCCACCCGATTATATTGATAGACATCCTTTCGCCGTTGATTCTAAACCATACGAAGTATGGGATTACTACAATCTTAATCGTCAATTTGTATTTATTGATTACACCGGATTCGGTGATTACCGTTTAGTAAACAGAGACTACCGAGATCTTAACAGATATAGATACTAGAATAAATGATATTAACTGTTACACCAAATCCGCTGCTTGAACGAAGATTGATATTCAATTCAATTACGCAAGGTGCAATTAACCGAAGTCAAAAAGAAATACTTTATGCCGGCGGTAAAGGTATCAACGTTAGTCGGCAGCTAAACAGACTTGGAATTAAAAATCTTGCACTTACATTCCTCGGTGGTAACAACGGTAAATTATTACGAAGAGCTTTAGAGACCGAACAAATCAATTTTAATGCGGTAAGTACTAAAGACGAAACTCGATACGCTGCTGTTACTATTTATAATGAGAAAAAAGAACTGACCTCATATTTTTCACCCAATTCAGAAATAAGTGAACGTGAAGTTGATGAGTTTATTAACAAATTAGATAAGGCAATTCAAAATTGTTCCATTGTTTTATTTGCCGGAAGTTCACCGAACAATTCAACCAATCGAATTTTTATTGAAGGAATTGAACTTTCAAATAAGTACGATAAAATTTCCATTGTGGACACTTATGGTGAGCATTTGCCAGAATGTATAGACTTATCCCCTTTTGCAATTCATAATAATAAAAGAGAAATTGAATCTTCGTTAGATGTTAATCTTCATGATGAAAAAGCAATAATGGAATTTCTAGACTCACTTTATGCAAAGAATGTAAAGATGGCATTTATAACTGACGGTGAAAAGGATGTGTATTCCTCAAAATTCGATTTTCATTTCAAAACGACCCCGCCTAAAGTAAATGCAATTAATTCTATGGGAAGTGGTGACGCATTTGTAGCCGGAATAATTTATGGTATAGAACAAGCTTTGGTTTATAATGATTTTATGAAGCTAGCCGTTGCACTCGGTGCACTTAATACAGAAAGTTTTGAAGCCGCGAATGTTGAGTCGGCAAAAGCCAAAGAACTAGCAGAAATTATAAGTATTGAACCGGTCGGCAAGAAAATGAAATTGATAGATGATTCACCAAACTATTAAATATGCTTCAATATTTCTTCTTGTAATACTCACTCTTCAATCACAACCTGTTGGTTCTATAGAAATTTCCGGCAATCAGAAATTCCCTTCATCAGAATATTTAAGCTGGATTTCAATCAATAGCGGCACACCTAATTTTGTGGGAATTGTTGATACAATCACTTCTAGAATCTTCTCCAATCTTAATGACAGAGGCTACTTCTCTTCAGAAATTACAAAAATTGATTCCGCGATTAATTCCGATTCTTCACTCACTTATAAAATTGAAATCGATGAAGGAAATCCCTCTTATTTCAGCAAGTTTGAGATTTCAAATCTGAGCGTTCACGATTCATTAATTTTTTATTCAGAACTAGATTTCTTGATTGGCGAAATTTTTAATAAGACAGAATTTGAATCAGCCATTTCAAATATACTTGATGAATACGAAAACATTGGTTTTCCCTTCGCAAAAATTGTAATCAATTCAATAACCTTTTCTGAAATTGAAGATGAAAGTCAAGTCAAAGTAAAGTTAACTTTTGAAAAGAATGAGAAAAGTACAATCGACAAGGTAGAAATAATTGGGAATGATAAAACCAATAATCAAGTAATACTTCGTGCAGCAAGAATTTTTCCGCCGGAATTATACTCACAAGATAAAGTTGAATCAATTCCGAAGAAGTTAAATAGACTTAGATTTTTTGAACAAGTCAATACACCGGGCTATTATTTTAACAGCAGCAATGAAGGAGTTCTGCAAATTACAGTTCAGGAAAAAGAGACGAATAATTTTGACGGAATTGTAGGATTCGTTCCAGGTAATGAAAATGAAACCGGATACTTCACCGGGTTTCTAAATATTAGTTTAAGAAATTTATTCGGAACCGGGAGAGCCGCTGCATTTAAATGGCATAAAGAAAATCGGAATTCTCAAGAACTCGAAATTAAATATATGGAACCGTGGATTCTGGGCTATCCATTTAATATTGGTCTGGGATTTTTTCAACGAAAGCAAGATACAACTTATGTCCAAAGCAAGTTTGATGGATCAATAGAATTTTTAGCCACGGATGATATCTCCGCAAGTTTACTTTTTTCAACCGAATCAATTGTTCCGACCGAAAATAAGAATTCATTTTTTACTGTTTATAATGCAAGCATACTTTCCACAGGTATTCAGCTTTCAATCGATAGCAGAGATGATGTTTATGCTCCAACCGAGGGAATATATTTTGTCAATTCATATTTATACAGTAAAAAATCAATTAACGGTCCGGCACAGTTTATCACCAGTGATACAAAGACCGAAATAAACTTGCAGCGGTTAACATTAGATTTTTCTTATTTCTATGAAATATTTAACAGACAAGTTATTGCCGCCGGAGTTCATGCACGAGAAATGCGAGGTGATTTTTTTGAAATAAGCGACTATTACATGCTCGGCGGAACTACAACATTAAGAGGTTATCGCGAAAATCAATTTCTCGGGAATCGAACTTTTTGGTCGAACTTGGAATATAGATATTTACTCACGCCTCGCACTTATGCGTATTTATTTTTCGATACTGGTTATTATTTAAGAAATGCAGATGAGTCACGAGATCTAATTGAACTTTCCGAATTTAAATACGGATATGGACTTGGATTAAATTTAGAAACCGGTTTAGGAATTTTAGGTGTAAGCTTTGCGCTCGGTGAAGGTGATTCATTTAGTCAAGGAAAAATCCATTTTGCAATAGTGAATGAGTTTTAATTACACTACATAGACTTTTGCCACATCAATTATTAATGATGGTTTTTTTGCTAAGGCAGTTACAAAAAATTTGCCTAGAGTTCTTTTTTCTTTTGGTATTCTTAATAACTTTTCGATTATATCGTTAAACTCTTCATCCGATAAATTAAAAATTCCTTCTTTCAATCGATCAAAAATTAAGTGTGATTTCCCTCTTTCTTTCATCCATTTATCACGGTACTTATCTATTAATTTTAAATTATTACTTTTGATCGCTTTCCCTGCAATTTCGCCGGCAACTTTACCGCCAATCATTCCGCTTCCAATTCCTCCTCCGGTAAGCGGATTAACTTGACGTGCCGCATCTCCGACAAGCATTATTCCATCACCTGAAATTCTTTCTAATGTTAATGCACACGGCACACCTCCGGCAACTTGTGTTAATACAGATGCATTGGGATAAAACCGTTCCATATTTTCGTTCAGGTAAGAAAGTGCAGATCGTTTCTTTCCTGTATCACCGCTCACACCCAATCCGATATTTGCAGTCTTATCACCTTTTGGGAAAACCCAAAAATATCCGCCCGGTGCATAATTGGAACCGAGGTAAAAATAAAGTGTATGTGAATCAACATTATTAATATTTGTTGCAGTAACTTGAAAGCAAGCTTCCATTTCTCGAAAATCAATATGAGTTTTGATTCCCGCCCATCTTCCGACTCTAGATTCAACTCCATCAGCTCCGATAACTATTTTTGATCTAATCTCAATTTGTTCACCTTGATATTCAGCCTTAACTCCACAAACTTTTTCGCCTTCAAGGATTAATCCGTTTACATAAACTCTGGTTTGTATGTGAGCCCCGGCTTCGGTTGCAAGTTTTCCAAGTTCATAGTCAAAAATTCTTCGTTCTAATACGTAACCGTTCTCTTCATCAAATTCTATTACAACTTCTTTTCCATTCGGAGAAATAAACGCGTACTTATTTATTTTGGCGGCAATCCATTTATCGTTTGGTTCTATAAACTGCACTACATTTCTTTTCGAAATAGCTTCGGCGCATCTGACGGGATAACCAACATCTCTATCTTTTTCGAGAACGAGTACATCGACTCCTTGCATGGCGGCATATCTCGCAGCAACAGTTCCGGCAGGACCAGCACCAACAACAATTATATCGTATTCTTTCTTTAACATAGTATCCTTTTACTTCAGAAATCCTTCTTTATTAAATTTGATTACTTCAATCGGACAAGCCCAAATACACTTTGAACAATTTGTGCAATTCTCATCTATTATTCTTATTTCGGCTTCTTTCAATTCGATTGCATCATCAGGGCAGACGCCAACACAACACCCACAGAAATCGCATTTGTTAGGAAGGATTTCTATCATCAATTTAGCGCCGGTTTTTGCAATTCGATACATCGTTGCCTTTCTTTAAATAAGATAATTAATGCGAAAATATATAATTATTTATTACTTTAACAAACATTGATCTTATCTTTGTAACAATATTATAGCATAATTAATGAAATTGATAGCAATTATAAAAATTCTTCGCCCCATAAACCTAATAATTACTTTTTTGTCGGTTATTATCTCGGCTGTAATTTCTGCTTCATTTGATTCTTTATCATTAATTGTAATTCTAACAGCTCTCTCAGTTACATTTTCATTTGCCGCAGGTAATGTGATAAATGATGTAATAGATTTCGAAATTGATAAAATTAATCGTCCCGAACGTGTTCTCCCGCTTGGATTGATGTCACTAAAATCCGCCAAAGGATTATACTTTATAACCGTTGGAATTTCATTACTACTTTCAGCTTTAGTAGCCGTAGAGATATTAGTTATTATGATTTTCCTCAACTTATTATTATTACTTTATTCAACAAATCTGAAGAGAATAATTTTACTTAGTAATTTTGTTGTCGCATTTGCGACTGCTTTCCCTCTAGTTCTTGGTGGAATTGTAGTTGAGAATTTTTTCGGCGGATTAATACCTGCCGGTTTTGCATTTTTTACTAATTTCATAAGAGAAATAATAAAAGACTCCGAAGACATAAAAGGTGACAGCATAATCGGTGTTAAAACTTTTCCGCAACAATTTGGATTGGATTTTTCGGTTGCATTAATAATCTCATTAATAATACTATTAATTGTAATTGATATGCTTCCATTTTTTTACAGAATTTATTCTGCTGAATATTTTGTATTAATAACCATTTTGGTTAATCCGCTGTTTGTCTTTGTAATAAAACTACTGTATAACAACAAGGAATTGGCAACATTAAGACGAGCAAGTAACCTTATTAAGATTAATATGATGCTTGGGTTACTTGCGATTTTAATCGGGGCATAATGAAAGACTTTGATAATAAATTTTATTCTGAACAGGTCAAGATAATCTGCGGTGTTGATGAAGCGGGTCGAGGACCGCTCGCGGGTCCTGTTGTTGCTGCAGCGGTTATATTTGGAAACGGGAAAATCATACCGGGAATAAATGATTCCAAAAAACTAGATGAAAAAACCCGCGAAAGGCTTTTTACTGAAATTGTTGCAAATGCCGTTTCATTTGGAATCGGAATTGTCGACCACACAAAAATTGACGAAATAAACATCTTAAACGCTTCCCTTCTCGCAATGAAAATTGCAGTTGAAAAATTAGAGATAGAGCCTCATCTTATTTTGATTGACGGCAACAAAACATTCCCTTCTAGTGTTCAGACACGAGCCATTGTAAAAGGCGATTCGAAATCGTATTCAATTGCGGCGGCTTCAATTTTAGCAAAGGTTACACGCGATAGAATAATGAAGAAAGAAGCAGAAAAATTTCCACATTACTCATGGCACACAAATAAAGGTTATCCGACAAAAGCACATATAAAAGCAATTCAAAAATATGGTGCTTGTTCGCTTCATCGTAAAACATTTTTAACACGGATATTATCAAAAGAAGAGCAATTAGTTTTAGTTGAGAATTAATTATGTCCGACTCAAAACAAAAAGCCGGCAATTATGGTGAAGAACTTGCCGTTAAATTTCTCAAAGAAAAAGGATTTGAAATAGTTGAAAGAAATTATCGCTACGGCAAGGGTGAAATTGATATTGTTGCAATGGATAAAGACGAATTGGTTTTTGTTGAAGTTAAGTACAGGAATAATTTAGAATATGGTCCGCCCGAATATGCGTTAACAAAATCCAAACAAAGACAAGTTCGTAAAATCTCAGAACTCTACATTATAGAAAAAGGTCATGAATTGACTTTCGAAAATGCCAGAATTGATGTAATTGCAATACTCAATTTGCCAAATGAAAAACCTGATATAAATCACATAGAAAATGCATTTTAGTTTTATTCATTTTCTTAATTATATAATAGATAAATACTTTCCGATTTATTTTATATTTTAGCGTATAATTAGTCCGGCGGAAAAATTATCGTATGAATCTTCCTGAAATAAAATTCAAAAAGAGACCAACTCCATCAGAAGCAATCTATACTTTTTTTACTTCGTTGACGGGGTTAACTATTTTTATTATAGAATTTTTCAAACAATTTCTAATTCCGCCATACGAAATTTCCGAAATCAAAAAGCACATGGATGAGTTGGGTGTAAAAACACTTGGTATTGTCAGTATAACCGGATTTATTATTGGATTAGTTTTAGCTTTACAAAGCTGGCCTGTACTTGCAAGATTTGGTGCAACCGATTTTCTTCCTGCAACAGTTTCGCTTTCTGTAGTTAGAGAACTTGGACCTGTTATAACCGCACTTATATTTGCGGGAAGAGTCAGTTCGGGGATTGGAGCAGAACTTGGTTCCATGCGAGTGACAGAACAAATCGATGCAATGGAAGTTTCAGCTATCGATCCTTTTAAATATTTGGTTGTTACACGTGTTATAGCAACCACAATGATTCTCCCAATTCTTACCGTCTATGTTATTTTTATTGCTCTTATCGGAGGTTACATTGCTGTAATTATTGCGGAAAGTATGAGTTTTACCTATTATCAAAATGCAGTTATCAGTGCAGTTGAATTTGGGGACTTTATTCCCGGTGTTGCAAAAACTTTTGTGTTTGGATTTATTGTGGGAATAGTCGGATGCTTTAAAGGATTTACCGCTGAAGGTGGAACCGAAGGCGTAGGAAGAGCGTCAACAACTGCTGTTGTAATGGCATCTCTTTTAATATTAGTTTTTGATATGGTTCTTGTAAAAATTACGATGTGGATATGGCCGACGCTAGGTTAATACGAATCGAAAATCTTACTAAAGGATTTAACGGAAATATTATTCTTGATGATATTTCATTATACGTTGATCGAGGTGAAAACTTTGTCGTCTTCGGACAAAGCGGAACCGGGAAAAGTGTTTTGTTGAAATGCATTATTGGATTATTAAAACCAGAAACCGGGAAGATTTTTATCAACGATAAGAATGTAATCGAGCTAAAAAAGAAAGAACTTAATAAGATTCGAAAAAATATTGGATTCTTATTTCAAGGGGCAGCACTTTATGATTCTATGACTGTACGTGAGAATTTAGAATTTCCGCTTAAGAAGAATTTTGATTTTACTCAAAAAGAAATTGATGAAAAAGTAAAAACTGCTCTCGATCATGTTTCGTTAGAAGAAGCAATTGATAAAATGCCATCGGAATTATCAGGCGGGATGAAAAAAAGAATTGGTCTAGCTCGTTCAATTATAACTGAACCCGAACTCATGTTATATGATGAGCCGACAACCGGACTTGATCCGATTACTTCTAAAGAAATAAGTGAACTAATATTAACTTTGCAAAAAAGATTAAACATGACCTCCATCGTTGTAACTCATGATTTAATTTGCGCTAATATAATTGCAGATCGTGCGATATTTTTACGTGATTCAAAAATATCATACGAAGGGACAATACCGGAACTAATTAATTCCGACGATAAATTTTTAAGAAACTTTTTTAGTACCGAAATAATTAATGAATAAAAGGGGTAGAAAATGTTAAAGCATCTTGAGGGCGCTAGGCTCGGTTTGTTTGTCTTTCTCGGAACGGTGCTAATTATCATTGCTATTTTATTTATCGGAAATAAAGATTCTTTATTTACGGAAACTATAACTATCCGTACCAATTTTAGTGAAGTAGAAGGACTTAAAACCGGAGCCCCCGTTAGATTAAGCGGTTATGATATTGGTAGCGTAAAAGATATATCACTCGCCCCGGAAAAAGCAGGCAGAGTTATCGTTACAATGAGAATCGAAGAGAGAGTTAGAAATTTTGTTAGACTTGATAGTCGTGCTTCAATAGCAACTGAAGGTCTGGTAGGAAAGAAGATTGTATCCATTTCCCCCGGTTCTCCTGATCTTGAAATAGTAGCTGATGGTGGATTTATCGAATCAATTGACCCTGTAAATATTTCGGAAATTATAACAGAGAGTCGTGGAGTTATAACCAGCCTCAGGGAAATGACCGCAAATTTTGCGGAACTAACTTCGAAAGTGAATACCGGACAAGGAACGGTTGGAAAGATTTTTAATGATGATGAACTTTATTATGCTGCTGTTGATTTAACTCAATCTGCCGATAAAAGTCTGGAAAATATTACAACAACATTGAATGAAATTACCGATTACATTGTTGAACTTGGAAAAGGTGTGAACGATGTAATGCATAATGTTGATTCAACAATAGTAAATATTAAAGAACTAACCGCAAAACTTAACCGTGGAGAAGGTGCGCTTGGCGCTCTTCTAGCCGATGAATCTGTTTATGATTCTGTTAAAACTGTCATTGCTAATCTTGTTCAAACGTCAGAGTTTGCAAGTTCCGGAGCTTCAAAATTTGCTGAGAATATGGAGGCGCTAAAACGAAACTGGTTATTCAAATCATACTTTGAAGAACGCGGTTACTGGGACCAAGTTGAATATCAAGCAGAAATTGACAATAAATTAAAAAAGCTGTTTCAAGAACAAAATAAACTTGATGAAAAAATCGAAGAGCTGAAAAAACTCCAAGAAGAATTAACTGAAATACAGAAAAATTGATACTCTCGGCGAGACTATTCAATGAATTGTCTCGCTTTTGCTATTTTAGTCGTTACTTCTACTTACCTACTTCCGACTAATACAATATCATCCTCACTACTAACTTTTTTCTTCTGAATTCTGCTTTAACAATCTCACAAAATTTTGTTATAATAGAATTTTAAACTTTACGACTTGCTCAAAAAATGACAAAATTCCAACCGAAATATTCTAAAGATAAAATTATTGTTAAAGGCGCTCGCCAACACAATTTAAAGAACATTGATCTTGAACTTCCGAGAAATAAATTAATTGTATTTACCGGTGTCAGCGGTTCGGGTAAATCATCTCTTGTTTTCGATACGATTTATGCAGAGGGACAGCGTCGATATGTAGAAAGCTTATCATCGTATGCACGGCAATTTTTAGAACGCATGAGCAAACCGGATGTTGATTTCATTTATGGAATAAGTCCGGCTGTAGCAATTGAACAAAAACAAGGCGCAAGAAATCCTCGTTCAACAGTTGCGACCAGCACAGAAGTTTACGATTATCTTCGATTACTTTTTGCAAGAATCGGGAAAACAATCTGCTTCAGTTGCGGGAAAGTTGTAACAAAAGACTCAACTACAACGGTTGTAAAATGGATTGAAGATCAACCCGAAGGCGGTAAATATTATCTGGTTTATCCTCCGCATCTTCACGAAGGAAGAAAAATAAAAGATGAAATTGAACTTCTTAAACGAAAAGGTTTCTTCAGAATATTTTATAAAGATAGAATTTATGATCTAAACGATGAAGAATTAAAAGCGAAATCAATGGAGAACTTATTTGTTGTGATTGACAGATTCAAATCCAGCAAAGAAGGTATTCGTTCAAAGTTATCCGATTCGATCGAAACAACATTTAAACAAGGTGAAGATCGATTAACAATTATAAATGCGGACACAAATGAGATAAAAAGTTTTACCAAATTTTACGAATGCTGTGGAATACGATACGAAGAACCCGAACCGAGATTCTTTTCATTCAATAATCCGTTTGGAGCTTGTCCCGTCTGCCAAGGATTTGGCCGTACTATGGATTACGATATGAATTTAATTGTACCTAATCCAAAACTTACATTAGCTGAAGGAGCAATTGCACCTTGGCGAAGTGTAAAATACAGCAAACATTTACGTGATCTTATTCGAGGTTCAAAAGAAAACGGTATACCAATTAATGTGCCTTTTGAAAAATTATCCGAAGAACAATTGAAAAAAGTTCACGGAGGTTTTAAAGAATTTATTGGCATCGACGGCTTCTTTGAAAAATTAGAAAAGAAAACTTACAAGATGCACATCAGAATATTACTGAGTAAATACAGAGGTTATAATACATGCAAAGCTTGTAAAGGATCGAGATTAAGGAGAGAAGCTCTGCAAGTTAAAATTGACGATCATTCATTAAGCGACATTATTAAAATGTCTATCGAACGTGCTTATAAATTTTTTGAGATTTTACAATTAACCGAGTATGAAGAACAAGTCGCTGATAGAATCCTAAAGGAAATAAGAAAACGTTTATCTTTTCTAAACAATGTCGGATTAGGTTATCTAACATTAGACAGACTCAGCAGCACACTTTCCGGTGGTGAAACTCAGAGAATTAATTTGGCTACATCTTTGGGTTCGGCATTGATCGGAACCTTGTATGTTCTGGATGAACCGACAATCGGTTTGCATCCGAGAGATAACACGAGGCTAATTAATATTTTGAAATCACTTCGCGATATCGGCAATACGGTTCTTGTCGTTGAACATGATTCAGAAATGATGGAAGAAGCTGATTTAATCGTTGACATGGGACCAAAAGCCGGAATTAAAGGTGGAGAGATAGTTGCTATAGGTACTCATGATGAACTGATGAACAATCCAAATTCGTTAACCGGTAATTATCTTTCTAAAAAGAAATCAATTCCTTTACCAAGTATTCGTAATTTGAATGAAACCCCGGTAATCAAAATAAGAGGCGCAAGAGAAAACAATCTAAAAAATGTTGATATAGACATTCCCCTAAAGAAATTTGTTGTGGTTACCGGTGTCAGCGGCTCCGGCAAAAGTACTTTGGTTCATGATATACTTTACGGCGGTATCGCAAAAATGCTTGGACAAAATCCACCCAAGATCGGTAAGTATGATTCTATTGAAGGAACAAAATTTATTGATGAAATTGAAATAGTTGATCAATCACCAATAGGTAAAACACCAAGATCAAATCCCATTAGTTATGTAAAAGGATTCGAACACATCAGAGAATTATTTGCAAACACACCTCAAGCTCGTGCACGTGGATATAAACCCGGTTATTTTTCATTTAATGTTCCCGGCGGAAGATGCGAAACTTGTTCCGGTGAAGGTTATGTGAAAATCGAAATGCAATTTCTCGCTGATTTGTATTTAGAGTGTGATGATTGCAAAGGTACACGCTATAAAAAAGAAACAAGAGAAGTAACTTATAAAGGTAAAAATATTGTCGATGTTCTTAATATGACAGTCACCGAAGCATTAGAGTTTTTCACTAACAACAATAAAATAGCTCAATATCTTCAAGTGTTGGAAGATGTCGGATTAGGATACATTAAACTCGGGCAACCTTCAAACACACTTTCCGGTGGTGAAGCACAAAGAATTAAACTCGCACTACATTTATCAGCTCAAAAGAAAAATAGACACACACTTTTCATTTTTGATGAACCTACGACCGGTTTACATTTTGATGACATTTCGAAACTTTTAAGCTGCTTCCAAATGTTAATTAAAAACCAGAACTCGGTTTTGATAATTGAACATAACTTAGATATAATAAAAAATGCGGATCATGTTATAGATCTTGGTCCCGATGCGGGAGATAAAGGAGGGAATGTCGTTGCATTTGGAACTCCCGAAGAAATAGTAAAAGTGAAAAACTCATTTACCGGACAATATCTAAAAAAAGTTTTGTAGAATAAATGGAGATAAATAATGGCTAATTATTGGTTAATTAAATCCGAACCTGATGTTTACTCAATTGATGATTTAGAAAAAGACAAAAAAACATATTGGGATGGTGTAAGAAATTATCAAGCGAGAAATTTTATGCGCGATGAAATGAAAAAAGGTGATCAAGTAATTTTTTATCACAGCAACACCGAACCACCCGCTGCGGTTGGAATTTGTGAAGTTGTAAAAGAAGGTTATCCCGATTTCACTGCCTTTGATCCCGATGATAAACACTACGATCCTAAAAGTAAAGAAGATAACCCGACGTGGATTATGGTCGATGTTAAATTTGTTAAGAAGTTTAACAAACCGGTTCCAATCCCAGATATGAAAGAAAATGCTAAATTGAAAAATATGAAACTAGTTCAACGCGGAAATCGTTTATCCGTTATGCCGCTTACAAAAACTGAGTTTGATGAAATTGTAAAGATGGGAAATTAAATAAGGTTTGCTTTGCGTCTCCGCGTCCTAGCGGTGAAATAGATTAACCGCAAAGTCGCTAAGGGGCAAAGATATATAATGAACATAAAAAGAATAAAACAACAAAAAGAAGCAGCCCATGCAAGCGGTCCCGTCATTTATTGGATGCAGCGCGATCAACGTGTTAAAGATAATTGGGCTTTGCAGTTTGCGATTGAAAAAGCGAAAGAATTAAATCAACTTGTAGTCGTTGCATTTTGTCTTGTCCCAACTTTTCTTGATGCTACAATTCGTCAATATGGATTTATGCTTTCCGGGTTGAAAGAAGTAGAAGAATCATTAATAAAATTAAACATTGCATTTTATTTATTAACCGGAGATCCCGGTGAAGAAATTCCAAAATTATCAAAACACTTAAATGCTTCTGCTGTAGTTTCCGATTTCAATCCACTTAGATTAATTCGTAAATGGAAAAAAGATGTAATTGAAAATATTGATATCCCCTTCTATACTGTTGATGCCCACAACATAGTTCCCGTTTGGGAAGCTTCGAACAAACAAGAATTCGGAGCTTATACAATTCGTCCAAAAATAAAGAAACAATTAGATGAATATCTAGATGAGTTTCCGACACTTGCAAAACAAAAATCACATAACCTAAAAAGTGAAAAGATCGATTGGGAAAAAGCTCACAAAACATTAAAGATAAATTTTGATGTAAAAGAAGTCGATTGGATACAACCGGGTGAAAGTAATGCGTTAAAAATGTTGAATTCATTTTTAAATGAGCGTTTTACAAACTTCAGCGAAAAAAGAAATGACCCGAATGAAAATGTCTTATCAAATCTTTCACCATATCTTCACTTCGGACAAATTTCAGCACAAAGAATTGTAAAGGAAACACTGCAAGTTAAAGGTGAGGAAATAAATAAAGAATCATTTCTTGAAGAGCTCATTGTAAGAAGAGAACTATCTGATAATTTTTGCTTTTATAACAAGAACTATGATTCGTTTGATGGATTCCCGGAATGGGCAAAGAAAACATTGAATGAGCATAGAAATGATAAAAGAGAATTCACATATAAATTAGAGCAATTTGAAAATGCTGAGACACATGACGAACTTTGGAATGCGGCACAAATTGAAATGGTAACTACCGGTAAAATGCATGGCTATATGCGAATGTATTGGGCTAAGAAAATTCTTGAGTGGACTGAAACACCCGAAGAAGCATTAGAGTTTTCGATTTATTTAAATGATAAATACGAACTTGACGGCAGAGACCCAAATGGTTATGTCGGATGTGCTTGGTCAATCGGTGGTGTACACGATAGAGCCTGGACTGAAAGACCTGTCTTCGGAAAGATCAGATTCATGAATTACAATGGCTGCAAGCGCAAGTTTGATGTGAAAAAGTATATAGAAAGATTTATCTAAATTTATTCTTCCTCCTAACAATGGGGCTAAAGCCCTTTTTCCATTCTTTGCTTTCATCCGTCCGCTAAAGCGGACGGCAATGAATGAAATATTTTGATCTTTCTTGCCGTTGGCTTCAGCCAACGGATTAATGTGTAACAAAAAAACATCTGGGCTTTAGCCCAATTAAAACTTTCCGGTAAGAAAGATTGTTGTGAAAAATAATATTGTAGGATTCATCAAATTTTTCCTTTGCGTCTCTGCGTCTTTGCGGTGAATCAATGAAAAACATCCGCTGAGACGCCAAGACGCAAAGTTCTCTATTCAACATAAACCGCAGTACCATAAACCAAAATTTCTGCTGCGTTTGCCATTAAGTAACTTGTTGAAAATCTGCAATCAACAATTGCATTAGCGCCGAGTGCTTTGGCTTCTTCGGTCATTCTATCAAGAGATTGATCTCTCGACTCAGCCAACAACTTTGTGTATTCTTGAATTTCGCCGCCGAATATATTTTTAAATAATGCTAAAATATCTTTACCTATATGTCTTGCACGAATCGTATTCCCTCTTACAATCCCGAATGTTTTTTTAATTTCTTTACCGGCAATTTGAGATGAACTTGTAATTATCATCTTTGTATCTCCTTATATTTATCAACTTTGTTGGTTGCGATTTTCTCTCTGATAAGCGAGAAGATTAGTATCGCAATTCCGATTACAAATACTATTATTGAAATTTTTAAAAACATCGGGATATCGGTTTCAGCTAATAAATTCTGAATTGCTTCAATGATTCCGTAAGCGGCGATGACTATCGCAGAAATGGAAATTAAAATCCATGCAATACCACGTTCAATCTTGTTGTAAATACTTAACCAGTAACCATCCCAAAATTCTTTGCCGGGATTTTTTAATGACATATTCATCAGCACCCCCTTAATTCTTTTTTGTTCTTCGAACTCATTTTTAATAGAAGAATTTTCATTAATCATTTTTTCAAACTCTTTTTTTTCGCCTGTTGAAAGTTCGCCTTCCAACGCCAGTTCCATCAAATAAATTTCTCGTTCATTCATAATCACTCTTTTATCTTTTCTGCTAATTTCTTTCTTGCATAATGTAGTTTTGACATTACCGAACCGATTGGTATCTCCAGCATTTCGGCAATTTCTTTATAGCTATAATTCTCAAATTCTTTTAGAATAATTATTTCTCTATCCGAATCACTCAAGCTATTCAACGCTGCTGTTATTTTTTGAGCATCTTCATCTCTTTCGATTTCAAATTGAATGCTCTCGCTTGATTCATATTCTATATTATCTATAAACGAGCTGACTTTTCTGTTCTTACTATCGCGGATAAAATTCAGACATAAATTTCTAAGAATCTTATAGTACCAAGTAAAAAAATTTCTTTCCGGATCATAACTCGAAAAACTTTTATAAGCTCTCAAGAATGCTTGCTGTGATAGTTCCATCGCATCATCATGATTAGCAACAATAGCAAGAGCCGAATAATATGCGCGTTTCATATTTGCCTTTGCAAGAGTAGTAAACAAGATTTTATCCGAAGTGTTTTTCAATTTTTTCCGAATTCCTAACAATGATACACTCAATCTAATTATTTATTCAAAATATTTTTATGGATTTTGAACTTCTCATAAATTATTATCATTTTAAGTAGAAAAGAAAGGAATGCCATGTTTAATCGTATAAGTTTACTGATCTCATTACTACTTTTTACAACATTATCATTTGCGCAACTAAGATATGTAGAAGCGTTTCCTAATTTAGAATTTGCCGCCCCGGTTGATATTCAACATGCCGGAGATAATTCAAACCGTTTATTTGTTCTTGAACAAGAGGGACGAATTCGTGTATTTCAAAATGATTCTTTGGTGAATTCCACCGAGGTATTTTTAGATATCAGAGATAAAGTTCTTTACGGCGGCGAGCAAGGATTACTTGGTTTAGCTTTCCATCCAAACTATAGCGAGAACGGATATTTTTATTTGGATTATACAAGAAGCAATCCAAGAAGGACAGTAATTTCAAGATTTCAAGTTTCAGCAAATAATCCTAATCAAGCTGATCCAAACAGTGAATTTGTTTTGTTGGAAGTTGAACAGCCTTACAGTAATCATAACGGTGGACAAATTGTAATTGGTCCGGATGGATATCTATATATCACGTTAGGTGACGGTGGAAGCGGTGGCGATCCGTTAAACAGCGGACAAGATAGAACAACATTGCTTGGAAATATTTTAAGAATTGACGTTGATAATCCGGCTAACGGTTTGAATTACGGAATACCCGATGACAATCCGTTTGTCGGGAATAACGAAGATTGGCGTGAAGAAATTTATGCTTACGGATTAAGAAATGTTTGGCGTTTCAGTTTTGATCCGATTACAAATAAACTTTGGGCTGCCGATGTTGGTCAAAATGCTTACGAAGAAATAAATATTATTGAAAGCGGAAAGAATTATGGTTGGAAAATCATGGAAGGTTTTCATTGTTATGATCCCTCGACAAATTGTGATCAAACCGGTTTAGAGTTACCGGTTTGGGAATATGCTCACAACGATCCTAACGGCGGACAATCAATTACCGGTGGATTTGTTTATAGAGGAAGCAAAGCAAATGAATTATTCGGTGGTTATGTTTATGGTGATTTCATAACCGGAAGAATCTGGGTTTATTTTGAAGGAGAGAATCCTACTAATATGCTGATATTCAATAATACCGGACTTGCAATCTCAACATTTGGAGTTGATCAAAATGATGAACTCTATTTTGCGTCTTTTACAAACGGTAGAATCTATAAATTTCTTGGTGAACCAACCGGCGTTCAAGAAGAAGGTAAATTGAATATCGATTACAAACTAAATCAGAATTACCCAAATCCATTTAATCCCGATACTATGATTTCATTTTATTTTTCCAAGCCGGAAAAGGTTAAGATAGAAATCTTTAATAATCTTGGAGAGAAAGTAGAAGAAGTTTTTAATGGAACTGCTGTAAAAGGAATGAATAGAATAAACTATACTTCGAAAAATTTAGCAAGCGGTGTATATTATTTTAAACTGACCTCAGACAATTTTTCCGATTCGAAGAAGATGGTGCTGATGAAATAAATTATCGTAGAGATTTGATCACGCCTGAGGCGGACAAGTTAATCAAATCTCTACAGATGATAAAAATTTGAAAATATTTTCCGCATGATAACGAGAGTTTTCAATAAACCATTTTCCGGTATCCATCCCTCCGCTCACAACTCCGGCTAGGAAAATTCCTTTAATATTAGTCTCAAATGTTTCGGGATTATAAATTGGTTCGCGCTTTTCGTTTAATTCAATTCCCAAAGATATAAGAAAATCAAAATCTGGATGATAGCCTGTCATAGCAAGTACAAAATCATTTTCAATTGTAAGTTTGCCTTTTGGAGTTTGTATATCAACTTCCATTTCTCTTATTTCAATTAGATGTGAATTGAAGTGAGCTATTATTGATCCTTCATTAATTCTGTTTTCAATATCAGGCTTAACCCAGTATTTAACACCCTCATCAATTTTGTCTTTTTTAATTACCATCGTAACTTCCGAACCGCGGCGATAAGTTTCCAATGCTACATCCACAGCAGAATTACCACCGCCAACAACCATAATTTTTTGATCAATGTATGGATGCGGGTCATCGTAATAATGTTTTACTTTAGGTAATTCTTCACCGGGAATATTTAAATAGTTTGCATAATCAAAAAATCCGGTTGATACAATTACATTTTTAGTTTCGTATTTATTATTATCTGTTGTAATAGTAAAATTATTTTTCTTTCCTTTAACTTCGGTAACTTTTTCATACAGATTAACATTGAGATTCCATGAACTTTTTACTCTGCGGTAATATTCAAGCGCTTCGGTTCTTGTTGGTTTTGGTCCGTGTGATATAAAAGGAACATCTCCAATTTCTAATCGTTCCGAAGTTGAGAAGAAAGTCATATTAGTAGGATAGTTAAAAATTGAATTTACCAAACATCCTTTCTCGATAACAAGGTAATTCAATTTCTTTTTCTCGGCTTCAATTCCGCATGCAAGTCCGATTGGACCGGCACCGATTATTATTGCATCGTATTTCATATAACTCGCATTTATGTGATGACAAGAATAAAAAAACCTCTTACAAGATAACTAATTGCAAGAGGCTTTAATAATCCACTCTAAATAACTATTATCTAATATCCAAAAATTCTTTGGACGGAATGATTGCTACTTTTAATATCTTTGTCCCTATACCCGGCATTTCCAAATGTGCTATATACATCCCACCGGCTACTATTTGATTACTTTCATTTCTTAAATCCCAATCCACATATTTTGTTTGATCATCTTTCTCCATTCTTCTTACTATCTGTCCCGATAACGTAAATATTCTTATCGTGGCTTTCGTCGGTAATCCGATAAACCGTACATAATTTTGATTCGTTATGTTATTTCCTGCAAAGAACGGGTTCGGGAATACACTTATCTCGTCTATCTTTTCCTTCCCGCTTTCGGTGTCATTAAAATTCGGGGCTTCTAATGTTATCTCAAATACATCTCCGTCACTTAGTGGACGGAACGTGGTTATACGTATGATCGTTCCAACTTTAGGTTGTTCTCCTTCGAATACTATATTCCCTACTCTATGCTGCGCACTGAAACTTCTTCCCGAGGTCTCAGGAAATACTTCCGGATATTCTCCATCCGGTTCGTAACAATAGAATCTCTCCCACATATTTGTCGTTTCATCTTTTGTCCATGCGGTATCTCTTAAGGTCTGATCAAATACTTTTATTATCAACCGCTTCGTCTCTTTGCCGTCTCTGCTTATCTGCCATATTTCAAAAGGTAATCTTCCTTTTCCTTTGGGATCATCGTTTCTAAAAAAGAATAACGGCGAATAGCCCGTTGTATAGTACTCGCTTCCTTCTTCGGTAAATCGTATCTCATA
This sequence comes from Melioribacteraceae bacterium, assembly GCA_030584085.1. Classification (NCBI taxonomy): domain Bacteria; kingdom Pseudomonadati; phylum Ignavibacteriota; class Ignavibacteria; order Ignavibacteriales; family Melioribacteraceae; species Melioribacteraceae bacterium. The sequence goes on from CP129490.1 coordinate 3,172,102, forward strand.
TGTGTTATAACCGATGTTTTCTGCATAGTTTAGATGACTCTTTTTAGGAAATTGTACGCCCCCTATTCTGAACTTCCATCTGTTTGTTGAATTATAATTGTTCAATAATTTCGTTGGTGTGTCTAAATATCCTTCTTCGTTTCTGATCTCCAAGATTTCTTTTACAGCATGTGTGCGATTAGGATCTATCGCGTTAATTGAATCTTTTCCGAAATCATCAACAAGTAGAAGAAATCCATCATACACATGTTTCTCTTTTAGTTCTGTGTTTAATTTGTAGTTTGTTTTATCCAAAGTGTCATTTTTGGTTTCATTAATTAAATCATACGACAATCCGAAAGTAGCATCGTGAAATTCAACAATATAACTATCCTTTGTTATCGCCGATGGATCAACAATCTTTGTTAATACATTTGCGTCTGTAATTCCTTCAATTTGATTACTATGTATATTCTCATCATGCTTATATATTGAGCTGAAATCAATCTTATGTTTACCGGGAACAATTTTAATTACATCAATCGGACTTATCTTAAACTTTGGAGAACTGAATTGAGAATATGCATAGGCTCTAATTCCGAAATAATATTCTTGTCCGTTTAATAAAGGTTTTCCGGTGAATTCATCTTTATCAATCGAATAAAATCTTGTAATACCTCTATCATTTCCAAAGATAACCGGGACCGTGACACTAACACCGTTTACAATAATATTATCTTCTATAACAGTTACACCATTAGTTTTATCAATAATAGAAACAATTTCAGGATCATTGCCCAATGAGTCAGCATATTGCTCAATTAGGTAGCCTTCAAAAGTATATGTTGTATCCGATAGATTTTGATTTTTCAAAAATGGATCGAACTCATCATAGTTTTCTGCGTTACTTTCCCACCAAAGAGTAAATTTATTGTTTTCAGTGAACTGATAGATCTGCGGTTTTGAAGGATCCGGTATTATAAAAAAATTATTATAATAAGCATTTCTAACTGAATTAACCTTTTCACGTAATTTAATTATCGAATCAATATTGTCTTCCCCTTGTGCAACAACATTTGCGACAACCACTGTTTGAGTATCAAACGGTGCGAAATCGAACGGTCTTAATGCAATTTGGAATTGTTTAAACGAATTTGAGATATGCACGGTATCACCGCCCCACCCTTCAAGAAGATCATACCAACCGGTTTCTTCAACCGGATCTCCTGCTAATGGGAAAACAGTTTCACGACCTGTATTCGGATCAATTAGTGGCCTGCCATTATGTGTTTTTCCATTAATTGTATTTAAAAATGACTCAACATTATATGGAGCAATCAGCTTGTCTTCATAGTAAGGATCATTAAGAGGAATTACAGGTTCATATCCTCGAAAAAAATTAAAACTCATTAACTCTATATTTTTATATCCTTTGTTCCATCTTCCGTTAAAAAAAGCACTATCGGTATTAGATGATTCAATGATCGGATTTTCGAGAAAAACATATCCGAATGCCGGAGGGAAGTTTTCATATTCATCATCAAATCTATCGCGATTGTATCCATAAACAAAATTTCGAACAGTGTCAATTCCTACTCCATCATCAGGCATACCGCCAATTGAGAGGAACGAATACCAACTGGTTATAAAATCCTTAATCGTTTTTCCACTTTTATTTATCATTTTTATCTTTCGAAAAACAACATCTCCCAAAACTCCTGTACCTTGAAAGGCAAAGGCAGACACTTGAAATTCTATCCCAAACGGGAGCGAATAAATATTTCCTGTTAAGACTCCGGATTTTAATGAAGAGTCTGCATCATTGGCAACAAAAAATACATGTTCATCACCGATGTAATCAGGTTGATCAACTCCTCTAGAAAAGAAACCATCTCCATCAATATCTATCCATGATGCACCATCTTCAACCGGCCATTGGTTAAAATCACTTTCAAGATCATCACGTAAATCTCCAAAGGGAAGAGTTTCCCAACCACGTTGAATTTTATAAGTTTTATTGCGGGGATTCTCCGGATTAGTCGGCGTACCATCATCGAACATTTTACCGGGCTGAACTCTATGATATAAACCACCGCTCGCTCTAATCAACACTTCTGTTTGACCGTTCACTTCCCCAACTAGTTGTAAACCATCAAACCAGACTAATGGTTTGAATGCTTTGGATCCGCCGGGCCATTTAATTGCACCGAAACCAACATCATCCAAACTTTCTGCTCCAATTTCTGTATTACTCAAGATCAATTTCATCTGGTTTATTGAAAGTGATTTTACTGATGATTCATATTGAGGTATGCTTTGCTTCATTAATTTATTTTGCAAGAGAAAATTTTCTTGCGAATAGAAAGTTGTTATAAACAATAGACAAAGAAGCGACTTAAATAATCTATATGTGTTATTTTTTATTAACATGTCTACATTATATTATATGATCCAATTACAATTAAGTATAAGATATTTTTTAAAAAATTAGACCGCGGGTTTAATTTCTAAGGAAATCCTCAAGGTTAGAATAATTGGTTATCTTATATCAAGAAATTCTTTAGAAGGAATTACAGCCACTTTCAATACCTTCGTTCCTATTCCCGGCATATCCAAATGAGCTATATACATTCCGCCTGCTACTATTTGATTGCTTCCATTTCTTACATCCCAATCAATGTATTTTGTTTGATCATCTTTTTCTAATTTTCTTATTAACTGCCCCGATATCGTAAATATTCTTATCGTGGCTTTCGTTGGTAATCCGATAAACCGTACATAATTTTGATTCGTTATGTTATTTCCCGCAAAGAACGGATTCGGGAATACACTGATCTCATCTATCTTCTCCTTACCGCTTTCGGTGTCATTAAAGTTAGGCGCTTCTAACGATATCTCAAATTCATCTCCATCGCTTAGAGGACGGAATGTCGTTATACGTATGATCGTTCCTTCTTCCGGTTGTTCTCCTTCGAATACTATATTCCCTACTCTATGCTGCGCACTGAAACTTCTTCCCGAGGTCTCAGGAAATACTTCCGGATATTCTCCATCCGGTTCGTAACAATAGAATCTCTCCCACATATTTGTCGTTTCATCTTTTGTCCATGCGGTATCTCTTAAGGTCTGATCAAATACTTTTATTATCAACCGCTTCGTCTCTTTGCCGTCTCTGCTTATCTGCCATATTTCAAAAGGCAATCTTCCTTTTCCTTTAGGATCATCATTTCGGAAAAAGAATAACGGTGAATAGCCGGTTGTATAATACTCACTTCCCTCTTCGGTAAAGCGTATTTCATATGTGTTATAACCGATATTCTCCGCATAGTTGAGATGACTCTTTTTCGGAAATTGTACTCCGCCTATTCTGAATTTCCACTTGTTTGTTGAATTATACTTGTTCAATAATTTCGTTGGCGTGTCTAAATATCCTTCTTCGTTTCTGATCTCCAAGATCTCGTTTACTGCATATGCTCTGTTAGGATCTATTGCTATAATAGAATCTCTTCCATAATCATTCATTAGTAAAATAAAACCATTATAAATTTGTTTGTCTTTAATATCCGGTGTTATTTGGTAGTTAAGCTTGGTAAGCGTATCCTGCGTGGCAGCATTAATCAAATTATATGCAATTCCAAAAGTTGTATCTACAAATTCGACTTTAATAGTATGTTCAGTTGTTGATGCCGGATCAATTATCTGAGTCGATACCGTTGCGTCCGAAACACCAACAGTTTGATTACTTTCAACATTCTCGTTTTGACTATAGGGCGAGCTGAAATCAATTTTTGATTTACCCGGAATTATTTTAAATATATTAGGCTCACTTTTTAAATAAGAAGGATCACTAAATCGCGAGTATGCATATGCCGATACTCCAAAATAATATTCACTCCCACTTAACAGCGGACCGTTTGTATATGCATCACTATTTATGTTTATAAATCGTTTTAAGCCACTATCACTCCCAAAAATTACCGGGACTTTTACACTAACACCATTTACAATTTGATTATCTTCAATTACCGTCACTCCGTTTACTTTATCGGCAATAAATATTGTTTCGGGATTATTGCCTAGGGAGTCACTATACTGCTCGACAATGTATCCCTCAAAGGTATATGTTGTGTCCGACAAACCTTGATTTTCTAAAAATATATCGAACTCATCAAAACTTTCTGCATTGCCTTCCCACCAAAGTGTAACCGATTGGTCATCTTCATATGAATGAGTAAGGGGTTTTTGAGGAATTAAATTTGTTCGGAAGCCTTCTAAATATGATTTCTTAACTGCTTTGGAAATTCTTCTTAATTTTTCTATTCCTAAGATGTTATCATCACCTTGAGCGGCAATGACAGCAATAACTACTTCGGCTGTATCAAAAGGTGCAAAATCAAATCCCTCAATCGCAAATTGACTATACTTATCTGACATACCGGGATTTGCAGTGTCTCCCGGCCATGCATTTGGATGATCATACCAGCCCGATTTTGAGACCGGGTCTCCACTAAGGGGCCATAGAGTTTCTTCCCCTGTATAAGGATTTACGAAAGGTCTTTCGTTATGCCATAAACCATTGATTGTATTTATGTATTCTTCAACATTTCTTGGAGCTCGTATTTTATCGTAATAATAAGCTGAATCAGTTACACCGTCGGGGACAGGTCCAAAACCTCGGAAATAATTAAAGTTAACCATCTCTAAATTTCTATAACCTTGAATCCATTTCCCATTATAATATGCGCTGTCATTAGGAGAGCCTTTGACTTTAGGTCCGTACACTAAGATATATCCAGCAGCAGGCGGAGCTTCTCCATAAATGACATCATTGTTCGTATAATTATATGTATACATTAACCCGGCCGAAGTATCAATCCCGGCTGCATCATCCCCGGGGCCACCAATATCGATATCGCTGTACCAGCTAATAACGAAGTCTTCTATTGTGTGATTACTTTTATTAATGAGTTTAATTTTTCTAAATACAACATCTCCCAAAATTCCGGTACCTTGTTTTGCGAAAGTTAGAACTTGGAATTCAATATTAAATGGATCCGAATATGTGGTACCATTGACTGCTAATTTTAATGAGGGATCTGAATCATTTGATACAAAAAATAATACTTCGTCACCAATGAAATCGGGTTGATCAACACCTCTTGAGAAAAAACCATCACCATCAATATCAACCCAAGGTGCACCATCATCTACAGGCCACTGATTATAATCTCTTTCAAGTTCATCACGAACAGCACCAAAGGGTAAACTTTCCCAACCTTTTTGGATTTTGTATATCCTATATTTTGAATTATTCGGATTATCCGGGGTGCCGTCATCAAAGATTTTGCCGGGTTGAAGAGTAGCACCAAAATTTTGAGGAAGGAAATATGAGTTTTGAATTAATGCTCGTGGTTCACCGTTTATATATCCTAACAGCTGTAAGCCATCAAAAAAAACAAGTTGCTTAAAAGCATTTCTACCACCAGGCCATTCAATAGCACCGCCTAATGTTCTCTTAATTGCCCCAGGATTAGTGTTTGATACCCAACACTTCATTTGGTTTATTGAAGTGAAACTGTTACTCATTTCGTATTGAACTGATTGCTTACTTTTTCCACTATTTATTATTAGTTCTTGCTTGTCCTGAGATTTTAATTCCAATCCACTAAAGCAAACAAATAGCAAAGCAAAAAAAAATATAAATTTTTGCATTCGAATCAGTCCTTCAAAATTTTTCTAAAAATATAGATTATATATGGAAAATGAAAACATAATAATATTTTCAAATATTTTACTAGTTCTTCAATTAATATCTTTTGTTTATTTCAAAATGTTGATATATTGAACAAATTTTTAACGAATATAAATAAGTATGAAAATTACTCGCCTAATCTGTCTCCTATTAATCCTAATAGTTTCATACAGTGCTCAAAACCGCACTGGAAAAGTAATGGGGAAAATCACCGATATCCAAACAGATGAACCACTGCCAAATGCAAACATACTTTTATATTCGGATGAAGGAAGGCTTAATCAGATTACCGGTACTGCATCAAGTCTTAACGGCAATTATGAAATTGAACGACTATCGCCAGGTGAATACTGGATATATGTTCAAGTTTTGGGATATAAACCATTGCAGCAGAATTTTGTAATTATATCGCCGCCAAGAACTGTCGAGTTAGATTTAGGTATGGAAAAAACTCAACTAAGACTTGATGAAGTTTTAGTCGAAGCAAAACAGGATACAAACTATAATATAAGTACAATAAGAATTGATCCGAACTTTGTTGAGCAGCTTCCGTCAATGAGCGGAGAAGCGGATGTGTACCGAGCTTTGACAATGCTTCCCGGAGTAACTTCTTCATCCGAGTTATCGAACGGACTATATGTGCGAGGCGGTTCACCGGATCAAACATTAACTCTGGTTGATGGTGTAACTGTTTATAATCCATTTCATCTTGGTGGTTTTGCTTCAACCTTTAACTCCGATGCTATTGAAGATATCAAACTAATTAAAGGTGGATTCGGTGCCGAATATGGCGGGCGAATTTCTAGTGTACTAGATATTAAATTAAGAAGCGGTGACCCTTTTCAAGATAAAGCTAATATTGGGGTTGGCTTAATAAGTTCTCGTCTTGCCATTGAAGGACCTATAAACGAAAATATTACTTATATGATTTCCGGTAGAATGTTATACCTTAATAAACTTCAGGAAGCTTTTTTGGATGATCAAAATTATCCGTTATATAATTTTTATGATATCAACGCGAAGATTTCCGCGAATGTGACGGATAATGATATGATTTCAATAAGTGCCTATACCGGTGATGATAATTTAACCTCACCATCAAACACTGAGGATGTTGATTATGATATCAGCTGGAAAAATACCTTTGTTAATTTAAGTTGGCTAAATGTACCTGCCCAAAATAAGTATACTCTATTTTCATTTAATTATACCAGTTACGAATTTAATACTCTTATTTTAGATAAAGCCCCTGATGCATTTAAACAGGATTTCTTTTCTACCTCTAAAATTGAGGACTATTCCATAAAGGGAGAAGGACAGTACTTATCGACTGAAAAACATTCGGTTAAAATTGGTGCTGAGGTTATCATCCATAGATTTAATTTATTGAATAACAATTTTTATACTTCCGAAATTGAAAGCGATGAGCGAATCGAAAATAGTTTAGTTGGTTTGGAAGGATCCGTATTTATTCAAGATGAATGGCGCATAACTCCATTATTAACTGCAAATTTAGGATTAAGACTATATGGTTTTCCTAAAGCAAGGTACTTTAGTCCCGAACCGCGTGCTGCTTTAAAATTTGCAGTTACTGATAAATTTTTTCTTAAAGCGGCATATGGAGTAGGCAATCAATTCTTACATTTAATAGTAAGAAATGATGTCGTTCTTCCTACCGACATGTGGTTTCCATCCACACCGGAAATTAAACCTACTTATGCACAGCAAGGAATATTCGGATTAGAATGGGTATCAAATGATAAACAATATTTACTGAGTGCAGAGGCTTATTATAAAGACATGCAAAAATTATATGAATACAGTGATACTTCAACTTTTACATTTGAGGAAAAAATTGAAAATCAACTTACCGAGGGTAACGGTGTCGCTTACGGTCTTGAATTATTTTTAAATAAACGATCGGGTGACTTTACAGGTTGGATTGGATATACACTTGCTTTGACTGAAAGAAATTTCGATAATCTGAATAGAGGTATTACATTTTATCCAAGATATGACAGACGTCATGATATTTCTGTTGTCGTAACTTATCAATTTTCGGAAAGTTGGGAGTTTGGGATGACGTGGAATTATGCATCAGGCCAAGCATATACGATGCCTACAGGGCAATATTATTTTCCAAGCATATATTCATCAAATGAAAACGGGAGAGATATTTATCTTGATTACACAAATATCAATGAATACAGACTCCCCGATTATCACAAAATGGATATAAGTGCGACCTATAGTTTTAATTGGTTTGAAGTACCGTGTAAGCTTAGCTTCAGTGTATATAATGTTTATAACAAACAAAATGCTTTCGCAAGATATATAGATTATGAATTTGACGAATCAGCAAATACGGCAACACCGGTTCTTAAACAGTTTACATTATTCCCAATTTTACCAACAGTAAGTTTATCGGTTCGATTATGAAAAACTTTTATATTAATAGAATCATATTTGTTTTTGTTTTATCATTTTCAATTTGGTCATGCAGTGATCAGATTGTTGATAACGACTTATCATTCAATGAGAAGGTTGTTGTTCGATCTCTGCTTGAAGCAGGTAAACCAATTGAAGTTTATTTCGGAAAAACATTTCCACCTAACTCTACATTCGATCCAAGTAAAACGTTTCTGGAGGATGTTAATGTTTCAATAAGAAACGGAAGTAATATTTTTCCGCTTGAGCATATTGGTGACGGTATATACGTGAATAATAATCTCATTGCTGTTAACGGAGAAGAGTATTCTTTAAATGCGGTTTGGCATGGAGATACAATAAAAGCACAAACTTATATTCCATTTTCTACAACATTCCAAAAAGCACAAGTACAAAGTGAAATATCTGCAGCCGGTGATTCTGTTTTTTATTTGCAAGGATTTTTAACTCCGCGAGAAAATGCCGTTTACGGTGCAACTTGGTCTGTGCTTGATGCTCTTGATACTGTGAGAATTGAAGATGACGTTATTCCTAATTTAGTTAGAGAAAAAGATGCTAATCTTGCCGGACTATTATTAATTAAAACAAGATCTATTCCTAACAACCTTGTAAAGCAATATCGCAACTCGTTATTTATTCGCATACATGCATTCGATGAGGTATTCTATAATTACTTTATTACACAAGACGCAAACAATGCTTCAACCAATATTTTTAGTCAATCTGGGATAAACTTACGTTGGAATGTAACCGGGAACGCTATTGGATTATTTATAGGTAAATCTGATTTTATTATTAAAATTCCATAAAAATATTATGAAAAAGAATATATACAAACATATTTCCGTAATTAGTTTGTTAATATCATTAAGCTTATCAGCCCAAGACAAAGCAGGGGTAGCCGGTGCACATGAACTATTAATTCCTACAAGTGCAGTTGGTTTATCTTTAAGTGATGCTTACATTGCCGGTATTTCGGGACTTGATGCGCTAACATATAATCCCGCCGGACTTTTTTATATTGATAATGATATCGGAGTTATGTTTTCTTATATGCAGTATTTAGCCGATATTAATTTCTCTTATGCAGCAATCGGATTTAAATTTGAAAACTTTGGCGTACTCGCCGTAAATGTTCGAAATTTGGATTTTGGAGAAATACCTATCACTACTGTTGAAAAGCCTTACGGCACCGGAGAAAATTTTTCTCCTACATACATAACAGCCGGAATTACTTATTCTAATTCGCTTTCGGATAACTTAACCGTAGGTGTAAGCGCAAATTTGGTCACTGAAAAAATACTTCAAACTACAGCAAATACTATCTCCTTTGATTTGGGTTTTCAAATAGCTAAGATGTTCGGTATCGTAGGATTAAAACTTGGCGGAGTGTTAAAAAATCTAGGTCCGGAATTGCAATTTGACGGAGCCGATCTGCTTTCTCAAACAGAAAGGTCAGGTACCGGTGGTATTGATTTTATAAAATACGACACACCTGAGTTTGAACTTCCGCTACAAGTCCAAATCGGAATTGCATATGATAAAAAAATAACTGAGGATTACTCAATCTCTTTTTCAACTGCTTTTCAAAGCAGTGAATATTTCAACAATGAGTATAAAATAGGAGGCGAATTTTCATATGATAATTTAGTGTATCTGCGTGGCGGTTATACTTATATAAAAGAAGCAGATGAAAATTCAGATAATAATATTTTCGGACCAAGTTTTGGTGCCGGTTTCCGAATTAAAGGGGATTTTAACGTTATTGTTGATTATGGATTTAGACAAGCAAGATTTTTCTCAAACAATCATATTATCTCTGTTAGTTTGGGATTTTAATCTTTATAAAAATAAACTCCACCTTCATTTTCACCATTGTTAAAAATTGTTATAAACTTTTCATTCATTTTTATTTCATATGAAACGGGATCTAAATATTGTGCAGTAATTTCAACTGTATCATCTTCATAGATTCTTAATTTTGCATAATTATAAACAACGCCATAAAAGGGATGGTTTATTAAAACAGTTTCCGAACATGAGATGTAAGCTTTATCATTTCTAACAACGCCGGGTGCAAAATATTCATAAGTCGATAATTCCATTCCGCCAATCGCATCCGGAGCTTTGCTTTCTTCTCCATCAATAATGAGTTTTGTCATTCCGTATTTAATAACTATGTTAACATCATTTCCGTTCATCAAAGTTTCATAAAGTTCATCGAATGATTTTAACTGTGTGCTTTGAGAATATACTATGCATACTAAAGAAAAGTAGACTAACATTTTTATCATATCACCTCCAAGTTCTATAATTATTTAAAACCAATTTACGGAAAGAATAAGTAAATTTAGAAAAAGAAAAAAAATTATGTCAATACACACATATTCATTTATTGCAAGGTTAATTTACCGCTGGGCAAATATTCCGCTTACAATTGTGCTACTATTTTATCTTGTCGTTTATATTCTTGCATCATTTTACCAATGGTATTACATATTTGCCGTTATATTTGAAGCCGGTATACTTTTCTTCTTAAACCGTCATTATATAAGAGGCTATAAACTTTTCCCTTATAAAATTTCCGTCGATAATGAAAAAATGATTTGTGAAGATTTCTTCTTTTCAAAAAGATCGTTAACAATTTATCACAAAGATATAACAGAAATAAAGGGAAGTATTTTCAGCGGAAATAAAGCTCGACCACTTTATATAATTGACAACAATAACCAAACAATTGCCATTAGAATTCACCTTAAAGGTTACAATCAAGTTGTTACAAAAATTTTAAGTAATGTTAACAAAGAACTCTACAATTCACTTCTCGACAAGATGAAAGAGTTTAATGAAGACATTGCGTTGATTAGATCAAAACGAGTAAAGAAGAAATAAAAAAACCCCGGTAGTTGCCGGGGTTCACATCTCCGTAATAAAACTCAGAATTATTTTATAACTGCATCTTTAGCAGCTTTAGCAAATTTGAATTTCAATACTTTTGAAGCAGGAATTTTTAACGCAGCACCTGTTTGTGGATTTCTGCCCATTCTTGCTTTTCTCTTGCCAACAGATACTTTACCTAAGCCTGGAATTACAAATTCATTCTTAGCTTGTTTGTAGGTTAATTCAACAAAAGTATTTAAGAATTCTGTAGCTTGTTTTTTTGTTGTACCAACCTTGCCGGCAAGGTGATCTACTATTTCGGCTTTAGTCATTGATTTTGCCATGGCTCTCCCTCTTATTTAGTTAGAGATTAATTAGTGATGAATAAAAATAAACATTTTCATTAATAAATGAAATCTTTTTTAACGTTTTGCTTTATTTTTTGATCGAGGTCAATTCCACCATCTTCACGCGGGATATGGGTTTCCCAAGACACAAATTTCCAGTCATTTGTACTTAGATTCGAATCTTGGCACTCAAAATTATTATGAGTATTTTCGAAAGATATTTACTACTTATTAATGATGATCAAAACAAAATTTCTTTTCTTTTCATTTATAGTTTTTTCAATTTCATTGTTAGCCCAACCGCAGCAAGGGATAATCAATATTTCAGATTCTACTTCTGTTGATTCGACAGCTATTCAAATATCTGATTCCTTGCAAGTACCGGTTAAACGCGATACGCTGAAACCCTTGTATTATCAAGGCTTATCGTTAACTGACGGTTTAATTGAATCCGTTGATAAGGAGACAATAGATAGAAGTGATTATAGATATAGCGGTGATTTAATTAATCAATTTCCGTTCGGATATCATGCCGATCTTGGTTCGGTTGGAAATCCATCTGAAGTCTATTTATTTGGATTGGGATTTGATAACATTTCATTTTTATCAAACGGGATTGAGATAACGAATCGTTATCAAAATGCTCTAGACCTCAATCTTCTCCAGTCCGAAGATTATGATCTGATTGAAATTCCATCGCTTTCTTCAGGGTTCTTTTATAACAACCGAAATAATCCCGTATCAATTAATTTTATTAAAAAGAACAGGGTAAACATAAGACCATACTCGCGAATAAGATTTTATCAAGCTCCTGAAAATGAAGGTGGCTTTGATGGAAAATTCAGCGCTTATTTATTCAAAAGAGTAAACCTTTCCTTCGGTATTTCAAATCAAAGCACGGATTCAAGATATCTTAATTCTGAGTTGAGTAATTGGCAATTCAGTTCTTCGATTCGTTATATGCCATCTAATTTTTTGAATATTATCGGCAGTTATAGTTTTTCAAATTTGAATATGGATTTAAACGGCGGAGTTAATGTTAATACAACTCCTACTGAGCTATTTCAAAATTTACAAGCGGAAGTTAATTTTATAGACAGATATCATAAATCAACAACTCATAATTTTTCAATTTCTTCAATCGTTGAAATCGATTCATTGAGTTACACGAATCTTACCTTCTACTATCAATATTTTTTGAATGAATATAGACAGAATGAACTCTCGTTTGATACCACCGAGGTAAAGATTTTCAATAATAATTCTTATAAAACTTTTGGTGCACATCTTCAGCAGAGATTTGATTTTTCTCCGTTTAATATAGAAATACTTGGCAATTATGAAAGAACTGATTTTGATGTAGTCTATGCAAATCACATCTCTACACAAGACAGATGGTCAATCGGTGGAAAATTAAGCGGCTCATTTCTTTCCGGATTAATTACTCCTTCTGCATTCATTAAGCAATCAGCTTTGGATGATAATGGATTTTTCGGCTGGGGCGGGAATGTTATTTTTAATCCTTTGAACTGGTTGAAATTTGGATTCGGGATTTCCGATTATGATAGAGACGTAAATAATTTTCTTACTTCGTCATTTAATCAAAAGAGTGATGTTCAGGTAATTGATGCAAGCTTGATGATTGATTATTCCTTCTTCAATCTTTCTCTTGAATATTTTTCAATTGAACAATCAATTCAGCCGTTAGGAAAAGTAGACGATGTAAATGATTATCTCAACCAATCTGAGATTACGAATTATAACTTTGCAACTGTAAAAAGAAACGGTCTAAATCTTAAACTAGATGTTAATTTTTGGAAATTATCTTTACAAACAAACTCTTCAATTTATTTTGGCGAGAGTGGTTTACCTTCTTACACTATTCCGGAGCAGACGTCTTTCGGAGGATTATATTATATAGATACATTATTCAACGACAATCTCGATCTAAAAGCCGGAATTAATTATAAGTTTTACGGTAAACGGGGATTTGCTCATTATGATTTTCAGAGAATGCAAAATGCTTACATTGACATTAATGGAAATCCCTTATCCGGGTTTAATTCAGAATTATTTATTGATAGTAATTATCAGTTAGATTTATTTGTTGCCGGCACAATAAGAAAACGTGCAATAGTATATTTGGTTTTCGAAAATTTATTAAACGAACAATATTATCTTATCCCATACTACCCTATTCAACCGCCGGGATTCAGATTTGGAGTCGCGTGGGAATTCCTTGATTAGAGTTTTATTAGAGTTTATTTTGCAATATATTAAGCTACTCCCCAATTATTATTTACCAACTAAAGGTCTACAAATGAAATTACGTTTAAATGTCTTACTTTTACTAATAACACTTACTAGTTTAACTGCACAGGTTGTTTCATCCGATCCCCCATTTCCTACCGAAGATGATTTTATTACAATTACATTTGATGCAACACAAGCAACAAATAAAAGTCTTGTCGGATATACCGGTGACCTTTATGTACATACAGGTGTTAATACAGCTACTCAAAATTGGCAGTATGTAATTGGAACTTGGGGCAATAACACGACTCAACCCAAACTGACAAGAATCGGGACCGATTTATATGAACTCGAAATCGGTTACCCGCGAGAATTTTATAACATAACGAGTCCCAGCGTAAAAATTACTTCACTAAATTTTGTTTTCAGAAGCGCTAATGCTTCACAACAAACAGAAGATATATTTCTTCCAATTTCCGAAGGCGGTTTGGAAGTAACAATATTGCAGCCATCTTCTCCCTTTACTATTAAGCAAGTCGGTGATGAACTAAACATAACCGCAATCAGTTCATCTGCGGATTCTCTTTATTTATTTCTGAATGACGAACTATTGACACAAACAGATAAAGATACGATTACTTATACTCTCTCAGCTACAGAGGAAATGTCAAAATATATAATCGCCAAAGCTGTCGATTCTCAATCAAATTCAGTTTCCGATTCTGCAATTTTTATAGTTCGCGGTGAAGTTCAAGAAGCTGAATTACCTGATGAAATTATGCATGGCATTAACTATACAAGCGAGACAAGTGTAACCCTTGCACTACTTGCACCAATGAAAGAGTTTGTATATGTAACCGGAGATTTTAATGATTGGTTATTTGGTCCTGATTCATACATGAAACGTACACCAAATGACTCAACTTACTGGATCGAGATAACGGGTTTAACGAGCGGCGAAGAATACGCTTTCCAATATTTAGTAGATGGTGAATTATTAATTGCTGATCCCTACACTGATAAAGTCTTAGATCCTTGGAATGATTCGTACATAACAGATGATGTATACCCAAACTTAAAGCCATATCCTTTCGGGAAAACGACCGAACCTGTTTCAGTATTCCAAACAGCACAAGAGGAATATGAATGGCAGGTAACAGATTTCCAAAGACCTCCTCAAGACAATCTTATTATTTACGAACTTTTAATTCGCGACTTTGTTGCATCACATAGTTATGAAACAATTATTGATACATTAGATTATCTCGAACGCCTTGGCGTGAACGCAATCGAATTAATGCCCATTTATGAATTTGAAGGAAACATTAGTTGGGGTTACAATCCTTCGTTTATGTTTGCCGTTGATAAATATTATGGAACAAAAAATGCATTGAAAAAATTTATTGATGAGTGTCATGCACGCGGTATTGCTGTAATTCTTGACATGGTATTAAATCATCAATTCGGTCAATCACCGCTGGTAAGATTATATTGGAATGATGCATTAAACAGACCATCAGTAGATAATCCTTGGTTTAATCCGGTTGCTAGACATGATTTTAATGTCGGTTACGATATGAATCATGAAAGCAAATTAACTCAAGAGTTTGTTGATAGAGTAAATAGATATTGGCTGGAGGAATTTAAATTCGACGGTTACCGTTTTGATCTCTCAAAGGGATTTATGCAAACCGGAAGTTTTTATGATTACAATGCATCAAGAATTGCTTTACTTAAAAGAATGTATGACGAAGTTAGGACTTACGATGAAGACGCTTATATGATTCTTGAACACCTTGGAGCAAATAACGAAGAAACTGAATTAGCAAATTACGGTTTCATGCTTTGGGGAAAAATGACCGACCAATACAATGAAGCAACTATGGGTTATCATGATAACAATAAATCCGATTTAAGCTGGGTTTCATATCAAACACGTGGATGGAATGATCCGCATTTAATTGGTTATATGGAAAGTCATGATGAAGAAAGATTGATGTACAAAAATTTGCTTTACGGAAATTCAAATGGAAGCTATAACATTCAAGAGTTAGTTACAGCGCTTCAAAGAATGAAAATGGCCGCGGCGTTTTTCTTTACAATTCCGGGACCAAAAATGATCTGGCAGTTCGGTGAATTGGGTTATGATTACTCAATAAATTATCCATCCGGAACCGATAGCGATCGATTAACTCCAAAACCGATCAGATGGGATTATCAAGATATTCTTGCAAGAGAAAAATTGTTTAAAACATTTTCTGCTATAATAAATTTGAAGAAAAATTATGAAGCCTTCAATACGGATGATTTTCAGTTGAGTGTCAGCGGCTCGATTAAGAAAATCAAATTGTATCACGAATCAATGAATGTTTATATCATTGGGAATTTCGGAGTTACTTCAAACGGTCAACCTCTTGATTTCCAAAGTACCGGGACATGGTATAACTTTTTTACCGGGGACAGTGTTGAATATACATCTTCGGCACCATTCCAAAATTTATTACCGGGTGATTTTCACATATTCACAACAGAAAAATTACCAACTCCCGAAGGTGATATTATAAGTAATGTTATTCAAGAACATGATGAAATTCCAGTTAATTATTCACTATCTCAAAATTACCCAAATCCTTTTAACCCTAGTACAACAATTAATTTTTCAATTCCGGCTCAGAGTTTTGTGAATATTAACATCTATAATGTTCTTGGAGAGAAAGTGAAAACATTATTAGTCGAAGAGATGCAGCCGGGCAGTTTCCAAGTAAGCTGGGACGGTACAAACGATTTTAACCAAAACTTATCAAGCGGTGTTTATATATATAGAATAGATGCCGATAATTTTTTTCAATCAAGAAAGATGATTCTTTTAAAATAAATCAACAGGAGGGCTGATGTCCAAATTTCTTATAGCAATACTTCTATCGTTTTCCATTGCATTTGCTGCAAATTCAACTAACTATTTCAAAGCAAATCCGGAGGTAATAATTCAACCAGGAAAAGTGGTTGTTAAATATAAAAAGATGGATTCTTACGGTGCCGTTAACAAAAAGGTGAAAGATCAATTGAGTGCAAAGTTTGGTCTTCAAGCAGAAAAAGCCGTCTTTGAAAGTGCGCAAAATATTGAGTTGAAGAACCATCTCAATCTTAACAACATTTTTGTATACGAAGTCCCAACAGTAGTTGATGTAAATAAATTAATAATACAACTTAATGCAGATCCATCGATTGAATATGCTGAACCAATTTATCTCTCCCCTCTCGAGGAAATTCCTAACGATCCTTTATATGGTTCACAACAACATTTACCTCAAATCTCAGCTCCCGAAGCCTGGGATGATCAATATGGAAGTTCTTCAGTTATTATTGGCGTTATAGATTCCGGTGTTGATTGGGATCATGAAGATCTTGCCGATATAATTTGGATGAACTCCGGTGAAATTGCTGACAATGGAATAGATGATGATGGTAATGGATACATTGATGATATAAGAGGTTGGGATTTTGTTACGGGCGTCTCCGGTTCCGGAGCAACAAATTCTTCACCTAATGAAGATGGTGAAGTTCCCGATAATAACCCCATGGATTATAATGGACATGGAACTCATGTAGCGGGAATTGCTGCAGCAGAAACTAACAACAATATTGGAATTGCATCAGTTTCTTCCGGTGCTCAAGTAATGTCATTAAGAGCCGGTTGGAACGGTAATGATGGAAGAGGTTATGTTAGCAGTCTATTTGCTGCTCAGGCTTATATGTATGCAGCCGATAATGGTGCTCATATAACAAATCAAAGTTCCGGCAGTTCAGGGCAGTTAATAGTTGATGCGGCTTTTTATGCTTTTTTAAATGGTGTATTAATTATAGAATCTGCAGGAAACTCCAACAACCAAACACCTTCTGCATTAGGTGCACAACCATGGATAATTTCCGTTGCATCACTTGATCCAAATGATACTAAATCTTCATTCTCAAATTATGGTGATTATATAGCTGTTTCAGCTCCCGGTTCGAGTATATTGAGTACAATTGTTGAACCATCAAGTTACTTTGGTGGAAATAAATATGTTCGATTATCCGGAACTTCAATGGCTGCACCATTAGTTGCTTCGGTTGCAGGTTTAGTTAAAGCTAAATATCCGGGAATGGATGTCATAGAATTATTTACTCAAGTAGTAAAAACCGCCGATAATCTTGATGATGTTAATCCGGCATTTGTTGATGCATTAGGAACCGGTAAAGTAAATGCTGCGCGAGCTCTCTCCGAATCGGTTACTCCACTTCCTCCGAATTTGCAATTTGAGAATATTACTATTTCAGAAACTTCCGGTAACGGTAATGGAATATTAGATCCCGGTGAAACTGTTGATGTAAATATTGAAATAAGTAATATGTGGGCTGCAACTACAAATATTAGTGCTAATCTTTCTGCGCTAGTCGAATGGCCTATTACAATTTTAGACGGTTCAGAAAACATCGCTTCAATTGGCAGTGTTCTAGATACAAACACATCAAAACAAACTGTTACTTTTTCAGTATCATGTTCAGCTGATGCTTTTCCAACAGCCGTTCCAATGCAATTAGTTTTAAGCGGAACTGATGTTGATGATACATTAAACTTCCAACTCGGAATTGCACCACAACTTTTATTTGTAGCAGATTTTGAAGAAGATAATAACGGTACAGTTGATTTCAGCCAGTTCTATTTCGATGATTTTAATACACAAAAAATTTCATTTGATTACGTGCATAGACTTCAAACAGACATTACTTATGAAATGTTAAGTAAATATAATATTGTTATTTGGGCTTGCGAATGGGCCTTCCCTTCGCTAGATGCTAACGATAGAGCCGCAATTGAAGAATATTTGGATAATGGCGGTGCACTATTTCTCTCCGGGCAAGATATTGGCTGGGACTTAAATGAAAACGCCGATAATCTTGATATCACTTTTTTCAATAATTATCTAAAATCCAATTACCTTGCCGATGATGCCGGTATGTCTTTTATAAATGGGGTTGACAGTGATCCCATAAGTCACGGTATCAGTTCTGAATTTTTTCAAATTAGAAGATCGAGTGCAAATCAGTATCCGGATAGAATTTCGGGAATTGGAGGTGCACAATCAATTTTTAATTTTAATGACGGGACTTCAGGTGCAATTAGGTATCGCGGAGATTATGATCTAGTATATTTTGCTTTCGGTGGATACGAGTCGATTTTGGACGATGATGCCAGAAGAACTGTGTTAAGCAGAATAATCAGTTGGTTCTCCGGAATTCAATACTGGCTGTCTGTTGTTGGTAATACCGAGGATACTGAATCACCAATTGAAGTTAATATTACAGTGCAAAGTGAATCATCTTTGTCATCTGTAAAATTATACTATGACACGGATGGTACACCACCTTACAATATTTTAGAAATGACTAACAGCGGCAATGACAACTACCAAGCAAGTATTCCCCCTCAAGCTGATGGAACTGATATTACTTATTTTATTGGAATTACTACTGACGATGGATACAGCATTGTTACAGGAGAAAATTCGTTTTACGTCGGTGCAGATATAGTACCTCCAACTGTTCAGATGCTCAGCAATCCTTTGAGGAACTCGATCAACTTAAGCGGTATTTCTCCTTATGAATTGCTCGCATTTTTAGATGATGAATATGGAATTGACGGATCTACCGCCACAATAAACTATTGGGTAAATGACGGATCGGTAATTTCGGAACCATTATCATTTTTTGATTTAAATACATTCTCCGGTACAATCGATTTTTCTGATTCTAGACTTACATGGGGAGATGAGGTAAGTTATTATTTTGCTGTGAATGATTTATCAAGTAATGCAAACCTGGGAACATCGGATACGGTTTCATTCACTATAGATACAACACAAATTGTAGATGATTTCGAATTACCATTTTTAGAATGGGATTTAACCGGAACTTGGGGACTCTCATCAACAGTTAAGAAGAATGGAAATTATTCCTTAAGCGATAGTCCTTCCGGAACTTATGGAAACAATACTAATAGTACAGCTACTTATAAAATTCCGCTTGATTTAAGCAACTACATTTCCGGTGAAATTTCCTATTGGGTAAGATCTCAATTAGAAGTTGGGGTGGATTCACTTCTTCTGGAAATAAGTAACGGTGGAGGAAATTGGCAAATCATTGATGCAATTTCACAAAACTTTATTTTCTTTTCGCAGAGAACGATTGATATCTCAAATTATACAACTGCTGAAAACAGTGAAGTGTATTTAAGATTCAGACTTTATACAAACGGAAGCACTACTGCCGATGGCGTTTACATAGATGATGTGATAGTTAATGTAACTCCGGATCCGACATTATCTGTAGAAAGACTCGATGAAATACCGTTGTCTTTTGATATCAGTCAAAATTATCCAAATCCGTTTAATCCTAGCACAACAATTAATTTTGCGATACCTGTTAAATCCGATGTAAAGATTGTTGTGTATAATGTTCTAGGTGAAGTCGTAAAGGTACTTGCCGATGCAAGCATGAATTCCGGAAATTATTCACTGTCATTTAATGCAGCAGATGCGTTAAGCAGCGGGATTTATTTCTATAGAATTTCTGCTCTTGGAAGTGACGGACAAAATTTTGTTCATACAAAAAAGATGATGCTGATAAAATAATATTTTCGTAGCGGCTTCAATATTGAAGTCGCTACGTACTATAATTATGAATAGAGAATACTTTATAACGTTATTAGAATACGATAATTGGGCAAATAATAAAATTGCAGAATTTCTTGTGAATCAAGAGGAAATACCATCAAAATGTAAAATTTTGTTTCATCATATCGCTGCCGCAACTGATGCATGGTTAAGTCGTGTTAATAATACTGAAAGATGTTTTTCAAATTTATTTGAAGAGAGTAGCCCTGAAGATATTATTAAAATGCTTAATGAATTATTTTGCAAGTGGATTGATTTTGTTAAAGAAGCAAATGATTTTGACAAATTAATAAAGTACAAAAACACTAAGGGAGTAGAATTCGAAAATACACTGAGTGATATCTTAACACACTTATCCGCACATGGGAATTATCATCGTGGACAAATTAATCAACTACTCAGACAAAATGGGATTGAACCCGCGACAATAGATTATATTTTATATAAACGACAATAATTATTTAGTAAGCTCATTTAATATTACAGCCGAAGCACTTGCAACATTTAGTGATTCGGCTTTTCCTTTTTGAGGAATAGTAATTTTTGCATTTGCTGGTTCAAGAAGTTTATTAGAGGGACCATGAGCTTCATTACAAACTACAATTACAAATTTATCGGGTTTAATAAAATTATAGATGTTTTCTCCATCCATATCGGCAACAATTATTTTATAACCGTTTTCCTTTAATCTAGCCAGCTCTAAATAAAAATCAATGTTGTGCGCATGTTCTAAATGAAAAACAGATCCCATAGATGCACGTAAAACTTTCGGATTGAAAATCTCTGCACAGTCTTCACTTAAAATTATTTGTTGAATTCCGAACCAATCCGCATTTCTAATTATAGTCCCGACATTACCCGGATCAGAAATATTTTCCATCGCAAGAATAACGTTAGACTTTGGTTCGAAGATGAAACTGAGTTTCTCCATTTCTAAAACTGCAAGTATTCCTTGAGGTGATTGTGTATCGGACAATCTTTTAAAATCAACTTCTTTAACAACTTCCACGCGGTGAGAAGATTTCAATTCTTCAACAAGCTTAGATTCTAAAGAAATAAAATTTTCCGTAACCAAAACAATTTCGCAAATTAAAGAACTGTTTAACGCCTCGATTACAATCCGTTTTCCTTCGACAATAAATTTTCGTTCTCTATCACGATATTTTTTATGAAGTAAAGTTGAATAATATTTAATTGCGTTCTTGCTTAACATTTATATCAACGGTTTATAATCATGAGATTTTCCGCTTGCTTCATCTTCTGCCAATGTCTTAAGGTATTGCCAACTATAAATTCCCGTGTCATGCCCATCTTTCCAAGAAATTTTTATCGCATATCCCCCGACTACATCTATTTTGGTTATATCATATCGACCCGGAGCATTTTTATTTTGTCTTGCCGGTCGCATAGTTTTCAGAAGAATTGTTTCACCTTTACAATTAGCACAAGGACATTCATCCCGCAAGTAGTTTAGTGATATCAGATCCGAAGAATCATCATCCCAAGTAAGTTTTAAGAAACCGTCATCTATTTTAATTTTGGTTGGATTCAATTTTTGCCCACTTTCTAAATAAGAATAATTACAAATATATAGTTTAGGAAAATATTAATCTTCTTCTTGCTTAGAAAACGAAAATATATTAGATTTGAACTCTTCAAAAATGCTGGCATAGCTCAATTGGTAGAGCAGCTGATTTGTAATCAGCAGGTTGCGGGTTCGAGTCCCATTGCCAGCTCGAAAATAGCTTAAAAACGCAATAAACCGTCTGACTTTAAGGCGGTTTTTTGTTTTTAAACTAAAATCGCACTGAACAGTTGACTGAACACTTTTTATCAAGTTATCGTAAGAACATCTTGGGTTAATTAAGATTGTAATCGAAACTTACGAATTTTGTCATGAATTATAAATAAGATTCCCTCGTATAATCTATAAATCCAATAAACCCTTTAAACACAACAACTTATGGATAGCAATATTTTGAGTGGATTTTTAGAACTAGGAGGAAGCAGACAATTGGGAGTAGTCTCGCAAAATGTAATCTATTGCCTTCTGTGCTTGCAAAGAAGCTTTGATTAATGCATCTCGGTTAGATTGAAGATTTCTGTACCAGCCCTCTATATATGATGATTGATTATCTATTACATTTGATTCTATTCCCGTTAAACCGCAAAGATAAGCTGAACCAATTTCGGCAGTTAATTCTTCCAGTGAATATTTATCTACATCGGATATAATTGACAATCGATTTAGTCTATTGATATTTCCAGTCCAATGGATCAATTCATGAAAAAGTGTGCTGTAATATTCATCGGGATTATCGAAATCATCTATTTGAGGAATAGAGATATAATCCTTCTTTGAAGAGTAGTAACTTCTTACCGGATTGTGCTTTATTACAGGTCTATTATCTCCCATGCCCTCTATTATTGATTCACAAGAATAGATCTTCAGTTGATCCGCGTTATCTTTATATAGATCCGTTTGAGTTAAATTGAATACATAGCTTAGTCGAGCAATGGGAACTTGTTTAACTTCATTAGACATATCATCTATATCCTTATTTGCTATATCAGTGATTTTCCAAAATATAATAGGTATGCCCTTAGCCCCTTTAAGTATTTTGCCTTGTTTCTTAGAACATTGTAAATAGGTCAAGTAATATGGAGATGCAAAATCATTTACAAGCAAGGATAGAAAGTTTATTCCGGAATAGATTCTCTTTGAAATATAATTAGCTGGCAATCCAATTTTCCAAGAGCGTTTCCATGGAATCGTTCCTTCCTTAAGCTTAGAGAGTATAGTATCAGTTATGCGTGAATATATAGTTTGACGGTTCATATAAATTCTCCTTCTATATAGATGTTATTATTTATTGTATGTGATTTATAAAGCACTACTTGCGCAAGTAGATTTGAATGGAATAGGATTGATCAGATCCTATTTATTATAGATTAGTAATTGAAGCCGTTATGACCGTTACCGTTCTTGGTGCGTTGTATGAATAAAGTTATGGCGACTCTAGTTGGCTCAACCATACCGTTTAACTCATTACTTATCTTGATTGCATCCTTGAATGACTGAAGCATGATTTCATAATAGTTATCCGTTTTAGGTTCTTGTTCCTTGACCGGCTCAGGCTCATCAACTTCAGTAATGGTCTGATTGGGTTTTGATTTAACTTTGCCTTTTACACTTACGTCATAAGTTGATACAATTCTCGAGCCTCGTTTTGCTACTAGCTTTGTTATAGTTGCTCGATCTCCGGCTTTAAGTTCTTTTAGAGCATCATGTACTTCCCGCGGCGGGAAAAAGGCATACTCTTCTTCGCCGACTTTAACTGCATAAAGAAAATATTCTCCATAAGAATTAAATCCAGTTACTGGTTCATTGTACATTATCTCAATTTCAACTGCCTTGTTGACCTCAAGTTCAAGCTTAGTTCTAGTTACCATTTTATACCTCCAATATTTTTAGTGATAGACTAAATGAGTCTTGCCCTTCTGTGAACTTTACACCTTCAGGAACAATACCCGTTCTTTTTATATAGTTCTTTATTCCATTTAGATCAGGCTTATAGCTTTCCGGAATAGCCTTCAACATCTCACTCTTTGCCGATATAATAAATGTATCAACATCTATTACCTCTACCTTATCTGGGCGTTTTCTAATCTGTAGCTTTCCATGAGGCAGATCTATAGTTTTTACATTACTCTCTACAATAAAAGCATGAAGTTTAGTTTCCAGGAATTCAATCCGATCTAAATGCTTGGTTATCATGCTGTCTTTCCATTGATTGATAAGCTCAATCTCCCGCTTGGTCTGATCATTAATCTCATTGATCCGTTTTTGCTCATTAATGATATCCACAATAAGCATATCATAATAGGCAAGGGATTGCTGCTCCTCTTTCTGTTCCGCTTCACGGATTAATTCGTCGATGAAATCTCTTGATTCCATATTTAGCTCCTTTCATTTTGGTTATTAATTAGTCTTGGTATGAGTTAAGTAAGTCAGCATCGGTGATTTCTCTTGCACAGACTGTACAGCGGTTAGGCATGGAAAAAGAATATACTGTTTGATTATAGCACCATGGACAGATGACTATATCATCTTCGGGCGAATAAATTAAATAACTATACCCGCCGTTTTGCTTTAGTTTCTGTTCAACTAATACTTCATCGATTTGATGGATACTTTTCATCTTGATTCTCCTTAATTAATGATTGATGTTTGGTTAGAAATTCAGCTATAGCTTCAGAGACCAATACGGTCATTGGTTTCTTTACTTTCTGCTTCAGCTGATATAGTAAAGGAACATACTCCTCCTTGATCTTCGGGGAATACATTTTTACCTCCATGTTGAGTTATTAATTAATTGGATTGTTACTGCCACTTCTGACAGGTTTTGAGAATAGATATACTTTTGAAAAGCGTCAGTTCTGTCAGGCGTTGCCTTTGGCTTGAATGGTGACGGTTATTTTAGAGGGGCCGTCAAAGCGGTTGGCTACTTCGAGGAGAGTTTTGGAGAGAAACTTACTAACTCTTTTCTTCTCGTGTTCCGGTATGGGGAAATAATTGTAGGGCTTTCTTACAGTTAAGCTTACTTCTTTGGTTGATACCATATTCCCTCCTTGTTATAGATTGAATAATTTGATTACTGCACATACCGCAACAGCTATCCAGACAAATGGAGCCAAAGGCGGCATGATAAAGGTAGTGATGATAGCACCTGTCACCATAACGGGCATGTTGATACTGTCTGAGAGATTTTGCTTTTGCATAAAGACCTCCTAATTGATTTGAATGAATAAAAAAAGCCGCCAATGAGATTGTCTCTCAAAGGCGGCTGTAAATTGAATTTTTATGTAAAGATTATGTGGTTATATTATTTGACCGGCGGCCTCGCATCGGAATTGAAAAGGGTCCCATGCTAACTTCAAGGATATACCTGGTTCCTTCTAGCTGTCGGGTCTATTTGTCAAAGTACTTTATTGTATCATTCTTCTAAACATGCTTGCTCAATAAAAACCCCCGATGTCCTATTCCTCCGTATTTCTACGGATTTACTTTAATTGATTGCCAACCTATATTATAAACAAATAACAATTTATTTCGCGGCTGTCGATGAACACTTCTCGTCAATAAATTTAGGAGGTGATAAATGTAATGCAATAAAAAGCATAATTACTTAATTTGAATTAGTGAAAGCAGCCTCAAGTAACTCATCAGCTTGAGCGGAACAAAAGAAATTAAAATTTAGGCGGAAAAATGAAAACTATATCTAACTTAAAAACACATCGGGCATTAATCTACTTTTTCCTTTTGCCTTTGTTCTTTATTCTAGTTTCATGCAACACGACAGAACCACCGATCAACTATACCGATTTTTATATAATTCAACTTGATGTTGGTGTTTCTGAAGTATATCTGCACTTGCACAACAGTCAACCAAATAGGGATTATGACTTAATACTAGAAAGAGATAATAGTGTAATTACTACTTTTAACAGTTCCGCTACAGATACAGTTATTGTTGATACAAGTCTTAATGAAAATCGAGATTATACATATAAAGTATCAAAATCTCTAAGGAATGAGATTATTGAAACAACAAATGAAGTTACAATAAAAACATTGGAAGCAACCAGTCATAATTTTACATGGCAGACCTACGAGTTTGGAGACTTTTCAAGTATTCTCTATGATGTTGCCATCATTGATGAAAATAGCATTTGGGCGGTTGGTGAAATATTTCTAAAAGATGAAAATGGTGATTACGATTCTGAGCCATATGGTTTGGCTCGGTGGAATGGCTCTACTTGGTCCGTAGAAAAAGTTCAGATTTATGATTCATTATATAACTATAAAGCTTATAGCAGATTCAATGCTATTTATTCGTTTGGAATTAATAGCACCTTTATAGCCAGCTCAGCCAATTTATTAAAGTGGGATTTTACTCAATTTGATACAAAAGCCTTTTTTATGCAAAGTTTACCTTTTACAGGTCAAGTTACTTGTATGTGGGGTACAGATGAAAATAATATTTATTTGGGTAGCGGAAGTGATGGAACAGTCTATAATTACTATGGAAGCGGATGGAAAATTATATACCAAAGTGAAAATGATGCAGGTATAGCAGATGTTATCGGTTATGTCTCCCCGATTGATAATAAGCTAAACGTCGTTGCATCGGCTATATCACAATCTATTGATGGGGATAACAAAATTTTGCTAATTGACGAAAATAATAACGTAAATGAAATGGAATGGGACTCAAGAACCAGCATTACTTCAACATGGACAAGAAAAGGTTTGCCGATATATTCTAGTGGAGACGGAGTTTATAAATATGATGGTCAAGATTGGAAAAGAATTCCAGGTCTTCCATCAATATTTACAAATAAAGTGCTGGGTACAAAGCTTAATGATATCTTCGTTGTCGGTGCATTTGGTCTAATATTACATTTTAATGGCATTACTTGGCAATCATTGGTAAGCTTAGGTAGCGGAGCGCTTGGACAAGTTGCAATTAAGGATGATATAATTGCTATAGCGGGAAGAGAGGGAGGTAAGGCAGTAGTAAAAATCGGCAGAAGAAATTAATCAAACTCCCGGTGATGGCGGCACCGGGAGTAAATAAAAAGAAATAGATAAACACTTCATCAGGCGGTTACCTTGACTATGTGGATACCTATTTCATTTTAAATATACTCATTGTCCGCGTTATTTTCATTATTATAAGGAAACAGTAATGAAGCAATTCAATTTACTTCTACTTCCATTAGTATTAATATGTTCAACAATGTTTTCACAGGAAAGTATTACTTCAGTCTGTAAAGTTAAACCAGGTAATGCTTTTACATCTGTTGAAGCACCATCTGTATATTTATCAAGAAATATATTGGCAAAATCCCCATCTTCGAATTTTGATATTACCTTCGAAGGCTCATGGTCTTTAGAACAACAGGAAGCATTCCAAAAAGCTATAGACATTTGGTCATACCTAATAGTAGCAGCGAATGATATAAAAGTAAAAGTGGAATGGGATGTTCTTGATGCGACAATTAATGCACAAGCTGAAACTTTTTATTACAATAATTTTCCTGATGCGCCCTCTAACAATTATCAATACCCGACAGCATTGGCAAAACAAAAAGGGGTGTTGACCAATCCTCCAGAGTTTGACTTTATTCTTACATTTAATGCTAGTCAAGATTGGTCGTTTTCAGTTCATGGTATACCATACGAAGGCAAGTCAGATTTTGTTACTATAGCTATGCATGAAATCGCTCATGGTCTAGGGGTCACTCATTCGATTTATTATTCAGAAGGCGATGCATGGATGGGATTGGATAGCATTGATAATGATAAAAGTGGAATATATCCAACAATTTTTGACAAGCATGAAAAGTCTGGAAGTAATCTTCTTACAAACATCACTAACCCACAAACATTGGGATCAGCAGTAACCTCAGGAAATGTTAAATTCAATGGGCCTAAAGCAATGAAAAGTAATAACAATACTGAACCCAAACTATATTCTCCTTCAACCTGGAGCGGAGGATCGAGCATTGCTCATCTTGATGAGAACACATATCTTGAAGGGACCATAAATTCCCTTATAACTCCTCAAACTGCACATGCTGAAGCTGTGCATACCCCGGGACCAATATTATTAGGAATTTTAGAAGATCTTGGTTGGGAAACAAATAGATTTATTTATACCCTTAAACCTTTAGGTGGTGAGAAACTAATGAAGGGAGGCACAACAACTATAAACTGGTTCGATTATCACGGAACTTCATTGGGACAAAATATTAATATTGTTCTAAAAAGATATGAGGGTGAAGTATTAATTCCTCTGGATCCGCCTATACTTAGCAATTATACCTCCGCATCAGGTGGTGCAAATTCATTTCAATGGACTATAAGCGATCAACTTATCGAAGGTCAATATATTTTGCAATACGAGGGATATACTTTGCCAATTGGCTGGGGAACAAGTCAAACATTTACAATATCATCTCAACCGGCAGAGCCATACTTTGATCCGCCACCAAGTCATTATACCGGTGAACAAAATATTCGAATTTTTACATTTACTGAGGGGGCTACAATAAAGTATTCTCTTGATGAAAGTGAACCAACTATTGATTATACAGATGGTCAATCTATTACAATTAATAAGACAACGATTATAAAGGCAAAATCGATTTTTACATTACCAAATGGAACTGTTACAGAGAGTGAAACAGTTACGGGGAAATATTATATTAATGAAAATATTCAATCGATTACAATTGTAGGGAATGCAAAAACACTAAAAAAAGCAGGCACTCTTGTCACAGAACTAAATAATGAAGATATACATCTTGGGTATTTGGGTCTCATGAATTCTTATGTACCAATAATAGGCAGGGCTTACATTTGGTTTAGCGGAATTGGAAATAATATTCCAGAAAATTCAGTAATTGAAAGTGTTGAGCTACAAATTGATTTTCAATCAGGTATTGATAACTTTTATAAGTTATACAATTATACCGCTCCTCAACCAGGAAGTTTACCAAGTGTGTATTGGGGTGCCACTGCTATAGGTGGAGTGATAGAAACCATCCCAGCACAATTTGAAAAATATAATATAACCAATAGTGGCTTTATCAGTAAATTTCAAGATATTGTTGATAGGCAATCCAGTGAAAAAATATATTTTTCTCTCATAAATAAACATGAGGCCTCAGGTACGAGTGGTCAAAGACTTTATAGTAAATATTCACCTAAAATTAAAATTTACTACAAAGGTAATGTTGAGGTTAATCAATTAGCATCCGATCTCACTCCATTTGGTGATGTTAAGATTTGGGAAAATAATAGTTGGCAGACAGAGAGTGTTCCTTTTTATCGAAGCAAAAATCAGGGCTCACAAGTAATATTGAAAGCCTCGCAAGAAATTAACCCGAATGCAAATGAACTTATGCATAGATGGGAAGATGCAACTAATGCATTACTTTCATTAATCAATTTTAATACTTTTGGAATCAATTCAACAGAAAATGTGTTTGAAGCAAAATTCTCTCCTATTGCCAACGATTTGACTATTAAAAATAGTATTGAAGGTTACGAAAACGTTAATGACCCCAATAACAAGTTATATTTTAAAGACCCTTGGTTGTTAGATAGGGTTAGTAGTAATCATGCTGACGCAAAATACAATAGCGGAGTGGATGCCGAATTTAAAGAATTAGGTTCACCATTTCTATTACACGAGAATACTAATTATAAAGGAGTTTTTAAAAATCAACTCGTACCTGATGGATATTATTACTCAATTAAATTTGCAGATGTTTTATCAATTACATTAAATGGGTTGAATACAACAGTAAAATACCTTGACGTAAGTTCAACAGGCACTCAAGGACTAGCTCCACAACTCGATAATGGATTTCATAAGAGTCCTGTAGTCTTTACAAGTGATGACCCTGTTGTAACTGCAAACTACAAAGGCTCATTATTAAGCAATACAACTAGTGCATTGCGGGGTGCAAGTCAGCGCAAAATAGCAAGAACGCCCAATGGTCACCTCCATCTTGTTTACGAGAGCATGGACCATGTTTGGTATGAGAGAAGTACAGACGGAGGAAGTTCTTGGGAATTAATGAACAATGCTCAACCTCTTGACAATTATAGAGGGAAACTACCCTCCATTGATGTATCTGGTGAAGGTGTAAGCATAGTTTTTCAGCAAGACGATAATTGGGACTGGCATTCTATTGTTTACAAATTTTTCCTTTATGGGTCGTTGGAGTTGACATATCAGGTTACACAAGACTTCGGAGATTATAATAGCCACGATGCCAATCCGGTATTAGCAACCGGTTCAGACGGAAGAGTTTTTATAGTTTGGGAAAGAATGGGCTCAATAGCTTATGGACAAGAAGACAATCTGTGTTATCGATTCGGAGTTATGAATTTAACGGATCAACAAATTAATTGGAAGACTGTGGTAATAAATATCCCGAACTCAACATCTTTATCAACAACACCAAGTCTTGTTTCAGATAAAATAGCAGGCTACTCGAACTATTATTTGGTTTGGGCGGAGAGCAATAATAGCATAAAATATATTAAAGCTTCATCACCAAATGATATTCCGCAGTTTAGCAACGTTACTACTATCTCAAACCAAAGTGGATACGAAAACCACTGGAACCCCGAAGTAGTTATTTCCGGATCAACTGTTTATGTTGGATGGGTTGGGCAAAGATATGAAGCCGGTGAGGAAGAACCGGGACCAATCCAATGGAAAACAAATGCATTTGGCGGAGGCGGATGTTCTTTTGGTGAATGGAAGGAAAGAGGACTTCTAAGATCATTTAACGGATCAAGCTGGAGCGGTATTATAAAAGCTCTCGGAAGTGATGTTGATGACGTTGCTCTTAATACTGCGGGGAGTTCGGTTGTATTTGCTTATTATACAGAAACTAGTTTGGAAACTTACTATACCCGTGGAGTTCAAAGTGGAGACGGGTTTAATACAATATTTAATATCTCCGACGGCGGGAAATCTTTTATGCTCTCCAACGGCTCTTCGCTAAATAATATGAAATGGTTTGATGTTGACTATCCAAGTGAACATCTTCAACCTTTAGGACCGCCTTATTCATTGAAGAATGGCAATATAGCTACGCAATATAAACAAGGGTCTACTGAAAATTATGCATTAATCGGCAGAGAAGGTGTAACAACAAGAGACAGCGTGCAATTCTACTTTACTTTTGGAGAAATTATTGTTGATGGTGTACAGGTAAATTTCGTTGAACTTCCGGACACGATGAAGGAAATAAAAAATTCCAATCAATTAAATAAGTTTTTAGTTAGTGAACCTTTTACTCTAGATGATAACTCACAATTTACATATGGCGTGATGTGTGGAGTAGCTGACTCGGCAGATGTTGAGGTTGCGCTGGAGAAAAATAAATACATTAATTTCAAAGTTGAGTTGATAGAAGATAAAAGTCAAAAAGTACTCGGTGTTTATGATAATGTAACCTTTACTTCCGACAGTATTAATTATTATTCCAATAAAAACTATCAAGTAGATACAAAAGGTATCGGGAATAAAACTGTTAGACTTCGCTTACAGGTCAAGGATAACTTTAAGCAGAATTACAGCATCGGTAATTTGTTGGTGGAGGATTCATTAATGTATAAGAAGGGCTACCATGAATTAAATTATAAAGGTGAACTGCTTGTAAAAGATTATGACTTAGTTCAAAACTATCCTAATCCATTTAATCCTACAACAACAATAAAATACCAAATACCGAAATCCGGTCATGTGAAGTTAAGAGTGTACGATATACTCGGCAGAGAAGTTACGACACTAGTAAATGAATACTTGGTAGACGGTAGATATGAAGCTGTATTCAATGCAAATGAACTATCAAGCGGTGTATATATTTATCGTCTGGAAGTAAATGATTTTGTTACTTCTAAAAAGATGATGCTGGTGAAATAATGTATATGTAGCGGCTTCTTTAGTGAAGTCGCTACGTACTTTAATTATCATTAAAGAATACTTCCAATGAGGTAGCCAAAATATTTCACAAACTTATTCAAAGAAAATACCTCAAAATATATTATTAAAAAGCCTAATGAGCTGGACGGTTGGTTCGCATAAATATTAGGATTGTATAACAGAGTATCCATGAGATAAAACCTCACTATTTAGGATAAAATCAATTCAACCCACGCACTAAATCTTTCAAAGTGTTTCCGTAATAGCTGGATGTCAGAAACTTTATACAGTTCTCCTTGATAGGAAACAATATTCTTATGATCGATCAACTTTTCAAAGTGAGCTATAGCTTTACTTTTCTGTTTATCGTTTGGGGCAGCTTCCTTTAATAATTTGATAATCTCATAATGATTATCCCCGGTGCATTTTACTGAGGCAAACCGTATGGTAACTGCATCGGCAAGAGCAATTGCAGCGTGAATAATCAAGACCCCGGCTGCATTGTAGTATTCATAATCTGCCGCAACGTCAGCTCCATTTATAAAATTATGAGAGACTTTGATAAACTTGGAATAGTCGGTTGCATCATATCTTTTTCTTGGTACTTTTTTAACCATGGATTATCCTATTTATTGATTTACCGGAAATAACATTACCTTCTTTGATTATATTATCAATTGGCGGCTTTATATTTTTAGCCCTTGATTTAAATTCTCGCTCGGTTATATAGAATGGGGCAAGATTAACACCAAATTCATTAAACAGCTTATCACGTAAACTACTTATCTTCTCCTCAACAAGAGCTTTCTTTCCCTTATAGACAATGCATAAATCTAGATCGCTTTCAACTGTTTCATCTCTTCGCGCGACACTACCAAATATAATTAAGCTAATTGACCACTTGCCAAGACTCTTTTTAATACTTTCAAATATTGCGTTTATATATTCTCTTTCATATGAGTATAGGTTTTCAATTATTTGCTTGTTTAGATAATGATTCCGGTTTAAGGTAAAATAGTGAGACCTTCCGGCTGTAATTCTATTGACTATTTTGAGAGCCTCCAAGTTTGCAAGGGTATTGTGGGCGGATTGCGGTGTTAGATTAGTAATCCTAGCAAGCTCACGACCGGTTAAACCCGTATTGCGAATTGAAAGTTCTCTTAACAATGAAACCGCTGAAGGAGCAGAAAATATGCTGTTCAGTACGTTATAGATTTTCATCTTATCTCACTTATTCTGTGTCTATTATTATTGACATATGTCTAGTAAACTTGACACAAAGATAATGATTATTATGGAAATATATAATAGAAATTTTGCGATATAAGGGAAAGTCAAAAAAGATTTATTGGGAGAATTCATTTTACTTAGCTTAAATAGAATTCCCAGGGTTTCGAGAGAGATTGGAATAGGCTCGATATGTAACACTTAAGCTTAGAGAAGATTTATCCTTAGTTGAAACTGCAAGTTCATGTAAGATCATCCGTAAGCTTTAATCTTGATTTATTTTATGCTAAATTCGGATTGCAATTCAAAAATACTTATAGTGAATGATTCTAAAACTCGAACAACTCGAATATCAGCAAAAGGCGATTAACTCAGTTATAAAAGTTTTTGAGGGACAGGAACGAAATACCTTCGAGAACGCCGGGAGTGATGGAATTCGTTCGAATATTCTTACGCTTACCAAAGATGAACTGTTAACCAATATTAAAAAAGTCACCGAAGAAAACGGGATATCCTTGGAAGCTGGTAAACTTTCCCAGGAGAATGATCTTTGTATTGAAATGGAAACCGGAACGGGTAAAACTTTAGTTTATCTAAAAACAATTTATGAATTGTATGCTCGTTATGGTTTTACCAAGTTTATAATATTGGTTCCAACAGTTCCTATAAGAGAAGGTATCTTATCAACGTTTGAGGCATTTCATAAACAGTTGGACGATCTCTATGGATTTACGCCGAACTTATTCGAGTATGATAGCAAAAGATTGAGTAAGGTAAAGAGTTATATAGAGGAGCAGCATCCGCAAATAATGGTAATGACGCTGCAGTCTTTTAATTCTGAAGATAAGATTCTGAATCAGGCTGAACGAGAAGATCTCTTTGCTAACCTAGCATACATCGATGCGATTGGCGCAACTAATCCATTTATTATAATGGATGAGCCGCAAGAAGGAATGGATACAGATAATTCCATAGAACGTATTAAGAAGTTGAATCCAATTTATAAACTCCGTTATTCGGCTACTCATAAAGTAATGAGAAATCTCATCTATCGCCTAACTCCATTTGAAAGTTATAAACAAGGTTTGGTTAAAAAGATAGAGGTTCTTACCGTTACCGAAAAGAATGACGAAGCCTCAATGAAAGTAGAGATTGATAGAATAGACACTTCTAAAGATATTAAGGTGAAGCTTAAGGCTTGGCATCTTACCGCAAGCGGCTATAAGTTCAAAGGGACTAAACTCCTTGGCAAAGATGATAAACTTGATGAAGTAACAAATAATGTTAGTTACCCTGGATATGAAATTGACCGTATTACAAAACCGCCTATGAAAAAAGGATTCGTGCAGTTTAAGAATGGCGTAGTAATTAACGAATCAGAGAAGGCTCAGGATTTTTCATTGATATTCGGTGAACAATTATATTGGCTAATATATAGTCATTTCGATAAGAAGGAAAAACTAAAGAAGCATGGGATCAAATGTCTGTCGCTGATATTTATAGACAGAGTTGCAAATTATATAGATGACAATGGAATTATCAAGACAGCTTTTGCTGAACAATACAATAAAGTCTATAAAGAAGTTTATAAAAAAGAGCCATCAAAAGAGGATATAGAAAATATTCAAGGATACTATTTTGCTCAAACCGGCAAGGGAGATTATACCGATAGTGAACGTTCCATGAATACGAACAAAGAACTCTTCGATCTAATCTTGAGAGATAAAGAGAAGTTGCTTTCAATAGATAACCCGGTAGAATTTATATTTTCTCATTCGGCTCTTGGGGTTGGATGGGATAATCCAAATGTTTTTAACATCGCAACCTTGAATCAGTCATATAGTGAGATTAAAAAACGTCAAGAGATCGGGCGCGGATTAAGAATATGTGTAAACCAAGACGGACGGCGAATCTATGATAAGCCGTCAGTACGCGAAGGCGAAGAGATCAATTTACTTACGATTATTCCTAATGAGACATATGAAGCGTTTGCCGCTCAATATCAAAGTGAAATAGTTGAGATTTATGGCTCAACCGAAGCCGGAGCAGAAACAAGGCATACCCATAAAGGTGAAAAGAAATCAGAGAAGAAAGCAACAAGAAATAAGACTCTGTTTGAGTCAGAATCTTTTAAGAAGTTCTGGCGTAAACTAGCACGCAAAACAGATTATTTAGTTTCCTTTGATGATGATGTGATAATTGCAAAATCCATCGAAGCTTTGAAGACGATTAAGGTGGAAGCTCCTCAAGTTGAAGTGGCTTTGCACCGTATAAGCGATATCCAGGATGTATATACTACTGCTGAGAATAAAGGGCGTCAAGCCGGGAAAGGAAAAGTTACTTTTGCGCCAATGGATATAATTGAAGAGATCAGCGAAAACACAGGGATTTCATACAAATCTGTTTTTGAAATATTAAAAGGAATTGATAATTATAATGAAGTAGCCAAGAATCCTCCTAAGTTTTTACAAGAAGCTGTTACAAAGATCAGGCAAATTGAGTTAGATGAATTAGTAAGAGGCTTGACATATAAGCTTAACGGTGATAAGTATGATTTAAATGACTTAAAAGAAATCATCATCCGTAATACTGATAGATTTCAAGAAACGCCCAACAGAGGAATCTACGATTTGATGTTCTGGGAAAGTGATATAGAAAAAGAGTTTGCCAAGGAAGCAGATACAGATAGTGAAGTTGTATGTTTCTTAAAGCTGCCGGAATTTTATAAGATCGATACTCCGATTGGTCCCTATAATCCGGATTTTGGAATTGTACTAAAACGGAAGAAGATTAAAAGCACTGATGCCGATGAATTTTACTTTGTTATAGAAACCAAAGGCACTAATGATATAAATGATCATAAAGCTCTAACGCTAGATGAAATCACAAAGATTAAATGCGCACAAAAGCATTTTACTGCCCTTGGCATAGATGCATTTTTCGATTACTATGCGCCGGTTAAAGAGTACAAATCATTTAAGAAAAAAGCTGATAGTAAAGTATTAGCCGCGGATATTTAAGACGGAGAAATTTTTATGAGTAAAGGAAAATATATGATGGAAACTCCCGATCTTAATTCGGAGCGATTAGAGACATTGAAAAAACTATATCCGGACTTATTCACAGTTGAAGGAAAACTTAATACTCATGAGTTGGAGAAATTAGTTGATCCGGCTGCAGTTCATGAAACCGAGCGATATGAGTTTAAGTGGTTTGGTAAAAGCGAAGCCAAGAGAAGAGCATTTACGCCGAGCCGAGCTACATTAAGATATGATGTTGACCGTTCTGTGAATCCGGATAAGGCTGATGGCAATATGATTATTGAGGGAGAAAACTTAGAAACATTAAAATGCCTCCTTGCTGCATATAGAGAAAAGATTAAATGTATATACATTGATCCGCCGTATAATACAGGAAAAGATTTTGTTTACAGCGATAAGTGGGATGAAAGCAAGGAATCTTACTGGGAGCATATTGGCGTTACAAAAGACGGTGTTAGATTAGATACAAATACTGATTCAAGCGGCAGATACCACAGTAATTGGCTGAATATGATGTACTCCCGGCTTCTTATAGCCCGGCAGTTGTTGCGTGAAGATGGCGTTATCTTTATTTCGATTGATGATACCGAAGTTCATCATTTGCGAAAATTATGTGACGAGATATTTGGTGAGGATAATTTGGTGGGCGAAATAACTTGGTTAAAACGTGCTGGAAGGAGTAACGATGCAAAACTCATGAACAATGTTG
Source organism: Melioribacteraceae bacterium (assembly GCA_030584085.1). Taxonomy (NCBI): domain Bacteria; kingdom Pseudomonadati; phylum Ignavibacteriota; class Ignavibacteria; order Ignavibacteriales; family Melioribacteraceae; species Melioribacteraceae bacterium. Next base: position 3,208,967 of record CP129490.1, read on the forward strand.
CTGAATATATTGCAGTATATCGAAAGTCGGATAAGCTTTCACAAATGCGCGAACCACGCCCAGAAGAATCAAATAAAGGTTATTCAAACCCAGACAATGATCCAAGAGGTGATTGGACAAGCATTTCCTATGTAAGCCAAAGACCAAAATCCGAGAGACCAAATTTATGCTATAGCATCATAAATCCATACACGAATAATGAGATATATCATCCAACTCATTCGTGGAAGTATAGCAAAGAACAAACCGATTTGCACATCAAGGAGAATCGCTTGTATTGGGGAGAAGCTGGTAATCATACCTATCCCCGTCTAAAAGTATTTATGTCAGAATTAAAAGAAGGACTTGTTCCAATCAATTTTTGGAATTATAAAAACTCAGGTTCCATCGATGAAGGTACGAAAGAGGTTGATCAATTATTGGGAATAAACGTTTTTGATTATCCTAAACCGGTTAGGTTATTAAAAAAGATTATTGAAACTGCCGCATCTGAGAATGAAATTGTCCTTGATTTCTTTGCTGGCTCTGGAACCACTGCTCAGGCAGTTATGGAGCTTAACAAAGAGGACGGCGGGAATAGAAAATTCGTCCTTATACAGATACCGGAATTAACAGATGAAAAGAGCGAAGCCCATAAAGCCGGATATAAAAAGATTTCTGATATAACAATTGAACGTAACAAAAGAGTCACAGCCAGGATAGAAAATGAAATGGCAGATAAACCGGACTTGTTCAAGGATAAGGATTTATCTCTTGGCTTTAAGGTCTACAGACTTGCTAAATCCAACTTCCCTCGAGTTGATTTTAGACCGGATCCGGATAAATCAGAAGAAGAGAATGCCGCGGCGTTAGAGAAGTATATATTAGAAAAAGAAGCCTCATTTATAAGTCTTACTAATGCGGCTGATGTGATGGATGAAGTACTGTTGAAAAATGGCTTTAAACTCAACTACAGCAAGGAGAAGATTAAGAGCTTTAAGAAGAATGATCTATATAAAGTCTCTGACGGCGAAAGATCAGCACTGATCTGTCTCGATATGAAGATCGAGCCGGATACTTTTACAGAACTGCAGAGTTATAAGGATACAAAGTTTATATGTCTAGAGCAATCGCTGGATACAAAGATGAAGTGGAATCTCAAACAATTACTGGGAGATTATTTAGTAGCTTTCTAGAGATACAAATATATTCATGTATATCCTATATATATTGGACAGTTGAATCTCCTCCTTGAGCATGGAGAACGGAAGTTCTCCTCCATTATATCCGATGTAAAAAGCTCAATAATGATTACAGCCAAAATTAGAAATCATATCATATATTATAGATTATACATTATATCCTTATGTGGAAAGCAATATATATTATAGACATATATATATCAGCAAAGGTGGAAAGGTGGAGATTGTTCTTGTAAATACTAAAAGATTAATTGCTTGTAAAAGTTTCAGTTAATGTATGGGTGAGTACTCCACCTCTCCACCCATATATGAAATAGGAGCTATAGAATTAATAATTCAAGGGATGAAAAATCAGTGCTTGCGGAACTAATTGTTCCACAAGCACTATATCTGTTTGATTCATGATTTACCAACAAAGAGGTTTAGACTCACTCCTCGCCATTATACTCAGGTAAGTTCAGAAGTTCATCCTCGCTCAAAGGTTTAGAATGAGGTGAAATCCCGATTTCTTCCATGAGTTCATACAATTCTTCGTATTCTTCAGAATCTAAATCCGGGAATAATTCTTCTTCCTTCGTGGCTTCCTCAGTCTGTTGAGAAATTCCGAGGATTGATTTAATCGGTTCAGCATCTGCCGTGTAATCAAACTCAGAATCATTTACTTTTATTCCTATAACCCAATGAATTTTCTTGTAGATCTTCCCGGAGTGTGATTTAACGTGATTTATGATATGGGTCGGACAATGGAATAAGGACTCGAGCGTATTCATAAACTCCGTTCTGGACTTGGCAGTTGTGCCTTGTTCTTTGTTGCACCAGTGCTGGTATGAAGCATAGATATGCTTTAATGTTGTCGCGCAATCAATTCCACTTTCGGCAGTTAGATCACAGCTTTGTTCAACAAACTCACCTATAGAATTTGTCTTTCTTTTAAAGACTTCGATGTTTTCATCAACATGTTTGGGAGAATCAAAATACACGGATCCGTCTTCTCTTATGATTTCCGGTACTTTTGAAAGTACAAGATTTAAAATTCCCGATAATTCCATTATCAGTTTTTTATCAAGCGTTGGATCAGGATTTTTTTCGAAGTTATTCTCGAATTTAACTATTTGTAACCTTCTAAGAATTGCATTATCAACCTCTTTGAATGAAGGCATTCGATTAGCTGCAATTATGAGTCGCGCATTGTTATAAAACTCCAATGGTTTCTCATAAATTTGCCGAGCAGCTATGGTATCGCCTCCGGAGAGTGATTTTAGAATGCTCGATTCCTTTTCTGAAGATGATATTTCGTTAGAGAAATTCGCCAACTTACCAACTAACTGTTGAACGGAATAATTCGCGTTTGTGGATAGATCTTTTAATGACTGATTGCGTACATTCTGTTTGCCAAGAAAAGCCGACCACAAATTAATAAGTGTTGACTTTCCATTTGCTCCCTTACCAAGAAGGAAAAGGAATTTCTGGTATTCATACGTTGGGATCATTGTGTACAACATCCATTTGAGTATGAAGTCAACAACTTCTTTCGAGCCAAGTATTTCAATGATTTTTTCTTCAAACAATTTACACTCAGCCGCAGGATCATAAACTAAAGGAAATTGTATTGTTGATTTATGATGAGGCGTATGTGGCATAAGTTGCTGTTTGCATAAATCGTATAAACCATTTTTGAAATTAAGAATCATTTTATCGCTATTGAAATCCCTCTCGAAAAATAATTCTTCTTTTGTTTTGAGTCGTTTGAATAATCCATTGATTCGTGTAGTGTTTATTTGCTCCGGTTCATAAATTGCATTGAGAAAACTCTCAATGTGCATTTTACATTTATCCTCATGTAGTACACTCCAAACACCATCTTCATAATAATAAAAATTATGAGTTGCAAGATGATATAAGATAAAGTGCTTGTTGTAATCAATGAAATATTTTGCCGCATATGACTCATTGAATTTTTCACTGACTCTTTCCGGCAGTTCAAGTGGAGTTTTTATGTTTAATGATTTTGCAAGAGAACATAAATTCTCCTTACCACAAATCATTTCACATAAATCACTTTTAGGTTTTTCATCAGTTTGAATTGAGTTCCATATTTCATCAACCCTATTCAAATCAATACCGGCATCGAAGCAAAGAATTTGAAACTGCTTTTTACCAATTTCTTCGAATTCGGAAAAGAGAATTGCTGACTTTAAAAGATCATAATCTTCTAAATCCTCTTTGCTTATCATTTTATCTAAATTATTTACCATATAATTGCATCTTTTTTTCATGACTTCTAATTGTTGTAGATTATGCTGCATAATTAAACACCTCCATTGCTTTTTTTAAGTTATTGAGATTTAGGTGAGCATATCGTTCTGTTGTTTTAACATTGCTATGCCCCAAGATTTCCTTTACTGTGTATAAATCAGCTCCATTTTGCACTAAATGACTCGCAAATGAATGACGGAGCGTGTGGAAATGGATTTTTTCATCGAACCCTAATTTTCGCACAATTGATTTGAACAGTTTTGAAATGTAGTCTGTGGAATAACGATAACCGTTCTTCTTACAGAAAACATATCCATTTGAGCTATTGTTGTTTCTTAATTCTAATAGAGCAGAATGCAATCGATTGGATAATGGAATTATACGTTGTTCACGAGTTTTTGTTATGAATTCATTATCACCGATTGTAATTACTCGATTAGAGAAATCGACATTACTCCATTTTAGATTGATTATTTCTGATAATCTACATCCCGTAAAGAATGCAAACAGAAACAAAGTTGAATGGGTAACGTCTACAGTCTCTTCCAGAATTAGATTCAGATCTTCTACCGTCAGATAGAAAGGAAACTCCAATTGCTGTTTACTAAGTTTTACTTTAGTAAACGGGTTGTCGTTAATGTACTCCCAATCTTTAGCTTTATTAAAAGCTGCTTTGAGGTTGCGATAATAGACGCGATACCCTTTGGGAGCGGTCTGCTTTAGCCAATCAATGAAATCAATTATTCTTTTAAAATTGATATCGATCAGCTTAGCATCTTTTCCAAAGAACTCAATCATTTTTTGAAATGAAAGTTCGATGGATTTGTTGTACTTTAATGAGTGATAGGATTTAGAATACCGAGTGTATTCTTGGCTAAATCCATCAAGGTGCAACGAACTGCTACTTCGCTTTTCCAAAAGATTCGAAAGCGAATCATGGAGGAATTTCATTTCCTCCGTCGAGAAGTTGTTAAGATTGTTTTTGAAATTCATGTAGAATCTCCGTTTTATTTTGAGTTACAGAGATTATTGCAGGAGACGTTCCGTTAAATTCCGTGAAATGTAATCTGCATTTTTAACGATTATGAAAAGAAAATATTGATAGGGCGAAGAAAATGTTATGTCTCAATTTTTGACAAAAATTTAACGGTTCTTAACAAATAAATTATTGATGGAATAATTCACGTAAATTAACGGTATGATTTCTTCTGAGGATTAAGTCTTTACTTAATTGCGAGTAATAAGGCTAATTAATTTCTAATTGCAAATCTTTTTTCAATGTATTACAATTAATTATTACTTCTCCCTTGCAATCATAGAATGATTTCGTTTTACCATCATATTTGATGTTATGCTTTTTAAGATCTTCCTCAAAAGAGGAGCGAGCTTTTCCATAAGTTCTTGCTATCTTTGATAAATCTGCTTTACCTCCGTTTAATGTCGAGGTTAATTCCGCTCCTTCTTTCAATGCTTCTATCACATCCGTCTCAATTGTTGAGTTAAAGCTTTTGATTTCTTTTGTAGAAGTTTTAGATTGATTGTCAATATAGATTGCTTCATCAATACTAGCTCGAAAATCTATAGAGAGTCTGTCATGCTTAAAAGCCTCTGCTAAAAGAATGTATGGTCTAAAATATGAATCGATTTTCATTCTTACTTTTTCCACATGTATCTCAATGCAAATAATTATATCATCCTTCAATAAATGATAAATATTCTGTGAATTAAAGAACTTTTTTTTCTTAGTGTAATCTTCTATCGAGATAGATTCTTGTTTTATACTCAAATATTCATCAAAATCATTTTCCATAATGCTGACTAGGTCGCGAATGGAAATAATGGCTAAATTATTTCTAAATGACTCGAATTCACTTCCGCGTTTATATCCAAATTCATCTGGCTCCTCCAAGTTAAATGGAACAGAAGGCATTTTTCCTTTATTAGTTTTTGTCCCCAATTCACTTAATTTCTCTTGGAGTTTCTCTCTATAAATATTTAAAAATCCACTTTGTAAGATAATGTCTCTTTTCTGCTCTTTTGAAAGTTGAGAATTGATCATACTTGTTCCGATTTTGTTCAATTACAATATTAATGAAAAACTAAAGTGTTAGAAATACTTCGATTTTTCTTAACACTTTTATTCAGAAGATTCTAATAAAAGTTTAGAAAATTATTAAAATATATTATTCTTGACAAATTTAACCAATATTTAACCGATGTTATATCTCAATCCCAATGGAGATTTATACATTATATACAGTTCACCTTGCTGTTATATCAATCGTTTGATAGCAATTCAATCGCATTCTTGAGTGATTCCCTATTTAGGTGTGAATAAATCTGAGTTGTAGAGACATCACTATGTCCAAGCAGTTCTTTTATCACATAAATGCTTGCTCCTTTTTGTACTAGTTTACTTGCAAAGCTATGACGTAGGGTATGGAAGTGTACATCTTGATTTAATTCAGCAGCTATAATTGCCTTCTTAAATGATTTGCTCACATGATCATTGTTGAATCTAATTCCATTGCAATTTGTGAACACATATGCTTCTATATCCACTGAGTCTTTATATAAATCTTTCAACAGATAATAAACAGTGGAATTCATTGGAATTGTTCTTGCGGCTTTACTTTTTGTAGTAAAATTGTGATTACCCACAACAATAATTTTTTCAACCATATTTATTGCCGACCAGGTTAGATTAACTAACTCACCAAGTCTAAGACCCGTATTGTAAGCCATAATAAAGATATTTCTCATTGACACATTATTTGTATGAGCAAGTATTCTATTGAACTGATCATCTGTTAGAAATACCGGATACTTTCTGTTTGTCTTAGGTGTTTTAACTCCCTTGAATGGATTCTTAACAAGTAATTCCCATTCAATAGCTTTGTTCATAGCAGCTTTTAGTGTACGATTATAGAGATGTGCTGAATATTTTGCTCTGGAATATGTTTCCCCAATAAATTTTTCTACATCATGCTTTGTTAGCTGAGTTAATTGTTTGTCACCGAAGTAATTTATTAATTGCCGGAAAGAGAGGTCGATACTTCTGATGTATGACTCAGTGTACCGATGTTCTGCATATGCAGTATATTCTTTCTTAAAGGTACTGAACTTAATTGCTCTCGTTTCTTTAGGTTTGGTTAATTCTGCTTCAAGGTTGGAAGCAAATTTAATTGCTTCGGACTTTAGTTTAGAACCACTAGAGATTCTGCGGATTTTGTTTTGGATTGGATCAAGGAATTCTACATGATAAACATTTCCTCGTTTGAAGATAAACATAATGACCTCCTTTGCTACAAGAGGTCTTACGATAGCTTACTGAACAGTCCACTGAACAGTGCTCAAAATTGCTGAAAAAACAATCATTAAATGCAATATACCGGCTTCTTTGTAATCAGCAGGTTGCGGGTTCGAGTCCCATTGCCAGCTCACAAAAACCCCGATTATAGTTTATAATCGGGGTTTTTTATTTATTCTATTTCGTTTAATACCTCATTTTACTTTCAAACCAAATCGTAAACCCGATTATTATAATATCATTTTTACTCGTTTAATAATCTTCTGTTTTGATTGCTGCACATTTGTATTTATTATGATGATCAGCTTGATTATTTTTAAGTAACAAATATTGGGGGTAGAAGATGAAACCTTTGGACATATCTTCTTTATCCTCCGTTCGGAATACTTTCTATATTATACTTTTCCTTTCCATTGTTTTATTAGCCCAAAAATATCCAACACTAATAACTTCCATTGAGCAGATCAATTATATTAAACCGATTGAAATCGAAAACTCAGCATCAGCTTTGATTACTATCAATTATGATTCACCGCCTGATCAACAAAGACAAGTTTTAAATATCGTGGCAAAATCAGTCAATCCTGGATTTGAAGATGTTTGGTGGGGACAGAATATTATACTTAATCCATTCTATACTCCTGTTACTTTGAATTGTGTGCTGGATCTCCATTCTGTTGGAGGACTGAGCGGAATGAATCTTCAAGAATTATCGATTGCTTACATTTTGACAGAGAAACTTTTACTTGAAAAGCCTAACCTGCCTCTTGAGGAATTTTCAGAATATCTTATCGGGGATTATAATTATGCTGTTGGAAACGGAGTTGAAACATCAACAAAAATAGACTCAATAGAAGTAACCCCATTAATTCCGATGTGGACTCCCGAACGAGATACTACATGGATTTACAGAGGATGTGAAGTTCCTAATATTGATCTGGACAATTCGACATATCCATTCAATATGGACAATCAGGGAAATATTTTATATCAGGGGGATCTTAACGCATGCGCTCAGGCATCTTTAGCAAACAGTTTTGCTTGGCTTGATTCAAAACATTCTGAATTCAATACAGGATTATCAACCCGGCAGATGATTCAACAGCTTGATGAGGCGGTAAATAGAGATTTTGCTTCCGGAGCTCCGGATATGCAGGGCGTAATTGAAGGTGCATTGGATTTCATAGATAGTAATCGAATTCCCATCTCGGTGAAATTTCAATCCCTCGGATTGAATCGCGATATTGATTCTCCAAATTTTGATTACGGACATTCTGCTGAAAATGAGGGAATTAATCCTCAAAATCCGAATGCTAATCAAGTATCATGGGATTGGATAAAAAGCGAAATGGATGCCGGAGAAGATGTAACAATGGTTTACTCAAATTGGGATGGAACAGGTTGGAGATCAAGCCATGCAGTTACTCTAACGGGGATCTCAAAAGATGCAAACAATATGAAATTAACTTTCAAAGATGATACGGATCAACTGAATCCTGGAGGGGCTTCCGAAACACAGATTGACGTTCGATTAGTTAATGGTTGGCTGGTTACAAATCAATTAAGCGGAGGACCTGGGAATCAAATTATCACAGCAGTAGTTTCTAAGAGCTTTGATCCTACTATTTCATTTCCAACAGGAGGTTTGCTGGAAAATCAACAGTTTAAGTTTGTCCTGGGTCAAAATTATCCTAATCCTTTTAATCCGGTTACTCATATACCATTTTCAATATCAAAGACTGATTTCGTAATATTAAAGGTGTATAATATTCTGGGACAAGAAGTTGCTGAACTTGTTAATAAAAAATTTGAATCAGGAGCGCATGAAGTGGAATTTTATTCTAATAAAATAGGAACCGGCGTATATTTTTACAAAATTTCGGTCGGGGAGTTAACAAAGACTAAAAAAATGATACTAAGAAAATAATAGAAATCGGGACTTAGATGTCCACCCCGATTATAAATCAAAAGAATACTATTTTACTAATAACATCTTCTTAGTGGATGTATATTCGCTTGCAGTTGTCTGATAGAAATAAACACCACTGCTAAGATTTGAGCCGTCAAAATCTATTCTTTAATTACCGGCTGACCTAAATTCATTTGGCAGAGTTACAATTTTTTCACCAAGTGAATTAAAGGATGAAATATTAACATTGCTGTATTTAGGAATGCTAAACTTAATAGTACTACTTGGATTAATTGGATTTGGATAATTCTGTACTATACCCGATAGTCATATAGTCTGATAAATATTCCATTATTACTTTTTCTATTTTGCCGATACTAGAGCTAAAATAATTTTTATAATTTCTATAATGGATTTTAGTTAAGTTAGTTTATTGCCTTTAAATTTGTGCAGTGAGGTTAATATGAAACTACGACTTAAAATTCTTTCCGGTTTCTTAATACTAGTTATTATGCTAGCCGCAGCCGCAGTATGGTCAATCTATGAAATCAAATCGATCGGTTCTTCAGTTAATGAAATAATGGAAGACAACTACAAAAGTATCGACGCATCCAAGAAAATGATTGAAGCATTAGAGCGCGAGGATAGCGGTGTTCTTTTACTAATTCTTGGTAAATGGGATGAAGGTAGAAAAATTATTGCCGATGCTGATATTCAATTTCAAAATGCTTTTAAAATCGCAGCTAATAATCTCACCATTGCAGATGAAGGGAACTACATTGAGAAAATTAAAAATAATTATGCGAATTATAAAAATATCTGGGAAAGACCAATAGTCGGGACTTCAAAAGAAGGTGATATTAATTGGTATTTTGAAAGTGTACACAAAGAATTCTTAACTGTAAAATCTTCCGTAAATGATTTAATGAGTATTAATGATAAAGCGATGTTTTCGACAGCATCCAATTTGCGTGAGCAAGCTAACCGTGCACTTATGCCTGCTATTATTGCTATCCTTTCAGCATTAGTTTTTTCTCTTATGTTCAATTACTTTGTCAATTATTATTTCGTGAATCCAATAATGAAAATTAATAACGGCGTTAAAGATTTTATTGAAAAGAAAAAACCATATTCAATAAATATTGAATCAAAAGATGAACTTACATCACTAAATACTTCTATAAGCACTTTATGTTCATTATCGGAGGCAAATAGAAATATAAAATGAGACTCTATTTTGTATTGAGATATGTAGGATTAGTGCTGCTAATAGATGCTCTTTTTTTATTAATATCGGCATTTGTCGGGTTGGCTTACGGCGATAATTCTTTTGGTGTTTTATTTTATAGCGCTGTTGTCACAGCATTATTCGGTCTCTTTCCCTTAATTTTTGTTCCTCCGGCAGATAATATAACCCAAACCGAAGGTTTATTTATTGTTGTTGCAAGTTGGATTCTCACTTGCATTGTAGGTATGCTTCCGTATGTTATGTGGGGAGGTGAATTTACTCTCTCAAATGCCTGGTTTGAAAGTGTCTCCGGTTTTACAACTACCGGCTCTTCGATATTAACCGACATTGAAAAGCTTCCATACGGATTATTATTCTGGCGAAGTGTTACTCACTGGTTAGGCGGAATGGGAATAATTATGTTTGTACTTTCGGTACTTCCCTCTTTGGGTTCCGCCAGTATGATTCTCTATCGAACTGAAATGTCACCTGTGGCGCAAGATAATTTTAAGCAAACTGCAAAAAAAACTTTAAGAATTGTTTTAATGGTTTATGTCGGTCTAACTTTTCTTCAAACAATTTTCTTGATGATTTTCGGAATGAATTTATTTGATGCAATTACTCATTCATTCGGGACGATTGCGACCGGTGGTTTTTCTCCTAAAAATTTAAGCGTTGCGTACTATGATAGTCTCGGAATCGAGATCGTCATAATCGTATTTATGATTTTATCCGGTTTACATTTTGGTTTACTTTTCACAACATTTTTTGAAGGTTCGCTAAATATTTTTAAGTCAACAATAGTTCGTTATTACTTATTTATAATGATTGCCGGAATCGCCATTGTTACCTTTAATACTTACGGAAGTAATTATTCTAACTTCACAGATGCGCTAAGGTATTCAGCTTTCCAAGTCATTTCACTCGGAACTTCTACCGGGTTTGCAACAACAAATTCCAGCGTTTGGCCGGCTCTTTCTCAAATCCTTCTGATGTTCTTTGCCCTGCAATGTGCCACTGCCGGATCTACTTCGGGTGGTATTAAAGCCGATAGGTTTGTTATGCTTTTTAAAGCGATCGGTAAACAATTAAAACTTCTTAGACATCCTCGAGCAATAATAAGCCTTAAAATCGGTAACAAAAATATAAAGGATGAAGATTCGTTCTTGGGCATCCTTTATATTGTAGTCTATTTATTGATTGTGTTTGTAGGTGGATTATTATTAGTAGCATTTAATGTCGATCCGCTTGAAGCTTTTACCGGAACTATTGCCGCTGCGGGTAATGTCGGTCCCGGTCTCGGCGAAGTTGGTTCAACCGGAAATTTCAGCATGATCCCAAATGTCGGTAAATGGATTTTATCTGCTGTTATGCTTCTTGGTCGGTTGGAAATTTATGGTGTGATCCTATTCTTTTTACCTCAGACATGGAAGCTAAAAAGTGAGTAAAATTTGTTTGAATAGTAGATAGCAAAAAATCATTTCTAAAAAACAATTCATCCAGCAAACCAAACTTTAATAGTTAAGTTATAATCATTTTTTATTATTTTACTTTCCATGAAAAATGCTTTTGAAAATTATCTCAATTCAATTTCAAAAAAGTTCAAGCATCCCGAAACAAGCGAAATGGGTTATCGCACAGATTTTGAAATTCTACTAAAAGATATTTTTGAAAAAGTTGTAACCCGCCCGCGAATTGATCACGATGCAAAAGCAAAAGATGGCAACAAACCGGATTTCGCAATTCTTAAACATGATATTTCAATTCTATACATCGAAACAAAAGATATAGGCGTTGATCTCAATAAAATTGAAAAGTCCGAACAGATGGCGCGGTATTTCGGTTATACGAATTTAGTGCTTACCGATTATGTTGAGTTTCGTTTTTACAGAAACGGTCAGCGTTATGACGAACCTATCAAAATTGCCGAATATGATTTAAAGAATAGAACAATCAATCCTTTCCCCGATTCATTTGAACACGCTGCAAAAACATTAATCGATTTTACACAATCACAAAAAGAACCGATTAAGAACGGACTTCATCTTGCAAAAATTATGGGCGGTAAAGCTCAGCGTATCCGCGATAATCTTCTTCAATTTCTTTCTGTTGATTCGGAAAAGAATAATGAAATAAAAAAGATTTATAAAACTCTTCAGAAACTTCTTGTTCACGATCTTAAAGCTGAAACGTTCGCAGATATGTATGCGCAGACTTTAGTTTACGGACTTTTTGTTGCAAGGTATCACGATAAATCACCCGAAAATTTTTCACGAAGAGAAGCTCGTGAACTTGTCCCGACTTCAAACCCGTTTCTTCGTCATTTCTTCGATCATATTGTCGGTCCCGATTTTGACAAACGTCTCGAATACATTGTCGATGAACTTTGCGAAGTTTTTTCTCACGCAAATGTACCCGAGTTAATGAAGCAGTATTTCCGCGATGATTTGTGGGGAAAGACAAATGAAGGTCCCGATCCGGTTATTCATTTTTATGAAGATTTTTTGAGAGAGTACGATGCCGGTCTTCGTAAAAAACTCGGCGCTTATTACACACCGCAGCCGGTTGTTAGATTTATTGTCCGTGCAGTTGATCATCTTCTGCAGAAAGAATTCGGACTACCGAACGGTTTGGCGGATACGACAAAAACTCAAAACGATATTCACAAAGTTCAAATACTTGATCCCGCGGTAGGAACCGGAACATTTTTAAGCGCGGTTATAAGAAGTATTTATTTGCGTTTGAAAGATAACGGACAACTCGGAAGATGGACAACTTATGTTCATCACGATCTGCTTCCACGTATTCATGGTTTTGAAATTATGATGGCGCCTTACACTATTGCTCATCTTAAACTAAGTATGGCTTTTAAGGCAACGGGATTCAAACATTTCAACCGGCGATTGGGAATTTATCTAACTAACTCTCTCGAAGAAGCCGATGAAATCGGCGATCTTTTTACCGGGTTCGGTTTTGCAGAAAGCATAGCCGAAGAATCCAAAGAAGCGGCGCAGATTAAAAACGATACGCCGATTATGGTTGTTATAGGAAACCCGCCTTACAGCGTTAGTTCTTCCAATAAAGGTGATTGGATAACCAACCTGATTAAAGATTACAAAAAAGATTTGAACGAAAGAAACATTCAGCCGTTAAGCGATGATTATATTAAGTTTATCCGTTACGCAGAACATTACATTGAAAAAAACGGAAGCGGAATTGTCGCTATGATAACGAATAATTCTTTTTTGGATGGAATTATTCATAGACAAATGCGTAAACATCTGCTTGAAACATTTGACGAAATTTACATTTTAGATTTACACGGCAACGCGAAGAAAAAAGAAACCGCACCCGACGGAAGCAAAGATGAAAATGTTTTTGATATTCAGCAAGGTGTCGCAATTTCAATAATGATCAAGAAAGTAAATAACGTAGGGGTCGATCATCATCGACCCCGAAGGAATGATAACAATAACACGGTGGACGAAAATATTCTGGGGAACGAAAATATTCGTCCCCTACGGGCAATTGTTAAATTTGCCGAACTTTACGGCAAACGCGAAATAAAATTTGAAAAACTGAATGAAAATAAAATTGATACAATAAAATGGAAAAAATTAAAAACCGCCGAACCGAATTACTTTTTTGTTGAGAAGGATTTTGAATCAATAGAAATGTATGAAAAAGGTTTTAAGATTGATGAGATTTTCTCATCAAGTACATCTGGAGTTAAAACACATAATGATGGTGAATTAGTCAGTCATCGAGAATTTGCTGAGAATAATTATAAATATTTATATCGACCATTTGATGTGAGAAACATTGAATACGATTTGAAGAAAGTTGTTCGACATCGATTTAACGTAATGAAGAATATGCTACAAAATAATATCTCTCTACTGACATGCAGACAACAAAGTAGTTTTGATTTCCAGCACGTTCTAATCACCAAAGTACTAAGTGATATTTGTTCCGTTTCTTTACAAACAAAAGAGTCAACCTACGCATTCCCTCTCTACCTCTACACAGAAGACGGCGAAAAAGTACCGAACCTAAATCAAGAAATAGTTAACGAGTTAGAAAAGACAACCGGTAAAACAGAGCCGAAAGAAATATTAGACTACATTTATGCGGTACTGCACTCACCAAGTTACCGCGAAAAGTACAAAGAATTTTTAAAGATAGATTTCCCGCGTGTGCCGTATCCAAAAGATAAAACCACATTTAATAAGCTGGTAAAACTCGGGACGAAATTACGTGAAATACATTTATTAGAATCACCCGTTGTAAATAAATTTATAACCACATTCCCCAACGACGGTTCATACGAAGTCGGTAAAATAAAATATGTTGTGGATGCAAATCTTGCATCCCCAAAAAACAAAAATGTAGGGGTCGATGATGATCGACCCCAGACAAATAATTCCCACAACATAATGGACACAAAATTTGCGTCCACCACAGGCCATGTGTACATTAACGAAACCCAATATTTCGGCAACGTACCTGAATCCGCGTGGAATTTTTACATCGGCGGATACCAACCCGCACAAAAATGGTTAAAAGACCGCAAAGGCAGAACCCTCACCAACGAAGACATTGAACATTATCAAAAAATCATCGTCGCATTAACCGAAACCGACAGATTGATGAAAGAGATTAACAAAATTGATTTCATTTAACGAATTAATTTGTAATTAAAAATTTTCACAAACATTTATGTTGAGGACAAATATTTTCGTCCCCCAAACAAAATTTAAAATGTAGGGGTCGATCATTATCGACCCGTAACAAATAATATCATAAAGTAGTGGACGCAAATTTTGCGTCCACAAATGCAATATTAATAAAATAATGTAGGGGTCGAATATTTTCGACCCCGAAGCAATATTATTAATCATAAAGCGTAGGGTATGCAAACCTTGCATCCCCAAATAATAACAAAATGAAAAACCGCAAACGTAACAGATTACCCGAGTATGATTATTCCAATCCCGCATGGTATTACGTAACAATATGCACGCATAAGCACATTTATCATTTCGGTGAGGTTAAAAACGGTAAAATGATTTTGAATAAACTCGGGGAAATCACAAAAAAACTTTTAGAAGAAATTCCATCACATTATTCCAATGTAGAATTAGATGAATTTATTGTAATGCCAAATCACATCCATGCAATCATAATAATCAATGACGTAGGGGTCGATCATCATCGACCCCGAAATGTAAATGATAATAATACGACCGGGGACAAAAATACTCTAAGGGTCGAAGATATTCGACCCATACAACCTTCGAATTTATCTAATGTTGTAAAGGGATTTAAAATCGGTGTTACCATATGGTGCAAGAATAATAACATTGCAAACTTCAAATGGCAGCGTTCATTTTATGACAGGATAATTCGCAACGAAAAAGAATTGTACCACATCAGAGATTACATCGAACAAAATCCGTTGCGATGGGAAATTGAAAAAAATATCGAAAATTTGGACTTGATGTAGGGGATGCAAATTTTGCATCCTCTCACAATATTTTTTAACGAACAATCGGGGTCGAAAATATTCCGAGGGTCGAAGATATTCCGGGGGTCGAAAATATTCGACCCCTACGAATCTTGAATCTATCTGATGTTATAGGTGGACGCAAGATTTGTTTCCCCTACAGTCTATCTTTTTAGTAACGGGATTTTTTCATGTTTACCGGATGAATCGATCAATATTTCTAGTCGTTTTAATCTGGTTGTTTCTTGTTTTGCACTCATCACCCATCTGATTGAAGTTTTTCTATATGATGGAGCCAGCATCTCATTGAAAAACTGCCATGCTTTTTTATTCTTTTTAAAAATTTTCTCAAACCTTTTTTCGAGTTGATCACTTTCTTGTTCGTACGAATACACTTTTGATTTATGGGACTTTCTTTTTTTGTACGCCCTAATACCTTCCGGTTTCATTAAGCTAAGCTTAGTAAGTATTTTTACCTTCTCAATGTTTACAGCACTCCAATTGCTGCTTGGCTTCCTTGGGGTAAACCTGATCATATAACTTTCTTCATCAATTGATTTTCTTAAGCCATCAATCCAGCCAAAGCAGATTGCTTCATCTACCGATTCCGACCAGGTAATACTTTTTTTACCTGTTGCAATTTTATAGTAACCAATCCACACTTCATTTAATTTGTTATGATTTTTTTCAAACCATTTTCTTAATTCTTTTTTTGTTTTGAAAAATTTAGGCTGCACACAAATCCTTTTTTGAATATGGTTAGTTTTTTTGAATTAATAAAAAGTAAAACCCGAATCATTAGAATAATCCGGGTTTCGAAAACAAACATTAATGATTTTTTAAGTCAGCGAAGAAGTACAAGCCGGGCATTTGGTTGCTTTAATCGAAATTGTGTTGAAGCAATATGGGCATTCTTTCGTGGTAGCTTCTGCCGGAACTTCTGCTTCTTTCTTTTTTAGTTTATTCATGCCTTTAACGAGTACAAAAATTGCCCAAGCGACAATCAAAAAACTAATAACTGTATTAATAAAAGTACCGTAATTTACTGTAACCGCTCCCGCTTCCTGTGCTTGTTGTAAAGTATCAAAAGGACCGGGAAGCGTACCTTCTTTAATTACAAAGAATAAATTAGAAAAATCTACACCCCCAAGCAGCAATCCAATAGGCGGCATGATAACATCAGATACAAGAGACTTTACAATTGTTCCGAAAGCCGCACCGATAATTATACCGACGGCCATATCAACTACATTCCCCCGCATAGCAAATTCTTTGAACTCTTTGAACATTTCTTACTCCTTATTGGTGAGGATTAAATTTACAAATTATGCTAATTCAAAAAAAGTGTAACAATACTATATTTAAAACAGCAAACCCATCACGTAGATGGGTTTGCCGGCAAGTAGTGAAGTCTCCCTCACTAATATTTGTTAACTGATGTATCAAAATATTAAAGAACAGTAAATTTGTCAATTACATTAGTAAGTGACTCTGTATGTTATTTCTCCATCTGCAGTTGAAGTGTAAACAATAATTTTAACAAGCCACTCTTGTACTGTAGATGAACCCTTCATATATTCAACCAAGTAACTGTTTGATAGTGCGCCAACTACAGGAAGATCTGTCAATACTAAGTTTGTTGCATATCTATCTACAAATTTAACAGTACCGCCTGTACATTTTGACATGTCCCAAGGACGTTCATAACTAGCACTCCAATAACCGGAATAATAAGTTGTATCTTCGCTAAATACAGTATGAACTGTAGCAATACCGCCAATTGTGTTGCATAATTGTGCAGTATTGTATTCACCGCTTGAGCCTGGTTGAGTCGGCTCATCAGTAAAGTTTATAAATACTTTTGAAGCGCCAGATCTCCAGTTGAAATACTGATATCCGAATAAACAACCAACAACACCGTTTTCACCCCAAATACCCGATGCGAACGAAGAAGCGTTTGTTTGTAAAGTTGTAGCATCACCACCGCCGAAACCAACCGTTCGCGAAGTTCCGGTATATCCGCTTCTGTTTAAATAAGTTGATAAGTTTGCTGCTGTTGTAAAATTAAGTGCACCGTTAACACTTCCGTCATAGCCGACACATGCAAATTGAACATCTAATCCGCTATTAGCAAGGGCTGTTGCAAAATTGACAATACCCGTTGCAACAACATCAGCTTCTTCACCCATACTGCCTGAGTTATCAACTGTAAAAACAACATCGGCTTTTAAAGTTGTACCTGTACCTACTTTAGTAACTAACAGTCCTTTTGTAACTCCATTTTGTGTAACAAATAAATTTGATGATGATGGGTTACTTGAATTGTAAAATAGATTAATCGGTTGTTGAGTATTAGGATCAACCAATCCTTGTAAGTTTACGTTAATACGTTCGCCTTGTGCAGAAAATGAAGCCGTCGGTTGAACATTATTTTTTGTCGGGGTTGGTGGTGTTACATTCACCGGATCGGCAGGAATATCTGTATTAGTGTTGTCATCATCTTCGGCTTTATCGCAGCCAAAGAAAATTAAACTCATTGCCACTAACAAAATAAAAAGTAATTTCTTGAACATATACCCTCCTTTAAATAACTGGTTAACTTTAGTTGTTAATCTAAAAGCACAGAATAAAATATGCATTTAGTTATTCAGACACAATAGTCCAATTGTGATTTGAATTGCATAAGAAAAACAAGTGAATTAATTGTTTTGAAAAGTAGTTGTGCTGCTAAAACTACCAAAGGATTTTCGGACTAATAAAAGAATTGATTTTGCGTTCTTTTCGTTGAATTTATAAAAGGATGGTTTGTAATATTTGTATGCAAGACCTTTAACAGACTTTGAAATTATTTCAGGAAGATTACTCTCTTCTGTGATTAAAGTCACTGGTAAAAGCGATAGAATATCGAACAGAGAAATCTCAAGAATTTTTTTAAATTCCGAATCACTCAACTCTTCAATTGAATTAAAGGATTTATTCTTCGAGAGTTTTCTTTGACGCTTAAACTCCAGAGCAAATTGATCATTCAATAAAGATATTGCTGCTTCTGTAGGTAAATTAATTTCTATCATAATTAGTATAAAATTTTGAGGAGAATTAGATTCTCCTCATATTTTTAATTCAAAACTGCCGTAACTTTTTTTGCCGCATCTTGTAAACTTTGTGCGACTTCAAATTTTAAACCGGATTCATTTAATAAAACACCGGCTTCCTCTGCATTAGTTCCTTCTAATCTAACAACAATAGGAACTTGTACGTTTATTTCTTTTACAGCGTCAATAACACCTTGTGCAACTCT
This sequence comes from Melioribacteraceae bacterium, assembly GCA_030584085.1. Classification (NCBI taxonomy): domain Bacteria; kingdom Pseudomonadati; phylum Ignavibacteriota; class Ignavibacteria; order Ignavibacteriales; family Melioribacteraceae; species Melioribacteraceae bacterium. The sequence goes on from CP129490.1 coordinate 3,227,655, forward strand.
ATCGCATCTTACAATGCCGCCGAAGATGTTAATTAAAATTGCTTTCACATTTTGATCAGATAAAATAATTTTAAATCCATTTGATACAGTTTCTTTATTTGCACCGCCGCCGACATCTAAAAAGTTTGCAGGTTCACCGCCGGCTAATTTTATTATATCCATTGTAGCCATTGCGAGACCGGCACCGTTGACCATACAACCAACATTACCGTCCAACTTAATGTAATTCAAATTGAATCTTGATGCTTCAATTTCAAGCGGTTCTTCTTCATCATAATCTCTGTATTCGATAATATCCGGATGACGGAATAATGCGTTATCATCAAAATTCATTTTTGCATCGAGAGCAATTACGTTTCCTTCTTTAGTTACAACTAAAGGATTAATTTCGGCTAAAGATGCATCGGTAGCTTCATATGTGTTGTAAAGAGCCATAATAAATTTTACGGCATTCTTTAATTGTTCGCCTTCCAAACCGAGTCCGAATGCTAATTTTCTTGCTTGATAAGCTTGAATACCGACACCGGGATCAATTGCTTCTTTTAGAATTTTCTCGGGAGTTTCGGCAGCAACTTTTTCTATTTCAACACCGCCTTCAGTTGAGACCATAATAACATTTTTTGATGAGACTCTGTCTAATGTAATTCCCAGATAGAGTTCTTTCTCAATATTTATACCTTGTTCGATCAATAATCTCTTTACTAATCTGCCTTCAGGACCGGTTTGATGAGTTATTAAATTCATTCCTAAAATTTGTTTAGCATATTCGCGGACTTCATCTATGCTTTTAGCAACTTTAACACCACCGCCTTTTCCTCTTCCACCGGCATGAATTTGAGCCTTCACAACCCAAACATTTCCACCTATTCTTTTTGCCGCATCTACTGCTTCATCAACATTAAATGCAACTATTCCTTCAGGTACTGCAACTTTAAACTTCCGCAATATCTCTTTTGCTTGATATTCGTGAATTTTCATTAGTTCCTTCCGTTAATTTCCTATTAAAATGTATGCTAAATTAAACGATTTGGGTCTAAGAATCAATTTGGACTGAAATACGTGTTTTAGTGCTAATAGTGGGTTATAATAGCAACTAAAGAGTTTTAAGATCAATCTTACAAATAAATCTATCTTCTTTTTGATTTCTCTTCTTCTATAAAAAATTCATCTTTCAGACCAATATTTACTTTATAGTTTTCGTATTGAACAATTACTGTACCTTCCATCTTACCTTCTTTTTGGGTTTCTTGATTTGATTCAAATTCGCCTGTCATACCCGGTGGTAAATTCATCTGATCGACTTTGAATGAAATTCTTAACTCGGATGGCAGAGCGTGTTCAATTTGTTCACCATATTTAATATCGATTGTAACAGTCCCGCTTTTTTTTGTGGTTGTTTCGATTTTGTAAACAATAAATTTATTCTTATCAATCCAGAGATTCGAGAGCACGACTTCCGACGAATCCGATAACGGAAGTATTTTTATTAAGTAAACAGGATTCTTATTAATTATATCTTCCTTAGCAAAAACCGACGTGTATTCGTCTTTCAATAAATTTGCAGGCGAAAAATTCAATCCTTGTCGAGGAAGTAACGCAAAACCCGTAGATTCCATCTTAATTTTATCGGGTTGTTTAAAATAAATGGTTGCGTGAGTTTCCGGAACTCGAAGAAAATTTACATCAATTTTTATAACTGCTTCAACTTGATAATCTTCTACACTGTTTATCTTTTGTTTGGTTTTTTGAAGTACTTCATTCGGATCAACAGTTTGTGAATATAAAACTGATGCAATAATTAATAGATAAATTATCTTTCTCATGTAAGAATGTCCTTACGATTAAATATATAAGTTGTAACTGCAAATAGAACTACAATATGGCCAAGCAATATTAATCCCGATTCAATTATAACATCGTAACCAACCGGGTCACCAAAAAACTCGCGCCATTTTATCATATGATTTGTGAACAAATACGGTTTAATAAATTCCAATGCTTCAATCGGAAGAGCCGAAATAATAATGAAAACAATAATAACTGCCATTGTTACAACTATAGGTCCGATTGCATTTTCAACCAATGAAGAAAAGAAATACGAAAGCGTGAATACGGTTGTCATACTTATCATAGCAAAGCCGTACGCTAATACAAATCGCCAAATAACATCGTCAGCGGCAAAGATGTAAACTTTATCCCTCAATACAATTAATTCACCCGGACCAAAGATCAACAAACTTACACCCATGCTGATAATCAATAACCAAGCAAGTAAAAGATTTGTGTAAATGAATCCGGCAATAAATTTTGAGAAAGCAATACTAAAACGGGAAACCGGTCTGGTAACTAACATTCTATAAGTACCCGAAGTTGCTTCGCCGGCAAAAAGATCACTACCAACAAGAACAATTAAGAATGGTATGTGTATGAACAATGCCTGTAAAATCAAATATGCTACTAAATAACCGTTCAATAAATTGCCGACAAAGAAAAACGAATCTTTGAGATTTCTTGTAGCGAAATCGACATATCCTTCACCGTTGAAATAAAGGGATATCTGAACAATCGGTACCAAAACAGCAATAGCGCCAAACCCGATATACGTTCTCAATTTTCTAAATATTTTAGATAGTTCGATCGAGATTAATTTAATTATCATTCGGTTGTCTCGGTAATTCTTAGGAAATAATCTTCTAATGATCTGATCGGAATAATTGCACTTACATTGATTCCGTTTTGTATTAAGTATGAATTCAATTCCGGTATTTCACTTTTCTGCATTTCAAATACCAGTTGATTTTTTTCTTTTTGCACAAATGAATCAACCCATTGAGTTAATTCTATAACCTCAAATGCTTTCATAATGTCATCAACTTCAATACTTACTTTTAAGAAATCGGGATTTAATAATTCATCGACTGTGCCTTCAACTTTTGTTGAACCTTTGTTGATTATAATCATTCTGTTTGCGATTAACTCAACTTCGTGAAGTATGTGAGATGAAAGAAAAATTGTTTTATTCTGTTCTTTACTTAAACGAATAATTAAGTCACGGATTTCCTTCATTCCTTGTGGATCTAAACCGGTGGTAGGTTCATCAAGAATAATAAGTTCGGGATCATGAAGAAGTGCTTGTGCTATTCCGAGTCTTTGTTTCATTCCATGCGAAAATGTTTTTACTTTACTGTTATATCTTTTATCCAATCCAATTATTTCGAGATGTTTCATTAAATTTTGTTTTGAAACATCGGCACCGGAAATTTTACCAAGTATTTCCAAATTTTTATAGGCTGTTAAGTACAGATAAAAATCCGGTTTCTCAACAATTGCACCTATCTTCTTTAAGATTTCTAATCGATTTTTCTGAAGCGATTTCCCAAATATTTTAATATTACCGGATGTCGGTTTAATTAATGTAAGCAACATTCGGATTGTTGTACTTTTCCCTGCTCCATTAGGACCAAGAAAACCAAACACATCGCCGCGATAGACATTCAAGTCTAGGTTATTAACTGCAATAAGATTTTTGTACTTTTTAGTTAACCCGGAAACTTCGATAATCTTTTCGTTTTCCAAACAATCCTCAAAATTTTGTAATTAGACGAAGCTGAGATTAAAAATGTTCTTTAATTTGTTACGGATTTATAAATAGCATCATGTAGAACTGATCGGAATGGAATGATCTTCGTATTGTCACGTGTTGGAAAAACTCTATTGGATAAAAGAATAACAAACAATTTTTCATCCTTATCAACCCAAATTGATGTGCCGGTAAATCCGGTATGACCAAATGAATTTTTAGAAAATAATTTTCCGGCAGATGATTTTTCTTCCGATTTAGTATCCCAACCTAAAGCTCGTGAACTTAGTTCCGAATTTGTCTTGGTAAAAAGATCAATTGTTTCTTTTTTGAAAAATTGTTTATCCCCGACTTTACCTTCATTAACGTACAAGTAGATTAATTTTGCTAAATCTTCAGAAGTAGAAAACAATCCGGCATGTCCCGCAACTCCGTTTAATAGATACGCGGTTTCATCATGAACTTTCCCTTTCATCAATTGCATTCTCCAATAATTATCTTGTTCGGTCGGAACACAATTGTACCAAACTTTTGGCGATGGATTGAAAAATGTGTTTTTCATACCGAGTTTATCGAACAGATTTTCTTTTAGATAAACATCGAATTTCATGTTGGTAATCTTCTCTATGACTTTCTGAAGAACAATCATTCCCAGATCACTATATTGATATTTTATTCCCGGCTTAAAATCCAATTCAATATTCATGATTGAATTAATAACTTCATCCGCTGTTTTATGTGTTTTATGAAAAGGTCTAAATGCGGGCAATCCGGAATTATGAAGTAATAAATTTTTTATTGTTATTCTATCTTTACCGTTGTTATCAAACTGCGGCAAATATTCAATAACTTTATCTTCCAACGAAATTTTACCCTGATCATAGAGAAGCATAACCGCAGAAGTCGTTCCGATTACTTTTGTCAATGATGCAATATCAAAAATTGAATTGTCTTCAATTCTCTTTGCTCCTTTTTCATAAGTACCGGAACCAAAATTATTTCTGTAGATTACTCTCCCTCTATGTCCGACTAATAATTGTGCACCGGGAAAAACTTTTTCTGATACCGCATTTCTCATCAATGAATCAACCGAACTAAAAATATAGTTTGAATCCGATCGCATTTTTTGAAAGAATATATTTTTAGCATTCTTTTGTAACCCGGTTCCGAAATCAAATTGGGTTTTAGGAATTTTGATCGGAAGTTTTCCACGGATTGCAATATTTCCCAGCAAAGAATTTATTGCTGATGACTGAGTAACTGCTACGTTTCCGTATGCCGCAAAGTAAGTCGGTATTTCCGGAACTTCCGCTAACAGATATGGATTTCCAAAACTTAACGCAATCGTCGGTTTACCATTTTTTATTATATCTCTTATAAAATTAAACTGATCTTGATGAAGATCTATTGTTCCTTTTGATGATCTGACGTTTGCATAGATTGATAAAATAACAAGATCACTTTCAGAAACTTCTTCAAGAATTTTCTTGTAATCTTTTTCTGTGCTACTAAAATTCATTCTAAAATTTTTAACGTATCCAAGTTCTTGATTTAACACTTCTTCAAAAAGAAACGGATCTTCAATTGTTTTGGCAAATCGCGAATCACTTATTGTAACAGAAATTACTTTTGAATAATCGTCAGGGTTAATTGGTATGATATTCTGTTCATCTTTAACTAAAGTAATTGAACTTTCAGCGATGTCTTGTGCTAATCTAAAATGGGATCGTTTGTTTATTTCTTTTCTGGCTTGATGAATATCTACATATTTGTTTTCATCAAGCTTCAACCATTTTTTAACTTTCAAAATCTTTCTAACCGATTCATTAATTCTCTCTTCCGAAATTCTTCCTAGATTTACAGCATCAACAATACCATCAATCATTTCTTTTTCTTTGCTGGGGAATAACAAAATATCGCAGCCAGCTTGAATTGAAAGCAAACCGATTTGTGCTTGTGTATAATCATTCGTTAAAGCTTGCATGTTGAGTGCATCTGTTACAACCAATCCGTCAAATCCCATTTCATTTTTTAGAAGAGTAGTGACTACATTATATGAAAAAGTTGCCGGAGCGCCTTCAACATCTGTTAATTCTGGTACATCAAGATGACCTATCATTACTGATTTTACACCTGCATCAATTGCAAATTGAAATGCTTTTAGGTCAACTTCCCAAAGTTCTTTTTTAGTTAATTCAATCAGCGGAAGTTCATTATGCGAATCTAAATCTGTTGCACCATGACCGGGAAAATGTTTTGCGGTAGATATCAAGTTGCTTTCATGCATTCCTCTTATGAAAGCATCAGAATGAATTGCAATAACATCCGGGTCGGATGAATATGCTCTTACATTTATAATTGGATTTCTATAATCATGAATTACATCAACTAACGGTGCATAGTTTTGATGCACTCCAAGTACTCTTGCTTCCTGCCCTACAATCCTCCCCATATAGTAATCATTTTTTGGATTTCCCGAAGCAGCAAATGCCATTTTATACGGGAACTCAACTGCATCGGATAAACGCATACCCAGTCCGCGCTCATAGTCGGCTGAAATTAAGAGAGGAATTTTTGATCTCTTCTGAAGTTGGTTAATTATAGCCGTTTGATTTTCTATATCACCGGCTAAAAAAATAATCCCACCTACTTGTTCATCCTCTACAAGTTTCTTCAATCTATTGTATTGTCTGGAATACTTTATCGTATCTTGTCCATTTGCATACGGTATAACCAGCTGCGCAATTTTTTTGCGAAGTGTTAATGAATTTAATGTTGATTCAACCCATTTTTGGTCGTCTTGCGATAAAGGAAATAATTTATCAAAGGTATGCTTGGGTTTACGAAGCTGCGTAATATTCTCGGAAGGAATGATTATCGAAATTAATAATATTATCAAAAATCCTACAGCAGTTCGCATGACTATTTTTCTTTCTTAATCCCGAATAGCGGATCGATTTTAATAAATTTTGTGATCACAAATGCCGGTATTGTTGCTATTAAAATCCAGATAAAAAACATTTTATAACCCAGTGCTTCTTGAAGCCAACCGCTGAACATTCCGGGGATCATCATTCCCAGAGCCATAAAACCCGTTGTAATCGCGAAGTGTGCTGTTTTATGTTCTCCTTCTGAAACATATATCATAAAAAGCATGTATGCAGTAAAACCAAATCCATATCCAAATTGTTCAACTGCAATTAATGAAGATATCATATAGAATGATTCGGGTTGAAGAAGAGACATATATACATAAACTGTATTCGGCAAGTTGATTGCGATCAACATCCACCATAGCCACTTTTTAAGCCCGTCTTTTGAACAAACAATTCCACCAAGAATTCCTCCGATCATCAATGCAATCAATCCGATAGTGCCATAAATTAAACCAACTTCGGATGTAGTTAATTCTAATCCGCCTATTTCTCTTTTATCTAATAGAAATGGTGCTGCTATTTTAACGAGCTGGGCTTCGCTGAATCTATAGAAAAGTAAAAATCCTATTGTTATTAAAATTCCTTTCTTCTTAAAGAACATTAAGAATGTATTGATGAAATCTTCGAAAAACTTTTTTGCGGAAACTGCTTTGCGAGATACATCAACACCCGGATAAGGTAAGGCGAAATAATGATAGATAAAAAATAGAACGAATAATCCGGCAAGAATAACAAATACAATTACCCATGCTGTTTTTATGCTGTATAATTCTTCGAAATACCCTGCAAGTATTACAAGAAGACCCTGTCCGGTTAACATCGCAAAACGATAAAATGTACTTCTTATTCCGACAAAAAATGCTTGGTGATGTTCACTCAAACCAAGCATATAAAACCCATCGGCTGCAATGTCATGTGTAGCAGAACTGAAAGCCATCAGCCAAAAAAATAATAAAGTAAGTTGAATATAATTATCCGCCGGGATTGTTAATGCAATTCCGCCTAAACCGGCACCAATAATTAACTGCATTGCTAAAATCCAAGCCCGTTTTGTTTTAAACAGATCAACAACCGGACTCCATAATGGTTTTATAACCCAAGGCAAATAAAGCCAGCTTGTGTAAAGAGCAATGTCTGTGTTCGATAAGCCAAGCCGCTTATACATTATAACAGAGACAGTCATTACAATAATATAGGGCATGCCTTCCGCAAAATACAACGAAGGGACCCAAGTCCAAGGACTTCTGATTTTTCTTTCCTTCATTCAATTCCTTTGAATAAATTCTTAGCTATAAGAACAGCACCAAACTCGGCGCTATGTTTTGGTTCAATAATTTTTAATTGAGGCAGTTTTTTATTTATAATATCGGTAAGCATTTTTTTGTAATAATTTTCAGATTGAAGAAGTCCGCCTGTTAAAATTAAATTAAGTCGATCAAATTTTACTGAATCACACATTGCTTTTAAATGTATTAGCAATTCATTAGCTTCACTTTGCAAAATGTTTATAGCATCTTGAATTCCTTTTGATGCCGCATTAATTACAACTTCAGCAAATTGTGATATTTCATAATTGTTTTTATAAATCAGATCGATCAGTTCATTTGTTGAATTTACTTTTAATTCTGTTTTAGCTATGAGAAACAATTCACTTTTATTAATTCTACCATCAACCATTTTAGAAAATAAGTTTAATCCCTTTTGACCGATGGAATAACCTGAACCTTCATCACCTATTAATCTTCCAAATCCGCCAACTCGATTTATTATATTCTCAATTTTATAAAATAAGATGGAGCCTGTTCCGGCAATCAAAATTGCACCGTCTTCATTTTCGAATGCACCTTTAATTGTGATCTCTGCATCGGATACAACTTTTATATGTTGAGTTTTGGGAAGACTCTCACTTAAATAATCCTGAAATTTTTCAGCACTGTCTTTCCTTCCGGCTCCGGCAGTTCCAATAACTAATGCAATTTCGTGATCTTTGTAATTATTGAGATGTGGATCGAGTAAATTAATTACATTGAGAACCGCTTCTTCAAATCCAATTTTAAGAAAATTTGAAGCTCCGCCAACGTCTTCTGTCAATACATTTAAGTTTTCATCGGTAATTAACAATTTAGTATTACTGCCGCCGCCGTCAATTCCGCATAGAATTCTTTTCATGGTAAGTTTTTTTAGTTATTAAATCCAAAATAGATAATTAGAATAGAACTTAAAAATTATTTGTATATCATTTCACTTGTTTATCAGTTACGATCTTTTATATTTTAAAACGCCTTACTAAAGAAAGGAATAAGATGATTGACTTTACCATAAATCAATATTTTCATATTGCCTTACTCGGAGGCATACTTGCCACAAGCGGTATGACGGCCATCCTGTATATTTTTGATAAAGCAGGACTAGCCAATGGCGACATGGTGAGGGCTGTCGGAAGTTTGATTACAAAAAAGTATGAAAATGCTTTGATTCCCGGATTATTATTACACTATTCTTCGGGTATTTTTTTCTCAATTGTTTATGCTCTTGCAATTGATTTGTTTAATACGGTTACAGTAGAAAGTTCAATTGCATACGGGGTAGCAATAGGAATATTTCATGGAGCGGTAGTAGCTTTGGTCTTAGTTGTAATTATCGCAGAACATCATCCTTTGGAAAAATTTCAGAAAACCGGAATAGCAGTTGCGGTATTACATTGGGCGGCTCACATTGTGTTTGGTTTAATTGTCGGAATAATCGTGGGAATTACTGTTATTTAATTATATCTGCCATTCAATTTCATTGTGCCAAAGTTCGAGCATTTTCTTATCCAGCTTAATAATTCCCTCTTGTGTAATTCCGGGAACAACCGGATAAAATTCGTTTAACTTTTGGTAAATCGGAATGCGGTCTGCCGGTGTTTTGGCTTTTGGAATAAGGTATAAAAGTGTCATGCCGTCTAATGGTTGAGCAATATTCAAAACTTTTCCAAAATCTGCAATTGAAGGAGTACCAAAACTTATTTTATCCACAAGGGAAATTAAACTTGAATCTGCAGCGATATGATAAGGAATTCCAATTGTGCCATCACTTGAAATTGTGCATTTATGATCTTGAACGAGTGTAATTTCTTCTTTAGAATTGGAAACTTTTAAAATGCCATTAGCGGTTTCCAAATTCAGAAACGATACGTTGTTAATTGAAGCAGTAAAATTTCCGGTTATAATTTTTAATTCTGCTTGAGGGGTAATAATAGTTAATCTTGGATCATCAATTTTACAAACAGCATCCAATCTTCCGGAGGTAAGTGAAATGATATTTTCAGAATCTTTTCCTTTCAATACTTTTAACGAGGAGAAACTTCTTAAATCAACTCTTCCTGCATTAGGGATATTAATTGAAACTTTTGTCGAATCTTCGGTGGTGATAATTTGATTATTATCTATTGTTGATGCACTCGATGTCGGAACGATTGAATAATTACCATAATTCAATTTTAAGTTCCACGGTAAGTTGGTATTAAAAAAATCATAAATAAAATATCCGCCAACAATAAGAATCACTGCTAGTATAGCAATTAAAGGTTTCTTTGGTAAACTCTTCTTTTCAAATGTGTTTACAAGATCTCTGTCTACTGATTTTGCAGAAATACCTGAATCTAACTTTAGACGTTTTCTTTTCTCACCCTCGCTCTCGGTTTGTTCGGTAATCTCTCGTATCTTTTTCTGTTTATCAGATTTGATTTTTTCCAAACTCTGGGATAGTAACTCATCGGAAATTTTGCTCAACACTGTCTGCGGTGTTTTAATGCCTATTGGAAGTGATTGAGCCTTCTTTATTAATTTATTTAGTAATTCATATTCGGCAGCAAGGTCTTCGTATTCTTCGAGGTAAGATTCAATAGTATCCTTTTCGTCTAAAGAAAGTAGTCCGTCAAAATAATCGTGCATTAAATTTCTAACGTCGTCTCTGGTCATTGAATATCGACTCCCGTTAAAGTTGCACGAGAATTTCTTATGATTCTTTTTATTTCATCAATTGTGAGATCACCAAAAAAACCTGCTATTTCTTCATAATCGTAACCTTCAACATCATGCAATACAAAAATAGTACGTTCAAGTTCTGGTAGTTCTAAAATTGTGCTTTCAAATTGACTATTGGTATGAACACGATTAAAAATTGTCGAATCATTTTTCTTTTCGGCGGGATAAACCTTTGCTCGAACTTCGCGGGTTCGTAATTCCTCCATAATTTCAAATACCGCAATTCCTCTTAACCATGCAGTTACAGCAGTATCTTCGCGAACAAATTTGATATTCTGCCATGCCGAAAGAAATACATCTTTTGTAACTTCTTCGGCAATATTTGCATCACCTAAACACAATCCGCAAATTGCATATACTCTAGCAAGATTAATCTCACAAAGCTCTAAAAAGGAATTCTTTCTCCCTTTTTGAGATAAATTGATTAGATACTTTATATATGTTACGTTCGGTGCCTGCAATCTACTCTCTATTAATAGATAAAAAGATTTCGATGTAAAAGTTAACTAATGTGAGAATCAGTTTCTAACTAAAATTTGCATCTCGCCATATCGATTTTTATTGTTTTTAGAGATTCTTGCAATAATTCTTACAGGATTGTTTCCATCATAACCATTTAAATCGCCTTTTGCATCGATGTTTACCCTCTGATTATTTGCGACAAGTGAAACCGAAAACTTACCGAGTTCATTGCGGGTAAATTCACTAGGAAGTTGAAACCCATTATATGATCCACCACCTCCTCCAAGATTTGTCGGCTTCTTATAATACTCTTCGGCTTTTGATAATATTGTAAGACTATGACTAATTAATTGTTCGCGCGCGCTATCCTGCGAGTAAACTTGAAACATCTGCAAGCCGGTTACAATAGCCAATCCGATGATAATAACTCCAAGAGTAATATATAAAAGTTGCGCAGTACCCATTCTACATGCCGATTATTATTGATAAATTATAATATGAATATTATCCTATTTGTTCAATAGCGCAAAGTTATCAATGAACTTTAAAATTATACATAACGACCCTATAAATAGGGAAATAAAACGAATTGCAATTGAGTTGCTCGATGATTCGATTTCACGCTTAGGAGTTGTTCAAACTTCATTTGATGTATCAATACACGAAACACGTAAAAATTTTAAGAAAATGCGAGGACTACTGCGATTAGTAAGAAATGAACTTGGTGAAGATATTTTCAAAAAGGAAAATATCTTGTTCAGAGATACAGGAAGAATTCTTTCACCTATCAGAGATGCTGCGGTTATGGTCGAATCCTTAAACTTGATAAAAAAGAATTATTCAAATGAGATAAAGCAAAACGAATATGATCTGTTAAAAAAGAATTTATCAGTACGAGCAAGACGAGTACGCTCGCAATTCAAAAAGAATAAGGAATTAATTGAAGCAGTTATAAATATTCTAGAAAATCATAAATCCGATATAATTAAACTTCCTCTTCGAAAAAAAACTTTTACACAATTAATACCGAGTATTAATTTAGTTTACGAACGAGGACTAAATGCTATGCAAACTGCTGTGAGATATCCATCTGCGTCTAATTTTCACGAGTGGAGAAAACGAGCTAAATATTTGTGGTACCAGACTCGAATCTTAGAAGATGCATGGCCGGAATATATGACTTTGCTAGCTGCTAAACTTTCACAGCTTTCAGATGTATTAGGCTTAGAACATGATCTTGCCGAATTAAGGAATTTGTTAATGAAAGAATCTACTCTTTGTACTAATAAAGAATTTCAAACAAAACTTTTTAATTACATCGGGCAGGAAAGATTAAAATTACAAAGTGATGCAAAATCATTATCACCATTTATTTATTCTGAAACTCCTGAAAATTTTTCCGGAAGATTACAAGCATATTGGACTCAATAAATATTTATCCAAAATTGCTGTTATTGCAAACCAAACCACTTCAATAAAACTTTTACAATTCTTTTACAATATATTCTCTTGATCCGGATTTTTTATTTATATCTTCGTCTCTATCTGAATTTATTTAGAAAGTAGAGAAAGCAAATTCAATGTTTAATACGATACATAAATTTCATATCCCAGTAATGGGACTTGGTTTTTCGATTGATACTCCAATTAAAGTTGCGCACTACGGAATCGATTCGGTCATTTCAATAATGGATGATGATCTGATTGAGAAAATACGCGAATATCATTCCGCTAAAGCAGGCATAACCTATGAAGAAATTAAAACATCCGAATATGATTTTCGCGCAAAACGAATCACGGCTTATCTGAATCTAGTTAATGAAATCGTCAACAATAATTTTGAAGCTCTCAAAAATTCTTTTGGCAAAAGAGATGGAGAATTCAAAAAATATATTGAATTGCTTCCTAATGATTCCGATTTGAAAATAATCTATAACGCAGCAGAAACAACTAATCAATTAGATTCGATTAAAGATTGGGCTTTAGACCAACTTCACTTAGGCAGTATTGATATTAATATTATGACAAAAGTTGACGGCGCAGTTTATAAAGGAAATGAGAAACTTCCGATTATTCATAATTATGCCCACGCCGCTTTGAGAGGATACGCAAATAGTGATCTTAATTCTTCAATTGTACTTTCTGCCGGTATGAATCCTCGTTTATATAGTTACTTTGAAGAGTTCAAAGATTTTTATCCAACAGAAAACGGTGAATTAAGAAAGAAAATTATTCTAAAAGTTAGTGATTATCGTTCCGCATTAATACAAGGTAAGTTTCTGGCAAAAAAAGGTTTGTGGATTTCTGAATACAGAATTGAATCCGGCTTAAACTGTGGTGGTCACGCTTTTGCATCGGACGGATTTTTAATGGGACCAATTCTGGAAGAGTTTAAGAAAAATCGTAACTCTCTTTTAGAAATCAATCACCAAATTTATACCGAAGCACTAAGACAAAAAAATATTGAATTCAATAAGAATCCGCATCAGCAAAAATTTACTGCGCAAGGCGGTGTCGGCACATACGAAGAACAAAAATTTTTAATCGATAACTATGAAGTTGATTCGGTTGGTTGGGGAAGTCCGTTCTTATTGGTTCCCGAAGTCACAAATGTCGATCCGAAAACTTTGAGATTATTAAGTGATGCAAAAGAAGACGATTTGTACTTAAGCAGAATTTCACCGCTAGGTGTTCCATTCAACAGTATAAAAGGAAACACCAAAGATTTAGAGAAATTGGCGAATGCTCTTAACGGAAAACCGGGAAGTCCTTGTCCCAAAAAATATCTTCAATCGAATACAGAATTTGGTGAACAACCGATTTGTACGGCTTCAATAAAATATCAATCGGAAAAGATAAAAGAACTCAAGTCACAGGACTTAAACAAAAAAGAACTTGATACAAATTATAAAAAGATAATTGATAAGGCATGTTTATGCGTTGGACTAGCTACATCTGCCGTACAAAATTATAATGTCTCAACAAAAATTGACGGCGAGGGTACACTAATTTGTCCCGGACCAAATATGGCATATTTTTCTTCTATTGTTTCACTAAAAGAAATGGTTGATCATATTTATGGAAGAGCAAACCTTATCACAAGAACAAATCGTCCAAACATGTTCATAAAGGAACTAAAATTATATCTGGATTATTTAATGGACGAAATCAACGAAATAAATGAAGCTCCTTCAACTAATCAATTGAAATACTTTGAAACATTTAGAGATAATCTTGCTAATGGCATCGAATATTATAGAAACCTTTTCTCAATGAAACAAAATTCTTTTAACAAAAATATTTTACTAGAGTTAAAAGAACTCGAAAATGTTTTCGCACTTATCAAAGAACAGATGATACTTCATGATTTGCTATCGGAAGATTGTAAAGAAATTCAATTATCTGTTGCCGGGACAAATTAATTCCTGCTATAAAAAATTTTCACTCCCCTATCGCTTAACCTGTAATCAAGCACACATTTGCTTCTTAGACGAAATGAATCTATTTTTGTGGTATTACCATCAGTCATACCGGAGAAATAAATGGCAACTACAACTAAAATAGCAATTTCGGTTGATAAGAAAATTCTTCAAAGAATTGATCTTTTAGTAGATAAAAATCTTTTCCCTAGCAGAAGTAAAGCAATCCAAATTGCTCTTGAAGAAAAGCTCTCAAAAATTGATAAATCAAGATTAGCAATTGAAAGTGCAAAATTAAACATAGCTGAAGAGCAGCTATTAGCCGACGAAAATATTAATGGTGGAGTCAGCGAATGGCCAGAATACTAAGAGGCGATATTGTTTGGGCAAACTTAGATCCAACTCTGGGTAATGAACAAGCCGGTAAACGTCCCGTTTTAATTTTAAGCCACAATGTTTTTAATGAAAATTCTGGAACGGCCATTGCCGTCGCCTTAACTAGTAAAGAACAAAAAGCCGGGTTTCCATTAACCCTTGAAATTACCTCAAAAAAACTTCCTAAAAAGTCATGGATAAAAATCAGCCAAATCAGAACACTTTCTGTCTCGCGGCTCGGGAAGAAAATAACTCACATAAAGGAAGAAGAATTAATACAGGTAATTGATGGATTGAATGAGATTATTGGGAAATAAGGTATAATTATTTGTTCGCATTCTTCATTATGGTAATTACTTTAAAAAGTTTACTTGGAGAGCTTGGTCAACAACTCTTATTAGTACAATGAATATTCTTCTGACTTCTTACTGCTGAATTCTGACTTCTGCTTTTAAATCCTTGCTAATCTATAAAAGTACCTCTATTTTTGGACATTCAGATACTGTTTTAATTGTGTTAAAAAACATTCATTTTAAGGATATTTTATGAGTATCAGTCAAATCGCAAGATCAATTAAAGCCTCCCCCACCCTAGCTTTGAATGAAAAAGCGGCAATATTAAGACAAAAAGGTGATCCGGTTATTCATCTCGGGGGTGGAGAGCCAAAAAGTAAAGCACCGCTCGATGCAATAGTTGCAGCATCGGCGCATTTAAACACCGGTGAAATTCGATATGCTCCTGCTGATGGAATTCCCGATCTTAAAAAAGCAATCATTCGTTACACAGAAGAAAATTATGGTAAAAAAGTTGCACCGGAAAATGTAATGGCCTCCGGTGGGGCAAAGCAAGCATTAATGGTTGCTCTTCAAGCAATTGTTAATCCCCAAGAAGAAGTTATTTTCCCTTCACCTTACTGGGTTAGTTATCCTGATATGGTAAAACTTTGCGGAGGTATTCCTGTTCCTGTTCTACCTGAAGATGGAACGTTTTATCCACGCATTGAAGACATTGAACAAAGAATCGGTTCATACACAAAAGCTATAATTATTAATAGTCCTAACAACCCGACAGGTGCAATGTATTCGGAAGATTTTATAGCTGCAGTTGTTGAGCTTTGTGAGAAAAGAGATATCTATTTAATAATGGATGATATCTACCACAAATTAATTTTTGACGGAAGAAAACAGATCAACCCATTTAAGTTTGCTAAGAAACCGTTGGAAGAATCAAACATGATTTTAATTAACGGCGTTTCCAAAGCTTATGCAATGACAGGATTCAGAATCGGCTGGGCTGTTGCAAACAGAAAATTGATAGAAGTAATGACAAACATTCAAGGTCATCAAACTTCCGGTCCTTCAGTACTTTTACAAAAAGCAGCAGTCGGTGCTTTGAATGGAATTCAATCAAGTATAGAAAACTTACGAGTTACACTTGAAAACAACCGTAACATAATGATGGCAAGATTGAAATCATTCAATGGAGTTCATGTTACTGTTCCCGACGGCACCTTTTATTGCTTAGCAGATTTTTCTAACTATGAAGAGAATTCTAATAAATTATCAAGTTTCCTCATTGATAAAGTTTTGGTATTAACTGTTCCCGGTGCGGAATTCGGTTTAGACGGACATCTTCGATTAAGTTATTGCGGAAGCATTAAAGAGATTACCGAAGGTATTGAAAGAATGAAATGGGCACTCGATCCTAATTCACCGAATGAACTTTATATTGGCGACAGAAAATTAGTGAGGGATTGGTCATGAGTAAATATCTAGAATTCAAAACTCCCGCACAAAAAGAGGCAATGACACTTGCTTCAGATTTTCGATTAAAGAATCAAGGATTGACATACCTCGATGCTGTGTATTGGAATTTACCCGATGAAGCTTTGTACGAAGAAATCATTTTCAGAAATGAAGGTAAAATTACAAAACAAGGTCCTATAATTGTAAACACAGGAAAACATTCCGCTCGTGCCGCAAATGATAAATTTGTGGTTAAAGAAGAATCAACAGAAAATAATATTTGGTGGGGTGAATATAACCGACCGATTACAAATGAAAAATTCAATACGATTTTGGCAAGAGTTCAAGCTTATTGCCAAGGTGAAGAACTTTTTGTTCAAGATTGTTATGCTGGTGCTGATCCTGAATACAGAATGCCGATAAGAATTATTACCGAAAAAGCTTGGCATAGTTTATTCGCAAGAAACATGTTTATAACAACCGATGATCAAGATGAATTAAGAAAGTTCACTCCGGAGTTTACCGTTATTTGTGTCCCCGGCTTCATACTTGACCCTCGAGTTGATGGAACAAGAACTGAAACCGGGATAATTCTAAACTTCGACCAAAGAACTGCAATTATTGCGAATACTCTTTATGGCGGAGAAATTAAAAAATCAATTTTTACCGTTCTTAATTTTCTTCTAACATTTGAAGATGTGTTACCTATGCACTGTTCGGCAAACATCGGAAATAACGATGATGTAGCATTGTTTTTCGGATTAAGCGGAACGGGTAAAACAACATTATCTGCCGATCCAAAAAGAAAACTTATCGGCGATGATGAACACGGATGGAGCAGCGAAGGCGTATTCAATTTCGAAGGTGGTTGTTACGCAAAAGTTATTCGTTTAAGTGAAGAACACGAACCGCAGATTTATGAAACAACTAGAAGATTCGGAACAATTTTAGAAAACGTTGTATTCGATCCGGTATCTCGCAGAATCGATTTGGATGATGATATACTTACGGAGAATACACGCGCTTCATATCCGGTTGAGTTTATACCGAATATTATTTCGGAAGGATATGTTCATGCACATCCGAAAAATATAATATTCTTAACTTGTGATGCATCGGGTGTACTTCCTCCGATTGCAAAACTAAATCCCGCACAAGCACAGTATCATTTTATAAGCGGTTACACATCAAAAATTGCCGGAACTGAAATCGGTTTAGGTATTGAACCGCAGATAACTTTCTCGGCATGTTTCGGTGCACCGTTTATGGTTCGTCATCCTTTTGATTACGCACAAATGCTGAAAGAAAGAATGCTGAAGCACAACGTAAATGTTTGGTTAGTAAATACCGGATGGGTTGGCGGTGCGTTTGGTGTCGGTAAACGAATTAGTATTCGCCACACTCGTAATTTACTTAACGCTGCATTGGACGGACAATTAGAAAAAGTGAAATTCAGAAAAGATAAGTTATTCGGTTTTGAAGTTCCTACAAGTTGTCCGGAAGTACCCGAAGATGTTTTAGATCCGTCAACTTCTTGGGGTAACGAAAAAGAGTACTGGAAAAAATATGATGCTCTTGCTGCAAGATTCATCGAGAACTTTAAGCTCTTTGAAGAAGGTGTGACCGATGAAGTTAAAAAAGCCGGACCGAAAAGAATGAAGTGATGTAGAATGTAAAATTGTTAATGTATAATTGAGAGCGATCATTTGGTCGCTCTTTTTTTAGCTAAACTTCTTCGGGTTTACCACTATTTTCTCATCGATTTAATATAACCAATGACTGAAAATTTTCAATACTATTCTTACCTTTATACGTAAAAATTCATTTCACTATTCATAAAAGAATATGAGCAACCTCAGAATCGGCACTTGCAGTTGGAAATATGATTCTTGGAAAGGATTAATTTATCCGAATGAACCAAAGATAAATTATCTACATGAATATTCTAATCATTACAGCACCGTTGAAATCGATCAATGGTTTTGGTCTTTGTTTGGAGAGAAAAAAATTAATTTACCGCAATTACATGATGTTGAGACTTATACAAAATCAGTTGACGAGGATTTTAGATTTTCAATTAAAGTACCGAACAGCATAACGCTTACACATTTTTATAATAGATCAAAATCTGATCCGCTTAAAGCAAATCCATATTTTTTATCGGAAGAATTGACTAACGAATTTCTCAAAACATTAGAGCCGATGAAAGATAAACTCGGTCCTCTCATGCTGCAGTTCGAATATTTGAACAAACACAAAATGAAAAGCCAGCACGACTTCCAACTTCAACTCGCAAATTTTTGTGATAAGATAATCAGAAATTATTTGTGGGGAATTGAAATACGTAATCCGAATTATCTCAATAAAACTTACTTTGAGTTTCTAAAAGAGTATGATTTAATTCCCGTTTTTCTGCAAGGCTATTACATGCCGCCTATTTTTGAACTAATTGAAAAGTTTATTGATCTTCTTCCCAAAACCGTCGTGATTCGTTTACATGGACCGGATAGAAAAGGAATCGAAGTAAAAAGCGGCGGTGAATGGAATAAAATTATCGAACCAAAAGATGTTGAGTTAGAAAAATTAGTTTATATAATTTCGTTACTTTTGTCAAAGCAAATAGATATTTATATAAACGTTAATAATCATTACGAAGGTTCTGCACCTTTAACAATTAAAAAAATTGAAAAGTTATTGAAAGAACAAGGAGTAAAAAGTTGAATTCAAAGAGAAGAGATTTCATAAAAACCACTGCATTGGCAAGCGGCGGTGCATTATTATTCGGCTGCTCAAATAACGAAGAACAAAAATCTGTTAACATTAACATGAATAAAACCTATTCATGGAAAATGGTTACAGCTTGGGCTCCGCACTTTCCATTATTAGGTGAAGGCGCTGATCAACTGGCAAAAGATATCGAAAGTATGTCGGGTGGTAGAATCAAAATTCAAGTTTATGGTGGTGGTGAACTGGTTCCACCGTTGGAAACTTTTGATGCAGTAAGTCAAGGTGTTGCTGAGATGGGACATTCTGCATCTTACTATTGGGCAGGTAAAGCTCCGGCAGCACAATTTTTTACAAGTCTTCCCTTTGGTATGAATACATCACAAATGAATGCTTGGTTATATAACGGTGGCGGGATTGAACTTTGGCATGAACTTTATCAACAATTTAATTTGATCGCTTTCCCCGCAGGTAATACAGGGGCACAAATGGGCGGATGGTTCAACAAAGAAATTAATTCTTTGAATGATGTTCGTGGATTAAAAATGAGATTTCCCGGTATCGGCGGTAAAGTTATTAATAAAGCAGGTGGGTCGGCAGTGCTTTCAGCAGGAAGTGAAATTTATACAAATCTCGAAAGAGGAGTAATTGACGCAACCGATTGGATAGGTCCATATCATGATTACTTAATGGGGTTTCATGAAATTGCAAAATACTATTACTATCCAAGTTGGGCGGAACCGACAGGCGTACTTGAGTTGACTATAAATAAATCCGTGTATGAATCATTACCGGATGAATTAAAACAAATAATAATACAGGCTGCAGAAGCGGCAAATATAAAAATGTTCGGTTTGTTTAAAAAGAATAATGCTGAGTATTATTCTAAAATAAAAAATGAAACAAAAGTACAATTCAAAAAATTTCCGGAAGATGTTTTAACTAGTTTCCGAAAATTTGCAAAGGAAGCAATTGATGAAATAGTCGAATCTAACTCTATGAGTAAGAAAATTTATCCATCTTACAAAAATTTTCATGAAATGATGTATCAATGGGATTCAATTGTAGAACCGAATTACGAAACTCTTTAAAAATTATTTAAGAGTAGCCGGCAGCCAGAGAGCAACTTGTGGAAACAGGATTACGATTAATAATCCTATCAGCTGAATTATTACGTAAGGTATGATGCCCTTGTAAATATGAGTTGTCGATACTTCCGGTGGTGCAACGCCTTTCAAATAGAAAAGTGCAAAACCAAAAGGTGGAGTTAAAAAAGATGTCTGTAAATTCATTGCAATGAGTATTCCAACCCACAAGAGATCAATTCCTAAATGAACAAAAATAGGAGCAATTACAGGCACAATGATAAATGTGATCTCAATAAAATCGATAAAGAATCCGGCGATAAAGATTATCAACATAACTATTACCAAGAAATGATGAGCTTCAATCCCGCTGATTAATTGTGTCAAATATCTATCACCACCCATTCCTCTAAAAACCAAACCGAAAGCTGAAGCACCAACCAATATCAAGAATGCCATGCTTGTCAATCTGGTTGTACTTGTCATTACATCTTTTAATGTTAACAACGTAAACTTTTTTCTTCCGATTGTTAGTAATGTGGCTCCAAGTGCACCAATAGCTGCGGCTTCGGTTGGCGATGCAATTCCGGCAAAGATTGATCCAAGAACAGCAATAATTAAAAACAATGGTGCAATGAATGCACCAATAATATTGACAAACTTCATGTCTCTTCTGAAACTTTCTAAATCTTCTCTTGGCATAGCCGGAACTGATTTTGGATCAATAAAAGTCTTTAAAACAATATATAAGAAGTAAAGTGAAACCAACATAAATCCCGGAATAACCGCGGCCATAAATAAATCACCGACGGAGATATTCAATACACTTCCAAGCAGAACTAATACAATTGACGGAGGAATTATTTGTCCCAATGTTCCGGATGCAGAAATAATACCGGTTGCTGTTTGTGGACTATAACCTCGTTTTAACATTGTAGGTAAACTCAAAACCCCCATAGTAACAACCGTCGCCCCAACAATTCCTGTTGCGGCAGCGAGCAAAGTGCCAACTATCAAAACAGAAATTGCCAAACCACCTTTTAGTTTACCGAACAATAAAGCCATTGTTTCAAGAAGTTCTTCTGCTAATCCGGACTTTTCAAACATTACTCCCATGAATATGAACAACGGTACGGCAATAAGAATGTAATTGTTCATTATTCCCCAAATACGGAGAGGAAGCAGATTGAAGAAATCAAAACCAAATGTAAATAAACCAAATATTATCGATGCCCCGCCAAGCGTGAATGCCACCGGGAAACCGGCTAGCAATAAAAGTAAAACCACAATGAAAAAAATTATAGGCATAGCTTCCATCATAAATTTTCCTTGTAAGAAGCTTTTCTGAATTGCACGAGCGAACGAATGATTAGAGCAAAACTCTGAATTAGAATTAATAAAAACGAAATTGGTAGAATTGCTTTGAGAATATATCTAGCCGGAAGTCCGCCCGGATCGGGTGAGGTTTCTGACATATTAAATGAGGATATAACAAAATTTTGTGATGCATAAACAATCATCAAACAAAACGGGATTAAAAATAAAATCGTTCCCAAAATATTAATTAGTGCTTGAGCTTTTTGAGAAAGGCGAGAATAAATCAAATCAACTCTAACATGCTCATCATGTTTTAAAGTATATGCCGCACCGATAAGAAAAATTACAGCAAATAAATGCCATTCTAATTCTTGAACAGCAACACTGCTAAACTTAAAAAGATATCGCGAGACTACATCGAAGCAAACAAGAAGGACTAAAACGAAGGCTAACCAAGAAACACTTTTCCCAATTTTTTCACTGAGATTTTCAATTTTGTGGGCAATTTTTTCAAGTAACAAAACTTAGTTTTATCTCCATATTCGTTCTTATTTTGAATAAAAACTTAGACATTTTTCAGTAAAAAAGTTATATTGATTTATAAAAGATAAAAGGCTCTTATAGACTATTTTAGGATATTCGGTGTGATTACTGATTATCCATATTATATAGGTGCGGTGATGAAGACGAAGAAAAGTAACGCAAATGATATCCAAACAAAGTTAGAATTGGGTTTTGAACTAAACTTTGGAACTTCAAACTCGGTAAAATATTTTCAAAGCCCGTCAAGCATAATTCTAATGGGAGATCACACACAGTACAACGATGGAATAATGATTGCGACTGTTGTTGATAGCTTCGTGTATTTCGCTTGCCAAAAAAGTCAAAAAAAAATTGAAATTGCTTATAATAACCAGAAAATATCCGGTGATTTAACAGGTGGTTTTAAAG
Organism: Melioribacteraceae bacterium; assembly: GCA_030584085.1. Classification (NCBI taxonomy): domain Bacteria; kingdom Pseudomonadati; phylum Ignavibacteriota; class Ignavibacteria; order Ignavibacteriales; family Melioribacteraceae; species Melioribacteraceae bacterium. The sequence goes on from CP129490.1 coordinate 3,250,277, forward strand.
ATTCTTCAGACGATAAACTACTACATAGTTTAATTCACCTGATCAACAATCTAATAAAAGGAAATTATATTAAATGCGGTTTTGAGTGTTTCATTAAAAATGAAACTTCTAAAGTGTTTGGGCTTGGTAATCATGCCGCTGCAATGATGGGATTCATGAAATCTTTATCGAGCACTTCGTGTTTTGACCTCAACAATCATCAAATGGTTGAAGTGGCTGTAAAATCGGAAACCGAATTATTCGGTCCTGTTGTAAGCAAAACACTGTTTTATGCTTCACTTATGCACAAAGAACATTCACTTTTATATCATGATAGCAGAACGGACTTCAAAAAATTTTTACCGATAAATGAAAATATTCGGCTTGTTATTTGCAATACTAATGTCGAAAAAGAAAATTTTCATGAAAGATGTAAAGATAGAATTGTTGAATGTGAAGTTGGTGTGAAAGGTTTACGCTTATACATTTGGGGAATTAAAAACTTACGTGATGTGGAAGAAAAATTTCTTGAAAGACATATTCATATGCTTCCCAAAAGATTGTATTCAAGATGTCTTTACAACGTGCTGGAAAGAAAATTGGTCGAAGATGCATACAAGCATCTTCGAAATAATGAAATTGAGGAATTCGCAATTAATCTAAACAAGACTCATAAACTTTTGGCAGAGCATTATGAAATAAGCTCAGTGACTATGGATAAATTAGTATCAATTGCTGAAGAATCAAAAATTTGTTTAGGAAGCAAAATGGTCAGTTGTTCGTATCATGATTCAACAATTAATTTAGTGTATAAAAAGAATCTTGACAAGTTTAGCACGCATGTTTCAACAAAGTACGTTTCAAAGAATGGATCCGAATTAGTAATTGAAGATTACGGAATTTCCGAAGGTGCAAATCAATTGAAAATAAACCAAAAGCACACTGTTTACAGAAATTAATTTTTCGGAAATTTTACCTGCAATTACTCAAACAAATTCAACTTGATTTTAACACATCTTAGTAATACATTTTCTCCGAATTAAATAAGGAATTGTATGCCCTATTCTGAAGAATTTTTTGACAACAATGATGAGCAATATTTCGAAGACGAAGACATTCAAGAAAAAGTAAATTCATGTAAGCAGATTGTATCAACCGGTCAAACATTTTCATACTTAGAAAACATTGAAGAAACTATTGAACTTTGCCTGGAGTATGATTTTGTTGAAGACGGTTTATTCTTATGTGATGCAGTATTGGATATTACACCATATAACTCTGAAGTTTGGCAGTTCAAAGGGATGTTGCTGAATAATAAATTTGATTTTGATAATGCATATGTAGCTTTCAATAAATCGCTTTCATTAAATCCAAATGACGTCGAAACATTAATAAACAAATCCATCGCTGAAGAGAATTTAAATCTCTATCCGGATGCAGTTGAAACACTTGAGAAAGCCCTTCAATTAGAACCAAACAATGAAGAAGTGCTGTTCAGTTTAGGATTGCTTAATGAAAGACAAGAAAACTATCGCGAAGCGATCGAGTATTTCAAGAAGGCAATTGAAGCCGACAGTTCTTATTCAGAATCTTGGTATGAACTCGGTTACTGCTATGAAAGCATAGATGAACTTGATGAAGCATTAAAAGTATATGAAAAGTTTTTAGATTTAGAACCGCACAGTCCTACCGGATGGTATAATAAAGGTATTGTACAAATTAGAATGGGTGATTTTGCAAAATCCGCAGATAGCTTTGAATTATCAATAGCTCTTAAAGATGACTTTGCCAGCTCATGGTTTAATTTAGGTGTTGCATACGCAAATATGAATAAAATTAATGACTCACTGTCTTCATTTAAAAGAGCAGCCGAAATTGATCCTTATGATGAATCAATATTTCTTAATATCGGTCAAGCATATGAAGACCTTGGTGATCTGAACATGGCAATAAAAAGTTACACAAAATCGATTAGTCTTGATGAAGATTATTACGAAGCATATTTGGCGAGAGGTTATTGCTACGATATGCTTGGTAAATACAGGCTTGCGCTGAGAGATTTCAACAAAGCTATTTCAATTACCACAAATCCAACCGATGCTTGGTCGGCGAAAGCTGATTTAGAATATTCCCTTGGTCATTTAAAGGACTCAATAAATTGTTATATCAATGCTATTCAAGCTGATAATAAAAATTTTAATGCGTGGTTCAAACTTGCCGAAACTCATATTGAAGTAGGAAGCTGGCTTGATGCACTTGCTGCATTTGAAGAATGCTTGAATCTCAGACCGAATCATGCAAATAGTTATTACGGTAAAGCTAAAATTTTCTTTTTACTAAACAGAACATCTGAAGCAATTTCTTGCTTAAAGTCGGCGTTTAATCTTGATCCGACAATAAAAAACGATTTTGCAAAAGAGTATCCCGAAGTTAAGACTTCAAAACTTTTTAATAAACTAATTCAAGAAAACTGATTTATTCAATTCATGCAATCATTAAACAAGTTTAATCATACAACTCAAATTGTAGGAGTGATGGGACATCCCATCAGGCATTCATTCTCTCCGTTAATGCATAATATCTCTTTTGAGATTCTGGATTTGAATTACATCTATCTTCCTTTCGATGTTACAATTACTAATTTAAAAACAGCCTTAAAAGGAATGATTGCACTTGGAATAAAAGGGGTTAACGTAACTCTTCCATTGAAAGAAAAAATCGGTCAATACCTAAATGAAATTTCAGACGAAGCCGGAATTGTTGGATCAATAAATACTGTGGTTAATGAAAACGGCAGCCTGCATGGATACAATACTGATGTACACGGAATAATTGAAACACTTGCTCCTTTTAAAGATGAGATAGTAAATCAAACAGTGACTGTAATAGGTTCAGGCGGTGCTGCGAGAAGTGTACTCTATGCGCTTATTAAAGATTTTAAACCTGGTAAAATTAATATTGTAAACCGAACTGCCGATAAAGCCGAGTCGTTAAAGGAATACTTTATTAGTAAAATGTTATTCGAGGAAATTCATTCCTACGAACTTCTTCCCCCGGATTTAGTAGGTTTATTCAAGGATTCGAAACTGATTGTTAATGCCACTTCGATTGGGATGACACCGGCCATTGATGATGCCGCAACTACAATTGCCGAATCATTTCACAAAGAACAAATTGTTTTTGACGTTGTTTATACCCCGCTTAAAACCAAATTGTTGGAAATAGCCGAAGGACAAGGTGCAATTGCTCTGAATGGTTTGAAAATGTTTATTGAGCAAGGTGCAAAATCTTTTGAACTTTGGACCGAAAAAGAAATGCCGAAAGAAAAAATTTATACAGCTATTAAATCTTATATGCAAAGCTAATTAATCAGCTTAACATTTCAACAGCTTTCCTAAATCTTTCAACCGCCCTTTCAAGATTTTCCATCGAGTTTGCGTAGGAGACTCTCAGATAACCTTCCGCACCGAATGCACTTCCCGGAACAACGGCAATTTGAGCTTCTTTAAGTAAATGCATAGCGAAATCAAAAGAATGCTCAATTTTATAAACATTTGATTTGCGGTGAAACAATTTTGAGATATTAGGAAATAAATAAAATGCTCCTTCAGGTTTATTACAGGTAATTCCGTCAATCTTATTTAATTCCGCATGTAAGTAATTTCTTCTTTTCTCAAACTCTTTTCTCATTTCTTCAACGGCATTTTGCGGACCTATAAAAGCTTCAATTGCTGCTTGCTGTGATATTGACGAAGCATGAGAAGTCGAATGACTTTGTAATTTATTAATACCGTCAACAACATTTTTTTGTGCGGCAGTGTAACCTATTCGCCAGCCTGTCATTGCATATGCTTTTGAAACACCGTTTATCAATATTGTCCTTCTCTTTGTATCTTCACCTAAAGTTGGAAAGCTTGTGAATTTAAAATCATCGTAAACAAGTTTGTCGTATATCTCATCAGCGATAACAAAAATGTGATACTTTGACATTATTTCGGCAATCTCTTGAAGTTCATCTTTCGTATAAGCCGAACCTGTAGGATTTGAAGGATTACATAAAATCATCGCTCTGGTATATGGAGTAATTGATTCGACTAATTGTTTGGGAGTTAATTTAAAGCCGGATTCTTCCGTAGTTTCAACAATTACCGGTGTACCGTGAGCAAGAGTAACCATTTGAGGATATGAAACCCAGTAAGGTGCCGGAATTATAACTTCGTCATCAACATGAACGGTTGCCATAATTGTATTGTAAACACTTTGCTTCGCCCCGTTCGAAACGATTATTTCATCCAAGGCATATTCTATATCATAGTCTCGTATTAAACTCTGTTGAATTGCTTTTCTTAATTCAACCGAACCGGAATTTATAGTATACTTTGTATGCTCTTCATCAATAGCACGTTTGGCAGCATCTTTAATATTTTGCGGTGTAGGAAAATCAGGTTCACCTACACTTAAATCGATTACATCTTCACCGCGTGCTTTCATCGCTTTAGCTTCACCGGCAACACGCATTGTTGGGGAAACACCAACTTTATCTATTCTTTTACAAACCGATAATTCACCCATTCTCATTTTCGAAAAACTCCCATTTAAATTGCACCCAATATAAGAGTTGGGGTATTTAGATGAAAGATCAATTAATTTTTTGGACTGGTTTTCTTTACAATTATATCCGTATAAAGCAATGCTAAAGTCTCATAATAAAGAAAGATAACAATCAAGTTGAAAAGCAATTTCTTTTATTATTGATTTGCACATCATAAAAATGAATGGCGCTATGAATATTGTCGAAAAAATTTCAAAAGAATTACAATTAAAAGCCGAACAAATTAAAACAGTATTTAGTCTTTTTGATGACGGTGCAACCGTTCCGTTTATTGCTCGGTACAGAAAAGAACATACCGGCGGTTTAGATGAAGAACAACTTAGAGAAATTGAAGATAGAAGAAATTATTTGATTCTATTAGAGGATAGAAAGAACACCGTCTTAAATAGTATCGAAGAACAAGGTAAACTTACTCCCGATTTAAGAAACAAAATTTTAGAAGCTGAAAAATTGAGAGATGTTGAAGATCTTTATCTTCCTTATAAACCAAAAAGAAAAACTCGTGCGACTATTGCGATTGCAAAAGGACTTGAACCCTTAGCCGACTTCATACTCAACAATCCTCATTTCAAAGGTAACATTACCGATGAAGCTGCGAAATACATAAACCTTGAAAAAGAAGTTACAACAGCAGAAGAGGCATTGCAAGGAGCAAAAGATATAATTGCCGAAAGAATTTCTGAAAATGCCGAAGTAAGACAATTAGTTAGAGATTATCTTTTAGATAACGCAAAAATTATTTCAAAGAAATCAAATACAAAGAAAGAAGATTTGGATAAAAACAAGAAGGATGTTTATGATATTTATCACGATTTCGAAATCGAAATTAGAAAAATAAAACCTTATCAAGTTCTTGCCATTAACAGAGGAGAAAAAGAAAAATTTCTTAAAATCGTGTTAAGTTTTGATCATCCTAAAATTACCGGGGAAATTTATGATAAATTTTTCGGGACTGACGAAAACGATTTTACAGAATTGCTCAATGAAGTTACAATAGATTCATTTGATAGATTAATCTTCCCGTCAATTGAGCGAGACGTTAGAAGTGAACTAACGGAAAAAGCCGATTTACATGCGGTTGAAATTTTCGCATCAAATCTTAGACAATTATTATTACAACCACCATTTACCAATAAAATGATAATGGGAATTGATCCGGGATATGTTTCGGGATGTAAAGTTGCCGTAATTGATAAAACAGGCAAGTATTTAGAAGGCGAAACAATTTATCCTCATCCGCCGCAAAAGAGGATGGATGGCGCAAAGAAAACAATTGTTGATCTGATTAAAAGATACAAAGTAGAGTTAATCTCAATCGGTAACGGAACCGCAAGTCGGGAAACGGAGCAAATGGTCGCCGAATTAATTGCGGAGAATAAATTACAATGTCACTATCTAATTACTAATGAAGCCGGAGCTTCGGTTTATTCTGCATCGAAAATTGCTAAAGATGAATTCCCCGATCTTGATGCATCTCAACGAGGAAACATATCGATTGCGAGAAGAGTTCTTGATCCGCTTGCTGAACTAGTAAAAATAGATTCAAAATCAATCGGTGTTGGCTTGTATCAACATGATGTAGATCAAAAATTACTCAACAAAAAATTGGATGACGTTGTTGTAAGCTGCGTAAACTATGTCGGCGTTGATGTAAATACGGCTTCATCTTCATTATTAACCTATGTATCCGGTTTGACAAAAAACACAGCAAGCAAAATTGTTGAGTACCGCGATAAAAATGGAAAGTTCATCAATCGTGAACAAATTAAAAATGTAAAAGGCATCGGTGAAAAAGTTTTTGAGCAGGCAATTGGATTTTTGAAAATTCCGAATGGTGAAAATCCATTGGATAACACTTTTATTCATCCCGAATCATATCCGGCAGCTGAAAAACTTTTAGAAATGACAAACATCAGTGCAAAAGAAATAAATAAAAAAGGTTCAATGCTCGATTTATTTGTCAAACAAAAAAGTTTATCTGAAATTGCAAAAGAAGTTGAAGTTGGATTACCGACTTTAGAAGACATTATAGAAAATTTAAAGAAACCCGGTCGTGACCCCCGCGAAGAAATGCCTAAACCAATTTTGCGCAGCGATGTTCTTAAAATCGAAGACCTTCAAGAAGGAATGAAATTAACCGGAACTGTTCGCAACGTTGTAGATTTCGGAGCCTTTGTTGATATTGGCGTAAAGCAAGATGGTTTACTTCACATTTCACAAATTGCAAACAAATTCATAAAGCACCCAATAGAAGTGCTAAATGTCGGGGATATTATTGAAGTAACAATTATTGGCGTTGATATTCCAAAAGGAAGAATTTCTTTGAGCTTGATTAAGTAGATATTTTCTAATTATTCTGATAGAGAACACAACAAAGATTTCAGCCGAAAATCGATTTGTGAGCATGTAATTTAATTGGAATAATAACTTTATCTGACTTAACTTTATGGAAGATTAAAAAACCAATTTATTTATGAAGATAATTATTGCAGGTGCAGGAGAAGTTGGTTATCATTTAGCGAAACAGCTTTCTCTTGATGAACACGATATAACAATCATTGATATTGATGGGGCAAGACTCGATAGAATCGGTTCAAACTCCGATGTACTTACAATTCCGGGTTCATCAACCTCCATTGAAATCTTAAAATCCGCTCATGTTGAAAATACCGATCTCCTTGTGGCAGTGACTTCAAGCGAAGCAGTTAATGTTAACACAGCCATCCTTGCCAAAAAATTAGGCGCAAAGCGAACAATTGCAAGAGTTTCGAATGACGAGTATATCTCAGCCGATTTCAAGGATATGTTCAAAAATCTTGGTGTAGATAATTTAATTTATCCCGAAGATTTAGCCGCAATTGAATTAGTAAAATTGATTGAACGTGCAGCGGCTACCGATGTTATTGAATTTGAAAATGGATTACTAACCTTAATCGGTTTAAAACTTGATAAGAATGCAAAAGTTATTCATAAGACCATGCGCGAAACAGCTTCGGAGTATCATTCATTAAACTATAGAATTGTAGCTATTCATAGAGGTATGCGTACATTAATTCCTTCCGGTAATGATATCTTTCTTCCTAACGATCAAATTTTTGTAATTACAAATCCGGGCGGACAAGATAAAATCTTAGAACTCGCCGGTAAGGATAAAACTAAGATTGAAAATTTAATGATACTTGGGGGCGGTAAAATCGGTCGTAAAGCCGCGAGACTTTTAGAAGATGAAATAAATATCAAAATAATAGAAAAAGGAAAAGATAGATCTGTTGAACTAGCCGATCATCTTCAGAAAGCTTTGGTAATTCAAGGAGACGGACGAGATCTTGATTTACTTGCTCAAGAAGGTATAATTGATATGGATGCTTTTATTGCTGTTACAAATGATGCAGAAACAAATATCATAACTTGTCTAATGGCAAAACATCTCGGCGTTTCCAAAACTGTTGCTCTGGTTGACAATGTTGATTATGTCCCTTTAACACAAACTATAGGTCTTGATGCACTTATCAATAAAAAATTAATTACCGCAAGTAATATTTCACGTTTTATTCGAAAATCAAATATTCTGACCTTGGCATCTCTGCAAGGAATTGATGCGGAAGTTTTAGAATTTATTGCACGAGATAATTCAAAAGTGACAACTGCCCCGGTTAAGAATCTTAAATTTCCTAAAAATGCTATCATTGGCGGATATGTAAGAGATGGCGAAGGGTTCATAACTGTAGGAGATTCACAACTTCAACCCGGTGATAAAGTTGTAGTTATTGCTCTTCCAAGCGATATAAGTAAAGTTGAAAAATATTTTCAATAATGCTAAACATTAAAATCATCTTAAATTTTATCGGCTTTGTTTTAATTCTCAACGGATTATTCATGATGTTGGGAATTCCCTTCTCAATTTACTACGGTGCTAATGATATCCTAATTCTTATTGCGTGTGGATTAGGTACATCGTTTATCGGATTGATGCTTGTCTTAGCAACTCGTGATCATAAAAAGGAAATCTACAAACGGGATGGTTACATAATGGTCTCGCTAACATGGATTATGATGGCTTTGTTCGGTGCAATACCCTTTGTAGTTCATGGCGCAATTCCTTCTTATACCGATGCTTTCTTTGAAACCATGTCGGGATTTACAACAACTGGTGCATCCATATTAAATAATATTGAAGAACTTCCACACGGACTTTTATTTTGGCGAAGCATGACTCAATGGTTAGGTGGTATGGGCGTGATAGTATTATCAATTGCAATACTCCCAATGTTGGGCATTGGAGGAATGCAGTTATTTGTTGCAGAGGTTCCGGGTCCAACAAAAGATAAAATTCATCCACGAGTTAGAGAAACAGCCAAAAGATTATGGGGAATTTATGTTTTATTTACATTGGTACAAACCGGTTTACTTTTACTAGGCGGAATGAACTTGTTTGATGCAGTAAATCATTCCTTCACAACAATGGCAACGGGCGGATTTTCAACTAAGCAAGCAAGTATTGCTGCTTATGATTCTCCTTTTATTCATTATGTTATGATAATTTTTATGTTCATTGCGGGAACAAATTTTACTCTTCACTATCATCTTCTGCACAAGAATTTTAAAGTATTTACACAGAATGACGAATTTAAATTCTACTTAAAACTAATAGGTACAGTAACATTAGTTGTAATTGCCGGATTATTTATTTCACAATATTCTGGTGTAGAAAAAACTTTTCGCGATGCATTATTTCAAACAGTTTCTATTATAACCACAACCGGATATGTTACCGCTGATTACGAATTGTGGGGTCCGTTTTTCCAAGTATTATTCTTTTTACTATTATTTACAGGCGGAAGTGCCGGTTCCACAGGCGGCGGTATTAAGATGGTTCGTCATTTTGTTTTAATTAAAAACAGCTTTAGCGAACTTAAGAGATTGATTCATCCGCGTGCTGTAATTCCGGTCAGGTTTAATAAAGGCACAATTGCTTCCGATATTATTTCAAATGTTCTGGCATTTTTTCTTTTCTATATTTTTATTTTTATTCTCGGAACATTGGTAATGTCTTTGATCGGGATGGATTTTTTAAGTGCAATCGGTGCTTCGGCAACATCTCTTGGTAATGTTGGTCCCGGTATCGGAACTGTCGGACCTACACTTAATTTTGCGAATGTACCTGAAATCGGCAAGTGGGTTTTATCCTTCTTGATGCTGATGGGAAGACTTGAATTGTTTACAGTACTAATAATTTTCTCACCGGCTTTTTGGCAGAAGTAGGAATGTAATATTTACACGCTTGTGCAGTCGAAAACCTTTTATTCTCAAAAATCCCATATTTTCCGCAACATTCCTTATATTTAGACTCTTTTCTGTAAAAGGTTATGATAAAAAGATTACTGATCATATTATTAATTTTTGCGAGTACAATCTCGTTTTCACAAGAGATTTATTTCTGCAACAGCCATACGGAAAAAGGTGATCCTATAGATGCTCGCAATGTTTGGTCAATTAAGCCATGGGGCAGTTTGGTTTATGTCCTTGTTAATAATGAAAATAAACCTTTTGAAACACATTTGAATTACCTCTTTCTTGATCGACTTATTGACGGGGAGTATCGACCTTTTGACAGCAAAGCAGTAAATGTGAAGGATGATGCAACATGGTTTGCTTACAACTATAAATTTACCGAGCCTGGTAAATATAAAGTTTATGTAGTGAACCAAAACAAACAAGAGATTGTTGCATCAACAGTTACAATTCAAGTGGAAAGTGATTATTTACAGAATAGGCAGACTAAAAATTCACTGTATTATGACGGAACAAAAATAAAATTTTGCGAAAGAGTAATAGCTGGTAAACCGATTAATACATTTAGGAAAATGTCTCTTTCTAAATTGGATGGAACAGTACATGTATTTATAGATACAAAAAGTTCCATACAGTCTTCAATATTTGTTGTTGATATTTGGGAAAAACCAACTCGCTCAATTGAATACGATAAATTTATAGAGTCAAAGAAATATGCTTTAACTCCCTCTTGGGATTATGTTTTTTTCAAATATACATTTAGTAAACCGGGTCAGTATAAGTTCAATATTTATAATGAAAATGAAGTCCTAATAACTGCCGGATATTTGGAAGTTGTTGAATAGGATTATTTATGTCGGATAAAATACAAATTCATTCTAATAGATTGGTTAGATGGTTATTGATTACCGCGGGATGGTTTTTTGTAACCCTTGGTGTAATTGGATTATTTCTGCCGGTTATGCCAACAACAATTTTTCTAATTATAGCTGCAGCGTGTTTTGCCAGAAGTTCAGATAAGTTTTACAACTGGTTGTTGAACAACAAACAATTCGGCAAATTAATAAGAGATTATCGTGAACACCGAGGTATGCCGCTGAGAGCAAAGTTTATTGCAATAATTATGTTGAATTTATTTATCGGTTACTCCGCAATTTTTGCCGTTGAATTAGTTTGGGTAAAAATACTTTTACTAGTCATAGCAATCGGTGTGACGACATACATAATCTCAATAAAAACTCTTCGACCAAATCAGATACAGGAAGAATTTCAAGAAAGTTAAACGGATAGCTCCTTTTTTGAAAGATGATTAAACCTCATTGTAAGAGAAATTGCAACGGAAGCAAGTCCAACCAAAAAACCTAACCAAATTCCCATAGTTCCGAGTTCAAATGTGAATGCCAAAATATAACCTACAGGAACTCCGAGAAGCCAATAAGCTCCGAATGAAATTATTAAAGGAATTTTTACATCGGTTAAACCGCGAAGCACCCCGATAGCTGTCGCTTGAGTACCGTCAAATAATTGAAACAATGCGGCAACAATTAGTAATGTTGAAGCAAGTTCTATAACCGGGATATCATCAACATATAAAGTCGGAAGAAAATTTCTTAGTACTATAAAAATTATGGCGAAGCAGAACATCAATGAGATGGCAATTCCGATAGCGGTAAATCCTGCTCGTCTCATATTCTTGTAATCCTGTTGACCAAGCGCACTACCGACACGAATTGTTCCCGCAGCACCAATTCCCAGAACAATCATATATGTAACCGAAGCTAAATTAATCGCAATCTGATGTGCCGCTAAAGGAACCGCTCCAAGCCATCCGATCATTATAGCCGAAAACGAAAACGCACCAACTTCAAGAAAATATTGTAACCCGCTCGGTAGTCCTATAGCTATAACTTTTTTAATTACTTTTAAATTGATGGTCTTATATTTAAGAGTTGGGTTGTAAATCGCAAATTTTTTTGAATTAATTACATAAAACATCAGAACAAACGCCATAATAGTTCTTGTAAGAAATGTAGAAATTCCGGCACCATCTAGTCCGAGTGCCGGAAATCCAAGATTACCGAAAATCAAACACCAATTACTAAATGCATTAAAAAGATTTGCGAGAACTGCAATAATCATCGGAGGTTTAACAACACTTATACCTTCGAGAAATTGTCTATAAACTTGGAATAATAAAAACGGGATTACAGACAACGCTAAAATTTTCATATAAGATCGCGCTTCGGCAACTACTTCCGGAGGTTGATTCATATATTGAATTAAATCCGCCCCGAAAAAAATCATTGCAAGTAATAGAAGAGCGAAGACCATGTTAACAAGCAATGCTTGTCTGAGTATCATTCCGCAATCGTCAACATTGTTTGCACCTTTTGATATGGCAACCAGCGGAGTAATTGCCATCGTCATTCCGATACCTAGAACAAGTACTAGAAAAAACAATCCGTTTACCAATGCGGCAGCCGCAAGCGGAACCGTACCAACCTGACCAACCATTAAACTATCAACAACACCCATCATTATATGCCCAATTTGTCCAATGGAAACAGGCACAGCTAGTTTAACGGTTTCATTAATATGTCGTTTTAGGTTTTCCATAAATAAAAGGGAAAGCAAATTTACAGAATAAAAGGATTCTAATGAATTTTATATTGAAGACATATGAACTAGTGTATATATGAAGTAATTTTGATAAATTATATGATTAGTTATTTCAATAGACCGAGGTAAAAAAATGGGCATTCTATCAAAAGGTCAAAAAAGCGCTGACAAACTTATTCAAGAAAATGATGAATTAAAGAATAAGCTTCATTCCGTACTGGATAAGTACAGCAGTCTTGAAGAACTCGATGAAAAGTTGTCAAAAGCTCGCAAAGAATTATCGGAAACAAATCAAAAAGAAAAAGAATCCGATAGCATGCTTAAAACATTGGAAGCCCAAATCGGCGAGAAGAAAATTGAACTCGAAGTTCTTCAGACAAACATTACCGAATTAGAAGAATTAAGAGAAAGTATTCAAAAATCTGTAGAAGAATATCAAGCAGAAAGTACAAAGTATAAACAGATTAAAGAAGATCAAGAAGAAAGAAACAGATGGCTTACCGAAGAGATCTCTTACAAGCAAGATGAACTCACCAAGCTTAATACTGAAATAGCTTCACAACACGAAAAGCAGCAAACCACAGCTCATGCACTTTCGGAACTTGAACAAAGAATTGCCGGACTTCGAGAGGAAGAATCTAGAATAATTCATCAAATAGAAGCAAAAGAAGAAGAATACGAAACTGTTGAGAGAACTTTCAAGGAACATCAAGAACAAAACGAAATATTTGAAAATCAGATCGGTGAAATAGAATCAAAAATTTCCGGACTTAAAAAAGAAGCAGAAGAAATCGAAGAAAGACTAATTTCTCTTCGCAATAAAGAAAATGAAAAAAATGAAACAATAAAAAACTTTGATGAAAAACTTTCCGCAATAGAAGAGATCAAGCTAAACTTAGAAAAAAGCTTATCGGTTCTAACCAATCAGCTTGCCGAAAAAGATCTTCTTTTTAACGAATACAATTCTAAAAGAGAAGAATATGTAAGCGAACTAAATACAAAACAAATTGAACTAAGCTCGATAAAAGAAAGCATTTCTCTTCATAAAGAAGAATTGGAAAAACTTGAAACAGATTTACAAACATTGAAGGAAAAGAAGGCAACTCTTGATGAAGAAACAAGAAGAGCAGAGACAATAAAGAATGAAATTAACGAAACAACACTTGCAAGAAGAGAAGAAGAAGAAAAATTATCCGCGGCACTTTCTACTTTAAAAACACGAATTAACGAAATGGAAAGTAGAAAATTTGATATAGAAGAAAACAAGTTACAAATTGAGAACAAGTTTAGTGAAACAATTCAGAAATTTGCCGATGAAATTAAAGATTCAAGTTCTCGCCTGTCTAAATTAAAACAACAAGTAATTGATAAAGAAAAAGAACTTCGTGAAAAAGAAGAATTGCTTTTGGATAAGACTGCCCAAATTGCAGAGTATTCCGGACTAAATAAAGTTATGCAGCGTGAACGATCTGCCGCCGAGCAATTCTTAAACTCACTAAAAGAACAACAAAATGATTTGTTCGAAAATGTTGAGCGATTGAACAACAAAGAGAACAAACTCCGTCTTGACATAAACAGGATTCGACTAGAAAACGAAGCACTTCACAAGCAGCGCGATGAACTTGAAAAAGATCTTCAACAGTTGATTGATCAAATAAGTAAGAATTATTCCGAAGCAGAAAATAGAAACACCGCAATTACCGAGGAGCTGAGTAAAAATGAAAAATTGGCAGAAGAATTAGAAGAGAAAGTTGAAACCGCAAAACAAAATCTGCAGGAGCTAAAAAGCGAAACCGCAAAAAAGGAAATCGAAAAAGAAGAATACGCTGCAAAAATTTCTCAGTTAATTGCTCTCGAAAAAAAATTACAAACAAAAATTTCTGCTTTTGAGAGACAATTAAATGAGGACAAAAGATCGGATGGACAAATTCCCCAAGAGGAAAGTTGATTATCTTCGATCTAATAAAAGTACACACTGTCTATAATTGAGATACTCCATCTCCTTCTACTTTTTCTATTTGATGGGAATTTCGATCAAATTTACAGCCTTGCATCTTGGTATTCTATTTGATTCATATTAGAATTACAAAGAGACAACTCCACAATTTATTAGCATTAAAGCATTTATGAGTTCTGGTTGATTTTTTACATTAACAGAGTCATCATAAATTACTTATTTACTTTTACATGGAGTCTATTTATTTTAAGTACCTAAAAGCAAGTTTATTCCCAAAAGAGACAAACTTTCTATGAAAAAATTCCTCCTTATCATCTCATATATTTTTTTATTTAGCAATTTAGCAGCTCAATCAACATACAGTTATCTCCAAAATCCGATCTATCAAAGACAAATTGAATTCTATAAAATTTATAAACCCGTTAATACAAAAGTTGTAATGTTGGGTAATTCACTAACGCACGGTGTAGATTGGAATATGTTGTTAGGCAGAAACGACGTAACGGAAATGGGAATTGTGAGCGATGTACTATCCGGGTATTACAATCGTTTAACATATGTCACAAAATTAAAACCAAAAGTTTGTTTTGTACTTGGTGGACTGAACGATCTTTATCAATGGATTCCGGTTGAAACAATTTTCGAAGATTATCAGAAAGTAATTGAACGCCTTCAGCGAAATGGAATTACTGTTGTAATCCAAAGTACGCTTTATGCCGGACGTGATTGGGGTAAAGATTGGCTCGCGGCAAATAATCCGGAAGCAAATGCATCCGAAGTGAACGCCGAAAGAAATATTCAAGTCGATAGACTAAATAACTTGCTTAAAAATTATGCAGCAAAAAATAATATTGAATACATTGACCTTAACTCACTTATGAGTAGAGGCAATTTCCTTCGGTCCGAATTAACTTATGATGGTGTGCACTTGAATGCAGCCGGTTATAAAATTTGGGGACGCGAAGTCGAAGAGACTTTAAAAAAATTAGGTTTATAAAGAGAGAGAGGAGCAGCAATGAAAGAAAATCGTGCCGGAGATACACTTAAATTACTATTAATAGCAACCATTCTATTACTTGGTTTTTCGTATGTACCAATCGATTATGAAATAATGGGATTAAAATTACATACTGTAGATCTTTTTTCAGATTTGACAAAAGAATCAGAGTCGGATGAAGAATTTGACTACGATGACGATTACTTCGAAATGCAAGATGATTTCTTTAATACAGATGATTCTTCAGAATCACATGATTCGAGTTTTGATGTAGAACTCAAGAATAATCAAGTTAATCTTGCCGGTATGGGAATTGAAAATATTATTCGTGAACTTGGCGAAGATTTTTATTTCTTCTCACCTTCTCCGCAAGGCAAAAATGAGCCGATTAGAGGAAACACAGCTCAGTTAAAAAACTTTTTCAATCAATTGAAAAATTCTAAATCAAAAATTGTGCGTGTTGCACACTACGGTGATTCTATGATTGAAGGAGACCTTGTAACTGCGGATTTACGCCAAGAATTCCAACGAAAATTTGGTGGTGAAGGGGTTGGCTTCCTTGGTTTAACTTCACAGGACACAAAGTTTAGACAAACCACTTCTCAACGATTTTCAAATAATTGGGAAACAGCCGCTATTTATTCGAACAATCCAAAAAATTTACCGGTTGGTATCAGCGGTGAGATTTTCATCCCTCAAGGAAATAGCTGGGTAGAATTCGAAACTTCCAGAAGATATAGAACTGTAAAAAGCTTTACTAAGTTCAGATTATTTTATAGCCATGCAAAAAATTCCGAAGTAAAATACACCATTGACGGCTCTACAAATGGTACAATCAAACTAAAACCAGGAAATGGAGTCCAGGAATCAGTTGTTGAAGTTGGAAAAAATGCTAGTAAGCTAAGACTAGAATTTACAAACGAACAAGCATACTTTTATGGTGCAAGTTTAGAAGGCGGAAACGGTGTTTATATTGATAATCTTCCATTACGTGGTAATTCCGGAGTTGATTTAAAAAATATTCCAGCCGATGTATTAAAGGATTTTGCCCGAATATTGGATTATGATTTAATCATTTTAGAATTCGGTTTAAATGCAGCAGGTTCTGTAACGTCTCGTTATGATTGGTATGAAAGAGAAATGGTAGCTGTTGTAAATCATTTAAAATCTGCGTTCCCTCGCGCTTCTATACTAATGATTAGTGCACATGATAAGAGTGTTAGAAAAGGCTCACAATTTGTAACCGATCCGGCAGTCGTCACATTATTAAAATCACAAATGAATATTGCTAAAACAGCAAATGTTGCCTTTTGGAATATGTTTGAAGCAATGGGTGGCTTAAATTCAATGCCCAAATGGGTTGACGCTAACCCACCTTTAGCATTTAAAGACTACACTCACTTCAACGGTCAGGGTGCAGAAAAAATTGCAAATATGCTTTACAATGCATTAATGGATGAAAATAAATAGTTAAGCAAACTAGAACTTATTAAGGGTATCTGTTAATGGACTTTAATTCGTTTGCACCTAACCTTGTAGAAATTTTAAAATACAATCCGCTTCAGCCGTTGTTATTTAACAGCGGCTTTTTTCTGTTTTTCTTTCTCTTCATTTTAGTTTTTTATCGATTCTTCTGGCATAATTACAGAGCAAAGGTATTTTTCCTTATGACAATGTCGCTCTATTTTTATTTTAAATCGAGCGGTGTCTTTTTTGTTCTCATTATCATAAGCTCAATAATAGATTTCATTGCCGGGAAAATGATTCATGATTCGGAATCACCGGGTTATAGAAAATTTTTGCTGGTTGTTAGTTTGGTAATGAATCTAGGAATACTCGGATACTTTAAGTACACAAATTTCTTTTTAGATACATTCAACCAAATTGGCGTTAGTAATTTTGATATGCTTGATATCTTCCTTCCGGTCGGAGTTTCTTTCTTTACTTTTCAATCAATGAGTTACACAATCGATATTTACAGAAGGCAGCTTGAACCTGAAAAGAAGTTTGCCGATTTCCTTTTCTTCGTTTCATTCTTTCCTCAACTTGTAGCCGGACCAATTGTTCGTGCATCGGATTTTCTTCCTCAAATTAAAAATGATGTCTTTGTAAGCCGTGAAGATATTGGTAGAGCTCTATTTTTAATAATTGCCGGTTTATTTAAGAAAGCAGTTATTGCAGATTATATTAGTATAAATTTTATTGACAGAGTTTTCGAATGGCCGACAAGATTTACGGGTGTTGAAAATTTAATGGCTCTCTATGCATATGCAATTCAATTGTACTGCGATTTTTCGGGTTATTCTGATATGGCAATCGGTCTTGCATTATTGCTAGGATTTAAACTCCCTATCAACTTTAATTCACCGTATAAAGCCGCATCAATCACCGAGTTCTGGCAAAGATGGCATATTTCTCTTTCAAGCTGGCTCAGAGATTATTTATATATCGGTCTGGGCGGAAATCGAAAAGGAAATATTCGAACTTATGTCAATCTCATTTTAACAATGCTGCTCGGTGGTTTATGGCATGGTGCTTCATGGCGTATGGTAATCTGGGGATTGATACAAGGAACTGCTTTAGCAGTTGAAAGAAAATTTGGTATCCACAAATGGACACAAAAAAGTAAACTAAATAGATTTATCGGCTTTGTTGTAACATTCAACCTTTTTACTTTCACTTTGCTTTTTTTCAGAGCACAGTCTCATCAAGTCGCGTTAGAAATGATTTCACAGATGTGGAATTATTTTAATCCGGAAGTCTTTATTCAATTTATTGAAGGATATCCTTTAGTTTGCATCCTTATCTTGATTGGTTATTTAACTCATTTCACACCAACCAAGTGGGAAGATAAAGCACAGAAGTTAATCACCAATCTACCTTTTATAGGTAAAGCCATTTTAATTGCTGTTGTTATTTGGGTTGTTGCTCAGTTTAAAACAGCAGACATTCAACCCTTTATTTACTTCCAATTTTAAATTTTTGGGAGAGGCGAATGTTTGAAAGCGATTTGTTTCAGAACATTATTGAATTACTGAGTTATGATCCGTTTAGACCACTGTTATTCAACAGTGGCTTCTTCCTTTTCTTTTTTATCTTCATTTTAATTTTCTATCGCTTCTTCTGGAGAAATAAACGAGCTAAGGTATTCTTCCTTACCGTTATGTCCCTCTACTTTTATTATAAATCAAGCGGCCTCTTTTTCTATCTTGTTATTTTAAGCTCTATAATCGATTTCATCGCTGCTAAATATATTTATGCGGTTGAATCTGGTAGTAAAAAGAAACTCTATTTAATACTAAGTTTAATTACTAATCTGGGAATACTGGGATATTTCAAATACACAAATTTTTTCATCAATACCGTAAATAGTATCAGTACAGGAAGCATTGAATTTGTTGACATTTTCTTACCCGTCGGTGTTTCGTTTTTTACTTTTCAATCAATGAGTTATACGATAGATATTTATAAGGGAAATTTGGAACCTGAAAATAATTTTATTGATTTTCTTTTCTTCGTTTCTTTTTTCCCTCAATTGGTTGCCGGACCAATAGTAAGAGCAAAAGATTTTCTTCCTCAAATTAAAGAAGATGTTTTTGTTACAAAGGAGGAAATTGGTAGAGCGTTATTCTTAATCATTGCCGGATTACTAAAAAAAGCAGTCATTGCAGATTATATAAGTATAAATTTTATCGACCGAGTTTTTGAGTGGCCTACTCGATTTACAGGTGTTGAAAATTTACTAGCTGTGTATGGTTATCTTATTCAAATCTACTGTGATTTTTCAGGTTATTCCGATATGGCTATTGGTTTAGCTCTTCTTCTCGGTTTTAAATTGCCGATGAACTTTAATGCGCCCTATAAAGCTAAAACAATAACCGAATTTTGGCAGAGATGGCATATTTCTCTTTCAACTTGGCTCCGCGATTATTTGTATATCTCTTTAGGTGGTAATCGTAAAGGAAATACGCGGACTTACATAAACTTAATGTTAACAATGCTACTCGGTGGATTATGGCACGGTGCTTCATGGCGGTTTGTAATTTGGGGTGCCTGGCACGGATTAGCATTAGCTGTTGAACGTTTTTTTAATCTTCCCAAATGGATTTCTAAACAGAATATAATTATTAAAATATTATCTGTTTTTATTACGCTTCATGTTTGGGCACTATCAATGATTTTTTTCCGTGTTCAAGAATATAATACTGGCTTTGAAATGTTAAATCAGATTATACACTATTTCCATTTTGAAGTCTTGTTCCAATTTATTGAGGGATATACTTTAGTATTTATTCTTATTGTAATTGGTTATGTATCACATTACATACCTGAAAAGTGGGAAGACGCAATACAAAAAATAATCACTAATTTACCGTTAATAGGCAAAGCAATTTTAATTACCATCGTAATTTGGTTAGTTGCTCAATTTAAAGCTTCGGATATTCAGCCGTTTATTTACTTCCAGTTCTAGTTTTCTGCAACTAATTACACAAATTGTAGAAATACGCAAATAAACCTTTATATGATTTCGATTTTGTGTTATTTTTAATATATACTATTATTGTGATTTTTGACTATCCAAAATTTATGGCGAGACGTATAAATATTAAACTCAAATTTGCATATCGAATAATCGGTCTCGTAATTTTCATTATCACTCTCTCGATTTCTTTAAATGCTCAATCCGCTTCAGAGCTAAAGGAATTTAAACAACGAGCAATAGGTCATATGCAAGCCGGAAGGTTCGGCGAGGCAATTGATCTCCTTGACAAATATATCGCCGCAAATGCACGTGAAGCTGAAGGTTATAATTTGCGAGCAATTTGTTATGAAAACCGATCTCAATATCAAAATGCAGTTCTAGATTTTAGACGTGCAATTGCTCTTGAACCGGGAACTCAAGAATACCGAAATAACTTAAGTCGAGTTATTGAAGTTTGGTATGCTCAACTTCGTAAGAAAATTGAAGGTCATCAACGGGAAATTGCGATCGATCCTAATAATCCATTCAACTATTTGGAGATAGGAAAATCATACAGATGGATGGAAATGTGGCCTGAAGCCGAGCTTTGGTATGATGAATATCTTTTACGCGATCCAAATGCTTCTCCGGATGAAATTATTAGATATACTGAAATCCTAGCAAAAACAGGAAGTATTGTTAAGGGCGAAAAAATTCTTAGAGAATATGTGGGAAGATATCCGGATGACTGGAGACTATGGAGCCGTTTCGGGTATTTCCTTTTGTGGCTTGCAAAATATAATGAGGCGAGAACCGCATTTGAAACTGCCCTTGGTTTCAAACCATTTTTTAAAGAAGCTCAAGATGGATTGGATATTGCCCGAAGTGAAGCTTATGTGACCCAAGAAGACCCGCGTTCATTTGAAAGAGTTTATCCGATTGATAGATTTTACAGCATTCTTAGAAGAAACCCCGATGATGATGACACACGGTTTCAGCTTGTTGAAGCTTTAATCCAGGAAGAAAGAATAGAAGAAGCATATCAGCAGCTTCAAAGATTAGCTATTCGTCATCAAGGTGAAGAAAAGTTTGATGAACTTTGGAATTATGTTGTTACTTATCGTGATGAAACTTACAGGACAAAGGTTGAAGAATTCCAAGCTCGTTTAGAACAAGATCCTCAAAACCTTCAGGCTATTAAAGGCTTAGCTCAGTATCACGAATACCTTCAAGAATATGATCAAGCATTGCAAGTGCTTGATAATTATTTTTCACTTGTACCGGATGAAAAAGATGCAGCGCTTCGATATCAATATGCAAGAGTTAATGCATGGGCAAGGTATTTTGACAGGGCAATCGATTTGATGGATGATTTGTTAGTGGATTATCCGAATAATTTAGATTATCAGCTATTCAGAGCACAATTATCGATTTGGACTAACCAAGACGTTGAACTTGCCCGCGAATATCTAACTAATGTATTAGAAGATCGCCCGGAAAATGTTGATGCGTTAATCGCAATGGGTTCACTGATGTTAATCGATAATGATTTTGAGGGTGCACAATCTTATGCTGATCAAGCCAAAGCAATAGACCCCAATAATAGCGAAGTGGTTAAGCTTGAATCCAATATTGATTTTCAAAAACTCCGTTATGAGGAAGAGCAGTTATTAAAAATTCTAAATCAAGGACGAGAACTTGTAATGGAAGGAGAATATCAGATGGCTCTTCCCTATTACGAAGATTATCTCAATCAAGCGGAACCGAATAATTTAATTAAAAAGGAATACGGTGATGTTCTTTTTGGTGCGGATCGTTTAGAAGATGCAAAAAATGTTTATGATGAAGTTTTACTCGACGGATACTTCTACGATGCCGAACTTCAAAGAGCAAAAGTTGCGTACGCACTAAATGATACTACAGGGGCAATAAGTTATTTTAAAAAATTAAAAAACGAAGAACCTTATGAATTTGAACCAAGATTATATCTCGGTGATTCTTATGCAAAGGCACAATTATACGATATGGCTCGCGAAGAGTACGATTCACTTTTAGCTTGGGAAGATTTGGATTCTACTGAAATAGCTTTAATTGATATACGCAAAGGTTATCTGCCTGTTACAGGTTTGGCCGCAATATTCGAAACTTTCCCAAACTATATTGGTTTAGCACCGCAAGGTTCGTTTTACTCTGACAATTTGAGTTTCCGTTTTTGGCAGCTCGGTGCAAGAATGGAATTGGGATTTACCTACTGGTTAACTTTCGGAGTATCTTATTTCAAAACACAGATGAATGCAAATGCGTCTAGTTTAAACGAGGATGTTATATCAACATATAATTTTACCGGTGATAAAACATTCACTTCGTTTAAGGGTCACATGTATTTACGATTTATTCCTGATGTTGTAATTGGTGCCAGTTTTGGTCAAGCAAATGTCAACGGATTTGAAACACGGGATGAATCTGAAGCATTTATAAATTACGAGAGAAAAGATACGGTTCAATTAAATTTCCAATACATGAATACAGATGCTGCTCTAATTTTATATTCACCTTATTTAATTGATAATCGTTTATTCACAACATATTATAGAATCGGTGGTTATTTAAATCATAAAAATGGATTTCATTTTTCAGGTTACTTTTCTTATTTAACGGTAACCGATGGTAATGAAGGAAACGATTTACAATTAAGAATCGGTAGAAGATTTCTACCGGAAGTAATAGCGGGATATGAATATTTTTATTCCAATTATAAATACAATGCAGATTTTTATTACTCTCCGAACAACTTCGAATCACATAGTTTATTCCTCGATTCATATTTAGAAAAGAAAAAACATTTGGAAATTAAACTTGGCGGAAGAATTGGCTTTGTACCGGCAAGTAATTTTTTACTTTTATCAGCTTACCTTGATATGAACTTGAAAGTTTCACAACGATTGAATATTCAAGGCCGATTGAATTTAGGAAGCACTTCACGCGACAACGCAAGTTATAAGTACATTCAAGGTCAGCTTTCCGCTTATTGGACAATTTATTAAAATCTCTTCAAAAGTTATGATTAGAAATTTATTAGCAATATTAATTTTACAGGCGGTAATCTATTCTCAATCCGTTAAATTATTTGGCACTGCACAACCTGGTAACGCATTAATTGGATTCGGAGAAAATATCTCACAAGTTATGTTGAATAATCAAAAGATAATGGTTGATAAAAGCGGCACTTTTTTCATCGGATTTGATAGAGACGCGGAAGGCACACATTTATTAAAGATAAAATATAACGATGGTAAATCTGAAGTTAAGAAGTTGGAACTTCCTAAACGTGAATATGACATCCAGAGAATAAACAGTACAAAAAAACAATTCAGCACTCCGCCTGAAGAAGAATTGCCGCGCATTGAAAGAGAACGTCAATTAATGAGAGCTGCCCGAAATAAAATCGGTAAAATTGATACAGCTTATTTTTCATCAGGCTTTATTCTTCCCATTAAAGGTGGAAAGCTAACCGGAGTTTTTGGAAGTCAACGTATTTTGAATGGTGTTCCCCAAAATATTCATAATGGATTGGATTATTCGGCTCCAACCGGAACAGATGTTTACGCTATGGCCGATGGTCTTGTACAAATTGCCGGAGATGATTTTTATTATAACGGTAATTTTGTTTTAATTGATCATGGACAAGGATTATCTAGTGTGTATCTGCATTTCAGTAAGTTAACTGTTGAAACCGGAGAGTTTGTTAAGAAAGGACAAAAGATTGGTGAAGTAGGTTCAACCGGTAGATCTACAGGTCCGCACCTGCATTGGGGAGTTAATTGGTTTAACAATAAGATTGACCCTCATTCATTACTAGGTTTCGGATTTTAGTTTTTTTTGATGCAAAGTATTATGGGTCGATATTTGAGATTATTTCTTATAGCTACAATTATTTTAACGACTTTTCACCTTGCTCAGGGTAAAGATGAAAAATACTTTACTCTTTCTCCTGATTCTTTAGTTACGCGAGGCGAGATTTATACAGGAAAGAATTGGAAGTATCATCCAGGTGATAAATTAGAGTGGGCTTATCCGAGCTTTAATGATTCTGCCTGGGAAATTTCCGCAACTTCTTTAAATGGAATTGAACATCCCGAACAAGAATTCCCCGGGAAAGGATGGTTTCGGTTACATTTAGTTGTGGATTCATTGCTTATCAATGAACCAATTTCTTTTGATTTATGGCTTGCCGGCGCTGCCGAGGTCTATGTTAACGGAGAAAAAATCCTTACTTACGGAAATATTAATGATGATGGAAGCATTAAACATTACAATCCAAGTTTACCGAAAATTATAAGTTTTGCTCAAAGAGAAAATTTAATTGCCATAAGATATTATAACCCTGATTATGATCAGATGCATAGGAGAAATTTTACTCCTGGTTTCTTTCTAGAACTAGGATATCCGTCAGAGATCTTACCGGGTCGACATGAATATTTAAGTGAAACTTTTCTAGTAAGAAATGTTTTTATGAGCATTTCTTTGGTGCTTGCAATTCTTCACTTATTCCTCTTCTTTTTCGATCGATCACAAAAGCAAAATTTGTTTTATGTTTTATTCTTACTCTTTTTTACTCTATTTATTTACATTAATTTAAGTCCATTTTACAGCAACGATATTCAAGCACTATTCTTCTTGTACCGAATTGCTCCCGGTGTTCTTGTATTCACAATTTTATTCGGTTCAACTACTATCAATTCAATCTATAGAGAACATGGCAAGTACCTGAAGTATTTCATTTTCGTGGGTGTAATATTAGGATTGCTGGGATACTTACTGAGCACTATTTTAATTTGGTACATCATATACGCGTTTATCATATTAGTTTCGATTTGGGGAAGCCATGTACTTTACAATCCAAAACACAGTAGGAACTCTAAAAGTGATTGGTATCTAAGAATCGGATTTGGTGTAATGGGTATTATGGGAGTCTACCAGATGCTGCTTAGTTTTGGATTGCTTGCTAATTGGGGAATTGGAATGCCGTTTATTTATGGTGTTATAATTTTCATCCTTTCAATGTCCATTGCTTTGGCTCGTGATTACGTTACTACAAGTAAAAAATTGAAATTGAAGCTTGAGGAAATTCAAGAGCTTTCAGAAAAAACATTGCAGCAAGAGCTAGCCGCCAAAGAATTGGATATTCAAAAAAGAATTCTTCAAGCGGATAATAAACGTAAAACCGATGAACTCGAAGCTGCAAGATCAGTTCAGCTTGCTATGCTGCCGCAATGTTTAAATGATATTGAAGGTTTGGATATTTGTTTCGATATGAAAACGGCAACTGAGGTTGGAGGCGATTATTATGATTATAAAATCGGTGAAGACGGAACTTTAAACATTGTTCTCGGTGATGCAACCGGTCATGGCATGAAAGCCGGGATTATGGTTGCAAGTATCAAGAGTTTATTCAGTGCACTGGGTTTGAAAATGATGATCCCGGATTTCTTTAAAAAGTGTACTGAGATAATTAAGAGCATGGCGCTTGGTAATTTGTTCATGTCAATGGTATTTATTAGAATTAAAGGAAATACAGTCATTGGAAGTTTAGCAGGGATGCCGCCGATATTAGTTTATAGAAAAAAGCAAAATATTATCGAGGAAATTTTACAGAAAAGTATGCCGCTGGGTGCGTATCTAAACTTTCCTTATGAAAGCTTTCAAACCGAGTTTAATAGCGGAGATGTAATTCTTATTCAAAGTGACGGATACATCGAGTTGTTCAATGCACAAAAAGAAATGCTGGGCGATGAGAAATTAAAAGAATATTTCCTCGATGTGGCGGATAGTAGTTCCGATAAAATTGTAACGACTCTTTTTGAAAAGGGTGACCAATGGCGAAAAGATCATCCGCAAGAAGATGATATCACTTTTGTGGCCATTAAAAAGAAATGATTTTTTCTCTTCGTTTTAATAAATCGATTCTGCTTTATAGTAATACCAAAAGTTTGTAAATTCAGATCAATTCATTCTGCCTCGGTTGATTTTCAATTTTATTTTAGCCAAGATTGATATAATAATTAACGATTATATTCATTTTATAATTTTTAGAGATTTGTATGAGTTCAAAAAGTTTTTCCCGCGTTCATGTTATTTCACTTTATTTATTGCTTGCTGTATCTATATTTTTTCTTCTGAATTTTTACGTTCAGATCGAAGAACAAAAAGTAACTACACCTCCCGAACCTTATCCTCAAAATTACAGAATCGTAGTTCCGCCAATACCCGATAATATTGAAATTTTCGGAGAACGCGTTCCACTTGAAGATATTGATGTTCGTGAAAGATTAGAACGTGAAATAATTGTAAACACTTATTGGCATTCATCTACTTTATTGATGATTAAAAAAGCAAAAAGATGGTTTCCGATTATAGAACCAATTCTTAAAAAAAATAATATTCCCGATGATGTAAAATATATTTCGGTAATTGAAAGCAATTTAGATAATGTTATCTCCCCTGCCGGCGCAACCGGCTTCTGGCAATTTATGAAAGGAACCGCACCAAAATACAATATAGAAATTAGGGATGAAGTTGACGAACGGTATCACCTTGAAAAATCTACTCAAGCTGCTTGTGATTATTTGATGGAAGCATACGAGAAATTTGGAAGCTGGGCAACTGCTGCTGCAAGTTATAATATGGGAATAGACGGAGTTAGAAAACAAATTGAACGCCAAAAGACCAGCAACTATTATAACTTCACCTTAAATCCGGAAACATCAAGATATCTATTCCGGGCAATTGCTATGAAGCTTATTTTAAATAATCCGGAAGTCTACGGTTTTAATGTTGAAGAATTTGAGAAATACATGCCATATGAAACATATGAAATAGAAGTTACCGAAGATATTACCGACTTGGCAATTTGGGCTAAGGACAAACAAATAAATTACAAGTGGTTGAAAATTCTCAATCCTTGGTTACGAGATAACTACTTAAAAGTACCTAAAGGAAAATCATATAAAATAAAATTACCCGCACCGGGTTCTGTATATATTATTCCGGAATAAACAGGCATTAAATGGAATTCAAATTACTCAATGATATTGTTATCATATTCGCTTTATCGATTATAATTCTTCTGATCTTTCATAAATTAAAACTTCCTACCATTATTGGTTTCTTAATAACAGGTGTACTTACAGGTCCTTTCGGATTTGGGTTAGTGGAATCGGTACATCAAGTTGAAGTACTTGCCGAAATAGGTATTCTTTTACTGTTGTTTACCATTGGCATTGAGTTCTCATTTAAGGAAATGGTACAGCTTAAGCGTTCTGTTTTAATCGGTGGATCAATTCAAGTTTTCTTAACCACTATAATTGTTGCATTACTATTCAATTTCTATGGCGGAAATTTTAATGAAGCTATTTTTATAGGATTTCTTGCCGCGCTTAGTTCAACAGCCATCTTACTTAAAAGTTATAGTGAAAAAGGCGAGATGGAAACTCCGCACGGAAAGATTCTTCTCTCAATTTTGATATTTCAGGATATTATCGTTGTACCGATGATTTTATTCACTCCGATTTTAGCCGGATTAAGCGGTAATCTAATTACCGAAGTCTCAATTTTATTACTGAAAGCATTGGGTGTAATAATATTAGTATTTATTGGGACTAAGTATGTTGTTCCGTTTTTACTTCATCACGTTGCAAAAACTAGGAGCAGAGAACTATTCTTATTCACAATTCTCGTTATTTGTTTTGGAATCGTTTGGGTTACAGGCGAGCTTGGATTGTCACTTGCACTTGGTGCTTTTTTAGCCGGACTTATTATTTCGGAATCAGAATATTCACATCAGGCTTTAGGTCATGTGATGCCTTTCCGTGATGCATTTTCAAGTTTGTTTTTTGTCTCCATCGGAATGTTGTTGGATATAAAGTTTTTATTAAACAATTTACCGGTAGCACTTGGCTTAACACTAATCGTGGTTATTGTTAAATCAGTCATCGGCGTTACTTCGATTAAAATACTAAGAATTCCATGGCGTATTTCAATTATTGCCGGTTTAGCTCTCGCTCAAGTTGGAGAGTTTTCATTTATTCTTGCTAAGACAGGTATGAGTTTCGGATTTTTAAATGAAAATTTTTATCAAAATTTTCTTTCTGTTTCAATATTGACAATGTCTCTCACACCGGTTTATTTGAAAATTTCACCACTTATTGGAGATATAGTTGCGAAGATTTTTAATGATAAATTTCACTCATCCGATTCTTCAGGAATACATGATTATTTAGAAGATCATTTAATAGTTGTTGGCTTTGGAATAAACGGAAGAAATCTTGCCCGTGCTGCAGTAAAAGCCAACATACCGTTCATTGTTCTGGAAACTAATCCGGATACAGTAAAAGAGGAAAGAGAACATGGAATAAATATAATTTTTGGAGATGCGGTTTATCCCGATATACTAGCCCAAGCAAATATTAAAAAAGCAAGAATTATTGTGATTGCAATAAATGATCCAACTGCCGTTCAAAGAATTGTATCACAAGCAAAAGCCGCAAATCCGAATGTGTTTATTATCGTTAGAACGAGACATGTCAACGAAGTTGAAACATTGCAAAAACTCGGGGCGGATGAAGTAATTCCTGAAGAATATGAAACCTCTATCGAAATTTTTGCGCGTGTTTTAGTTAAGTATTTGATACCACGTAATCAAATCGAAAAATTTATTCACGAAGTTCGTTCTGCTGATTACCAAATGTTCAGATCATTATCTGAAGATATTGCTCCAATGCAAAATTTAAAATTACAGTTCCCCGATTTACGGCTATGCAATTTTGTAATAGAAAAAGAATCCAGCCTGGCAAATAAATCATTGGCAGAACTTGACTTAAGGAATAAGTATGGTTTCTCAATTTTTGCAATTAAAAGTGGAAACGAAGTAATTGGAAATCCACATGCTTCAACAATACTTAGAGAAGATGATATAGTTTTTGTTCTCTCCAAAGTAGAAGATATCGCAACTCTAACAGATATTTTCAGTGTTTAGAATATTTCAATGAATGATGAAAAAATTAAATTTCGTAAAGCTATATTAACTTCCTCAATCATTTTATTGATTATATGGATTGTTAAAATAATTGAAATTTCTTTTGGTCTAAGTTTTGTACAGTACGGTTTACTGCCTAAAAGTTTTGCATTCCCCCCGGGAGTTTTTCTGTTTCATTTTATTCATTCCGGTTTTGAGCATCTAATCTCAAATTCTTTTCCGATATTATTTTTGGTTACCGCAATTGTCTATTTTTATCCAAACTCTGCATTTCGGGTGATGGCATTAATATTTCTGTTTTCCGGTATTATGGTTTGGTTTATCGGACGCCCCTCTTATCATATTGGCGCAAGTGCGTTTGTTTACGGACTAATTACATTCACATTTTTCTCCGGCATAATAAAATGGGATAGAAGATCAATTGTACTTTCTTTAATTGTTACATTTCTTTATGGTGGATTTACTTGGGGAGTGTTACCTTTAGACGACAAAGTTTCTTGGGAAGGACATTTATCGGGTGCAGTACTGGGTTTTATATGCGCTGTTGCATTCCGGAAGCTTGATCCTTATAATAAATTTGAACGCTTGGAGGATGAAGAAGATGAGATCGACGAATTGGAGAACTAGGCTATTAAAGAATATTTCTTTCATGCTTTTTATTGGTTTGATTTTTTCAAGTTGTACTTCCGAAACCGAAATACGCAAGGTTACATATCCCGAATTATTTGATGGAAAATATGACAGCGAATTCCCCGCAAGAAGCAGTTCTGAACAATTAGAGAAAATTTCCAATTCAATTAGACTTGTAAACAGTATTGCCTTCTACAGAACTTACCACTTTAATTTAAATGATAGCATAACAGTTTCGTCAATAATAAATGAAGATTATAAAAATTATGTTGCTAGTTCAACAATATTTGATGAGACTGCCTCCGGCACCGGTACTCTCATTTATAGTTATCGAGATGTTCTTGCCATATTAACATGCGCGCATGTAATCAATTTTCCCGATTCAATAAAATCATTTCACTTAACCGAAAGTGGTAAAAGGACCGAATACTTAAAAAGTTTTTCTCTAATTGTTAAGCAAGATATTTATGTTGTTCCTTCCTACGAAGAAGGAAATTTTGAACTTATTCTACAAGACAATGATCTCGACATTGCTATTCTTAAAAAGAAATTAAAAAGTGAACAGTTATTCAAGGTTCCGACCTTAAGTATTCCACTCGGAAATGCTGCTGAATTAAATTGGGGAACATTTGTATATGTATTCGGATTTCCTGCTAATTATAAAATGATATCTAAAGCGATTGTTTCAAGTCCAAATTATGATAAAAAATCATCATTCATAATTGATGCTGTTGCTAATCAAGGAATGAGCGGTGGAATTGTTTTAGCAATACGTGATGGTATCCCAAATTTTGAACTGGTTGGAATGGTCCTTTCGGCTCCGGCTTCTTATGAGTATGTTTTAAGACCTCATAAAGAGAGTGAGATGGTAGTCGGTTCAGAATATAAAGGACGTCTAGTTGCTGATGCCCAACGTAATATCAAGTTCGGAATTACTAAAGTGTTATCAATTGAAGCTATTCTCAGATTTATAGAAAAAAATAAGTCAACTCTAAGTAAACATGAAATTCAATATGATTACGTTTTTAGGTAATATTAAGTAATAAGTATAATTGTTTTTTGTTATCTCAGATAAAAGTCACATCTTTGTCATTCAACTTTTCAAAAACATTATATAAACATGATCGAGCTCTCTAAATACAAACATATTATCTGGGATTGGAACGGAACGATTCTCAGCGATCTTGATATGTGTGTTAATATTATAAATGAACTTCTTGAAGCACATGATATGCAGACAATTTCAACGGAACAGTATAAATCTGTTTTTACTATTCCCGTAGAAAACTATTATAAAGAAATCGGATTCGATTTCAGCAAAAAGAGTTTTGAGATAATCGGGAAGGAATGGATGGACGAATATGAAAGAAGAAAATATGATGATGCAATTATACATCCCGCGGTTTCAAAAATTATTTCTTCAATACATCAAAACGGACAAAGCCAATCAATACTTTCCGCATATATGCAGCATACTTTAGAGGAACTTGTTTCACATTACAACTTGACCGAATATTTCGATTACTTGGTAGGTGCCGGTGATATATATGCGTACGGAAAAGTTGAGCAAGGTAAAATGCTGATGAATAAACTTGGATTAAAAAAAGGCGAATCAATTCTAATCGGTGATACAATACACGATTTTGAAGTTGCACTAGAAATTGGCGCTGATTGCCTTTTAACGGCTGAAGGTCATCAATCTTATGAAAGATTAGCTTCAACCGGATGTAAGGTTGTGCATTCTTTGGAAGAACTCTTATAATTCCGTAAAATTTTTTAGTCTTTTCCGCTATTCATTTTTGATTTTATTTGACGATATTTATAAAATATTTTGTCAAATTTATCTTATCCAATTATAATGTGAATAAATGATCACCATTGATTTATTACTTTTTATCGGTGCGATTCTTATTCTAATCAGTTTATTGATCGCAAAACTTTTTCATAATATCGGCATTCCTACAATGCTGCTTTTTATAGCTGTAGGAATTCTTGCCGGTTCTGAAGGTATTGGCGGAATTTATTTTGACGATGCAAACCTTGCACAATCAATAGGTATTATAGCTTTAGTTTTTATTTTATTTTCGGGCGGGTTGGATACAAATTGGAGTGATTCAAAACAAGTTGTTTTACCCTCGTTTTTACTTGCCTCAGTAGGGGTCTTAATTACTGCAATAATTATCGCATTATTTATAATGTGGTTGTTTGATACATCCTTTCTTTGGGGTTTACTATTTGGTTCTATAATTTCCTCAACTGATGCTGCTGCTGTTTTTTCGATTCTTCGTACCGGAAATATCTCATTAAAGGGAAAAATAAAACCATTACTTGAACTTGAATCCGGAAGTAATGATCCGATGGCAGTATTCCTCACAATCGGAACGATAGAATTATTACTTTCACCTGAGAAACCTGTTATTGATTTAGCAATCATGTTTTTGCTTCAAATTGGTTTAGGTGGAGCGCTTGGTTTTGGCGGTGGCAGATTAATGGCATATTTAGTAAACAAACTTAATTTCTTTTACGAAGGTGTTTATCCAATTTTTGCGCTTTCAATAGCACTGTTGATATATTCTTCCGCAGCGGTTTTAGGTGGAAGCGGATTTCTTGCCATCTATATTGCCGGAGTTGTTCTTGGGAATTGCCAATTTGTACATAAAAGATCTTTAATTAGATTCTTTGATGGACTTGCAGTGTTAAGTCAAATTACAATGTTTCTTACTCTAGGTCTATTATTATTTCCATCTGAATTACTTGATGTAATTGGTTTAGGATTTTTACTCAGCGCATTACTTATGTTTGTTGCCAGACCTTTGAGTGTTCTGATTACGTTAATTCCATTTAAATTTACGATCAAAGAAAAAATATTTGCATCGTGGGTGGGTTTACGTGGTGCGGTTCCGATTATCCTCGCTACTTTCCCTCTTTTAATGGGTGTAGAAAACTCGGGATTAATTTTTGATTTAGTTTTCTTTATTGTACTTACATCGGCATTAGTTCAAGGATGGTCAATTAATCCGGTTGCAAAGTTATTAAAACTTGCTGCCCCGTTAGAAAAAGCAAGAAGTGTACAGATTGAATTCACATCAACCACAAAAGATGATACCGAGATGATTGAAATCATAATTCCGTTTAGCTCAAAAGTTATCGGGAAACAAATTGTTGATCTAAATTTCCCGGAAGAAAGTAGAATTATTTTAGTAACCCGTGATGAAAAAAATATTGTGCCCAGCGGTCAAACTATTTTAGAAGGCGGAGATATTCTATCGATGCTGGTAAATAAAAATAACATTAACTCAATAAGACAAATATTTTCCTAAAAATGTTTTAATTGCAAATTTTCGTTTTTTGTTGATTTTTCTTACTCTTTTCAACAATTTTGTTTGAGGCAGTTCTTTGATAATTTTGTGGCTTTAAGAATTAAAAGAAAGACACGGTTTTATCTTCTGCCAATTTTGTTTTAAAATATTTTCGGAGGTTTTTTCATGGCAGAGCGCGAAACCGGTACCGTAAAATGGTTCAACGCATCAAAAGGATACGGCTTCATCACAAGAGACGGTGGTGAAGAATTATTTGTCCATTTCAGTTCTATTCAATCCGATGGATACAAAAAACTTGAAGAAGGACAAAAAGTAGAATTCACTGTTGTTGAAGCAGAAAAAGGTCCGCAAGCTCAAGAAGTTGTTAACATCGCTGGTTAACTAAGTAAACAAATTTAAGCGGCATTCATAAGATGCCGCTTTTCTTTTATAGGGAGTACAATGAATAAACCAAAACTAGATGATTTTCCGGAATATTATAAAAGATATATTCAACAAGTAATTGATAAAGATATTTTTAAATACTTTGAAGAACAAAAGTTTTCGACTAAGAAATTTTTTGAAAACATAGACGAAGAGAAATCCAATTACAGATACGCGGATAATAAATGGAGTATTAAACAAATTCTAGGTCACATCTGTGATTCAGAAAGAATATTTACAGCTCGCGCATTAAAATTTGCAAGAAACGAAAAGCAAGCTCTGCCGGGCTTCGAAGAAAACGAGTATGTCCGAGCAGCTAACTTTGATGAACTTCCGTTGCAATTATTAATAGATGATTTTGTTATTATGAGGGATTCTCATATTTCACTTTTCAAAACATTTAATGATGAGATTCTATCTCGCAAAGGAATCGCAAATAATACTGAATATACAGTTGGTTCAATTTTGTATATAATGGCGGGACATATAGATCATCACATCGAAGTGATAAAGGAAAGATATCTGTAATTAATTGCCAATCATCAGGATGTCACGTAATATAGGTTTCAATCCGCTGAAGACAAATTCGACGGCAATAACCATTACTATCAATCCCATTATTCGGGTTAGAACTTTATTTCCGCTTTCACCAAGCTTACGAATAATTTTACGAGATGATATTAAAACTAAAAAGGTAATTAATAATACAACGAGAATTACGGCAACTAAAACTCCCTTTAATAATAATGTATGTGCATCGCTCATTAAAACAATTGAAACCGTCATTGCACCCGGACCGGCAATCATTGGAATTGCAAGTGGTGTAATTGAAATATCATCAACAAATTCATGTGTAGTTTCTTTATCGGTTTTTGTTCTAATTAATCTTGCTTGGAGCATATCATAACCAGCCATAAAAAAGATAACTCCACCAACGATTCGTAATCCGTTAATAGAAATATGAAAGAAGTCAAAAATGAATTTACCCGTAAACGCAAAAAGTAAAAGAGTAATACCGGCAATTAACACAGCTTTCAATGCGGTCTTGCGTGCTTCATCCGATGGTAACTTCGCTGTCATTGTTGTATAAACTGGCATTACACCAAGCGGATTTACCATTGTAAATAATGTAGCAAATGCGTAAAGTATGTATTCCGTTATCTGATCCATATTTTAAAAAGCTTCAATTTCTTTATAACATTTAAGAATATGCTGCCAAACTTGTTGCACGTGTTTTTCGGTAGTACGCAAACCGGAAATCACAATTCTAATTGTAAACATGCCGTTGAGCTTTGTATGTGTTAAAAAGAATTCTCCCGTTTGATTAATTTTTTCTAACAGTTTTTCATTAAAGGAATTCAATTGTTCATCTGTTTGTAATTTTCCCGGGACTATACGAAAACATATTGTGCTGAAATTAACCGGCGCTAACAATTCAAATTGTTCAGATTCAAGTACCCATTTTTCAACTAATTTGCCGAGACGAAGATGTTCTCTTATAATATTCTGAATACCTTCAACTCCAAAGTGCCTAATTAAGAACCACAATTTAAGCGATCGAAATCTTCTGCCAAGTTGAATACCGTAATCCATATGATTAACGGCGTTTTTATCATGTTCGGTTTTTAAATATTCCGCTACAATGCTGAAAGTTCGTCGTAGTACATCAGGATGTTTTGTATAAAATGCGGAAACATCAATCGGGACAAACATCCATTTGTGCGGATTAAAATAAAATGAATCCGCTTCTTCGCATCCATTTAAGATATATTTCATTTCAGGTAGAATTGCTGCCGAACCAGCGTGTGCTGCATCAACATGAAGCCAAAGATTTTCTTCTTTACAGATTTTTGATATTTCCGGAATCGGATCAATTGCAGTTGAGGAAGTTGTACCAACTGTTCCAACAACACAAAACGGAAACCAACCATTTTTTCTATCTTCTTCAATAGCTTTTTTCAACTCCGAAGAAATCAATTCAAATTTTTCATTGACCGGAATTTTTTTAACTCCTTCAATACCTATTCCCAATGTAATAGCTGCTCTTTCAACAGAAGAATGCGCATGTTCTGATTGATATAACCTTAATCTCTTAGTATCACTCCTTCCACTCATTCCTTTTAATCTAAAGTCGGCACCTTCAATATTTTCTTTAGCCATTGCAATGCCGTGTAATGTAGAAGCCGATCCGCCGTCATAAATAATTCCCCAAAAATTTTCCGGGAGACCTATCATTTGTCTAAGCCAATTCATCATAACTTCTTCAAGTTCTGTTGAAGCAGGCGAGGATTTCCACAACATCCCGTTAATATTAAACGCACCGGAAAGCAGTTCTGCAAGGATTCCGGGACCACTTCCACTGGAATTAAAATAAGCCATAAATTTCGGATGATTCCAATGTGTCATTCCCGGCATTATGATTTCATCAATGTCATTAAAAACATTTTTCATATTCTCTGGTTTTAACGGTGGCGATTCGGGAAGTTTAGATTTTACATCACCGGGATTAATTTTTGCAAGCGCTGGATAACTTTCAATATTCTCAAAATAATTTGCGATCCAATCAATAAGTTCATGGCCATACTTTCTGAACTCCTCGGGAGACATATCAACATACTTTTTATTCATTTCTAAAACTCAATTTTATTCAACCAATTTATTACTTCTCTTGTCAGTTCAATTCGTTTATCCGAAAATGAATGCCCGCAAGAAATTATTCTCTCTGTATAGGTTGGGTTATACTTCTTTAGAGCTTTGGATAAAGGAAAATGATGGAGTTCAACCGGCGCAAGTTGATCGAATTTTGCCGCGATTAACAATAAATCTTTTTTTGCTAATGTTTTAACATGATTTATCAAATTCCACTCTTTATTATGCTGCAACATTTCATTTAACAAATCTTGCTCTGAAGTTCCATTAAGCAATAGCACAGAATCATGCATTCTATCGAGTGAAATATTTTTTATGTCTTCATTTGATTTAATAAAATCCGCCCATAACCCGAAATTGAACCCGGCGAAAGCAGCACCATGTTTTAGCAAACTATCATTTGCTAAATTTAACAAAGTGATAAATCCACCCATGCTATGACCAACAAGAATTACTTTTTTATTATCACATCGATATAAATCCTTTACTTCATCAGATCTGAAGTAGGTAATCACTAATTTGGAATCTTCAATACAATTACTCCATGAATAACTTCCACCGCTTCCCCAAGAACCGCGATAATGAAAATGGACAACATTAAAACCGTTTCTTCTTATTGCATGAGCAATATCTATATTTGTATCATTACCGGGAAAACCGGTTAAGAGAATAACAGTCGGATGAGGTCCTTCTCCCGCTGCAATTAATATAGAACCGATTAGTTTACTCCCATGAGAATCGAGTGTAAAAGTACGAACCGTAGCCGGATATTTTAGATCAACTTCAGGTGGATCTTGTGTTACTGGATCAAAGTTAAGTTTCATTATCTCCTCATTTACGAACCAGCCTAAGACTGAATTAAAACGGAAACACCAACATTTAATTTCTTTGCAAAAATACACAATTAAGAAGCAATTGCGAACCGCATACTAACAAGTGGGTATTCTTATAATCATTTACTATTTTTGTTGATTCGATTATTGGAGATATTATTTTTATGCGTTTATCAAAAGCTTTTATTCCCACATTAAAAGAAGTTCCGGCGGATGCAGTTATACCAAGCCATATTCTAATGGTTAGAGCCGGTTTAGTTAGAATGTTATCAGCCGGTATTTATTCATTTCTTCCTGTTGGTTACAAAATGATTAAGAAAATTTCCGATATTATTCGTGAAGAAATGAATGCTATAGGCGGACAAGAATTTCATTTGCCGGCGCTTAACCCAAAAGATATTTGGGAAGAGACAAATCGTGTTGAAGCTTTCGGTGATACAATGTTTCACATAAAAAATCGTGATTATGTTTTAGCTCCAACACACGAAGAAATTATGACATTCCATGCAAAAGGAGTTTTAAAATCATATAAAGACTTACCTCAGATTTGGTATCAGATTCAAACTAAATTTAGAAATGAACCTAGACCAAGAAGCGGTGTTATTCGTGGAAGACAATTTTTAATGAAAGATGCTTATTCATTCGATACCTCTTATGAAACACTTGATAAATCATATGAGTTACATGATAAAGCATATAGAAAAATTTTCGATAGATGCGGATTGAAATACTTTATAGTAGGAGCTTCATCCGGTGCAATGGGTGGAAGCAAATCAGAAGAATTTATGGTTCAATCTGATGCCGGTGAAGATACAGTTGCACATTGTGAGAATTGTGGATATGCCGCAAATGTTGAAGTAGCAAAGTCTGTAATTGATCCGGTAAATCGTCTCTCAGTAAGCAAGCAAATAGAAGAAATCAGTACACCAAATGTTAAATCGATTGATGAACTCTGTGAATTTTTGAAAATTGATCAACGTGAGACTGCTAAATCAAGAATTTATATTCATAACGATGAACCGGTTTTAATTTTAATGAGCGGAAATGATGAAGTCAACGAAACAAAATTAGAATCTGTGCTCGGCGGAAATGTTCGTCCCGGTCATCCTGAGGAATTAAACGAAATAACCGGTGCCGATGCCGGTTCAATCGGTCCGATAGGATTTAAGAAAAGAATTATTGCAGACAATAGATTAATGGATGGCAACAATTTATATAGCGGTGCAAATAAAAATGATTATCATATCGGCGGTATTGATTTAAAGCGAGATGTTCCGACAATTGAGTATGCGGATTTACGTACAGTTGAGAGCGGTGAGAAATGTATTCAATGTGGCTCACCCATTAGCGTATTCAAGGCAATTGAACTTGGACACATCTTTAAACTCGGGACAAAGTACACAGATGCTATGGGTGTAAATTACTTAGATGAGAACGGTAAAGGACATCCGATAGTTATGGGAAGTTATGGAATTGGCGTTGAACGGGTATTAGCTTGTTACCTTGAACAAAATCATGATGATCGCGGAATAGTTTGGGATAAAAACTTAGCTCCTTTCCAAATTCATTTGATTGGCTTGAACATGAAGAATGACGAAATAAATAAAGCTTCATCAAAACTTTATGATGAATTAACTAGCGAAGGCTACGAGGTTTTATTTGATGATAGACTTGATGTTTCTGCTGGTTTTAAATTTAACGATGCTGATCTAATGGGTATGCCGGTTCAAGTTGTTGTCGGTGAAAAAAATTATAAAAATGGAAATGTTGAAATTAAAATTCGAAGAACCGGTGAAAAGGAAGTCGTGGCAATAAGTAATTTGAAATCAAAGCTGGAAGATTTATTAAGTTAATCCGCAGAGACGCAAAGTCGCTAAGTTTTCCTTTGCGTCTTCGCGCTTGCCCGGCTGTGAATTAGACTTTGCGGTGAATATATGGAACATAAACTCTACTTAGTTTCAACTCCTATCGGGAATCCTGATGATATAACACTGCGAGCTCTAAAAATATTAAAAGAATCAGATATTATTGCTTGTGAAAAAATAAAACCCGCACGAAGAATTTTATCAACCCTTGGAATTCAAAAAGAATTAATTCCTCTCAACAGACATACTGAGGAAGAATCAGCAAAAGAAGTTTTAAAGTTGATTCAAAGTGGAAAAACAGTTTCGCTTATATCAGATGGCGGGGCACCTCTTTTTTCTGATCCTGGTCATTACCTTGTTGATTTGTGTATTGAGAGTAATATTCAGATTGTACCTGTGCCCGGAGCTAATTCTCTTATTCCGGCATTAACCGGATCGGGACTTGATATTGAAAAATTCTATTATTACGGCTGGCTTTCCGCAAATACAGAAGAAAGACGAAGAGAACTAAATAGACTAAAAAACTTGAAAGAACTAATCGTAATTCTCGATACTCCCTACCGCCTTATAAAACTGCTGAAAGATGTGGAAATGATCTTCGGGAAAAAACAACAGATTGTAGTTGCATATAAACTAACGATGAATGATGAACACTTTTTCCGTGGCGAAATATCTCAGGTTCTACCGAAAATAGAAAAAAACGAACTCAAAGGAGAGTTTGTCCTTCTAATTGAAAATCGCAGTTAGATACCCTACCATTTTTGGCAAGAAATTTGTTCATTTGTACATGAAATTATAATTATTTTAGTTAATCTTAGTAAAAAAGAATAAATAGGAACCGGAGGAATAAATGTTACAGGTTCAGGATGTTGATTTAACACCGAATCCACAAGCTTTAAAGTTCATCTTAAATGAAAAGCTTTTACAGTTAGAAACCCGCAATTTTGCTAAAAA
This sequence comes from Melioribacteraceae bacterium, assembly GCA_030584085.1. Lineage (NCBI taxonomy): Bacteria > Pseudomonadati > Ignavibacteriota > Ignavibacteria > Ignavibacteriales > Melioribacteraceae > Melioribacteraceae bacterium. The sequence continues at coordinate 3,289,903 of CP129490.1, forward strand.
AGAGGAAGCTCAGAATGATCCGCTTGCAAAAGGTATTTTTGATATCGAGGGGGTAGTTTCGGTTTTTTATATGGATAGATTCGTCACAATTGAAAAAGATCCGAAAGCTAGCTGGGGACAAATTCAAAAGCCTTTTGTTGATTTTATTTCCAAATTTGATAAAAACCTCGTTCCTGCTGAGAAAGAAGTAAAAATTACTGAAGAAGAACAATCTGATGTATTGAGAAAAATTAATCAGATTTTGGATCAAAGAGTTCGTCCTGCTTTAGCCGGAGACGGTGGCGGTTTAGAAGTAACCGGCCTCGATGGAAACACTTTGAAAATACGTTATCAAGGTGCTTGCGGAACGTGCCCAAGTGCAATTAGAGGTACTTTAGTTGCTATCGAAAATCTTTTGAAGAGAGAAGTAAATCCAGCAATTGAAGTGATTTCAGACTTATAAAAAAAAATTATAGCGCCTTAATTAATTAAGGCGCTACAAACTAATTTCCTTCCAAACTCAATAAGTAATCTGCAATAATTCCAAGATCTTTTACATCTAAATTTTCGTAAGATGGCATCATGATATTTCTAAATTGATTTGAATATTCGTCAAACCGTGGATCGTTGCTATAATCTGCAGGACTTCTTAAATAATTTATAAGTTCATCACGATTCCAATGTTTCTTCGCATTGTATAAACTTGGACCAAGATTTCTGTTTCCTCTCAAATCTTGACCGTGACATGCTGTACACCCATTTTGCTTTATTAATGTAAGTCCGGGAGCTTCTTGCGATACTTCCCGATTTGTTTGCTGCGAAGGTTCTTCTTGTAAATAATCATCTATATGATGAGGTACATTAACCGAATCATCTTTTACCAGATCGGATAAGACGAAGAGAAAAATAAAAACTAGAAGAAACGCTGTTACCCATTTTTGTGCATTTGTCATACATTTCCTTTCAATTCATTATTTCATTATTCATAAGACGAACTGTAAAATTAAGACTAGCGGGATTAATTTCAAAGTTAATTTGAAGTCTCCAGCAAGGCTTTATCATAATAATCTTTGTAAGCGATAACGGAATTTAAAATTGCATTTGCAATTTCTTTTTGACCCTTTTCACTTTTAAGATATGCTTCATCTTCTCGATTTGTTAAAAATCCGGTTTCAATAAGAACACTTGGCATCGAAGCCCCTACAAGAACATAGAATCCGGCTTGTTTAATCCCACGTGACGGAATTTTTGTATGTGCAGTCCACTTTTGATTTAGTATATCTGAAAATTTCTCGGAATAACGCATATAAGCCGAATGAGCCATACTTACTAAAATAAAATTCTCATCAGTTAATGCTTGATACCTGTTCGGATCTTCTTCAAAATGAATTACACTATTTTCAAATTCAGCAATTTCAATCGCGCGTTGAGTTCTACCGGGACGAAGTAAATAGACTTCAAATCCTCTTGTCGTACTCGGTTTTTGTTTTAAAGCATTGCAGTGAATTGAGATGAATAATTTACCGTTTGCTTCGTTTGCAATTTTTCCACGTTTGAATAATTCAACAAAAGTATCGTTGTCTCTTGTATAGACGACTTTCACACCCGGTATTTTTTGTTCAATAAGTTTTCCAAGTTTTAACGCAATACCAAGATTTACGTCTTTTTCTCTAACACCGGTAACTCCGATTGCACCGGGATCTTTACCGCCATGTCCGGCATCAATAACCACTACATCAAACTTCCATTCATTAATTTTACTTACTAAATCAACTACCGGTTTATCAAACATTTTATTTTGGATAGAAATAAGAATATCATCACTCTCAACATCTCTAAATGTTTCATGAGCTGCAAAATTATCTTTCAATTGAAACTCAAGTTGAATATTTCCTGCTACGGTTTTTCGTTCAACTTTTTTCACCAACCCGAATGGTTTAACTTGTGTTATGCTCGGATCAACGCTTGTTCCTGTTAAAAATAAATACAGTGTATTATTTTTTATTGAGCTTCTATAACCCTTTAAATTCTTTTGGGATTTGAGTCTTATCATTGTCCCATTTGATTTTTCATCAATTGCCATATCATAAATATCATACTTTGATGCGACAACTGTTTTCGTATCCTTTTCTTTTACCGGTTCTGGTTTGGGTGAAACAACAGGCTTTTCATCTTTAATTGGTATGTCGGCGATTATCGGTGCAGATTTTTCTGTAATGCTTATATGTTTACGTCCATCATCATAATTTATTTCTTTTCCATACGCAAGTGAGAGTACTTTAGAAACATATATCATAGGTATCATTACATCATCTTGTACGAGTAAAGTGGATATTGGTAATTGAAATACATTTTGATTGTTATTGCTTCTATTAGTTAAAACGACAAATTGATTTCTGCCGGTAAGTTTTAGATTATATTCGCTGAATTTTAATTCAAGCTTTGCTGTCTCATCACTGTAATAGAAATTACCACCTAAAGCCAAAACGATCTCTTTTGCCGAAGCATAACTAATCCCTTTACGAGTAATGTAAGAAACATGTTCTGTTTTCCCATCAACCGATAAGCTTAGCTTAAGCATACGCTGTGCTTCAATACTCGATTGAACGAGAAAGAAAAATAAAACGATTACGATTGTATTTGAGATAAGTTTTCTCAACTTAACCAAGGAATGGAAATATAAATCCGGTTTTCTTTTTAAATGTTGCGTAATCTACAGGAAATCTTTTTAATAAAAGTTTCTCTTCAAGTTGAGCACGCAAAACAAATAAAGGAATTTGAACTATAATAACAATTGGTAAAACAAGATAACTTGCCAATGCCAAACCGGCACCAAGATCACTTAACAATTGAGAAATGTATTGGGGATGCCTGATTAATCTATAGGGTCCGTTTGTAACAAGTTCTTGTTTCTTCGAGATAATTACTTCTTGAGAATAATTCTTTCCGAGTGTTTTGTATGACCAAACTTGTATCCAAGAAAAAATTATGAAAATGATCAATCCAATTAATCTGTAAATATAAAATGAGTCAGATTCGGGTATCTCAAAAACTCCTAAACCGAATACACCAACAGCTTCTAAAATCAACACCAATGCTGCAATGTTAAGAGGCCATTTTTGCAAATAAGTCTTAGGCCGTTCAATAACTTCGCTCAACGATGATTTCAATCCCTTTTTAGCACCGGAAGCATTTGCAGTTATTGTCGCAAATAGATTAATACCTACAAGTAAATTAATAACATCCATTTAAGAAACTACTTTAATTGTTTTCTACAATATAAAATATTATTATAAAATATGCCTTTCCAAAATTGTTGGATGAGTTTATACTAAATATTTAGACAAGAAGTTTATACATGTAATTTTTACCAAATTTCTTTGAAAATAGTAAATTAGCTTAATTTTTTGGCAAATTTATGATAGTCTTTACTTAGCATAAAATTTGCATAGAATTATTTGGGCTTTTTCTCTAATTTAAATAGGAAAGATCGAAGGTATTTATGAATACCGGTCAAATGTTAATTACCATCGCCGCATTAATGTTATTGACTCTTGTGATTCTTAGGGTTAATAATAACTTCCTAAGCACTAACACAATTCTCATGGAAAACAAGTTCGGAGTACTGGCTGTTTCGCTCGCCACGTCAATCTTGGAAGAAGCTAAAGGGAAAGCATTCGATCATAATACCGATACCAATACTGTTACTTCCTCAAACCAACTAAGCACTATTGGTCCTGAAAGCGGTGAAGTTTATCCCAACTTTAATGATTTTGATGACTTCAATGGTTTCTCCAAAATCGATAGTACATTACCTTCAGCACCTTTCAAAATTGAATGTGAAGTTCATTATATAAACCCGTCAAATCCAAATTTAACAACCGGTTCAAAAACATGGCATAAAAGGATGAATGTAACAGTATCAAGTGATTTCATGCAAGACACAATTAGACTTACTTCAATTTACAGTTACTTTTTCTTTAGGTAAACTTATGGGCTTTAGTACTTTAATAGACATAATGGGCTCCACAATTATTGGCGGAATGCTTCTGGTGATCTTATTTCGCATGAATGATACTGCTGTTGAAAACACATACGTTTACGGTGGTGAACTGCTCGTTCAACAAAATCTTGTGGAAGTTGTTACCCTTCTTGAATATGATTTTAGAAAAATTGGCTATTGTGCTGATTGGTCGAAAATCCCTGATCCGGCCGATGCAATATTATCTGCTGATTCAAATGACATTACTTTTATTACCGATTTAGATTCTGATGGAAATATAGATACTTTACGATATTTTACAGGCCCGACTAGTGAGTTAACAGGCACGGCTAATCCTCGAGATCGCATGTTATATAGGGTGGAAAATAATGAATCACCAAAGGGTGCAAATTTAGGTGTTACACAATTCAATATGGTTTTCTATGATGCAATTGGAGCAGTAATTCCTTTTCCGATAACTCAGCCAAGACAGATTTACACGATGCAAATAAATATTACAGTAGAAAATACAGATGCTTATGATGAAAATTATTCCTCTGCTTTTTGGCGACAAATTCGGCTTGCTGCAAGAAATTTAAAGAATAGGTAATCAAATGGGTGGAAAAGCTACAATATTATTAGTCCTTGGTTTTTCAATGATCTTTATGGTTGTCGGTTATAATTTTAACAACCTCACAAACAGATCAGTTGATAACTCAATAAATTATTTCTCAAAGACAACCTCATACAATATAGCCGGAGGCGGCGCAAATATGGCGTTGAATCAAATTTTTCTTGATCCAACTTGGCGTACAGGTTATAACAATCTAGGTATTGGCGATGGCAAAGTAACCGTTACGGTTACGGATACAGGTGATGAACTAGTTGTTACATCTGTTGGAACCTACGATGGAGAATCTTCGACTGTAATTGTTAAGTTAGCAGGAAGTAGTTATGCCAAATATGCATGGTATGCCGGAAATATGAGTTCAAAAGTATTTGTAACAGGTGATACCGTTTGGGGACCACTTCATACTCAATCAAAATTAAATATTGGAGGAAATCCCGTATTTTGGGGAAAAGTTACAGCTTTAAAAGGCATAAACCCATCTGAAAAGAACTTAGCGAAAAGTGGTTACTTCCCCAAATTTTATGGTGGTTATGAATCAGGTGTTGATATGCCAATTCCAAACAATTACCAGTTTACTGATCAAAAAGCTGCGGCACTTGATGGTGTAGCTAGTGGAGGTTCATCATATTTTACAGGAACCGATGTGTGGTTAACTTTTAACGCAGATGGAACGGTAACTTATAGAACAGGAACCGGAAGTGATAGCTCGACATATAGTGCTCCTATTACTGAATCTCTATCCACTTTCGCACCTAATAAAATAATCTATGTTGGTTTTGGAAATATCTATACATCGGGAACTCTAAAAGGGAAAATTACAATAGCGGCAGGAGAATCATCGGGAACAGGCCATGGTAATGTTTATTTAGTTGATGATTTGGTTTATACACAACCACCAATGGTATGGGATGCAGCAGAAGGCAACTATGTTGTTAATGAGAACTCAACTGACATGTTGGGAATTTTAGCAAGTAATAATGTTAGAGTTGCAAACACAACAGCAAATGTAGCCGATAAAGATATAAATTTACATGCAGCAATTTTTGCCGCTCAAGGCGGATTTGAAATGGAGGATAAAACTATTCCCGAAAGTGGAACATTAAAACTTATGGGAAGTGCAGTTGCAGCAAAAGAAGAAGAGATCGCAATAGCAAATAGTTCCGGTATCATTGAACACGGATACAGACGACATGTTGTCTATGACGAAAGAATGTTAAATGCCGTTCCCCCACTCTTCCCATCAACGGATAAATTTGAAATTGTTTCTTGGTATGAGTAATCAAAAGTTTTTTTTCATAATGAGGCAATTTATCAATTTATTACATACCTTTTTAAACTTCGTTGGGATTTCTAACTAATTTCAGCGTGTTTTCTAGCATGATTTTTGCGTAACTAATTGTTTATCTTTAGTAATTATCAGACAATTGTAGAAAAAAAATTATGGGCGGAAATTTATTAATAACATTAGGGGCTTTAAGTTTAGTAGGTTTATTGGTTTTAACAACCAATAATAACATCATGAATAATAATGTTACTGTTGCGGAAAGTGAAATTGTTATCACTGGTATTTCTTTAGCACAATCGCTGATAGATGAGATTAAAACGAAAGCGTTTGATCAAGTGGAAATAACCGGAACTATAGATTCACCATCTGATTTATCATCAACACTCGGTCCTGAAGCCGGCGAAAAAGTAGCAACACCTGATACTTCCAGTTCACAAGCTTATTCATCTCTTTCTGCTTACAATGATGTGGATGATTATAATGGATACTCAAGGACTGTTGATACCGATATTGCCGAGAATTTTTCATTAACGTGTACAGTTCAATATGTTCAGGTTTCAAATCCGGACATATTATCCGGGACAAGAACATATAGCAAATTAATTACTGTAACAGTTACAAGTCCATTTTTCACAACACTTCCTTCAGTTCAGATGAGAAGCGCAATTACTTATTAGGTAATCGATGGCATATTTATTAGAAATAGTTGGTTCATCATTTATAGGCGGAATGATAATTTTTATCATTCTTAATCTAAATTCTAATGTAATGCAGAATGCCGGTGAAATGTCTTTTGATAAAATTGCACAGGAGAATCTTACTTCGTTAGTCGAAGAAATAGAATATGATTTAAAGAAAATCGGTTATAGATCACCAGATCCTAAAATAGTTTCTGTTGATACAAATGCAATTACTTTTAGATATGATATTGACAACAACGGAAGTGTTGAAACAATTTCATACTTCACAAGTGATACAACTATATTGAGTAATACTCCGAATCCAAGAGATATATTTTTATATAGAACCGTAAATGGAAGCCAACCTCAAACAAGTAATTTAGGAGTTACCCGTTTCAGGTTGTGGTATTATGATGCTTCTGGAAATTTAACTTCAACACCGGCGGATATACGTTCCATTAAATTTGCATTGAATGTCGAGAGTCTCTTTACCTATAATGATGAATATGTAACGACTTATATTGAAAGACTAATTCAACCAAATAATTTGAGATAGTTATGAGTGGAAAAGCAGTATTAATATTAGTACTTGGTGCGGCAATGGCTATTTCTTTAGCTTTTATAAATATTTCGGAAAATTCGGTACAAGCTACAGATAATATGGTTAGATATTACAATCAACAGAATGCGTTTAATATTGCTCAAACAGGAATACATATGTCACTTCGCCAATTAGCTGATTCAAGTTCTTGGCGAACAGGCTTTTCAAATATAAATATCTTTAATGGAAATTTGACTACTACTCTAGCAGATACAACATTAGATTCAATAAATGTTGTAATGATCACTTCTACAGCAACTGTCGGAGCCGGAACAAACTTAGCTGCTTCACAAACCTCAAGAGCTTATGCACAAATTGGTGGAAGCGGATACATGCCTGCTGCTGTGTTAGCAGCAATTACAACAAACAATCAAGTTGAAACGAGTGGTACTCTCATTGTTGATGGAAGAGATCACGATATTAATGGAAACTTAATTGGTGGAACCGGCACCCATGCGATTTGGACAACAAATTCATACAACCGAAAAGGTAATTCAAAACTTGGTTCTTCTGTCAGCGGAACAGATTATGCTCCAGCAAAGTCTGAAGATGATAATTATCGTTTAGAAGGGCAGACATATCCCGGAGGTTCTTATCCCGATAATCCTGATGAAGTTTTGGGAGGAGCCGCCATGGGTTATCCGGCCGGCACTTTAAAATCAATTGCAATGAGCGGAAAAGGCGGTAGTCAATATGTTACAAATCCTGCTCTCCTTTCGAATCCCCTGAAGGGAGTTACTTATGTTGAACTAGCTTCAGGCGGAACATGGAATCCTGCCAACATTCAGGGGGAAGGGATATTGATAGTTCATAATTCTACGAAAGATGCTGTCATTAAAAATATAAATTGGTCTACGTTTAAGGGGTTAATCATTGCGGACGATATTGTTCATGTTCATGCTGATATAATCGGTGCTTTGATTGGTTTATCACCCTCACCTTCAAGCGGAAACCAGATTGGAAATGGAACCGGACATGTAAAGTACTCTACCGAGGCAATTAAAAAAGCAACCACTATTGGCAGTGGAGGTTTAACCTCAGGTAATAGCTCATCAAATGTTGTCGCATGGTGGGATTAATCTAGAATATTTCTTAAAGCCTCACTTAAATCAGTATATCTAAATTGAAAGCCGCTTTCTAGAGTTTTCTTTGGAAACACTTTTGATCCTTTCGTTACTACTTCTACGGCTTCTCCCAATACAAGTTTTAATACAAATTCCGGGATTTTAAATATTGATGGACGATTTAATATTTTACCAATTGTTAATGAGAATTCATTCATTGTTACAACATTTGGCGCAACTCCGTTGAATGCACCGTGAATTTCATTATCTACAGCATAAATAAAAAGAGCTGCAATATCAGCAATATGTATCCATGGCATCCATTGTTTACCACTACCGAGTGGACCACCTATAAAAAATTTAAATGGTGTTAACATTTTGGCTAATGCACCTTCAGTTTGCTCTAGCACAATTCCTGTTCTAATGCTTACTCTTCTAACACCGCATTTTTCAACATTTGTTGCTTCCTCTTCCCATTTTTGTGTTACATAAGATAGAAATCCACTGCCATGTTCAGAATTTTCATCAACAATTTTATTGATAGAATTATCATAAAATCCAATTGCAGATGCACAAATAAAGACCGGCTTTCTTTTCGATTTGCAAATTGCATCTACTAAATTTTTTGTTCCGATAACTCTGCTTTTTTCAACTTTGTTCTTATGTGATGTAGTCCATCTTCCTCCCATAACATTTTCACCGGCAAGATGAATTACTGCGTCTGCTTCATTAATCTCATCTGACCAATTTCCAATTGAATTAAAATTCCATTCAATATACCGATAAGCGCCCGGGATTTCTTTTTTAGCTGATTGTGGATTACGGGAAAAAATAATAACCTCATCCCCTCTCTCAATTAATTTGGTTGTGATATTCGAACCGATTAAACCGGTTGCACCTGTAATTATTATTCTTTTCATGTTTTTCTCGATTTCTATAATAAACGTATATTTGCTCTGAAAAGTTTAATTATACTTGTAAATAAACAATAATACGAAAAATATTAATCTTCAAATTACGGAGTGATGATGTCAAAGGAGTTTTATAGGAATGCAAAGGCGTATGACGTAGCTTTTTTAGATAGAGAATTCGACAAGGAATGCGATTTCCTTGAATGGTGTTTTAATAACTATTCCAAAGTAAAAAAATCAAATAAGCAAAATCGTTTTGTTGAACTTGGCTGCGGTCCTGCACGTCACGCAAGAGAATTTGCAAAACGAAATTGGAAATCAATCGCCTTAGATCTCTCAGATGAAATGATTGAATACGCAAGGCATGAAGCAAAAAAAGATAATCTTGATTTAACCGGTATTGTGGCAAACATGATTGACTTCAAGTTAGATAAAAAGGTTCCACTTGCTGCAACATTAATGGAAAGCATTGCTCATATAACACGAAATGAAGATATGGTTGAACACTTCAAATCTGTTGCTGCAAATTTGAAAAAGGGTGGACTATATATTATCGAAGCGACTCATCCCCAATTTTATTTTCCTGACGATGAACCAAACACATGGATTTCAAAGGAAGGGAATTTTTCCGTTGAAATAACTTTTGGTGATCCTAACGATTCGTACAATTCTTTAAATCAAACTTGGCTTTCTACAACACGATTGAAAATCAAAAATGGAAACGCACCTCAAGTTATAACGGAAAGTAGAAGTGAAGTTAGATGGTACTTATTACAAGAGATGAAGTTACTTATAGAGAAAGCGGGAGTTTTTGATAAAGCTTGGTTCTTTGGAAGTCTTTATAGCATTCCACCTAAACCGCTTGATGAATCTGAAGATTCCGATGCAATGGTTATTGTCTTAAGAAAAGCTAAAGATAAAGTAAAGAAAATCGAATTTAACATTTAGAGGCACAATGATTATTAAATTTATAACGGCAATATTTTTCACTTGCTCAATTTACTTTGCTCAAACTTATGAGTTGAAAGGTAGAATAATTGATGCTGTTACCGGTCTACCACTTAGTTTTGCGAATATAAGAGTTTTAGAGACTACCAACGGAACTGCAGCAAATGTAACCGGAGAATATTCCTTAAAATTATCCATAGGTTCTTACAAATTAGCTGCTTCATTTATTGGCTATGAAACGGATACAGTAAACGTAAATTTAACGAATAGCTTGACCGTAAATTTCGCATTAAATCCGGCAACGGTTGAACTTGCCGAAGTCACTGTAACTCCGGGTATCAATCCTGCTATTGAAATAATCAAAAAAGCGATCCAAAGAAAACACGAAAGGAATTCTCGGTTAAACTCATACATATTCTATGGTTATACCAAGGGGAAAATTTTAACAACTGAAGAAATTTCTGCTGGCAGTAACAGTGTTGGTATCGGGCTAGGTACTGCCGACACATCCGAATTAAAAATTACGGGGATAATTGAAAACCAAAGTAAAGGTTACTTTCTGAAGCCCAATTATTATAAAGAAGAAATATTAGCACGGAAGCAAACATCAAACTTTCCTTCCACAATAAATATTCTAACCGGTGGAAGACTTATCCAAAATTTTTATTCGGATGATATACAATTTTTTGGCAACAATTTATTAAGTCCGATAGCCGATAATTCACTTAATTACTATTACTTCTATATCGAAGATACATTAGCAATGGATAAGAATAAAATATTCCAAATATACTTTTCTACCATTGATAATGATGACCCCGGGTTTTACGGAAGAATATTTATAAAAGATAAAACTTATGATTTACTCAAAATCGATGTTGATCTTAATGCTGCGGCTAATCCAGGTGGTATATTTACAAAGGTGAATATCTTTCAACAATTTACGGTATATGATAGTATTTATATGCCGATTGATTATAGATTGTTTGTTGAAGGAAATTATCTTGGTTTATTCAAATTTGGTTTTGAACTCAATTCAATTTTATATGATTATGAAATTAATCCCGGACTTGCCAGTGATGATTTCAGCATGTTGGTTTTAAAAGTTCAACCGGCGGCTGATGAAAAGAATTCTACTTATTGGCAGTCGGTTCAAACAATTCCCTCAACAAGTATCGAAGCACAAGCTTACCAAAGAATCGACAGCTTGGAATCGATTGAAAGAACTTTTTGGGATAGGTTTTCTATTCTTTCCAGTATTATTAATTATGATGATAACATTTACTCATCCGCACCTCTGGGAATGTATCACTTCAACAATGTTGAGGGACATTCAATCGATTTTAAATTAGGATTACAAAATTTGCTTAATGATCGATTCGATTCTGAATTAAATTTAAGTTACGGTTTCTCAGATAAAAAGCTTAAGAAAGAATTATCCGCAAAGTATCTGTTCGGAGATTATCGAACATATTCATTTGATTTATCGGTATTTGATAAAACAAATGTTTTGTTTGACAACTCGGATAATTACAATACTTTCACTTCTACCTTAACTAGTCTGTTCGGCAAATATGATTTTAGAGATTATTTTAATTCTACCGGAATTGAATTTGATTTAGCCGGCGAGATATTTCCCACTCTCAAATTAAGTTTGGGATTTCTTAATAGAACAGATAAAAGTTTGCTGACAAAGAGTGATTTTTCCTTTTTTAGCAAAGACAAATCTTATTCACCAAACCTTTCAATTTATGACACTAAGATTAACGCATTAAAAATTGGTTTTGATTTTGACTTCAGAAATTATATGGAAGATGGAAAATTCCGAAGAAGACTTGGTTCAAATAATACAAGAATTAGTTTTGGCGGAGAGATACTTCTGAGTCCGACTTTATTAAACAGTGAAATGGATTTCCAGATATATAAATTTAATATAAACTCATTTATAAAATCATTCGGATCAACTTCTGCACGAATAAATCTTACTTCAACTGTTTCAAACGGTGCAATACCTTTTCAATTTTTGGAAGCACTTCCGGGTAATATTGAGTCATCCGGAAAAAGTAATTCATTCAGAACATTAGGTTTTGCTGAAATATATGGCGATCGAGTTATTTCAACTTTTATTGAATACAATTTTGGTTCCGAACTATGGCGATTACTAAATATTCCACTTCTTAAAGATTGGCAAATTAATTTAACCACACATCTAAACGGAGCTTTTGTCGATTTATCAAAGGAAAGTAAAAACATTTTATTGCTTTCACCAACGCTATTTCTAAAACCATTTTGGGAAGCGGGTTTTGGTATTTCTCATCCTTTAATTCCGCTTCAATTTGAATTTACTTGGAAATTGAATCACCGCGGAGATAATAACTTTGTATTTGGAATAAATACCTTTGTCTTATAGTAAATATTATCATGACAATTCGTGACAAACTCTTACCTTAACATGACAACCTAGCTGCAATCTCTCTCGTCAGAATATGTAGAAACCAAAAAAATTATTCTCGGAGGGAGAAATGAAACGCACACTTACTTTAATAGCTCTTGTAGTTTTATTAGTAGCATCAAACAACTTTGCTCAAGCAAAAGAAAAATTGACTGACAATCAACTTCAAACATTGATCACAGGTATTAAGTCTGATAATCCCGGTCTCAAAAGAAGCTCAATTTTCTTCGCCGGATATTATAAACTTACGGAAACTGTAGACGTTCTTAAAGATGAAATGCTAAATGCCGAAAATCCCGACATACAAATTTTAGCAGCGTTGGCACTTTATGAAATTGGAGACGATAATGTAATAACTGACTTAAATATGCTTGCTAAGAATAAAGACGAAGATTATAAAGTTAGAAGAATGGCACAAGCAATTTATGAACATTGGGTCAACGATAAAAATTTTGTAAGTGCAGCATACTAATCCCCTCTACAAAGAAAAACCGCTGATTATCAACGGTTTTTCTTTGTCTTAACAAATTTAATTTTACTTCTTTGGGATTGTAAACGAAAATTTAGTTCCTTTTCCAATATGACTTTCAACAAAAATTTCTCCGCCATTTTTCTCAATCATTTCTTTGGATAAAACCAAACCCAACCCGGTTCCTTTTTCTTTATGCGTCCCTAAGGTTGTATAGTTAATATCAATTCTAAAAAGTTTTGCAATATCTTCTTCAAGCATTCCAACACCGTTATCTTCAATTGTAACCCGGACATAATCTTTTTCGTTTGTAGAACTAATTTTGATTACTGAATTATCTTCCGAAAATTTTATAGCATTCGAAATGAGATTTCTTAGAATAGTTGAAATCATATTTGCATCTGCATAAGCATAGCATCTCGTATCACTTTCAAATTGCATATCGATCTTTTTACTCTTTGCACTTTCACGGAATAATCTTAGTACAACATAAATTGCTTCTTGTATGTCAACATTAACAGGATCAATTTGATATTTATCGGTTTGCATTCTAGACCAATCAAGCAAATTGTTAAGTAACTCAAAAATGTTTCCCGAAACATTTTTAATGTGGTGGATATACTCTTTTAATTCATCTTTTTTTAATTCATCAAAATCTTCAAGTAAAATTTCTGTGTAGCTTAACAAAGCATTAAACGGACTTCGTAAGTCATGAGCTATAATGGAAAAGAATTTATCTTTAGCAGAATTTGATTTTTTCAGTTCTTCATTATAGTCTCTTAAGTTTTGAACTTCGGATTTCCTTAACCGGGTATCCCGCGCAACAACCAATAAATTTTCATGTGAATTATGCTTCTTGAGTTTATTAACACTAATTTCTAATGGAATTTTAAGTCCATTTTTACATATTAACTTCACTTCAAAAAGGAAGAGTGAATTGATCTTTTCACTGTTGGCTATATAATCACGAATTTCATGTCCATATTCTTCACTAAAAAGTTTGTAAATATTCCGACCCATTAGTTCAGAAAAATCAAATCCCGAAAGGCTGAGTCCAGCTTCATTTACATAATTTATTTCACCATTTACATCGTGCATAAGAATCATTTCATCAATGTTGTTTGTTAACAACTTATATTTCTCTTCACTTGAAATTATATTCAGTTGTGCTTTTTTTATTTCATTAATATTTTCACATGCAATCAAAATTGTTTTCTTTTCGGCCGGAAAATCTAAAACACTTGCATATTCTCTTACCCAGATAGTTTCACCGCCTTTTGTAATTTTTCGCAGTTCCCAAACAAGTGTTGACCCCTTTTTAGCCAAACATTCTTTAATGTTTTTTGTGATCATTAATTGGTCATCGGGATGGAATACACTTTTTACATTTTTACCGACTAATTCTTGTGCTTCATAGCCCAAATCAATTTTAGTTCTTTCGTTTGCGTCAATTACTTTTCCATTTTCATCAACAATAAAAAGCATAAGTGGATTTTTTGAATATAACATTCTGAACTTAAGTTCATTATTTTTGAGTTCCTCCTCAGTTCTTTTGTACTGAATTGCTTTGGCAATCTGCTCGGAAACGAATCTTAGAAAGCTTTGATGTGAATCTGAAAAAACCAATTCAGATTTATTTCTTTGCAATGCCATAAGCCCGATTGTCTGATTATCATTTGTCTTTAAAGGAACGCCAAGCCATTCACTGAACATTTCCGAAGTTTCGGAGATCTTTCCGGTTTTTACTAATTCATTAAACATTTTTGCGGTTATTAATAAAGGATTATCATGATTGATAGCAAAAGTAGTTATGTCATCAAAACCTTGAGTGAATTTCTCGGAATTTAACGATTCATCCAATTGATCAAAGTAGAACGGATATGTAATTTCTTTTGTATCGTTATCATATAATGCAATGTAAAAGCTATCGGAAGGGATATATTCGCTAATTATCTGATGAACTTTGTTAAAAAGTTCATCTAAATTTTGAGAATTATTAATAGATTCTGAGATTTCTAAAACAGCACGTGGTACAAAATTAGTCTCGGGATTAGAACTGCGATAATCAAATTCTACCCTATCATCCATAAGGGATAAATCCTTATTACGTATTTATATTTTTATATTAAGTTAATCAGTTTAGATTTGTTTTTCAATAATTAATTTATAAAGTTTTTTAAATGGCTGGTTTTATTTGGACTTGAAATCTGTTATTAATATTTAGTACATTTATTGAATGATTTTAATGCAAAAGATATCGCAATCAAGAAAGCTCAGTACATCAGTTTTAATTTTATATTCTCTCTTGTATCTCTGTCTTGTTTTTCACTTCCATCCAATTAATATTGTTAATGGCACTGAACATTCTTTTATAAATAGTCAACATGACGGATTATCCGGTTCACATCAAACACTACATTGCGATATTTGTCATTTACTATCTACATTTAATTATATACCGGCTTCAGATTTTACCATCTCAGAATTTTCACTTATTTCATTTGATGAATTCAATTTTCAATCAATTCCTCTCCAAAGACTTTCTTTTAGCTCCAATTCGCTTCGCGCTCCTCCAATAGTTTAGCTTTTACTTGCACAACTAAACAAAAAGATTTCACTAAATTTCTAAGGAGGAGAATATGTTTACTATTCTTAAAAAACCAGTATTAGTTTTATTTATCAGTTTATTCGTTTTTGTATTTACTTCATGCGGCGATGATGATCCAGTTACACCACAAGAAGAACATTTTGAGGCAATCGGAACAGTAGTTTATGATGCAACCGGTGCTGAAGTTGTAAGAATTTTACGTGGTGTAACTTCTGATACACTTTTTGCCAAAGTCGGCATATTATCGGATCATTATAATGTAAAGTTTTTAGATGAAGATGAAAAAGTTGTGAACCCGCCTACTGATGATGAAACAACGATGGGAATTGATATCACTGACACAAATTTACTTGCATTCGAACAAGATGAACTCGGTGCATTTGAATTTCATTTAGAGGGTAAAGCCGTTGGAATTACTACAATAGAAATTAAGATATTGCATAATGGACATAGTGACTATCGTTCCGGTTTGATTCCTGTTAAAATTGATAACTAATGATTTTTTCTTCTATAAATATAAAAGTCACAAAATTTTATAAAGACCACAACAGGAAGTTTGTGGTCTTTCTACTTTTTTTACTTCCAACATTTTTATTAGGACAACATCCCGACATACATCTTTCCGGAATTGTTCTTGATGGCGAGACAAATAGACCAATTGAAAATGTGAATATCCGAACAACAGGCGAGGATATTTTTACAACCACAAAAGCAGATGGAAGTTTTGATCTAATCTTCTCTGAACTTGGAATTTATCAATTAAAAATCACGCACGTTGCATACAAAGAAGAACTAAAAACAATCGATCTGGAAAAAGTTAACCACCAGCAGCTAATTTTATATCTCATTCCGAAAGCAATTGATATGGCTCCTGTAATTGTATCAGGACAAAACATAATGTCCAAGTTTGATGAAATTTATGAATCGTCAAATGTTTTACGCGGAAAAGAATTACAAAGAGAACTTGGATTAAGTCTTGCCGCTACATTAAAAAATGAAACAGGATTAGCCATTCGGTCAATGGGCCCTGCACCTGCACGACCTGTGATTCGCGGACTCGGTGGCGATAGAGTTTTGATCACAGAAGATGGAAATAAAACTGTTGACCTCTCTGCCACTTCACCAGATCACGCTGTTACCATCGAACCTTTTGGAGTAAACAAAATTGAAGTATTGCGCGGACCCAAAGTATTGATTCATACTCCTACAACTTTAGGTGGAGTTGTAAATGTTGTTAGAGATGAAATCCCAATAGAAGTTCATGATAAAATTTACGGAGTATTTGGAACCTACGGTGAGAGTGCAAATAATGGTTATTTGGGTTCTCTAATTACAGAAGTACCTCTTAAACCATTTGCGCTGAGGTTAGAAGGAAGTAGAAGAAAAACTGAGAATTTGAATACTCCTGTAGGAAAACTTGATAATTCTTATTCGCAAAATTATAATTGGAGTCTCGGTGGAAGTTACTTCCCAGCATTTGGGATGGTTGGTATCTCTTATAGAGATTTTAATTTAGATTATGGTATCCCGGGAGGATTTATCGGCGCCCATCCAAACGGTGTAGATATTGAAATGTACAAACGACAATTTAACACAAAAGTTTTTATTGATTTGCCTTCGAAATCTTTCGACAACATCGAAGCACATTTTAGCACTGCAGTTTACCGGCATAAAGAATTTGAATCGGGTGGATTAATCGGTTCCGAATTCAAAATAAGAAGTTACTTGGGTTATATTAATCTCAATTATAAAGGATTCGGATTTCTTAGTAATGGTACATTCGGATTATCTTCGGAGTATCGAGACTTTGATATTGGTGGATTTGTATTTACTCCACAATCTTATTCGTTTAATTTCTCAACCTACGTTTACGAGTCATTTAACTACAATAATTTTAGTTTTGAGTTCGGTGCTAGATATAATTTTGATAAGATTTCACCTGATACTCCAAAGCCGGATGCTAAAATCGGTAATATCCAAGAGCGAGATTATCACACTTATTCGTTATCGCTATCTGCGTTGTATTCTTTTACCAACATTGTTCATTTCGGAATCAATCTAAATAAATCCTCCAGAGTTCCAACCATTGAAGAATTATTTTCAGAGGGTCCACATCTTGCCGCATATTCTTATGAAATTGGAAATCCACAATTAGAAGATGAACGTGGTTGGGGTATGGAATTTTTTGTGTTCCACAATTTCAGTGATCTTTATTTTCATCTCAATGTATTTCGAAACGATTTGGGTTATTATATAATACCCAGAAATACCGGGGAAACTAACTTTGCAACATTTCTACCAATCTATCAAACCGAAGGTGTAGCCGCTCTATTTTATGGAGTGGAAGGACAGGTCAGTTATAGATTTTGGAATCATTTTAAGATTGGTTTTACTTTGAGTTACACGAGAGGTAAAATCAAAGATTCTGATAAATCTCTCCCACAAATTCCTCCCTTAAAGGGGAACGTTGAAATAAGTTATTCAACAGATCAATGGTCAATTGGAATTAACTCCGAATTAGCCGCTTCACAGAATGATGTTGATGAATTCGAAGAACCAACAGTAGGATTTGCAGTCTTAAATTCATATTTCCAATATTCATTAAATGCGGGAGATTTAATTCATAACTTTTCATTGAGCGTAGATAATATTCTCAACAAAGAATACCGCAATCATTTGTCTCGTGTAAAATCAATACTTCCGGAAGCCGGTAGAAACTTTAGACTTACTTATAAATTGTATTTTCATATCTAATTCGTAGAGATCGTAAAATTTGCGACCAGTACCGACAAACTTTCCTATTGGAATTTGAACCTTATCAACATTATCTTATCATTTATGAATAAAGATAAATTTATAGAGCTTAAGAACTTTCCTAAGTTCTCAATTGATGAAATGAAAAAACGTTCACAAGAGTTCTCGAATTTTCTAAAAAAAAGGAGAACCATTCGCGAATATTCTTCACTAGATTTTCCGAATGAGATTATTTTGAATTGCATTAAAGCAGCCGGCTCATCTCCGAGCGGAGCCAATATGCAGCCTTGGCATTTTGTAATAGTTAAAGACCCGGAAGTAAAAAAGAAAATTAGAGAAGGGGCAGAGAAAGAAGAACGTGAGTTTTACGGTGGTAAAGCACCTGATGAATGGCTTCAAGCTCTGGAACAATTTGAAACAAATGCAGAAAAACCCTTTCTCGAATATGCCCCGTATTTAATCATAATCTTCGAAAAGAAATACGGTATAGATGATACGGGAAATAAAGTAAAACATTACTATACAAAAGAATCGGTTGGAATTGCAACCGGAGTTTTAATTACTGCCTTACATAATTGTGGGTTGGCAACATTAACACATACTCCAAGTCCAATGAATTTTTTGAATGAAATTCTTAATCGACCTGAAAACGAGAAACCATATTTGATTCTTGTTACCGGTTTTCCTAAAGAAGGGACAAGAGTTCCTAACATCTCTAAAAAGTCAATTGATGAAATGTGTACAATCGTTTAATCATCTTGATTCTCACCTTAATGAAAGCTAATATTTCTCATCTAATTAAAAAGCGAGCATATCAATGACATTTTTATGCATAGCAAGTTATGAGAAGGGCTATGATTTTATGTTAGCTCTTAAAAAGTTAGGCGCTAACGTAATTTTACTGACTTCACAAAGTTTGGAAAGTGCAAACTGGCCTAGAGAGTATTTAGACGATATTTATTATATGCCCGATGTAAACAAAGAATGGAATATGAATGATGTCATTAATGCAGTTAGTTATTTAGCACGCTCCGTTAAAATAGATAGAATTGTTGCTCTCGATGATTTTGATGTTGAGAAGGCAGCAAAGTTAAGAGAACATTTACGCGTTCCCGGTATGGGTGATACAACTGCTCGGTACTTCAGGGATAAACTTGCAATGCGAATGCGGGCAAAGGAAGTTGGAATCAATGCACCCGAATTTGTTCACATATTGAATTATGATGAAATTAAAATTTTTATAAGACTTTTTGATCCACCTTATGTTTTAAAACCAAGAATGCAAGCCGGTGCAATTGGAATTAAAAAAATTACTTCACCTTCAGAACTTTGGAATGCCATAGAAAATCTTGGTGATGATCAGTCTTTTTACCTTTTGGAACAGTTTATTCCCGGAGATATTTATCATGTGGATTCGATTATATACAACAATGAGATAAAGTTTGCAATTACGAGCAAGTACGGTCATCCACCGATGGAAGTTGCTCATGAAGGTAGAGTTTTTACAAGCCGGACTATCCAAAAAGAAACGAATGAAGACAAAGCATTGAAGTTAATGAACATACAAGTATTAAACGCAATGGGGTTGCTTCGCGGAGTTTCTCATACCGAATTTATAAAAGCTAAAAGCGATGGTAAGTTTTATTTTCTTGAAACATCCGCACGTGTAGGAGGAGCAAATTTGCATGAACTTGTTAAAGCCGCAAGTGGAATTAATCTCTGGGAAGAATGGGCAAAAATTGAATTGCTTGGCGGCAAAGGCGATTATGAATTACCAAGTATTGAGAACAATCATGCTGCAATTTTACTTTCACTTGCTAAACAAGAATGGCCGGATATGAATGCTTTCCATGATGAAGAAGTCGTTTGGCGACTAAACAAAAAAAATCACGTGGGAGTAATTGTAAAATCAGAAAACTATGATAGAATTACCGAATTGATTAATGAATATGTGAAAAAATTTTACGATGAATTTTTTGCAAGTTACCCTGCACCGGAAAAGCCTACGGATTAGAAAAAAAAGAGATTCCATCTTTCCAAAAGATGGAATCTCTAAGGTTAGAAAAATTATTTCTGCATAAACGGATACTTCCAATCTTTTGGCGGATCGAAAGTTTCTTTCATTGTTCTAACCGACATCCATCTCAACAAATTCATAGCACTGCCGGCTTTATCATTTGTACCGCTCGCTCTTCCGCCACCGAATGGTTGTTGACCAACAACTGCGGCGGTTGGTTTATCATTTATATAAAAATTACCTGCAGCATTTTTTAGCTTATCC
This sequence comes from Melioribacteraceae bacterium, assembly GCA_030584085.1. Lineage (NCBI taxonomy): Bacteria > Pseudomonadati > Ignavibacteriota > Ignavibacteria > Ignavibacteriales > Melioribacteraceae > Melioribacteraceae bacterium. The sequence continues at coordinate 3,310,548 of CP129490.1, forward strand.
GACATTTTGATCAACGCATATCTATCTTGTGCCCAGATTGCACCGGTTAACGCATAAGGTGAAGTTGTATCACATAAATCCAATGCTTCATCAAATTTCTCATCTTCGTAAACATAAATAGTTAATACCGGACCGAAGATTTCTTCCTGCATTGTTTTAAACATTGGATCTGTTGTAACAATTGTAGTCGGTTCAATAAAATAACCTTTTGAATCATCGTAATTTCCGCCGGTTATAATTTCAGCATCTTTAGATTCTTTTGCGTAGTCAATATATTCTGTAATAGATTTGAAAGCTGCATCATCAATTACGGCGGCAAAGAAATTAGTGAAGTCTTCTACATCACCCATTTTGATTTTCTTTACTTCCGCAACATATTTAGTTTTGAATTCACTCCAGATAGATTTCGGAACGTACATTCTTGAAGCGGCAGAACATTTTTGTCCTTGATATTCAAACGCCCCGCGAAGTGCGGCAACTACAAGTGCATCAACATCTGCGGAGTTATGAGCAAAGATAAAATCTTTACCGCCTGTTTCACCAACGATTCTTGGATAATATTTCATCTTCGATAAATTATTACCGATAGTTTTCCACATACCTTGAAATACTGATGTCGAACCTGTAAAATGAATTCCAGCTAAATGTGGACTTTCCATTACAGGATTACCGACTTGTCCACCTGAACCGGGAACATAATTAATAACACCTTTCGGCAGACCAGCTTCTTCGAACAATTTCATTAACCAATAACCTGAGTAAACCGAGCTTGATGCTGGTTTCCATAGTGATACGTTACCAACTATTGCAGGAGCTGTAGGTAAATTACCCGCAATAGATGTAAAGTTAAAAGGAGTTACTGCGAATATAAAACCTTCAAGCGGTCTGTATTCAACTCGATTCCACATTCCTGCGGGAGAGTAAGGTTGATCTGACATAATTTGTGTCATGTAATAAGTATTGAATCTGTAAAAATCAATCAGCTCACATGCTGAATCAATTTCTGCCTGATAAACTGTTTTGGATTGACCGAGCATTGTAGCAGCATTTAAAGTTGCCCGCCATGGACCGGCAAGTAAATCAGCCATCTTTAAGAATATAGCAGCACGTTGTTCCCAAGGCATGTCAGCCCATTTTTTTCTGGCTTCAAGAGCTGCTTCAATTGCCATATCAACTTCTTTTTTGCCTGCTTTGTGGTAAACTCCAAGAACATGTTTATGGTTGTGAGGAATAACCATTTCCTGAGTGTTACCAGTTTTGACTTCTTCACCACCGATAATCAATGGAACTTCAATTTGTTGTGATTTTAATTCACTTATTCTTTTAGTAAGTGCTTCTCTTTCGGGACTTCCTGGGATGTAACTTTTTACTGGTTCGTTAATAGGTACCGGAACCTTGAAATACGCGTTAGACATACTGCTACCTCCATCTTCCTTCAATTTCGAAATGATATTTATTCGTACTTTTTATAAAAAAATGTATCAGTAAAAATAGTATTAACCCTTTGTAAACACAATCAAAAGAGGTGGAAATCGTCTTTAATTTGCTGCGTATTTTACGATTTTCGGTCAAAATCGAAATTTATTCTTCAATCACAACTGAATCCGGTTCAGCTCCAAGATTTTTTAAAATTTGAGTGATGCTCTCAATGAACTTTGGCGGCCCGCATACATAAAAGTTCTGCGAAAAATCTTTAACATTATTTTTGAGGAATTGTTCATCAATTCTTCCATTGTGATGTTTTGTGTTTTTCTCTTGTGTTAGTGTAGTAATGAAATCATCCCCAAGTAAATCTTTAAATTCTTTTTCAAGAATTATGTCTCTTTCTTCTTTATTAGAAAACAAAAGTTTATTGCCTTCTATTTCACCTTTGGTTTTTAAGTCACGTAGAATTGCAATAAAGGGAGTAACGCCTGCACCTCCTGCAATGAAGACACCTTTACCCTCATACTGTATTGCACCCCATGCATCTCCAATTTCGATTTTATCACCTGACTTCAACTCATGCATTTTATCAGTTACACCTTCATGATCAGGATATTTTTTAACGATGAACTGTAATACTTCATCTTCTGCCATGGAAGTAAAAGTAAAAGGTCGTTTTTCTTTTCGCCATTTATCATCGTCAATATTTACTTCTGTTGCCTGACCAGGATTAAAAGTATAGTCTTTTGGTTTTTCAACTATAAAGCTTTTTACATCATGTGTGACAAATTCGGTCATAAGAATTTTACATTTCATTTTAATCACCTCTATTAATTCAGGGAATATTAATTTATGATATATAAAATGATACTTATAAACAAGTGAAAGTGATAATTTGTAGAGTGAGCGAAGAAAAAACATGTTGGAGAGATTTTTACTGGATGTTCATTAGAATGCAATCGAAAACAGCAAATAAATTTATTTGAGAAAAATATTGCAAATATGTTATTGAGTTATTCTAAAATTGTAATTGTTAACTCTTTCTGAATCAAAGAATTTCGATACACAAATAAAAACGTTACTTATACTTCCTCGGTTTAACCATGTTTTCAGGTTTTAGTAAATCATCTAGTTGATGTTTAGTCAGCCATTTCTTTTCCAATACTAATTCATAAACTCCACGATCTTGTTCGAGTGCTTCTTTAGCTAGTTTCGTAGATTTTTCATAGCCAAGCACAGGATTCAAAGCTGTTACTAATCCAATTGAATTTTCTACAAGTTCACGACATCGTCTCTCGTTTGCCGTAATTCCATCGATGCACTTGTATTTCAAAGTCATCATGCCGTTTTTTAACATTTCGATGGATTCGAAAAGACTTTGGACTATTACCGGTTCAAAAACATTTAACTCTAATTGACCGCCTTCGGCCGCAAGAGTTACTGTTAAATCATTGCCTATCACTTTAAATGCAATTTGGTTTACAACTTCTGGAATAACCGGATTCACTTTTCCCGGCATTATGGACGAGCCGGGTTGCATCGGCGGAAGATTTATCTCATTTATTCCCGTACGAGGTCCTGATGAAATTAATCTAAGATCATTACAAATTTTTGAAAGCTTTATAGCCAATCTCTTAACGGCTGAAGAATACATCACGAATGCACCTGTATCTTGTGTTGCTTCAACTAAATTTTCGGCAAGTATAATATCTAGTTCTGTTACATCGCGTAAATGTTTAACGACTTTTTCGCTATAGTCCGGATCAGAGTTAATGCCAGTACCGATTGCCGTTGCACCCATGTTTACTTCTAAAAATAGTTTTGCATTTTGTTCAAGTCGTACAATCTCTTCCGCTAACGTTACTGCGTATGCTTCAAATTCTTGTCCGAGTGTCATGGGAACGGCATCTTGAAGTTGGGTTCGTCCCATTTTTATAACATTTGAAAACTCTTTAGCTTTATTGTGAAATGATTCAATGAGATCTTGCAGAACCTCAATTAATTTTTTGTTGCTGTTGATCAATGCGATTTTAACAGCAGTTGGATACGCATCATTTGTTGATTGAGAAAGATTGACATGATTATTTGGATGACAATGATCGTAATCCCCTTTTTCATAGCCCATGATTTCAAGTGCGCGATTTGCAATTACTTCGTTTGCATTCATATTTGTCGAAGTACCAGCCCCGCCCTGAATCATATCAACAACAAAATGACTGTGAAATCTTCCATTAATAATATCCGTACATGCGTGAACAATTGCATCACTGATTTCTCTTGAAAGGAGTCCAAGTTCATGATTAGCTTGAGCTGCGGCAAGTTTCACCATAGCTAGCCCTTCAATCAAAGTTGGAAAAGAAGCTAAAGTAACGCCGCTGATGTTAAAGTTTTCCATTCCGCGTAAAGTTTGAACTCCATAATAAAATTCATATGGTACTTCTCTATCTCCAAGCAAATCGTGCTCTTTACGTGTACGTCCGGATTGATATTGAGCCGCAATATTAATTACACGAGTATTCGCGGAACGCATTCTTCGTGAAATTACTTTTGCAATATTTGCAAGAATCTTAAAACCGATTGCAGCGTTTTCATTAAATAATTCTCTAAACTTATCGCGGTTAATAACTAGAATTTCAGCTTCACCAATAGCTCTAGCCGAAGTTGAGTGAGGTGAATCATCTAGCAACGCACCTTCGCCTATAAAGTCATACATGGTGAATATTGCTAATCTTTTTTCATCGCCAAATGGTGATTTTTTGAAAAGTTCAATTTCCCCTTTGGCAATAAGGAATAAATTCTTTCTTTGTACGTTTTCGCTAAAGAGAAAATCGCCGGGCTTGTAATATCTTTTATCTAATATTCCGGAAATACTGTCTAATTCTTGTTCGGAAAGTTCTTTGAATAGTTCAATTCGTGAAAGGAAATTGTTTAGATCGAGGTTACTCATAATTTGACCTGAATTCTTTTTTTTTGAATACAACCAAAGTAATTTAAATGGGAGTGCTAATCAAATAAATTGAAGTAACGAAAAAGGGATTAATTGAATAATATGATATTACTCAACCAATCCCTTTACTCAGGAGGCAAAAATTATCTTAATACTTTACAGAACACCCGTATGGTTTTGAAGTTTTTACTTCAACTTCTTTCCCTGACATTAATTCATCCAATGCTTTGGCTACATAATTTGTAGCTTTGGCTATATCATCTTGATCTGCCGATGGTATATCATCAATACCACCTGCATATTCTAACACACCCTTAGGAGTGATTACGTACATATGAGGTGTTGTTTTTGCACCATATGCTTTCCCGGTTGCGCCCGTATCATCAATCAAGTATGCGGTAAACTTTGCTTTATGATCGCTTGATCTCTTATTGATTTCTTCGTTTTCAAAATTACCTTGCTTGCCCGGAACAGAGGAACAGATTGTTAACCAAACTACATCTTTTGCGGTATATTTTTCTTGAAGCATTTGCATGTTGCCGCTTTCATAATGTTTCTTCACGAAAGGACAATCATAATTTATCCATTCCAAAACAACATACTTACCTTTAAAATCGGCAAGTGAATGTTCATTTCCATTACTGTCTTTCAAAGTAAAGTTTGGTGCCGCTTCACCCACTTTTGCTTCTGATGCGAAAAGTGCTAATGATATAAATAGAAACAACGAAATTAATTTGAACCTTTTCATACCAACTCCTTTATTTGTGGTTAATTGATTTTTTCAAGTGCTTCTAAAACTATTCCGGTCGTTAATATTTCCGGTAAAATTAATGGTTCACTTAAATTCTCCGAATAGATTACATAGAGTGGAACACTATTTCGTCCAAATTTCGCGAGAGCTTTGGTTATTTCATCATCACGCGACGTCCAATCTGCTTTCAGCGCAACTACATTCTTTTCATTAAGTTTTGCAATTACTTCAGATTTATTAATTGCAGCTCGTTCATTAACTTGACAAGTTAAACACCACGCGGCTGTAAAGTCAATAAAAATTGATCTGCCCTCCGCTCTTAATTCATCAACTCTAACTTGTGAAAACTTCTCCCATTGAACGCCCGAAGTATTATTGGTAATTGTATTGTAATTGTTGAATGATGAAGCGGTAGTACTTATTCCGAAGAAAAGTCCGGCAATAATTAAGACGACTGTTACAATTCTTGATAATATCTTAACCGAATTCTTGTTATTAAAAGTTCCCCATTTACCGTATATCCAAACTCCTAAAGATGCAAGTAAAAGAGTCATTAGCAAAGATGCAACACCATCAGAACCGGTTTGCAATCCGAGAACCCACACCAGCCAGATCACTGTAGCCACAAGTGGAAATCCCATAAATTGTTTAAGAGTTTCCATCCATGCACCAGGTTTTGGTAAAAATTTTAACCAAGCGGGGAAAATTGTAAGAAGTAAGTACGGGAATGCCATTCCAAGTGCAAGCGAAGTAAAAATTATCATCGTAACGATTGGTGGTTGAACAATTGCGAAGCCTAAAGCTGTACCCATAAATGGTGCGGTGCAAGGCGTTGCGACAACTGTGGCTGTTACACCGCTCATAAATGCACCAAATGATCCGCTTTTATTTGAAGATTTTGATCCAATACTCATAAGCGAGGTTCCTATTTCAAAAACTCCAAATAGATTTAATGCAAACAAAAACAAGAACACCGAAAGAATAATAATGAACGCAGGTGATTGAAGTTGAAATCCCCAGCCAAGTTCTTCACCACCGGCTCTTAAGCCAAGTAAAGCCCCGGCAAGTATCCAAAATGAAATTAAAACACCAACTGTGAACATCAATCCATGATTTATAATTTTCTTTTTATCTTCACCTGATTGCTGAACAAATCCCATTATCTTAATAGAAAGCACAGGAAGTACGCACGGCATAAGATTTAAAATCATTCCCCCGATGAAAGCAAAAATTAACGCCATCCAAATTGTTGAGTTATTTTTCAGCCCCGGACTAATTTGCTCACCAAACGGAATAATTACTTCAAGTGCTTTCTCGGAATTCTCCCCTCTCCAGCCATAACTTGAAACTAAAATTCCTTTAAGCGAATCTGGATCAGTAACTTTGAAATCATCAAAGGGAATTGTAAGAATATAACCGTCACTTTTTTTTGAAAATTTTTGATCAACTGCATTTTGAAAGATGCTACCTTCGTATGGAAAGAATTCAATCTTTTCGACAATTGCAGATTGATCGGGGGACAGAATATTGATACTTACTCCACTTTCATTCTTGACAGAAGTAATTTTCCAATCAGAGTTTAATAATGGTAAATTAAATCTAGTATCTGCAAAAGCTTGTTGCCATTTTTGAATAGGTTGAGGTGTATCACTCTTGACAGGAATTGTTATTAAATGTTCCGCCTCGCCTGGAAGACATTCAATTTTACAAACAAGCCAGCTCGCTTCGGCAAAGATTTGTACTTCTTTGGAATTTATCTCATTCGGAGGAGTAATTTTTGTTAAAAGAAATACCTCACCTTCATAACCAAAGTTTGCTAGATCTTCTAAGTATATTTTTTCAGGATACGGCCAATGGATTTTACTCGCCGTGAATCCCTCTGGTAATTTCCATTCTATCTTTGTTTGTAAACCGGCATCTCCTGCATTAAGCCAGTATGTATGCCAGTGTTCATCCATTTTTAATCGCAGTGCTAACCAGAAAGGAGTCCCGGGTTGGATAGATTGAACTTCCGAAATCAATTCCGATTCCACATAATCAGTTCTGACGGATTGTGCATTAATATTGAGAATAGCAAATAATGCAGTAAAAGCAGCAATTTTAAGAATCTTCATTAATATTCCGATTGATTGTCCTTTATACATTTTATCAGCAAAGTGGTTTCTTTAAATCTTACATTTTTGTAAACAAAATGTCGGCTAAATTTGTTTAATTTTCGCAAATTTTATTTTTAATATAAGATTGAAAATATCTCCGTTAAGTGATTAATGCAATTATCTAAGAAAATTACATATTATCTTTTTTTCATATTGGTGAATAATGTTTTTGCTCAAAATCCTGCAACAAGTATTTCTATCGAGAAAATTCAGAAACATGTTTCATTTCTTGGCAGTGATATTTTTGAGGGAAGAGGGACCGGAACAACCGGTGGTGAATTAGCCGCAAAATATTTAGCACAAGAATTTTCTAAGTTGGATATAATTCCACTTGGTTCGAACGGGACATATTATCAATACATTCCAATGCACGGAAGCGAACCTAAAATTGAATCCCGCTTAACAATTTATGATAGGGATGAGAATCAAACTTCACTAAAATTATTAAACGATTATATCTTGTTAGAAGACGGAGATCAAACCTTTACACCGATGCCTTTACAATTAATTTTTGCCGGTTATGGAATTATAGCACCCGAATATGATTATAATGATTTTCAGTCAATTAATGTAGAAGGAAAAGTTGTAGTTGTAATTGAAGGCGAACCAACATCGAATGACTTTAAATACTTCGACGGAGCAAATCCAACTATTTATAGTTTAGTGGAATCAAAAAAAAGATTTGCTATTTCGCGCGGTGCAAGCGGGATAATAATCATACCGAATTTAATAGATGAACCAAATTTTGATTGGGCAGAAATAAAAACCAATTATTTATTCGAGAATGTTCAACTTGCTTATTCGGTTACATCAAATCTTAGCGTGTTGTTAAATCCCAACATAGCAGATAATCTTTTTATTGGTTCGCAGTTTTCGCTTAATGATATTTACGATATGCATATCAAAAACAGAATGATGAGCTTTCCTTTATTAACAAAAATTAGTTTTAAAGGAGTATTTGAAAGAAGAGATTTTATCTCGTCAAATATTATCGGAATGATTGAAGGAAAAGATAATGAATTGAAAGATTCATATATGGTTGTTTCCGCACACTACGATCATCTGGGTATTGGTCCTGAGGTTAATGGAGATTCAGTCTATAACGGTGTATTTGATAATGCAATTGGTGTTTCGGTTTTGTTAGAAATTGCTTCAGCAATAAAAACAGAAAACATACAACCCAAACGATCGATAATATTTGCTTTATTTACCGGTGAAGAAAAAGGATTACTTGGTTCTAGATATTACGTGGATCACTCGCCTGTTCCGCTTTACAAGACAATTGCTAATTTAAACATTGATGGAATTGCATCATTTGACAAATTTAATAGTGTCGTAGGCATCGGAAGTGAGTATTCCAATCTTAATAATTTCCTAGCCTTAGCAGCTAGTCAACTGGGTTTAAGTGTTACGAATGTTCCTCCAATATTTAAGATTAGTGATGCATTCAGTAGTTCTGATCAGATATCTTTTGCTGTTGCTGGTGTTCCTTCTATTTTAATATTAGAAGGAATTGATTATCAAAATATATCGAAGGAAAAAGGAATTGAGAAATTCATTGAGTTCAGCAAAATGTATTATCATACTCCGCAAGATGATTTAAGTCTGCCAATTAATTATGACGCTGTTTTACAACATTCCGAGTTTTTAATGCAATTTATTCTAGCAGTTTGTAATTCTACTAAAGAACCGGAATGGAATGAGAATTCACCATATCTAAATACCAGACTCCGTTCAATCGCAGAGAAACGATAAATGAAAATAAGATCATTATTAGATATTGTTTTAATAATTGTTCTAGCCGGCTGCACTTCTTCAAATTATGAAGTCGCAACTATACGTATTAAGGGGTCTGATACTATGCTGCAACTTACAGAGAAACTAGCAGCACAATATATGAAGGGAAACCCAAGTGTTTCAATATATGTTTCCGGTGGTGGAACAGCAAGCGGAGTAAATTCGCTAATTAATAATGAAGTTGATATTGCAACGGCATCAAGAAATCTAAAAGCCGAAGAAGCAAAATTACTTGCCGAATATTATGGTTCTCTTGGCATGTACTATTTAATTGCAAAAGATGCACTAAGTATTTACATAAATCAAAACAATCCGGTAAAAGAATTTACGCTTTCAGAATTAAAAAAAATATTTTTATGTGAAATTAATAATTGGAAAGAACTTGGAGGCGAGAATAAGATGATTCAGACTGTAATCAGGACTCCAAATTCGGGAACTCATTTATACTTTTTAGAACATGTTTTGGAGGGTTCACAATACTGTAATAATTCTGTTGTTTTACCAACAACTGAATCCGTTATTGATTTCATTGATGAAAATGAAAATGCAATAGGTTATGGAGGAATCGGATATAAAGAAGATATAACTCATGCCGCAATAAATGGAATTGAGTCTTCGGAAGCTAACGCCAGAAACGATAGATACCCAATTACACGTTACCTGCATTTCTTCACTTCAAAAACACCAACCGGGGCTATTAAAAATTTTATTGATTGGGTTTTGAGTCCGGCCGGACAAAAAGTCGTAAAAGATTCAGGATTTATTCCGTTGTGGGAGATTTCTTATTAAAACAAACCGCAAACCGGTAAACCCCTTACCCTACCGGTTTACAGTTTAAGGCTGGGAGGTACTAATTTCCGAAAATTATATCCCAAATATTTTTTTTACGTTTTTTCTCTTTCCAATAAGTACGATACTTATCTTGTGTAATTAATCCGATTGGTCCTTCATAGATTCCACCATCCAAGTAGCCATCATACACCCTAACAGCTAAAATATTTTTTTCACCAAATTTTATAACATCATCCGCTAAAAAATAACCTCTAAATTCGGCATACTCATTTGAAAAATTTGATTCCCATTTACTATCAATCACACCTGTAGAACCAACTTTTTTACCGTTGATATATGCTTCATCCAAGTCATCAATTTTGCCGAGGACCATTACAAGTTTCTTACCTTTTAATTTCTCCGGGACTGTAAACTCTAACCTATACCAAGCAAATCCATCATAATCAGTCCAGCCTTGTGGTTCCCAATAGCCAGGAACAAAAATAGATTCCCAATCTCTATCATTAAAATTTGCATCTTTCCATTCAAAATTGTCCCCGGCACTAATTTTCCATTCGCCTTCGAGGTTTAGATCAAGTTTCATTCCACCAGTGTATGCAAATACTCCAATATCTCCGCCAGTTATTCCGCCGTCAAGTTGAGAATCAAAGACTCTTACGGCAATTGTATTAATGCCATGTTTATTTAAATACTTATCCGGAATAGGATAACTTCGATTAACATTATATGCCGTATAATAATTTGGAGGAAAACTGCCGGACTTACCGATTAAATTACCATTTAAGTAAACTTCATCAACATCATCAATATACCCCAACTGTATTTTTATACTGTATCCCTCTGCATCCCTTGGTAATTCAAAAGTTGTTCTGTACCATGCGTAACCATTATAACCATGAAATCCTTGAGATTCCCAAGATGATGGAACACGGATATCTTCCCAGCTATTATCATTATGGTTTGGCGATGACCACTTCAAATCATCACCAATTGTAAATTTCCAATAACCTCTAAGGTTGACTACTCTTTCCCACTCGTCCGCTTTAATTGCCGAAGGAATTAAAATGAGAAGAACTAGTACTAATATTTTCTGAATAGATGTTTTCATAATTTCATTCAAAAATCGTGAAATGGGGCTGAACATTTGTTAATTAATTGTAATTAGTTGTCATAAATTGTCACTGAATCATTTCTATTTTAAAGAAAATGGTATCTCATTCTCCACTAAGTAATTCATCGCAATCGCAGAAAGAATATTCTTGGTATGATTATTTTCTGAATTATTTGCGGTTTCGATCACTTTCATCATTGCCTCCAGATTTCCAATCCTATATATCGCTAATGAAACTAAAACTAAATTTGAGGGATCAGATTCTCTTTCCAAAACTTCAAACAGAGCCTCTACTGCTTCTTCAACTCGATACTTACCTGCAATAAAAATAGAACTTCTCATTAAACCATAGTTCTCTGATTTTATTCCTTCAATTAATGTTGCAACTTCACTTTCACTCAAATTTGGTGCTTCTTCAGCTAAATTAATCATTATTGATACTGAGAAAAAAACTAATATTGTTGCTACTTTAACTATTGTTTTCATCACTGCCTCCTAGTAAAATTTCTATTTCAAATTTACCGAGGCAATCTGTAATCGTTGTCAGTTCAAAGTAAATGATTGTAATAAATTGTCACAGTCATTAAGCATTGATTAACTTGTAACCAATTCCATGAACAGTCAAAATTACTTGCGGGTGGTTTGAATCTATTTCGATTTTCTGACGAAGTTTCAAAACAAAATTATCTATCGTACGTGTTGTTATATAAACATCCTCACCCCAAATATTAGCAAGAAGCTCATCACGAGAAACTGTATTGTTTTTTTTCTTCCAAAGATAATTGAGTACTTCAAATTCCTTATGCGACATTTGAACAGAGTTTCCGTTTTCAAATGCATTATAAGTTTCAAAATTAATATCGAGTTTGCCGATTTTAATTATTGAATGGTCTTGGTTCGATAAATTTTCACTTCTTCTAAGAACAGCTTTTATTCTTGCTAGTAATTCGCGTAAACTGAAAGGTTTTGTTATGTAATCATCTGCACCGAGTTCAAGTCCTAACACTTTATCAATTTCTTCACCTTTTGCCGTGAGCAATATTACCGGAGTTGTGTTTCCTTCTTTCCTTATAGTCTTGCATACATCGAATCCGGATATTTTTGGAAGCATTACATCCAGCAATATTAAATCATATTTAGATGAATGAATTTTTTCTAATCCAACTTTTCCGTCTTCTGCTATTTCGACTTCATAGCTTTCATATTCAAGATTATCTTTTAATCCTAATCGCATACTTGGTTCGTCTTCAACTATCAATATCTTTGGCATCATTCCTCCGTATTAACTTATTACTGCATTAAATATTATTCTAAAAGTTGATCCTTTGCCCGGTTCGCTTTCTAATTCTATCCTAGCATTATGTGCATCAATAACATGCTTAACAATCGTCAAACCTAATCCGGTACCTTTTGTGTTATGAACTAGTCCGGTTGAAACTCTAAAAAATTTATCAAAGATTTTTTGTTGATCATCTTTAGAAATTCCTATTCCATTATCCTCTACTTCAATTCCGATTTCATTTACCCGATTAAAAGTTCGTATAACGATTCTTTTTTTCTCTTCGCTGTATTTTACAGCATTATCAATTAAGTTAATAACAGCTTCGGATATTGCTTCTCGATCAATTTTAACAGAAAGAATATTTTCTGCTGGTTCAAATCTAAAATTGAATTTTTTATTCGATAGATGAAATTTATAATTATCATATATCTGCTGGATAAGTTCATTTAAATCAGTATTCGAAAAATTGTAAGTTCTCTTTCCTGCTTCAATTTTAGAAAAACTCAAAATTGAATTTACAATTCTGCTTAACCGATTTGATTCTTGACTTATAATTCTATAGTACTCATTTCTTTTATCTTCATTCTGCACCCTTCCCATTTCGAGTGTTTCGGCAAACATACTGATTAATGCAAGCGGTGTTCTCAATTCGTGGGAAACATTTGAGACGAAATCCGATTTAATTTGAGCCAGTTGAATTTCTTTACGAATAGATCGGTAAATAAAAATGATTCCCCCGATTATTATAAAATTCATAAAAAGGAGAATTATAAGGTTAGTATAAGTTCTTTCTGCTGTTAACCCCTTAAGTGTTCTGCCTTTTATTTTAATTCCGAGTTCGTAGTTCGGCAAAATCCATAGATTACTTTTTACATCCGGATGTTTATCCGAAACAGATTCATCAAAGTTAAATTCATGAATATCATTTTCTGAGTTACAAGAGATTGCAAACTTTTCTCCGGCCGCTTCGATAATTAAAGGGCGCAGTACATTTTCAATATAAATCGATGGATTAATTTCAATGATTGCGAGTGTTTCTTTTTGGTTCACGGTTAATAAAACAGCAAGGAACTGATTTTGCCCAATAGTTGATTCAAGCGGTTCAACCTTTCTATAATCAGCTTGAATGTACCTAAAAAGTCTTTCAATTTTACCGGTGTTTGCTGATATCACATTTTTTAATTTTTCTTTATCAGAAGCTGTTTCTTGTTTAAACGTTATTCCATTTTGTGTAAGCGTATCGTGAACTATAAAAATTTGCAATAAGGATTTGTTACGGTGGAATAGTTCATCAAAAATATTTTGTGACTTTAAATAAGTGTTAACATTTTTATCAATAGCAGAGTTTATATCATTAACCCAAGATGTAATTACCAAGTCAGAATATTGATTAACCGAATTAAGAATCGCGTCAAGTTGGTTCAAATATATTTCTTGAATAACTTCTTCGGTTTCGTTTAGCGATGTAATTTCATAAAATGTATAGCTTAATATTGGAAGCATTACAACGAGTAACAGTGGAATTATAATCTTCTTTAATGTGCTGTTCATTTCTTTAGATTAGAAAATTGATAGGGATAAAATAGGAAAAGTGAGAATAAAGTTGGGAAGAATCTTTTACTATCCAATTAAAGGAGTTACTGAGATAATCTCTTCGAGATTTCCTTCCAACACATAATCATACTGTAGTTGATTCCAAACTAAATTACCTTCGAAGTCCAATATTTCCTTTTCGATCGGAAATTTTCTGATTTGATGTACCTCTGCTTTTAGTCTAACTTTTTTCATCAAATAAGATTCATATTCTTTCGTGTTACGAGGATCGATTGCAAGCTTTACTAAAATAATATTCTCGTTAGAACAAATTACACGAGCAATCAAGTAAGAATTTTTTAGATCATGATGGATTTTATAGGCAAGCGTATCTAATTCAACATGCTGATATTCGATCGATGATTTCGATTGAAATTCGTTGCTTGGAATTTCAAAATCAGATTTGCCATCAGAGTAGCTATAATTTTTTGCGGTTGATTTATAAAACGTAACCCCTTTATCAACATCAATTACGAAACAAAAAATGATATAGACGATCCCTGCTAGAATTGCTAAAACATACTTTGGGGATATTGCTTCGTTTTGCCTCATGCTTTAAAATAGAAAAGTGCCGCATCAAAATAAAGCCAATGACACGACACCTTTACCAGCCGTAAAATTTATATTTAATCTGAGTTTTTACTTTTGTAAGCAACGTAAGAGATAAAAACAATTCCCACAACAAAAGAGGCAAAAACCAATAAAGCTGAATATACAATTGTACTAAGTGTCACAATAAAAGACCCTTTGTATTTTTAATTACAAATATAGCATTAAGTTTATTTTTGACAATGAGGTATATCACATTCATACTTTTCAATAGAAAAACTGTATATTTCGCCAAGGAGACATGGTTGAATAAACCTGGGCAATGAACTTAGTTGGGCATTGTCCGTCTCCATTTTTAGCATACTTTTGTTGATAAAAGGAAAGTTCGAGCTACTTAATTGATTTTTCAAAATGCTGATAATCTTTCTTCGTTGTCCAATCCCCACCCCATTCCCAACCTCGTTTTTTGAAAATTTTAACAATAACTGACTCTGCTGTTATTGTACCAGTTTGTTTGGGATTGTATTTACTCCCTGAAGGAGAAACTTTTTTACCCACTATGTAAGGATTTTGGAAAGGATTTAGGTCGACTGCAAAACCGTATGCATGATTAGATAATTTTTCTGTTCCAGCAATAAACCTATAATTAAATGCCGAAGAATTATTATCTGCCATTGATTTTTCATCATCCCAGCCATACTTCACAATTGGAATCACTTTTTCAATAGGAAATCTTTTTGCAAGGAGTTCATCAAAAATTTCTTTTAGCTCGGCAGAGAGTTGTTTATGAATTACAATTTGTCCTTTATGAATTTTCTCATCAAAAGAAATGTACATCACATTTATGAGAGTGAGATTCTTCCTAACTTCCAAAGGAAATTCGAGTCCGGCGACTGCTTCGTCAAACGTCATATCCGAATCTACTATAATGCTGCTGTATTCTTGCATATAGAATTTTTGATTACTTAATAGAAATATTATTAGCAAATAGAAAAGCGATGATTTCATATTTCTTAAAAAACTTTATTATTATATAAAACAATTTTTCCAAATTCACTAATTCTTTAATTCAATTTATCAAAGATAAATGTTAGTTTAAGAGCAAAATTTTGTGAAAATAATGGTTTCAACTCATATTCTCAGTAAATCGACTTTTCTAAAAGGTCTTCAGTGCGATAAGCATCTTTATCTTTATAAAAATAATAAGGAATTACTTGACCCACTTAGTGAGATGCAGCAAGCAATATTTGCAAGGGGGACGGATGTAGGTAAATTTGCTCAAAAACTTTTCCCAAACGGAGTAGATGTTTCACCAAACTCACCGATGAATTTCGTTAAATCGATTGAACAAACCGAACAACTGATGAATGCCAAGGAAAAAGTAATTTACGAAGCTGCTTTTGTTTATGATGACGTCTTAGCCGCAGCAGATATTGTAGTAAAAAATAAAGACGGCTGGAATATTTTTGAAGTGAAGAGCTCAACATCTGTAAATGAGGTTCACTTAAACGATGCTGCAGTTCAATACTGGATAATCAGCAATCTGGGTTATAAAGTAAATGATATAGCAATCATTTATATAAACAATCAGTATGTTAGGAATGGCAAACTTGATATTAATTCGTTATTCAAATTTGAATCGGTATTGGAATCTGTTATTAAAAAACAAATTTTTGTATCGAAAGAAATTGCTAGACAAAAGAAAGTACTTGAAAAAAATGCAGTCCCAAAAGTAGATATCGGGATGCATTGCACAGATCCTTATCCATGCGGATTTATCGGCTATTGTTGGGACCATATTCCACAAAATTCTGTGTTTGATATTTCCGGTATGCATCTCAGAAGGAAATTTGAGCTTTATGACCAGGGAATAATAAAGATGGAAGATATTCCCGAAGATGCCGGATTAAATTCAAATCAATGGATGCAAATAGAGGGAACGCTAAAGAATAAAGAAATAATTGACAAAGAAGCAATCAGTGAATTTTTAAAGACAATTAATTACCCTATGTTCTTTGTGGATTTTGAATCATTTCAGCCACCGATTCCTTTATATGATTATTCAAAACCATATCAACAAATCCCATTTCAATATTCTGTTCATTACAAAGAAACTGCTTCTAGTGAACTTATACACTTTGAATTTTTGGCTGATCCTCATATTGATCCAAGAATTCCGTTTATTGAAAATTTGATAAAGGTACTTGGTGATAAAGGCGATATTATTGTTTACAACAAATCTTTTGAGATGACAAGGTTAAAAGAGATTGCGAGAGACCACCCAAAGTACTCTGACAAAATTGATAAGTTATTAGATAGGGTAAAGGATATTATGCTTCCATTCCAGAAAAAGTATTATTATACCCCAGAGATGCAAGGTTCATATTCAATAAAATATGTACTGCCCGCACTAGTTCCGGAGTTAAGTTATGCTGATTTGCAAATTGGTGACGGTGGAACAGCTTCTCTTGCTTATGAAAGTCTGTTGAACATGGATGATTTTATAAAAATAGATGAAATAAAAAAACAGCTTTTGGAATATTGCAAGTTGGATACATTTGCTATGGTTAGGATTTTAGACAGACTTGAAAATTTAGTTGGAATTTAATAGTTGATTTAAGTTTACTTTTAAATCGCTCAGTTCTTTCGAAATAATTTGCCAAATTATGTCTTGATCAACTCCAAAATAATCGTGCACAATTCTATTTCTAATACCTCTAAGTTTTTTCCAAGGTATCTTATCAATTTGTGCTTTAACATCATCTGGAATTCTATTAGAAGCTTCACCAATTATTTCAATATTACGAACAACAGCATCTTTAACTAAATCGTTTACAATAAAATCTTCATAGGACAATTCATTGGTATAATTTTCAATTTTGTTAATAGCGAAAAGAATATCATTTACTAATATTTTCCAATCTTTTTTAGACATAATTCAAATCAGATTCAATTTGTGTAAACATACTTTTATTCAGTGCATTCTTCGTTACCACATCGATTTTAACTTCTAAAAGTAACTCCAATTCATCGGCAAAAGTCACAAAATCAAGTCCGATCGGTCTATTGAACTCAACTAATAAATCAACATCACTTAATTCAGTTTCATCCCCTCTAGCATATGAACCGAATACAGCAATACTTTTAAGTCCATATTTCTCTGCAAAATAAGGTTTAGAGTTGTTAATTATGCTTTTTATTTCAAATAGTTTTTTCATAGAGCACTTTGCATTTTTATAACTATAATATAAAAAATATTGTTAATAACTCCTCAACTGCACATTTAAAGTTGTTTCCCTTCCCCTGTCATCCATACATGTAATTTTAATTTTACCATCGGAAGCTTTCATAAAGATTTTTTCACTCGGAGAACATTTTTTATAAAACTTATCATTAATAAACCAATAATGAATTTTAACATTCGGATCTGAAGCGGCTTGAAGTAATATTTCTTCCTCATTTCCTTTTTCAATTAGATATTCAAACTCGTTTGAAGGTGAGATTATTTTCGGTCCTTCGGAACTAAATTTTGCACTGCAATCCGGGTTATGTTTTGGTGGTCGTTTTACGTTAACATTATTTCGCTTTTGCCATAATGTTAATTCGGGATCATAAAACGAGTAAGCTACTTTTTTGTATCCTTCATTCGGTAAACATTCCGGACAATATTCTATTGTTTCTTCTTCATTAACAAATAACTCTCGATCTAATGTACATCTCGTCATAGGTGAGTGATTTTCTATGTAATAATCATCCATTAGATTCGCACAAAATTTCGAAGGCAGTAATCCCGTTTCTGTACACACTTCTCTTGTTCGAAGATTCTTTGGGAATTCAAACCATTCATTTTGTGAATCATAGTCAACTGCGTTGAAGAGATCAAACAAAAGTGGGACGGCCATTTCAGCACCTGATAAATGAGGCGAACCTTTACCGTCAAAATTACCCATCCAAACACCAATTGTATAATTTGGATTAAATCCAATTGCCCATGCATCACGTTTACCATATGATGTTCCAGTTTTCCAAGCTATTCTTGGTTGCTTTGTAGTAAATAAAAATTCAGCAGGAAAATCCGGCCGTTCATTCTTCATCAATATTTTTCCGACAATGTATGCTGATTCTTCTGATAATATTTTTATACTTTCACTCTCTTTAGTAGTAAACGTATAATTCAATTTCGGTAGATTTCCTTTCGAAGCAAATGAAGCGAATAATCTTGTTAATTCTTCAAGCGTTACACCACATCCACCAAGAATTAATGAAAGTCCCAACTTACTTTTTGAATTCGCTACAGTTTCAAAACCCGAACGCTCTAACAGACTGAGAAAATTATTCATTCCAACTTCTCGCAATAGTCTAACTGCCGGAATGTTCAAGGAATTTGCTAATGCAAACTCTGCCGTTACATCTCCGTAAAATTTAAGATCATAGTTTTCCGGTTCATAACCTCCAAAGTCTGTAGGAATATCAAGAAGTTTCATTTGAGGTGTAACAAAACCGTTATCAATCGCATAAGCAAATAATGCCGGCTTTAATGTTGATCCCGGTGCCCTGACGGAAGTAATTCCATCAACCTGTCCCGAAATTGAATTGTTATAGAAATCGGCCGAACCACAATAACCGACAACATTCGCACTTTGATTATCGATTATGATTACGGCTCCATTTGTTACTCCTTTCCCGGTGACTTGATTCACATATTTTTTTAACAGTGATTCTGATTTGTATTGAATACTTAAATCGAGGGAGGAGATTATTTGGTCATCTTTAAATTTAGTTGAGATATTTCTTGAAAAGTGAGCTGCAATGTTTGGGATTTCATAACGAGCAAAAATAATTGGTTCGTCTTTTGCATCCTTTAAATCTTGAATCGGAAAGATTTCTTCATCCATAAATTTATCAATCCAAATATTTCTTCTTGTCAGTGTGTTGGAATTCTTAGTATCCAATCGCAGCTTGTTTGGATCATTCGGAATAATTGTAAGCAAAATTGATTGTGATAAACTCAATTTGTCCGGAGGTCTGTTGAAATATATAAACGATGCCGATTTAACACCTTCAATATTTCCTCCAAAGGGTAAATGACTTAAGTAAATTTCAAGGATTTCATCTTTGCTAAAATGAATTTCCAGTTGAATTGCTCTAAGTATTTCTAAAAACTTATTCCAATAAGTTCTATCAGCAGGTTCAAGTAACCTTGCAACTTGCATTGTTATGGTTGATGCACCGGAAACCCTTGTTCCGCTGAAAACATTTTGAGCAAGAGCTCTAATAATTGCAATAGGATTTACACCGGGATGCCAATAAAACCAACCGTCTTCTTTTTCAATAATTGCTTTTACCAAATCGGGTGTTACTTCATCGAGATTAGTTCTCATTCGCCATTTATCATCTTCTGATAAATAAGCATTAAGCAGAGTTCCATTATTGGAATAAATTGTTTTTGAATATGATTTTGTCGATGGGAGTGGATAAATGAAATTGAGTGTAATAGCTAAAAATATAATTACCAGAATTAACCTGAATAAAATATTTTGTGTTAACTTTCTTAGTTTATCGGTCATAAAAATTATTGCGACTCTGCGCCTTTGCGGTCCCATTTTTTAACCGCAGAGACGCAAAGACGCTAAGAAGTTTTATCGAACTCTAATTTGTTTTGCGCCGTTATATGAACTATGCTCTTTATCATACATCGCTTCCGCACCAATTGCGGGTAATTCAAATTTTCCTTTGTTAACCACTCTTAACAAGTAATAAAATTCTGTTGTTTTATTTCTTATTAACTCGGTTGAGATTATCATTCTATCATCACGAATATCTGAGAATTGAACATTCATCAAATTACTTGAATTTACATTCAGTCTACCTACTTCTGTAAGACGTGGATTTTCAATTTCAAAACCGGATGGAATCATATCCGTGATTAAAATATTTTCAGCCGATCGTTCAAACCCTTGTAAAGTAATTTTTGCTACAATCATTTGACCTTGCGTAAAACTATTAACCGGGTCTCCGGTTCTGTAATCATAATATGTTCTTCTGACTGCCATGTAAGAATCTTTTTCTTTTACTTTTTCGTTTACTTTAACTCCCTCGGAACTCCAGAAATAATAGACTTCTCCTTTACCGCTTCCTTTCAGAGAAATTTCCGCACCGTTCAATTCGTTTGAACTAATTGAAATATCTCTACCGTTGAACGATGCGAGTTTTTTATTACCAATCAATATATCAACATTTACATCTGCATCGGCATTTAGATTTGCGGCTTTACCAAGCGCGAGGAATGACCATGCTTGATCTTGTGTTGAGTACATTTTATCGGTTAATGATGATAAATGTCTAACCATTGATTGAACTTGTTCGTTAGTCGGATCAACTTCCAAAAGTACATTTAACATTATGGCATTTGCTCTCACCTCCGAATCAAACCAAACTCCAGTTTGCCTTTCGGAATATTCCGGTTTGAAAATTTCCGGAAGCATTTGCTTATACGATGTCCATTTTCCGTCCAATGCATAAGCACCGGCGAGAAGATATTTGGTGTCTTCTGTTAGTAGATGCAGCCGCGCTTTGTAATAATTCATTGTTGATATATCAGCTTTTCCTGAAAGAGCTAAAACATATAATGAATATATAACAGCTTTATCTGCGATCTTCTTAACTGTTCTTCTAGTACCGGAATAAGAAGTATAATCAACTACATTTCTTTCTTTAGCTTTATTTTGGATATAACTGATTGCTTTGTTCAATACATCTTGATTTACTTGATAACCGGCTTTCTTCGACTCAAGTAAGAAATGGACTGCATAAACATGGCTCCATTCATTTGTATAATTTCCGCCTTGCCAATATGCAAATGAACCATCGTATAACTGCATTGCTTCTATTTTACGAATTCCTTCTTTTACAAAGTAAACGGGATTATTTGTTCTGTATAATTCCGGGGCAATCACTTTGGCAAGTTCATCAAAATATATTTGAGGAAATAATTTAGAAACAGATTGTTCTAAACAGCCATAAGGGAATCCAACCAAGTTCTTGAGTTGCTTTGCAAATTTTATTGCGGGGAATTTACTTATTGTCAAAACCGATGATTGAGTTCCGTCTAAAAAATTTGTCGGAATTTTTATTTTTGTTTGAGTATCACCTTTTATTGTTCCGGAACCCGTTTCGGTAACATATGGCGAAATTGGGCGTACTCCGATTTCAATTTTTTCCGAAACATTTGCCAAACCGCTTGTAGAGATTTTTATCTTAGCCTTTCCGACTTCTGTCTTACTTGTAATAACGAAACTCCCTTTAGCCGTTGAGTTTGGTTTAACTTGAAGATCAACATTTGATTTCGAAGTAAGTTTAATCGGGCCATCAACTTCGACACTTAATTTTACACTTCCATCTTTCTCTGTTGTGTTGATAACTGTAACCGGCATAATTAGTGAATCGCCTATTGAAAGTACTCTTGGAATTTCCGGTTCTATGATTAAATCATCGGCAACTTTAATTGATTTTTCTGCACTTCCAAACTTTGATTCGGTATAAGCAACGGCCATTAATCTTACTTCACCGTTAAATTGAGGAATATCTAATTCTACTTTAACAATTCCATCTGATCCAGTTCTTTTAATTCCGCTCCAGAATGAAAGCAGCTTAAATCTTTTTGTGGTAATTGGATTTGCACGCTTTTGCAATTCTGCGGCTAGCATATCACCACCGGTTGAAGAAGATGTTGAAACAATTTCCGGTAGTAACAACTTATATAAATCATAACTATCAACTTTAAGCGGGCGTTTAGCGTACATATAAGCGTATGGATCCGGTGTTTGATAATTCTTAATCTGTAATATTCCTTCATCAACCGCGGCTAATGTTACAAAGACATTTTTTTGTGATTCTGTTTTTATTGTAATTGTCTGCTTGGTATTTGGTTTTATTTTTTCATTGGCGGCAATACTAACCGGAAGTTTATTAGATTTCTTCTCAACTTTCATCGATGCAAAACCGTGTGCTACTAAAAATGGCGATTTATTTTCCGCTTGATGAGGGCGGAACAATGTTGCCGTTACATAAACATTCGGCATAAATGAATCTTTGGCTTTCAAATTTAATTCATACGATCTATCATTTACATCAACGTATTGATGTTCGTAAACTCCATTTCGTTCAAATGTAATTAGCATTTTCCCGGCGAAAGGTGTCATGAAAAGTATTTTTGAATTTTCTCCCGGCTCATAATTTTCCTTATCGAATACAATTTCTATACGTCCTTCTTTGTCAACTTCAAAAGACGATGCTGTAGAACTGCCCCAACCGTATGCGTAAAACTCCTTGAAAACGAACCCATCATTCTCTTTTCCCTTTTTTGTTAAGCGTAATTGATATTTACCTGAGTGAGAAAGGACAAATTGAATGTCTGCTTTACCGTTACTGTAACTAATATCTTTTTGCCATTCTAAGATTTCAACTTCTTCCGAGGTGTAGTAATAGCTATCACTGTAATCTTTTTTGAGGACTGTTTTCCATTCATATCGAACAAGTTGAGCTGTGCCTGTAAAATTACTGATAGCTTTATCGTCATTATTAACAACAGCCGATTTGAAATTCAATTTTTCATTTGTCCCGAAATAATAACCGGGAGATTTAACTCCGACAAAATATTCTTTTGGAAAGATTGAAAAATCAGTAACTCGATTTACAGGCCGTCCTGTTAAATCGAAAACACTTACGAATGCATAACCTTTTAATATTCCGCCCGATGTAATTCCATCGGGAATAATGTATTTAATATCAGCATGACCGGTCTCATCCAAATTACCGTCAACAAACCCATTTTGAACAACTGTATTTTCAGTAGTTGATCTTGAAAAATCATAATCGGGAAATGTTTTACTGATGAAAGGTTGGTGACGCAATTGAATATCGGCTTCATATCTTAAACCACCGGCCTCAGCACCGAATAAAAATTCAGCATCAGCATCAATTTGAACTTGTTCTCCGGGAGAATAATTTTTTTTGTCACTTTTTAGAGTTAATCTAATTTTATCGGGTACAAAATCTTCAACACTGAAAGAATACACACCAATTAATTGATTATTCCCGATAGATAATTCAGCTCTATATTGTCCAGTTAATGCATAATCGGGTAAATTAAACGATAATTCAAACGAGCCTTCAGTGTTTAGATCCTTTTTGAATTCATTAAAGATTTTTCCGGTTGGTGAAAACACTTTGATAATAACCGGTAAATCTTTCACTACATTAATTGAGTTATTTCTGATTATAGCGGAGATGTTAACTTTATCTTGCGGTCTGTATAAATTTCTATCACCATAAATGAATGCTTGATAATTATCGGCATATTCAGTCTTTCCTCCGACATCAAAACGGGATGTTTCAACATAAGTTTCACGTAGATCGATATAGTTAAAATCATCATCTAATTCTGCAGTGATTAACTGTGGTGCAAAATCTTTCAATTGTTCGGAAGTGTTATTAAAAGTTATAATCCCCGATTCATTTGTTGTGCCTTCCAATCTAATTTGATTATTGTATGAAACTACCGAGACATTAACATTTGAAACCGGCTCTGCAGATTTAATGGAATTAACAAATACGACAAGTTGATTATCCGATCTCTTGGCAATAATTGCTAAATCGGAAATTGCAATCATTTTTGAATCTTGTATCCATCTATCTTCAGCGGAGCGAACTGTAACTGTATATATTCCCTTTAGATCCGATTGAATAGCTTTATCTAAATTTAAGTTTAATTTTTGAAGCCAATTTCGGCTTGAGTTCAATTCAACTTTTTCTGTATAAAGTGTTCTTCCAAAACTTTCACCATAAAAGAAAGGATTGTAATAACCTTCGAAATCATCATATGTATAAGAATAGCGATCCAAGAAATGAACTAAATTATTTTTAAATATTTGAGAAACTTCAATTTCAACTTGATCAACGTTTACAATGTTTGTCTGCAAATTTTTATTACCGCCGAGCATTAAGTACTTGCCGCGCTTATCCGAAAAGTTTATTGATGGATTTAAACTTACAAGTGAAACTACTTGTTCATATTCAAACTCTAATTCACCACCATATAATCCGGGTAAACCTTTTTCTATTTTTAATTCAACCGTTTCCATGTTATCAAGATTTGATTCGATACGAAACGAATTTTCTGTTACAAAGAACTGCATATCACTTTTGGGATTTAGAGCAACATAATCTCTCAATTTTGTTTCATCGACCATTTGTGTAGTACCGACAATTATTGAAGTAATCTCTCCGTTATATTCCGATGCAACACCAGTAATTTGTAATTTAGTGATTGGTGGTAAATCTTTTGCAAAGGAACGTGATTCGCTTAAAGGTTTTTTACCCACAATCGACATTAATCCTTTTTCAACTTTTATTTCAAACTCTTGATCTTTATCCAATTGCTGAATTTCGCCAAAGTTCATAGCTATTGTTTGATTAGAGCTTTGCGATACTATCTCATAGTTTGAAATTTCTTCTCCTTCAACAAACACTTTTATGTACTGCTTAAGTTGGTCCGGATTTACCGCATAATTGAAATTAATATTAGCTTGAACGGATAGTTTGTAAGTTTGATTAGGGATCCTAGTCCAGAAAAAATCTACCGAAACTACATCAAATTCCGGGGTGTGAAATTTGACTTCATCAAAATCGGGACTAAATGTTGTATTGAATAAAACTTTTTTTGTGATATTAGCTGTGTAAGACTGAATCGGTTCAAGCGGAACATCCGGTGAAAATATTAATGTACTCGCATCAATCCATTTAAATTGACCGGGAATCTTTGGATTGAAATCTATAAATTCTTCTTGTAGCCATTGGTCATGAATATCTGCTGGTGCAAGGTTCTCTGAAAACTCAACAGTAAATGTAGTTAAATTGTTAACTTCTCCTGTTGGTGTGAATTGGTTAATTTTAACACTGTTAGAAGGTCCACACGCGCTAAAAAATAGGCTTATAAAAACCAAAGTCAAAACTGCTTTTTTCATAACAACTCCGTCTTCCCGGTTTATAATTTTAATGTTTTTTACTCTTGTGAGAATTATTAATCATAATGAAAAGTAATGAATTGCAATTAAATATGTAGAAAATATTATTTTAAGTGAAATCTTTTGTCCAACATAAAAAGGATTTTCGTATATTTAATTCACTTTATTAGGAAAGCCATGATGAATTGTATCAACAGATTTTCATCACTTTCTTCCGCGGATAATTAAGGAAACGATTTTGACTCAAAAAAAGAGAATATTGTCCTATCAAGCTTTGTTAATCTTTTGTGCCATGATAATTGTAATGTTATTATTTGTGTTGATTAAAAATTACTTGTCTGGTAACGAAATTATACTCTTTGACGATATACCGATTATTTTATTCAGTTCGTTGATAGCGGCAATAGTTTCTTCATTGGTAATACAGAACTTTCGTTTGTTAATTAACGATGGAGTAACCCAAAATTTAAATATCGATCAAAATCACGAGAGTCAGTATAATCTTTCCCTATTAGAAGCAACGATTGAATCGACCGCAGATGGTATTTTGGTTATTGATACAAATAAGAAGGTTTCACTAACCAACGAAAAATTTGCAGAGTTATGGAATATTCCGCCATCATTATTGGCTTCTAAAGATGATGACAAAATGCTCGCTTTTATTTTAGACCAGCTTAAAGATCCGGATCAGTTTATAAAAAAAGTTGAAGATCTGTACAGGCATCCGGAAAAATCCAGCTATGATGAAATAGAATTTAAGGATGGTAGAATCTTCGAGCGTTATTCAATACCACAGAAATTTGGGGATAAAATACTTGGTCGTGTATGGAGTTTCAGAGATATAACCGAAACACGACAAGCAGAAAAATCTTTACGGGAAAGCGAAAAAACATATAAAGCCATTTTTGAAAGCTCTACCGATTCTATGTTTTTAATGGACGACCTTTTTCTTGATTGTAATGATTCAGTATGTGAACTATTTGAATGTAAGAAAGAAGAAGTCATTGGTAAGTCACCTCTCCACTTTTCACCGGAATATCAACCGGATGGAAAAAAGTCAGCGGAAGCTGCCGCTGAAAAAATTCATCAAGTTAAAAACGGTATTCCGCAAAGATTCTATTGGCAGCACAAGTCCAAAAGTGATAAACTGATTGATGCCGAGGTTTCCTTAACCCCAATTAAACTAGCAGGCAATGATGTAATTCTAGCAATTGTTAGAGATATAACAGAAAGAAAAAAAGTTGAAGTAATGCGGGAAGCACTTTACCAAATTTCCGAAGCTGCTTATACTGCATCGGATATGGTCGCATTGTATAAAAAGATTCATGAAGCCGTAAGCACCTTAATGCCTGTAATAAACTTTTACATTGCAATATATGATGAGAAAACAGATACAATTTCATTCCCGTATATGGTTGACGAATATGATCCGCCATATCCGCCAAAAAAAGCCGGAAAAGGTTTAACGGAGTATATCTTAAAAAAAGGTGAAGCAACATTGATCGATGAAAAGCTTGATCTTGAATTAAGAGAAACCGGCGAAGTTGAGATGATTGGTACACCAACTTTAATTTGGCTTGGTGTACCGTTAAAAGTAGAAGGCAAAACAATTGGTGTTATTGTAGTCCAGGATTATCATACAGCCGAAACTTATGGCGAGGAAGAAAAACAAATTCTCGTATTTGTTGCTGAACAGATAGCACAAGTAATCGAGAGAAAAAGAAATTCTGAGGCAATAAAGAAATTTTCAGAAGAATTAAAAGAATTGAATACAACCAAAGATAAATTCTTTTCAATAATTGCTCACGATCTTAAAAATCCTTTTATAACAATTTTAGGTTTCTCGGATATTCTTCTTGCGGATTATGACGAATTATCAGACGAGGAAAGAAAATTCTACGTTGCTGAGATGGAGAAATCCGCCAATCTTTCTCACAACTTATTGCAGAACTTGCTCCAATGGTCAAGAGCACAAACCGGTCGGATAGAATTTAATCCAAGTGAATTAATTTTAAGTGACGTTGTTGAAGAGAATTTTCAATTACTGAGAAATTCCGCTAATGAAAAGAAAATTGAGTTAACCGCAGATGTACCTCGCGATCTTAAAGTCTTTGCCGATGAAGATATGTTAAATACAATTCTCCGGAATCTTCTGACCAATTCAGTTAAGTTCAGTAATTCGGGTGGAACGGTAAGTGTTTTTGCCGAACAAAAAGAGAGTTTAGTTGAAGTACAAGTCCGGGATTCAGGTGTAGGAATGGATCAAGAAACAATTGATAAATTATTTAGACTGGATACAACAAATTCTAAAATCGGAACAAGCGGTGAAACAGGTACAGGCCTGGGACTTATTCTGTGCAAAGAATTTGTCGAAAAACATAATGGTAAAATCAGAGTTGAAAGTGAACCAGGTAAAGGTTCCAGCTTTATTTTTACTTTCCCATTTAAATCTTCATAGTAATTCGAAAGTAGTTAGATTTCTCTTTGTTTAGCCGCCTCAAATTGCTTTCTGTTATCAATGAAATTAAAAAGCCGGTCATTCAATAAAATGAACTTCCGGCTTTTAATTAAGCTGGGAGGCTCAATTTGCTACTTAACAAGAAACATTTTTTTAGAGCTTTTTAGTTCCCCAAAATACATAGAGTAAAAATAAACACCGGAGGAGACCGTTTCCCCGGTGCTTGTATTCCCCTTCCATAAAACGGAATAAAGACCCGGAGAGCTGTATTGATTTACCAGCTCTGTAACTTTGTTGCCCAGTAAATCATAAACAACAATTTTTACATTACCCGCTTTTGAAAGGTTATAACTTATTGTAGTAGTTGGATTAAAAGGGTTAGGGTAATTCTGAAATAGAGTAAAATCATTTTGTACTGATCTATCATCTTCAACGCTTAAGTCAATATCTTCTTTAAGAGAATTAACTGAATTTAATTCAACATTATCGTAAACCTGAATTAAACCGCTTGGCCATTCAACAATTACTGAGTCAATACTTGATGCCTTACCTAATCCAAAGTGAGCTTCTAAATTTTGTGCGCAATAACCGTTTTGTCCTTCAATTCTTCTTGCCTGCCAAACATTCTTCCCGTCAATATTTGTTTTTATTCTAACGATAGCACCTATTCCGACACGGTTGTTAAGCTGTGCATCCGAATCGGCATCAAGTCTAATAATAATCCAATTATTACTATTTCCGGTTGTGTTAATAAATAGTGCGTTGTTCTCGGTTGCGCTGTAGCATTTTGCTATTGCAAGATCTAGATAACCATCTCGATTAAGATCACCAAAGCTCACACCGTAAGTCCAACCGCCGACATTCGTAATTTCATTTTCAACTTTTGTAAATGTACCGTCACCATTATTTATATACATAAAATTATTCGTTTCAGTTGATGCAAAAGCATTACCTACGTATAGATCTAGATCGCCGTCATTATCTATATCACCCCAATCACTTCCGGAAGAATGTCCGCCGTCATTAACTATATCGCCATCGGTAATTTGGGTAAATGTTCCGTCTCCGTTATTTTGATAAAGAGAGTTGTTTTGACCGTTCCAGTTTGTATAGAAGAGATCAAAATCACCGTCGTTGTCGTAATCAATCCAATTGCTGCTCCACGATGATTTACTGTCTTGAACAATATTAATGTCGGTAACTTTTTCGAATGTACCGTCACCGTTATTTATATAAAGCGCATTATTTTGACCGGATTCATTTGTAACATAAATGTCTTGCAAGCCGTCACCGTTGATATCGACCCAATCGACATCGCGTGTATAATGTGCATCTGTTACAACATTACCGGAACTAATTTTAGTAAATGTGTTATCGCCGTTATTTTGGAAAAGTAAATTTCTTCTGTTTCCGTCGCTGTTAGCTACAAGCAAATCAAGATAACCGTCATTATTAAAATCCCCCCAACTTGCGGTTTCTGAATATGAATTACTTGCATTGATTAGTTCACCGGTAATTTCTGTAAAAGTTTTATCACCGTTATTTAGATAAAATTTGTTTGATTGACCCCACCAATTTGCAACGTATAGATCGAGATCACCATCATTATCAATGTCTCCCCAAGTGCTTCCGTCCGATGCGGAATTATCCAAAACAATTGCGATATCTGTAATTTTAGTGAAAGTACCGTCACCATTATTTTCATAAAAGAAATTGTTTTGACCGTTGCGCGGACCGTTTGTGATGAAGAGATCGAGATCACCGTCATTGTCGTAGTCGATCCAGTTAACTGCGCGAGAATCCCCTCCGTCCTCAACAACCGGACCGACTTCGACAGGCTCGAAAGTTTGAGCCGATATGAATGAAGAAATGAACAAGATTAGAATTATAGCTTTATACATCTTCCCCCCACAGGATTATTAATTGATCTAATGCTAAGTTGAAAAAATCAATGCCGAAATGATACTACCGGAGTTGGGTGTTTTGAATTACACTAGTTTCTCTTTTATGGCTTTAGCAACAGCCTCCGATTTTGAATGGACTTGGAGTTTACGGTAAATATTTTTGATATGAAAATGAACCGTGTCTTCACTTACAAAGAGAGTATCGGCAATTATTTTATAACTTTTCCCTTTGCAAAGTTCATTCAGTACTTCTGTTTCTCTTTTTGTTAGAGGTGAATCTTTTGTAACTCGGAATGAAGTAATTACCTTTCTTGCAATTGAAGTGCTCATCGGGGAGCCGCCGCTGATAACTTCTTTAATTGCTTCCAACAATTTATGAGGTGGTGTATTTTTCATCAAATAACCGCAGGCACCTGCACAAAGTGAATCGAATATCACCTCATCACTTTTGTGAACTGTGAGCATTATGATATCCAAATTAGGAAGTTTATCGTTAAGAATTCTTACACCTTCAATTCCGGTCATCCCGGGAAGTGTAATATCCATAAGTAGAACATCCGGAATTTCTTTTTGTAATTCGGGAATTGCGGTTTCACAATCTCGGAAATCACTAATGCACTTAAAACCTTCCGCATTATTTATAAGAAGTTTTATAGTTTCCCGAATTTCGTCGTCATCTTCAACTAAACTAACATATATCATTTTCTTTCCTCCGGAACTATTAGAGATAGCTGAACTGTTGTTCCCTTCTCATCTGATTGAATTTCGATTTTACCATCGACAATTTTTGCGCGTTTTCTAATGCTTGTTAATCCTCTGCCGTTTGTATGATTTTTTTCTGTGTCAAATCCTTTACCGTTATCAGATAATCGTATTATTAAATTCTTGTTACTAATTTCAGCTTCCATTTCGGCAGATGATGCTTGTGAATGCTTTAAAACATTATTCATAACTTCTTTAAAGATCAATATTATTTCTCTCTTCCATTTCATCGGAAGTGTGTACTTTTTATATTTCTCATCTATTTCGTTTACCTTGAACGCTATAGATGAGCGATTAAAAAAATCATCACCAAAATCTTTTAAGTAAACCAACACGTCATAAACAGAATCATTACCGGGATCTAATGACCAGATGAAATCCTTAGTTTCATAAAATAATGAGTTTGAAGCTTCACTAATCTTATCAAGATACAATTGCTTATTTGTACCAAACTCGTCTTGATTCCTTATCATCTCAGAATAAAGAGAAATTCTTGTTAGTTTATGACCGAGATCGTCATGAAAATCGTCAGCGATTCTTTTTCGTATGGTTTCAATTTCTCTAATACGTTTATCTTGGTTTATTATTCTCATCTTGTAAATGGAATATAAAACTAAAAGCGCCGCTGAAATGAGTATAAATCTAAACCACCAAGTTGCCCAAAACGGAGGATGAATTACAAACGATAATGCAATTCCTTCTTCATTAAATACTTGATCGCTGTTTGATCCTCTAACAACAAATCTATATTGACCGGGATTCATATTCGGGAATGTTGCATATCTTTTAGTACCGGCTTTTATCCAATTTTTATTAATTCCTTCAAGCATATATTCATAATTATTCTTTTCCGGATTTGTAAAATCCAGCGCCGAAAATTCAAACGAAATTGAATTCTCGAAGTGATCGAATTCAAGAATTTCTTTATAGCTTTCTGAAATGTTGTTGACTACAACACTGTCATACAGAAGAACTTTGTCGATTAATATTTTGGGAGGAATTTGATTTACGACAATGTCCTGAGGATAGAAATGATCAAATCCGTTTATTCCACCGAAAAATAATTCACCGTCTTTACTTTTCGAAAATGCTTTACTGTTGTATTCATAACTTTGAATTCCGTCTTTCGGATCAAGTGTTCTGACAGTTTTTTTTATTGGGTCAAATTCAAAAACACCCCGATTAGAACTCATCCAAAGCTTATTATTATCATCAAATAGTGCCGCATAAAGAATGTTATCAGGCAAACCATCTTGTTGAGTAAAATGTTCTAATTGAGATGTAACTTTATCGTAAGCGAACAGCCCATCGCCATAGGTCGTAAACCATATTTTTTTGTTATCAAAACTTGTTAGTGAAGAAATGTAATCGATTTTTAAGTTTAATTTAATCTCAGTGACTACAACTGAATCAATGTAAGGATTGGCGATATATAAACCATTGTTGGTTCCGATCCAGAGTTGCTTTGAATCATCTAAGTAACAATCCAGAACTGAAGTCTGCATATTCTTTGAATCGGGAATCGAGAATTTTTTGGTATTATCATTTGCTGTATTATATACGAATAATTCACCGAACGATGTTCCGATTATTAAATGTTCTTCATCAAGTTGAAATACTTCTGTAATGTTTCCCTTACAATCAAATTCAATTTTTTCATATCTATCATTTTGTACATCATATTTAATCAAGTTTTTGACTAGAGAAAGCCATGCTTTATTCTTCATAAAAATTATGTTATAAATCTTCATCATGTAGGGAGTAAACTCATTAGACAGAGATAATCTTACAGCAATCTTGGTATTCCGATTAATTTTGTACAACCCTGAACTTGAGGCAAACCAGATATCTCCATTTTCATGTTTAGAAACTGCCGTTGCAAAATAACTTTCAATTGTATCATACTTGCTTTCACTTGCGTTAATGGAATTCAACTTCTCTTTACCAGGTATTAACTTTATCAAACCATCCCGTTGTGTACCAATCCAGACTATTCCACTTCTATCAATTAAGATGGAAAGAGATTCTAAAAGTTGACTTCGAATTTTTTGATCAAGTAACTCGCTGATATTTTGTAATGTATTTTTACGACTATTCCATATTATAACACCTGCTCCATAAGCAGATATCCATAAATTTCCTTCCTTATCAAAAACGGCATCTCGTAATGAGTATTCCTTAAGTTGCAGATTAAAATTTTTATTGAAATCATCTACTATTTCCGATCTTGGATCATAAATTAAAATTCCTTTTGATCCTGTAAATAACAAAAGTTTATTTTGGAAAGGAATTATTTTGTAAATAACCGTATGGTTAAATCCTGTGATATTTTCAAAAACATTATCTATAAATTCTGTTCGTGGATTGAATTTAACCAAACCTTTGTAAGTTGCAATCCATATAATTCCGTTTCCATCTTCATAAAAATGTCTAACATAATCTAAACTCGAATCACCGGTTGAGTCGGGATCGTTACGATAATTTTTTATTTCTTTGAAATCGGAAGAAACTTTATAGAAACCTTGTCCAAATGTTCCGAACCAAATATTATTTTGGGAATCTTCAAAAACACATTGTACTACCCCGAATTCTAGGCTATTATCGTTCAAAAGTTGATTAAGGTTTTCCGGTTTTTCTGAATGTATGTGAAGTCTGCTTAATACACCGGAAGAACCATACCAAATATCGCCAAGATGATCTTCAATTATTGAGAAGATAGTGCCGCGTGATGTCAAAACTTTTCTTGAATCGATTGTATGAAAGGGAGTGATTGTATAACCGTCAAATTTATTGATTCCGCCTTCAGTGCCTAACCATATTAATCCACGTGAATCCTGGAAAATGGAATGAACACTAGCTTGACTCAATCCATCTTCGACAGAAAAAGATTCAACCGAGCGAATGTTTATCTGCGAGAATATTATGCCGCTTGAAATCAGAAATGATATTATAATCTTTTTAATGCTCATCTTCGATAATTATTCAATTATAGATAAGCAATTTCTGTATAATTTGTAACTACCCTTTCGGGGAGTTGTGTGGATAGCTAGCTTATCCGTTTACTTCACCAAAATCATTTTACGTGTCTGCACAAAATTGTCGGTTATCAACCTATAAAAGTAAACGCCTGATGATAAACGATTTCCGTTGAATTCAATTTTATGAAGACCCGGACTAAGCTGTTCATTAATCAATGATTCTACTCTCTGTCCAAGTACATTATAAACTGCCAATTCAACTTTTTGCATACTTGGTAAACTAAATTGAATTACAGTGGAGGGATTAAAAGGATTCGGATAATTTTGTTCAAGAACAATTTGTTTGGGCAGAGCTTCATTATCAACTACCGAAGTTATATCTGAATTAAATCTTTCAACAGCCAGAGTCATATTCGAATCTAATTGTATCTCATCTATTCCGACCGCAAGGGCAATGTAAACATCATAAGTTTCTCCGGGATTTATAATTAGCGGATCTATTCCCGGGAAAATTATCGATCCTAACTCACCGGCAGTATATTCCGGCAAAATTTCATTACTAAAAAGGTTTGCGTATAAAAGTGAATCTGAACGATTATAAGCCGTATCCCACTCGATTACATTCATCGAAATTAAGGGATTATTCAAAAATTTTACGCCGATATATGTAGAAAGACTATCTTTATAAATTTTTATATAATCAGCTTCGGAATCATAAACGATTGTTTCATTTCCGTAAAGATTATCAACAAAAGGTAAAATCTCCAAACCAAATTTTGAGTTGTAAGTAAACGAATCTATATTGGTTACATTGTAATGTGAGATAGCATAAGAACCGTTCGTCCATCCGTAAGAATTAAGTTCAACTTCATAAGCCGGTGGAGCAAAGGAAAAACTATTATCAAAAATAGTTGCTACATGAAAGTTTCCGAATCTTGGAGTAGGTAATGTGAAAGCTGTCGTATCGCTATCGGCATCATTTAAATAATCAAAAACTTCTCCTTCAGAACCGCTAATTAGTGCACTGATTCTTACAATCTGAAGATTCTGCTGATTTGGTGAACCGATTAAAGTTGAACCCGCGTTTGTTAATTGTAAATAAAAACTGCCTGTGTTAAAGTCCTGTGCCGTAGAAACACTTATAATTAGTAGTAACGAGATTATCAATCTTTTCATATTCAATCAATTTGTTAATGTGTGAACGTAAATATAAAAAATGTTAGGACTTTGTGATGTATAAATAATTTCCCATTGAAAATGAGGAATGCAATTTTGTCGAATTTATAATAGAATTTTTTCATTTAATCTAATTATCTTTGAAAACTTTTCAATATAGGGGATAAAAAATGTTGAGGAAGTTGTCAATCATCTTAAGTTTAACAATTATTACACTTGCCCAATCACAATTCAATTTCTATTCGACAAATGAGTATAATTCAACAATTCAAAAGCCGGAGCAATTTCTGGGATTTTCAATTGGCGAAAGACCGGCAAGATACGATGAAACCGAAAGCTACTTAATGTATTTAGATCAAGCATCAGATCGAGTTAAACTTGAATGGCGTGGTAAAACTCATCAAGGCAGAAAACTTTATTATTTGTTTGTTTCTTCCGAAAAGAATATTAGCAACTTAAGTACGATTCAATCTAATATTAAAGAATTAGCTGATCCTCGCAAAACAAATGAACAAAGCGCCGAGAGCATTATTCAGAAAACACCTCTTGTAGCTATGATGATGTATTCGATTCATGGTAATGAATTGTCCGGAACAGACGCATCGATTCAACTTGCTTACCAATTAGCCGCCGGAGAAGATGAGGAAACGAAGAAACTGTTGGACAACTTAGTCACAATAATCTATCCGATGGAAAACCCTGATGGTAGAGAAAGATTTTTAAGCGACCGTGAGCAATGGACGGGAAAAATTCCAACAGATGATACACAAAGTTTACCACATGCCGGAACTTGGCCGACCGGACGTACTAATCATTATCACTTTGATTTAAATCGCGATTGGTTTATTCTTTCTCAACCGGAAACAAAATCAAGAGTTTCAATAATGATGGAATGGTTTCCTCAATTTGTAGTTGACGCACATGAGATGGGATCGTTTAGTTCGTTTTTGTTTAATCCACCGCGTGAACCTATTAATCCATACTTAGATAAAAAAATTCAAAATTGGTGGAATGTTTTTGCTAAAGATCAAGCAGCCGCGATGGATAATTACGGATGGAGTTATTATACGAGAGAATGGCTTGAGGATTGGTTCCCCGGTTATGGAAGTTCTTATCCAAGTTTTTACGGAGCGGTTAGTATCCTCTATGAACAAGCAAGAACGGCAGGCTTGAATGTAAAAAGACCGGAAGGAAGAATTTTAACCTATGCGGAATCGGTTCATCATCAATATGTCGGTTCTTTAGCAAACCTAATGACTGCAGTAAAAAACAAAAGCGAATTGATGAAGACGTTTTATGAAATTCGTTCGGAAGGATTGAAAGCCTCTCATCCTTTAGGAATAAAAGCATACGTATTTGAAAGATCAACAAATGAAAGTCGAGTTGATTCATTAATGAAAGTATTACAATTCCAGGGCATAGAAGTTTTAGAAGCAGAAGAAGGTTTCGAAATTTCCAAAGTGAAAAGTTACTACGATAGGCAAACTTCAAACAAAAAATTCAAAAAGGGTTCATATATTGTCCCGCTTGAACAACCGCATCAACAATTAATAAAAGCAATTCTCGACTTTGACACACGTTTAGAAACATCATTTTTAAAAACAGAACGGGAATCTCTATTAAAGGGAGAAGGCTCCGAACTATATGAAGTTACATCTTGGGCATTACCGCTTTCATTTGGTTTAAACACTTTTGAAAGCTATAGTTTGCCGGCGGTTAAAACGACAATTCCACAATATACTTTTACCGAAGGAAAACTTGTTAACAGCAATTCTAAATATGGCTATTTAATTGAATATAAAGATGACCGGGTTATAAAATTCTTAAAAGATTTACCTGAAGAAAATATTAAAGTTCATTCAGCTCGTAAATCATTTACAGTCGAAAACCGGAAATATGAAAAAGGAACATTACTCATTAGACTAGAAGATAACGGTGAAGTTGAAGAGAAGCTGAACAATCTTGCTCAAAAACATTCAGTGGAAATTATCGGAGTTAATACTGCATTAGCTCAAGATGGTGCTGATCTTGGCGGCGGCGAATTTGAATTGCTGGAAAAACCTAAAGTTGGTTTTTTGGTTGGGCCTAAAACCAGCATGTATAACTTCGGTGAACTTTGGTATTTGTTAGATAATAGAATTGAATTGAAAACTTCGATGATATATATCGATAACCTAGGATTCTATGATCTTCGAAAATACAATGTGTTGATTATGCCGTCCGCTTGGGGAAGTTTAAGTGATGTTTTGAATCGACAAACATCAAGCAAGTTAAAAACTTGGATTGAACAAGGCGGAACTTTGATTGCAATTGAAGGATCGGTTGCAGCTTTAGCCGATTCATCTGTTGGAATTTCTAATATAAAGCTGAGAAGAAATTCTATTAAAAAATTAAATGATTATTATAAACAAGTCGCGGAAAAACTAGCTGTTGAATCTATCTCTATTGATAGTGCAAAAATTTGGGAAGCTGAATCGCCAATGCTTGATTCGGTAAAACCAGTATTAATAATCGATGAAAAAGAAGAATCGGAGCGCGATAAAAACTTTATCAAATTTATGCCTCAAGGTGCTATTTTAAATGTTTTACTTGATGAAGAACATTGGTTAACAAATGGACTTACAAAAAATCTTCCGGTTTTTTACTCCAGCAATTATTCTTTTCTGGGTTTGAATTCAGCAGAGATTGTAGGCCGAATGGAATCACCACAAAACATTAGATTATCAGGCTTACTCTGGCCGGAAGCTCAACATAGATTATCATATGCGAGTTATCTAATGCATGAAAGGGTGGGAAGAGGACAAATAATTTCTTTTGCTGAGACTCCGTTTTTCCGTGCACAATTTCACGGGACAGCAAGATTATTTTTGAATGCAATATTTTTGGGTCCCGGTTTTGGCGCAAGTCAAGTAGTTGAATTTTAATTATGCGGCTCGAATTGTCTCGAGAGAAGATCATTACGATTTTCTCTCGGGAATTTATTTGTCGAAAATTATCTTAAATGTGGTTCCTTTATCTCTTTCACTTTCGATTTGAATTTCTGCATTAATGAGTTGACAATAATTTTTAACAAGAGACATCCCTAATCCGCTACCTTCAAATTTTCGGGTATATCCTCTCTCCTCTTGTGAGAAAGCTTCAAATATTTCCTTTTGATATTCTTCCGACATTCCAATTCCGGTATCACGAATTTGAATTTCGTATTTATTATTTGAGTGATCAACAATAACTATCTCAACAAATCCTTCATAAGTATATTTTATAGCATTATCAATAAGGTTCGCGAATATTTGATTGACCGCATACTCATCGGAATAAATTTCTGCGGTTTCTACATCAGAGACTAAACGAAGATCTAATTTTTTTCTTTTTGCAAGGTTTAAATATTCTCTCCTAATATTTGATAGCATAACAACCAAATTCAATTTTCTGTTTGAAACATGGTAGGTACCGAGCTGAAGTTCAGACATATTAAGTATTAAATCAACCGTTCTAATCACTCTTTTACTTGCAGATTCAATTCCGGAAAATGATATTTCGACTTCTTCATTAATGTTATTAGCAAATTCTGATTTCAATAATTGCGAGAAATTTAAAACTGCGTTTAGCGGACTTCTTATTTCATGTGAGATCTGTGCCAAAAATTCTGATTTAAGTTGATTAGCTCGTTCAGCTTGCAATTTAGCGGTTTCAAGTTCTAATTCAGCACGTTTCCTTTCTGTTATATCATGATGAACACCGGCTGCACGTTTAGGATTACCTTTAGTATCATATTCTACTATCTTGCCTACATCCAAAATCCATTTCCAATTGCCGTTTTTTGTTTTTATTCGATACTCGGTTTTATATATCTCGGATTTGCCATCCAGGTGTTCTCTAAGTTTATTGAATACAAATTCTCTATCCTCGGGGTGAACTAATTCTTCCCATGAATTATAGTTAGAATCAATTTCACCTTCATCAAATCCTAACATTTGATTATAACGACCACTATAAATAATTTCACTTGTGTTTATATTCCAATCCCAAGTCCCTAATTCAGCAGCTTCTACAGCCAAGTTATATCTTTCTTCACTTTTGCTTAGAACCGATTTTATTTTGTGTTTTTCTGCAATTTCATTTTCCAACTTTGCTGTTCTTTCTTCAACAATATCTTCCAAATGTTCATGATATTTTTTTAGCTCAATCTCGTTTAGTCTTAGTGATTCTTCAACTTCTTCCCTTTTAATAATATTTTCTTTTAGTGATTTATTATCGCGTTTAAGTTTTATATAAAGAATAGAAATAATAATCACAGTGATCGCAGTTAATAGAGTAAATCCAATTAAGGCGATAGTTATTATAAATTGATTTTCTTTTTCTTTGTTAAGCAGTTCAATTTCTTTCTCTTTCGATAATAGTTCTTGCTTAGCCTCTAATTCGGCAATTATTTTGTTGTTTTCAATTGTATAAATCGAATCACGAATTTCAACCGCTTTTGTAAATTTTTCCAATGCATTTTTGTAATCATTTTTCAGCTTATAAACTTCAGAAAGAGAAAATAATATTTCTTTTGTTTGATCTTTTTCACCCAGCGTTTTAAACTTTCCTTCAGCAATACGAAGGTTATATATTGATTTATCTATAAGTTCGTTTTTAAGTAGAACATCATTTCCTTTGTAGTTTTGA
The DNA here is from genome assembly GCA_030584085.1 of Melioribacteraceae bacterium. NCBI lineage: Bacteria > Pseudomonadati > Ignavibacteriota > Ignavibacteria > Ignavibacteriales > Melioribacteraceae > Melioribacteraceae bacterium. The sequence continues at coordinate 3,349,921 of CP129490.1, forward strand.
ACCTGCTTTAAGTACATCTTCCCGAGATTTCCGATTTGATGAGCAATTCCATATTCATCATTTATTTCTTCTGCAATTTGTAATGATTGATTAAAAAACGATTCAGATTTTTTATAATTACCAATATCAGAGTAAACCAGCCCGCTATTACCAAGAAAAGCAGATATATTCCATAAATCGTTTAGTTCCCTAAATATTCGCAATGCCGCGTCATAATTTTTAATCGCTATTTCGTAGTTCTTAAGTTCGTAGTTTGTTAAACCTATATTTCCTATTAGAATTGCTATGTTTCCCTTCTCATTTAGAATTTCAAAAATATTCTTCGACTCTTCAAAATATTTTAAAGCAAGTTCGTATTCTTTTAATGTGCTGTGAATAATTCCAAGATGGCTTAAATTCTTTGCTACAATCATTCTATCATTAATAGTTCTTGCTAATGTAAGTGATCGGTTGAAGTATTCATGGGCTTTTGTGAAATCAGAAATGTTGAAGTAAGACATTCCGAGCTGACTTAAAGTATGTGCTTGTCCCGCAGTATCATCAAACTCCGTGAAAAGAGATAAAGCATAGTTATGATTTTCTATCGAATTTGTTATTTCGCCCTTAAAGCGAAAGGATTCGCCAATATTATTGTAAGCAATTGCTGCTCCTTTTTTCCACTTTATATCATTTGCGATTTCAAGAGCTTTTTTACTATAACTTAATCCGGAGTCACCACTTATTGGAATATAATTCCATGCTATTTCGTTTAACAAGTTAACTTTGTTTGTATCATCAGGAAGAATTTTAACGGCAGCAGCCAGACTATCCAAATATTTATCGAATTGAGATTCTTCACGGTTTGCAAACAAATAATTATTGATTGAGATAAAACTCAACGTGTAAAGAAGTAAAAATGTGAATGTCGATTTCATTTAGAAAAATTTCCGAGAAAAAGAGAATTTTCAAATCTATGTTTTATCGATTTATCACGCAGACTAAACCGTTTAATTATCGAAGAATTTTGGGAAAAGTTTAGCCGATCTTTTGTGATATTAGTTTTTAAGGATTTAGCGCACTGTTTGGGATAAGCTAGAATTTGTTTAAGGCAAAAATACTGTAAAAGTTGTTCCTTTTCCTTGTTCGCTTTGAATATTAATTTCTGCACCGATTAATAAACAATAGTTTTTAACAAGAGACATTCCAAGTCCGCTGCCTTCAAATCTTCTTGTATAACCTCTTTCCTCTTGCGAAAATGCTTCGAAAATTTGTTCCTGATATTCTTTGGACATTCCAATTCCGGTATCAGTTACCGAAACTTTAAAACTGCCTGTTTGATTTTTGTCGATGCCAATTTCAACATAGCCTTCTTTAGTGTATTTAATGGCGTTATCAACCAGGTTAGCAAATATCTGGATTACAGCGTATTCATCAGAGTTTATTTCGGCTTCCTCGACATTGGATGTAAATCTTAATTCTAATTTTTTTGTTCTAGCTAAATTCGAGTATTCTTTTCTGATGTTTGAAAGTATGGCTATAAGATTCAAGTTCCTGTTTACAACTTCATACGTACCAAGCTGTAATTCGGACATGTTTAAAATTAAGTCAACAGTTCTTATTACTCGTTTACTTGCCGATTCAATTCCCGAGAAAGAAACTTTTACATCCTCATGCATCTTATCGGCAAATTCTTCTTTAAGTAGTTGAGAAAAGTTTAATACAGCGTTCAATGGACTTCTAATTTCATGTGAAATTTGCGCAAGGAATTCCGACTTAAGTTGATTAGCTCTTTCGGCTTGTAATTTTGCAGCTTCTAATTCTAGTTCAGCTCTTTTTCTTTCATCAACATCTAGATGGATTCCACTAGCTCTTCTTGGTTTTCCATTTTCATCGCGTTCATAAATTCTACCCCAATTTAATATCCATTTATAGTCACCGCTTGCGGTTCTTAGTCGATGTTCTACCTTAAATTCGGGTATTCTCATGTTTTCATGTTGAACTATCGCGTCCTCAACTAAATTATAATCATCTGGGTGAATAAGTTCTTTCCACGAAATTAATTCATCATTAATAGTCTCTGTAGAATAACCAAGCATTTCTCCCCATCTTCCCAAACGTAAAACTTTACCGGTTGTAAAGTCTTGATCCCATATTCCAATATTAGCTCCATCAATTGCGGTTTGAAGTCTGGTGTTGAGCTCTTTAAGTTTATCTTCAGCGACTTTTTGTCTAGTCACATCATGTGCTACACCTTGTAAACCAACAACTTTACTCTCATGGAAAATTGGTTTCTCATAAACCTCTAAAATGATATGTGAATTATCCGCATGTTTTATTTCAACAAAAACGGGATCAGTGTTTATTACTCCGGAAAGATGCATGTGGGTTCTTCTTTTTGCTTCATCGTTTATTTTGGAATCCGTAACATACCAATGCCGCTGACCAAGCCATTCTTCAACGGTATATCCCGTTATTTTTTCTACCGAAGGAGAAATGTATTTTACATAACCTTCAACATCCTGCACATAAAAGAATAGGTGTGGTGTTCCTTCAACAAGTACCTGCATCCTTTCTTTTGATTTTTTTAAGTCCTCCTCTACTAATTTCCTTTCGGTAATATCGCGCATAATTCCTATCACGCTTATATGTTCTTTGCTTCCTATTGATGCGGTACTTAGCTCAACCTCTTTTATTGCATTATCTTTTCTCTTTAATTGTATTGAGTAAGTTAGAGGGATCGACTCACCCCTTTTTCTTGCAAGGTATCTTTCATTAACTAAATCAAGACTTTTCTCTGTTAAAAGTTTAGTAAAATCAAAATCCTTAGATATTAGCTCTGCTTTAGAATATCCAGTAATCTCACAAAATCTTTCGTTTACATATGTGTATCTTGTATCATCCATCATGTAAATTCCGTCAAATGCATGCTCTACGAGTGTTCTGAATTTTTCTTCACTTTTCTTCAGGTATGTTACTAATTGTCCGCTGCTTTCTTGATCGTGTAATATTTTACCTATAATCAAAGTCATAAAAGGATAGACACCAATAACAGTAATTCCGATTGTCTGGTAGACTTGTAGAATCCTAGCTGATGGAAGTGAAAAAATGAGTGCAAGCATAATAATGTGAACAATTAAACCCAATAGGTAAAGCTGCATATTGCTTACATTTTTGAGAGATGATTTTTGTTTGAAATAATAAAATGCATAGCCTACTAAAAATGCCTCAACAATTGTAAGAACTCCCATAATTATTCCTGCACCACCAATATAAAACCGGAGACTAGCAGCTAAAACTACCGATATGAAACCGGAAATCGGTCCGAAGAAAAGGGTGCACAAACTCACAACTATTGTTCTGCCGTCGAAGATTATTCCTTCAGTTAAAACGAAAGGATATAACATTCCTATGATTGCTGTTATACCGAAAAGTAAGCCTTGGAAAATTTTACCGGTGGTCTCCGTTCTCTTAAATCGGGCATCTATAAACCCGGAGAGAACGCTAAGCGATACTAATAAGGAGAGATTGTATATTAACTCAACTATAATCAAGATTTTCCACAAATAAGATTTCTGATTGAAATGTAAACATATCAAAGAAGTTTGGCAAACAGTATAATTTACTATATGCACGGTAATTTTTAACTAATCATCGAAAAAATTTCGAGGTACTTGAGAGCGATTCTAAATTCGATAGCGGCTCCGATTTGTGATTCTCTCTAGTAATGAACAAGTTGAATTAAATGTGTACTATTTCAAAAATGCTAACCGAGAATAAATTTCAGAAATGGATTTGAATAAGATGTTTTTTTCTCAATCATCGATTGCAAAGAAAATTTTCCCGGACCGGTTAAGAATAATAAAACATAACTTGCTAAAAACAACAAAGCTTTTTCTTTACTTCCAAATGGATCATCCGCATGAAAAATGAAAGCTGCTACTCCCATAGTAATAATTAAAGTTACCGAGCTTAATCTGGTAAAGATTCCTAGAATAATTAATCCTGCTGCTATGAATTCCGAAAGGACTGCCAAACTCAACGAAAAGGTTGGTCCAAGACCAAATGGATCGAAAAATTTTATTTCTTCACCGCTAAACAGACGATTGAATTTACCGAGCCCGTGAGCAAACATCATAAATGCAGAAATTACAACACGAAAAATTAATAAGGCAATATCGTTTAATATGGACATTATTTTCCTAAGGTTATTTGAAAAGAATAACAACTAAAAAGAATATAAAAAAGTTCACAAATAGATTGGTATAAAAAGAGGAGAAAAAATTATATATACTTACAGATTAATCATTCAACTTTGGCCAAAGCTTAAGAATAATTACAGAACAAATAATTACAACAATTGTTAGAATAATGGCAATAAGATATTGTGAATATAACCAATAACCTATAGACATCAATAATCCATAAACTGCAATAACACCAAGAAACATCGCTAAAATTCCTAAAGGCAAATGAGATTTTGTTTCATCAGTTGAAAATATTTCCCCGTTACTTTCTGCTTTCTCAATGACTTTCTTCCAGCCAATTCCGCCTGGTCTAACAAGTTTATAGAAACTTAAAAGTTTCGATTCATCAGCCGGTTTTGTAATTAATGTTACAATAATCCATGAGAACGTAGTAATGATCACACCTATCACTAACTCCTGATAACTTTTTAAAGCACCGATTTGCATAGCTGCGGTTTCTCTATCGATTCCATTTTCAACGAGCAAGTTAATTTGCTCATTATGATAGTTACCTAAGAACAAAAAGAATAACGCAATTAAGAAAGAAACAACCATCGCGGTTAATTCGCTGTAAGCATTTATTCTCCACCAGAACCATCTAAGAATAAAAAGCAAACCTGTTCCGGCACCAATTTGAAGCAGAACATTGAAAGCGTTTAACGCGCTTTCCAAAAACAATGCGAATGAACTCGCTATTATCATCATTACTATTGTGGAGATTCTTCCTACAAAAACTAATTCCTTTTCACTGGCTTGTGGTTTTAAGAATCTTCTATAAAAATCATTAACAACGTAAGAAGATCCCCAATTCAAACTTGTTGACATTGTTGACATATATGCGGCAATTAGAGAAGCTATAACTAATCCTAGTAAACCGCTTGGCAATAATGTTAACATTGCGGGATATGCCATATCATGTTTTATTATAGAATCATCAATATGAGGTAAAGCTTCTTTGATCATACTCAATTCGGGAAAGACAATTAACGAAGCTAACGCAACAATTATCCACGGCCATGGACGTAAAGCATAGTGAGCAAAATTAAAAAATAATGTTGCACCGACTGCATGTTTTTCATTTTTAGCAGCAAGCATTCTTTGTGCAATATATCCACCGCCGCCCGGCTCGGATCCGGGATACCAAACAGACCACCATTGAACTGCTATTGGTATAATGAAAACCGTCAGAGCTAATTCCCAATTATTGAAGTCGGGAATTAAATCAAGCTTTCCAATTACATTTGGATGAGATAATAAATTTGAGAGACTACCGATCTCAGGTAAACTGACTGCAACATATGCGGCAGTAATTGATCCAAACATTGCCAGTATAAATAAAATAAAATCTGTTATAAGTACGCCAAGCAACCCGCCAAGTGAACTATAAATAACTGTAACACCGCCGGCTATTAAAATGACTTCAAGCGGAGTAAGATTTAACATCACATTACCAACTTTAATAGCTGCCAAAGTTACTGAAGCCATTATGACAATGTTGAAAAACATTCCAAGATATAATGCACGAAATCCTCTTAGAAATGCAGCAGGTTTGCCGCTGTAGCGTATTTCATAAAATTCAACATCAGTCATAACATCGGATCTTCGCCAAAGCTTTGCATAGACAAAAACAGTCAACATCCCGGTTAAAAGAAATGCCCACCAAACCCAATTACCGGCTATACCGTTTTGTCGAGTTATATCGGACACTAAATTTGGTGTGTCAATTGAGAATGTTGTTGCAACCATAGATACGCCGAGAACATACCAAGGCATATTTCGTCCGGAAAGAAAATATTCCGAAGAGTTTTTACCTGCTCTTTTAGTTGACCAAATACCAATCAACAACGCAAGCAGCATAAATGCAACAATTGCAATCCAATCTATAGTTTGAAGAAGCATGAGTGTAAATTTGTACTATAGAATTAAGAAATACAATAATATTTTGAAATAGTTAAGTAAGTTTGATGGAGTACAAAAATCATCGAATGATCATTTAATAATATCAATTAGAGTTGACAATAAATTTTTGTAAACGGTGAATTTCTTATATTCACTTTACACTCTCGTATAAATTAGTCGATCGAGAATTATTGATAAGAAATAACATAATATCTTCCATACAATGAAAAATCTATATGTCGGAACAGCAGGTTGGTCATACAAAGATTGGATCGGAAGTTTCTATCCGAAAGCACAATCAAGTGATTTTAATTGGCTGGAATATTATTCTCAATTTTTTAATTGTGTAGAAGTTAACTCAAGTTATTATACTTATATCGATCCAAAGACTGTTAAGAGTTGGTTAACTCATATTTCCGACAAAACTGATTTTGTGTTTACAATTAAACTTCATCAAGATTTTACTCATAAAAAAAATTCCACAAACGAAAATATTAAAGCCGTTAAACTTGTTTTAGATCAACTCTCAGACGAAGGAAAATTAGCCGGACTTTTAATTCAATTTCCCTATTCATTTTCTCTTGATAAAGCAAATGCAAATCACCTTAAAAAGTTAGTTGATACTTTTGCCGAATATGAAAAGTTTATTGAAGTAAGACATAAGTCGTGGTTTATCGATCGCTTTTTTGAGTTTGTCAGATCAAATAAATCTTCGTTATGTGTTATTGATCAACCTATGTTGGGTAAAGCAGTTGATTTCCAACCTAACGTTATAGGTGATAATTTATATTTACGTTTTCATGGACGAAACGAAAAAGCTTGGAGTCAGTCAATTAAAAATTTTGGTAATAAACAGAATTATGAACAGCAAAGCGCGCGATATGATTATCTTTATTCACCCGGAGAGTTAATTGAAATGGATCAAAAACTGAAAGAAGTTATTGATACGGTAAACAAAGTTATTGTTATTATGAATAATCATCCGCATGGCAATGCTGTTGCAAATGCACTTGAGTTATTACACATGTTGAGTGATAAAATGAAAGTTAATGTACCGGAGAATACTCTTAAAGCTTATCCGAGATTGAAGAAGATTTTGTAGCCGTCGGCTTCATGCCGACGATTTAGCAACAAAACGCAGACATAAAGTCTGCGACTACTCAACAACTAAATATAAGCTTTCCTCAACTTCTCTTTTCCCAAAGAATTAACAAGATGAATTTCATCAACTGTCAGTTCTTTTTCCGGTTCACCGAAGAAGTCTTTGCTTGTTCTATCTTTCTGTGTTATTGATTGTGCTTTAACTGCCGAGAGAACTTCCATCTTTTCAACAATTATATTGTTACCGCTTTCTGCATCTACTTTTCCTTCAACTAAATACGGACCCATAGAAATTGTAAGCTCCGCATACTTCCGATACGCTTCGGGAAAAATTACCGCTTCAAACGTTTCGGTTTTATCTTCGAGCGAAAGAAATTTCATTATTCCGCCTTTGCTTGTCATCACCCGCTTCGATGCCATATACCAGCCGATCATTTTAATTTTTTTGTTGTGATACTTCTGCATATCCGTAGCTTTTATAATATCTTTTTGGTTTACTTCATCAAAAAAATCTAATGGATGATGCGAAACCATGTAACCGAATATTTCGTATTCATTGTGACAAGTTTCCTCTATTCCGAATTCTCTGTCTATTTTAACTTCTTGTTCAAGTTTGCTTGTGTTGTTAACAAAAAGGTTCATGTTACTCTCTTCAAGCAGTTTTTTATTGTAGAAATAAATATCGAGTAAACGGAGAAGTGTTGGACGTGTTTGTTTAAGTGAATCCATTGCGCCGCATTTTATTAATCGTTCCGCACTTTCATAACCAAGATGAACACGAGAAAGAAAATCCGCGAGTGATGTAAATCGTCCGTTCTTTTTTCGTTCGTTTATAATTTTAGCGGCATAGCTTTGTTCAAAATTTTTAATGGCAATAAACCCTATTCTTACTTCCTTATCTTTCCCCGTATAATCGTACTCGCTTTCGTTTATGCACGGAAGAAGAACTTTTAATCCAAGGCGTTTGCATTCACTTATATAAACCGCAGACGAATAATATCCGCCGCCATTGCTAAGCACGCCTGCCATAAACTCGGCCGGATAATATGTTTTAAGATAGGCAACTTGGTAAGAAAGAATGGCAAACGATGCGCTGTGTGCTTTACAAAACGCATATCCTGCAAATGATTCTATTTGGTGCCACAGTTCTTTTGCGATTTTATCTTCGTAACCCTTTGCTTTACAGCCGGCAAAAAACTTATCAACTATTAATTGCATTGCTTTGTGCGAGCGCATCTTGCCGCTCATTGCACGGCGGAGTAAATCTGCTTCTTCCAAAGTAAGACCAACAATATGATATGCCACTTTAATTACATCTTCCTGATAAATCATAACGCCGTAGGTTTCACCAAGATATTCTTCCATTTCGGGGATTAGATATTTTCTTCGTGAAGGATTTTTATGCCGTTCAATAAACTCTTTCATCATACCGCTTTCGGCAACACCCGGACGAATAACCGAACTTGCTGCAGTAAGCATTTCAAAATTATCACAATTAAGTCTGCGCAAAAGTGAACGCATTCCGGGACTTTCAATATAAAAACAGCCGATAGTTTTTCCTGTTCGTATTAAATCGTTTGTGGCTCTATCGGTAAAAACTTTTTCATAGTCGAACATATTAAAACCGGTTTGCTGAATAATTTGCGGCACTCTGTCAAAAATCCTCCCAATTTGGGGTGAATTAGGAAGTGCATATTGCGCCATATCCAGTAAAACCGGCTTGTTACTTTCGGGTAATTTATTGATATTTATAGTGAACATTTGAACACTATAATACAAACTGATTATGAATGTTTCAAGAAGAAAAAATGGGGATTTTTGAGTGAAAAAGAAGAAAATGGGAGTCTTGGTCTCATAATGTCATTCTTCTCCCAACCTGTCGGGGGAAGAATCTCACATTAAATTTTCCGGAAAACTTGGGAGTGAGATTTTCACAAAGTTCGCGGAGGTATAATAAGCTACCAATCTTTTGGTTTTACAATACTTGTTTTTGGTATTTGATGTGGAAGCTGAGAAGATTTAAGAACACCAGTTCTAACTCGTTTTACAAAATCGGCGTGCTGCATTAGTTCTTTGGAAGGATGACCTTTGCCTGGCATAACTAAGCCAAGCGTTTTATCAGGATGGTGAACTTTAACTAGTTTCATTGACTCAGCTAAATCACTATCATTTGATACTACAACTGCACAATCATAATTATTTAACCATGCATCGTTGAGTAGATGAACTGAGATATTAACGTCCGAACCCTTTTCTTCAGTTTTTATAATCTTGACAGTTCGCTTATCGTTCTCAGGCTTTGCCAAAGGAACATAGACTTCATGAGTTAAAAAGTGACCATAATAAATTTCTATCTCAGGAATGTATTCTTTTAATGCCCGCAAAAATGTCTGTTGTTTAATTGGTTTTTGTGAATTGTATTTCCCGGAGACCAGCGCTGTAAAATATTTTATTTGAACGATCTGATTATGAGAAGCAAGTAATTTTTGAAAAAGGGATTTGAAATCAAGCCATTTGTAAGGAGTGTTTTTAACAGCACCGTAATAAAAATTGAAGCCATCAATATAAATTATTGTTCTCATTTAGCTTTGATTATATATAAAAAAGCAAGCCCGCCGGAGGCGGGCTGCGCCCTTGGTCGAAACCAAAGGGGTGGTTAAATCCAATACAAATTTATAAATATTTAGTAAAATATTCAAGTAATTAAATGTACAACATAATTTTATTCTTGTTTTTCGGTAATTGTTATGAAAACAATATTTCACTTAGATATGGACGCATTTTTTGTTTCGGTTGAACGAAATTTAGATCCTTCACTAGAAGGTAAGCCGGTTATTGTCGGCGGTAGTCCTAAAAGTGGGCGCGGAGTTGTGGCTGCATGCAGCTACGAAGCACGTGCTTACGGACTTCATTCTGCAATGCCAATTAAAACTGCTTATCGATTATGTCCGCATGGAGAATATATTCGCGGGCATGGTAAAGAATACAGCCGTTACTCAAAAGCTGTTAAAAGAATTTTAGAAAAATATTTCCCAACTGTTGAACGTGCTTCTATTGATGAGTTTTATCTTGATTTTACCGGTTGTGAAAAAATGTACGGTCATCCCGAAGAGTTTGCAAAAAAAGTACAGAGCGAAATTTGGCATCAGCTTCATCTTCCGTGTTCTATTGGGATTTCAAGTAATAAATCGGTTTCAAAAATTGCATCTGATTATAGAAAACCGAAAGGAATAACTTTTGTCCCGCATGGAAAGGAAAAAGAATTTTTAGCGCCTCTCCCAATTGAAAAAGTACCCGGTATTGGAAAGGCAACTTTCCCACTCTTACGTTCACGGGGATTTAAGACAGTCGGTGATATTGCAAACGCTCCACAAGATTATCTTACAACTTTACTGGGCAAATACGGCATTGCACTTTGGGAAAAAGCCAACGGAGAAGGAAGTACACATTTTTCAACCGACCACGAACGTAAAAGTATTTCGAAAGAGACAACTTTTGGCGAAGATATTGTTAATAAAGAGAAAATCGAATCCATTCTTTTTGAATTGGTAGAAGAAGCATGTCAATTACTGCGAAACGAAAATTGGCAGACTTCAACCGTTTCTATAAAACTGCGCTATTCGGATTTTGTAACGTGGACTCGCTCTAAATCATTACAAGCAACGGATGACGATAAAACAATTTATAATGTAGCGGTTGATCTTTTCCGCAAGGCATATACACGCAGAGTTGGTGTGAGACTTATAGGAATTCACTTAAGCAAGCTTGAACATTTTACAGAACAAGAATTACTCTTTGAAGACGAAGAAACAATTAGAAAAAGAATGCTGAGAGCAGTAATGAAAATCCGCGACAAGTTTGGCTTTGATGTAATCCATATGGGCAGAAATGTTTGAAGATCAAAAATGATAACACTACACACACATTCAAATTACTCTTTGCTTCAAGGGACAATTCCTATTGAAGAACTTATTTCTTTTGCAAAGAAAGATGGGAATCAATACGTCGCCTTAACGGACACAAATGCGATGTACGGACTTATTCAATTTGCTAAACTTGCTCAAGAAGAAAATATCAAACCAATACTTGGTGCATTGATTGATGATCCGATTGATAAGAATTTATCTGCAATTTTTCTTGCAAAAAACAATACGGGTTATTCGCATCTTTGTAAAATTATCACTACAAGAAAATTAAAAGACGATTTCCGCTTAACCGATTTATTTATCGAACCACTCGAAAATTTGTTCATAATTACATCATCTATCGAACTTCTTAAGCGAATCAAATTAACAGACCAACTTCGCTCAAATTTATTTGTTGAGCTAATCATCACATCAAATCAGAAACGAAGAACGCGTGAACTTTATGATTTTGCAAGAACAAAAAAATTGCAGATAGTTGCTACACATCCAGCTTATTTCTTAAAGAAAGATGATTTTATTCTGCATAAAACTGTCACTGCCATCAGACTTAATACCACAATCGATAATCTCAGCAAAGATGAACTGGTTGATGAAGAGTATCACCTGAAAACCAGCGATGAATTAAAACAAGAATGGCGGTCCTTGCCCGAAGCATTATGGAATGCCGAACGAATTGCTAAAAATTGTAATGTTGATTTAGAGTTTAGTAAATATAAGTTCCCCGTTTTTCCACTTCCCTCAACGGAAACTGCTTTCTCGTTTTTATGGAAAATATCATTCCATGGATTGGAGAAAAGATATCAACCAATTACAGAACAAGCTGTTAAGCGATTGCAATACGAGTTGGAAGTTATCGACGAAATGGGTTTTTGCGATTACTTTTTGATTGTGTGGGATATAATTCGTGAAGCAAAAAATCGCGGTGTTATGCATATCGGAAGAGGTTCTGCAGCTAATAGTTTGGTTTCATATTGCCTTGGTTTCACAGAGGTCGACCCAATTAAATACAATTTTTATTTTGAAAGATTTCTAAACCGCGGAAGATTTTCTCCGCCGGATGTTGATCTTGATTTTTCTTGGAAAGAGCGCGACGAAATCATAAAGTATGTTTTTGATAAATATGGCTATAATAAGGTTGCAATGATTTCAACTATGGTAACATTCAGGGCGCGGTCTGCTTTTCGTGAAGTTGCAAAAGTATTCGGAATTTCACAAAACGAAATTTCTACTTATAGTAAATTCATACCTTGGACAAGCGCAAAGAATCTTGATAAACTTTCTGAAAAATTTCCCGAATCAAAATCGCTCAACTTTGAAAACGAACCGTGGAAAACAATTATAAAAATTGCATCAAAGTTATCTCGTTTTCCTCGTCATTTAAGCATTCATCCTTCGGGAATTGTAATCACTAAAGAACCAATTACAAATTATCTTGCGTTGGAATATGCAAAAAACAAGGGACTCGGATTAATTATTACGCAACCGGATATGTATCCAATCGAGGATTATGGATTAATAAAAATTGATTTATTAAGTCAACGCTCAATCGGTGTGTTCAAGGACGCGATGAATACAATCAACAATAATTTTAGTGATGATGTGAAAATCGAAGATGTTGAACCGGCGAAGAAGAACTTATATTTGATTAAAACAAAAAACCCGCCTACAACTATTTGAAGGCGGGTTTTAGAATTATGCTTAATTATTTTTCTTAAAATCTTTCATGAATTCGACAAGCGCTGCAACGCCTTTTGTTGGGAATGCATTATAAATTGATGCACGAATTCCGCCGACAGATCTGTGACCTTTCAATCCGCTGAACCCTTTTTCTGAAGCTTCGGCAATAAATTTCTTTTCTAATTCTTCCGAAGGCAAACGATATGTTACGTTCATTAAAGATCTGTCTTCTTTTACAACTGTACCTTTATAATATCCGTCGCTTCCGTCTATATAATCATAAAGAATGGCTGCTTTTTCTTTATTGATTTCATACATCTTATCTAACCCGCCAAGATTTAATAACCACTTGTAAACCAATCCCATTATATAAACCGAATAAGTTGCGGGAGTATTGTAAAGTGATTCGCCTTCAACATGAACTTTATAATTGAGATAAGTATGAAGTGAATCCGAACTTCTTTCAAGCATATCTTTTCTAATAATTACAAGAGCAACACCGGCAGGACCCATATTCTTCTGAGCGCCCGCATAGATTAAAGCATATTTGTTTACATCAATTTTTTTGTGAAGCATATCGGAAGAAGTATCACAAACTAAAGGTACAGAACCGACTTCCGGTTCAGTCTTGTATTGTGTTCCGAAAATTGTATTGTTGGAAGTATAGTGAACATATGATGCATCCGGATCTAACTTCAATTCTTCTTGTTTAGGAAGTCTAACAAACTTTTCTGCTTCGGTTGAACCGGCAATATTAACGGTACCGACTCGTTTTGCTTCTTTAACTGCTTTCTTTGCCCATGTACCGGTTACAATATAGTCGGCTTTGTTTTTGGGAGGCATTAAGTTTAACGGAACCATAGAAAATTGGAGAGTAGCTCCGCCTTGTAAAAACAATATTGCATAATCATCACTGATGTTTAATAACTTTCTTAAATCAGCTTCGGCACCTTTGAAAATTCCGTCATATACTTTTCCACGGTGACTCATTTCCATAACATTCATTCCGGTGCCTTTGTAACTTAGCATATCTTCTTGTGCTTCTCGTAAAACTTCTTCGGGTAATATTGCGGGACCCGCGCTGAAATTATAAATTCTGTTTGACATAACTTTATTCCTTTTTTTAATAACTACGAATTAATCTATAGCGTGAACTAAAAGACCGTCTCTTAATTTTGGTTCGAACCAAGTTGATTTTGGCGGCATAATTTCACCTGCATCGGAAATATTAATTAAATCATCTACCGAAACGGGGTACATAGAAAATGCGATCGATGCTTTTCCTTCGTTAACTAATTTTTCAAGTTCTTCCGTACCTCTTATTCCGCCAATAAAATCGACATTAGTATTTGTGCGAGGATCATCAATTCCAAACAGCGGACTTAAAACATAGTTTTGTAAAATACTTACATCCAAATTTTCGCCAATACTCTCACCGGGTTTTACATTTTCATTTGGTTTTAATAAATACCATTTCTTTTTATAGTACATACAAATGCTTCTTCTTTCAGGTGGATTCGGATTATCTGTTTCCTCAACTGAGAAATTCTCCTTTAACATATCCATAAAGTTTTTTTGTAATCCCCGTGGAAATTCAAATACAACTCTATTGTATGGAAGAATTTTCAATTGCTCTGCCGGGAATAAAACTGCCATGAAGAAATTATATTCTTCATTCCCGGTATGACCGACATTGTTTTCTTTCTTAACCTTTTGTGAACGGCTTGCACTTGCGGCTCTATGGTGTCCGTCTGCAATGTAAAGACTTTCAACCTTGTCCAATTCAAAAATAATAATATCATTAAAGTCATCAGGAACTTGCCAAACTGTATGACGAACTCCGTCAGGTGCAGTAAAATCATAAAGAGGATCATATTCATTGATTGTTTTATCAACAACTTCGTTTACTTCAGGAACACCTTTATAAGTTAAGAAGACAGCACCTGTTTGTGCTTCAGTTGTAACTATATGATTGGTTCTATCATCTTCCTTAACTTTTCTAGTCTTCTCATGCTTTTTGATGACGTCGTTATCATAATCGTCGGCTGAAAATGTTGCAGCGATACCTGTCTGTACCTGCTCTTTCCATTTCAATTGATAGATATAAAAATGAGGTTTTTCATCTTGAAGAAGGGGTGCTTCTTTGCGCAATCTTTTCCAATTTTCTTTTGCTTTAAGATAAACTTGATCCGAGTACGGATCTGTTTTCGCTTCAAGTTCTATTTCTGATCTGGTAACTCTTAAAAAACTTAATGGATTACCTTTTGCAAGTTCAGCGGCTTCTTCTCTGTTAACAACATCATAAGGAACACTTGCAACAAGGTGTGCAACATTTTCATCGGGTCTAACTGCTTTAAATGGTCTTATTACAGCCATTACTACTCCATATTTGTAAAAAGAATATTTTTTGAATAATTAAAATACGATAAATATATCTATCTGTAAATTTAATCCGTTCGTCATTTCTTATTGAATTACTTTTTCTTCAGATTAAAAATTTCCTGTTCAATATTGTCACCCCTTTTCATATCTAGCGTTACTTTTATCTCTGTTGACGATACCAGTTCATATCTCAATCCTTTAAATTGGATGAAATCATCACCCATTTTTTGAAATGGAAATTCAAGATATTCATCTTTCTCTTCCCAGCCGGTAAAATCGGGATTGAAATGGCGAAGCCGAAGTGCTAAATTTCCATCATATTCAGATAAAATCCAGTGTTCGGTAAATTGAACTTTGCCTTCATTTATGAGTCTGAACATTCCAATAATTGAATTGCCATTTGGTGCACTCCAATATTCTTCGACAATTCCTCCCCATTTTTCTGTTGTCCATGTGCCTTCAAGCCAATTTAAGTTTTCAATTTTTTGCTGAGCAAAAAGAATTGATGTACAAAAAATTAAGCTCAGTAAACCGGTTTTTATTTTTAACATTTTATCCCCCGCTTTAAAAGATGTTTTGTATTATAAAGATTAATTCCCTGTGGGTAAAGGATTTTTTTTGTACTTTTTAAATAATCATCACGAGGCTAATATCAGAAAAGTAATTTGCATTTTCATGTTTGTTTTAAGTTCCAGCTTATATGCTCAAAATCTAACTGTTGGGTTTGGTTGGGGTTTGGTCGAATTTAAGAATAACGTTGTTGAAAGAAACAATTTCGATATTCTTTCATATAATGTTGACGGGGATTCAAAATTTTCACTTGCAGTAAAATACCGTTTACCAGATAAAAATCTCAGATTCAAGGGTGGTTATTATTATTCAGAAGTAAAAGGCAACGGAATTGTTAGAAACATTAATCCGGCAGCTAATTCGATTCCATTGCAAGTAGAAGTTATAAACAATTTAACCACTATTACGGTTGGATTGGAATACATTCTCGAATTTGGAGATTTCCATCCTTATCTTGGCATCGACATGCTCTTCGGTTTGTTTGGTGATGCTGAACTTTATAGAACTGATACACAAGGTAAAACTAGAATCGAAAGTTTTCCGGGTAAGACTAAAATTGGCTTAGGTACAAGTGGTGGAGTTGGCTATTCACTATTTCCCGGAATTGAACTTGATCTAAACTTCGCCTACAGCTCATTGAATTTACTAGGCAAAGAAGATTATGAAGAAAGCATTTTAACTTCTGATTTGACTTTATCTCTATACTTTTCGTTTTAAAATCTTAGTGCAATTCCCAAATCAGTTTTAGTATCGGTTTGTTCAATTCCATCCGGCGGAAGTGAATCGTGCCTAACTTTAAAGTTAATTGAGATTGATAGCAGCTCTGTTATTAAAACTGTAATACTATTTTCATTTAATAATCGTAAATCAGAAAATTTTTCGAACATAGGTTGATAATATACTACTCCGCCAATTGTAAGTAATGAATTCAATTTAAAATAGTACGAGATGTAATTACTCCACCGACTTACACTTACTTCAGATTTGTGAATTGAACTATTAGGCAAATTATAATTCTCATGCTCAAACATGTATGCCGATCCGATTACAATATCTCCATCCTCAAAATCAAATAGTTTGTATCGAAGTCCGGCACCAATCAATTCTCGGTTAGCAACTAGAATTTTTTTGTCATAATTGATTTGGAAAAAAGCCTCAGAACTAAGATTGTTAACTAAGCCGGTTACATTTCTAATATGCAGCAAACCCGCATCCGAAGATCGATTTCCGTTAACCCATTCATAATCACTTTGGAAAATAAAAAATGTTGTGGTCTTTCCGGTTTTCCAATCCAATCTACCGTCGATTGAAGCTTCTGTTTTATCTGTGTTCCCTGTTTTAACCGTCCCGCTTAGTTCAAGAAAGCCGGCTAATCCAACAAAGTCTTCAGAGGTTCGATATTTTTCCGTATTAACTTGGGCGGTTAAATTTGCAATAAATAAAAGGAATATTACATAGATTATTTTATTCATTTTTCTCATTAATTTTTGGAAGTGAAGTCTAAAAATACCAAACATAGCTTTAATATGAAAAAAGTTGCATGATTGATGCGAAGGAAATTGTAAATGAAAAGAGACGATTTATTCAAAACAGAATTCGGTGATTTTGTAATTAAGTCAAAATTAGGAAGAGGTAAATCGGGTGACTCTTATCTGGCATACTTCCAAAATGAAAAGTATGTAATCAAGGTTATGCACGATGAGAATGTGAGTTATTATAAATGGAATCAAAGTAAACTGAGAGATGAAGTTAGTTCATACAAAACTCTCTCCAAGTTGAAAATCAACATTCCAAAACTTCACTATGTTGATTACAAGAACAATTACTTAATAAAAGATTTTATTAACGGGAAAGTGGCTTCACAAATTATTGCTGAAGGCTGTCTGTTAGAAAATACCATTAAAGATCTATTCGCTTTATCAAATCATCTTCAAAAACATAAGCTCAATATTGATTATTTTCCAAATAACTTTGTTATATCGAACGAGAAACTTTTCTATATTGATTATGAACTTAATGCCTATGATGAAAAATGGAATCTCGAGAATTGGGGAATTTATTATTGGTTAAACACAGATGGATTTTCAAATTTTCTAAAAACTAACGACGCAAAATTTATTAACGCAGATATTGAGAAGGGTATTCCTATTAAGGAACCCTTTAGAGACAAAGTAAAATCATTAATCCAAAAATACTCGGAAAATTGGAATGGATAAATCCTTTAATCAAAATAATTTGAATCAGCTTGTTAATGTCATTAATAATAAAAATGTCAATCCAAATGTAAGTGAATATGCCAATCTCTTTTCAGATGAAATTGCTATAGGAATTAGAAACTTTCATCGAACTGTTCCTAAATACAACACAACGCCGTTAATTGAATTGGAAGATACCGCGATTAAATTTGGTATCAGCAAGTTATGGTTAAAAGATGAATCTCATCGAATGGGATTGAAAGCATTCAAAATTTTAGGTGGAAGTTACGCTATCACAAATATTCTTAGTAACAAACTCGGTATTAATAAAGAATTTCTATCATTTGAAAAATTGTCAGCAGAGGATTTATCGTCATTTAGTTTTGTTACAGCAACAGATGGCAACCACGGTAGAGGTGTTGCTTGGGTTGCAAATAAACTTGGATGTAAATCTTTTGTGTTTATGCCAAACACATCTTCTGAATCTAGAATAAATAACATAAAAGAATTTGCTACAGAAGTTTTTGTAGTCGATGGTAATTATGATTTTGCTACAGAAAAAGCTAAACAGTTTGCCAAAAATGAAAACTCAATTCTTGTTCAGGATTCATCATGGTTTGGTTATGAAGAAATTCCCTTAATGATCATGCAAGGTTATTTAACTCTGATAGATGAAATTTATGAGCAGCTTAATGGAGAAAATTTCACACACATATTTCTTCATTGCGGAGTTGGATCAATGCCGGCTGCAATCGAAGCGTTTCTAGTTAATAAATTTGGAGTCAATAAACCCAAGACAATTATTGTTGAGCCAAATAAAGCTGATTGCTTTTATAAATCAATTGAAATAAATGACGGAGAACCTCATATAGTTTCCGGTAAACTTGATTCTATTATGGCCGGTCTTTCTTGCGGAATTCCAAGTAAGATTGCGTGGGATATCATATCCAAGCACAGCGATTATTTCATTTCATGCGTTGATGAAATCGCAAAAATTGGGATGCGTGAACTCGCAAAACTTAATATAGTTTCAGGTGAATCAGGTGCAGTTTCATATGGAACTTTGAATTATGTCTTTGAAAATGATAGATCGCTTTTTGAAAAGTTAGGAATAAATAGCCAGTCAAAAATTATGCTTATTTCAACCGAGGGTGATACTGACCCGGAATTTTATAACTCTATAATTAATGTAAATAGCCCAACCCCGATTGATCGGGGTTGGGCTTTTCTAATTGCGCCAATTTTATTTTAAAACACCTAGTTCGGTAAGTATATTTTTCGTTAAATCAATTCTTACTTGTGTTTTTATTTTTTCGTAATCTTCTGCTTCCATATTCATCGCGAAAACGTAAACATTATTATTCGCTTCAACATAACCGACATACCAACCGGTATAAAGTCCATCACGTTTATCACCGAGACCGGTTTTTGCACGCAAAACATAATTGTCAGTTTGTTCAGCTATTAAAATTTCTTTTGTTATGTCAATCGATCTTTGCGAAACCGGAAGTTCATTTTTAACAAACTTTTTTAAGAATTCAATCTGTTCATTTGCGGAAATCTGTAAACTCCAATCGAGCCAAAAATTGTCAATTCTATCACCGATTGTTTTGTTACCGTAATCAAATTTATCTAGATAATTTTGATATACTTCTCTTTCCATTCGTCGAGCTAATTCTTGATAAAACCATACTGCAGAATATTTAATTGCAGTTCTCAAATTATGGTCCATATTCCATTTATCCCAACCTCTATCAACACTATCCCATTTAACCATAAAATTCTCATCCGGAATAATATTTTCCTCTAAGAAAATAATGGAGTTCATGATTTTAGAAGTTGATGCAGGTAAAAATCTTTGTTCACATCTCTCTTTATTGTAACGAATATACTCATCATTATTAAAATCATATAAAACGAAGCAGCCGTTAATATTTTTGAAATATTGTGATATGTTATTTTGAGCCGAAAGAATAATGATGAAAGAAAAAAACAAGAAAAATTTTTTGTTCATACTTGCCCCCTTTTTAGAAACCCAACTTCTTCAAGAAGTTGGGTTTCACAATTACCTATTTCCTTTATTGAATGCTTCTATATATTCTTTAGTGAAATCACTTAAGACTAATTTACCGCTTATTTCAGCGCGTTGTTCCAAAAGTTGATCCCAGTTATCAGTTCCTTCCCAAAGAACTTTTTTCAATTGCCGCATTGCTTCTTTACTTCCTTCAGCCAAGGATGTACTTAGCTTTGTAACTTCTTCATCAACTAAATCTATTGATTTGAAAACTTTGTTATAAAGTCCTTTTCTTTCACACCATTCGGCAGTTCTCCAGTCATAGTCAATGGACATTTCACTAAAAGCACTATTTCCAATTTTTCTTTCTACCGCCGGTCCGACAACAAACGGACCAATGCCAAGCGCAAGTTCACTTAATTTAGCTGAAGCAGTATCAGTTGCAAATGAATAATCCGAAGCAGCCACAACACCAACACCGCCGCCGACAACCTTACCTTGAATTCTACTAATAATAAACTTCGAACATTTTCTCATTGCATTTATAACTTTTGCAAAACCCATAAAAAAGTTTTTCCCTGTTTCAAAATCATTGATCGATATTAGCTCATCAAAAGATGCCCCGGCACAGAAAGCTTTATCACCTTTGCTTTTAAGAATAATTACATTTACATTTTCTTGATTTTCCACCTTTGTAATTGTCTCTGCGAGTTCATTTAATATCGCACCTGGTAATGAGTTGCTTTTGGGATGATAAAATGAAATTGTTCCAATATTATTCTCAATTGAAGTTGTTACTTTACCTTCCATCTACACCTCTTTTCTTAATTCAACTTTTTTTTGCGTCTTTTCAACTCTGCGGTTGTTATTCATTAACTCACCGCAAAGACGACAAGACGCAAAGTTGCTTATAAAAATTTTAACAGTTCATTTAATTCGTCAATCACAAAATCCGGATTGAGATTTTGCAATTCCTCTTTTGTTCTATAACCATAAGTTACCCCGCATGTTCTTGACCCGGCATTCTTTCCGCAAAGAATATCCATTTCAGTGTCGCCGACCATTAATACACTCGCAGGTGAAGCATTTAGTTTTTCACAAATATGTAGAAGCATATCCGGTGCAGGTTTATGAGCTATTCCTAGTCTTCTTCCCATTATGTAATCAAAATGTTGGGATAAGTTAAAATGGTCAATAATTCTATCCGCTTGATCCTGTCCCTTTGTTGTAAGAAGTGCGATATTAATATTACGAGCCTTTAGTTCATCCAAAACTTTTTCAACATAGGGATAAAGTATTGAAGAATCGATAAAATCGAAGTATGCATCTTTGTATACTTTAATAAACTTTTCGAAATCATCCACAACTATTCTGAAATCAGCAAAAATATCTTCAAAGTGATGACCAATTTTATTATAGAATTGTTTTTCAGGTAGAATGTCAACAATCTTTAGTTTCTCAAAAGCGTACATAGTGGCTTTATAAATATTTGTGTGAGATTGAACTAGCGTACCATCTAAATCAAAAACAACTGTAGAAATGTTTGAATCCATTTATAACCATCTTGTAAGGGTGATTTGCAAAGTTATGAAATTTCATCTTACGATATGGTCGAATAATTAATCATTTTGCTCGTGGTTTATTTTTTCTAATTGGGTATATTTGTCCAATTAATTTTATAAAGTTATTAACGAAATAAAAGGAGATAAAATGCCAGTTGTAAATTTTGAAAAATATTGCAAAATGTTGGATAACGCTAAGAAAAATAAATTTGCTTATCCGGCGATTAATGTGACTTCCGAGATTACCGCAAATGCTGTTCTAGAAGCTTTGGCAGAAACAAAATCTGATGGAATAATTCAAGTCAGTACCGGTGGCGGTGAATTTGCTTCAGGTAAAATGTTAAAAGACGCGGCACTCGGAGCAATTTCAATAGCTAATCATATACATCTAGTGGCCGATAGATATGATATAAATGTTGCACTACATACAGATCATTGTCAGCCTAAGAAGGTTGATTCATTCTTGAGACCATTAATAGCTGAATCAAAAAAGCGAGTTGCGGAAGGCAAGCTTCCATTATTTAATTCACATATGTTTGATGGAAGTGAATTACCGCTTGATGAGAATATGAAGATTGCTCTTGAATTATTAAAAGAATGTAATGAACTCGGAATTATTTTAGAAGTTGAAGCGGGCGTTGTTGGTGGCGAAGAAGACGGTGTAAGTAATGAAGATGCTCCCGCGGAAAAACTTTATACGACTCCCGAAGACATGCTTTACGTTTATGAAAAATTGAGTCAAGTTAAAGGTGCACGATATATGTTTGCTGCAACATTCGGAAACGTTCACGGTGTGTACAAACCGGGTAATGTGAAATTACGTCCATCTATATTAAAAGATGGTCAAGCCGCAGTTATTGCAAAATATGGTGAAGCCGCAGCATTCGATTTAGTATTTCATGGTGGAAGCGGTTCATCTCTTGAGGAGATTAGAGAAACTTTAGACTACGGTGTTATTAAAATGAATGTTGATACTGATACGCAGTACGCATTCACTCGTCCGATTGTTGATCACTTCTTTAAGAATTATGATGGCGTATTAAAAGTTGAGGGTGAAGTAGGTAACAAAAAAGTCTACGATCCGCGTGCATACTTAAAGATGGCAGAGAATGGAATGAAAGAAAGAGTTAAACAAGCAGTTAGTGATTTACGCGGTGAAGGAACGACATTAGGAGTATAATAATTATTAAGATTCCCGCAATTTTAAGGTTGCGGGAATCAAAAAAACTATTAACTTATGCTGCAACAGCCTTTTTCATAACCAAAATATTTTCTTCCCTCAAAACACTGTATTGATACAGAATCAAAGAGAAAAGAAGAGCCAAATCAAGATAATTGTAATTTTTCTTTAGAACAAGCTTAATAATTTTCCAAAAATACTTTCTATTTTTATCAACAACACCTAAGATGAAAATGATTTTGAGAGACTTCAAAAAATCAAGGAACGTTAACTTTCTTTTAAGTGGATACTTTACTTTATATGTTCTGTTGAATTCAAAATATTTTCGAACACGTTTAAATACACTTTCGGAAGAATAAATTGTATCAATAATTTTTTTGTATCCCTTTTCTAATTCATCTAAGCCCATTAAGGGAATTACATTAGTAGCGTCTTCACCAAACTTAAATGTTGAAAGAAGTCTCCCCTCTCTTTTCATTCTATCATAAAGCTCAGTTCCAGGGGGAGCTTTTAAAATATTTATTATCGAAAGTACTATTCCGCTTTCTTGAATAAATTTAATAACATCATCAAAAACAGTAGGCTTATCCGTATCCAGACCGACAATGAATGTACCCATGATTATAAAACCGAGATCGTGTAAGTATTGAATATCCTTTAAAAGATTTCGCCTTGTGTTTTGTTTCTTTTTCATTGCAATAAGAGAATCTTCATCAACTGATTCAATACCTATCAAAATATTTCTAAATCCCGCTTCAAGCATCATTTCGGCAAGTTCTTTGTCATCGGCTAAATTGATTGTAACTTGTGTTGCAAAACCGGGAGCAAAGGGATTTTCTTCCCTCCACTTAATTAATGCGGGGAGAAGCTCTTTCTTAAGTAAATTTTTATTTCCGATTAAATTGTCATCTGCGAAGAGAACCTGCTCAACTTTTCCAAGTGAAATTAATTTGTCCAATTCATTTATAATCTGTTCCGGGGTTTTTGTACGAGGTCTCCTTCCAAACAAAGCAGTAACATCACAGAAGTCGCATAAGTAAGGACATCCTCTGGAATATTGTACTACCGAATAAAGATAATCTTCAAGATTTGCTAATTCCCATTTTGCGATTGGAGTTTTGTGTATATCTGCAAATTCATTTGATCGATAAATTTTCTTAGGTGTACCTTTCTCCAAATCTTCTAAAAATAATGGCAGTGTAATTTCTGCTTCATTCAGTACGAAGTGATCAACCCCTTCATATTCCAAATATTCATGTGTGAATAGAGGTCCGCCCGCAACGATCTTAAGATTGTATTTATTCAACAGTTTTATTAAGTCACGAACACTTTCCGATTGCACATTCATTGCGCTTATAAATGCATATTCTGCCCATTCAATATCATTTTTATTTAGAGATCCCGTATTTAGATCTATTAATTTTTTATCCCAAGATTCAGATAACAATGCTGCTACGGTTAGGAGTCCCAGAGGAGGAAAAGCCGATTTTTTACCCACAACTTTTACCATATCGGGAAATTGAATTATTGACCTCGGAATTTCGGGATATAATAAAAGTATATTCACTACTCTTTCCTTTTTATTTTCTGTTTAGGTTGTAACTAACATTTCGCCTTATCCCAACAAAAATCGATTTTCAACCAAGACATAAAGTCTACGTTATGCTCTATTACAGAGACGACCCTGTGAGTCGTCTCTATTGTCAATAACTTACCAAACATAAATAATAACAGCACCAACTAAGAAAACCACAAGATGATAAACTTCATCTATAACAAGAAGACCAAATTTTTTGTCTTCGAATAAACCGGTGATAAAATTTGTAGCAAAAGTAAATCCGAGCCATGTCCAGAAAGCCGTATGCAAAGCTGCACCGAGAGTTACCACATTTAGATACACAAACAAGTTTGCCATTACAGCAAGGGAGACAAAATGTCCAAGCAGGGCCAAACTATAAGTTTTAGCCGGATTAAATCCTTCTTTCAGTTGCTCTTCGGTTTTACCCATATATCCCATCCACATTTTACCGAACAGCGGTCCGTACCACATAGCACCGACAAACATTGCCGCAATTGCTGAAACAATTACTGCTAAATAATTCACATCGGCTATATACATAGCCCCCTCCTTAAGTTAGTTATTGATTATCCTTGAAGAATAATACAACAGGATCTTTCCCCTCTAATTTAAATCCGCGGAACATTCCCGGTGTGTTAAACGGCATAACGATGTTACCCTCTTTATCAATTGCTATAACACCTCCGGTTCCTCCTAGCTCGTGCAGTTTTTCAAAAATAACCTCATCCGCAGCTTGTTGTAAAGTTTTGTTTTGATATTCCATCATCGCCGAAATGTCTCGAGCAACACCAAGTCTAATAAAGTATTCCCCATGCCCGGTTGCGGAAATTGCACATGTATTATTATTTGCATAAGTACCAGCTCCAATTACCGGCACATCTCCCACTCTTCCGAATTTTTTATTTGTCATACCTCCGGTAGAAGTCCCTGCAGCAAGATTTCCATGCTTATCCAAAGCAGCAGCACCTACAGTTCCAAATTTCGATTCAGGATCATTCAGAAACGACTGTCCATTTTTTTCATTTTCTAATACTCGCTGTAAATCATCCCACCGTTCTTGAGTAAAGAAATAAGAGGAATCTACAAGTTCAAATCCATTTTGAATTGCAAACTGTTCGGCTCCATTACTAATTAACATAACATGCTTTGATTTTTCCATTACAGCTCTTGCGAGTGAAATCGGGTTTCGAATATGCCTTAATCCTGCCACTGCACCGGCTTCTAAAGTTTTGCCATTCATTATTGAGGCATCAAGTTCGTTTAATCCGTTAGAGGTAAATACTGATCCTTTACCAGCATTAAAAAGTGGTGAATCTTCAAGGATTTTAATAGCTGCTTCAACTGCATCCAGGCTGCTTCCGTTTTTTTCTAAAATCTTAAACCCGGCATCTAAAGCTTCGTTTAATTTGATGCGATATTCTTCCTCTTCTTCAGGAGTATATCTTCCGGGAACAATAGACCCAGCACCACCATGAATTACAATCCCATAATTATGTTTTTGTGATATATTTTCTTGTGAGAAAAGTGCGAGAGAAAAAAGAAGAAGGGTAATTAATATTAGTGTTGATTTTCCTTTCATAGCTTACCATTTTGTTTTGATCAAAGAAATTATTTTATATAGTCGTAAAAAACAATCAAAAAATTAGTTAGCTTTAATAATATGATAAAAACATTCAACAATATTATTTTGTTAATGCTTTGGTTTAGCCTAATTAGTCCGGCTCAAGTTAGCTCACATCATTTTGATAAATTCAAGCATAGAGACAATATTAGTCCGAGTAATCTTAAACTTAATACAAAGAATTACAAAAATTTGTTAAAGAAAAATATTTTCGGTTACTTACCTTATTGGGAATTGAGTAGCGCTAATATTAGATTGGATTTATTATCCCACATTGCAATTTTTGATTTTGTTTTAAACAGCGATGGTTCACTCATCCCTCCATATAATTGGCCTGACGATTGGCTATCTATTATTAATGAAGCTCAATCAAATGATGTAAAAGTGATTTTGACAGTCTCCAATTTATCATTAACTGAAACAGATAGTAATCTTGTAAGTTCACTCATCAACAATCAGTCAAATAAAAATATTTTCTTTGATGAAGTACACGATTTAATCTCAGACTATAATTTAGATGGAATTAATATCGATTTCGAAAATCTTAAGTTAAGCGAGCGCGGCGATCCAATAAATAATTTTATGCAGGAACTTCGGGATTCGTTGAGCACTTGGTTAATCGATAAAGAATTATCTTTTGCCACACCAGCCGTCAATTGGGGAAATAGATGGAAGTTAAAAGAGCTTTCGGAAATTTGCGATTACCTTTTTATAATGGCTTATGATTATCATGGAAGCTGGAGTACAAACGCGGGTCCCGTTGCCCCTTTAACCGGAAATAATAATTATAGTCCTTACAATTATGTAAGAACAATTTCAACAGATTATTATAATGTAGACCCAATAAAAATAATTCTTGGCGTTCCTTATTACGGTGCCGAGTGGTTAGTAGATACAAATGATAATTATGCAAATGTGAATCCCGAGGGTGAACCCAATTCAAATTGGGTCGGCCATGTTGATTATGCCGATGTTCATTACTTATTTGCAGATTATAACTATGTTAAATTTGATGGAATTTCACAAACCACTTATGTTTTGGGACCTCAGGGAAATAAGTTTAAACTCATTTGGATGGATACCTCACCTTCGCTAGCATTAAAATATGATTTTGCGATTGAGAATAATTTCGGTGGGATTGGAATTTGGTCACTAGGCAAAGATGGTAATAGAACAGAATTGTGGGATTTAATAGAACAAAAGTTTGCCGATACTACAACCGGTGTTGAAGCGGAAGATTTAACAAATAATTTTATACTACATCAAAATTATCCTAATCCTTTTAATCCGAGTACAACAATAAAATTCACTGTACCATCAAATGTGAAACGTGAAACGTCAAACACAAAATTAATTGTGTACGATATTTTAGGTAAGGAAGTTGCAACTATCATTAATAATAAACTGCTGCCGGGTCATCATGAAGTAATTTTTGATGCGACCGAACTTTCTAGCGGTTTGTACTTTTATAAATTAATTATCGGTAACAAGCATAGAGCTACAAAGAAGATGCTCCTTTTAAAATGATTTTTCAACCAACTTCGAACAATTGTATCATCTTCTTGAATGTTCCTCTAATAATTCTTTTGCTCTTGGTTTGAATACTGTGTGATAAAACAAATCAAGATACGCTTCCATTCCTTTGTTTTCCAGATCTGTTGAGTATTTCCAAAAACCGTAAATTTTTGATTGCGATAAAAGTTTCTCTGTATATAAGGGCCAATTATATTTTTCATCAACGCGTTTAATTGCATTACTCGAAATTTTATCCCAATATTCTGGATCATCAATCATCTTTGTTATTCGTTCTTCTAGTACAGAAATAGACTCACCATCATTAGCGGGATCAATATGAAAGCCATGTACTTTATGTTCAATAATTTCCAATGGTCCACCGTATTTTGTTGCAAAAACCGGAACTCCGGTTGTCATTGCTTCAATAACGGTTAAGCCAAATCCTTCAAATAATGCCGGTTGAACAAAGACACCTCTCTTCTCTGCAATTCTTCTATAAGCTTCTCCCGATTCGTCTTTTCGTAAAGGTCTGCCGATCCACCTAACCTTATCATGCAATTTGTATTTTTCTAACAACTCATGAGTTAGAATAATTTCTTCTTTCTCTTCATTATCGGAAGATTCATCAGGGTTTATTCTTCCCGCAGCTAAAATCAAATTTACTTTATTTTGTAATACTTTTGATTCCCCAAACCATCTAATTAAACCGGTAATATTTTTTATTTTATCCAGCCTAGACATTGCAAAGATTGGAACTTTATCCGGATCGGCTAACTTTCCCCATAAAAATGATTCTTCTTTATTTTCAAAAAACATTTCATCAACACATCTTGTGACTTCATCAACTCGATCTTCTTTTTGTGATGGAGGGAAGAAAACATTTTGATTAACCCCCGGTGAAACGATATTGAATTTCATGTGTTTCGGATTTACTCCGTTTTCAACACGATAAAGACCCGGCATTGTAAAATGTTTGTATGATTCATATTGTCCCATTGAATCATCGGTTCCTGCAATTTCTTGATATGACGATGTAATCAAAAAATTGGCAGAGTTAATTGCAATTAGATCGGCTGAAAATTGTAATGAGAAATGATAGTATTGCTCCAAATCTTTCCAATAAAGTGCACTGAAAAGATATTTGCTTTTTTCTAAAGCGTGTGCGATACAGCATTGTGTTACTTTGAATCTCTTTGCTAATAAATATGATACTAAGTTACCATCTGAGTAATTGCCAATAATAAAATCCGGACGAGATCCAAATTCGGCAAGTAATTCTATGTATGAATCTTCCGCAAATTCTTCTAGATAAGGCCATATTTCGAATCTAGAAATCCAATTATCGGTAACATTTTTATTATGCTCTCTGAAAGGAACACGCAGTATCCAAGAATTTTTTGAATTGTGGATTTTTTCAAGTCGTTTATCACAATCAGTACCCATATGATTTGGGATTAATCTGGTTAGCACAACAATTTTAGGAAGTGCATTTATACCAGATTTTTTAAGAGAATCAATTAATGCTTCCTCAAGAGCTTTAACTTGATCAAGAATATAGACTACTTGTCCACCGGTATCTGGTAAACCCATCGCGCTAGTTTGAGAGAAGAAACCGTGGGGAGAAATTATTGCAATCTTAAAAACCATTGGGATTCTAGCAATGAATTCGGCAAGTGATTGATGATCAGGAGAGTTAAGAATGTTATCTAATAAGTTTAAACAGATTTTTAGTTCTTTAACATCTTTACCGAGTCCCGGTTCAAAACCAAGTTCTTGCAACTTATGTTTTACTTCTTTAAAGGAAACATTCTCATCATAATCTTTTAATAATCTGACAGCTTTGTCAATTTGTTCATTAAGTTCATCCGCATCATTAATTCTATCATTTAATAATAACTGTTCACCATCATATTTGTGAAGATGTAAAAAATTAAATAGAAGTTTTTTCCACTTTGCAGTATCGTTAAAAAGTTGACTTGACAGATATCTATTTAAATATTCAACTCCCTGTCCTATATTTTTAGTATCACGCACAAAGGGATTATTATCATAGAATGGGGAGAAATCCAGATTCAAAATATTATTTGAATTACTTGAATCGATAAATTTCTCTTTTACCATTAAATAATTTTTAGTCGCTATTTCTTCCGTAAAATGTTCTGAAATATTTACATAATAAAATCTAGTTTGACTAATTTTTTCTCTTACTTCAAGGTAGATTGAATCATGAATTGCAATTGATTCTTGACAACTTTTTAAGATATCTTCTAATTCAATAACTTTAGATTCTGTTTTCTTTGAATATGTATAAAAGTATTCCAAAATATTTCCTTTTACACACAACTTTTTCTCTTGTTGAGCGAGGAAATTCATAAACCCATAAAATATGCCCGAATTTTTTTCAATTGATTTTAAAAATTTAGTCATAGTTATAACCATTACCTTTCGAGAAATTTGTAATATTCTAAACCTTCAATAATCCCATCGGATCTTTCGGCTTTAGCAAAATAAATTCTTCTTCTACTTTTCAATTTATTTAATTCATCACCATGATTGCCTACTACTACGCCAAGCAATTCGCCCGTTAACATATCCTCGTCATTGCCGGAATCTCCGGCAACTAGTATGTTATTGTGAAGCAGATTCCATCGGTATGCAATGTATCTTACCGCTCTTCCTTTACTTGCTCTTGCCGGAAGAATATCCAAATAATTTTTGTGACTAATTATACAATTTGCTTTTATTTTGTTTTGCACTAAAGTGTTAACCACTTTTCTATAATTTTTTTCGGCATTATCAATGTAAAAACTTACTTTAAAGTTACGTTGTGTGTTTTCCTCTTGGTATTCGAGAAAATCATAATCAGAGAGTGAATCTACAATTTGCTCTCGCTTCCATCCTTGCGAAATATGAGATTCCCACCCGGTTGAAAAAACATATTCTTCTTTATTTCTATAATATATTTCAGAACCCACGGATGATATTATTAGATCTGGCAGCACAAAATTATTTTCAGCTAGAACTGTTTTTGCTGAATCAATAGTTCGTCCGGTCGCAACTCCAAATCCTATATGATCAGAGTTTTCTAAAATTACTTTTTTCATTCTTTCGGCTGCATCCGGATTTCCCAGTAAAGTATCGTCTATATCAAAAACCATGAATTTGTCATAGTTCAACAATTTTCTGCCTGTTGAGATAAATGTTTTTGGTTCCTCACTATACTCTTCAAGAAGATCTTTGAGAACATCCATATATTTGGTTGTATGTGCTTTCCAAGAGTAAAATTTTTCAACTTTTTCAACTCCGGAGTGTGAATATTTTTCCCATTTTATCTCATTGTCTAATATTTTATGGATACCTGCAGCTATATTTCTTGATTCTGTAACATCAACAAGTTCCCCGTTATTTAAGTTGGCTAAAATATCGCGCGGACCTCCGTCATCTGTTGCTACTACAGGTAAACCACTAGCAGCCGCTTCAATTAGAGTTAATCCGAAAGGTTCATTAAATGCTGAATTGACAAAAACTCCGCGAGATTCCGCGGCAATTCTATAAAGCTCCGGAACTTCATCATGAACATCGTGACGTTTAGGAATTGCCATTTTACCATACAGGTTGTATTTGTCTAATAATAAAAGCATTTCGGTTAATACTTCTCTTTCGATATCCGGCATCTTCATTATATCTTTTCTAATTCCGGCAAAGATTGCAAGGTTTGCTTTTTTTTGCAGTTCTTTATCTTCTCCATAAGCTGTAATTAAACCGGAAATGTTTTTTCTCTTTTCCGGGCGGCACAAAGAAAGTATTATTGGCTTGTTAAGATTGGTAAAAAACCGCCACAACTCCTCTCTTATATGATCTCGAATTTTACTTTCTTCTTCATCCCATTCTCGTTTTTCGTTATAGGGATAGAATCTATCGAGTCCCACGCTAGGTGGAATCACAACAAATTTTTCCTCATTTGTGTTTTCGTATAAGCCGTATTGCTTTTTGATTTCTTGTTTTGTACTTGTTATAATTCTATCAGCAAAGAAAATGACACTTTCTTCTGCATTGATGCGCTGATCCATTTTATAGCGTTTGTTAATTTCATCTTCCCTAAGACCATTTTTCAAAAGATTTGTAAGCTTATTTTTCCCCAGTGAGTGACCAGTGTGGATTAGCGGAATACCAAAAAATTTAGTCAGTTCTGTGCAAACATATCCAGCATCGGCATAATGACTGTGAATAATATCAGGAAGTTCTTCTTTGCTTTTAATGTATTTTATTGATTTATCAACAAATTCTTCAAGATGCGGCCAGAGTAATTCTTTTCGGATGTATTTTAATCCACCGCAACGAATTCGAACTATGGTTAATTTTTCATTTACAGTTTCTTCATGGACGGAATAATCTTTCGAGACTTCCTTGTCATCAATTCTTCTTGTTACAATCTCAACTTTTCTAATATCATCTCTTTCACTTAAAGATTTTGCCAACTCAAGAACATATTTTGTCTGTCCCCCGGTATCAGCATCAACTCCAAGTTCCAAATTGTGTCCTCTTATTAATCCATGAATATTATAGAGTTGGATGAACAATCCTTTTTTGCTCATTTTATTTTCTCTTTATATAGTTGATACAAATCATCGTTTTCAGGAATAGCACCATGAATTTTGCAAATCTCGCCAGCGAACTCCGAAGCAAACATGTTTATCCTATCCAGATCCCAATCCCTTAAATATCCAAGACACATCATTGCCGAATATGCATCACCGGCACCAACTGTATCAGCTATTTTATTAATTTCCACTTTATAGTAGCTTTCTGAATCTTCACGAAACAGATATGCGCCTTTATGGCCAAGAGTAACACAAAGCAAATCCAAATCGAAATGATTCCGAATTCTTTTTGAAGAAGCCATAATTTCATCTTTTACATTAAATAATAGATATGTCACCAACTCTAATTCGGCTTCATTTAATTTGACAACATTACTTCTATTAAGTGTCTTTTCAATTACTTGTTTTGAATAGAAATTTTGCCGAATGTTTAAATCACAAAAGACTTTCCGCTTCATTTCAAGTGTTTTTTTTATTGTTTCGCGCGAAACTGTGTTTCGTTGAGCAAGAGTTCCGACATATAATAGATTTGAGTTTTGAATCAGATTCACAATAGTGTCGTTCAGTTGAATATTATCATATGCTCGATTGTTAAGAATTTCAAACGATGGGATTTTATTATCATCTAAAAGTACTTTCACAATTCCGGATTCAAACTTCTCATCTATTTGAATAAAATCTGTATTAATATTTTTCTCTTCCAAATAATTTAGAATTTCCTTACCGTCTGAATCATTACCAATTCTTGAAATGATTCTTCCATTGCCAACTAGTTTTTCGATGTGATAAATGAAATTAAAGGGTGCACCACCAAGTTTTTTATGAGTTGGATAAACATCAAAGAGAATTTCCCCAACCGCTGTTATATATTTTTCATTTGAACTTAGCTGTTGCATAGTTTTTCATTATACAAAAAAATATGGAATTCATCAAAAAATGGAGTTGTAGTAAGTTATTATCCAATTTTATTAATAATTTTTAGAATGAAATTCAGAACAGAAATCCAGATTGAACCAAGCAAAAGAAAAATTGAACACAATGACTCAATCTTTACCATTGGTTCATGTTTTGCTGAAAATGTAGGTGAGTTTTTCCAAAAGTATAAATTCAAGTCTATGATTAATCCCTTTGGTGTTTTGTACAATACCGCTTCTATTAAGAACGCCATTGAGTTTACAAAAAATGAAAAGGTTTTCACTATTGATGACCTGGTATTTCATCAAAGTGAATGGCATAGTTTTTATCATCATAGTGATTTTTCTCATCACGAAAGTGAAATAATTTTGCAAAGGATTAATAATAAATTTAAGGTAGTTCGTTCGTTTTTAGAAAATGTTAACTGGTTTATAATTTCATTAGGAACTTCCTTTGTTTATCGTCATATAGAAAAAGATATTTTAGTTTCTAATTGTCATAAAATACCGCAAGGAAATTTTCAAAAAGAATTTTTGTCTGTTCAAGAAAATGTATCATATTTATCTGAGTTAATAACCTTGATCAGAGAAGTAAATTCAAATGTAAGTTTTGTGCTTACTGTTTCTCCGGTTAGGCATTGGCGTGATGGCATTCATGAAAATCAACTCAGTAAATCAAGTTTACACTTAGCTGTTAATGAAGCTGTTAATAATTTTGACAATGTTTATTATTTCCCGTCCTATGAAATTTTGATTGATGAATTAAGAGATTACCGATTTTATGCAAAAGATATGTTTCACCCAAGTGAAGAAACGATAAAGTATATCTGGGAAAAGTTTAATGAAAATTATTTTAGTGAAGATTGTCAAACTTTAGTCGGTAAGATTGACAAAATTATTCAAGCATCTAATCATAAAATCAGAAATCCGAAATCTGATTTAACTAGAAATTTTGCTAAGGAAAATATTAATCACATAAGAGAACTGGAAAAAATTTATCCACACATAAATTTTGCCGATGAGTTGAATAAATTTTCTTCATTGATAAATGAAAACGAATAATAAATAGTGAGTGTATCATGACAAAAGATGAATTGGCGATTGAGATTTATAATGTTTCACACATAACTGGAGAATTTTTGCTTCGCTCCGGTCAAATTTCAAATGAATATTTTGATAAGTATAAGTTTGAATCCATTCCCGGACTATTAGTTCCAATTGCAAGAGAGCTTAAAAATCTCATCCCTGCCAGCACAGAAATATTGGGCGGGTTAGAGATGGGAGGGATTCCTCTTTCTACAGCACTTTCTATTGAAACAAATATTCCCACTGTCTTTGTTAGAAAAAAAGCAAAAGATTACGGAACAAGAAAACTTGCTGAAGGAATGAACTTTGACGGTAAACAAATGTGTGTAATTGAAGATGTTGTTACAACGGGCGGACAAATTTTATTAAGTGTGAAAGAGTTAAGAGAGTTAGGAGCCAATATTGATACTGTTCTCTGTGTCATTGTACGTGATCCGAAAGCTTTTGATATACTTGCAGCGGAAGGTCTTACTTTAAAGCCTCTATTTACGATGGAAGAAATAAAAAAGATGGTAGAATTATAAAACTTGTTTAAAAACAAAAAAGGCGACTTATTCAGTCGCCTTTTTTTAACAAATCAAATTCTCTTATTTAAGAGGGAATTTTAATCCAGCTCTAATACCAATATAGTTGAAATCTGAAGCTGCAAAAGTATATTTAGCTGACAAATCTAATGCCATTGAACCAAGCGGTAATTCGTAACCGGCACCGAACGCAAAACCAAATTTACTTTCTGAAGATGATGCATCTCCAAAACCAGCACCTGCACCAGTCGTCTCAACATCAAATGTAAATGCATGGATACCAGCTTGAGCCATACCGTATAAACCTTTTGCAAAGAAATACTTAACACCACCCATAACAACTATTGCTGACCAATCCCATTTCATTGTTGTAGTAGATCCAAAGAAACTATAAGTAACTTCATCTCCAGGCCACATTAAATAACCAGCATCAACGAAACCAACTAAGTTATTTGAAAAACCATATTCAAATCTAGCTGTACCGCCAAATCCGGTTCCGATTTCAGAGGCATCAGCTGCATCGCCCGAAGGAAGTGCTACTTCACCACCAATACCAATGGCAATTTTACCTTTTTCGGTTTGTCCATAAATAAATGATGCAGACAACAATAAAACAAGAACAGTAAATAATACTTTTTTCATAAATCCTCCTTTTGTGGAATTGTGTTATGTAGCTATCAAAATTTTTTCGGTAAGCCCTCCGAAAATTTATGTAAACATAACAAGAACGTTTGAAACTATCAATTATTTCTGAACAAAAAACCCGTCTTTCGATGGGTTATTTTAAATTTTTGATATAAATCAAAGTGAAGCGTACTGCGGAATTAACTTTTCAACTTCTACTCGGATCACTCCTTTTTCTACCATTCCTAGTGCAATTGCTGCGCCTTTAGAAAGATCTATATCGCGACCGTCAATATATGGTCCACGATCATTTATTCTTACAATAACCTGTTTTCCATTTCTTGGATTCTTAACTCTCAGCATTGTACCGAAGGGAAGAGTTTTGTGTGCAGCAGTATATGCTAACTCGTTAAAAATTTCAGTGTTTGCAGTTTGTTTGCCATGAAATTTTGGTCCGTACCATGATGCAACCATTGTTCCGCTTTTTACGAAATCTATTTTAATTGTTTCATTTACTTCAGAATTATTATTCTCAAGATACTCATTCATTAAATCAAAATGATTTTCGTCTGCCGTGGAGACCTTAACTCCCATAAAAGTGACTGACGATAAAATTATAATTATTAACACTATTTTTTTGATCTTACTCAAATATTACCTCTGTTTGTTCTAAATTAAGATTGTCTGAATAAATCCCGCTTGTAAATAAGTTTATACTTGTAAGCTACTGGTGAACCGAGTAATGTAATTCTTATCTCTCGGATCAACGGGAATGACCGCATAGGATTGCGGTATATTTGTAAAGAAAAGTTTACTGTAAAATTGTGTAAAGAAAATTTTTGATATGCTATTAACTATGAATGGATTTTCATCTGCTATTGTGATTTGCTGAAAACTTTCGATTGTAACTAAATTTTCAGCATTAACTATAGTATTATCTGAGCTTTCCCCAAAACTGACTAAGGAAAAGAAGATTACTAATACTAAATAATATTTATACTTTGTTTCTTTCATTGTTGCTTTAGACTTAGCGACTGTAAAAAAGTTTGAACAATTTTCATCTATTTTACAGTCTCTTTATAAATCTAAGTTACAAGATGGTTTCAAAAAATTAACTGGTTTGTGATTAAGATCACAACTTTTTATTTTTATTGTATTAAGAGCCATTTTTGCATAAAATATTTTTTAGCTAAATTAGTTGTTTATGTCTTTCACACAAAATTTTTCTCTCTCAGTGTTTTTTTGATCACATCATTTTTCATTTTCAACAATTATTCATTCCAAATAATTCAACAAATAACTGTTTTGTATGATTTAGTTTTATTATTTAGTTTACATTGTAAAAAATAATCCGACTGGGTATGCCTAAATTAGATATTTGTCTATTCTCAAATTGCTTAGTTAACTCACCGAAACTATTTGACTTGTTGTCAAACTCTAACGAGATTAACCAAGTTTTAATACTTGGTGACAGAAATTCTCATGAAAATTTACCTAAGAATTTTATTATCAATGAGGATATAAGCAGCTTTTATAATTCCGCCGATTTGAATAGAATCATAAATAAATGTAAAAGCGAATTTGTGCTTTTCGTTTTATCAGAGTCAAAAATAGATCTCTCTGAAAATTCTTTAAAAAGACTTCTGAGAATTGCAGAATCTTCAAATTCGGTTTTTTTGTACAGCGATTACATTGAAAAGAAAGGTGAACAATTTTCAGTTCATAAACTTATTGATTATCAAGTTGGAAGCATTCGAGATGATTTTGATTTTGGCAAAGTAATTCTATTTAAAAAAAATGAGTTGAAGAACAATATCGTCGTAAATAATTACAGGTACGCTGCATTTTATGATCTTAGATTACGCATCGCTGAACAATATTCTTTAACTAGAATTCCTGAAGCACTTTACACACATGAAGAAACTGATTTAAGAAAATCTGGTGAAAAGCAATTCGATTATGTGGATCCAAAAAACAGAGATGTCCAACTTGAGATGGAAAAAGCAGCAACCGAACATCTACAGAGAATTGATGCCTTAATTAGTCCGGGCAAAGAAATTAGTGTTTTCTCAGATGAATTCCCGGTAACCGCGTCAGTAATTATCCCCGTTAAAAATCGTGTTAAAACAATAAGTAATGCTATTGATTCAGCACTTTCTCAAAAGACAAGATTTCAATTCAATATTATTGTTGTTGATAATCACTCAACCGACGGAACAAGAGAAATTTTGGAAAATTATCAATCTCAAAATGATAAAGTAATACTTGTTGTACCAGGCTCTAAAAACCTTAATATCGGCGGATGTTGGAACCTTGCGATTGATCATAGAGCTTGCGGAAAATTTGCAGTGCAGTTGGATAGCGATGATATGTATTCAAGTAACGATACTTTAGCGCAAATTGTTGATACCTTTGAGAAGGAGAAATGTGCTATGGTTATTGGAAGTTACACTATGACAGATTTCAACTTGGAAGTATTACCTCCCGGATTGATTGACCACAAAGAATGGACACCGGAAAACGGTATGAACAATGCACTTAGAATAAACGGATTGGGTGCCCCGCGGTCATTTTATACACCGATAATAAGATCAATCGGATTTCCGAATACAAGTTATGGTGAGGATTATGCAGTAGCTTTGGCAATCTCACGAGAATACAAAGTTGGTCGAATTTATAATTCCATTTATAATTGCAGAAGATGGGAAGGAAATACCGATTCTGATTTATCGATAGAGAAAGTGAATGAGAATAATTTCTATAAAGATAAAATCAGAACGTTTGAAATTCTTGCACGACAAAAAATGAATAAAAAATGAAAAACCATCTCTTATCGGAAGTTGAATTAATAGAATACGCAAAAGGCGAATCACTTATTGATCGACTACGTGGATTATTCGATCATCAAATAGATAATTGGGATTTGGCGAAACAAAATTATGCTGATTTGAAATCTGTAATTGTTCACGAAAAATTAATTAATAACATCTCGATTAAATTACAATTTAATCCGAAGCGTGTTAAATCTACTACCGCCGATCTGAGTTTAAAACAAGATCAAGATGAATGTATTTTATGTGAAACTAATTTGCCGGATGAACAAAAGTTTATTAAGTATTATAAAGAATATAATTTTCTTGTAAATCCTTACCCTATCTTTAAAGAACATTTTACTATTGCAAAATGTAAACATGTGCCACAATCGATCTCTTCATATTTGAACGATTTATTATTGTTAAGCAGAGATGTAGGTGAACGGTATGCAATATTTTATAACGGTCCGCAATGTGGTGCATCTATACCACAGCATCTTCATTTCCAGATGGGAAATAAAGAATCATTCCCAATATTTGAACAACTAAAGAATATAAGTAAAGATAATTCTTGCCTTTCAATCGAGCGAAAAAAACTTTCTTTTCATTCAATTGAATTAACAAAGAGATTTATTTTTTTGATAGAGTCGAACGATTCCATTGAGATTATGAATAGCTTTTCTATCTTAATAAGTTTTATACGATCCGTTGTACCGGGAAATTCCGAACCAATGTTAAATATTGTTTCACTTTTCGAAGATAAAAAATGGCGGTTAATAATATTCTTGAGAAAAAAACATCGCCCATCTTTTTATTATTTAGAAAACAACAAAAAGATTGTTGTGAGTCCGGCAGCAGTAGATATGAGTGGATTAATGATATTGCCAAGAGAAGAGGATTTAGATAAATTTAATAAAGAGACTATTGAACATATATATCGAGAGGTAAGTATAACGAAAGAATTGAATGAATACCTAATCACAAAACTAAAAGCATTTTATTTATAAAAACTAAATACCGCGAATACAAATCAGACTTACATCATCTTCGTATTTCCCGGTTGTAAATTCATTAAATTCATATTTGATTTTTTCTATTGCATTTTCGGTAGATTTAGTACGTTTTATGACGTCCATAAATCTTTCCTTTCCGTATTGTTCTCCGGTACTCGGATTTCTTGATTCAATGATACCATCGGATATGAGATAAATTGAATCCCCTTCTTTTAAATCAAATGAGATATCTTGGTAATCACCAAACTCATTAAATCCCAACAGTAATCCGTTTGATTTAACCATTTCCACATTATTATACTTCGAAACAAAAATCGGAAGATCTCCGGCACCACTATAGTGGGCAGTTTTCTCTTTCTTATTTAACAAAATGATGGAGAGTGTGATAAATACTTCAGAGAGTCTCTCATCTTTAAATATAGATCTATTTACACTTTGTACAATCTCATCTGCTTTTAATTGTTTTGTAGATTCAACAGCAAACCGAATTGCACTTCTTACATAACCGGCATAAGCAACGGCAAAATACCAAGCGCCCCACTTTTTGCCCATAACATCACCAAGAACAACAACCAAGTAGTCATCATCAACATTTACATAATCAATAAAATCACCGCCGGGCGTTCCTTCAAAGGGAACATGCCAATGTGTAATCTCATATCCCTCAAATTTTGGAAAATCTGATGGAACTACTTTTGCACCAAGCGAACCGGCCGCCTTCTGTACTTCTTCAACTGTTTTAGCTCGTTCTTTCTTTTTGCTTTGGAGTATAGCTCTTACTTTTGCAATTACGACTTTGGGAGTGGAGGTCTTTATGATGTAATCTTCTATTTCTAATTCATATCCTTCAAGAATATCGTCATCTTCGCCTTTTGCAGTTAAGAAAACAAACGGGATTTTTTTTAATTCAGGATTGTCCAGCAAACGTCTTCTAAATTCGAATCCATTCATGACAGGCATCATAATATCGCTGATAATTATGTCAGGATTGATTTCCTTTGCTTTAGCCAATCCATCTTCCCCGTTAATAGCAACCTCGCACTTGAAGCCGGCTTTTTGAAGATTATAAGAAAAAAGTTTTGCAACATTTGCTTCGTCTTCAACTAATAATATTTGGTAATCTTCTGCCATTTTATTTTTGTATATGTGAATAGCTTTTTACTGCTTCTTGTAAGCTGCTGAATGATTCAAAGACTCTAAATAATCTTGTAAGTTCAAACATTGATCTAACCGCCGGTCTAAATCCCACTAATTTTAAATCGCCTTCAAGCTTAACAACTTTTTTAAGCGAGTTAACAAGAACTCCAAGAAAAGAAGAATCGACAAAATCACATTCCGATAAATCAATAATTATTTTTTTATAACCATCGCTCATTGCCTCGCTGAGTTTATCCTTAAGTTCGTTTGCTTCAAGAATAGAAGCCCGTTCAACATTGATAATCTCTACAATTACATCACCAATTCTTTCTTCTAGAATCATTTATTCACCGTTTTAATTTTCTCTACTGGCTTCAATGCCATACTTATCCATTAATCGATAAAGTGTGGCACGACCTATATTTAATTTCTTAGCAGCTTCAACTATATTACCGCTTGTCACTTTTACGGCATGTTTGATCGCTTCTTCCTTTAACTTTTCAAATGGAATTACCGGAGAGTTATCGCCAAACAATTCTCCGTTGCTCATACTTAAGGATGAAGATGAGTGTCCCGAAATTTGAGGAGGAAGAATAGAAATATCAATTTCATTTTGATCCGTTAAAATTATACATCTTTCTATGAGGTTTTCCAATTCTCTAATGTTTCCCGGCCAGTCATAATCATACAAAACCTTTAATGCACTTTTCGAAAAGCCTTTTACATTCTTACTCAGCTTATCATTGAATTTATTAACGAAGTAATCAATTAGAATAATTATATCGCCTCTTCTTTCGCGTAATGGAGGGATAAAGATTGGGAATGAACTGAGTCTATAATATAAATCTTCTCTAAACTCTTTATTGTCAACTGCTTCTTTAAGGTCTCTATTTGTAGCCGAAAGAATTCTTACATCTGTTTTAATTACTTCCGTGCCGCCGACACGTTCAAATTCTTTTTGTTGAATAACTCTAAGAATTTTTGCTTGTAATGACATTTCCATTTCACCAATTTCATCAAGGAAAATGGTACCGCCATTACCGAGTTCAAATTTGCCAATTTTACGTTGATGTGCACCGGTAAAAGCACCTTTCTCATGCCCGAACAATTCACTTTCCAATAATTCTCTTGGAATTGAAGCACAATTAACAACGATAAAGGGTTTCTCTTTTCTTGATCCGTTATAATGTATTGCTCTCGCAATTAGTTCTTTCCCAGTTCCGGATTCGCCTTGAATTAATACGGTAATATCATTATCCAATACTTTAGAAACTAATCTAAAGACTTTTTGCATGCTATTATCTGTGGATATAATATTATCAAAACTATATTCCTTTTGAAGATTTTCTTCAAGCTCATTAATCCTTTTTACTAATTCATAATTTGTAAGTGCATTTTTTATAGCCGGTTCAAGTCTGTTTTGATCGATTGGTTTAGGGAAATAATCGTACGCGCCGAGTCGAATTGATTCAATAGCAACCTCAACACTTCCTTGTGCCGAAAGCATAATGACAGGCAAGTTTTGGTTGGTGGTTTTAATTCGCTTAAGCACCTCATTCCCATTTATATCAGGCAACATAATGTCTAATAGAATAAGACTCGGATTTTCTGATAATGCGTTTAACGCATCAGTTCCGTTTGTAAATGTTCTAACGTTATATCCCCACTTGCTTTTAACCCAGTGAGTTAGCAATTTTAATATTGATTCTTCATCATCAACAATGAATACAGTGTTTTCCAAGCATTACCTCCTACTACGTTTGGGAAGCTTAATAATAAAAGTTGATCCTTTATTAAGTTCACTCGTTGCTTTTACAAGACCTTCGTGCAAATCGATAATTTGTTTAACGGCAGCAAGTCCAAAACCAGCTCCGGGAATTTGCATTCCTGTTCTGCCAACTTTACTAAACTTCTGGAATAATTTCGGAATATCTTCTTTTTTAATACCAACTCCGGTATCACTGATAATTATTTCTACCTCTTTCAAGAAATCCCTCGCCATTAAAGTTACTCTTCCGCCCTTATTTGTAAATTTAACTGCATTTGAGAGTAAATTTGTGATCGCTTTATTTATTCTTTCTTTATCGGCGTTAATAATTATCTGTGCATCCGGAATTTCAGTAGAAAAGGTTATTCCTTCCTCTTCAGCAGTTTTAGACCACTTTTC
Organism: Melioribacteraceae bacterium; assembly: GCA_030584085.1. NCBI lineage: Bacteria > Pseudomonadati > Ignavibacteriota > Ignavibacteria > Ignavibacteriales > Melioribacteraceae > Melioribacteraceae bacterium. Next base: position 3,392,244 of record CP129490.1, read on the forward strand.
TTTAAGTTCATTAAGCACTAATATAATATCGAAATCGGATTTTTCAAGAACATCACTTTCAGTTTCTAACTTAGAGAAATCAAGTATATCATTTATCAATCTTGCCAGTCTTTTACCTTCCGATAAGATTACATTACTAAATTCTTCAACCATTTCTCTAGGAAGATCTTCGTCTGAAACTATTGTTTCAGCGAATCCGACAATGGATGCAAGAGGTGTTCTTAATTCGTGAGATACATTCGATACAAATTCATTTTTTAATCTATTGAGTTCTTCCAAAACTGTAATCTGTTGTTTGGCTCTATCTTGCTCGATAGAAATCATTCTGTTGGCTTCAATTAACTTTGAGTTCAGATCCTTAAGTTTATTTTCGTTCTTAATTCGATCTGTAACATCTCTTCCTATTCCTATTAATCCTTTAATTTCATCATCAGATTTGATGTTGCGTGCATTTATATCGAATGTTAATATATTTTCAAACTTGTCAACTAAACGAACTTCAAACGAAGTCAACTCCTCTTGGTTTAATATATGCTGAAATGAAATTGCTATATCGGCTTTATTGGTCTCATCAACAAATTCAAGAAAATGTTTGCCAACAATTTCATCCGGAGTATAGCCTAAAGTTCTTGCTCCCCGCGAATTAACAGTAACGAAATAACCATAACTATTAAGGGTGAAAATCAAGTCTTCCGCTGTTTCTATTAAAAGACGAAATCTTTCTTCTGATTTTTCGAGCTTATTTCTATATTCGAATTCATCCGTTACGTTTGTAATAGTTCCTACAATTCGGACAATCTCATTATTCTCTTTAATTGGGAAACCCGTGTGCCGCACAAACATTGGCTTATCATTTTTATCATGCATCTTATATTCGATAATTGCGTCTTCGCCATTTCTTAATTTTTTTATGAATTCTTTAAATCGACTAATGTAATCAGGGTCTATTTTTCTAATAAGATTAATCCGGTTAGAAACGATATCCTCACTAGTATAACCGAACATTCTATAAGCGACATCCGAGATAAAATTATATTTTTTACCGTCGGCATCAGATGAATATAGTACTGAGCCAATATTATGCGTAGTTTCTGTAAACCAATCTTCAATCTGTTTTGTTTGTGTAATATCCCAAAACGAAGTAAGAACAAACTCCGGTTGCTTATCAATGGCACTGATATAGAGAGAATTTGCATTGAACCATCTAACAGTACCATTTAAATCACTATGCTTTAGTTTATAATTTGAAACTGAGCTTTTATTCTTGATTGCAGTGATAAATGGCAATTGTTCTTGGTCAATTTCTACATTACCCTCACGATAAAATTTTATGGACTTATGAAAAGGTTTTGAGCTTTTTCCCAACTTCAAACTAAATAACTCAAGTGCGTAATCATTTGCAAAAATAAGTTTGACGTCCTTGTCCGTTGCAATTAGCGGAATATCTACTTCACTAAGGATATTTAGAAATTCATTCGCCACTGTAATCTTTACGAGCCCTTATAAATTATTCAATAAAGATAATAAAATCTTTACACACAATTTTCTAAACTTACATCCGGATAGATTACAATATAATTTATTTGGTATATCCTTATCTTTGTAAATGAATAAAAAAGTCATATGTAAAAAACCAGAATTGTTAGCTCCTGCAGCAAATCATGAGACCTTAATGGCGGCAATTAACGCCGGATGTAATGCAGTCTATTTAGGTGTTGAAGCACTTAATATGAGAGCAAAGGCGAAGAACTTCTCTTCCGATGAACTTGCCGATATAGTTATGTTTTGTCATCAAAGAAATGTTGATGTTCACCTGACTGTAAATACAATCGTTTACGAAAATGAATTGAATATCCTTGATGAGATTTTAGATAATGCGAAAGAATCCAAAGTTGATTTGGTAATTTGTTGGGATACTGCGGTAATTCAAAAATGTATTGAAAAGAAAATACCGTTTTGTATTTCAACACAAGCATCAGTATCAAACTCATCTGCAGCAAACTTCTATAAAAATCTGGGTGCTAAAAGAATTGTCCTTGCCAGAGAATGTACAATTGAGATGATTGATGAAATCAAGCAGAATACCGACATACAAATTGAGGCTTTTATTCACGGGGCAATGTGTTTAGCTGTCAGTGGCAGGTGTTTACTTAGTCATTATAGTTTCGGAGCAAGTGCAAATAGAGGTGAATGTATCCAACCATGCAGAAGAGAGTTTGAAATAAAAGATAAAGACGGTGAAGCTGAGTTTATAGTCGATGAGGATTATGTTCTTTCACCCAAGGATTTATGCACAATTGATTTCATTGATAAACTTATTGAATTGGGAATAGATTCCTTCAAAATAGAAGGAAGAAAAAGAAGTCCGGAATATATCTCAAAAGTAGTCTCGGTTTACCGGAAAGCAATTGATCTCTATTTTGAGAATAAGTTGACAGCCGAAATTAAGTCCAATCTAAAAAATGAATTATCAAAAGTTTATAACCGTGGATTTTCAAACGGTTTTTATTTTGGCAGACCCGGTCATGAAGACTACGCGGAAAAATATGGAAGTATTGCTACGACAAAAAAAGTTTATATCGGCAAAGTACTTAATTACTTTAAGGAGCCTTCTGTTGCTCATGTAAAACTTGAGGCGGGAGATTTAGTTAAAGACGATATGATATATATCATCGGTTCCAACACCGGAGTAGTAGAAATGAAAATCGGACAATTAATAAAAGATGAAATCGAAATAAATGAGGGTAAGAAAGGTGATGAAATAACTTTTAAAACAACGGAATTAATTCGTCCCAGAGATAAAGTTTATAAAATAGTTCCTGCTTAAAACTACTGCCAACTAAGACCAGCACTGCCTTCCTGATCATCTTTGAAATTAAAACTGGAAATTGCTTCGTCAAGATCTTTGTGTACGTCAAAGACTTTATTCATACTAGTCATTTCAAAAATTAATGATGATAATTCATTACTGTAAACCAATTTAAGATCACCGCCTGATGCAACAGTTTTCTTCAAACTACTAACGAGCGAGCCAAGGAAAGTTGAATCTAAATATTCACACATACTTAGATCAACCACGAGAAATTTATTTTCTTCATTAAGTTGCCTAAGTACAAACTCCTTAAAACTAACAGCGTACTGTAAAGTAGCTCTTGTTAAATAAACAGTAATAACCGTAACCTTGCCGTAATCTTTACTTTTGAAATCCATTAAAATTCCGTATTACTTGAAAATGAATGCTAGAGAATTAATAATCTTTAAACATATCTTAATTACAGAAATAAATCAATTAATCCTTGTGTGTTACGTTAAGCAGTTTTCTTTCTGATAAAAAAAAGGAAGCGTAAAATCCATACCCCCGTATAGAACTCTACGCTTCCCCATCGTTGGGAGGAATTATTTTCATTAAAATATCTTGATATAAAAAAGGGGAGAACTTAACCAGAATAAGTTCTCCCCAAACCGGAGTTGAGAAATGATTTTACCGTAAAATCATCCTCAACAAATTTTGAAGAGTTAAACGCAGCAAGTAAAAGTAAATACCGGATGCAGCTACGTTGCCAAAAAGAATTCATTATAAATCTAGGCAACTCGGTACTCACCTGCAGGTAAAAGTATACCAGTAATTCTTTTACCTGCTGCCCCCTAGAGTATAAATAATAAACTATCAGGATTATTATTTGAGCGAATTTAACTGGAATAATTTCCATGTTAAATTTAATCGAACCTCTTAGGTTTATTCAGTATTTTAAGAACACTGAGACTAATTAATCCGTTAAATTTCTGTAGGATAAAATTCTCGTCTCATTCGCCACTCGATTTTATTAGCCAATTTTGATGCCAGGCTTATTTTTACGCTAATTCAAGATATTAAATTCAAATGATGCGAAATTATTTCGTAGTAAACGCAATTTATGCGCACTAATTCAGGGGAAAAGAAAATCCAATACTTATCTCTTGCGAGGTAATCTCAGGTGAAGATACTGCTTGATGGGGTTTTGTAGTTATATCGGTAAAGAATAATAAATCGACTTGACTAGCTGCCCAAACCAATGCTGCGGCAACTATAAATAAATTTCTTACTTTATAAGACGAATTGTAGTCATCATATTTTGTATTTATCAACAATTTATCTGTTTCATTTAAGTATGCGTTCTTTGCGTCATTTGTTTTGATTATATAATATATTGCCGTTGCTGTTGAACCAAGACCAAGTGCGGAGTATATAATTCCTCCAGTAGTTTTATCCATTGCAAAATGCCCCCAACCAGGCACTAATAAGTTTTTTACAACCGCTATTTTATAATTATTCTGAGCCGTGATTAGTTCTTGTTTAACTAATCTCAGAGAATCAAGAATTGGTCTTTCTTGTTCTAAATTATTTATAAAGGCTACTTTAATTTCATTAAAAAAATTTACAATTTTTGGGGAAATCCTAGTTGGATCCATTGAATGGTTCGAATTTAATCGCAACAGATTTTCGAAAACCGTTTTGGAAATTGTTTCCTCCCCTAAAGAATAATGAGCCATTCCTTTTAACTCGAGTATTTGTACCAATTGAATAGAATTATAATTCCCGGAATCGATCATTTTATCTGCCAACTCGATAACCTCTTTATACTCAAAAGAAATATATTTTTGAGTCAGAATATCTAAAGGTTGTTCTTGAGCTGTTGCTAAAGAAAATAGAAACAATATGTAGATTAACTTTGCTAGGCGCGGCATTTATCTCAACAACAACATTTTTTTTGTTATAAAATTATGATCTGCGATTAAGCTATAAAGATAAACTCCGGTTGGAACAGCTTTTCCTTCTTGATTTGATCCATTCCATTTAATACTATGATTCCCGGCGAGAAATGATCCATCAACCAGAGTTATAATTTTCTCTCCGAGTGTATTATATATCTCGACCTGTATTTCCATACTTTTTTGAAGCGTAAAGGAAATGTTTGTTTCCGGATTAAATGGATTTGGATAATTTTGGGAAAGGCTAAAGTTTTTAATTAATTCACTTTCTTCTACTACGCTTACAGGACCCGCATAAATTTCCTCGATAAAATCAATAACTTTACCTGATGCATTCTCTCCGCCAAATACATATATTTTTTCATTTAAGACAACCGCAGCATGATTCCTTCTAGCATAGTTTAGTTGAGAACCGGCTGAAACAAGCGGGTAAGTATCATAATTTGAAATAACTTCGAGTGAAGCTACCGCAGGAGTTGTTTCATTGTACCCACCAATAAGATAAATCAAATCAGAATAGGAAGAATATACAGCAACACCAGCCGCTCTGGGGGTAATGATTCTTGATCCAACCGAATAACGTGATAAATTTTCGAGTTGTATAATATCATAGTTTTGTAAAACACCATTAAAGGATCCACCAAACAAGAACAGATTATCATTTACTGCTACTGACATTTGTTGCACGGGCAATGCGTTGCTTGTAAAAGAAGTATCGTCGACAGAAGATATTTCCATGGAATGAAAGTCAAAATTTGCTATATAAGGTAAGTTAGCATTAGATCCACGTGAAGCTGCATAACCCCCAATCATTAATAAATTATCTTTATACACAGTGCCGGTAGAAAATACTCTATCAAATAGTTCATTTTCGTTATGAACTACCGTGTTTGGACTTCCGAAATCCCACTCTTCGAGATTAAACGAATTTGGATTTACTTCATTAATTCCACCATAGATGTACAACTTATCGTCATGTATTCCGGCAAAAAATCCGTATCTCTTTTCAATCATATTCGCGACAATAGACCATTCACCACTTACGGGATTAAACTGTTGTATCCATCTAACATTCGCCTGGAGTGAATCAGAATATCCACCTATTACATAGACTAAAGAATCCCTGACAACTGATTGCGCTCCCGAAACAGGATATTTCATTTTCCCTGTAACTTGCCATGTGGGTTCATCTGCCGTTAGGTAACCACATAATAGATGAAAAGAAAATAATATGTATAAAATTTGATTCTTCATTAGAGTTTTAATATGTACAACAACTATACCACTATCTAGTTGTTCGCACCAAATTTGTTATTTAAGGTCTCAGTTAAATTAACATGTACAACCAACGTGTCGCTTTTAATAATATTAATCCTTTCAACGACATCCGGATACTCAGGATGTTTGACAGTTAAAACATGTGAACCGGGGATTAGTTTAACAACATTGCCAAAAGGTGTTTGCCCCAAAAATTTATCATTTAGGTAAACATCTCCCCACGGGAAAACATTGCAGGCTAAGTATCCATAAAGTGTGTCTAAATTCACTGTAATTCTCGAAGTTTCATCCGGTTTTATTTCTATAGTCTGCAAATAATCCGGATACTCAGGATGAACCAATTTTATATTATAAATTCCAGCCCTTAAATCTATTGGTTCTGAAATCGGGGTTGTATCTAAACGTCGATCATCTAAATAGATGTGCGCCCAAGGAATACATTCTACATACAAATTACCAAAAGCAATAGATGCAATCTTTTCAGTATTATTATCATTAATGATTTCGGGTTCGGAGTCTTCAACTCGAGTTTCGGGAATTTCGCTTGGAACTGTTTCTACTTTTGGATTCAAATTATCAATCGATAATTCCGATCCTTTGTTACCATCTTGCTCATCAATACTTATATCCATTTTAACAGAATTTTCACCCGAAAAATTTTCAGATAGTGATGGATCATCATTTATTTGATCACCCTGTCTAACAAATACAAAAATTAGTGCAATTATTAAAACAAGAACCAAGCTTGCTACGCTGTATAATATTTTCCTGTTTTTTAAAAAATAAAAAGGAGTTCTTCTGATTTCACTAAGCGGAATTTCAAGATCTTGCAAGACTTCTTTTGCGGATTTATATCGTCGCTCAGTTTTCTTTGAAAGTAACTTTCTAAGAATTTGTTGAAGTTCTTCAGGGAGATTTATGAGATAAGCTTCTATAATTTCTACATTATAGTTTATCAGATTACTGATTGTTTGATTAACATCCTCACCTAAAAATGGATTTTTCTCGGTAAAAAGTTCTAATGCCAAAATTCCGGCAGAAAAAAGATCGCTTTGTGAAGTTAATTTTCCACCTTGTACTTGCTCAGGAGACATATAACACGGAGTACCAACTATCGTATATTGACTTGTTACAAAATTGTCATTCAAAGCTAAAGCCAAACCAAAGTCGCCGATTTTCAACTCGGATTTTTCGTTTACTAATATATTCTCTGGTTTTATATCGCGGTGAATAATCTGATTTTGGTGAGCATAATTTAATCCCTTAAATAACTGTACAACAAGATTTTTTTTCTGTTCAAGCGAAAGTGATTTGTCTTTAATATATGCTCTTAGATTTTTGCTTTCGAAATATTCAAAAGAGATATAGAAGAATTCATTGAAGGTTCCGAAATCGAGAACTTTTATAATATTCGGGTCTTCCAACTTTGCCATAATTTTGGCTTCTCTTTTAAAGCGTTCAATCTTAGCTTCATCAAAAATTGTTTTTGTGTTAAGCACTTTTAAAATAATTTTTTTGCCGAGATAAATATGGTTGGCAAGATAAACACTTGCATGCTCGTCTTTTTTGAAGCATTCAATTATTTCAAATTTTTCAAACAATATTTCTGATGTAACTTGATTCAAGTTATTGTAAACCCATTTCTTTCAATTTTAGCTGTATCCATCGAACCGATACTCCAAGAGATTCGGCTGTTAAAGTTCTATTACCATCAAATTGTTTTAAACGATCTTGCAAAAGTTTTATTTCAAAATCTTTCAGTGTTCCGTTAAAACTATTAAGAACTTCTTCCTCCTCAAAAATTAGATGATCTTCTGTTATTTTAGAATTATCACAAAGTATTAAAGCGCGCTGCATCACATTAATTAACTGCCTTACATTGCCGGGCCAATTATATGCTTCTAACTTTTTAATTGAGCTTTTATCTAAGTGAAGATTTTTGTTCTCGGCAAATTTTAATATAAAGTCTTTAGCAAGTAACGGGATATCTGATCTTCTGTCTCTTAATGGTGGCACTTTAACGGGGAATACATTTAGTCTGTAAAATAAATCCTCCCTAAATTTTCCTTCTCTTACCAGTTGTTGTAAATCTTTATTTGTTGCAGTGATAATTCTAACGTCAATCTTTTTTATTTGAGTATCACCAAGTCTTATAATTTCCTTATTTTCCAAAACCCGTAAAAGTTTTGCTTGTAACGCCATAGAAATATCGGCGATTTCATCTAAGAAAAAAGTTCCGTTATTGGCAACTTCCAACAGGCCTTTCTTGTCTGTATTCGCACCTGTAAAAGCTCCTTTCTTATAACCAAACAATTCGCTTTCTAAAAGTGTATCGGGAATTGATCCACAGAATTGAGCTAAATAAGGTTGATCTTTTCTACTGCTTAGTTTATGAATTGCTTTTGCTACCAAATCTTTTCCTGTACCGCTTTCACCAAGTATCAACACTGTTGCATCTGTTTTTGCCACTTTTTTTATTAACGATGCAAGTTCATTCATAGCTTTGCTTTGACCAACCATGTTGGGAATTTTTTCGGTGGCCTCAAGTTTATTTAGGAGAATTTCTCTTTCGTCTTTTAACTTTTCCAGATTTTCAATTCGATCCAGTGCCAAGGATACTAAATTCGAAAAGATATTTAGGAAAACTAAATTTTCATTTGTAAAATCTTTCCTGTTGATTTGACTATCTGCAACAAATACTCCCCAGACGTTTTCATTTCTTACAATGGGAACACCAATAACTGACTTAATTCTTCTTATTTGGATACTCTCAAATTGAGATAATTGTGGGTCGCCTTGTACATCGTGATGAAGTATTGAGTGTTTTTTGTTAATAATTTCATTCAAAATACTGGATGAAAATTCAGAGAGGTCAACAATATTCTCTCCTCTAGTATTCCGGGCTGTAATAATTTTGAAAATATTCTCATCACTATTGTATTTAGCGAACACACCTCTTTCAGCATTAATTACTTTTATTACCCAGTCAAGTGCGTCTTCAATAAGCGAGCCTTGGTACTCGGTAGAATTAAGAATGTGACTTATTCTATAGAGTGCTTCAAAGTGTTCTTTTGAAACTTCCCTCATCTGTTCTAATTCAAGCCGTTCAATATTCATATTATTCTTGTATTATAAATGATGCTGGTCTAGATCTTGCTTTATTCCCAAATTCGTCGATTACCCATACAACCCAGAAGTACTCCCCGGGTGTTAAAATTTTCGGTACCACAAATAATATTTCATTAGAAGATATATTATTTACTTCCCAAACTAACTCGGGATCAACTGTATTTGTGAATATACTAAGGCTATAAGTAAAAGAATACCCCGGTGTAAATCTTCGCCAATTAAGCGTAAGTGAATCAGACACTATTTCATTATTAGCGGGAGTTATAGTTTCAACCGATTCTTTTATTATTCTTTTTACCGTTAAATTAGCTATGCTAAAGGTTTTTCCATTAGCGTCTTTAGCAATAATATCAAATACTTTTCCAATAACATCATCTACCGAAATTATATTCATTTGGGCCGGAGTAAAAGTGTTATGAAAAACTGTTACTGACACATTACTTAAATTACCAATAAATCCGAGGTCATCATTTTTAATAAATACTGAGTCTATATCATTTTCGTCATCTATAATTTGAGCATCTACAATTAAACGGTAAACTTGTACTGCAGGGAACCTGTTTTCCACACTACTGGTAATATTTCCATTTATCAACTTAGGAGTTGAATTAAGCTGCTGTAATACTGTGACACTCTTTCTTGAAGCCCAATTTATAAAGATAGAATCCCTGCTGTAACCTTCTTTTTCAAAATATAAGAATCCATCTAGTGGTCGAAGATCTTCAATTGAAAAATTCCCGCTTGAATTTGTTTCGACAACTATATTAGCGTTTGGCCAGTAAACGGTTACAGCGTTAATAGGTTGATTCGGAACCTTTACTGTTCTCACTGTGCCAGTTATACTTGTGAATGAGTTATTGGGATTTTCAGGGTCCAATGGATTTTCTCTGGGTGCCTCGCATCCGAATACAAACAACAATATCGCAGCTATATTTATATATTTAATCATCATATCGCTCAAGCCAAATCTATTTCTCCGATTGAATAAAGTACAGCCTTTCCGGAAATATTTATCCTGTCACCTAAATCTTCACAAAATAATTCTCCACCACGTTTTGAAAGTTGCTTTGCTTGAAGCTTCCTCTTGTTCAATTTTTTTGACCAATATGGTGTCAAAGCTGTATGTGCTGAACCTGTAACTGGGTCTTCGGGAATACCGGCATGAGGAGCAAAGTACCTTGAAACAAAATCACAATTTTCTCCTTTTGCTGTAATGATCAATCCGTCGGAATCTAATTTTTTAATCTCGTCAAAGTTGGGTACTGCATTAAGTACTTCATTCTCACTATTTAACAGAAACAGTGTTTTGCTGCTCAATAAAACTTCTTTTGGTTCAACATCCAAGCATTTAAGATGTAGATCACTTGTAAAAATTTTTTTAGGGGGTCTTGCTGGGAAATTTAATGTAATAAATTCATCCTCTCTGAAGACCGTTAAATTTCCGCTTAATGATTCAAAGACTATTTGATTGATTTCTTTCTCGATAAAATTAAATATAACATATGCTGATGCTAATGTAGCGTGACCGCATAGATCAACTTCAATCGTCGGTGTAAACCATCTAATATGATATTGATTGTCTTTCTTAACAAAAAAAGCTGTTTCCGATAAATTATTCTCTGCTGCAATGTTTTTTAGTATTTTATCGTCCAACCAATTATTTAAAGGACAAACAGCTGCCGGATTTCCCTTAAACAAAATATTAGTAAATGCATCAACTTGATAAAGATCTAATCTCATTTTCAATTACCCTTAGCAAAAAATAATTCTAAAAATCGCCAGCTTCGCTTTGCCCATGCGTTTTCATTATGCTTCGCATCATAATCTTTGAACCAAATATAATCCTTGTTTTCTATAAACCCTTTTTGCCTAAGATTTAAAAGCATTTCATCAATACCGGTTTGAAGACTATCTTCCAAACCTACGCTGCCATTATCTACATATAAAAGCAAATTTTTCTTCTCACCTTTATATTCAAAAACATTATCAACATAATCATAATTGCGTATCTTAAATGCCGGTGAAAGACAAGCAGCTTTAGAAAACACATCCGGTCTTTCCCATGCAATCATAAAAGAAATTAACCCCCCCATTGATGACCCAGCAACCGCTGTATTCTGTCGATCACTTTTAGTCCTATATTTATGATCAATCAACGGCTTAACATCATCAATCAAAAAGTTAATGTATGCATATCCTGTATCGTTTTCGCTGTATTCTTTCCTCCTATTGGAAGTATTATATAAACCCACTATAATAATTGGTTCTATAATTCCTCGTCGGATTAAACTATCCGCAGTTTCATCGATCTGCCAATCGATACCAAGAAATGAAGTTGACGGATCAATAATGTTTTGTCCGTCATGCATATAGAGAACCGGATATCGTTTCTCAACATTTTCATAATAGTCCGGTGGAAGCCAAATAATTATATCCCGCGGAAGAAGTTCATCTTTAGTTTTGATGTTAGTGATATATTCAACAGTTCCGGTTATTTGCCCAAAAGAAATGTCTTCTTCCGGCTTTCTCCATCTATTAATGATATAAGTAACAGATGTATCGTTACTTACATACAGCTTTTTATTTGCAGGAACTAATCCATTTTCAGCTACTTCTTCTGTTGACCAACTTCCTTTTGTGAATTTAAATTCTATTTCTTCATGCACAGGGAAAAAAATTGTTTTAGAAAATTTGTTTTCCTCAACTTTATCCAATTGAATTGCATCTGGTTGCCAATTTCCTAATTCAGATGAGTTTCCGACTATAAAAACATTTTCTTCATAATTTAAATTCTTCGTCATCACAACAAATTCAACTGCAACCTTATTTGTCTGTGCGAATAATATAAAAGTCAGAATCAAAAATATGAGAAGCACAACTAAGTTTTTCACTGGCTATTTCCTTTAAACAAAGAATACAAAATATAATTAAATTTGTGTTGTTAATAAATTTATTGATTTGTGAATTTCATCAAATTCTCAATATTTGGGTATATTATAACAATCATTTATTCTATATTTACAATCTTATAAGAACATTAAAATGAACTCTCTAATGACACGAAAACAGCTGACTTTACTATTATTCTTATCTGCTTTAACTGTCTGTTATGCGCAGCGCAACGATGAGAAAACATTATTACAAAATGGCTTTATAGAAAGCCGAAGTTTTGATGCTAATACAATTTTACTGGATAAAATTACCAATAGAGGTGATTTTAACTCTGCATCATGGAGTTCTCTGAACTACGGAACTTTACCGGCTAAACGCGTGCTGTTCGATGCCGGATTTTGGGTAAGTGGATTTTACAAAGGTGAAATTCGTTCGGCTGTTAAATATTATTCGGCTAACTACTCTCCTGGCCCAATTATTAATGGTAGGCCTGCTATGGATGAGTCTCCAAGTGATTCATTAAGATATAGAGTTTATAAGGTATTTAAAGGAAACGATCCGCAAAATCCGGATTTACTAGAGTGGCCATCTGATTTGGGAGCTCCAACCAATGAACAGGGAGCACCTCTTATCTTCGGGGATCAAATACTTTGGTCAGTTTATAATATGTTCGATTCTAATTCTGTCAATCCTAATTTTGTTACGACTAAGCAAAAAGGAATACTACCAATAGAAGTGCAGCAGAAAATTTATGGGAGAGAGGGTAACAAAAAGGATTTTGAAAATATTTTCCATAATTTATTTTTTATTGAATGGACTATAATCAATAAAGGCTCATCTTCAATAGATTCTGCTTTTATTGGATTATGGGCTGACATTGATTTTTATGATATTAACTCTAACATCCCGGCAGTAGATGTGAATCGGCAAACTGGTTATTTGTGGAGTGGTATAGATTTTACACCTTCCTTAGGTGGGGTTCCACCTTCGGTTGGTCTCACACTTTTATATGGCCCAGTTAAATCACACCCTGATTCAACAGCAATTTTTAAGGGGAGGGAAATTTCGGGGAAATATAATCTCGGTTTAAGTTCTTTTAAAGGAATTGGTGACGATACAAATCTCGATCCGCTCTACGGTCCTCCAAGAAATGAAAATCAAGTTTATTCTTCCGCTAATGGTTTTTCAAACGGCGGCGGTATAATCATTGACCCAACAACAACAAGATCAACAAAATTTCCATTTAGCGGTGATCCCATTAATGAGACGGGATGGTTATTTCCCTCTGACAAAGTAGGAAATGGATCGGGGATTATTTTGTTCACCGGATCTTTTAATTTAGCGCCAAGTGATACTCAATGGGTTATGGCCGCTTTTGTTCCAGGCTTGGGAGTTGACAAAAAAGAAAGTATAATTAAAATGCGTGAAAAGATTGATATACTGCATTCTCAACCTTATGATTCTTTGGCTTTTGGTGATACACCAATTATAATAACTTCTTTAGATGAAAATTTAGAAGAAATATCTAAAACATTTACCCTTAGCCAAAATTATCCAAATCCGTTTAATCCCAGTACTACTATAGAATTTAATGTTCCGTTAAATACAACAAGAAATGTGAAGCTATCCATATATAACATTCTTGGACAAGAAATAAAAACTTTGCTCAATAAACCAATGAGCCCAGGTCATCATTCGATTACATTTGATGCGTCGGATTTATCAACCGGAGTTTATGTTTATAAATTATCTTCCGGATCAACAATAATTTCCAAGAAGATGATTTTGATAAAATAATTTGTCAACATGTTTCATTCTAAATAATCATTACAAAACTAAATTTTAATTTTTCAGTAACCGCTTTTTTTAGTGCGTTTGATTATTCTATAGTCCCCTCAAAGGAGCAATAATGATTTTTTCGAGAAGATCTTTTATAAAAAACACCTCAATTTTAACTGCGGGAATTTTGCTGCCAACAAATAGGTTATTAAATGCTCTTCAAAATGAACCCGGGAATATGAAAATATTACGCGGAAATGTTGGATTATATACTGAAAGAGGAGGAACTATTGGATGGCAAATTTCAGACGATGCTATTGTTGTTGTTGATTCACAATTCCCTGATACAGCAAGAAATTTTATGTCAATGGTAATTGACAAAACCAAAAGGAAGATTGATTTTGTGATTAATACTCATCATCATGCGGATCACACATCAGGTAATTACATGCTTAATAAAATCACAGATAAAATTATTGCACATGAAAATGCGGTTAAGCTGCAAAAACAATTTTACGGAAAAGGTGATACAAAAGAATCGCAGGTGTACGCTAATATAACATTTAGTAAAGAATGGTCTACAACTATTGGAAATCAAACCATAACAGCATCATATTTTAAACCTGCTCATACGAGCGGTGATATTTATGTGTTTTTTGAAAACGAAAATATCGTTCATCTTGGAGATTTAGTTTTCAATCGGGTTTACCCCTATATAGACAGACCCGGCGGCAGCAACATCTCTGGGTGGATTGAATATTTAGATAAAATTTCTCAACAATTTGATGGCGATACGATTTTCATTTTTGGTCATGGTTCTTCTGTAACCGGTAAAGTTGATGACATAATTTATATGAGAAATTATTTGACAGCACTATTAGATACTGTAAAGAAAGAGATTCTTTTGGGCAAAAGCCAAGAAGAGATTGAAAGTTTAAAGGTAATTCCGGGATTTGAGAATCATGATGGTACACGAATTAAAAACAACTTAACTGCTGCATATGAAGAATTGACTATCTAATCAATTTTCTTTCATAAATAATTGAGACAAAATTTCCTCATTTTGAACAACTTGCTCAAATGGACTTTCGATAAATTCAACATTCGGATGAAGTGAACGAAATCTTAATTTCATTTTCTTTGTTGATCGTGAATTCACAACATATATCTTAACGTCATCTTCCAAGTTTTTTTGGAATAATGCTTTAATATGAACATCCGCATCGGAAAGTGAATAACCGAAGAACACTATTTTTTTTGTCGAACGAATTTCTCTTGCCGCTTCACTTAGCAATTGTGAAATAACCGGGTGATTAAGTGTTTTTATATTTGACGGAGGCATTATAAGAGTTTGGAAATCAGTGCCGTCAAGTGGACAATTATACTCGTACTCCCTTCTTTCCGGATATGTATAACCAAGAAATTTTCCTTGCTGCAAATCAATTTTCTTATCCCATGGCGTTAGTAATGTTTGATTACAGCAATTACAGTATTTCCAATTAAGACTTCCGTGAATTTTAAGAATTTTGGTCGGAACTGGATTCAAGTCTTTGTCAATCGATATTGGTTCGCGAGGATTAACCCATTGAGTAAATTTAGTTTTACTACTACTGTATTCATTATAATTCATAAGATGAATTGAGTAATCGATATAACCAAATTTTTCAAACAAGAATCTGTAACCCTGTTCAAGCAGTGTATCATAATTCAAAGTAATGATTGAAATATTGGAGTTATATTTTTCCACTGCTTCCCAAAATAAATGATAATATGTGCTTGATTTATCTGACTTAAAATCTACGACATAATGAATTAATTTAATTAATGCCTCTTTGACTGCTATTAAGGTAGAATAAGGATACTCTGAACTTAAGCTTTCATTTTGCTGAATGAAGTAATCCAAAAATCCAAAGACAGCTTCAAGTCTCGGATATTGATCTTTTTCCTTACCGTATTTGTAGTTATGATTGATAAAATCTGCGACAAGTTTTCCGAGGTAAGAATTTTTTACTTCGGCAATTTCTCCCGAAAGAATTAATGGTAAGATATCTCTTTGAAGCGGAACACCATCCGGATGAGAAGCCCCGGCTCCCAATACAAAAACAACATCGCGTGTGTTCGAATAGCGTAAATAAATTTCTTTCTTGCCCATAGCAACCAATAAATAACTGAAACGAATAATTTAATATAAATTGTGATAACTGCAAGAAATCTTTTACGCCGCTCTGTTACCTTTGTCATCAAATGGTTTTAAAGGTTGGAGTCCATGAGCCAATCTAGCTTGATCACATCTTTCGTTTGGAATTCCATCTTGATAAGAAAAAGGGAATTCTCTGCAGACGGTCGACCTTACTTCATATATTGAACAACTTACGCAGTTTCCTATTTCACCTTGCAGCGCGATGCAACGAGGATTATTCGAGTTGGTTCCTTTCATAACACGCCTGTGTGAATTCAGATTTTCTGTAAGTTCTACGGGAACTTGTCCATATCCATCTGAGCATTCACTCCAATGGAACGAAGCTCTAAAATAAGCACAACATGCACCGCAGGTTATACATGGATTATAATCGAACATAAACTTTTCTTTCCTTAACCGTAAATGAATTGTCAAGTATTTTAGAATTTAGCGCGCTATTTATACGATTTTTTTTTCATATGTGGAAATAAAATCGGATGAGATTAAGCAGAATATATAAGTCATAAGTGGGAAAATTTGACATTTTGTCCAAGATGTTTTATTATCTCAAAACGATCACGTTAATCAACAAGGAGGAGTACAATGAGAATAAGTAGTAAATTATTAAAGCGATTGGTCATCGTGTTAATTTTTGCTTTATTTTGGGGATGTTCTAGTGATGACGATTCCGGACCAACAGAACCCGAAGACGACAATGATAATCCGCCAACAATAGAATTTGACCCAATTCAAATACCACAAACAATGCAAAACGCCGCAAATTCAGGAGATCCCGGAGCTGCGCAAGCTGTTGCATATATCCAAATGGCAAATATGCTTCCTTATTACACACAACTATTAACACCGCCTGATAATGCAAGTAAAAGTTCTACTACATCGGCATTAAATAACGAATGGACATGGACTCACGAGGGAGCAACATTTACATTGACTTCGGAAGAAACCGAAACAACTTATGAAATGACCCTCACCGTTGATGGTACGATTGAAGGTCATACTTACAATAATCAAGTATTTCTAACGGCTTCCGCTTCAAAATTGAATGACAGCGGTGAACTAACTTTCTATGATCCTGATTCGGGTTCACCATTGTTAAATTTTGAGTGGGATATTGCACAAGACGGAACTACTCATATGCTGCTCACAACTCATCAAGCTTCACCGTCTATTACCGTAGAACTCTATTACTATGCTGATGGTTCCGGATCACTTGATGTAAATGCACCGGGTGAAGGAAGATGGAGTATTTCCTGGAATGCTGATGGTTCAGGGAGTTGGACACAATACGATGATGGCGGAGGTGTAATTGACCAAGGTAGTTGGGGTTAATTGTAACATTTTCATATTTAAAACAAAAAACCCCGGAAACAATTTCCGGGGTTTTTTTATACTGTTATTTTAGTTTTTCATTATCTTTTTTGATTCTTCAAATGCTTCCTTTATGTTTTCATAACTTTTTTTTATTTCGTTATTCAATAAATCCCAGGCGTCTTTACCGCTGGATTGTAATTCCTCTAATTTATTCCGAAACTCATCTTTCTTTTGTTTTAGTTCATCCAGCTTTTGTTTTAGATCTGATTTTAACTCGGTATTCGCTTCAACAGTTCTATTTTCAAGCACGACAAGATCATCATCCCATTTTTTCATTTGGGCAGCCACTTCATCAATAAATTCTTTTCTATCAGTCATAACAAACCTCGTTTTATTAAACATGATATAATAACTATACAAGTCCGATACGGTTTTGTTCCTTTGATGTTTAATAAAGAATCGATGTAATAAGAAGTTTTTAATCTCTATGAACTGTGTCCGGTGAAAAGGCGGGTAAGCAAACTGCAATATATTCTGTTTCTTTGTTCGGCGTGCTGTATTGAATCCATTCACTTTTTTTCGTAAGGATAGCTTCACCGGCTTTAACTATTATTACTTTTTCGTCTTCTGTTTTTACATGCAGTTCACCGGTTAATACAAGTGTGTATTCATCAAACTCCGGGCGTTGACCAGGCTCAATCCAACCGGCTGGACTTTTCATTCTTGCAATACTTACATCACTTGTGTTAGAATTAACTCTTCCAAAATATTCTTTTATAATTTTTGGTTTGTTGCCGGCGGCTTCTATTATAGTCGGCTCATTAATTTTTATTGGCATTTTCTACTTTTTCCATGACAATGTTTGAAACAATATCACCGCTTATGCGAGCACCGATTACTTTATTTAAAAGTGTATCAACTACGAAGGTGTACATGCTACTATTAATTTCAAATATTATTTTGGCATCGGATCTTATTGCAACAGTCCGTGAGATCATATCAGCATCAATATTTTTTTGAGGATTCGCTCCCCAAGCATATATAAATGAAACTTCGTTCGAGCTAATCTTTGTAATTATTAATCTACTTGGTTGAACTTCATTCCACTTACCAACCCAAACACCCGAAAATAATTTTAGATTATTCGGCAAATTCTCTTTTGGTTTTTCAATTTTATAATCGATTGACACAATAGTTTTTTCAAGAATTTGATTTCGTTTTTGTTCGGCTTCTTTAGCAGGATCAATTTCTTCGTTGCAACCGGTTAACAATCCAAACAAGAATAGAAAACAATAAAAGTAATATTTACTTCTAAACAAACTTATCTCCGCCACTTTGGTTTCATGAATTGATTATTGCTATATGCAATTTTAACAAAATATATGCCTAGTGTAAAAAGAATAATTACGGAAATAATCGATAACTCCGCCCCCCAATCTCCTCCGGTAATCCAAACCGGACCTTCGATAACGGGTGTTATTAAACTTGGTTGTGTATGACCTGAATTTTGAATTCCGTAAATACCGGCTTGAAAAAAATTCCAACTCCAATGGAATCCCATAACAAACCAAATTCTTCTTGTAATCATGTAAGCCGTTCCGAAAAAAATACTGAAAGAAAGAATTAAAGCCATAGTCGTATAAATGGTTGCATTAGGATTTCCCGCGTGGGCAAAACCAAAAAGAATTCCTTGAACTGCAATTGCCGTCCAACTTCCGAACAGTTCTTCACTTAACTTAAATATGATTACTCTAAAAAGAAGCTCTTCAATAAAACCGACTTTCAACTGATCAAAAAACATGAAGAGCACATTGCCGAATGAATTGAATTCTTCTACTGAATAGTAGCCCGGAATAGATATCAACAACACGAAAAATGTCATAATCAAAAAAGCAATTAATGCACCGAATCCGATCTCGGGCAAGAATTTAAAAAATGAAATTTCATGTGCTTTCCGGTTTTCTGTAGCGGAAGTATAAATTCTATATGTAATCATCATTGCGGCAATAAGAAGAACATCGAAAAAATATCCCGAATAAACTGCCGTGGTGAAATCTACTGATTTAATTACAACACCGCGGACGGTTTCAATAATTAAGAAACTTGGCGCTAATAGAATAAGAATGATCACCATACGTGTAATCGGAAACTGAAAAAATTTTTCTATACGTGATTGCGGATCAACATTTGATAAGAGATCGGAATATTTATTGAAGTAATAATTCATAAATGATAGTTAGCGAGTATCAATTATAATCCATTTGCCGTTTTCATATTTGCCGCGACCGGCTCTCGGTAAAAATAATTCAAAGACACTTTCATTATACTTAATTGTTTCGGCAATCATGCATGCAAAGAAAGTAGCATGCGCAACCAGCAATGTGTTTGTCTGATCAAAATAATATTCAGCAACATGATCAATTCTTGCTTTCACATCATAATAGCTTTCACCGTTAGGAAATCTTTTTGATTTATCTCCCTTAAACCAGTTTGCTAAAATAGATTCAAACAGACTTATATTTTCCTTATCATCTTGCGGAAGTCCTTCAAGATCACCCATTATAACTTCATGCAATTTATTATCGATAGATATTGATAATCCAATATGATTTGAAATTATCTCTGCGGTTTGAATTGCTCTTGTTGATGGACTTGAAATTATTTTATCAATTTCTAATTGCGAATAGTAATCAAGATAAGATTCAATCTGTTTTCTACCATCTGCGGTTAATTGAGGATCTACTTTCAAACATGAATAAATTCTCTGTGCATTAGCTTCGCTTTCACCATGGCGTTGGATGTACATCTATTCTCTCAATCTATTACAAAAAATAATTTTCGAATGTACTATATAAAAATGGGTTCCGCAAATTTTGATATTTGCCTTGGTTAAATGATTCTCCTCGATTGAGATTTCATCCGTAAATTGCTAACTTATTTTTTACAACAAAGGCATATATATAAGCAGATAGATTGTTTTACCGTAATAAAAATCAGAATCCTTAATTACTTAGGAGGGAAAATGCCTTTCACGATTGAACAATTTCTCGATACGATGGAACTGTACAACAAGTCCATTTGGCCTCTACAAATTGCATTTAATACACTCGCGCTTATAATGATTTTTTTTCTATTTAAGAATTCAACAACCGGTAATAAGTTTATTAGCGCAAGTTTGGGATTCTTCTGGCTTTGGATGGGAATTGTCTATCACTTAGTATTTTTTACTCAGATTAATAACGCTGCTTATGGCTTTGGAATAATTTTCATTATTCAGGGTTTACTGTTCTTGTACTTTGGTCTTATTAAAGTAGATCTTCAATTTTCTTTAAGGAAAGATTGGCTCGGTATACTAAGTGGAATTTTTATTTTATACGCACTTTTAATTTATCCCATTCTGGGTCATTATTTCGGACACACATTTCCGCGCAATCCAACTTTCGGTCTGCCTTGTCCTACTACAATTTTCACATTCGGATTATTGCTCTTTACAATTAAAAGAGTTCCGTGGTATTTAATTATCATTCCGTTTATTTGGTCGTTAATTGGAACGAGTGCCGCGATTAATTTAACTATTTACGAAGATTTTGGTTTGGGGATAATTGGCGTTATTGGATTCGTTGTGCTATTGTTAACAAATAAAACACGGGAAGCGATCGAGATTAAATAACTCATTCACAAAGGGGGATGAAGAATAAAGAGTATAAAAAATGGAACGCGGACGACGAAGAAAACACCGATAAACACTGATTTTTATCTGCGGGTATTCATAGTTTCGGCGCAATCTGTGTTCTATTAATGCTTAAGTTGACAGAACTGGCCGAAAGGGAACGATATAATAATCCTTACTCCCCAACTCCCTCCATAATTGTGTCGGGTACTTCAAGGTTTGTCATCTCATCGGTGACTTCAAATTCGAAATCGGGATATTCATAAATCGGCATGCGTGGTTCTGTTTCCCCGATTGAATAACCGAACAATCCGGAATATTCCGTGACATCTTCACCGATTTCTTCAAGCTGTTTCAAATATTCGCTTATCGATTTACATTCTATTACAACAATCTCTTCCATCTTTTCAAGAATCGGACTGTGTGTTCTTGTTGCATCATGATCGAATGAAAGTATTCTTCTTCCGTAACGTGTTATTCCGATTGTGCGATAAGTTAAACTCTTGCCAACACCGGGTAAGTTCAACACATTTCTATCGGTTGCAAGAAACGGAATATTTGCATCACGTTTTACTGCTTTAATATTTTCAACCATTTGCTCCGGATTCTCGGGAAGAGTTTTTATCTCATCAAGATTATCCTGTGGTATTTCACCGATAACTTTTTCCTCGCAGCTTTCCTGTACCGCGCGAGAGTTAGGTGCGAAGTTGTAATAATTTTCCATGTAACCTTTTACCGAAAAAGTATAATACGGAAGAACGCCCACTTCATTAAGAACTTGTCGAAGTTTTAAATTATGTCCGCGCCGTGAAGCAGCCGCAGTATATACATGTTGATTAGTTACAATCCATCCCGATTCTATAAACTTTCGAATTGCTTCTTTTGCTTCGGGAGTTACTTCCATCGGTGCTTCAAAATGTGTTTGAATAACAAATTGCTTAACCCCAATTTCACTCGCATTATCTTTGAATTCTTTTAGAATTGCGGCAAGATTATCGGTAACACGCATCGGTAAATAAACAGGCAGACGCGTTCCTAATCTTACTCTAACTAGTTCGGCAAATTTTTCATTATCGGGACGAGCTTCGTTTGCTTCTTTTTTATTTTTCGCCATTTCATAAACCGCATTTAAAATTTGCTTAAGCGATTTATCACTGCTCATTAATGCATCACCGCCTGTGATTAAAATATCTCTAAGCTGTGAATCTTCTTCAAAATATTTCATCAGTCGTTGAAGTTTTTCGGGCCAAGTTTCTTCGGGTTTTAGTTTGTTGAGATTAAAATTTAGATAACCATTTTGGAAGTCATACATTCTTTGACATGATGCACAAAGTCCACCGCAAGCCCTTCCCATTGTATCGGGAATTAATATAGCAACTTCGGGATAACGGCGATGAACATTATGATGTGAAGGTAAAATCCATCCGGCAACATTCGGTTTGCCCGGTTCAACTTTATCTTCTTTTTCCCATGCATTTATATAGCCGAATTCATCAACGAGCTGTTTGCTGTAAACAACATAATGTCGAATTGCTAGATCAGCACCGATTGCAAAGTAAGGTACTCGAACATGAAGAAGTGACAAGTAATATGGATTAACAAAGAAAGGAATTCCTTGTTTCTCCGCATCGTATAAAATTTTCATTGTGTCGGGATCGAGAGAGAAGCCAAGCATCTCGTTTAACAAGTCGGCACTTCTTACCGCAAATCTTAAATGAAACGTACTTTCTTTCCACCATTCCAAAACTATGTTGAATTTCTCTGCGCGTGTTTGATTGTTCTCGAATTTATATTTTGAATCGTTGATTTCACCTTCGTCAATTTTATCGATGATAATATTTATTATTCTATCGCGGTTTTCTTTACGAAGTTCAACAATACGCGGATCGAGACCGGAAGGATATCTGTCCATCCATTCAAACAATTCTTCTTTTGAAATTTGTCTTCGTTCATCTTTACCGGTTAATTGCCTGAATAGATGAAGCATATCCTCAAAGAAATCGGGTTTGGCGCCCCCGGTACCTTTATTAACTCCAAGCCA
This sequence comes from Melioribacteraceae bacterium, assembly GCA_030584085.1. Lineage (NCBI taxonomy): Bacteria > Pseudomonadati > Ignavibacteriota > Ignavibacteria > Ignavibacteriales > Melioribacteraceae > Melioribacteraceae bacterium. The sequence continues at coordinate 3,415,293 of CP129490.1, forward strand.
AATTAATTTAATCGGATTACTTACCGCAAGCTGTCCGCGCAAGTTTAAATCGATAAATTTTCTTCCGGCATTATCGATGTAATCCAAAATTCTGATTGCGGCGATACTGCTCCATTTCAAGTCCTTAAATGAATAACCGCTTGACGGACCTTTTTCATAATACTCAAGTGCTTTGGGATGATCTCTTAAATAAGTTATTACCCATTCCTTAATTCCGATTAATGCTTCGGTCTCGTTCTTTGCAGCGAACATTATTTCTTCAAGTTTGGGATTTTCTTTTAGAAGTTTTTTTAACAACCTGTGTGACTTAACAGAAATAGCAATTTTGTCGAGGTCTTCGTGGTAAGGCATGATTTCCTCTTGTATTTATTTTACAAATGATTTTTGGTGAGCGTTTTTTCAATATACGAAAATTTGAGTGGAGATGATAAAAAGTGTGTTTTATAAATAACCTAATCTTTGCCGAGTAATAATTTCTTGTAAATAATTAAATTGCACTTTCAAATAATTTTATAATACCGACAATAATAAAAAATACTCCGCCGATAATTAAACGTGTTGTAGTTATAAATCTTGGGAAAGCTGAGCCGTCTCGTTCGGCTATTTTTTCGTAACTCTCTGTAATAAGTTTATTAAATAGTATTAAAACTACGCCAAGTATAATTGGTATGTATGAGGTAAGTATTAAACTCGATTGGTTCATTAAAATTTGATTATCGTTAATAGTCAGAAATCAAAATATTTCTATTTCTCATTACAATCAAGTTTAAAGGAAACAACAGCTTAATAATCTAATTTCATCGTTAAATTGGATGTCGAATCGATAAATAGAAAAGTATATAAAATTAATCACTTGTATCATTAAAATATTTTTACTTTTTTGATAGACACATTTTAAAAAAGAAAACAGCTTTCTTCTTTACGAAATTCATCGCTTCGAAAAGTTAATCCTTTCGACTTCGTAATTTTAGCTGCCGGAGAATATGAGTATATCAATAAAAGAAGTAACAACGGATAAAGATTTAAAACGCTTTGTAGATTTTCAATACAAGTTATATAAGAACGATAAGTATTGGGTGCCGCCACTTAAGAAGGAAGAGCTTTTTTCTCTACGATTTGATAAAAATCCCGCCTTTGATTTTTGCGAAACAAAATATTGGCTTGCGTACAAAAACGACGAACTTGTAGGAAGAATTGCCGGAATCATTAATCACAAGTTCAATGAAAAGTTCAACAAAAAAATTATGCGTTTCGGGTGGATTGATTTTATCGACGATGAAGAAGTTTGTTCTTCACTTTTAACCGCTATTGAAAATTGGGCTAAAGAAAAAGGAATGCATGAAGTCCATGGTCCGCTTGGCTTTACGGATATGGACGGCGAAGGAACACTAATTGAAGGTTTCGAAGAAGTAAGTACACTCGGTGCGATTTATAATTATCCATATTATCCCAAGTTGATAGAAAGAAAAGGTTATACAAAAGATATTGATTGGATTGAATACCAAGTTAAAATGACTTCCGAACCTGTACCGGAAAAGATCAGTCGAATCAGCGACATTGCATTAAAAAGAAACAAACTCCGCGTGCTTCGTGTGAACAAGCCAAAAGAACTTTTGCCTTACGCTAGAGAAATGTTTTATTTGATTAATTCTTCTTACAAAGATCTTTACGGTTTTGTTGAACTTTCCGACAAGCAAATTGACATGTATGTAAAACAGTATTTCGGTTTTATTAAACCGGAATACTTGCCTGTAGTTCTGAATGAAAAAAATGAAATGGTTGCATTCGGAATTACGATGCCATCACTTTCAAAAGCATTTCAAAAAGCAAAGGGAAAACTCTTTCCATTTGGTTTTATTTATATTCTTAAAGCGATGAAAAACAATCCGGGGTTGGATTTGTACTTAACCGCTGTTCGTCCCGATATGCAGGATAAAGGTGTGAACGCAATTTTAATGAATGAAATAAACAAGCTGATCATTAAAAATAATATTCGAATTGTAGAAACAAATAGAGAACTTGAAGACAACTCCAAAGTTCAAGCACAATGGAGATTCTTCGAACATCGTCAGCATAAAAGAAGACGATGTTATAAAAAGAATATCTTATGATTTGATTAATTGATCATCAAAAACAAATCTGTTTCACTCGCCAATATCTTCATTCCACAATTCAGGATTTTCCTTTATGAATTTTTCCATTAAGGAAATACAATCAGGATCGTTTACAACTTCAACGTCAACACCGCATGAACGGACATAGTCTTCCGGTCCTTTAAAAGTTTTATTCTCACCAACCACTATCTTTGGAATTTTGTATAACAATGCTGTGCCGCTGCACATATCGCATGGTGATAATGTTGAATATAAAACGGCTCTTTGATAATCTTTTGCTTTTAATCTTCCGGCGTTTTCAAAACAATCCATTTCCGCATGAAGGATTGCACTTCCCTTTTGAACTCTTTGATTGTGTCCCCTACCGACTATTTTTCCATCAATTACCAAAACCGAACCGATCGGAATACCGCCTTCTTCATAACCTTTCTTTGCCTCATTTAGAGCTTCTTGCAAAAATTTGTCCTTCATCTTTTACCTCAGAATTGTTTCGAATAATTATAAAATTTCCTTTTCTGAAATTACACAACAGAAAACCCATTTTCTTTCTCAAAAATAACATTTAGAATCAAATCAGTTTCCCTTTCTAAAGAGAAACTTAATTTTTATATTGATTGCAATTAACAATAACTTATTTGGAAATGTGAAAACACTTATCCCAAAATCCGAAGCAAGGAAACTTGTAGTACAAAGACGAACTGAATTAACTTCGGTTGATATCTCACAAAAAACAGAAAGAATAATTCAGCGTCTTTCTACATTAGATGAATTCGTTCATGCTCAAACAGTTCATTGCTATATTGCCAGCAGACCGGGCGAAGTTGATACAAAAAAATTAATCAACTACATGGAAGGCTGGGGTAAAGTTATTGTTATCCCTAAACTCAACAAGAGAACCAAGACATTCAACCGGTTTAATTTTATGGGTTGGGAATATTTGGTAAAGAACAACGAAGGTTATCTTGAACCTCACGTCGGAATTGATGAAGATATGAGTGATATCGATTTAGTAATTGTTCCTGCACTTGCAATTTCGGTTTCGGGTCAACGTGTTGGTTACGGAGGCGGTTATTATGATAAACTTCTCAAGAAAACATTTGCACCAAAAATTGTTCTCGCATATGAATTTCAAATATTCGATTATATTGAATCTCATTTTCATGATGCTCGTGTGGATAAAATTGTAACTGAAATCAGAACAATCAACACTAGAGAAAGTTCTAGAAAATTTGATTCTTAATTCTCATCTTATTCTTTAATGAATGAACAAGAAAAGAAAATAGAAAACGAAGAAAATGATAATCAATATTCCGATCAACAATTAATCCCTTCACAAAAAAGACTTTATCGCTCACCATATAACTTTGTGCTTCTCGGTATCTCCGGTGGTATCGCTGAGTATATGAACATCCATCCTCTTTTAGTGAGATTCATTTTTATTTTAACCGCCATTCTTGGTGGTTGGGGAATTATTGCTTATATCATTTGTGCATTTTTAATTCCCAAACATCCAACACAAAAAGGTAAGAGTAGTTTTCAGAATGTAAGTTCAACAAAATTACTTGGATTTATCTTTATAGGTATCGGCGTTTATTTCTGGCTTCCGGCAATCGGAATTTTTCGTTTAATTGAATCAATAGATTTAAAACAGAATATTCTCGTTGCTTTGATTTTGGTTTTTCTAGGAATATTCGTCTTGGTAAAGGGAAAACACATTCCTAAAAAAGAACCAGAACAAAAAGAAAAAAATTTTGTCAGATCAATTAATAAAAGAAGATTGTTGGGTGTGTGTTCAGGTTTGGCAAGTTATCTAAAAGTCGATGTAACATTGATCAGAATAATTTGCATGTTGCTAACATTTTTTACATTAGGATTAGTTTTATTGTTCTATTTATTTATTGGTTATTTTATCCCAAGAGAAGAAACCGAGGTATTAGCTAATGAATAATTATTTAGCAATTGGTTCAACTTTATTTTTTGCGGGAATTTTTATCTTCTTGAACTTTGTCGGTTTGACAAACACATCTTTCTTAAAAGGTTTTGCATTCCTATTTATGTTTTATGGGTTAATAACAATAATCACTTTATTTAAATCCGGTAATAGAGGCAAACTGTTTTTTGCTACTGTGTTTTTAAATATTGGAATAATATTGTATGTAATAGAAAATTATGAGATTCTGAATTACTACAATATAATTTTACCGAGTATATTATTTGTAATAGGTGCCGGTTTATTTGTAGTGTATTTAGAAAATCTATCTGAATTCCCGATTCTTGTTTCTGCGTTATTTTTTATGGTACTTTCATTGATAGCAATACTAATGTTTGACAACAGAATTGTTCAATTCGCCCATCGAGTTACACTTATCATATTCGATTACTGGCCTCTGTTTATGATTTTGTTTGGATTGGTTTTAATTCTTTACAAACCAAAAAACTCAACGTCTAGCGGGAGTAGTGGCAGAAGCATTAACACTTCCGAATAATACTGCAGGACCTTGCGGTAATTCCGATCCGGTCAAAGGTTCTATAGTAACTCTTACAAGTTCAACTTGATTTTTCGGTAAATACGGAATGTCTTTAATAGGGATATATTTCTGCGCCCGGCTTGGCACATAACTTCCGACTGAGTATGATCTTCCGTCGCTGATTAACCAAATTTGAAATGCTTGATCTGTGCCCAATGTCGGCATTTCTGATAATTCAAGTAAACCTTCGCGATGAGTAAAAGAAAGCATCAATTTACCGTAGCCGCTTGTGTTGTTATCCACGGGAGATAATTGAATAATTTGAATGTCTTTATAATTCATAAATTCAATCAATTCGTCAAATCTGTTAACAAGATCTCTTGTTGATTGAACTTCTTGTTGAAGTGAGTTTATTCTGCTTTCAAGAGCTGCAAATTGTGAATCATAATCTTTTGAAGAAAATTGAAATATGATTATAGTTCCAAGCAAAATTAAGAAACTTAGACCAAGTGCAATCCATAATGCTTTAATTTTACCGGAAGAATTATCGGTTTCAATATCTTTAAGAGATCTTGGTGGTAATTCATAAACTGATGTAGGAGGAGGTGGATTAACTCTTTTTGCACTCTCATAAAATTCCGTACCTCTTGTCGGCGGTGATAACGGTTGTGGAGGCGGTACTTCATCAAAGCTGGTTTGTCTAGTTTCATCATTGGTGGTTGATAAATTAAGTTCATCTTCATCTTCAGGCTCTAAACTTCTAACAACAGTTTTTGCACTTGTCTTTGTACTTTGTTTTGTAACACGAATCTTTTCTTTTATCTCATCTTGAAGACTTATTAACTTTTTAGCAACCTTGTCTTTAATAGCGGGATTAGGTTTTTCTAATTCTAAAATCACCGGCAGTAATGAAATTACATTTTGGAGTTCACCTAGTTCACCTACCGGAAGCTCACCGCCTTCGTACATATATTCTCGGAAGGTTTTAAAATTCTTCTTATCCATACACCCGGCGGCATACGCACTAATCATTTCATGTATTGCGTTAGCTGCCATTATGTCTGTCCCTGTAATAAATTATCGCGCAAACTGTGCATGGCTGTTAGAATTTTTGTTCGAACCGTTTCTACCGGTATATTTAGTTTATCCGCAATTTCATCCAAAGTATAACCATCATAATAAGCAAGATGAATAACATACTTTTGAGCGTCGGTTAACCTAGCCAAAGCTTTTTCAACTTTATCTTTTACTTTAAAAGCTGTTTTTGCGTCGAGCGTATCTATATCGCGAGCTAAGTAAGGAATAATATAAAGACTTTCGAATTCGTCATCGTAAAAATCTAATGTTGAAGATGAATCACGGCTTCGTCTTAAAGATTCCACTGCACGGTTTCTAGCTAGAGAAACAATCCATGTGTAAACATTGCCGGTTTCAAAATCGAATTTTTCAATGTTCTTCCATATGATTGCAAAAATTTCAACTAGAATGGTTTCGGCGGTAAGTTCGTCGGGAGCAATTTTTTTTATCAGCGTATAAAGCAAATCGCAATAACGTTCGTATAATTCTTCTAAAGCGCGAGAATCATACTTGGCAATTCTCTGCATTAACTCTAAATCTGTCAGCTCTGCGTATTTAGTCAAAGATGCGCCGTTAATTGATTGGAGAACAGTTCAAAAGTAAGACTAAGTCATTAAAAAAGCAATAGTTACATCAGTTATTAAAAGTAATGTCTAAAAGGATGTATATTAACTCAATAATAGAGTTAGCTGGTCTATTATTCCAATTTGTTGTTTTTTTTTATTTTCCATGATGTTAAACATTATAAAAAAAAATGAATTTGTTGAACAAAAAAAATTATTCAACGTATTTATTTATTGTATATCTAAAAGTATTTACTCACATGTGAATAATGCAGGTATTTACAAATATTCGTCTTATGAACCTTTTTCTTATATTTGACCTCTCAATAAAAACAGGATTTACTTGAATGACTTCGAAGGAAATTAGACAATCATTTTTAGATTTCTTCAAAGAAAAAGAACATAGAATTGTTGACAGCGCACCCGTAGTTCCGCATGGCGACCCGACTTTATTATTTACAAATGCCGGAATGAATCAATTTAAAGATGTGTTTCTTGGAACCGGTTCTCGAGAATATAAACGTGCGGCCGATACTCAAAAGTGTATTCGAGTAAGCGGTAAACATAATGATTTAGAAGAGGTAGGTTACGATACTTATCATCATACATTTTTTGAAATGTTGGGAAATTGGTCGTTTGGCGATTACTACAAAGAAGAAGCAATCATTTGGGCTTGGGAGTTATTGACCGATGTTTGGAAACTTCCAAAAGAAAGATTATGGGCAACCGTTTACAGAACCGATGACGAAGCTGATAAAATTTGGAAGACTAAAACTGATATTAATCCAGATCATGTTTTACGGTTTGATGAAAAAGATAATTTCTGGGAGATGGGAGATACAGGTCCTTGCGGTCCATGTTCCGAAATTCATATAAATGTTAGTGATGACTATGATAATCCCAAATGGGTAAATGCCGGTGATCCGAAATGTATTGAAATTTGGAATCTCGTTTTTATTCAAAACAATCGTGACGAAAACGGAAAACTTCATGATCTTCCCGCTAAGCATGTTGATACCGGAATGGGATTTGAACGCGTTTGCGCGGTTCTTCAAAAGAAATCCTCAAATTATGATACCGATGTTTTTACGCCAATAATTGATGCCATCGCAAAACTTTCAAAAGTAGAGTACAAAAACGAAAAAGATCAAATCGCAATGCGTGTAATCGCTGACCATGTCCGCACATTAACATTTGCGATCGCCGATGGCGCAACTCCCGGTAACGAAGGAAGAGGTTATGTGCTTCGCAGAATTTTAAGACGCGCTGCACGTTACGGAAGAAATATAAATCTGAAAGAACCATTTATTTATAAACTTGTTGATACTGTCGTTAATAACATGGGTTACTATTTCACAGAACTCAAAGATCAAAAAGCAAATGTGAAAAAGATAATTAAGGCAGAAGAAGAAAGTTTTAACAAGACTCTAGATAGAGGAATTGAACTTTTTGATGAGATCAGTAAAAAGACAAACGTCAATAGTGAAAAGTTAATTAGCGGTGATGATGCATTTAAACTTTATGATACATTCGGCTTCCCACTTGATCTTACAATGGTAATGGCACGTGAAAAAGGATTTAGTGTTGATGAAAAACGATTTAACGAATTAATGAACCAACAAAAAGATCGAGCAAGAAAATCAACAAAAGATAAGCAGGGCACACACAAAGTTGAAATCAATGATTTAAACCAATTCGAATTAACCGAAAACAAACCCACACAATTTACCGGTTATGACGAATTGATCTCGGAAGCAGAAATTCTTGGAATAAATAATCAAAATGGTGATACGCTTGTTATTCTTGATAAATCACCGTTTTATGTTGAAGCGGGCGGACAAATAGACGACGAAGGATATTTGGAAATAGACGATAAAAAATTGCCCGTTGTTGGTTTATCAAAACTCGAGGGAAAAATTATTCATGTAATAGAAAAAGAAAATAATGTTGAACTTAAACCCGGACAAAAAGTTAAAGCAGTGGTTGACTCTTCGCGCCGTTGGGATATCATGCGTAATCACTCAGCGACTCACTTTTTACACCGAGCCCTTCGTGAAGTATTAGGTAATCATGTTCAACAATCCGGTTCATATGTTGGTCCGGATCGATTACGATTTGACTTCACTCATTTTGAAAAAGTAAACCTGGAAGAATTGGAAAGGATTGAGAACATTGTTAACGAAAAACTTCTTCAAAATATTCCGATGACACATCACAAAGACACTCCCTTCGAACAAGCAAAAAAAATGGGAGCCTTAATGTTCTTTGGTGATAAATACGGAGATAAAGTTAACGTTGTTCAATTCGGTGATTACACGATGGAATTCTGCGGAGGAACTCACGTTAAAAATTCATCACAAATTGGTTTATTTAAAATCGTTAGTGAATCTTCAATTGCTAGTGGTGTAAGAAGGATTGAAGCGGTTACGGGTCACGGCGTTGAAGAATTTATTAAAAAGCAAGAAGACAGAATACAGAAGTCAGAAGTCAGAATAAATGAATTGATTGAAGAAAAAAAGAAACTTGAGAAAGAAATTGCAAAACTTCAACTTGAAGAAAAACTTGGCGGTATAGACGATATCATTTCTAATCCAGAAGATATAAACGGTATAAAACTCTTCAAAGGAAAGGTAGAAGTAACCGGAATCGATGAACTAAAATCGATGGGCGATGAATTACGAAATAAAATGAAATCCGGCGTTGGATTTTTAATTTCACAAGTTGAAGATAAAGTACAAATGGTTTGTGTTGTTACTGATGATTTAGTAAAAGACAAAAAAATTGCAGCGGGAAAAATTGTCGGAGAAACCGCAAAAGTTGTCGGAGGTGGTGGAGGCGGAAGGCCACATATGGCAACAGCCGGCGGTAAAGATATTGATAAAATTGATGATGCTCTTGCTAAATTAAATGAAATTGTAGCTAGTCTATAATGTTAATAGTGGGATGCTCTCTTCGAAAAGAGGGCATCTTCATCTATCCCACAAAATCCCCCGTTTCAGTATTGCGTATCAAAATTGTATATTTGCCTTTCATTTTAATAGAATTAGGAAGATTTACTGATGGCTAAAGAACAAAGTGTATTAGAAAAAGTAGTTTCTCTCGCAAAACGAAAAGGATTTGTTTTTCAATCAAGTGAAATTTATGGCGGATTGAATGGCTGCTGGGATTACGGTCCTCTCGGTGTTGAACTTCTTAAAAATATCAAAGAAGAATGGTGGAAAGCGATGACTTACCGTGAAGATATTGAAGGTCTCGACGCTTCAATTCTTATGCATCCAAAAGTTTGGGAAGCTTCAGGACACGTTGAGAACTTTACCGATCCTATGATAGATTGCAAACAATGTAAAGCCCGCTTTAGGTTGGATACTTTAGCCGAACAAATTTCAGATAAGAAAATTGAAAAAATCCTCAAAGAGTTTTCTGAAAATGTTTCCGACGATATAGCTCAATCATTTAATGAAATTTATACTTCTGATGAATCAGCAACAGGAAAATTCGAATCACTTCTTGAAGACAGTGATATAAATAAACTACTTCTTGCGATGACAAACTGTCCCAATTGCGGAACCAAAGGTGAATTCACAGAACCTCGCAGTTTTAATCTTATGTTCAAAACATTTCTCGGTCCGGTTGAAAAAACAGAAAATGCAATTTACCTTAGACCCGAAACTGCTCAGGGCATCTATGTTAATTTTTTAAATGTGCAAGGTGCAAGTCGACAAAAACTTCCATTTGGTATTGCGCAAATCGGTAAAGCATTTCGTAATGAAATCAATACAAAGAATTTCTTGTTTAGAACTCGTGAATTCGAGCAGATGGAAATGCAGTACTTTGTAAAACCCGAAGAAGATGAAAAATATTTTGAATACTGGAAAGAGCGAAGAATTGAATGGTACAAGCAGATGGGAATGAATTCAAGTAAATTGAGATTTCATGATCATCCTCATGATAAATTAGCACACTATGCGAAAGCCGCAACCGATATTGAATATGAATTCCCGTTTGGATGGGGCGAAATTGAAGGCATTCATAACAGAACAAATTTTGATTTATCCCGACACGAAGAATTCTCCGGAAAATCACAAAAATATTTTGACGAAGAAGCCAAAGAGAAATACATTCCGTTTATTATTGAAACTTCCGGCGGTGTAAGCCGCGGGTTCATGGCATTTTTAGTTGATGCTTACAATGAAGAAGAAGTAAACGGTGAAACTAGAGTCGTTCTTAAATTCAATCCGAAACTTGCACCAATTAAAGCCGCGATCTTCCCCCTCGTAAATAAAGACGGGATGCCGGAAATTGCCAGAGATATTGAAGCAGATCTTCGTCCCTTCTTAAGAGTTTTCTTTGATGATAAAGGTGCGGTGGGAAGAAGATACCGTAGACAAGATGAAAACGGAACTCCATTCTGCATTACAGTCGATACACAAACTTTAGAAGATAAAACTGTTACCGTTCGCGAAAGAGATTCCATGGAACAAGTTCGTGTACATAAAGACGAATTGTTAAACTATCTTCTTAATAAGCTTCGGTAAACTTTAACTCAAGTTATCTTTGTTACTTTTTTAAAAGAATGGAATTAATTTTAGTGATTAATTCCATTTTTTTTAGTCGATAATCTCTCCCCTGATATTTTTTTTATTTTATTGTTGACACGATATCTTTTTATCCTTATATTGAAATCAGATAAAATATTCTGTTTATATGCTGCCCAGGAAAAGCAGCATTTTTTAGCAGACTAAATAAGACAAGAGATTCCATTTATGACATTAAATATTCAGAAATATGAAGCGAGGTACCAAATGAGACGAAAGAGTTTTCCTTTATTAATATTACCGCTTTTGCTCTTTATAACAAACCCGGTTCCGGCACACTGTGATGGTGTCGATGGACCGGTTGTATTAGCTGCCAAAAAAGCTATTGAAACACAAAACCTTGACCATGCATTGATATGGATTCAAGCTGAACACGAAGATGAAGTCAAAACAGCATTTGAAAAAACGCTTAAGGTTAGAACCCAGAGTCAAGAAGTTCAAGAAATGGCAGATATGTACTTTTTTGAAACTTTCGTTCGTTTACATCGTTTGGGCGAAGGAGCTTCTTACACCGGCTTAAAAGAAGCAGGAAGAGATCTGGGTCTCGCAATTCCGGCTGCTGATATATCAATCGAAAATGAATCACTAACGGAATTGTATAAATTGTTAAGCGATAAGCTGCACAATAGTCTTCATTATTATTTTGAAAAGGTAATTGATGCAAAAAATTTTGATACAAACAACGTTGAAGCCGGACGTGAATATGTAGAAAACTACGTTAAGTTTATGCACTTTGTTGAAGCAATTTATGAATCCTCCGAGCTTTCTGATCATGCCGGTCATGGTCAAGAGGCAAAGGGAAGTTCACACAGTCATTAAAAATTTTTTACGAAAAAATCAGATAAAATATTCTGTTTTTATAAAGGAGAGGAAACAATGAAAAAAATAAAATATATAACTGCTTTTTTAATACTGACAATAGCAGCATTTATATTATCGTCGTGTGATGAAAGCAAATCACAAGAAGTTCAAGAAGTAATTACTGCAAAATTAACGCAAGCGCCACATGTTCCCCCGCCGATAACTCGTGATTATCCGGCAAAAGTAAAAATTGAATTGGAAGTTCTGGAACTTGTCGGTAAACTTTCCGATGGAGTCGAATATACATTTTGGACATTCGGCGGCGAAGTACCAGGAAGTTTTATTAGAGTTCGCGAAGGTGATGAAGTTGAATTTCACTTACACAATCATCCTTCAAGTAAACTTCCACATAATATTGATCTTCACGCTGTTACCGGCCCTGGTGGCGGTGCAGAGGCATCCTTCACTACTCCGGGACATACTTCAGTATTCAATTTCAAAGTTCTTAATCCCGGACTTTATGTTTATCACTGTGCAACCGCTCCTGTTGGTTTACATATTGCAAATGGTATGTATGGATTAATCCTAGTAGAACCAAAAGAGGGATTACCTCCGGTTGATAGAGAATACTATGTGATGCAAAGTGAATTTTATACCGAAGGCAAATACGGTGAAGAAGGTTATCAACCATTCAGTATGGAAAAAGCATTAGAAGAGAATCCCGACTATGTTGTTTTCAACGGTTCGGTTGGCTCAATGGTTGGTGATAAAGCTTTAAGAGCTAAAGTTGGTGAGAAAGTAAGATTATTTGTTGGAAATGGCGGTCCAAATTTAGTCTCATCCTTCCATGTTATTGGTGAAATATTTGACGTTGTTTATCAAGAAGGCGGCACTACAAGAAATCAAAAAAATGTGCAGACAACCCTAGTGCCGGCAGGCGGCTCCGCAATTGTTGAGTTTCAAGTTGATGTTCCTGGTGAATTCATTCTTGTGGACCATTCAATTTTCAGAGCATTCAATAAAGGAGCAATTGGTAAAATTGCCGTAACCGGTCCTGAGGATGAAATAATTTTTTCACACAAAACTGCAGACGAACTTTACAGCGGAAATAAAAAAGATTTCGGCTCAATCGACCCTACAACGGGGACTTACAGAGATAATAATACTAAAGAAAATTATGTTCCCCAATTTGCAAACGAAGCATCTGAACAAGATTATTCAAGTTTAACTCCACCAGCTAATAACGAATCGAAGAGTGAAAATTCATCTTCCACAAATGATGATCTCGCAAAAATGGGAAAACAATTATATCAATCAACATGCTCGGCTTGCCATATGATGGACGGATCCGGAATGGCAAATGTATTCCCACCGATTAAAGATTCCGACTGGATTAAGAAAAACGGTAAAGCCGGAATGATTGCCGCAGTTGCAAATGGTATGAACGGTGAAATTACTGTAAACGGTAAAAAGTATAACAACGTTATGCCCCCGCAGCAACTAACAGATACACAAATGGCAGCCGTACTTACTTATGTATATAAAGAAATCAATAAATCAAATGAAACGGTTACTGTTGAAGATGTAAAGAAATATAAAAATAGCAATGCCTTAACAAGAAAGTAAATATGAAAAAGTTAATTAAAATATCGATCGCAATAATATTTTTTGCTCAACTGCTTGTTGCAAACAAACCGGGATTCCAAAATCAAGAAATGTCAATTATTCCGGCAGGAATCTATACACCGCTTTATGTTGATGATACAACCGATCAAAGTGTAAAAGTAGAATCATTCTTGATCGATAAATACCCGGTAACAAATGAACAGTTTTTAGAATTCGTTAAGAAAAATCCAAAATGGAAAAGATCAAATGTTACAAAGCTCTTTGCAGATCAAAATTATTTAATGCATTGGGAAAGTGACGAAAAACTTGGTCAGCAAGTAAATCCCAAATCCCCGGTGATAAATATAAGTTGGTTTGCTGCAAAAGCTTATGCGGAATTTCATGGCAAACGTTTGCCAACAGTTGCCGAATGGGAGTTAGCTGCAATGGCTGATGAAAATCATGCCGACGGTTATAAGAATGACAAATACATATCAAGAATTATTAGTTGGTATTCAAAACCAAATTCAGAATCTCTTCCACCGGTTGGCTCGGTGTTTAAAAATTATTACGGTGTTCATGATATGCATGGATTGGTTTGGGAATGGACCAGAGATTTTTTCAATGCATTAGTAACCGGTGAATCACGTGCAAGCAATGGTATTAACAGAAACTTGTTCTGCGGAAACGGATCGGTTGGTACGACAGATTTTACAAACTATCCTGCCTTTATGCGTTTCGCATTCAGAAGCAGCTTAAAAGCAAATTACACAACCCGTAATCTAGGGTTTAGATGTGCAATGGATTTAAAATAAGAGAGGAATAAAATGAAAAAATTAGTCATTAGTCTAGTAATCTTTTTAGCAGCCGCAGTATCGGTTACTTTAATTGCATTCTCGGGTACTTCCGAAAATTTAGCTGAAGCAAAACTTCAACAGGAAAAACCAAAGGCTGAATCATGTTGTGCAACAGACATGGATGAAACTGCATCGACAAACTTTTCTGAAAACTCCGTTTATCAAGTAAACTCAAATTGGAAAAATCAATTTGGCAATGATGTTCACATTGGCGACTTGAAAGGTAAAACGCAAATTTTCACAATGATATTTGCAAATTGTACTTATGCATGCCCGATTCTTGCAAACGATATGAGAAGAATTGAAGATGCACTAACGAAAGATGAATTAAGAAATGTTCAGTTCACTCTAATTTCAATTGATCCCGATAGAGATACACCCGAAAGACTAAAAGAATTTGCTGATAACCAAAATTTAAATCTTGCTAGATTTCAATTACTAACCGGTAAGCGAAGTGATATTGACGACTTAGCAGCGTTAACCGGATTTAGATACAAAGAAGAAAATGACGGTTCATTTTCTCATTCTAATATTATAACAATACTTAACAAAGAAGGTGAAATAATTCATCAACAAGTAGGACTTAATCAAGATATTCAAAAAACATTAGAAGTAATTAAGAATCAAACTAAACTAGGAGTATAAAATGTTTACCGACACATTTCAAATAGATCCAAACCAAATAATTGTTAAAGATATTCTCACATCTAACATCAAAGCAGCTCATGTTTTCGAAAAACACGGAATTGATTTTTGTTGTAAAGGAAATCGTCCGCTTAAAGAAGCATGCGACGAAAAAAATGTAAGTGTTCAAACAATACTATCCGAATTGGATTCCGTTTTATCATCTGGAGTTCAAGAAGAGAAACGCTATGAGAATTGGGATCTAAAATTTCTAACAGAATATATTGTCAATAATCATCACTCGTATGTAAGAAATGCAATACCTCAAATGATTCCTCATTTAGAAAAAGTCGCATTTAAACACGGAAATAAATATCCTGAATTAATTGAAATAAAATCACTTTTCGAGGATGTTGCTGAAGAGATGTATTCTCACATGCATAAAGAAGAAACGATACTTTTTCATATAATACGCTACTTGGTTGATTGCAAAAAGTTTAATGAGAAACCTAGAGTCGGTGGTTTCAAGACAGTAAAAAATCCAATCGAATCAATGGAAGCTGAACACTCAAATGCCGGCAGTGCATTGGAAAGAATAAGAACATTGACTAACAATTTTACTCCGCCTGCAGATGCATGTAACACATTTCAATTAACTTATCAAGAATTGCATGATTTTGAAAAAGATTTGCATATACATGTTCATTTAGAAAATAATATATTGTTTCCAAAATCAATTGAATTAGAGAAAGAATTATTAGCGTTATGAAAAGACACAAAAAATTAATCGGTTTATCCCATGATCATCATCACGGTTTAAAATTAGCACAGTTAATAAAAAAGGATTCCCCGGTTTATAAGGATTTACCTAATGATATTGACGACAAATCCAATTATGTTATAAATGCCTGGGAGAACGAATTAAAATTTCATTTCAAAAACGAAGAAGAAATTCTTTTCCCGGCTGTCGGAAACAAAGATGAAAAAATTGATGAACTTATCGATGAGCTTTTAATCGAACATGAAGAAATAGAATTCAAAATCGGTCAGTTAAAAAATTCCAATGAAAAAGAGGAAATATTAAATGATCTTGGATTTATACTCGAGCAGCATATCAGAAAAGAAGAGCGTGAATTGTTTGATCGGATTCAAACTGTTTTCAGTGAAGATGAGATCGATCAACTAGTTGAGGAAATTGATCCCGTAAAATAATGACAAATACGAAGTTTTATAACGATATAGCCGAGCAATATGATGAAATGATTCCGCTCGAGAAACAGATTCAAAATAAAATTGATTTCATTCGCACCCTCTCATTAGAATCAGGTAAAACCGCTGCCGACATTGGTGCCGGCAGCGGTGCCGATTCAATTGCTTTAGCTAAATCCGGATTGAACGTAACCGCATTCGAACCTTCCTCTCAAATGCTGGAGCAAGCTAAGGAAAATTTTAAGAAACACAATGTTAAGGTCGAGATCTACAATAGAAAAGTAGTAGAAATTGATAAATCGTTTTTTAATTCATTCGATTATATTTTCTCACTTGGAAATACATTTGCGAATATTTCTCAAGACGAAATAGAAGAATCAATTAATCAGATTTTAAAATTGTTGAAGCCAAATGGCAAAGCAGTTCTTCAAATATTGAACTACACATCTGTCCTAGAGCAAAAAGAAAGAATAGTTAACATCACTGAATCAGACAATAAACAGTTTATTAGATTTTACGATTTCTGCAATGAAAAAGTATTTTTTAATGTACTATCGTTTGATAAGAAAAATTCTTCCGATAAGAAACTATTTACAACCGAGATCTTCCCTTACACAAAAGATTTTCTTGATGATTTTTTGACAGAAATCGGAATTACAAAAACTAAATATTACGGAAATGTGAACCTTGATAAATTTGATTATGACAAATCCCCAAACTTAATTATTGTAATTTCCAAATAGCTCAACTTGCTTTACAACAATTTTTTATCTAACCTCTTCATTGGTGCTTTCATAACCCGCTACAAAATAATTCTTAATTCTGTATCTAATTTGGAGATATCTGTATAGCCCAACGAATAAGAGTACTACACTTAAACCAAGCGTTACATAACTCACCCAAATTATCTCTTTAAAATCTTCCATTTGCAGAAAGGCTATTCCTCCAAGTATCATATAAAGAGAAGTTCTAAGGTATGCCATAAAAGTTCTCTCATTTGCTAGTTTAGTTCTTTCCAGAGCTAAATAATCTCTTAGGATTATTCGTTCTTTATTACTGAAAATATCTTTGAACAAGTTTAATCGTCTTAACATAATTAACACCTTGAAAAAATTTATAAATTATACAGGCCAGAAAAATAATATTAACGGGATTGCTATAATAACTATCAAAATGCTCAACGGTAATCCCATTCTGAAATAATCTCCGAATCTATACCCGCCCGGACCCATAATAAGAGTATTGGATTGATGACCGATTGGAGTTAAAAATGAAGCAGATGCCCCAACCGCAATTGCCATTAAAAATGGATCGATTGATAAATTCAAACTGTTTGCAATTCCAATACCTATCGGAGACATTAATACTACCGTTGCAGCATTGTTAATTACTGCCGACAGCAGCATCGTAACAACCAGGACCAAGCCTAATGTAGTCCAAATAGGAAGATCTTTAGCAAAACTTAAAATTTGTGCTGTTATTTGGTCGGTTCCGCCTGTCGTCTGAACCGCTTCACCGATGGGGATCATTGCCCCTAACAAAACTATGACAGGCCAATCAATTCCGCTGTATATCTCTTTAAGTGGAAGCACTCCTGCTAAGACTATAACGATGGCCGCAATTGAAAAAGCAATATGAACCTGAAGCAAATTAAAGACTACCAACATAATTGCGATAATAAATACAGAAAGAGTAACTGCTATTCGTTTCTCAAAGCCGATTCTTAAATTACGCCGAGCTAACGGCAAGCAACCCATTGATTTAATGGATTCATCTATAGTCTGCGCTCTCCCTTGCAACATTAACACATCGCCTTTACGGAAAATTACATGATCAAGTCTATTGTGAATCTTTTTTTCTTTACGGGAGACCGCCAATAAATTAACACCATATCTGCTTCTCATCCTCAGATTTGATGTTGTATTTCCGATTAATGGTGAATCTGCCATAACAACTGCTTCTGTAATTGTTATATCCTTTGAACCCGTTGCATCTTTACGAAAACTTTTATCCCCGATAAGTTTAAGTTCTGTATCGTCGATAAACACTTTTAACTCTTCTGTGTCACTTTCTAAAATAATTACATCATCGCCTAGTAGGACTTCATCATTACTAGGAGCATGAATTCGTTTATTGTTTCTTATTAAACCTAATATTTGTATATCAGCTTTTGAGAGTTTACCAAGTTCCTCAATGTTTAACCCGATCACTTTGGAATTTTTACCCACTTTTACTTCTGTTATGTAGTCATCAATTACAAATGATTCTTCCTGAGATTTTTTTGCCGTATATTTAGGCAACAATCTCCAACCAATTGTTGAAATAAATAATATTCCGATTAGTAAAATACCTGCGCCCACAAATGTGAAATCAAACATTCCATATGCTTCGCCGATTTCTTCGGCTCTGAAATTAGCTATAATAATATTCGGCGGAGTTCCGATTAATGTTAACATACCGCCCAGCAAGGAAGCAAAGGCTAATGGCATTAGTAAATACGAAGGTGGGTAATTATTTTTTTTTGCAATTTGAATTGTTACCGGCATTAGTATTGCAAGTGCTCCGACATTATTCATAAAAGCTGAGGAAAATGCAATTAGTAATGATAGGGTTACTATTTGTATTGAAATATTTGATCCGACTTTAGTTATCCACTTACCCAGCACATCTATTAATCCTGAATTCTCTAAAGCTTTACCAATTATCAAAATAACGGCAACAGTAATTACGGCGGGATGACCAAATCCAAGAAATGCTTTATCGGCGGGAATAATACCGAGGATTACTAGAGTTAATAATCCAAACAACGATACTAAATCATATCTAATTCTATCCCATACAAATAAAACTAGTATCATAACGAGAATAATAAAAACAAAAATATAATCCATTGGTTATTTTAGTTGTTCTTAATCGTTAGAAAAAATTACATAATATTTTGATTACATTGAATCGAAAAAGAGGAGCTTCTTTAATGAAGAATTGTTAAGAGAAATGTTACAAAATTACCGAACTATAAACTAACCAATTTATGAAGTGTTTTTTCTTTAAGTTGTTCGAGAGTTTCTGTGGAAAGCATTTTGTAGGCATCGTCACGTAGTTTTCCCCATTTATCATGAACCGGACAAGGATGATCCGAAGAGCAGCCGGGAAAACCCAGCACACAATTACTAAAGAGTTCCAAACCATCAATCGCTTGCACAATATCGATTAGTTTTATATTGCTTGGACTTTTAGCGAGATAAAATCCGCCGTTCTTCCCTTTTTTAGAACCGATGATTCCGCTTTCGGTTAGAATCTGCATTACCTTAGAAACGTATTCCTTTGGCACTTTTAATTCTTTTGAAACTTCAGAAGCTGTAAAAATTCTTTTTTCTTTTTTTATTGATAAAAAGAGAACAGCTTGAAGCCCTAATTCGCATGTTTTAGAGAAAATTACCGTCATAAATCAGAGTTTTTATTCTGATAAAAAATATTACTATTTCTTCTCTATTGCAAGTAAAATTATTTTGGGAAATCAGTACTTCTTAAGTGACGGTTTAGTTTCTTTACGCCACTTATCAAATTCTTCAACACGAGACAGGCGTTTTTCAACAATTTTGTACTCATGTATATCGAAGAATTTTTTTAAGGCTGGATCATGTTCTTCAACATTTTTAAAAGCTAAAACCGCATCTATCAGTTCGCCTGTTTTACGGTTCTTGAACTTATAGTAAACAAAAGCATCTTCGGCCATGCATTCCTCAAAAAAATGCGACATCAAAATTAAATGAGGGAAATTCAATTAGCAAAGGAATTTTTTAACAATATTTTTGTTTACCGATAATAACTTCTTTCTTTTTGAATAAATTTTAATTAAATATCTCTCCGCTGTTTCTGAATATAAAATGATACCTATCAAAATAATGCCTCAACCCGATGATGTAACTTGCGGACCGACAAGTCTTCATGCTGTATACCATTACTTTAATGATAAAATTTCACTACAAAAAGTTATTTCGGAAATTTCCTATTTAGAAGAAGGCGGAACCTTAGCAGTAATGCTCGCACTTCATGCACTTAGAAGAGGTTATGAAGCAAAAATTTATACTTATAACCTTTCGATGTTCGATCCAACTTGGTTCAATGAAAAAGTTGATATAGCAGCAAAGCTTGCTGAGCAACGTAAACATAAAAAAAGTAAAAAACTCCATAATGCAAGCGACGCTTACATTAAATTTCTTAATCTTGGTGGTACCCTTGAGTTTACAAATTTAACACCATCTCTGTTTAAAAAAGTTTTTGAAAAAAAACTTCCTATCCTAACCGGATTAAGTGCAACTTATTTATACAATTGCGCGCGAGAAGGTTGGGTTAATAATAAAGCAGTTTATGATGATGTTAGGGGTTATCCAACCGGTCATTTCGTAATTCTATCGGGTTATGATGAGGAAACCCGAAAGGTTGTTGTTGCTGATCCAAACAGAGAAAACCCGGTATCACATAACAATTACTACACAGTAAAGGTCAGCCGGTTGATAAATTCTATAATGTTAGGTATTCTAACATTTGACGCTAACTTATTAATAATAAATCCTAAAGGCAGATAAATTATGCGAAGTTTTGTCATCGTAAATAATCCGAAAGATTGGAATTTCAACATAGATAATGTGGAAGTAGTATCGGCAAAATCGTATTTAACCGAAACTGCATTTGCAGAGATAAAAAATGCACGTGTTTTTAATTTATGCAGATCTTATCGATATCAAGCAACAGGCTATTATGTTTCACTACTTGCTGAAGCTAGAGGACATCGTGCATTTCCGAACGTATCTACGATTCAAGATATTAAATCACAAACTATTGTTAGAATTATTTCAGACGACTTAGATGATCTAATTCAGAAAAGTTTAGGTAAAATTAAATCCGATGAGTTTGTATTGAGCATTTACTTCGGGCAGAATATGGCTCATCAGTATGAAAAGTTAACTTCACAATTATACAATTTATTCCAAGCGCCTCTAATTCGAGCAACATTTTCTTTTAATAAAAAATGGATACTACAGAGCATCTCCCCTATTCCGGTAAATGAAGTTCCGGAAAAACACAGACCGTTTTTAGAAGAATGTGCCGAAACATATTTTTCTAAGAAAAGAATTTATTCGGCAAAAATTAGTCGTGCTAAATACGACATGGCAATTTTAGTAAATCCAAACGATGAGGAACCGCCTTCGGATAAAAAGGCAATTAATAAATTTATTGATGCCGGTGATGAGGTTGGAATCCGCTGTGAGATAATTACTAAAGAGGATTTCAGTAGAATCCCGGAATTTGATGCCTTGTTTATTCGTGAAACTACCTCCGTAAATCATCATACATATAGATTTTCAAGAAGAGCATTTACCGAAGGATTAGTTGTCATTGATGATCCGCATTCAATTTTACAATGCACGAATAAAGTTTACCTAGCTGAAATTTTAACAAAGGCAAAAGTGCCCGCACCAAAAACAATAATTGTTCATAAAGATAATCGAGAAATTTTAGAAAATGCACTCGGCTTTCCAATTGTATTGAAACAGCCGGACAGTTCATTTTCACAGGGCGTTGTTAAAGTTGACAACAAAGAACAATTGAAAGTAGAAGCCAATCGATTACTTGATATTTCCGATTTAATTATCGCACAAGAATTTACTTACTCTGACTTTGATTGGAGAATCGGAATTTTAGATAAGCAACCTTTATTCGCATGCAAATATTTTATGGCAAAAGATCATTGGCAAATCTATAACTGGAAGAAGAAAGATGATGATCAATACGGTAATTATAAAACCGTTCCAATTTACGAAGTGCCTGACAAGGTACTAAAAACTGCTCTCAAAGCTGCAAATCAAATCGGAGACGGACTATACGGTGTTGATATAAAACAAATTGGCAATGAAGTCTTTGTAATTGAAGTAAATGATAATCCGAGTATTGATGCAGGTATTGAAGATGCAATTATGAAAGATCATCTTTATTTAACAATTATGAAATCCTTTAAAGACAGACTCGAAAATATTCGTCAAGTTAAGGAGCTTCATTTATGATTAAATCTCTCGGACTTTTCCAGGGTTTTGGCGTTGAACTTGAATACATGATAGTTGATAATGATACACTGAGGGTAAATCCAATCACAGATGAAGTTATAAAAGAAGTTACCGGTGAATATATTTCCGATTATGAAGACGAAGAAATTGGCTGGTCGAACGAAATTGTTCTGCATGTAATAGAATTAAAAACTAACGGTCCGGCAAAATCGCTTAATATGCTAAGTGATAAATTTTCACAAAATGTAAAAAGAATAAATAAAATTCTTGAAAAATATAATTCTGTTTTACTTCCTTCAGGTGCTCACCCATTCTATCATCCAGATACCGAAACAAAACTTTGGCCGCATGATAATAACACAGTTTACGAAGCTTATAATAAAATATTTGATTGTCGGGGACATGGCTGGTCAAACTTGCAAAGCACACATATTAATTTACCGTTTGCAGACGACAATGAATTTGGAAAGCTTCACGCAGCAATAAGATTATTGCTTCCGATAATTCCCGCGATTGCTGCCAGTACTCCAATTTTAGATAGTAAGAATACCGGATTTCTTGATGCACGATTAGAAGTCTACAGAAATAATCAGATTAGAATTCCTTCAATAACAGGCAAAGTAATTCCCGAACAAGTATTTACTAGAGAAGATTATGAAGAAAAGATTTTCAATAGAATATATCAGGATATAGCTGCTTATGATGAAAATGGAATTTTACAAAATGAGTGGCTGAACTCTCGAGGTGCTATTGCAAGATTTGATAGAAATACAATCGAAATAAGAGTTGTTGATATTCAGGAATGCCCCAAAACAGATTTAGCTTTGGTCGGTTTATTTTCTTTTGTTTTGAAAGAGTTGATAGGAGAAAATAATATCTCTTATAATGAACAAAAATCTTTTCATGAAAATGAATTAAGTGAAATATTATTATCAACAATTAAAACCGGCGAGAATTCAATTATAACTAACAGAAAATATCTTAGTGCATTTGGAATAAATAAAAATAAATGTTCAGCAAAAGAATTATGGCAGCATATTTTTTCGAACATAGTTTTTGATGATTCTATTTTAAGCAAGAATCAATTTCGACCGATTGAAACTATACTTAATCACGGGTCGCTAGCTACACGAATTTTAAACTCGATTAAAAATGATTTTTCACACGATAACATCGTTCATGTTTACAAACAATTACGCAATTCATTAAATACAAACGAGATGTTTGTTCCGTGACAAAATATATTTTTACCTGTGAACACGGCGGCAATGAAATTCCGAATGAATATAAATATTTATTTAAAGCTCATCGCCCGCTCCTCAAAACACATCGCGCTTACGACATTGGTATTTTAGAAATCTTCAAAGAATTTGTAAAACATTTTAACGGTGAAAGTTTTTATTCGGAAACATCACGATTATTAATTGAGTTGAACCGTTCCCTTCATCATCAAAATCTCTTTTCTGAAATCACAAGAATATTAAATAACGAAGCAAAACAAAGAATTATAAATAATTACTATAAGCCTTATCGTGACAAAGTTGAGAACGGCATTGTTGATTTAATTAACCAAAATAATAAAGTGATTCATATTTCATTTCATTCATTTACGACCGAATTAAATGGAGTAACTCGAAAGACTGACATTGGTCTTTTGTACGACTCTAAATCAACATTTGAAAAAGTTTTTTGTAAAAATTGGAAAGCAGAAATAAACAGATTGAGTAATTTGTATAGAGTTAGATTTAATTATCCTTATCTTGGAGTTGCTGACGGCTTCACATCTTATCTGCGCAATAAGTACGGTTCACAAAGCTATTGTGGAATTGAGCTTGAAATAAATCAGAAACATCTACAAAATGATTTTAATAAAGAAATTATGCTCGATCTTATAATTAATTCTTTCAAGTCTATATCTTAGCATCATCAAAAATTTTTTATGAACAATTATGGAGTTCGAAGATGAAAATAAAACTTCAACTAGCATTTATAATTTTTCTCTTATCTTCCTTTATATTATCTGCGCAGAATGAATCTTCAATATACATCGGCACTCCGGAATTAATTCAATCCGGATTTAGTTTTACAGAAGGTCCGGCGGTTGATAAAAGTGGAAATGTTTATTTCACCGATCAACCTAACGATAAAATTTATATGTGGGATTATGAAAATGACGAAATAAAAATCTTTCACAATTCTCCCGAAAGAGCTAATGGAATTTATTTTGACCAAAATGGTAATATTATCGCTTGTGCCGATCTTAACGGTAAATTGATTTCAATAAAACCGGATGGGAAATACGATACATTAATTGATAACTTTGAGGGAAAACAATTAAACGGACCAAATGATTTATGGATTGCGCCAAACGGCGGAATATATTTTACAGATCCATATTATCAAAGACCATACTGGGAAAGAACCGAGCCCGAAATTGATCAAGAGCGCGTCTATTATTATTCGCCGGACGGAACATTAACCATCGCGGATGAAAATTTGGTTAAGCCAAATGGTATTATCGGAACACCGAATGGAGAATACTTATATGTCGCTGATATCGGTGATAGCAAAACTTATCGATACGAAATACAAACGGATGGTTCACTAAAAAATAGAATGCTTTTTACCGAAGAAGGTTCTGATGGAATGACAATAGACAATCTTGGAAACATATATTTAACGAATGATTTTGTTTCGGTATTTAATAGAGAAGGAAAAAAGATAGCCAATATATCGGTACCTGAACTTCCTTCGAATGTATGTTTTGGTGGAAAAGATAGAGATATATTGTTCATTACTGCCAGAACATCGGTTTATAAAATACTGATGAAAACCAGTGGTGTTAATTAAGGAATCAAGAAATATATATAAGTTACATAAATACCGATAAGAATTGCTCCTTCAATTCTATTCAGAATAAATCCAGTACGTGAAAGAGGTAACATTATCAATGCTGTAAGACTGAACATTCCCAAGTCAAGCAGACTAATTGATTCTGAGGTTATCGGATAAATGATTGCCGTTAAACCAAGAATAGAAAGCAAATTAAAAATATTTGAACCAACAACATTTCCGATCGCTATATCACCCTCTTTTTTAATGGAAGCAACTACTGATGTAATTAACTCGGGTAAACTTGTTCCAACAGCTACAATAGTTAATCCGATTATAACTTGACTAATATTTAACATAAGTGCGACTTCAATTGCACCATCGACAAATAGTTTTGAACCGATCGCCAAGAAGATTAGACCAAACACCACCATCAAAATAGATTTAAATAAATTTCCCTTTGCCCGTGGAATTTCTTTCTCAAACTCTAATTCAGTTTCCTTTTTCTCTTTCTTTGAAAGTTTATAACTTATAACAGTATAAACTATTATACCGATGAATAAAAGAAAGCCCTCAAACCGTAAAAGTGAAAGATCATAAAAGAATAATAAGAAGACGATAGTAACTCCAATCATTATTGGAATTTCTCTTTTTATAAGCTGCACATTTACTTTTATAGGATTAATTAGAGCGGTAATTCCAAGTATTAATGCTATGTTACTTATGTTCGAGCCGATTACATTTCCGATTGCAATATCACTATTCCCTTCAATTGCAGATCCGATACTCACAACTAGCTCAGGGCTGCTTGTCCCGAAAGCTACGACTGTTAAACCGACTACTAGCGGTGATATTCCGATTCTGAGTGCCAAAGCAGATGCACCACGTACAAGCCCTTCGGCACCGAGCAGCATAATTAATAATCCACCTGCTAGATATAGAATAATTTCTACCAACTAATTTTCCTTTACAATTTATGATTTTGATTCACTTTTCATATAAAGTGTTCGAGTCGGATAAGCAAATTCAATTCCACGTTTTTCAAGTTCTTTATAAATCTTTAAATTAATTTCCTGCTGAATGTCCATGTACTTTATGTAATCATTAGTTTCAACAAAGAAGACAGTTTCAAAATCTAAACTAAAATCACCGTATCTAAAAAAGTGTGATCTATCAAATGTAGCATTTTCGGCTTCATCAATTATTTGTTTAATTATTTTTGGAATCTCCTCAAGCTGCTCAGGTTTGGTTTGATAAGTTACTCCAATTGTAAAAACAATTCTTCTTCTAAACATCTGTTTAAAATTGTGAACTCTGGAGTTTGTTAAATTGGAATTAGACATTACAAGAAGTTCGCCGCTTAATGAACGAATTTTAGTAGATTTAACACCGATTCTTTCAATCACACCGGCTTTATCATCAACCCTGATAAAGTCTCCAAGTTCAAACGGTCTATCAAAATAAATAACAAAGTAACTAAAAAGATCACCTAGAATCGCTTGAGCAGCGAGGGCAATTGCAATACCACCAATGCCTAATCCGGCAATAACCGTAGATATGTGAAATCCAAGATTATCTAGTATAAATAGTATACCGATTATGTAGAAAGTGAAGTTTAAAAAAGCGAGTAATGGACGAAATTTTCTTACGGTATCTTCTTTTCCCGATTCTTCGGCATACTTATTAATCATAAATTCAATTACAGCTCTTGCAAATTTTATGATTATCCAAACAATAATTAGTAAGTATATAACTTTAATAACTTTAGTAGCGCTTTCCGGAATTTGTATAAAATCAAAAGCGAGATAAAGAGCAGCTAGATAAAATAAAGGAATTGCGAAGCGAGATGTAATCTTTATTATAAACTTTGTACCTAGTACACCTTCAGTCCCGGTGCTTTCTATTTTTTTAAATATATGTTTTTTTATCAGTTGAATGATTATTACGGAAACTATAAGAATTAATAATGCCATTAAATATTCTGAAACCGTATTCCCCCAGAGTTCATAGTTTAATATTTCTTTCATCTATAACCACTTTTTCTTTTTGAAATAAACAATTAATGAAATTCCAAGAACAATCATAATCCCCCATACAATAAAATAAGCATACTCAAAATGTAGTTCAGGCATATTTTCAAAGTTCATCCCATATACCCCTGCTATAAACGTCAAAGGAATAAAAATAGTTGCAATTAGCGTAAGCATTTTCATTACTTCGTTCATTTTATTGCTGACACTGGAAAGATAAATATCTATCAAAGTAGTAATGGATTCCCTCTGTGTCTCCAATGCTTCATGCACTTGACTAATGTGGTCCATTGCGTCACGGAAATAAACCATATTTTGTTGTTCAATAAACACGGATTCTTGCCTAACTAAACTTAATAAAGCTTCCCTTAGCGGTCTTATAGCATGTTTAATTTTATGGGCGTCTTTTTTAAGAAGTTGGATTTTCTTGATGTCGTTTTGAGTGGGGTCATCAAACAATATTTCTTGTTCGGCTTCAATTTTTTCGCTCAGTTCTTCAATTAATAAGAAATAACGATCAACTTCAAAATCTATTAAAACATAGAAGAGGTAATCTAATTTTGACTTTCGAAAAACATTAACTCCGGTTTCAATTCTGGCCTGAATTGATGTATAATCTTCTTTTGTATCATCTCTGAATGTAAATAATACTTGGGGCGTAATTAAAATTGAAATTTGATCGTATGATACATCTTGATTTTCTTCCCATATAATTTTTTTAAGGACAAAAAACATGTCCTTGTCATAATATTCAACTTTTGGTTGCTGATTACTATTTACCACATCTTCCAATATCATTGAATGAATCTTAAAAATCTCTCCAAACTTTGTAAGAAAATCGACATCGCTAATTCCGTTAACATCAATCCATTTGATTTTGTCATCATTTGTTGAAGCAAGCTGTATGAGTTCTTCAACAGATTCTATTTTCTTTGTTTTATATTCTTGTTCGTTGTATTCGGTTAACGTAACAATCGCTTTTTCTATTTTACTTTCGCCGACATGAATTAAAGTCCCCGGCGGCTTGCCTATTTTATTTTTTAATTGCTGCTTTTTTTTATTCTGCTTATTACTTTTATTTTTTGCCATCTCGACCTCAAATTATTAAAAATATTTGATCGTAAGATTAACCAGCTTACTTTTAAAATTATTGTAAGGTGGATAGAGCAATGTCATTGTTGAATATTTTGGTTGTTTCATAACACCTTTTTCATTCGAGAAAGCCTTGAAACCATGATATCCGTGGGATTTTCCAATTCCGGAATAATTAATTCCACCGAAAGGTAAATTATAATTTGCAAAGTGAACAACTACATCATTGACCGCAGAACTTCCGGCTGGTATACTTTCAAGCACATTTTTTATAAATGATTTATTCTTGCTGAAAACATACAACGCAAGTGGATTAGGATTTTGATTTACAATGTACAGGATTTCATTAAAATCTTTGAATGTAATTATAGGTAGTACAGGACCAAATATTTCATTCTGCATTATTGCAGAATCGAGTTTAACGTTTTCAATTAAAGTTGGACTAATAAATTTATCCGACTCATCAATTTCACCGCCATGAATAATTGTCGCTCCATCATTAACCGCATCATCTATTAATCGTTGAATTGATTGAAAGTGTTTAACATCTATCAATCTGCAATAATTATTTTCTTCTCTTAGAGTATTTTTATCGCCATATAAATTTTTTGTTGCTTCAATCATATATCCGACAAACTTTTCCTTTACGTCTTCATGAATTAATAAGTAATCGGGAGCGACACAAGTTTGCCCGCCATTCATAAATTTACCCCAGGCAATTCTAGTTGCCGAAGTTCGTAAATCAGCATCCTTATTTAATATTACAGGTGATTTCCCTCCTAATTCTAAAGTAACTTTTGTCAAATTTTTTGCAGCCGCTTCCATAACTAATTTGCCAACCGTAGGACTTCCTGTAAAGAAGATATGATTAAACGGAAGGGATGTCAACTCTCTAGCAACTTCTTCATCACCGAGAAATGTTTTTACTTCGTCTTCCGGAAATAGTTTATCTATCATTTTTTTTAACAGTGCTGAAGTGTTGGTACTTTTTTCTGAAGGTCTCACAATTACAGTATTTCCAGCAGCAATTGCTAATCCCAATGGAGCCATAACCAATTGAAAAGGATAATTCCATGGTGAGATTATCAGAGATTGACCGATCGATTCGTACAATACTTTGCTGGATGAACCAAATAAAGATAGTGGGGTTGAAACTCTTTTTGGCTTCATCCATTTTTTTAAGTGCTTGATGATGTGCTTTAATTCAGAAGTGGTTGCATAAATTTCTGAAAGCCTTGTCTCTTCTCTTGATTTGCGAAAGTCTTTGTAAACTGCTTCACATATTTGATCTTGCGAAACTAATATTTCATTTAAGAGTTTTTTCAATTTAGCTTTCCGTTCTTCTACCGATGAATTAGCTAATCGCATTCTGTTCGATTTTTGTAAATCGAATACTCTTTTAATTTCCTTTTGTAAATTTTCTTCGATGGGCATATTTAACTGATATTAATGATTGGTTTATGTAAAGATAATCATTGAGCAGTGAAGAAAAAAAACGGGCTCTTGATTATGTTGTTAAATTCTCTGTAATCTAAAAGCTGATG
This sequence comes from Melioribacteraceae bacterium, assembly GCA_030584085.1. Taxonomy (NCBI): domain Bacteria; kingdom Pseudomonadati; phylum Ignavibacteriota; class Ignavibacteria; order Ignavibacteriales; family Melioribacteraceae; species Melioribacteraceae bacterium. Next base: position 3,444,769 of record CP129490.1, read on the forward strand.
AGATTTAGTTAACTTCACAGGTCAATTACTTCTTCAAATCCATAAAAGAAAATTCCAGATCTTCGTCATCTAACTTGCTGATAATTTTTTCGAGCTCATCAAGCTGCTGTTTAGTTGGTTTATATGATTTGAAAATTTTTATTAAATATTCAACGGATTCGCTTCTAAAATATTTTCTATCCTTTGCAACTTTCGTGAAAAACTTTACTGCATTTGTACCGTCTCGATATTTGTAATAATAAACACCATTATAAAATTCATACATTGCTCGCAGATATCCGTCTTTAGGTAAATCCGGTAATTGTGGTATCTCCATTTGTATTCCGAGGTCTAGTCTCCCTATCATTGTTGCTAATTCATAAACTTGTTTTGCGGTTTTCAAATTATTTTTTATTTCGTTGTATCTAATCAGCTGATCTTCACTTAATTCTTTTTCAATACCTGTAATAGGTTTATCAATAAGTAATGATGCGACCGCTTTTAGATATATCGCATTGCCTAATGCCGAACGCCATTTGAAATCTTTTTTTTGAATTAATTCATCAATAAGTGAAATGGCTTTTTTGTATTCGCCGTTCTTAATATAAAATGTACTTTCTGTATAACCTCTTACATAACCATTTTGATCTTTTTCTATAAATTCTTTTGCTTCGTTCAAATTATCCAACTGTAGAAGTATTCGAATATGCCAATCGTAAAAATCTTTGTTATTCGGATATTTTTTTACAAGCAAGTTAAAGTAACCATAAGCATCAAATGGATTACCCTCCTGAGTAGAGTAAGTTTCACCGAGCATGAACTCAGCAAAGGGTCTTGTCAGTTCACCATTCAAGTGAGCTTGTTTCATGTAATTAATTCCGCGTGTACGGTCACCGGAAAATCCAAGAATCGAGGCTACAAACTTTGTTAATCCGCCAAGCCGATCAGCATAATACTCAAACATACCGAGCATCAAATATGCATCATATAAATCGGGATGCTCAACGACTAATTCTTCAAGCATTCCTTTACCCTTTTTTGCATTGCTGAAAGCTGACATGTAAGAACCGCTCAAACCATACATTCTTCCCAGGTAACCATAAATGTTTGCCATGTAGTATTTGTTTTCAACGTTCATCTCAATGTCTTCCAATTGTTCAACAATATCCTCCGTATATTCAATCAATTCTTCATTTTTCTCTTTTCGGTATTCATATCTTTTTTCATAGTTAAATTGATCGGAATCAGCTAAGTGTCTGAGTGATTCTGTTACAATTTTCAGAAAATAATATTTGGGAATGTTTGGATTCTCCGCAATTTTCTCTGTGGTGAGTTGTTCCGCTTTATCAAACTGATGATTAAATGCCCAATATACTATTTGATGGTCATATCCGTTTACTACAATGGGTGATTTAGCAAAAATTATTGACGAGCTGATAACAAGTAAATAAAACAAGTTTTTCATTTTTTCCCTTAATGATTGGGGTTAAGATAAGAAAATCAATCACACGCCTGCAAACGGATACTAAAAATTACATATAAATTAGACCGATGGTCACATTTCAAATTATTTTAAATATGCCCAAAGTTTGCTTAATTTAAAAGCGATAACATTGTTAACGTTTACTGATTTTGTTGATAAACATTGGAGTTGATTATGAAATTCAAAAAACCTCTCACCGTAATATTATTAATTCTGCTCATGTTCTTTCAATCAATCAGCGGAATCTTCGGCGGTATCGGACTGATAATTGATCCTTCAGGTGAAACACTTCAAATACCGATTGAGTGGCTAGCGGATTCACCTTTCAATAATTATTTAATTCCGGGAGTAATTCTATTTAGCTTTCTCGGCGTGATTCCATTTTTTGTTTTATTCGGTCTTTGGAGAAAAAGATTCTGGGCTTGGCAAGGAAGTTTATTTATTGGTGTAATATTGATTATTTGGATTATTGTAGAAATAATTATAATAGGTTATCAGCATAATCCACCGCTTCAATTTATTTATGGTTTGATCGGATTACTAATAATTACTTTTACATTAATACCAAATGTAAAAGTATATTTTAAACCACCGGATTAATTTTTTTACTTTGTTTGAAGATTATTTATCCAACCACTCTTTAAACGAAGCTGCACGCTCTACACTTACAAGTGCTTCAATTTCTTTTGGCTCAAGAGGATTCAATTCAATTTTAATTCTTGATCTGGAGAATGGAATCATATTCTTAATTGCATGAAAGTTTACGATCATCTTTCTATTTATTCTAAAAAAATTTTCAGGATTAATTAATTCAACCAAATTCTCAAGAGAATAATTCAATGGGTAAGAAGAACCGGTAAATGTTGTTAAGAATACATTTTTCTCCATTGCATAGAAATATGCTATTTCATCAGTCTCGATTTTTTTAATCTTACTTCCGTATTGAATTAAAAATCGTTTTTTATAATTTATTTTTTGATTTAGAATAGATGAAAAGATTTCTTCAAAATCCTTCAGGTAAGATGATTTTACATCCTTGTATTTAATTAGACTTTCTCTAAGTTCATTTTTGCGGATTGGCTTTAATAGATAGTCGATGCTGTTTAGCTTAAATGCTTTTATTGCATAGTGATCATAAGCTGTTGTAAAAATAATTGGCACTTCTACATTAATCTTTTCAAAGATCTTAAAACTCAATCCGTCTTCTAATTGAATATCTAAGAAAATCAAATCCGTTTTATTATTCTTTAACCATTTAACTGAGTTTTCAATTGATGTTAATTTCGCTGTTACTTCAATTGACGCATCAATTTCTTTGATCAATTCTTCTAACCGATCTGCTGCAAGTTTTTCGTCTTCTATTATTATTGATTTCATTTTATAAAACTTATTAATAGACAAGAATTGAAAGAATAATTACCGCTAAACCAAATATTCCAACAAGAATATCAATTACTATAATTTTCTTACCGTGGTTTCGTGAAAGCATTCCGGATACCCATTTTTGAAATTTTTCATAATCCATAATAAAGAACAATGCTTTAATAGCCGTTAATGAAAATAGAATACTGATAATATAGGAATATTCAATTTGTGTAGTAAGTTCTTTATACCATGTAAAAGCGACAAGAACTAATCCTATTATTGCAATTGGTACAATCCATCTGGGGCGTTTTTTAGTGTAAGCTTTTGCAATAAATTTATTCTCATCCCATGGAACTAAATGCATATAAAACGGTTTTAACAACGCCATTAATCCAAAGACAACACCCAGTATTTTAAAATAATTCATTAACTAATCCGATTTATTTTCAAAGTTATTTTCGCCAAAATTATTCCTCGAAATTGAGGAGAGGAATTTTTGCTATATATTCATTTCCTTTATAACTGAATACGGGTTGAACATTACTTAATAACGCATATCTTTTCTGCAAGTTACTTAATCCGATTTTTTTCGATTCAACATAAGTAGTTTTGGGATGAAGATTATTAACTACGACTACATAATTTCCCTCATTGTAAATTTGTAATCGAAGCTGTGAATCTTCGGAAGCTATATTATGCTTAAAGCAATTTTCTAGCAAGGTTTGTAGTGAAAGCGGTGGTACTAAATAACAAAGCTTGTTAGCGTCTATATTAACTTCATACTTAACCGCATTACCAAATCGAATTGACTGCAAGTACAAATACGCTTTCGCAAATTCAACTTCATCTTTTAATTCGACAACTTGTTTATCAATAACATCAAGAGTATAACGGTAAACCGAAGAAAACTCATCAACAAATTGCTGAGCTTTCTCGGGATCCCTTTTTATTAGAGAAGACAAAACATTTAAGCTGTTAAAAAGAAAATGTGGGTTTAGCTGACTTTTTAAAATTTCGAACTTAATCTCAGAATTTTCTCTTTCCAGTTTCTCGGTTTTTAATTCAGCCGATTGATTTCTTTTAAACCATATTATTGCTTCAATTACGCTTATGATAATAATATTTATTACCACTGTAATAAGAGAATTATTAATAACATTTTTAAATAATCCGTCATCATACGGCATTAATGTTCCAGCAACAACAGTTGTTGCCGTACCGATTAGTATTCCAATAACAACAGCAAAGAACAATTCTAAAGGAATTCTTGGGACTAACTTTTGAGGCAACGGAAATTTTTTATCAAGATTGTTAATTAATATGAGATCGAGGATGACTAAAAATAATGCGAAGACAAAACTGAATAATGTACCGATGATCAGACGTATAAAAAAGTTGGCTATGTTATTAATCTCTATATAACCAGTAAAATAATTGTACGAGATAATTATTAACTGAACAAAAAGAGCGACCAAAAATATTGTTATTGTAACATTTTTATTCAACTTCATTTTCATACCGTAAAATTCGTTAAAAACTTAATAAGTTGCTTCGTAAATTAAACCGAGAGGCGTTAGAGCGCCCCTCCGTATTTAATTAAAACAGACCATACTTAAACGTGATACCGCCTGAAAATTTTTGAAATAAGTGTTCATCTGCCCCTAGTAACTCAAGAGGTGACGTGTTTCGAAAAGAACCGATTATTCCAATCCAATAATTGCCTAAAATATTGTACTGTAATTCCAACGCCGGTTCAAAAATTGCGAAAGATGTTTTATCAATTATTTCTTCTGTCCAAACTTTGTCTTTTCTGTAATCTTTATCGTATTGATAATAAGCTTCACCCATGCCGCTTGTAATTGATACAGATAATTTGAAATCATTGCTTAGTGAAAAAATTCGTTCTACATAGATACCGGCATATGCTGCATTTAAATGATAGGAACCATCGTCAACTACTTTATTTAGTCCTCTATCGTAATGCAATCCTGAAAATGAAAATCCAATACCCCAATTTTCATTAATTACTGCGACTATCTTTCCGTCTAAATATCCAGCCAAGTTTGATTCAACAGATGAAAACCTTCCGTTAATTCCGACATAACCTCCTATTGATGTTTCATTAATCATGAACAAGTGATTCTTTTCAACTTGCGCAAAAGAAATTGATGTAAGTAATACAATTAATATTGCCAAAATTAATTGCTTACTTGTTCCGCTATTTTTTACTGTGTTCAACATTTTACCTTCTCCGTTTGTTAAGTTTATAGTGATTTAACATTCATCCGAAACTTAACGTGTAGAGTAAGCGAAACGAAAAAAATGTTGATGAACCGGCATTATTGAAGGACAAACCGGTAATAGGAAGGATGAAATTGTCATAAAAAAAATGATGGATTGAAGAATTAAAAACTTATGGGAAATCAGCAATGAAGAATGGAAATTTAAAATAATTTTCTAATCATCACTTTCGAACATATAGCCTATTCCCCTTACACTTTTAATGTATTGCGGGTTGGAGGGATCTTCTTCAAAATATTTTCTTAGACGAACTATAAAATTATCAACCGTTCTTGTTTCAACTTCGGAAGTAATATTCCAAACTTTTTCCAACAATTTTTTTCTTGAAACCGGTTTTCCTTTTTGTTCGATCAAACATTGTAATGCCATTGCTTCGTGCGGAGTCAATCTTAGTTCTTTATCTTCGCATTTACATATTAGTGTTTCAAAGTTAATTGCGTTTTTTCCAAACTTAAAAATAGGTGAGGTGCTTACCGAAGTTGTATACCATTGCTTCCTTTGTAACATTCTTTTCACACGAAGCAGTAACTCGGCAAGATGAAACGGTTTGCTGAGGTAATCATCGGCGCCCAATTCCAAACCATGAATTTTATCTTCTTTCCGAGTTCTTGCAGTTAACATTAAAATCGGGAGTTGTGGATTCTCATTTCGTATTCTTTCAGCAACTTCAAAACCATCTATGTAAGGAAGCATTATATCAAGAATCACCAAATCAAATTCTTCTTGCTTGTAGAATTCAAGAGCTTCTCTACCATCGCGTGCATGTTTAACTTCGTAATTCTCTTCCTCCAAGTTAAACTTTAATCCAACAGCTAAGCTTTCTTCATCTTCAACGAGTAAAATCCTTGTGTATTTATTCATTTTGACTCTCGCTACTTTCAATTAATTCACGTTTCTTAGTTAACTTGAGTAATTTTCTTGTGAACATTTTTTTATAATGCTTGTGAATTGGGAGTTCAATTTTAAATGTTGTTCCCTTGTTAATTCCTTCACTGTAACATGTAATTTTACCGCCATGACTTTTAAGAATTTCGTTAACCCAATATAAGCCAAGTCCGGTACCTTTAACGTTTGGAATATTGCTGGCGTAAACTCTATAGAATTTCTTAAATATCTTTTTTAATTGCTCTTGATCAATTCCAATTCCTTTATCTGAAAACTCAATAATAAATCGTTTTCTTTCTGCAAATAATTTTATTCCTATATGCAGAACATTCGGGGAATATTTAATCGCATTGTCGATTAAATTATCGAGGACAATTTTTAAAGCGTTTTTATCAATTACGATTTCGGCCTCAGAATCACCCATGATACTCAGACTATTCTGAGGTAATTGAAATTGTGCTGCAGATTGTTCAACTAAAGATTTAATTACTTCGCTGCTATTATAGACACGATATTCATTTGAAATTTTTTTCTGTTCAAGTCGTGATATTTCTAATATTGAATTGATCAGGTTGTTCAAGCGTTCGGCATCTTTTATCATGTAGTCAATAAAACGTTTTTTATTCTCGGGCGAGAGTTCCCGGGAATCTATTGTCTCAAGGTATAACTGTATTGATGCAAGCGGAGATTTTAACTCATGTGTAACATTTGCGATAAAATTATCATACAATCGAGTTAAACGAAGCTGAACATTAAGATTTCTAAAAATTACGGACATACCAAACGCTATCGCAACAATAAGAACAATTCCACCAACGAATAGAAAAATACTTGGTCCGTCGATTTTTATTTGAGGAGATAATTGATCCCCGACTCTCTCAAAAATAATTGAGTTAGAAACATACCAATATATCCACAGCCCAAGTAAAGCCATCCAAGCTAATTGGGCAAAGATAAAAACAAGAATAAAGTAAACGTTGGAATTTATTTTTTTGATGTTATTCAGCATCCTTTTAAATAATTTATTTTCACTAGTTCCAATAAAAGTCTTCTTTGAATAATGGTATAATCATAACTAAGAAACGAAAGTATAAATATCCGTACTTAATTCTAAATGACAAATGAGCTTATATATAAATTTACATTTCTTTTTCAAACATCAAACATTTTTGTTCACTTATTGAATTTTTCAGGTAGTAAGATTGCAAAAACAGTAAACAGGATAGAATATTTCAAAAATTTTACGGTTAAGATGTGAGAGTAGATATACGGTTTTAATTTTAGGAGAATTACAGCAGAACTTTCAAAACAATGGAACACAGATGACGCAGAAATTGATGATACACTCTGATTTAACCTGCGAGAATCAATCGCACCTGTGTTACAGTTATATCGATCTAAACCTTCTCCAAATTATATCTTTTTCTTTCGTTCGGGTCTAAATGAAGTTTACGCAGACGAATAGATTTTGGTGTCACTTCAACCATCTCATCTTCCGAGATATACTCTAGCGCTTCTTCCAAAGAAAACTTAATTGCAGGTGCAATTTTTACTGCTTTATCTGAACCGGATGCCCGCATGTTAGTAAGTTTTTTACCACGCTGAACGTTTACTTCAATATCAATATCTTTATTGTTTTCACCAACAATCTGTCCCTTATAAACAACATCTCCCGGTTCAATAAAAAATTTACCGCGGTCTTGTAACGAATCAATTGCGTATGCAGTGGCAGCACCTTCTGCCATTGAAATCAATACACCGTTTAATTTACCGCCGATGGAACCTTTGAAAAATTCATATTGATAAAATCGATGATGCATAATTCCTTCACCGGCAGTTGCAGTCAATATCTTTGTACGCAGACCCATTAATCCTCTTGAAGGGATATGAAACTCTAATTTTTGAAGACTCCCCTTGCTTTCCATTTTAACCATTTCACCTCTGCGTTGACCAACAAGTTCAATTACTTTACCTGCCGATTCGGTTGGAACATCAACAACAAGAACTTCTATCGGTTCGGCTTTCTTCCCGTCAATTTCTTTGTAAATAACTTTGGGTTCTCTTATTTGCAGTTCATACCCTTCACGGCGCATGTTCTCAATTAAAATTGATAAATGAAGAATACCTCTTCCGGAAACTCTGTAAGCATCTGGAGAATTAGTTTCGTTGACTCGTAATGCAACATTGCTTTCAAGTTCTTTGAATAATCTATCCCGAAGCTGACGTGATGTTACGAACTTTCCTTCTCTTCCGTAAAATGGTGAATTGTTTACTGTAAAGGTCATGCTAATTGTAGGTTCATCAATGGATATAATTGGTAACGGTTCAAGATTTTCAGAATCCGAAATCGTATCACCAATATTTATATCTTCGATACCTACAATAGCACAAATATCTCCGCATTGAACTTCCTCAACTTCGGTTCTGCCAAGTCCCTCAAAAACAAATAACTGTCTTATTGAAACTGCATGAATTGTACCGTCTCTTTTTATGATAGAAAGTTTATTGTTTTTATTAAGCGATCCTCTGAATACTCTTCCGATACCAATTCTTCCTACATAATCATTATAATCTAGAGTCGTTGCTTGAATTTGTACAGGTCCTTCTTGAATTGGCGGGGATGGAATTTTATCAATAATTGTTTCGATAAGAGGTGTTAAATCTTTTCTTTCGTCTTTCAATGTTTTAATTGCCCATCCGTCTCTGCCACTTGCAAATACGTAAGGGAAATCAAGTTGATTTTCATCTGCGCCTAAATCAATAAACAAATCGTAAACTTCATCAAGAACTTCTGCAGGGCGATTATCCGGTCTGTCTATTTTATTAATTACAACAATCGGTTTAAGGTGAAGCTGCAATGCTTTCTCTAAAACAAAACGTGTTTGCGGCATTGGACCTTCAAACGAATCAACTAAAAGCAAAACTCCGTCTGCCATTTTAAGAACACGTTCAACTTCACCGCCAAAATCGGCGTGACCGGGAGTATCGATAATATTAATCTTATAATCTTTATAGGGAATACTGATATTCTTTGCAAGTATTGTAATTCCGCGTTCTCGTTCGAGATCATTTGAATCTAAAAATTGTGCCTGCACAACTTGGTTTTTTCTGAAAACATGACATTGTTTTAATAATTGGTCAACTAATGTAGTCTTTCCATGGTCAACGTGTGCAATTATTGCGATATTTCTAAGTTCTTTCACTATTTCTCCTAAGTAATAAAATCAAGCCGGTTAAGTAATGGAAATAAAAGGAGTTAGTCAAGCATATTATTTCTAAATCAAATTTGATAATATGGCTAATTATACTTACTTTTATACATATAATAGAACAAAGCGATTGGGAGAGTTTTGGAAAAATCTGCTTCATTTGAGTGGGATGAAGAGAAAAACAGATTAAATAAGGAAAAACACAATGTGTCCTTCGAGGTAGCCCAGTTTGCTTTTCTTGATAATAAAAGAGTTATTGCAAAAGATCTAGAACACAGTAAAGGTGAGGAGCGATTTTATTGCTTTGGGAAAATTGGAAGAGAAATTGTTACTGTCAGATTTACTTATAGAAGTAAAAGAATAAGAATAATCGGTGCAGGTTACTGGAGAAAAGGAAAAAAGATCTATGAAAAAGAAAATAAAATATAGTGATGAAAAAATCGGTGAAGTAGAAATTGTTAAAGACTTTTTACCGAAGCCCGAGGAATTAGTCTTAAAGGATAATACTGTAAAGGTGACATTAAATTTAAGTCAATCGAGTGTTACGTTTTTTAAAGAATTGGCCAAAAAAGAAGGAAGACAGTATCAAAAGCTTATTAGAAATTTACTCGATAATTATACTTCCCACTATTCTAGGTAGTTGTAACCAATTATATCACATTTTAAGAGCTCATTAGCAAAATTAAAAATAGAAACTTTTAGAAAGTATTTAATGCCTCAACCAACCCTAACAAACAAAGACCAGTTCCCAACTGAAGAAATAATATTTTCTCACATAGGAAATTCAAAAGTAATTTGGGAAGAATTATTTAAACACATTCACACAGAACATCCGGATCTAATACATGAATGGAGATATTACAACGACGGAAAAAGCTGGTTGATGAAAGTTACCCGTAAATCAAAAACTATTTTTTGGTTATCTGTAATTAAAAACGCTTTTCAAATTACTTTTTATTTTGGTGACAAAGCGGAACACACATTATTGGAAAGTTCAATTTCTGAAAAATTGAAAAAAGAATTTAAAGAAGGAAAGAGATTCGGGAAGATTAGAGGTATTACTCTCGTTATGAACAAAAAGCAATATCTAAAAGACGCCAAAGAATTAATCAATCTAAAAATCAGCCTCAAATAAGTAATCGAATGAAACCAACACTAGAGTCTCAGTTAATTAACTTCCGCAAAGAAGAGATGGTTACATTTCTTAAAACTCATCCTGAATTTTTTAATACCGCAATCGAATTAGCAATCAAAGATGAACGACTTATATCATGGCGTGCTGCCTGGCTTCTTTGCAACTGTATGGAAAATAATGATACGCGAATTCGACAGTATATAAACAAGATTATAAAAGTTTTACCGGGGAAAGAAGACGGTCACCAAAGAGAATTAATAAAAATTCTGCTCAAGATGAAATTAAACGAGGAACAAGAAGGTAATCTCTTTAATCTGTGTATGAATTTGTGGGAAGGAATACAAAAAAGTCCGTCTGTTAGAATTACCGCATTTAAATTCATTTATGCTTTGGCCGGAAAATATCCGGAGTTAAAAAGTGAAGTCCAATATTTAACTCAGGATCATTTCCTCGCAACACTCTCTCCCGGAATTAGGAGTTCGATTACAAGAATGATTGACAACGAATTATAATGCAATTATAATTTCAAAAAAAGAGACATAAGTAAAGGAAATTATTCTGATTAATCAAGACACAATTCATGATTCTAATTCTATATCTTGTAACTTTCTCGGGTATCGGTTTGTCCTAAAAACATATTTTTTATCAAAAGCTAGAGGGAAAGAAATAAATGAAAGTCGCAATTTATAAAAGCTATGGATCACCAAATGTTTTACAAATAAAAGAAGTAGATAAACCAATTCCAAAAGAAAATGAATTATTAATTAAACTGAGTGCTTCAACCGTCACAACAGTGGATTCTATTTTTCGTAAAGGTGATCAATTCTTTGCCCGAGTGGCGACCGGAATTACAAAACCCAAAAATGAAATATTAGGGACTGAGTTTTCAGGAGAAGTAATAGAAACGGGCAAAAATGTTACTCGCTTTAAGAAGGGTGATCTTGTGTTTGGGGCAGCAGATGAATCGAGAGGAACTTATTCCGAATATTATACTATGCCTGAAGAAGGTCCGCTTGTTTCAAAACCCGACAATCTGTCAATGGAAGAAGCCGCATCTGTTCCATCCGGGGCTTTAACCGCTTTACCGTTTTTAAGAGATTCAGGGAAAATTAAAAAGGGTGATGAGATTTTAATAATCGGCGCGTCCGGTTCGGTTGGATCATTTGGTGTTCAACTCGCAAAATATTTTGAAGCGAAAGTAACCGGAGTTTGCAGTACTTCAAATGTTGATTTGGTAAAATCAATTGGGGCTGATTATGTAATTGATTATAAAAAAGAAGACTTCGCCCGACAAAATAAAAAGTATGATATAATATTTGATTCAATCGGGAAGAGTTCATTTAAAACATGTAAAAAGCTTTTAAGTGAAAATGGGATTTATTTAAATCCGGTTATAAGCTTTAAAATTTTATTTCAAATGATGTGGACATCAAAAGCAAGCAAGAAAAAAGCCATAATTACTTTTACAGGTTTGAGATCAAACGAAGAAAAGAAAAAAGATTTAATTTTCTTATCGGAATTAGTGGAAGCAGGTAAGCTTAAACCGGTATTAGATAAAATATATCCGTTTGAGCAAACTGCTGAAGCGCACGAATACGTTGACAAGGGACATAAAAAAGGAAATGTCGTAATTAGATTTGAACAATAATAGAAAATTATTGATCTAGTTTTTTGAGAAATGTCTTGTCATCAATTCGTTCAAATCCAAGAGCTTTTAAATATTTATCGTGAATTTGGTGATGACTTTCGGTGATTAATTTTTTATAACCTTTCTCTTTCATAAAATCGGCAGTAAAGAAAAGGAACTTTGCGTTTTTTAAATCTCTATAATCCGGAATGGCGTAATCTAAAAGGATGTGAATGGTTTCATGATCTTCTTCCTTAAAAACAAAAAGTCCGGTGGGAATCATATTCCTTAATATGAAATAAAATTGTGCATCGGGATGATCTTCTTTTTTGAAGTTGGGAAAAATTGCCGAAATATCTTTACCATAGAAATCCAAAAATTTAAGTAAATATTTTCCTTGCGGACCGTTTGTAGGTAAAAGCGTGAAGTAATCTTTCTTTCTATACATTCCCCACAAATAGTAAATATCAACTATCGCGATAAAACTATTCAATGCAAGTACCGGATAAGCACCAATAATTGCTCCATAAGTAGCAAATGTTGCAGCACCGAATAAATTTATTCTCCGCAGCATCCAGATATTTTTCATCGTTAATGAAACTGCGATGAGAAAGGAGCCGATATAACCTATAATTTCATACCAATTCATGGCACAAGTATAAAAGAAAAAGTAATAACTACAAAGCCGCGATTAAATTCAATCGACAAAAATAAAAATGTTATTTTAGTGCAATTGAAAGGAGGAAATATGGAAAACTTTAAAATATTTCTTCGTACAACGTTCGTCGGTGGTTTTTTAATTGTACTTCCGATTGTAATATTACTTGTTGTACTTAATTGGTTGTTTGAAACATTAACCGGCTATATAAGACCGATTACAAATATTCTGATTGAGACAGCAAGAGTAAATGAATTTGTTGCATCTTTTTTTGCCGTCTGTTTTATAATTCTTGTTTTCTTTTTAGTTGGACTACTAGTAAAAACCGAAATGGGTAAAGTTTCCTTTGAAGCTTTTGAAAATAAATTCTTAGGAAAAATTTTCGGATACAGAATTATTAAAGAAACTGTTTTACAAATTTTTGGTGAAGAGAAAAATTTATTTAAAGCGGTTGCTCTTGTCAAACTTTTCGGTAATGAAACATTGATGACAGCGTTTGTAACAGAAGAACATTCCGATGGAAGTTATACCGTTTTTATTCCTTCCGGTCCAGCCCCGACAGCGGGATTTGTTTATCATGTTCAAAAAGAACAAATAACTGTTATCGATATCCCGGTTGATCAAGCACTCCGAACAATTTTAAGTTTAGGTGGTGGATCAAAAAAAATTATTGAAATTTATAATAAAGCAAAAAAATGATTCCCGAACTTGAAAAACAAAAAGAGTTGTTAAAGGAAATTAATTCATTCGAGATGCCGTTTGGGAAATACTCCGGAAGGAAATTGATCAATCTGCCATCATATTACTTGGAGTGGTTTGAAAGAAAAGGATTTCCTGAAGGAAAGCTTGGCCAAATGCTCAGACTTGTTTATGAAATTAAACTTAATGGATTAGAAGATATCGTTAAAAAAATTAACATCAATAAATAAACGGATAATAAATGCAGAGATGTCCTTGGTGCGGAGATGATCCGCTTTATGTAAAATATCATGATACAGTTTGGGGTGTGCCCGAACATAATGACAGAAAACTATTTGCAAAACTTTGTCTTGACGGTGCGCAAGCCGGTTTAAGCTGGATTACTATTCTTCGCAAGGAGAAAAATTATTACAAAGCGTTCGATAATTTTGATGCAAAGAAAATGGCAAACTATAATCAAAAGAAAATAGATGAGCTGCTAAACAATCCCGGTATTATTCGCAATAAGTTAAAAGTAAATGCTTTTATAACTAATGCACAATCATATCTTCAAGTAAAAAAGGAATTCGGATCGTTTGATAAATACATTTGGCACTTCTCCGATTTTAAAACTGTAAATAATAAATTCAAGTCGTTGAAAGAAGTGCCGGCAAAAACTCCTTTGGCTGAAGAGATAAGCAAAGACTTAAAGAAACGAGGATTTAAGTTTGTCGGTCCCACAATTGTTTATGCATTTATGCAGGCAATCGGAATGGTTAACGATCACCTTATAGATTGTTTCCGGTATAAAGCAGTTCAAAAACTGCATTAATAATGGAAATAAATATGCGTTAAAGTAAATAAAATAATTAGGTAACTAAGTTTTATTTGTTTATGTTGGGTGCAGTATGGCAGTATCTTTAACAAGTAGATGTAGAAATTACCTTCCAATATTTTTAAAGCCTGTCACGACAATCAATTATTTAAAATTTTTAAAAGGAGCATCTGTTATGGCAGAGCGTAAACAAGGTACAGTAAAATGGTTCAACAATTCTAAAGGTTACGGATTTATTTCACAAGAAGGAGGAGAAGATGTTTTTGTTCACTTCGATTCAATTGTTGGTGATGGATATAAATCTTTAGAAGAAAATGCGAAAGTTGAATTTACTATTACTCAAGGTCCTAAAGGATTACAAGCAGCAGAAGTAAAAATTATTCACTAAGAAAAAATTCTTACTGCAAATAAAGCCCGGTCATTAGTTTGATCGGGCTTTTTTATTAAATGACGGAATTGCTATGAGCAGTATATTGCTACTGACTCTCTTACCTCTTTCAAATTAATTTAAGTTATTTCACAATTCTTCTGTCCAAACAAGGTGATTTTCTTAACACGGAAATAAAAATAATATTCCAAAAGAATTATTAAATTTGAAAAGTTGCTACTCATTCCAATTGGTTTCTAGTAAGCGGAATTTTTCAATTGTAATCAGTGGAATAACTGTTAAAAAGAAAATTTTTGTTGCTTTTCTTTTCAATACAAAACAATGTTATGGTAAATCTACTAATTGAATTGTAATTAAAATAATTACTTCAAAATTTATTTGGTATGCAATTATGAGTTATGAAAGCAATATGTTAGCCAAACTTCGGATGCCTTCTCGAAGTGAAGTTGAAAAGAATTTGTTAATAATACTCGTTGAACATAATGGGACAATTAAAGAGTTTGGAACTGGCGAGGAGATAGTTACAAAAATTGCAGATACGTTTAATTTAAATACGGAGCAAAGGAAATCCTATTTAGAAACTATCTATCGAAAAGAAAATCGACTTAAAAAGTCGAATCTATGGCATCGTTTATTATTTAGAGCAGCTGACAACTTAGCAAAAAGAGAACTAATAACTCGTCCGACGAAAACATATCAATTGACAAATAAAAAAGAATGGATGCTTACTGAAGCCGGTTACAATAAGGCTTTGGCTTTATTAAATATCCCGAAAGAGCAAAAAAATAAACTCTTTATTAAATCTTTTGAGGTGGAAGAAGTAGCTAAAAAAATTAGAGTAACCGAAAAACCCCAAAAGTATATCCCCTTCTCAAGTAATTCGAATAAAAAACAGACCACTAGATTAATGAATATTCGTTCAAGAGGTTTTAGACAAGCAATCATAGAGGCTTATGATTTTAAATGTGCTATCTGTGGATTGAAAATTTATTCTCCCAACAAATATCAATGGGAAGTTGAAGCAGCGCATATTATTCCACACAGCAAAAATGGTAAAGATGATATATGGAATGGTCTTAGTTTATGTCGATTTCATCATTGGGCATTCGATGTTGGATGGTATGGGATTGACCCTGAATTACGGATTGTGACATCTAGATTTGTGCATAATCTGCCGAACGATATGGGTAAACAGTGGAATTATGATTTAATAAACTACCCAACAAATAAGAATATTAAGCTTTTTTTACCATCAGATAAAAGTCAATGGCCAGACTTCCTAGCTTTACAATGGCATATGGAAAACATTCTACAAAAAGGTTAACAAAATGGAAAATAAAATTATCTATTCCCTAAGCATAGAAGATGTACAACTAGTAGCAAATGAAATTCTCAATCGAACAGTAACAAACGATGAAATGAATATTATTGAAGAGACAATTAATAAAAATGTTGATTGGTTTGAAATAATTGAAAATGTTATCATAACTAAAATAGAAAACCAAGATAACAATAAATAATTGTAAGTAGTGAAACTTGTCAAGATTACTTAAATGGCTTATAAGATAGTCGTAAAAAATATATTATTATTGGTGATAGATATAGAACAGTGAGAATAAGATAATTAAGTTAAATAGCTTCTGATTCTGAGGTAACAAAATGGTAAAAACAGAAAGAATAATTGTAGTCGGTGACAGAGTTTTAATTAAACCGGAAAGTGATCTTGAAAAAACTAGAAGCGGATTATATCTTCCTCCTGGAGTAACGGAAAAAGAAAAAGTACAAGGTGGATATATTATTAAAGTTGGTCCTGGTTATCCAATCCCCGCAACGACAGATGAAACAGAAGTTTGGAAAGAAAAAGAGACAAAATATATTCCGCTACAAGCAAAGGAAGGTGACTTTGCATTATTCTTAAGACGCGATGCAATTGATATTGAACTTGATAAACAAAAAATGGTGATTGTAAGTCAATCGGCAATTTTATTATTGCTTCGTGATGAAGAACTATTAATGTAACCGTCGGCTTTATGCCGACATGAAAAACGGCAGACATAAAGTCTACGGTTACAATTTACATATCAAACCAATAAGAAAACTTTACTAAGAAAATATCATTCCCTTCGGCAGCCCATAAATTTTTGAAATCATTACCCAAATTAAATTTGCCCGGATCATCAAAATTTGTTTGATCATGCGCCCACACGAAGTAAAATATTGAACCGGGAAGAACTTCCCAACGTAATACAATATTTCCTCTTAATGATTTGAAATTAAAATCCGGATTACCAAAAGTAAACGAACTATTAGGTCCATCACCATCAGGATCAACTGTATATTCAGAGTTTTCGGAATCATAACTGACTGTCGATCCGTTTTTACCGTAATCATTATAATCGAGCGAACTCGGTCTCGCAGCTTCTTTGAAATTGGAATAGGCCCCGACAGCAAATAATGGTTGTAAATACAATTGTAAACTCAACGTCGGTGTGAAAGTCCAATTTAATCTAATATTTGCGGCTAAAAGATCCTGGTCGATGTTTGCAAAAATATATCTGTTACCGTAAGTGTTAACCGCAGATGCGTCTTCAATTCGAGTTACCCATTGTGTTTTTTCATGCATGAATTGGTATTCTGGACCAAATGTAAATGAAATTTGAGAATTTGGTTTCCAAACCATTTCTAACCATGCGTTGTAAGCATTTGAACCAAGTGCATCAGAATTAAAATATCCACCTGCATAAAACATCACATCTTTTCTGCTATCGGTATTTCCCCAAAATTCAATTCCGTAATATGAAGGATTTTTCATCATCGGACCACCGCGTGTAAGAGTTTTAACCATAGTTTCTGTCTGGCTAAATAGAACTAATCCGAATTCCCAATAATTATGAAATTGTCCGCCGATTCTTCCCCATAATAAGTTTTGATAATTGTTTCCTTCAAAATCGTATGTTCGTGCGTGAGAAACATAAAACCATTTTTGTCTGAACAAACTATCGGGATCGTACCAACGATAACCGAGAACAGTATGTCCGTTAATTCTATCAGCCATCCACTGGAAACCGAGATCGTTGTTTTCAAATCCCGGTGAAACTAAACCGAGAGCCGAGTTTATATAAAAATTCCCTTTCTGTTTATTCAATGCAATGCGTGAGTAAACACCCGAAAGTGAAGTTCTATTTGTATCGAGAGTCATATACGTTGCGTCGGGTCTTTGCATATATCTATAAGGTTGCTTTTGTAGTCTGGTTAAATAGTCTTTTGATCCGGTAGTATATGAACCGATTACATAACCTGTAAGTGCGTAAGTTTCATCATCATCCAAGTATGTCCAACCATCAAGACCGAATACATATGCTTGATCACTCATTCTTGCTTCAAGTTCCGGAGTTCTTAAGTCACGATTAACGGCTGTAGCAATAAAACCCAAACCCTGCTTTCCGCCGTTTATTTCTTTTTGCGCTCTAATTGCACCATAATGAGTAAGAGGTTCAACTTCAACTTGATGTTCATTTCCTTCTAATCGATAATTCGCATATGTTCTTTCGGTTAAGGCACTTACTGCACCGAGAGACCATGTATCGTTTAGTTTACCTGTCAGTTTTGCAGCACCTAATATTCTTGTCTCGGTTGGATAATTTACATACTCATTGTCCGGAACCGGACCTTGCGGCGATCTTCCGATTCTTCTCGAATAAATCAAATCGGGATTTCCGAAATTAAATCCCCAATTACTGTTTGATCCATTAGAACCAAAGCTGAATATATTTCCGCCTTCAATAAAAAATGGTCTTTTTTCAGGATAGTAAGTTTCGAATGCCGACAAGTTTAATACAGCGGGATCAACTTCTACTTGACCGAAATCAGGATTAACTGTTAAATCCAAATTCAAGTTAGTTCCTATTCCAACTTTTATATCTGCACCAAATGTTGTTTTGTATTGATTGCCCTTATAGAAAGGATCATTTTCATCATGTACAAGATATTGCGCTTTTTGAACAATGTAAGGAAGAATTTCTAATCTTTGTTTTGGTTCAACCCCTTGAATTCCTTCAAGAGTTGCAAAGTGAGAAACAAACCCGCTTTCAGTTTTAGGAATCATTACAAAGTAGGTAACTTCTTTTTTTCTTTTTAATTCTCTTTTAAAATTTATTCCCCAGTTCATTACATCGGCTTGATTAAAACGTAATTGTGAAAACGGGATTTTCATTTCAATAGTCCAATCATCACCGTTGACAGAAGTTTTGGCTTCCCAAATTCCATCCCAAGAATCGGTGTTCCAGCTATCATTATAGAAGACACCGTCTCTGATTGAACCGCCGGCATTGACTGCAAAATAATAACCGGTTTTTCTATCAAGATATGGATCAACATAAAAAGTGAACCAATCCGAATCATGCCAGGAATCTCTTCTGGCCAGACTGGCATCAAGTTCGTCTAGTTTGGAATCGTAAAGACGAGCACCTACATATAGATATGAATCATCATAAGCGACCCAAACATGTGTTGGTTCTGTTGCCGGGTTTCCTTCTTCCGGATCGCGCTGGGTAAATTCTTTAACAGGAGGTTTGCTCCAAATTTCTTCCTCCAGAATTCCATCAAGGTTTATTGATTGTTCCAATTTGAAAGCATTGACTCGCTTGGAATTACCGGCTTTTTCCTTTGCGGATACAAATGAAAAGCTAATTAGAAATGAAAATAAAATTAGAATTACTAATTTCATAAAAAAAATCCCCCCAACTGTTCTCTAATAAACGAATAATTGTCCCATTTATTGTATTTAGACTCATCTAAGCGAAGAAAGTTGTAAGGAGGCGAGAAAAAAAAGGCCGACTAAAAATTATTTCTCAGTCAGCCCAAATAAAAATTTAGTTTTTTGCAAAATTTACGTTCATGCCTTGAGATCGGATTGCAATTTCTAGAAGTTCATCAAGATCACCGAAAATTTGAGTCATAACCATCTCTTCATCATTTACGGCAATAACAAACATTTCCTTTATTCTATCTGTGTTTGTTTTAACCATCACCGCAAACATGTCAGTATTATCAACCGATCTTATAATACAATCATAGCCATCGTCTTTTAATTCTGCGGTTATTTCTCTAAGTGAATTGAAGCTGGGTTTATAGTTTTTCCAATCATAATTTTTATAAACACCAAGCTGAATTCTATCGACTTTCCGTAACATATCGTCGGTAAATTCAGGTGCATCCGAAAAACTTACAACCGCACTTGAAAGTGTTATGGCTGCCGGTCCTATCGAAAATTCAACTTCTTTTTTAAAATCACCTTCAACACTGCTGAATACTTTATTCCTTACACCTTTGAAATAACCATCAACTGCGATACATCCGGATAACAAAAATGCTATCGCCAAAGTTATTGTTATCAATTTAGTTGCTTTCATAATCGTTTCCCCATTTTCAAAAATTTAGACGTTCCGCTTTCGAGTTTGTGTCATAAACATATTATTTCTTGTCGGTTTTAGTTTCATCTGTTTCATTAACTTTGCCGAGAGCCGGAATATCAAAACGATTAGTCAGTTTGCCAATTGTCTCTAAATTGATATCGCCGACAATATTTACGAAGGCGGCTTCGCCTGGTTTATCGAATGCAAGTACTACGAGACCGGTAAATTTATCGGAATTACCTGTTCGCACATAAACGTAAGCAGTTTCATCTTTTGCTTTTCTTTTAACAATTCTTTGCCAGCTTTTTCCGTTAAGTTTTTTGTCGATATCTTCCATGCGCTTTAATAAAGCAGATTCGTTATTATCCGAAACTTCGAAAGAGTTAACTTTGATGAGTTTTAATCCTTTCAGTAATTCAGTAACATCGGGTTCACTTTCATTTGTGATTTTGGAAACCATCTTAAGTAAGTTTTCTTCCAGATAAACTTCAGTTACTCCCTCACCGGTTTCAAATTGTGCTAAATCACCAAAATCAACATAACCGGGTTCGTTGGTAAAGTCCTTGCTTTGTGCGAAAATCATGCTGAATGCGGTAAAGAAAACTATTGCAAAATATTTTGTTAAGTTTTTCATTTTATATATCTCCTTTTTTGAATAAATCGTTTACATATCCAAAACCTTCATTTAATGGTTTTACAACTCTATTTGGAAGAATTTCTTCCGTAAGTGTTGTATGTGTCGAATTAAAAATTTTACTAACAAGCAATAATGCTTCGTGTGCTTGTTTGTTTGCTAATTCAATTTCGGCTTGTGAATATTGATTGTTGAACTGTTGTTCTTTTACAAAAAGTGATGAGATCATTAATCCAATTACAATGGCGGTCGCAACAAAAACTATCTGCGGTCTTGTTAAGAATATGTTCAACAAATCCGAGATGAAACTGTTTTCATTAACTTGTATCGAATTATTAATTGAATGTTCTACTCTTTCAAGAATATAATCCGGCATTACTTCTCTTGGTAAAGAATGAATTGAATCTGCTGTTGCTTTATATTCTTTGTAGAACAAATTCAATTCTTCATTTTTTCTTATAAGAAACCAGACTTTAATTTTTTCAAACATGTTTGCACTACCATAAGCGGCATTGATTATTAAGTCGATAGTTTTTTGTTCGTTTTTATTTTCTAATATATTATTCATAATTTTTCATCTTTTCTTGTAATTGTTTTCTTGCTCTTAATAGTTGCACTTTTACTGTATTTATCGGGAGATCTAATGTTTTACTGATCTCCTTATATTTAAGTCCTTCAATTTCGTATAGGACAAAAACACTTCTTAGATGATCAGGCAATTCTTTTATTAATTCTTTTACTTTTGATACTGCCATTTTTATCTGTGTCATTATTAATGGATTACTTTCATTTTCCTGCGCACTGATTGATTCCGAAAACTCTTCGTCAATTTCATGTAATGGTTTTCGTTTTCTTATATAATCAATACACAAATTGTGAGTTGTTCTCATCAGCCAGGATTTTGCCGCAAGTAGATTTATCTTATCTAAATTTTCCCAAAACCGGATTAAAACTTCTTGAGCCGCGTCGTCTGCTTCCATTCTGTCTTTCAACATGCAAAGAGCATAGCCGTAAATCATATTTTTATGCTGTTTTACCAGCAAACTGTATTTCTTTTCCCTAGAGATCATGATTTCTACATATAAAGACGGAATGAGACCTAAAAATGTTACAAAGAAGTTGATAAATAATTTATTAGTTTAGCTGATTCGTTTTAGGAAAAATTATGACATTCTATTTTTGGCTCGGTTTTCTGCTTTTGGTTTTTATACTTCTCGCACTCGATCTCGGTGTATTTCATAAAAAAGACAAGGCAATTTCTACAAAAGAAGCTTTGTTATGGACCGGGTTTTGGATTTTCCTCGCATTGCTTTTTAATGTATTCATTTATTTTGCTTATGAATATCATTGGCTTGGCATAGGTCTTCATGTTGGTCATGATATGGGTGGTAAGGAAGCGGCGATAAAATATTTCACAGGTTATGTGATTGAAAAATCACTTAGTCTGGATAACATATTTGTCATCGCAATGATTTTTGCGTACTTCCGAGTTCCGGATATTTATCAACATAGAGTTTTATTTTGGGGAATTCTTGGTGCACTTATAATGCGCGGAATTATGATTTATGCAGGTGCAGCTCTAATTGATCGTTTTGATTGGATGATTTATGTATTCGGTGGATTATTAATTCTTACCGCAATTAAAATGCTGATTTCAAAAGATGAAGAAATTCATCCGGATGAAAATCCACTTGTAAAATTAGCAAGGAGGCTTTATCCCGTAACCGGGACATATGAAGGGCATCACTTTTTTACACATCTGAATGGAAAAAGAGCCATTACCCCTTTGTTTTTAGTATTGCTTGTAATTGAAAGCACCGATGTAATTTTTGCCGTCGATTCAATTCCCGCAATTTTTGCGATTACAACCGATCCTTATATTGTGTTTACTTCAAATGTATTTGCAATCCTTGGATTAAGATCACTCTATTTTGCTCTAGCCGCAATGATGAATAAATTCCGTTATCTAAAAATTAGTATTGTGGTTGTGCTGATTTTCGTTGGTGTAAAAATGTTAATTTCGGAACTATATCATATTCCGACACTCTTTTCTCTCGGAGTAATAATATTGATTTTAGGTTTTGGAGTTGCAGTGTCTCTTCTGCAAAAAGATAAAAACTAATCTTGCCCTATCAACAAAAGGTATTTAAAATCATTGTTTTCAGGCACATTTCATATTTTAGTGCAAAATTCTAGTATCATTTTGAGATATGTCACCTGGTAAATTAATAATTTGATTGTTTTTCACGATTAAACTACACTTATCAGTTTATTAAATAAGGACCTTATCTCTCAGAAGTATATTAATTTGTAAGAACTCCACCTAATTGAAACTTCAATTTAATACAATCAGCTATTCTCAAATGTATCGCAATATCAAATTGAGACACATTCACTTCACATAATCTTCGTTTTTGTAGCAAAAACGTAATATTTTCTTGGCACCTCCTTTGGATAAGTAGTTATGATGAAATCAGAAACGAACATAAAAAACCAAATGGAGGCTACATTGAATAAGAGAAATTTACTCTCTTCTATTCTAACAGTTGTTTTCTTAGTAACAGGGTTAACAACACAACTATTCGCGTCGGTTAATCCGAACGCAGATCAAAAACAAACTCCTTATAATCCGGGTAATGTTATTATGACCGGTGCTAGTACTGCAAAAGTATTTGGTATCGACAAAGGTACAGGCGATATTGATATAACAAACCCTTATTCAAATAATACACAAGAAGTTTGGGCAGGTACATTTAAAGGTGATTTAGACGGACAGAATGCTAAATTTTACTGTATCGATCTACAACATCCTTTAGCAACATGGACCTCAGAACATCAACATGAATATACAGACGATGGAAATACTCCGGCGGAAATAACTTATATACTATATAATTATTATCCATTTAAATCACTTCCATATTCCGGTTCGTTAACCGAGTCGAAAGAAGCCGCTGCAGTACAGTTGGCAATTTGGCATTTTGCAGATGGTGTTAATGCAAATACAATTAGTAAATCAGATATTAAAAGCAGAACTTTAGCAATTATAGCTGATGCAAATGCCAATGCAGCTTCAATTACTTACGCTAACACATTAACAATTGTTCCTTCAACACAAACAATTCCTAGTGGTCAAGCAGCTCTTTTTGATATTTACACAACAGATAATTTTGACAATGCTGCACCAAATATTTTAGTAAATCTTTCAAGTACTTCCGGTACTTTAAGTGACGTTTCAGTTACTACGGATGCAACAGGTCATGCTGGTCCGGTTAGCTTAACTCAAGGTGCTGTAGATTTTGCCAATGTAACTGCAACGGCAGAAGTAACAATACCTTTGGGAACAAGATATGTACATAAAACAAATCCGGACGATAAACAAAAATTAGTACTTGCAACACCTACGACCGGAACCCTTAACAGAACAGCCGAAGTTAATTGGGAATTTGCCGAAGATGATTGTGACGGTGACGGCGATAATTCTGTTTCAATATTTGACGGATTTAAATTTGAATTTGACGGTATGATTAATAATGGAGACGGAACTTCTACTTGGACTTATACAGTAACCGGTATGGGTGCTTCGAAAGATCTTTCTCATTGGGTACTTGCTCTTTGTGAAGAACACGAAGTACTTAGTGCATCATTCAGCGGGAAATGGGAAGTTGTAGTTGATCCTACCACAAGTGTTTATGGTATTAAGTGGGATAAAGAAATTGATAAAAACGGTGGTACACTTACTTTCTCATTTACACTCAACGGTATTTATGATATAGATATAGTTGATATAGCTTTTAAAGCAGGTACCTCGAGTTATTATTGTACAATTCTTGGTCCTTCTTGTGAAGAAATTGAAGATTGTGAAAACAAAATCGGTGATTTCATTTGGCATGATAAAAACGTGAACGGAATTCAAGACAACAATGAACCTGGTATTGAAGGTGTTGTTGTTGAGTTGACTTATGGCAGTACTACTCTAACCACTACAACTGATGAAAACGGTTATTATGAATTTGCCGGTTTAGAAAATGGCACTTATTCAGTTAAAGTTGCTTCTTCAAATTATGCTGCGGGTGGTGTTTTGGAAAGTACTGACCAAACTAAATGGTACTCGACAAAGAAAAATGAAGGTAGCGACGATTCAAAAGATAGCGATGCAAACAAAAATGAATCTGTTACAGTAACATTAGATTGTGCAGATAACACAACAATAGATTTTGGTTTCTATAAAACATGTGTTTCAATAATTAAAGAAGGTCCTGCTACGGCTAAACCTGGTGATGTAATCACATATACTTTCCGAATTGAAAACTGCGGCGATGTTACTCTTAGCGGTGGTGTGGATATATATGATGATTTAATAAATCCATCCGGTGATCATAAAATCAAAAACATTACACCGGTTCATCCTGGTGACGTGAAATTCTTCGAAAAAGAATACACAGTTAAATCGACAGATTGCGGCGAGTTAGTTAACCATGCATGGGCTATCGGGCATCCAATTGACGGATCCGCAAATGTACGCGATGACTCTGAATGGACAACCATGATTGAATGTGCACCGGATTGTTCAGGTGAAATCGGTGATAGAATTTGGTTAGATTACAGAGAAGACGGTGGTGATAAAAACTGTAACGGTATTCAAGACGGATCAGGTGCAACTTCAGAGCCCGGTATTTCTAATGTTAGAGTTATATTAAAAGATGCGGCAAATACTCCAATAGATACAGTTTATACAAATTCAAACGGTAACTATCTATTTACAGGACTTTGTGCCGGAACTTACTTTGTATTTGTTGATGAATCAACTTTACCGGAAGGTTACACACCTGCACCAACAGATCAAGGTAGTAACGACGCAAAAGATAGCGATGTAAATGGAGTCGAAGTTGTCTTACCACACGATGATTCAAAAGATTATACAATTGATTTCGGTTATTGTGCTCCTGCTGAAGAACCTGAAGTTGATATAGAAGTTATTAAATCAGCATCTACTTATAATGCAGAAGACGGAACTCAGTTTAATTACATTATAACAGTTACTAATAATGGTCCTGACGATGCTCACGGAGTAGAAGTGTCTGATCTTCTTCCTGACGGTGTTGTATTTATAGCAAGTTCAGCTTCTGTAGGATCATATGATCAAAACACAGGCGTATGGAATGTTGGAAACTTAGCAAACGGAGCTTCTGAAACATTACAAATTACAGTTCAAGTTGATGTTGAAGATGTAAACAATGCTAGTTTCAATTTAGGAATCGCTTCTGATTACAACTTGTTTGTTCTTTATGATGCAACACAACCTTCATCCGATACAGAAGGAAGAGTTGCTGTTGGTAGAAATGCAAGTTTTGCAAATTACAGTGTTGGGGATAAACTTCCCGCTAATAGCGGTGATGTGCTGATTGTCGGAAACGATCTTCAATACACTTCCGGTGCGGTTTATAACGGAAACATAGTTTATGGTAATACAACAAATCTAGATAGTGTTTACTACGCTGTAAGTATTAGTGGTGGTTCTTTAATAAAGAATCCTAATCGTATTGACTTCTCAGCAGCTGAGGGTTACTTACTTGGATTATCCTCAACATTGTTCGGTTATAGTGTAAACGCTACAACAACAATGGAATGGGGCGGCTTAAAGTTAACCGGTACTGATCCTTATCTTAATGTATTTAGCGTTGATGCTGCTGATCTTTCTGCAGCTAATAATGTAACAATCAATGTACCTAACGGTTCTGTTGTGCTTGTTAACGTTAGCGGAACTACTGTAAGTTGGTCCGGTGGTTTAACAGTACAAGGTACATCAATAGGAAATGTGCTTTATAACTTCAAAGAAGCAACAGATATTACAATTCAAGGTATTGACATTCGCGGTTCAATTCTTGCACCAAAAGCACACGTTAATTTTGTAGCCGGTGTACAGAACGGTCAAATGATTTGTAAATCACTTGAAGGAATGGGTCAATTCAACAACTCACAATTTATTGGCAATATTCCGGTTGAACAAGTCATTACAAACGTTGCAACATTAACAAACGTAATTGAAACAGATACAAATCCAGACAATAATAGTGACGATGCTGTTGTCGTAGTGAATGGTCAAGATAATGGAAACGGTGGTGGCAATGGTGGTGGAAACGGCGGCGGAAGTGGAGATGGTAATTGGGAATACATTGGTAGCTTCTTAGAAGGTCAAATAGTTTGGTCACTAGCTTATACTGACGATGGATGTATCTTAGTCGGTACATGGGGTGGCGCAATCTATAAATCAAATACAGAAGGTACAGAGTTTACACAAATTAACGAAGATATGAATGTTGGTTTCATTTGGTCATTGTTAGTCCATAACGGTTACTACTATGCTGGTACTGAACAAGGTGTATTTAGATATAATGGATCTACCTGGACATTAGTTGGTTTAGCTGGTATGGATGTAAGATCATTAGTTGCAGTTGAAGGAAAGATCTACGCGGGTGTTTGGACTGGCGGAGTTTATGTCTCTGAAGATGATGGATTGACATGGACAAACCTACAATCCGATATGCTTAACTGGGCAGCAGTACACGATATAACAGTTACATTCGATCTAGACTTTAACATCGAACTCTTCGTTGCTACATTAGGTAACGGTGTATGTTACTCAGGTGACGGAGGTGCTTCGTGGGTTGAACTAAACATTGGTTACAACTTTGTATGGTCAATCGCTTCAACATCTAACGGTACATTATTCGCCGGTACATACGGTGGTGGTCTTTACACATCTGTTGACGGTGGAATGAACTGGTCACATGTTACTGAAGTAACTGCAAACTATATCTATGACATAACAGTTGACGTAAACAATAATGTTTATATCAGTACACTACTTGGTGGAATATATGTTTCGGTTGACGGTGGTTCATCATTCAACAATGCTGGGATGGGCGGATTAGGTACTAGCTCAGTATTAGCATTCGGTTCTTCTGAAGCAAGCAACGTATATGTTGGTACAAGTGATGGTAAGATCTATCGCAAAACTGATAACAATGGTGTAACTTCAGTTGAAGATGAAGATTTACCAAGAGAGTTCAAATTGGATCAAAACTATCCGAACCCATTTAACCCAAGTACAACAATTCAGTTTGCAGTACCAAAAGCTGGTGAATATAAAGTTGTTGTTTATAACATCCTCGGTCAGCAAGTTGCAGAATTACTAAATACTCAATTGCAACCGGGAGTTCATAAAGTGGATTTCAGTGCTAATCAATTAGCATCCGGTATCTATATCTATCAACTGATTGGTCAAGATGTAAACTTCTCCAAGAAGATGATATTAATAAAGTAAAAGAAAGTGATTGGTTTGTGATTATATGAAAGGCGGCTCATCTGAGCCGCCTTTTTTTATTTAGTCAATCTAGATACAAATTAAAAGAGCCCAGCTTCTCGGAAAAGCTGGGCTTTTAGTTTCGTTATTTAATTAAATGATATTGTGATAGATCAGGCATGTCATTCCAATCAACCGGACCATTCTCAAAACTGTAAATTAATCTTGGTAATACCGCTTTTCCCCAAGCTGCTACAAAATATTCATAGCCTTTTTGCCAATCTTCTCCCTCACCCCAACCACTTTGTATAAAATGAATTTTTGTTTTTCCATCGTCCGTCGGATTAAATCTAATATTCACAACTGTTTTTTGATTAGCTCTAAGGTCAGGTAATGATGGTGGGAATCCCCAAGTGAATGAAATCATTTTATTTTCTTCGAATGAAATTACTTTTTCATCTTCGGCACCGCGGCTTCCTTCCGGTGCATCCGGGAAAAAGTAAATGTGATAATCGCCGAACAATTCTAATTCTATTTTCCCATCCAAAGCAAAAAATGTCTGAATACCTTCGACTGTTGTCCAAGCTTTGTATGCTTGTGATGGCGAAGTGTTTACTGTAAATTCAAAATCTATAATTTTATTTTGTGCGTTCATGTTTATCCCCCAAATAAAAAGCCAAATGAATATTGTTTTACTTTTCATTTTTGTGTCCCTTGTTTTGTGATTTATTGCTTTAAGATAAACTTAGCAAAATACTGCGAGCACAAAATAATAATTTTTTACAATGACTATTCAATGGAGTTTAATTTTTTATGTGTTTTTCCCATTCCTTATACAATTCATAAACTTCTTCAGGTACATAAGTATACCAACCGTAACCCGTTCTTCTATCACGATCAATTTCTTTCATTGAATTTTTTATAATTCTTTCACGACAAACAAATACTGATTTTTGAATTACCGAAAGCTATACCTCTGCACTCATTTCAACGATTTACCTTCTAGATATTTTCATCATCTTAAAAAATCTTCACGACAAGGATTGAATACATCTATAATGATGCCCGGCGTTAATGATTTTACTCCATGTTCAATGTTGGGAGGGACATAAAAACCGTCACCTTCATTTAATATTTTTGTTTCATCTCCGATGTTCACTTCAAACTTTCCTTTTTCTATATATGAAGTTTGACTATGATGATGACTATGTTTTGCGCCGACTGCTCCTTTTGCAAAGAAGATTTTAACCATCATCAAATCCTTATTAAAGCCGAGCATTTTACGCTTTATTCCCTTCATGATATTTTCCCAAGGGATTTCTTCATTGATCAAATATTTTTTGCTTTCCACAAATAACCTCAATGGATTTTACAAAATAGAAAAGGCAACTGTTAAGCCTGACATAACGATTGCAACCATACTCATTAATTTTATCAATATGTTCAAACTAGGTCCCGATGTATCTTTGAAAGGATCACCAACAGTATCACCGATCACTGTAGCTTTATGACTCGAAGAACCTTTACCGCCGAGGTTTCCTTCTTCAACATATTTTTTTGCATTATCCCAAGCACCACCAGAGTTTGCCATAAATACGGCAAGAATAAATCCCGTTGCTAAACCACCGACTAACAATCCCATTACACCAGGGACACCGAAAACTATTCCAACTAAAATAGGAATGACTATTGCGAGTGAAGAGGGAAGAATCATCTCTAACTGTGCACCTTTAGTTGAAATCTCAACACATCTAGCATAATCAGGAATTGCTTTGCCATCTAATATTCCCGGGATTTCAGCAAATTGTCTTCTTACTTCGTCAACCATTTTCTGCGCGGCACGTCCGACGGCATTCATAGTTAAACCGCAGAAAACAAATGCCATCATTGAGCCTATAAAAATTCCGACTAAAACAATCGGATTCATCAAGTTCACTTCAAAGTAATGCATAAAGTCCATTATCTCTGCATCTTTAATACTTACAACAACTCCATTCCCAAGCGAAAGTACTTCTTCACCAATTCTTATTAAACCTATTCGTAATTCTTCGATGTATGAAGCGAGCAAAGCCAAAGCGGTTAAAGCTGCCGAACCGATTGCAAAACCCTTTCCGGTTGCAGCTGTTGTGTTCCCTAAAGAATCTAGTGCATCAGTTCTTTCTCTTACTTTTGATCCGAGATTACTCATCTCTGCATTGCCGCCTGCATTGTCTGCAATTGGTCCGTATGCATCGGTAGCGAGTGTTAAACCTAATGTAGAAAGCATACCGACTGCTGCTATTCCTATTCCATATAAGCCCATATTAATATTTGCTAAATCAAAGCCGGAGGCAAACATAAATGAAAAAATAATTCCGACCACTACAGATATTACAGGAATAATTGTTGAAATCATTCCCATTCCTAAGCCGGAAATAATAACTGTAGCCGCACCGGTTTTTGAACTTTCGGCAATCGCAATTGTTGGTCTGTATGAAGCTGATGTGTAATATTCGGTTCCTTTACCAATTACAATTCCGGTAACTAAGCCGGTTACGACTGCCGCCCAAATTCCCCAAGGATTTGGAAATCCCAAAAGATGGATTATACCGAGAGAAAATATTACTATAAGAATTGAACTTACATTTATTGATCTTGATAAAGCGGCAAGTAATTGTTTTTGATTTGCTTCTTCTTTTGCTCTAACCATAAATATTCCGATTATAGAGAGAACGATTCCAACCACCGCAACAAGCATAGGTGCAATTACAGCATTAAACTGCATCGAAGTGTCTTTTAAGTAAGCAGCTGAACCCAAGGCTGCAGTAGCTAATATTGAACCGCAGTATGACTCATATAGATCGGCACCCATTCCGGCAACGTCACCAACGTTATCGCCGACATTATCAGCAATAGTAGCGGGATTACGCGGATCGTCTTCGGGAATTCCGGCTTCAACTTTACCGACAAGATCACCGCCCACATCTGCCGCTTTAGTAAAAATACCTCCGCCAACCCTCGCAAACAGAGCTTGCGCCGAGGCACCCATTCCAAATGTTAACATTGTCGTCGTAACTACTATTAAATTGTGTCCGTCTGTTAAAGTAACCGGATAAACATAATTTAAAACTATAAACCAGATTGAAATATCTAACAGACCTAAACCTACTACAACCAACCCCATTACTGCACCGCTCCGGAATGCAACTTGAAGACCATCATTAAGTGAATTACTTGCTGCATGAGCAGTTCGTGCGGATGCATACGTTGCAGTCTTCATACCGAAAAAGCCGGCTAAAGCCGAAAAGAATCCACCGGTTATAAATGCAAACGGAACCCACGGGTTTTGGTAATTAAATCCATAGGCAAGAATTGAAAATAGAATTGTCATTATAACAAAAAATATAATCACAACTTTATATTGCTGTTTTAAGTAAGCCATCGCACCTTCACGAACATAAACAGCAATTTTTTTCATCGTGTCATTCCCTTCACTTCTTTTCATCATCTGTTTAAAGAAAAAGTACGCAAAACCTAACGCAAGAATTGAACCTATTGGTACAAGCCAGAATAAATTGTTCGGAATCATTTTATTACCTCAATAATTATATCAACTAAAACCTATATCAGTAGCCGATCTCCACCACACATGATATTTGTCTTTTAATTCCTCTCTTGAAGGAAACGGATAAAATAAGAATGAATTTGCTTCACCAACAAAGATTCCATTCTTACACATTCTGTAAAACAACTCACCTTTGAATGTTCTTATAATTGTTTTTGATGGTTTATCAGGCTTATTACTTAAGCTGATAAGACAATCGCGTAAATGATGTATATTCGGATAAGGCAAATCATCGGTCGATCCGGTTTCCGGATTGTTTGCAAGTTCACCTAATTCGAGTTCAACAAAAACTATTTTAGGAACCCAGATTGGTTTTTTCTTGTCTGTTAATATTTCAATAAAATTAGTAGGACTTGCGATACTTGCAATCAATGGTGAGACCGGACTGAGCTGCTGGTAAAGGTGAAGTTTATCGTTTGTTCTTTCTTCATACTTCCCTTGTTCAAGCTCTAAGACACGTCCGTCATCCGTAACTAAGTATAAGTTTTTAAGCGCTTCTAAAGGAATGTGTTCAAGAACTCTATAAATACCTAAGTAAACGGATCGTTTTGGTTTACCGTTCTCTTGAGGAACACATCGTGTTTCGATAAGATCTAATGGAAAGTGTGAGTTTAGTTTTTGAGGATCAACTTCGAAGAATATTGCTTGACCCCTTGTTCGTTTTTTTGTACCAACCGCGAAGTAAGTACCAAATTCATTCGGCGGCAGCATCGAGGCAATTAAAGCTTCGGGTGTTAAAGATAGATAGAGATACTTTTTCATAGTGATACTCTATTTTATTTTTCAATTATGAATTTACTAATTTCTACTGCATTATAATACTTTCACATCCTTTTAAAGTGTAAATCAACCTTTAATAAAAATAATTCTTGAGGAAAAATTATTTCCCTTACTTTAAAGTGAAAAAACTTCGACCTGTAGATAACCCAACATAAGAAATAATTTCTCAATTATGCATTGTAAGTGGAAGAAGCTGTTTTACCGCCTCTTCCCGTCCAATTTGTATGGAAGAATTCGCCTCTTGGTTTATCAATTCTTTCGTAAGTATGAGCACCAAAATAATCTCTTTGCGCTTGGAGTAAGTTTGCAGGAAGTCTTTCGCTCCTGTAACCGTCAAAGTAATTTAATGCAGTTGACATTGCCGGGATCCAAATTCCGTTTGTAGCAGCAGATGCAATAACTCTTCTCCAAGAATCCTGAGATGATTCGATTGTTTTTTTGAAAAAATCATCCAGTAATAAATTAGTTAACTTCGGATTCTTATCGAATGCTTCTTTTATCTTTCCCAAAAAGATAGAACGAATGATACAACCTCCGCGCCACATCAAAGCTATACCGCCGTAATTCAAGTTCCATCCGTATTCTTCAGCTGCGTATCTCATCAATATATAACCCTGAGCATACGAGATAATTTTGGAGGCATATAAAGCTTTACGTAAATCTTCTATGAATTGTTTTTTATCGCCTTCAAATTTCGGGATTGGACCCTTTAAAATTTTTGATGCTTCAACTCTATCATCCTTCATTGCTGAAAGAGTACGGGCATAAACTGCTTCACCGATTAAAGTTAAAGGAACACCTTGATCGAGTGATGCAACGGCAGTCCATTTACCGGTTCCTTTTTGCCCGGCAGTATCAAGAATTTTTTCAACAAGCGGTTCACCGTCTTCATCTTTATAAGCAAGAATATCTCGAGTTATTTCAATTAAATAACTATCGAGTTCGCCTTCGTTCCATTCTTTAAATACATCATGCATATCATCGTAACTCATACCGAGCAAGTCTTTCATAATTTGATATACTTCGCAAATCAACTGCATATCACCATATTCAATTCCGTTGTGAACCATTTTAACAAAATGACCGGCACCCCCTTCACCAACCCAATCACAACAAGGTGAACCGTCTTCAACTTTTGCTGCTATATCTTGAAAGATTGACTTCACATGTGGCCAAGCATCTTTCGAACCACCGGGCATGATTGACGGACCTTTAAGTGCGCCTTCTTCACCGCCGGAAACACCTGTACCGATAAACAACAATCCTTTTTCTTCCAATTCTTTTGTTCTTCTAATTGAATCCGGGAAGTGTGAGTTGCCACCGTCAATTATTATATCACCTTTATCGAGTAACGGAACTAATTGATCGATCACTTTATCAACCGGGCTGCCGGCTTTGACCATGATCATAACTTTACGAGGCGATTTTAAATTTTGAATTAACTCTTCAACAGTATGCGTACCAATTATATTCTTTCCTTTTCCTCTTCCATTAACAAAGTCATCAACTTTTTGTATCGTACGATTATAAACTGCAACTGTGTAACCATGACTTTCCATATTCAGCACTAAGTTCTCTCCCATTACAGCTAAACCAATTAATCCAATATCAGCTTTACTCATTTTTTGTTCTCCTAAATTTATTCTGTAAATCTATCTTTATATGACCATAACCCTAATGCCGGATTTGAAATGTAGTACACTTCTTCTCCATCAACATTATTCAAACCATCTTTTAGTTTATCCGGATTGTATTTTTTCAACATTATTGATAAATCCGCATAATTATAATTAACACTTTCTATTTCTTCTTTGGTAATATAACCAGGGCAGTAAGTTATTTTAAATCTATTTTCAGATGAACCGTGAATTAAATGTGCAGCGGCGCTTAAGTTGTTTTTTAAGTCATCATTTTCATCGACAAATTTTAATATTTCCGGAGTGGTTAGATATCCATATTTACGAATTAATTTATCTATCTGTTTGTCTTCACCAAATTCTTTTAGTCCCGGTGCAAGAATAATCAGTTCTCCATCATCATCAATTGCCATTCGAGTTCGATAAACACCTTTATTACCTAACCAAGTTGATTTGAATTCTTCAGGTTCTAGATAAACTATAGTCTTTTTCAACGGCTTTTCCAGCATTATGAAGTTTACTTTTAGAGATAACTCTGCGGCGAGTTTAAAACATTCGTAATCGTCGCCAACATATAATCCTCTCAAAACGAGTTTGTCGTTTTCATCTTTACCGACAACTGTAAGCACGTAAACGATGGGTAAATCTAGTGCAAAATTATCGGAAGCATAATTAAGAACTTTGCGAACAGGCGTATCAGCTCTTCCCATCATTCGTTCCATTCCGTAAACTGCGCCGAGGAAATGACTTTTGTTAATACCTTCTTGTCCGCCTGTACCTACAAACACATTTTTATTATAATTAGCCATTCCCACAACTTCGTGCGGGACAACTTGTCCAATGGAAAGAATTAAATCGTGTCCGCCTTCAACAAGCAGTTTGTTAACTTGTGCGGGCCATTCATAATTTAATTTTCCTTCAGAAACTTTTTCAATAAACTCGGAAGGAACAATTCCGAGAGTAGCTAAATCTTCCCGCCATTTATGAACTCTGAATAAATTTTTGGGAACACCTTTGTACATATGATCTATTTCTTTTTCTGTCATCGGAGAATGAGTTCCAAGCGCAGGAAGAATGTCAGTTAATTTATCTTTATAATAATCATAAGTTATAGTGGTTAACTCACCGGCCTTGGAATGGAATCGTGTAATATCGGGAGGAATAGCGAGCACTTTATTTTTACCACCTAATTTTTCATAAGTTGTAAACAGTGCAGCTTTAATTTCTTCTTGAGTGAATACTTTATTTTCAGATCCTTCTGCAAAGTATAACATAATTTAAAACCCAAAAAATATTTTCTTCATAAATGAAAAGTCAGTTAAGCTTTATCGCTTCACTCGCGCGTTTCCGTGCCAAATACTCCAGATCATTTCTTCATCTGCGGGCTGCGCGTAATCTGTTAAAAACGTTGTTGCTAAAGCACCGCTTGCCCAACCAAACTGCATCCATTTTTCCGGATTCCAGCTTTTTAGAATACCGTACAACATACCACCGACAAATCCATCACCGCCACCGATTCTATCCAAAACGTAGATTTCTCTAGGCTCTGCAATAAACCAATCATTCTTATTAAGCATTATTGCACCCCAAAGATGCTGATTTGTATGAATTACTTGACGAAGAGTTGTAGCAAAAACGGATGTGTTTGGAAATTCTTTCTTTACCCTTGTGATCATATCCTTGAAGCTGTCGATCTTGTTTACTTCTTTTCCGCCAGCTTCTGGTCCCTCAATTCCCAAACAAAGCTGGAAGTCTTCTTCATTACCGACTAAAATGTCCGACACCGAAGCTATCTCGGTGAAAGCATCTCTTAATTCTTTTTCTCTTCCCTTCCAAAATGAAGCCCGGTAATTTAGATCGAATGAAATTTTTGTTCCGTGTTTTTTTGCAGAACGTGCAAGTTCTAAACAAAATATGCTTGTATCTTCTGAGAGTGCTGCAATTAGTCCGGATAAATGAATTATTTGAACTCCTTCTTTTCCAAAAATTCTATCTAAGTCGAAGTCCTTTACGTTGAGTTTTCTTCCAACCTCACCGGCTCTATCGTTATGAACTCTAGGTCCACGCAGACCGTAGCCGCTATCGGCAATATTTAATTGATGACGATAGCCCCATGGGTTACCCTGTTCAACTTCCGGTCCTTCAAAATCCATATGCCGGCTTTTCAAATTACTTTTAATCTTTTCCGAAATGGGGCTGTCCTTTACAAAAGAAGTTAATACTTTTACCGGTAATCCCAAATATGAAGCAATACTTGCCACATTAGTTTCGGCACTTGTTACCTGCATCATAAACATATCGCTGCTATGAACAGGCTGCCCGTTTACAGGTGTAATTCGTACTCCGATACTTGTTGGTACAAGCAATGCATATTTGCAATCTTTCTTTAACTCTAATGACATATTGTTCCTCAATATTTTCTTTTGAAAAGCAATCTACGAGATTTTTGAACTGCTAATAATAGTAGATAAAACCGTTAAACTACACACCGCTGTACGCATTAAAACCACCATCCACCGGTAATACAACACCCGTTATAAATTCGGAGGCATTAGACAAAAGGAACAATGTAGCACCTATTAAATCATCGGGTTCTCCGAACTTACCCATAGGAGTTGCAGCAATAATTTTGTTTCCTCTATTGGTTAACTCATTGGTATTTTCATCAATAAGTAAAAATTTATTTTGAGCTGTAATGAAAAATCCCGGGGCAATTGCGTTTACTCTTACATTCATTTTAGCAAAATGCACAGCCAGCCATTCCGTTAAATTATTGATTGAGGATTTTGCCGCAGAGTATGCAGGGATTTTCGTCAATGGTCTAAATGAATTCATTGAAGATATATTTAATATTGTACCTGACTTTCGCTGAATCATTTCTTTTCCAAAAACCATAGTCGGTACTAAAGTACCCATAAAATTCAAGTCAAAGACCTTTGTTATGCTCTTCAGATCTAGCCCGAAAAAAGTATCATCCAAAGACTCCACATCATCGGTAATGAATTCCGTCTTGGTAGTAGCAGCCGGCGAATTACCTCCGGCACCGTTTATTAAAAAATCCACGGCTCCTAATTTTTCATTGATTAATTTTTGTGCGGCAATTAAAGAACTTTTTTCCAAAACATTAGCTTCAATACCGATTGCATTGCAGTTTAGTTCTTTTTGCAATTTCTCAGCTAATTCATCTGCATTATTTTTTGAAATATCTAAAATGGCGACTTTCATACCAACTTTTGCTAAACCCATTGCAAGTGAATTGCCAATAGTTCCGCCACCTCCGGTAATAACACAGACTTTGTTTTGTAAATCAGAAAATGTCGTTCCTTTCATATATTCTCCGGTCAATTATCACTTATTAAAAATATTTTGTTGCTATATTAAATTACTTGTTTAGTTATAAAGAAATTGAGTCACTCTTAAAAATTAGTTCAGTTCATCTTATTTTCATTTTTTCTGTTTCTGCCTAAAAATAGAACATATAAGTCAATCATTAAGGGATAATCAAACTTGCTATTTGTATATACAAATATACAATACTCTTTCTTTCCCTACAAGAAATAATGGAGAATTCCTTAAAGTACTATGATTAATGAAACCGCCGTTTGTCAGTTGCTGCTAAAATGCATAAGATGTTTATGAAAATGTTGTTCTAGTAATTCATAATGTGTTTTTTCACTTTTTCTTAAACATCACAAAATCTTATTTTTTAATTCCGCAATTTCCATAGTAGTACTCTTATATTATAATTTATAATTCTTTTTTGCTAAGCCATAGGCTAACTGTTATGCAATTTGTTCTGCTTCTTCGAAGAAATCAGACCTGTTATTTATACCACGAATGCAGTAGAAGCATTGCATCATCAATTTAGGAAAGTAACCAAATCCAGATCTATTTTTCCAAACGACGATGCACTTAAAAAAATGTTATACTTAGCTTACAGAGATTTATCAAAAAATGGACAATGCCGATTCGTAATTGGGCTATTGTGCTTTCAAATTTTTCAATCAATTTTAAGGGTAGATTTTATGATTTTACTTAAACAAAATCTCATCTACACAAACTACTTTGCAGACTCGTAAAATTTCATTAGCAACATTATTTTGCAATAAAAGCTGTTTGCATATCTTCTTGTTCTGTCTTTGATATTTGATACTTATTGGCCACTTCCTTCCAATTTGCAACCGTTTTCTTTATAAGAGATATTATTTTTAAAGCCTTCTTTTCGCTGAGACGAAAGTACTCAATCACTTCCATAGCTAAGTCAAGTTCTAAGGAGTTATCATTTTCTGATATATTTAAATTCAATTCGGTACCCTTCTCATTTGGATTGACATCATATGCCGGTGAAAGAATCCATCCTTTATCTGTCAAAATAAATCCATGATTTCGTAAATAATCATCAGTATTTGAGACACAGATATTAAATACTATCCTTTTCCATAGTTCTTCTAAATCCTCATTCACCCTTGCTCCATTTACAGCAATGAATTCTGCTAACTCTAAATAGCTAACTCCTTGCGAATAATCAGAACCATCTTTATAGCCAAGAAGAGTCATTGCTG
The DNA here is from genome assembly GCA_030584085.1 of Melioribacteraceae bacterium. Taxonomy (NCBI): domain Bacteria; kingdom Pseudomonadati; phylum Ignavibacteriota; class Ignavibacteria; order Ignavibacteriales; family Melioribacteraceae; species Melioribacteraceae bacterium. The sequence continues at coordinate 3,483,249 of CP129490.1, forward strand.
AAGCAAAATGAATTCTCCGTTTTTTATTTCTATCAAATCGTTTTGTTAAAAAAGTATGATGTTTGCTTGAGTACTTTTTTGTCATAGCTTGAGCTACATCAATCCCAGATTTTATGGCAAGATCATGAACGACCATTTCCCAAGCGCCAATATTTTTTTCATCATTAATACTTGGGAATTTGGCAATCCAGAGATTTCCTTTCTCATCTATAACACTTGCTTTGGGTCTTGCCCCTCCCAATGATGATCCCTGGGCGATTAATAAATTCAGCCATTTTATATATTCCGGATCATTTATTAATTCGTCTTGCTCTATTCTCAAACTTGCTTGTTCAAGTTTCTTAATAGTTGTAAACGGTGGAGTTGCTAAATCTTTATTGTCATTTAAAAACGCACCATCGGCATTTGTCTTAAATCTAATGGCACCAGATCGATGTTCATCAAATACTCCTAATAAATAATCGGATTCATATAAAATGTTTTGAGTACGCTTCTCAATTCTAGCTAGTACTGCTTCTCTCCTTCGCATAAGCAGTCTCCCCCATCGATCAGGTGATGAGTCAAGAAAAATACCGAAATTATCCTTACCTTCATTCAAATATTGTTTCCCTTGATACAATCTTAAGTCCGGATCTAATACTTGTGCAAAGTCAGCGTTTAACCATTCATCAGAATATTGGAAAGAGAAAATCTCTTTTCCTCTTATTACTTCTGAATATAAAACTCCCATAAGTCTAGCGCCTATGATCGATTGCCAATCAGCATAAACTAATATCTCTTTTCTATCCTTCTTCATAATAATTTCCTCGGAGCTCTTTCTTTAATCAATAATTTTGCGTCTTGCAATTTTCTACCTAGCTCATCATCACTTGCTATATTTAATAAGTCATCCGCTAATCCTAATACAAAAAGAACATCAACATAAGATCCTATGCTTACTGAAGGTGAACCCTTCTCAATAGCTAATAACGTTGGTCTGCTAATTCCCGCACGTTCAGCTATTTGCTCAGCACTTAATTTTCTCCTTAACCGAGCCAATTTAATGTTTTCTCCCAATTGGATTAATATTTTTTTTGTTTTTGGCGATATCATTTGATTCTTATATTTAATGTAAATTATTTCTTACAAATATAACATATTTTGTAAAATATATTTATCATTATTAATATTTTTTATATCTATCAAAACAAAAGAATCAAGGTTCCTGCGATGATCTAATTATATCGGTATTTGTATTAACTATGATAATTATTAGATAATCGAAATGATAAATAATTCATCGCTGTTGAATATCGATACAGAAAATAGCTTTAATTACCGCTCCAAATAAGACTCTGAAGTATTAAACTGAAGTACATTTGAAGTACATTTGGAGCTTTCATTGGTCGAAATTGGCTAATTTTTATCAGATATGAGAAAAGCACGAATTAAAAAACCTCAATTTTGAGCTAAAATTGAGGTTTTCTGTGCACCGTGCCGGATTCGAACCGGCGACCTGCTGATTAAGAGTCAGATGCTCTACCAACTGAGCTAACGGTGCACTGCAAATATAATTCCTTCGGTTTATACTTACAAAAATTTTAAGTAAACTTATTTTTATTATTTCAAATGGATTACATGATAAATCTTCTTCAGACTTTATTGTTCGTTTTATTATTTCCCATCTTTCTATTTTCTCAAAGTTTTTCTATAGATGATGATCTTGATCGATCAATTTATTTTGATTCAATTCCAACCAGAGTAATTTCGCTAGCTCCCAATATCACGGAAATGATTTATCAATTAAATGTCGGCGATAAATTAGTTGGCAATACCAAATATTGTTACTTCCCCGAAGATGCTAAGAGTGTCTCTAAGGTTGGAGATATTCTGACAATTAATTATGAAAAAATTATTGAACTTCAACCTGATGTTATTTTTCTAACGGTTGAAGGAAATCAAAAACATGTTTATGAAAAACTCCTGAATCTCGGTTTCAAAGTGTTTGTTTCAAACCCGCGAGACTACGAGGGAATTAAGAAAACATTCAAAGATCTAGGTAAGGTTTTCGGTAAACGGCAATTGGCAAAAATTAAAATTCAAGAATGGGATTCAACTTTAGCACAAATAAAAAGTGATTCTAAAAATTTTACTAGAAAAACTGTTATGATCCTTGTCGAGTTAAATCCGATTATGATTGCCGGGAAAAATACTTTTATCAATACTTATATTGAAACTTGCAACATGAAGAATTTTTCTGAAGAAGCACAGTTAAACTATCCGATATTTAGCAGAGAAACTGTAATCGAAAGAGATCCCGATATTATTGTTTACCCATCATCGGGAAAAGAATCGATAAAAACTTTGACAGACACTTATCCGGAATGGGCTTCTCTATCGGCAATAAAAAATAATAGAGTATTTTTTGTTGATCGTGATTTGTACTTTAGACCGGGGCCACGTTTTATTGAAGCACTTACAGATTTTTATTCAAGATTAGCAAAAACTTCTTCGATTGATTAATGGGAAGAGCGTTGATTAAATAAGTGTGTTTTTATTCAAAAGTTTTTCTCCCTTTCACTTTTTCTCCCCTTCTCTATCAATTAATATTTATTCTTGGGAACGTTACGCTTAGTCTAAATTATTTTTCTTAATAACTTAAATAGGTTCCCAATCGACTCCATCACATGGAATATAATCCTCCGTTGGATGCTCATCATATTTTAAGCAAAGAACTGCAGACGCATCAAAATGCTTACATTGCGAGCAAATTGTATCTTCCAAAACAATTTTATTTTCTTCACGAAAAATCTTTAGCTGAATAACAGCCGGATGAAAAACCACACCATAAATTGACATTGCGGTAATTATCCACCAATATCTATAATCAATGTAATCAGTTGCTATCCATAGTACGGGAATTAAAACTGCAACCCTTATCAGACCCCAAAAAATTATTTTACCCATAAGTTAAAGTAACACCATTTTTACACAAATTGCTTTTAGAGATTTATTAGTTTAATTTTAGCCGTAAATTACAACAATTTCGATACTTATAGCATGGAAAACGAAGCTCCAAAACGGAAAAAGTTTTATAACAAAAAGAAATATTACGGCAATAAAAAGAATCCGCCAAAAGAAAAGAAGGAAGGTAATCCATTTTCTTTTAATAAAGTTTCTATAGTCGTTCCGCTTTTTAATGAAGAAGAATCTTTAGGTCCGCTGTATTTTGAAATAATAAAAGTGGTTAAGGCAAATAATATTGATTATGAATTGATCTTTATTGATGACGGAAGTACAGATAGCTCACTCGAAAAATTGAGAGAACTTAATCGAAAAGACAACAAGATTAGATACATCTCTTTTAGAAAAAATTACGGAAAATCTGCTGCTTTAAATGTTGGTTTCCAAAAAGCAAGCGGCGATGCTGTAATTACAATGGATGCCGATCTTCAAGATGATCCAGCTGAAATTCCAAATTTATTAAAGAAGCTTGATGAAGGTTTCGATATGGTTTCCGGCTGGAAAAAAGTCCGCTTCGATCCATTTATTAAAAAACATTCATCTAAGTTTTTTAATTATACAACAAAAGTAATGACTGGAATTAATATCCACGATTTTAATTGTGGATTAAAAGCCTACAGAAAAGAAGTTATAAAAAATATAAATGTGTATGGTGAGCTTCACAGATATATTCCTGTGCTCGCAAATAATAAAGGATTTACCGTAACAGAGATTCCGGTAAGGCATCATCCAAGAAGATATGGCAAAACTAAATTCGGAATATCTAGATTCTTCAAAGGGTTTGTTGATTTACTTACTGTAGTATTTAATTCTCGTTATATAAGTAGACCATTACATTTGTTTGGATTTTTTGGGGCGACTGCATTTTTATTTGGTATAATTGTCAATCTCTGGTTGACATATGAAAAATTATTCTTGGGAAAAGGAATTGGAAATCGTCCCCTATTATTTTTAGGAATTTTACTCATCATTGTTGGTGTTCAATTTTTTGCTGTTGGTTTACTTGGTGAAATAATAGTCCATAATACTCCACGTCAGGAAGATTACAACATCAAAGAAAAAAGATAAATCTTAATAATGTCTTCCTACCAATATATTTTTTCGGTAATAGTTCCTACTTATAATCGATCCAATGAAATTAATGAACTTCTAAATTCATTAGTTAACCAAACATTAGATGATTCATTATTTGAAGTGATCATTGTTGATGATGGTTCAACAGATAATACTGATAAAGTAGTTAACAATGTAATCGATAACTCATCAATAAATTTGAGATTCTTAAAGCAGGACCATAAAGGTCCGGGCGAAGCTCGTAACTTAGGAATGAAAGAAGCTAATGGTGAATATTTGCTCTTTATTGATAGCGATTGCATTGCTGATGAAAATTGGCTTACGGCATATAAAATAGCGTTAGAGGAAAAGAAATTAAAACCGGCAGGATTTGGTGGTCCCGACAAAGTTTTACCAACCTTCTCTCCTGTTCAAAAAGCAATTGATTATTCGATGACTTCTTTCATAACAACCGGTGGAATTCGAGGTCATTCGAAAAAAGGAATTTCAAAATATTATCCGCGCAGTTTTAATATGGGTGTAAGAAAAGATGTTTATGAAAAAATCGGTGGAATGGGAAAACTAAGACATGGACAGGATATCGAATTCAGTCATAGAATTCTTTCAACCGGTGAATCGGTAATTAAAGTTGATAACGCTGTAGTTTATCATAAAAGAAGAATGTCCATAAAAAAATTTTTCCGGCAAGTATTTAATTGGGGCGTGGCAAGAATTAATCTTTATAAGATAGATAAAGGAATGCTTGAGCCGGTTCATTTTTTCCCCTCAATCGGAACTTTACTTTCATTAACGGTTATAATTCTGACTCTAATATTTCCAAAAGTTTTCATTTGGTTTGTTTTATTCGGATTAATGATTTTACTTTCTATGGGTATTCATGGAATTGTTAAGTACAAAGATTATAGAACTCTCTTCTATATTCCAGTTATTGTACCGACTCAAATATTTGGTTATGGATTGGGATTTTTAATTGCATTTGTTAGAAGAGTAATTTTAAAAAAAAACGAGTTTACCGGATTCGTAAAAAAATATTATCAATAATGTATAATTGATAATGGAGAATATATTTTTTTCATTATAAATTTTACATTATAAACTACCCTTGAAAAAAGTATTGATCATAACATATTATTGGCCGCCTGCGGGTGGACCGGGAGTACAGCGAGTTTTGAAATTCGCAAAGTACTTACCTGATTTTAGCTGGCAGCCAATTATCTTAACTGTAGAAAACGGTGAATACCCGGCGATTGATGAAAGCTTGCTTGATGATATTCCCCCTGGAATAAAAGTCTATAAAACAAAATCATTTGAACCGTTTAATTTATACAAAGGTATTACCGGACAAAAAGGAAATATTCCTACACATGTTTTAAATAAAAGTGAAAATGAAAGTGCTTTACAGAAACTTTCAAAATGGATAAGAGCCAATGTATTTATTCCGGATGCAAGAGTTGGGTGGATACCTACAATTGTTAAAGAAGGTAAAAATATTATAGAGAAAGAAAAACCAGATTTAATTTTTAGTTCATCTCCACCACATTCATTACAAATCGGTGCTATGAAATTAGCAAAACAAACTGGTTTAAAATGGGTTGCTGATTTTCGTGATCCTTGGACTGATGGCTTCTGGCAAAAAGAGTTGCCTCGCACAAGGTATGCTATTAAGAAGGATAGCAAACTTGAAAGAAAAGTTTTACAAAGTTCGAATGCAGTTATCACTGTAAGTGACTCAATAGCAGAATTATTAGATAAAAAAAACCATAATAGTTACCATGTAATTCCCAATGGATACGATGAGTATGATTTCGCTAATATCGTTAAATCAAAATCCGAAAAATTCACAATTGTATACACCGGAAGTTTAAGAAAAAGTCAGATTCCTAATAAATTTTTAAGATCGCTAAGTGAATTAAATAGCAACAATGCGATTTTAAATCTAGAATTACATTTTATTGGGACGGTGCATCCCGATGCTGTGAATCTAGTCAATGAGTTTAACTTGAACAAGTTGGTCAAATTTTATTCATACAAACCGCACAATGAATTAATTAAATGTATTATCAACGCTGATATGCTTCTTTTATCAATTCCCAATACTCAAAATAACGAAGGAATATTAACCGGAAAACTGTTTGAATATATTGGAAGCAACAATTTTATTCTATGTATTGGACCAAAAAATGGAGATGCTGCAAAAATCATTTCTGAATTAAATTGCGGTATAACTTTCGATTTTGATGAAGATACTTCTAAAATTGTGCTTGAAAAATATAGTCAGTGGGAGGCGGGATTTAGTCATACCCCTGAGATCAATTCAGAACAATATACTCGTAAGAATTTGACAAAAAAATTAAGTTCAATTTTTGATTCGATTTTATGAACATAAGAAAAAAAATATTTATGCTGGATAAGTTTTTAACCGATTTGCGGTCTCCAAAACGTCATTACAAAATTACAGATGATCTTCATGGCCCTGAGTTGGGTGAATATTATTTTTTATTCGAAGAAAAATCCGTAGCCTCAGGTAAAAAGCAAAAATTAATTAAACGCTTTGATGAAAATGGAATTCCGATAAATAAAACATACGTTGATGTTGAAGAGAAAGAATATGTTTATTTTCCAATTTCAATCGGTCAAATGGGACTTTCTGTTTATCACACTTATTTAAAAACAAGAAGTGAAACCGATAAAATCAGATTTCTGAAATTTGTTGATTGGTTTGCCGATACAAACAATTATGATTATTCAGAAAAACTTGGTGTTCGATGGCTTACACATGTCTCTCTTCCTCAGTATAAAAATCCGGGTCCGTGGCAATCTGCTTTTTCACAAAGCCGAGCAATATCAATTTTACTTCGCGGCTATCAATTAACAAAAAACAAAAATTATCTCGACTCCGCAGAAAAAGGGTTAGTAAGTTTTGGGCTTTCGGTTCCGGATGGCGGCGTTACTTCATTTACAAAACATGGACCATTTTATGAAGAATATACTTCTTCGGTTCCAACCCTAGTATTAAACGGGATGATATTTGCACTTTGCGGAGTTTATGATTTTGTTAGAGTTTCTCCCGAAAACGAAACAGCAAAAAAATTATTTAGCGAAGGAATAAAAACATTAGAAAATATTTTGCCAGAATTTGATTTAGGCTTTTGGTCGAAATATAATTTATGCAATGCAGATTGGTATCCCGAAATTGACCCGGCAACGATTGGGTATCAGAGATTACATATTAATCAGTTAGAAATGCTATATAAGTTAAGCGGAAAAGAAATCTTTAACGCATTTGCTAAAAAATTTACAGAACAAGATACATTGATGAATGCGCTAAAAATGTACCGGATAAAATTTAGTGCATTAAAAAAAATCGGTAGAGTTTAGTTTTCTTATGGCAGAAAAACATTTTTTTGAACAGATCGAATTTACAAATTGGTATTTAATCCCATACTTTAAAAAGCACATTGATAATTTTGATTCATGCAATGTACTTGAAGTAGGATGCGCTGAAGGGGGATTTGTAAAAGTGCTTCACGATAGAGGAATTAAAGTAAAAGGATTGGAGTTGGAGCAGATCAGAGTTGATACCGCCAAATCTAAAGCACCAGAATTGGATATAATACAAGCTGATATTACCGATCCAAATGTTTCAGAAAACCTAGGTACAAAGTTTGACGTGATTGTCATGCGGGATGTTATAGAACATATTCCGAACAGAGATGCCGCATTTAAAAATCTGTATAACTTATTAAATGATAATGGATTTTTATTTATAACTTTTCCACCGCGTTTTTCGGGTTTCGCAGGTCATCAGCAAAATGGGAAATCATTTTTTAAATATCTTCCCTATATTCAAATTTTACCTAACTTTTTAATTCGATTTTTAGGAAAGATTTCCAATCAAAGCGACAAATTGATTAATCATGTTATTATTAATTATAAAATCGGGTTAAGTATTAATAAATTTGAAAGGTTTTATAATAAGTATTCATTTGAGGTCATTAAAAAAAATCTGTTTTTATTCAGACCGATTTACAAAACAAGATTTGGAGTTAATCCAATTAATATTCCAAACATTCCTTTATTTAGAGAAATATTGGCATTTGGATGCGAGACATTATTAAAAAAGAAAGTTTGAGAAGGAAATATGACTAAAAAGAAAAGTAACAAAGAAAATTTAAAAGTGACTAAAGATATTTTGGATAACTTAAAAACTTATCAGAAATATTTAATTCTGGTAGCTTTGCTTTTAGTACCAATATTCACCTTCATGTCACCTCAAATATTGGATGGCAAAATTCCGGTTGGATCAGACATAGTGGGGTCAAAAGGAAATACAAATCTTGTTTTACAATATGAGGAACAAACCGGCGAAACCGCTTTATGGAATCCATCTTTATTCAGTGGTATGCCTATGTATAACAGAAAATCACCAACAACATTACACATCGATTCGCTTATAAATTTTCTCGGAAATATTTTTTATCACTTCTTCTGGTATTTTTTACTTGGTGGTTTAGGTTTGTATCTATATCTGCATCAGAAAAAAATTCCATGGTATATCGCCGCAATGATTGCAACTGCATTTATTGCTCTTCCGGATTGGCAGGCAATGTTAAACGCTGGACACTTTTCTAAAATTCGTGCAATAATGGTTCTGCCTTGGTTGTTGTTTACATTCGACTATTTTCTTGAGAAGAAAAATTGGTTTAGTGCAGGTCTTTTTGCATTAGCCTTTTCTTGGCTAGTTAGGACACACCATTTTCAAATTGTGTTTTATGCAATATTGATGCTTTTGTTTTTATACGTTTATTATTTCATAAAAATATTACTTGAAAAAAAATTCAAAGAGTTTGCCGAATTAACTTTGAAGTTTGCTGTTGCTGTTGTACTTACAATAATGACTGCCGCTCAACCAATGCTTGCAACTTATGAGTATGCAGATTACTCAACTCGTGGTGGTAATCCAGTTCAACTTGGTGAAGAAGCTGAAAGTGCAGCAAGAACAGGTGGAGTTAGTTTTGAATATGCTACGCGATGGTCATTAGCACCGAGAGAAATTATTGACTTCTTTATTCCACGATATACCGGCGGAGCTTCATCAGAAGTTTATGACGGTGACCAACTACCTCAACTTAAAGGTCAGCAAGTCCCCGGTTACTGGGGTGAAATGCCTTTCACAGAAAGTTACGATGCGATGGGAATGATACTTTTTCTTTTCGCAATGTTTGGTATTGTTTATTACAGAAAGAATCCTTTTGTAATCGCATTAGGTGTTTTTTTAGTATTCTCCGTTCTTCTTGCTTTAGGAAGACATTTTCCTTTGTTATATAATTTATTTTACGAGTACATGCCGTTCTTTTCAAAGTTTCGTGTACCGGTTATGTTTGCGCATATAACCTTTATTGCAACATTTATTTTAGGTGCGTTTGGATTAAAAGCTTTGTTTAGTGGAATCGAAAAGAAAGATTACAAAATTTTATTTACAATCTTCGGTGGTGGAATTTTATTCTTGTTATATGTTTTAATGAGCAAGGGTTCTTACGCTTATATTTCTGCAAATGAACTCGGAAGATACAATCAGCAAACATTAGATATAATTAAGCAAATTAGAATGGAGTTTCTTACTACCGATACGATTCGTGTGTTAATTTTAGTTGGACTCACTGCTTTAGTAGTCCTGGGATATGTTTTTAATAAACTTAATAAAGTTGTAACTGTTGCTGCAATTTTAGTTTTAGTTTCTTTTGAAATTTTTTCTATTACTACACGACAAGTATCTCATGCTAATCTGATTGAAGAAGCTCAAATAGAAGCAACTGCATTTAGACAAACACAAATTACAAATGCTCTTAAGGATAGATCAGACAACATGCGAGCGTTGGTTATCAGTAATGATTTTCAAAGCAATTATTATGCGTATTTCTATCCCACTATAAATGGTTATTCAGCTATTAAGCTTCAGGTTATTCAAGATATTATAGATCATAACTTGTTCAAATTTCCTACACAAGATCGCCTGAATTGGAATGTAATTAATATGTTAAACGGAAAGTATATTATTTCTCCCAATCCGTTAAACTACCCATTCTTAAAAAAAATAACCGAAGCACAGGATCGAAATGAAATTTTATATGAAAACATGATTGTTCAGCCAAAAGCATGGTTTGTAAAAGAAATTAAATCATTTGATTCCTCTGAAAATCTTGTATTGTTTATGAATGATTTTGAATTCAACCCGGACAGCTTGGCATTATTGGTAAATCCTTCTCTTGAAACACAAAATTTTTCAGGCAAAGGAAGCGTTGATGTCGTTGAATATACTCCGAACAAAATTACTTTAGATATCAAAACTGACAGTGAACAGTTTTTAGTATTATCTGAAGTCTATTATCCCAAAGGTTGGAATGCGGTAACAAGCAACAATGAAGAATTAATAATCGAAAAAGCGAACCATATTCTACGCGGAGTTAAAGTCCCGGTGGGGAATTATCAAATTACATTCTCATTCGAACCTGAAACTTATTATTCGAGTATGAGTATTGTTTGGGTGGGAAATATAATCATTTTATTAATAATCTTTCTTAATCTTTTCAGAAAAAGACTTCGAAACAAAGGCAATTAAGATGACCATTATTGGGATGATTGTTGATAATGATTTTAATAAAGATATGCGAGTAAGAAATGAAGCTTTTGCGTTAGCAAATGCTGGATTTTCAATTAAGATTCTTTGCTGCACTAAAAAAGTGCAAATTCCACATAAAAATATCCAAATAATTCCAGCTAAAATACCAGAATTGATAAAAAATAGATTTAGACCACTAGTCAATAGCTTCCCATTGTACTTTTGGATTTGGCGATTTAAAATAAATAATTTTTTAAAATACTATAATATCAGAATATTACATATTCATGATCTATATATGGCAGTCCCCTCTTTAAAATCTAAATTTACTGCCAATATACATTTAGTCTTAGATTTACATGAAAACTTTCCAGCAGCTATATCAAACTATAAATGGGCAAATTCATTTTTGCGATTTTTAATTCGACCTGAGAAATGGTTAATTATGGAGAAGCAGCTTTTAGAAAGTGTAGATTCTATCGTTGCATTAAGTGATTATTATAAAAAGCAGTTATTATCGAAGTATAGCCTGTCGGCTGATAACATATTAGTATACCCAAATGTCCCGGACACAGGGCAATTATTAAATTATCCGCTAGATGCAAACTTAACTTATAAAATTGATTCATTTACAATTTTATATTTCGGAGTGATTGCAGAACGAAGGGGGCTAGATATAATTTTTAATTCCATCCCAATATTAAAAAGCCAAATTCCAAAATTTAGGTTCTTGCTAATAGGACCTATTGATAACGCAGATAAAGAGATTTTTTATAAACAAATCAATTCAGAAGAAATAAAAGAACATGTTACCTATGTCGGATTTCAAGAAATGGAAAAATTTCCATCGTGGATAAAGATAAGCGATATTTGTATTTCACCCATCAAAAAGAATGATCAGCATGATATTGGGGTCGCTAATAAAGTTTTTCAGTATATGTTATTCGGTAAGCCAATAATAGTTAGTGATAGCTTATCACAGAAATTACTAACGGAAACAGAAAAATGTGGACTTGTTTTTCGACACAACTCGACAGAGGATTTCGCTAATAAAGTATTAGAACTTTTTAAAAATTCTGAACTTAGACAGCAGTTGGGTGCTAATGGAAAATCAGCGGTTTTAACAAAATATAATTTATCTGTTTACTCAGAAGTTTTAATTAATCACTATAAAAAAATTGAGACTGATTTTGAAGTTAGATAATCAACAATATTACGATAATTATAATTGGGAAAAAGCTAAACTTGATGTGCGGCTCACAGAGAAGATAAACATTTTATTTAATAGTATTCCGTCAGATGTTAGAAATGTTTGTGATATTGGCTGCGGTGACGGTGCAATTACTAATAAATTAAGAGAGCATTTTAAGGTAGTTGCGTCTGATAGAAGTTTTAATGCACTTAAATTTGTTGAAACAGAAAAGTTTTGTTCTTCTGCGGAAAAACTACCACTAAAGAATCATTCATTTGATCAAGTTTTTTCGAGTGAAATGATTGAACATCTTCCTGATGATATTTTTCGGAATACTATTAATGAATTCAAAAGAATTTCGAAAAAGTATATCTATTTAACTTTTCCTAATGACGAGAATGTTCAAAAGAATTTTGTGAAATGCCCAAACTGTAATTTTGTGTTTAATAAAATTTATCACCTACGGAATCTTAATTTGGAAAAAATTGAGAAGTTGTTTCCGGAATATGAAATTATTTTTCAAACAACTCACGGGAAGCCAACAAAGAAATACAACAAATTATTGGCAAAATTAAAACATGCTTTAGTTCCGCCGAAATCTTGGATACCAATGCGATGGACCCCTGAAAAGCGAAGATCAACAATGTGTCCTGAATGTTCTCATTCATTTGAAATTACATATGAATTTAATCTACTTGGCTTTTTAATTGACAGCTTGAATGAAATTATCTCCCCCAGAATACCTTACCAACAATTTGTTTTATTGAAGAAAAGAAATGCTTAGTAAATTAAAAAAGACAATAAAACATTCTATTATTTACAGTCTTGGAAATTTATCTTCAAAGTTAGTCGGATTAATACTACTTCCTTTATATACTGAATACCTCACGACATCCGAATACGGTATACTTGCGCTGCTTGAGGTTACAAGTCAGATTTTAATTTTAATGCTCGGTTTGAATTTAAGTACTGCAATGCTAAGATGGTGTTCTGCTGAAAAAGACGAAAATAGAAAACGTTCAATTGTCTTTACAATTTCTTTCTCCACAGTAATAATATCATTATTGAGTTTAATTTTTTTACTGCCATTTGTTGATTTCTTTTCCGAGTTATTCTTTGATCACAATAGGTATAGTAACTATTTCACTATCCTTTTCTTTTCTATTGCATTCGGGATTTTAAACTTACTACCACTTAGTTTAATCAGGGTTCAAGAGAAATCCACTTTTTTTGTAGTTGTTACCACTTTAAAGTTTACAATAATTCTGATACTCAATATTTATTTCATAGCTTTTCTTCAGATGGGTGTTGAAGGTGTTATACTTGGTCAATTAATTGGACAAATTTTATTTACGCTAGTCACTCTTCCATTCATGATTAGAAATTCTTCAACAAAGTTTGATTTGATTACATTGAAGCATATGATAAGTTACAGCTTTCCGCTTGTCTTTTCTTCTTTGTTCGCGATGCTTTTATCAATGGGAGATAGATATATTCTAAAAATTCTCAGCACGCTTTCGGATGTTGGAATTTACTCTCTTGGATATAAGGTCGCCAGTTTTATTAATGTATTTATTATACATTCTTTTCAACTGGGTTTTCTTCCATTAGCTTTTAAATATGCAGAACAAAACGATTCCAAAAGATTTTTTTCGAAAATCCAAACGTATTTTACTTTACTACTTGTTCTTTCCGCTTTAGCTCTTTCTATATTTTCATTAGAAATTGTCGAAGTGTTTACGTCTGATGAAAGTTATCTGTCGTCCTATTTGATAATTCCTTTTATAAGCTTTGCCTTTGTATTAAAAGGAATGGAGTATGTATTCTCCTTAGCATTTCATCAAATGAAGATTACCAAGTATAACGCAATAATAGTTATAACAAGTGCTCTTTTAAATATTGGGCTTAACTTTTTACTAATACCAATTTACGGAGTGTTCGGGGCAGCGATATCGATGATTATTTCTTATTCTTTAATGTCGTTTTTATCTTATTTCTTTGCTCAAAGAGTTTATTTTATTCCTTTTGAAAAATGGAAACTGTTACTTCTTTTATTTCTATTTGCTCTAATTGTATCGGGAGTATTTTTATTTGTGAATGATTTTAAACTTTTTTTAAGAATCTCCATTAAAATCATAATTGTAGTTGGATTTCCATTTGTGTTATATTTCTTCAATTTCTATGAAGAGATTGAGTTGCTTCGGATTAAGCAATCTTGGCATAAGTGGCGAAATCCAAAACGGTGGAGGGATAATATCAAGCAATTTAAACTTTAACTTATCATGTCGTATTCAATTTCTCTGCTCTATCCGTGATTTTTTTAACTTCAGTCTAATGTTTTTATATACATTTAGAATTTTTCGAACTGACAATCATCCGACACCTCATATCCAATTTAATATTTTGATTTCTATTTAGTTGCAATGTTTATAATAAATACTTATTATTGATTTTGCGTGACAAATTAAGAACCTGAGGTAATTATGAAAATTATAATATTGTTTTTTTTATTTGTACTTATAAGCAGATTATGTCTAGGTCAAAATGAAATCGATACTGGTCTAATAGCTCATTATCCGTTGAACGGGAATGCGATTGACATTTCAGGGAATAACTTACACGGAGACTTAATAGGAACTCAATCCACTCACGATCGTTTTGGTAATTTTGGTAGTGCTGTATTTTTTAATGGAGAAAACGATTTTATAAACTTAGGCAGTAGCAATTTATTAAAACCTTATCCTCCGATAACAATTGCAGTATGGGTAAATTATGCTTCCCTACCAGCGGTAATTTGGGGTAATGATTTTAACGAAACAATTTATTACGGGCTAAGGTTATTGGTAAACCAAAACAATATAATTGACTTTTCTTATTGCAATGGACTTAATATTGGCCCCAATGCAAGAAAAACAGTGATGGCCGATATACATGCCCCAAACCAATGGGTGCATATTGCTGGCACAATTGATATAAATTATAATATGCAACTTTATATAAATGGAATTAAGGCTGATATTGAACAAAGTGGTTATGCAGAATCTTTAGTTTATAGTGATGGTCCTGCTGTATTTGGAATGCTGGATAGTCAGACTTACGGACCTCCATATTTTTTGAATGGACGTCTCGATGATTTCAGACTGTACAACAGAGTCTTAACTGATAGGGAAATTAGAGCTCTTGTTGATGGGTGGGACAATTCCAAAAACTTTTTGCTTTCTATAGATAATGTATTAATGGATAATCCAAATCAAATAGAAGTTCCAGTCTATTTTACCATCCCCGACAATAAAACTCTAAATTCCTTTGAAATTGACATAGAAGGATTCCAAGATGATGTGAATTTCCACTATTTATTAACTGAAAATAGTGATGTCCTAACAAGCGATTGGGGAATTTCTGTTTATAGTACTTCAGAAGGTATTTCAATTGCTGGAGCCACTGAAATTAGTTCTGGTGAGACGAGGTCAGGTTTATTTTTTAATTTGATCTATTCTGTTGAACAACCGATACTTGAAAATAAAATTGTACCACTTATTGTAACTAAAGCAATAGTGAACAATAATTCTAGTTACGTAGAGACAATCAACGGCTCTATAACTGTTTATTCAGACGAGATTACATATGGTGATGTCGATTTAGACGGACAAGTAAGAGCTCTCGACGCCTCCTATATATTAGAATACTTAATTGGCGGAATTGAATTTAACAACACTCAATTTCTTTCTGCTGATGTTACTCTCGATTCAACCGTGTCCGGTCTTGATGCAAACATTATATTGGATTACTTAACTGGAAAAGTTCAAAAATTACCATACACTCCGGACAGTAATCATATTGCATTCACAGGTAAATTTTATATGGATGACATCGTTGACGGCGAATCTGCATTGATTGAATTACCGATTTATTTAGAAACTCAATCGAATACTTTTTCAGTTGAGGGTGAAATTGAATTCGATAATAAAAAGTTTGAGTTAATTTCAGTACGATGGGGAAAAAAGTATTCAAATTTTTCAACTACATATTCAAATAATAATGGACTAGTCAGTTTTGCTTTATTTGGAAATACAATTCCTGGTAGTGATACTTTACTTACATTTATTCTTAGTAATAAAGTATTTGTCGAAAATTCTGTTGTTTCCTTAGATCGTGTTAGAGTCAACGAATCCAAGAACCAATTTAATGTTGCTTCCTCTATTCTTAACATGTTAACTGATGTTAAGAATGAGGTAAGTCTGTTGAATTACACTTTAGATCAGAATTATCCGAATCCGTTTAACCCTTCCACTACAATTTCATTCACAATACCTAATAGCGAGCATGTAAGCCTTGAGATATTTGATGTTTTAGGAAGAAAAATCTCAACATTAGTAAATAGCAAACTTGCTGCTGGGAATCATGCATTTACTTTTCATGCTGATGAGTATAATAGTGGACTGTATCTATATCGGATAACATCTGGAGATTTTATAGATGTAAGGAAGATGATCTTAATAAAATAATGCTTACACCGCTTTCAACTTCTCAGTTCTGTCGGCTATTTTTATTTTTTCTATCAGCTCATCTATTACACCTTCCATAACTTCTGAAAGGTTGTATAGTGTTAAACCGATTCTGTGGTCGGTGACTCTATTTTGGGGATAATTATATGTACGTATTTTATCACTTCTATCACCGCTCTTAACTATTGTTTTTCTTTGTTGTGCAATATTGCTGTTATGTTCTTGGAGTTTCAAATCATATAATCTTGCTTTTAAAACTTTCATTGCTTTTTGACGGTTTTTTAGTTGTGATCTTTCATCCTGACATTGAACAACAATTCCGGTTGGAATGTGAGTAAGTCTTATTGCTGTTTCAACTTTGTTAACATTTTGTCCGCCTGCACCACCGCTTCTGTACACATCAACTCTAATGTCATTAGGATCAACATCCACTTCAACATCTTCCGCTTCAGGTAAAACTACCACTGATGCAGCAGAGGTATGAACTCTTCCGCTTGCTTCAGTTTCGGGAACACGTTGAACTCTATGTACACCACTTTCAAATTTTAAGTCCCCGTAAACACCTTTACCTGTAATATTAAGCACAACTTCTTTGATAGCACCCATTGCGCCTTCGTTAATATCGATTAACTCATATTTCCAACCTTTAACTTCAGCGTAACGAGTGTACATTCTCAAGAGATCAGCAGCAAATAATCCGGCTTCATCTCCGCCTGTACCGGCACGGATTTCCATAATTGCCGGTTTATCGTCGGCTGGATCTTTTGGAATTAATAAAAACTTAATTTCATCTTCTAATTCGATTTTTCTTGTTTCGAGCTCATCTAATTCAGCTTCTGCAATCTCTACCAGTTCTTTATCTTTGGATGAATATAATATATCTTTGTTTTCTTCCAAGTTTTCAATTACACTTTTGTATTTTTCATAAGCTTCAACAATATCCTCTAGATGACTTCGTTCACGACTTAGTTTAATTAACTTCTCTTGGTCACTTAAAGTAGCGGGATCGGATAGCTGTATGTTTATCCTATCAAACTTTTCTTTCACTTCTCTTAATTTTTCTAGTAAATCCATCATATCCTCTGAAAATAGGAATCAAATATACCAAAGTTGATTTCCAAAATCTAAAACGTAATTATGTGAGTTTTCTTAATAAATTGAGATATTCTATTTGTTTTTGGATGGACGGAAGTAGATTCTCTTTATGCAACTCTAATTCAATCAAGCCAAGCTGTGTATAAACATTATTTAGCGCATCGAACATCGGCATTTCTGGATAACCATTGTCTCTTAAAAAATGAACTAGTTTCAATGTCTTAAATGAATCAAACCAAATTTTTTTTTGACGATTTAATTGTTCGGCTGATTTTGAGTTCTTAATAATTTGCTGATATGCTGATTCGAAATTATTGTTTACTAAAAATTGATTTAATTCCGGGCAGATTAATTTTGTCTCTGATAAAATTTTTTGTGATGAATAATTATCATCAGATAGAAATAGTTGTAAAAATTTTTTGAGAATTATAAAAGATTGTGGATCATAAAGAACATATTCATCACGTACTTTTTTATAGAATCTTGTCATACGCTGACCTGTACCGAATGGAACCCGCCATGATTTTCTGGATGATGCTATAACTGTTGTTTCATCAATAGAAATAATTTCAACAAGTTTTGCTGCTTTCTCTAAAAAATAAAAATCCTCGCCCGCTTTCTTTTTATTCATGCCGCCGATCTTTACATAAGTTATTGGATCAATAACCATACATGATCCTATTGAATGATAAGCATACGGAGAATCTGCGAACTTTAATCCCAGAACATAGTAACGCAAAAATATTTCATAATTTATGATTGCTTCATTATCCATTTCATGAGCATACTTTATGACTCCGGCTTTGATATCTTTATTTGTATAGTTAAGAAGTGTCGATAAGTAATTTGATTCGACTTTACAATCCGCATCTAAACATACAATCAAACTTTGAGAAAGATAGTCAGCATAAAGCAAAGCTTGATCCATACCAATTTTTCTAGCCAATCCCACTCCGGCATCTTTCGCAGGCAGTTCTCTACCTTTTGACGAAGCATCAATGTATTCAATATTTAATGCATGAGTATTTGCATCGTGTTTTAATTTCTTAAGTAGAGTTAAGGAATGTTTATTGTTGTTAACAACATCATCTAAGCTTTGTTCGGAATTATTAATTACAAACAAGATTAAGGATTTACTTTTTGCTTCTTCGTCATTTTGGGAAAGCGAATCAATTAATATTGGAATGTTATCTAACTCTTTAATTGCGGGAACAACAACCACTAAATTGAATTTTTGATCAACGTTGAAGTTCAGCCATTTTTCATTAGCTCTCTTTTCTAAATATTGTTTGATCTGGCTCGGTAAAAACAAATTCATATATTTTTACCAAAGAATTCATTGGTAATGATACGATTAGCTTTATCATAATCTGGGCCTTCAATCCAATGCATTTTAATTCCTTCTCGTTCCATTTTCCTAAACCATGTCATCTGTTTCTTTGCAAAATTATGTATTGCGCTATTTAACTTTTGGAACATGTCATTGTAACTAAGTTCACCTTTAATAAATAAGCTTATGTATTTATATTCCAGACCAAAGAACTGGAGTTTATCATGACTAATTCCATTGTGTAATAATTCTTTAACTTCTTCAATCATACCGTTCTTCAAACGTGATTTTAATCTTTCCGTAATTCGGTTTTTAATCACACTTCGTTCTAGATAAATTCCTATCGTCAATGAACTAATCTTATTCTTAATTTCATTTTCCTTTGTGGATTCAGAAATTAATATTGCTTTAACAATCCTCTCTTTATCTAAAAGATCTGTTGTATTATGGAAAGTGGATTTCTTTTGTAAGAGAATTTCTCTTAATTCGGATTCATCCAATGCTAACAACTCTTTTGCCCGCTCCGAATTAAAATCAACATCGATAAGTTGATAGTTTGATAAAATTGAATGAAGATAGAGCCCCGTACCGCCTACTAAAAACGGAATTCTATTTCTTGAATTAATGTCTTTATAACTTTGATGAAATAAATTGACAAACTTATAAAGATCGAATTCTTCTCTCGGCGATATAACATCTATCAAATGATAAAGAACAGTTTTGCCTTTTATTTTATAGTCATCTAAATCTTTTCCGGTTCCAATATCCATTCCCTTATAAACTTGGCGTGAATCTGCAGATATAATTTCACCGTTAAATTCGTTTGCAAGTTGAGCGGCTAATTTCGTTTTACCAACGGCTGTTGGACCAAGAATGGTTATGAGATTATAACTCATAATAATTTATAAAGAAGAGCTGATAGGCAATGCTATATTAAATGTAGCGCCTTCACCCAAATTACTAACTACGTTAATTGTACCTGAGTGACTTTCGACAATTTTTTTTGTAATTGTTAAACCA
The DNA here is from genome assembly GCA_030584085.1 of Melioribacteraceae bacterium. Taxonomy (NCBI): domain Bacteria; kingdom Pseudomonadati; phylum Ignavibacteriota; class Ignavibacteria; order Ignavibacteriales; family Melioribacteraceae; species Melioribacteraceae bacterium. The sequence goes on from CP129490.1 coordinate 3,503,087, forward strand.
AGTCCGGTTCCTTCTTTTTTACCGTGTGTCATAAACGGTTCAAAAAGTTTATCAACTAAACTGTCTGGAATTCCCAGACCTTCATCTTTTATTGATATAACCACGGCATTTTTATCTTTAGAAAATTTAGTAGCAATATGAATTTTCCCGCCTTCCGGCATTGCGTCGCATGCATTCCTTACAATATGATTATAACATTGGAAAAATTCTTTAACATCCATCTGTACTTTAACATCCTTATCAAATTCATTACTGATATTACAGTTTCTTGATTTTACATAAGAGTTCAAACGATCTGCGAACTCGGTAAGTGTTTCATTCAAACTTATTCTCGAAGTTCTTAATACAGCTTTTCCTTCGGAATAACTAGCGGTAGTTTGAACCAAGTCGGCGACTTGAGTTAATTGTTCTAAAATCATTTCAACAATTTGCGCCGCATCTTTATTCAATTCTTTTGACTTAAGATGTTCTGCGTAACGTTTACTTACTAGAACAGGTTTCTTAATATCTTGAATTAAAAAGTTTGTCATCTTACCAAGCGATTGCACTCGTTCACCCTGAAGAAACTTTTCAAGCATTTCCGCATTTTGTAAAGCGAGTGAACATTGAATTGATATTGCGTTTAAAAACTCTTCATCCTTTTCGGTGAAATGACCGTTTTTGCTGTTAAGTAATTGAATTACACCTACAACGTTATCTTCACGGTCCTTTAACGGGAAACACAACATACTTTTTGTTTGATACCCTGATGAACGATCTACATCAGATTTGAATCTTTGATCTTGGGCTACATCTTCAATGTTAACGGTTTGTCTATTTTGTGCAACCCATCCGGCAACACCTTCACCAATTGAAAGTCGAATTTCTTTAGTCTCGCTGCCCATTGCAATTTTTGACCAAAGTTCATTTCGTTCGCGATCTATTAAATATAGAGTTCCCCTATCGGCTTGTGTTAACTCGGTTGCTACATTCACAATGTTTTGAAGTACATCATCAATTTTAATGTTGGAATTAACAAGCTGTAATGCTTTTATAATCTTCTTTAATTGATCGGATTGTAACTTTGTATTTGATGTAAAAGAAGAGTCATGGGTTTTTGCCGGACTTCCATTTTCTATCTTATCTTCGAATGTACTTTTTGAATAAGATATTTTTTCTTCCGGAAGAATATTTTCATTGTAATCTTTATCGAACGAATCGGAATGAGTTTCTTCTTCCAATTTAAAGTCTTCGGTTTGACTTACTTCTTCATTCTCCGATATAAATTCATCTTGCTCAACAGGTTTATCTTCATCAAAACTAAAGTTTTCCGGTTCGGTTGATGTTTCTGTAGTTGGCTTGTCCTTTTTCTCCTCATTGTGAAATGCTTCAAGGAAAGCTTCATCAAAATCTGTGTATTTAGGTTTCTTCGGTTTGTCTTCTGTTTCGTTTACTTTCCTGTCATCAAGCGAAGATAATTCAGAAAATGTTTCGTCATTATCTGAAACGTAATCATCTAATGATTCTTCTTCTTCCGGGAAAAGCGGTTCATCGGCTTTATCTTCTTTTTCCTTTAGATTATAATCCGATTTTTCTTCAGGTACATGCAGTTTATCGTATGTTTCATCAATTTCTTCTTCATAGAGCGAAGCTTCTTCGTCAATTTTAGAATCATGTTTATCTATTAAATCATCCTTCAAGCTCTGTTCAAACGAAGTTACATCTGTTTTTTTATCTTTAAACTGTGGGCTTTCATGTTCACTTTCAAAACCCGGATAAACTTCATCTTCGGTGTATTCTTGTTCACCTTGCGGTTCAATATCGGAATAATTTAATAAGTTTGTTTTGATCATATGGTTCTGATCAATCAGCGCATTCACTTCATCTTTGGAAAAAGCAATTAAATAACTATCGCGTAAAGCAACGGCGGTTGATGTTCTTGAAGTCTCTTCTGCAATTTCATCGTAACCGAAGAAATCATTTTCACTAAATATAAACGACTTGGTTGATCCAAGTAATTTCTTTTTAAGAAGATTAACTTCACCACTGACAACTAAATAAATTTTATCGGCAGGATTTTCTTCTCGATATAATATTTCACCTTCTTTAAGAGGTTTCAATTCACCCTTAACGTCGGTCAGATCAACTTCCTGTATATCGATATCAAGAAATAATTTATTGCTTTGAAGCGCGATATATAATTGATTTTCCATAATGACAAGATTCAAATTATACTATGTGACTGCCCTACTTTGATTTATATCTTTTAAAATACTATAAAAACGGTTAAAGATTAACAAAAAACTTGTGCAAAAGCAAAATGTCATGTCGATTTTACTTCGTAAAATTCCTTATTTACAGTAAAAAGAATCACTTTTTTGGATTTTGGACTTGGTTTTGTTAATAGCTAAATTTGAAACTCATGTACATTCACGTTAAGTAAGATTGAATCTTTTCATAAATCAAAACATCAAATTGGATGAGCGAAGAACTACTAATTGAGAAAGCTCAAAACGGAGATAGAGCCGCATTATCTCAGCTCGTAAAAAATTACGAGCAGACGGTATATAATTTTTCGTTTAAGATTTGCCGAAATAAAGAACGAGCCGAACATACCATGCAAGAAACTTTTATGAGTATGGTAAAAAACATCGGTCAGTTCAGCGGAAAATCTAAACTCTCGACTTGGCTTTATACCGTTGTTTCAAATCATTGTATGATGCTTGCTCGTTCACAAAAGAAACATGAACACGGTTCAATTTCTATTGATGATGATGAAGGTTTGATTTCGGAAAATAATATTGCCGATTGGAAAATTACCCCCGATCAAATTTCCGAAAACAATGAACTGCGGGAAATGCTTGACGAAGCAATTAAAAAATTACCAGCGGATTATAGAGTTGTTTTTTTGCTGCGTGATGTCGAAGGTTTATCAACAGAAGAAACCGGAAAGGTTACCGATCTCTCTATTGCTGCTGTTAAATCCAGACTTCATAGAGCGAGAGCTTTTTTAAGAAATGAATTAAATGCAAAACTAAGTTATGAAAACTGAAAAAGTCAGCTGCAAAGAAGTAATGAATCACATTTGTGATAATCTTGGTGAAGACCTCGATTCACCGAGATGCGTTGCGATAAAATCACATTTGGATAATTGCGATAGCTGTCAAAAATATTTTAAGAGTGTCGATACGACAATTCAGTTTTATAAAAAGTATAATGTTGAAGTTGATGATGATACACACAAACGATTACTTGATTTTTTAGGACTTGACGAATAACCATCCGCATTAATACCACAATAAATTTTAATACAATAAAACCGGAGTAAATAAATGGATAACGTACATTATTATAATACGACTGTTAGATGGACCGAAGGAAGAAAAGGTGAATTGATTGAGCCGACAATGCCGACAATTGAAGTTGCAACTCCTCCCGAGTTTCCAAAAGGAGTTCCAAATACATGGTCGCCTGAACATTTATATGTAGCGTCTGCAAATATTTGTTTGATGACAACATTTTTAGCAATTGCAGAAAATTCCAAGTTAGATTTTAAGAGTTTCGAATGCGACGGAGTTGGCAAGATGGAAAAAGTTGATGGTCGTTTTATGATTTCCGAAATTGTGTTAAAGCCAAAAGTTGTTGTTACGGAAGAAAAAGATATTGAACGCGCACAACGAATAGTGGAAAAAGCAGAAAATCATTGTTTGATTTCCAATTCGATGAAGACAAATATAAAATTAGAGATGAATGTAGTAGCAGAATAAATGTTTTGTAGAGACTTGATTAATCAAGTCTCTACGAAGGATTTATGATTTTTTGAGGTAAACTTTTCCGTGTACCGTAGTTATTTTTATTTTATTTGACCCGGAACCAGTTACTCCGGTAGCGACAAGTTTATTATCGTGACTCTTCCATTTGCTTCCGGCATCTTCAACTTTTTCGGATAAGTTGAAATCACTTATAACATCAACATCATCTTCATCACCGTCATCGTAAATAATTTCAATTTCTATGTCCATTGAAAGATCGGCGGGAACATATAATGTAATATCGCCGCTCATCGAAGAAAGTTTTACATCTCGTTTGCCTTCTGTTCCGACAACAGTAACTTCAACATCACCGCCCATTGTTGAGGCATCAACCCAGCCTGCAATTTCTTTAATTAAAACACTTCCGCCCATAGTGGAAGCTTTTACATATTCGGCAGCTTTGTTTACCCTTACACTTCCTCCCATTGTACTTACATTGGCACCGTTTATCGCTTCATCAACATTAATTGATCCGCCCATACTTTTCATTTTTACTTCTTTACCGGTTGAACCTTTACTGCTCTTTACATTTTTTTGAGTTACTGTTCCTCCCATAGTTGAAGCATCAACATCACCGATAACGTTTTCAACAAGAACACTTCCGCCCATGGTACTAACTTCACCGTCAACTTCGGAATCGATTAGTTCAATAGAACCGCCCATCGTTTTCAGTTCGAGATCACCTTTTAGATTTTTTAAGGAAAGAGAACCGCCCATGGTTGTTCCGGTTAAATTTCCTTCAACATTTTCGATAGATATTCCACCGCCGGTAGTTTTGAGTTTAAGATCAAACTTATAAGGAACTTTTACTTTCACTTTTCCTTTGGTTGAATTATTATGTGTTCTTGTTTCGAATTCGGTTGTTACTAAAACTCCGTTTGATGTTTCCGAAATGTCAACGATAACATCGTCAGCGTCTCTTCCGGTAATATCGACATCAACTTCAACAATGTTTTTATCCCAGCCTTCAATTTCAATACCCGCACCGGTTTTAAGATTAACTTCGAGTTTTTGTCCCGCTTTTACATTAATCTCTTTCTTTACTTGCGGATACGCAAAGATTACAGAAAGTGAGAACAGGATTGTTAATACAGCAAGTTTAGTTTGTTTCATTTTTCCCCCAATGGTTAATTACTTTTTGTTGATTTGGATTTCACCTAAGTTGGTTTTCAAATTAATTTTTGCTCCGCCGCCGTTTATTAAAAATTCACCGACTACTCTACTGCGTTTATCTTCAATCTTACCCGGGAAGTCCGATCTGATAATTCTACTCTTATCTTTATTCCAATCGACGGTTGTAGCTTCGGCATCGATTGTTGCTTTTACATTTGAAGAAATTATTAATCTAATATCACCGGAGAATGCTTTTAAGTCCGATTCTTTGTTAGAAAGTGATAAGATTTCCGCTTCGATATTTCCCGCGGAAGTTTTTGCTTTAATGTTACCTGAAATTTGTTTTAGTTCGATATTTCCCGCACCTGTGTTAACGTCCACATCGCCGTTAGCTTTACCGACATAAATATTTCCGCCGTATGTTTTTGCTTTAACACTGTTTTGTCCGGCAGTTAATCTTATATTGCCGCCGAAGGTTGTAAGTTCAACATCACCGGTTGATTCTTTGACGTCAATATTACCGCCGAAGGTTGTAACCTTTTTAACATTATTAATTTTATTGAGACGAATATCTCCGCCCATCGTTTTTAATTCGGAAGATGATCCTTTAATATTTCCACCTGAAAGATTTCCGCCTTGAGAAGAAATTTTTACATCGCCCGAAATATCTCTAAAAGTAATATCTCCCCCCATTGTTTCAAGCTGAGCGTTGCCGTTGATATTATGAACTTCTATATCACCGCCCATTGTATTTACTTTTACATTCCCGGTTAAATCATTTTGTATTTCGATATCACCGCCGGTTGTAAGCAGAGACAAATTCATTTCGGAAGGAACGGTTATAAAATAATCAGCACTTCCACCCCATCCGTATTTACTGTTATATTTTACTGTAATTATATCACCGGATGACTTTACTTCGAGATACTCTGCTTCATTTTTGTCGAGTCCGTCAACTTTAAGAAGTACTTCGTTCTTGTTCCAAGTCTTAATGAAGATATCACCGGGATTAGCTTCCAACTCAAGTGTTCCGCCCCTTTTTGCTTCTATGGTTTTTGTTACAACATCTCTCTGTGCAAAAACGACGGAAGCAAGCAACAGCATTAATATTGTTATCGATTTATTCATTTTAAAACTCCTCACGAATTAATGAAGCGGCTTTAAGTTTTATATATTCTTCATCGCCGTTTCCTAATTCATTATCAATAATATTTTTAAGTTCGTTATCTATAGATCTGCCTTGCAGTTTTAATTCTGCCAAGGCATTTATTGCCGCTACTTTAAGTCCGGGATTTGAATCGTTCGTAAGTGTGAACAAATAAGCGTCTCTTATATCATCATCATACGGAAATTTCATTAACGCGTTTAAGGCTTCTCTTCTTACACCTGCGTTCTGATCTGTTTTGAGTGCATTTATTAAAGCTTGCTTAACTTTCGGATCCATTAAAGTTGATTGTGATGTTTGAGATGAAAGTGTATTTACTGACCTGATTCTTAAACCGGGATTATCGGAAGAAGTGAGAGCTGCAGCTAATAATCTTTGGATTCTCGGATCACTCGCGTCTCCTTTATAAGATATCGGTTTAACCGCGTCAAATTTAATTTCGATTTCTCCTTCATCAGAAAAAGGATTTGCAAAACGAATGTTTGAAATGTTTATTTCGTTGTTGTCTATCGCATCAAGATCAACTTCGTTTTGATTCTTAGCCGGAATTGTTTGTGTATGCGATGAACTGAAAATTATATAACCGAGAAAGAAACCAACCAGCAAAGTTGTTGCCATCGCGAATGCCGGTTTGTAACTACCTACAAAAAGTTTTTCCCAAATCGATATTGATTTCTTTACGAATTTTTCTTTTTCGATTTCAATTTTGTTAAGCAATTCTTTTCTAAAATTTTGCAATGTATGTTCATTTACCGGAGATGGTTTTACATCTTGAACAGACGAATAGAATTTTTTTAATGATTCATATTCTTTTTTATATTCATCGGATTCAAGAATTTTATTTTCAATCAATTCTCTTTCTTCTTGATTAAGTTCATCAAGAACATATAACTCAATCATTTCCAGAATCTTTTCATGTTTCATTTCAAACCTCAATTACACCTTTTAATTGGCTGCGCATTTTTTGTGACGCATTAAATAAATATCTTTTAACCGTTCCCTCTGCGCACTGCATCATTTCTGCAATTTCTTTTATTTTATATCCGTCAAAGTATTTTAATGTAAATGCCATTTTTTGTTGAACAGGAAGTTGTTCCAATGCGTCGTTTATATATTTTTGGTTTTCATTACTCTCGGTTTCTTTTGCCAATGAAATCTCAGATTCGATCATATCTCCTCTGGTTCTTATATCTTCTTCATTGTTATTCAATTCTTCATCCAATGATTTATGCATGCTTCTTTCTTTTCTCTCTTTGTGTGTTATGCAGACATTCGTTGTTATTCTAAAGAGCCAAGTTGAAAATTCACTTTTGAATTGGAAATTTTTTAATCCTCTAAAAACTCTTATAAAAACTTCTTGATAAATATCTTTTGCATCATCCTCATTGTTTCGGAACGACATTGCAATATTTATAACTTGACGGTCATAACGATAAACCAATTGTTCAAAAGCCAATTGATCGCCTTTTTGTGCTTGTTTAATTAATTTAAAATCTTCTTGCATAATTGTCGTCTCTTTACAATTAGACTAAGAAATTATAGAAAGGTTGTAGGGAAATATGTAGAAATTTACTGATTTTTTGTAGAGATTTGATCGCGCCATGGGCGGACAAGTTAATCAAATCTCTACGAAGTTTATTTTTGAAGCAAAATTTCCGGTATTTTAACCGCAATCACTTCACCTTTTGCACAGAGTTGCTCATCCGCAAAAAGTTCTACATCTACAATTACTTTTTTCCCTTTTACTTCACGAATCTTTCCCTTTAGAATTAGCTCGGGACCGAGTGGAGTTGGTTTTAAATAAGTTACATTCAATTGTGCAGTTACAAATCGTAACGGCGGATCTGTATCCATTTCTCTGTTTTCATGTTTGTACATTGCCGCTGCAGCAGATCCTGTTCCGTGACAATCAATAAGCGAGGCAATTAATCCGCCGTAAACAAAACCCGGAATTGCGGTATGATAATCCTTTGGTGTGAATCTGGTAACAGTTTCTTCACCATCCCAATAAGTTTTTATTTGATGACCGCGATCGTTAAGTTTACCGCAGCCGTAACAATGTGCCACGTCATCAGGATAGAAATCTTGAAATGCAAGTTTATTCATAATTTTCTTTTGTGATTAGTTGAGATAAAATTTAAGAAATTTGCTGATGATTGAAAACTTATAGTTTTTCGATTGTGAGTTTTAATGTAATCGGGATTTTAAGAATCGACTACTCATTTAACCATTGATTGGCAGTTTCTAAATCGATAAAAAGCTTTACTTTCGCACCTCTGTTTCGACCAGTATTTTCCCAGAGTCTAATTTTTTCCAATTGTTTTTTATTAGTCACTATCGCCATCTTAATAATTGCGGGCATTATATGCGATTGATATTCCGCTAGCTCAAACAACTCAAAATCACTGAGATTATTTTCTTGTAATCTATCATCAGCCAATATTTTATCACAGCTATTTCTCAAACACAGTTCGAACATTGTGTGACTGAATTGTTTTACATCATCAAGATTGTTGTTTACCCCCTCCGTGGTAATATAGAGGGTCTTGTTTTCTATTCGATAATTTGATTCCATAATAACCTCTCGATGTCTAAATTAAGATATGGAAAAAGTAAGATCATTGAAATAGAATTTTATGAAATGAGAAAATTTATTGCTAGCAGTCACAAGATATTAGAACAATATATCTTGTAAAGTTATTGAAAGAAGATATAAAAAAAGGGAGTCCGTAGACTCCCTTTCCAGCCAAATGGAGGATGTTATTTTATCAACAACATCTTCCGGGAAAGATTAACATTCTCACCTTCCAGACTATAGATATAAATTCCGGAGGCGAGATTAGCACCATCAAAAACCGACGAATGATAACCTGCTTGTAATTGTCCTTCTACAAGTGTCATCATCTTTTGTCCAAGAATATTATAAACATTCAAATGATAGTAGCCGGCTTTAGGAACGGCAAATTTAATTATCGTTGTGGGATTAAAAGGATTCGGATAATTTTGTGATAATTCATACTTGATAGGGATTTCATTATCGTCTTCCTTTACATCAGTAATTGTTCCGTTGCCAATCGATAATAAATTACTTCCTGATGCTTTACCGTTATTCAACTTATACGTTGATGAGATTTTGGAATTTGTATTGTTGGTTAGTTTCTTAAATTTAACAGCTCCAATATTTCCGTTTTGTATTTCTTGAGTACTAACACCGACAACCGTAACCTTACCATCCTTAACGGCTGTCTTTAGATTTGCATTCCCGGTTAATTCTGAATTTGTATTTATATACTCAAACTCGATCGGATTAAATTCAAAAGTAACTTCAGCCGATTGAACATTAGTTGAGTTTGCCAAATCAATAGGTATGGTTATCATTTCAGAGTTTTCAAATGACGCTCCTCCTAAAGCAATACTACTGCTTGGAGAAACGCTTGGGAATACAAAATCCCAATCATGCAGATAGATGAAGAATATAATTCGTAAGTAATCGTCAATATCTACATTGCCGTCAAAATCAGCATCCGCATTTATAAACGCTTGTCCGCTTAATGGATATAAACCAATCCAATGATAAATAACAGCGAGCGCATCGAATACGTCAACAATATAATTTAATGTAGCGTCGCCTCTATTAGTCGATGTACCTGAACCTGCGCTATATGCAACGGTTCCATTTACAACTGTCAAAGGATATTCCAGAACATCTACCGGGAATTCTGAAGTTGATGAAGTTAAATCTGTACTTCCGGCATTTGCATCAATCACTTGGAATGTTAAGTAGAATAATGTTCCGTTTGCATTTATTGGAGTATTTCCCGAAAGAATTATATCAACTGTTCCGGGGAATGCGGAATAAAATGTTCCGTTCCAAGCAAAATCGTTTACCAGCATACCTGGATCATATCCGCCGTATAAGAATTTCAATTTACTTGCGTTGAAATGAATTTTACCTTGCAGTAAATAATCGATTTTGAATCCGGTCGGTGCTGTCAGATCAATAGGAATTGTAACATAAGAACCGGCAACTGTTGTTGCGGATCCGATTGTAATGGTCGGATCAGTAACAGTATAATTTATTGTAAAGGAAGCATCACTGATATCAAAAGTGTTTGCATCATCGGTATCACTTACTCTTATTAAACATTCATTTGAACTAATATTTGGAACAGCCCAAGCAAATGTACCTGTTGAAGCGTCAACCGAAGTTGCAACAGTATTCCAATTAGAGCCATTGTCTGATGAGAATTCAATATTTACGTTTGTTACATCTGTGCTTGTCCATGTAATATTTTGTGTTGAACTACCTGCCCAAATTTCTCCGCCGTTAGGTGAAGTAACTTCAACAAAACTGCATGAAGGAATTGGATCATTAGTGTTTCTGAAATATTCAGCTTCAACCGTAAATGCAGGATTTGGATTATGGTTAGCACCATATAGTCCAACTTCAGATACTGCAACAGGAATTGTTCTTGTGACGATGTTTGTCCAGGTTGATCCGTCATAAGAATAATCAAATGCAAAATCATCACCTGTTCTAATAACGCGTAAGTATGCGGGAATAGGTCCACCAATTGCTTGATTAATAGCAGCACCGAATGCAGCCCCATAACCGTTTGCGTAAAAATAATTCTGCCCGCCAAAGTATGTTTCGAATCTTAATCTATAACCTGTTCCTTGAACAATTATTCCCTGCATCTGATATTGCACCGATGGAACTGAATTAAATTTAACCTCAACTCCGAAATCATCATCGAGAATTGTTTGTAAGATTCTTGGCGAGGAATTAGAAGCTAAATCATGCGAAACCCCGCTAGGGATTGATATTTCCAATACTCCATCGTTAATACCAAACGTGGATTCTCCAGCTTGGTTTTCGTAAGGATCATAAATAGTCCAGTACGATTCAATATCCGGTCCACAGAATTGATCCGAAAATGGAAGTGAGCTTGCATCTGGAGTTACAGTAATAGTAAAGTTTTGCTCGGCAGTTTCACCGTTTCCGTCATCTACTAAAAGTTGAACAGAATGTGTTCCCAAATTAGCGCTCGTAGGAGTTCCGGATAAAGTAGCACTGCCATTTCCATTATCTATAAAAGTTAACCAGCTTGGTAATGTTGGGGCAGTAATTGTAAGAATATCTCCGGCATTCGGATCCGAAGCTGTAATGTTATAATTATAAGCTTGATCAACTTGTGCATTTGTAATCGGAGAACTTGTAAATTGTGGTGTAAAATTCCCACTCAACGGTTCTATCGAAATTGTTCCCCAAGTTACATCAGCCATATGTGTTATTAAAAGTACTGAACCGTTTCTATCCGCTATATCCGCCGAAATCATATAGCTCGCAGGTTCGGTATCGCCATCTGCCCAAATCTTAACGGAAAATTTACTTTGTCCACCACCGATATCTTCGGACTTAGCTTTTAATAAATATTTTGTATTGTAACTCATAGAATAACTCTGTGATGCAACAATACCTGAAGTATACGTGAGAATTCTTAATGAATTAAAATTTCTGATCCAGCCGATTGCTTCAAGCGGCCATTGAGTTCTTGGAGAGGCTGTTCCGGTATGACCTTGCCAACCGATTGCAAAACCAACACCTGATCCACTTGTAGTAGAATGAATAGTCATTTCGGCTGTAACTTCATAGTTGGTTGTCCAGGATTCATCACCCAAAACAATTAATCTATCATAACCTGACTCTGTAGTACGAATTCCATTGGGAGTTAATTCCCATAAACCGTCAACTATATTTGCGATATTATTTACATCGCCTAAAGTTGTAATAGTTGACCAATCGGCAGTATACGGAAGAGGCCAAATATTACCGGCTTCATAATTTAAGGTAACCGATTCAGTTGCTTGCGCACCTAAAGCATCGGTTGCAGTAAATTCAACTGTATTTATTCCATTGCTTAAGTCAGCGCGGTCTATTTCTGTTACGAAATCTCCTGCACTAAGTAAACGAGTTCCGTTTGGTCCGATGTTTAATGAAACTGAAGATCCTCCGTTCAACTTGTAGGATAAACTTGCTACTCCGTTATCATCCGAAACTCTTCCCAAAATATTTACCCATTGCTGTGGATTGCCAAGATTGCCGAATGTTTGATTATCTCCGTACCAAACTTCGATTGTTGGTGGATCTGTATTTTGTGTATCGGTGTCGGTTATCGGATCATCGCTGCTCATAAAATAATCAGCGCTTGCTGTATAAGGAGGGTTGCTGCCTGCATTGCCTCCGTAAAAACCAACTTGGTTTACCGTAAAAGCTTGAGTAAAAGATGATGCGGTATTCCAATTATTTCCATCGCTTGAATACTCATATAACCAGTCATTGCCTGTACGAGTTACTCTTAAATATGGAGGAGAACTGGAAATTGTAGCAACCGAAGGAGTTTGAAGAATATTCGAACCATCAATAACCGCTACATACAATTTTAATCCGTTGCCATAATAATGTCCAAGTCGTATAAAAGTATCATTATCTTCTTGAACAATTAACCCTTGCATCTGATAAGTTGAAGAAGGAACGGATTCAAATTTTACTTCAATTTGAAAATCGGTATCGGGTGCTACTTGAAGTAAGCGAGGCGCATTATTACTAGTTCCTGTATAAAGATTATGATCGGTTCCGCCCGGAATTTCTATATTAGCATTTGTCCCGGTCATGTCTAGAGTAACATCACCTACGGGATCATAATATGTCCAAAAGCTTTGCAATATAGTTTCGGGATTAAAATCATCCGAAATAATTGAAGGACCTGCCACGTATTCATAAGCTCCTATATCAACAGTGCTTTCTAAAATTCTGTCGTTACCGTCAAGATCGTAAACTCCCGTCATCCAGGCTTGATTTGTACCGGCATTAATTAAAGTAGAGCTCGATGTCAAATGAAAATCATTAGAGGCTACGTTTTCAAATAACGGGTCATCAGTTGTATTGCCTGTGCCCAACGGTAAAGCCGGTGTTGTGCAATTATTAGTATAAGTTTTACCCGAAGTTTCAGCAGTAACTACATTATCTCCGTTATTAAAGTAAGAAATTGTGTTTCTCATAACCGCCGTACCTCGGTTTCTAATACCCGCTCCGTTTGGACCGGTATTATCAACTACAGTACAATTTTCAATTGTTCCAGCCGCCCAAATATTAATACCTCCACCAAGTCCGACTGAAGTATTTCCGTAGACAAGACAATTTCTTGCCGTTCCACCGTTCAATAAACGAATACCACCGCCATAACCGCTTCCTGAATTATTATCGGCAAGGTTATTGGTTAGGATACAATTATAAACTAAACCGTTATTATCGACAGCGACACCGCCGCCATCACGTGCTTGTCCACCTGTAATAAAACAATTCTGAACAGTGCCTCCACTAACAATGTTAACATTACCGCCGAAACTTCCGGGGTTGTAACCGTTCTGAATTGTAAAACCATCCAGCACAGCATCAACGTGATCGATGTAAAAACATCTTGTTGTATTGTTGCCATCAACTATGGATGCTGAATAACCGTTTACACTTTTTACAGTGATTCCTTTGGTGATGGAAATATTTGTTGATAAAGCGTACATGCCATCGTCAACAAGTACTAAATCTCCAGTGCTTGCGGCATTAACAGCAGTTTGAATGTCGGTTGCTGCATCATCCCAACTGGAATATGGTGCAATGTTCCCTCCCGTTGGTGATACATATAAAGTTGCTTGTGCAAACATCGTCGCTTGCGATATATATAAAAGTGCGACGATGAAAAACAGAGTGAATCTGGTTTTCATCTTTACCTCTTTTTATGGTCGATATTTTTAACAAAGAGTAAGAGGCAAAAGTGATACCAGTATTTTGCTTTGATTTTAGTTGATAATAGGTCTTTTTAAAATTATGGAATGTATCAAAATGAAAGGATTGCTTGAATTGATGCATTTATAAATCCCCGGGATTTTTCTATAGTAATAACTGTATCCTAAACTTCCTTTATTACTTTTTAAGCTTGCAAATCCCGGGGATTTGGTATATCAATAACTCATCGCATTCAGTTTTACTTTTCCTCTGAATACCCAATAAATGCTAATCGTATAAGCAAGAACAAAAGGGATTCCTATAATTGCCATAATCAACATAATGTTTAGAGTCTTTTGTGATGATGCCGCATTGTAAATGTTTAGTGAAAATTCCGGATTGGGATTCGATAAAACTATATTTGGAAATAAGCCAAGAGCAAACAATGCCAGCAATGCAGCAATACTTGCCGCAGAAGAAAGAAAAGCTCTGAACTCTCTTTTGTGATGTATCTCCCTCGGAATATTTGCTATTGCAAGCATGTTTAGTATTGCTACCAGAAACAAAGCAGGCGAATCTTTAAAGTGATCAATCATATGCGGATAATAAATCAACGTAGCCATTGTTGTTGTTACATACATTATTACAAAAAATATGATTGTATTATTAACCCATCCGCTTAATCTTTTTTGAAGTTCACCTTCTGTTTTTAGTACTGCATATATTGAGCCGTGCATCATAAATAATGCGACTGTAGTTATACCAACCATAACGGTGTAAGGATTAATTAATGACCAAAAGTTTCCGGCAAATTCTTTATCGGCGCCAAGCGGAACACCGGTGATAATATTTCCAAGTGCAACACCCATCAGCAATGCAATCAAAATACTTGATACACTAAAAGCGATATCCCAAGCGTTTCTCCAACGTTTGCTAGGTCTTTTACTTCTGAATTCGATAGCGACCGCCCGGAAAATTAATCCCGCCAGAAGTAACATAAACGCAGTATAAAACCCGGAAAATACTGTTGCATAAACATGCGGAAATGCAGCAAACAAAGCTCCGCCGCCTGTAACAAGCCAAACTTCGTTTCCATCCCAAACCGGACCGATTGAATTTATCATCAATCTTCTTTCTGTGTCATCCTTAACGAGAAGATGTAGTGAACCGACTCCCAAATCAAAGCCATCAAGAATTGCATAGCCGGTCAGCAATACCCCTATTAATATGAACCAAATTGTATTTAAGTCAAATGTGAATTCCATTATTTCCTCTACTTTAATTTTTAGTGATTTAAAACTTCTTTTTGCTTTTCATATTCAGATGCAATTGTATCGGGTTGTTCAGGTCCGTGTTGAATTTTTTCATTCAACAAGTAAATGAACAATACAAACAGCAAAGAATAGATTACAAAAAAGAGAATTAATGAAAATATCACTTGATTAGCTTCAACAACTTTTGAAAGTGCGTCAGCAGTTCTTAACAATCCATAAACGATCCAAGGTTGTCTCCCTACTTCTGCTGCAATCCAACCAATTTGATTAGCAATTTGAGGACCGAGTACCGAGAAAACCAAAATCCATAAGAGCCATTTTGTTTCGAATAATTTTTTTCGCTTCCAATAAAATATACTTACTATACTAATTGCGATTAAGAAGAAACCAATTGCAACCATAATGTGATATGCTTGAAATACAATATTAACAGGCGGTCTGTCCTCCGGTCTAAATGCGTTTAATCCCATAACTTCTTTACTTGCATCTCCATAGATCAAATAACTTAACAATCCGGGAATCGCGATTCCGTATTTAACTTCTTGCTTCTTATCATCAACCCATCCAAATAAATATAATGGTGCAACGGCTGAAGAATCATAATGTCCTTCAAAGGCAGCCATTTTAGCCGGTTGATTTTCGCTAACACCAATCGCACTTTGATGCCCGGTAAACAATTGAAATAGTGAAGCGAATAATGCAACCACTAAAGCAATTTTAATTGACTGTTGTGCAAATTCAATATGTTTTTTTCTTATAAGATAATATGCACTCACGCTTATAACTAAAAAAGCACCGGCAAGCCAGGCTCCGGAAAGTACGTGAGACAATCTTTCCATCGAGGACGGATTAAAAACCATCGCCCAAAAGTCGGTAATTTCGGCTCTCATGTTTAGTCCTTCACCCACAAGATGATAACCTGCGGGAGTTTGCTGCCATGAGTTTGCAACAACAATCCAAACTGCACTTAACATCGAACCGAGCGAAACCATTATTGTTGAGAAGAAGTGTGTTTTAGGACCAACTTTATCCCAGCCAAAAACTAATATTGCCAAGAATCCGGATTCGAGAAAGAATGCAAAAATTCCTTCGGCTGCCAGGGCGCTACCAAAAACATCTCCGACAAATCTTGAGTACGTTGCCCAGTTAGTACCAAACTCAAATTCCATAACAATACCGCTGGCAACACCGATGGCAAAAGTTAATGCGAATACTTTTACCCAAAATTTTGTCATTCGCTCATAAAGAGGATTTTTCGTTTTGAAATACATCCCTTCCATTATAACTAGAATTACACCAAGCCCAATACTTAATGGCGGAAAGATATAATGGAAGGCAATTGTAAATGCAAATTGAATACGCGCAAGTATTTCAACATCCATTTAATTATTCTCCATAGTTTAGTTGAATAAAATAAATTTTAGATCACAAATTCAGAGATCATTTTTTGCTTCATCTTTTCATGAAGTTTTTTTTCTTCTTCATCAAAGAATAAGTGGAACAAACATTTATTTGAAAACTCACAAGGGAATCTTTCATCAAGACATTGATTTAATTTTGTTTTGAAACCAATAGTTTCTAGAACTTCATAAACGGAAAGTTTATCGGCTTGTTTTTTTAATGAAACTCCGCCATACTTCCCTTGCGTTGTTGAAAGGATTCCGTTCTTTGCTAGTTTATGAACAATACGTGCAGCAAAATTTTTTGAAATGTATAATCGTTTTGAAAGTTCGCTTACCGGGAGTTGATCGTTTTTATTAAGTGCGGCTAAAGCTGAAGTGATTCGAAGTGCATAATCTTGTTCGCGTGTGATGTAAGTTTGCATCTGTTATTAGTGATCCTACGTAGAGATTTGATTAATCAAATCTCTATAATAACCTGACAAGTAATGTATTATTTGAGAGATAATATATATAAAGAGGATATTCGAGTCAACTTTAAGATGTTATGTCTGATTTCTATTCTTAGGATTTGTCAAATTTTATTTGTGTTGTCGTAGCGATTTGATTAATCAAATCTCTACAAAAAAATTTGTCAAGTTTTTCTTTTTATTTTGTGCTTTTGATTTGTTTAGAAATTCGAACTTAGAATTTAGGATTTGCTTTAAAATAAAAGACCGGCTCAGGAGACCCCACGAACTCCATAAGCCGGTACAGGGAGGATGGAACTTTACTTATTATTAGTTAGAAACCAACAATGAATTTTCTAATTTTGATGAAATCATTCTGAATATATCAGATTGATTTTCTTTGTAATCTTCCAATCGTAATTCTTCATTTGAATAATTTGTGATGTAAAGAACCGCTAATTGCGCTTTATATCTTAATACGGGATTTATTGATGAAATTGCTATTTCATTCAATTCATCAAGTACTTTTTCAATGTTGGCATCCGGATAATATTTACTCAAGAACAATGTGTTATATATTGATGCTTCAACTACTCCATCTACATTGTGATTTAACGAGTGAATAAGATTTTCAGTTACAACGTTTGAGAAGTTTGCCGGTTTTTGTGCATAAATACTTACCGTACTAAAAATCATCATTGCAAAAACTATTATGTATATTTTGATCGTTTTCATTATTGCTCCTTTCTTCTGATCAACTACACTCCTATTATACAAAGTGGGTGCCAAAGACAATACATATTTATAAGTTATTATTTTATAATCAGTTAGAGGAATTCACATCCAAATCGATCATCTTAGATGGGTGCCACAAAATGGTAAGATTATTTTCAAACACGAGGTTAAGTTATTGATTTATAAGGGATTAGAGAAATGCCACAAAATAAATGTGTGAAAAAATGTGGCACTCACTAGAGGATGGGATGTCTTATTATACGTTTTAATTCTTCTTTCTTTGTAATCTATTGTTTAAAGCTCGTCTTGAGATACCAAGCAGATCGGCAGCAATTGTTTGATTTCCGTCAGCTCGTTTCAACGCTTCATTTATTAATTCTTCCTCGGATTCTTTTAACGAAGGAAATCTTCCCGTTATTAAAATTGTAGAATCTTCGATATCGTTACCGTTCTTTTCGACTTTCTGTTTTGCGAAAGGTTCATCTGAAAGTTTTGATCGAATTAACTCGAGTGAAAGGATTCCGGATTTATGAAAACTTACGGCATCATAGATTATTCCCTCAAGTTCTCTAACATTTCCCGGGAAATGATAATTACTTAATAATGTATAAAGTTCTTTCGGTGGTCGCGGTTTCTTTTTATTTAAATCTTGAGATGCTTTTATTAAAAAGTAATCGATCAAATAAGGAATATCTTTTTTTCTTTCACGCAGCGGAGGTATATGTATGTGATGTGAGCGTAAACGATAGTATAAATCTTGCCTGAATTTATTACTGCCTTGCATTGATTTAATATCACGATTAGTTGCTACAATAATTCTAGCATTTGAAAGCTTTGCAATATCCGAACCAAGCGGATAATACTGTCCGCCCTGAAGTAGTCTTAACAGCTTAACTTGCGATTCTATATTTAAGTCCCCGATCTCATCAAGAAAAAGAGTTCCGTCTTCAGCTTGTTCAATCAAACCTTTTCTGTCAATCTCAGCACCGGTAAATGCTCCTTTCTTATGTCCGAACAAAGTATCGGAAAATAAATTATCATCCACACCGGCAACGTTAACAGGTACAAGATTTCCTTTTCTTCCACTTACTAAGTGAATTGCATTTGCAATTAACTCTTTGCCAGTGCCGGTTTCACCGGTTATTAAAACAGGCAAGTTTGTCTTTGCAATTGCTTCTATATATCTGAATATCGCTCTTAAAGCACCGCTTCTTGTAATTATGCTTTCAAAAGCTTCCGGATGTTCTAATTTTTCTTTTAATAAAGATTGCTTAAGCAACTCATTTTCATTTCTAATTTCGGTAAACTCTAATCCGCGTTTTATAGTTGCTATTAATCTTGTATCATCCACCGGTTTTACTACGTAATCAAATGCACCGTCTTTCATCGATTGAACAGCATTCTCAACACTGTTGACAGCAGTTAATACAATAACCGGAATATGCGGATACTTTTTTACTATTTGAGGAAGCAATTCACTGCCGGATATATTCGGCATATTAATATCAAGTACTACAAGAGAGTAATCTTTTTTAGAGAGAAGGCTTAAAACATTTCTTGAGTCTTTGCATGTTTCAGTATTCTTTATTCCGTTGGATGAAAAAGTAAGTTCAGCACTAAGCAAAAAGTGCTCTTCGTCATCGATTAATAGAATTGGTTTTTCCGGTGTAATGTTTGGTTTCATATTTTATTTATCTACAGGTAAAGTTACGGTTGCCGTTGTACCTTTTCCAAAATCACTTAATAAAGATAACTCTCCGCCATGATTTTTAACAATGTTATATGAGATTGACAATCCAAGTCCTGTCCCGCCGCTGTCTCTCCTAGTTGTAAAAAACGGATCCATAATATGTTTAAGATCTTTTTCTTTTATACCGCGTCCTTTGTCCTTCACAACTATCCTAATAGATTTTTTGTCATCGCTCAATTCAGTTCTTAAATTAATTGACGAATCTTTTTTCTTTAATGAATGACAAGCATTAGTAAGCAAGTTTATTACAACTTGTTCTAATTGTTGAGAGTTCCCCTTTATTGTTGGAAGAGACGAATCTAGTTCTACTTTAAAATTATTTGTCGATTGTTTGATTAAGTTGCTGGTAATTGTAATCGCCATATCAACTATTTTATTTATATCGACATCGCTTTCAATTTGTCCGCTATCAATTTTTGCATAATCGGTTAAGGTATTTACAATTTTTCTAATTCGCTCCGACCCGTTAAGAATACCTTCCAACGATTGATTGATTTTGCTTGATGCACGACTATACAACATCCCGGCAAGCACAAAGTCTCCGTTTTCTTTAAAGTAATCTTCCAGAATAGGGAGAACGTCTTTCCAAATTTTTTGAAAGAGTTGAATGTTTAGTAAAATAAAATTATTCGGATTGTTTATTTCGTGCGCAATACCGGAAATTAAAACTCCGAGCGAAGCCATTTTATCTGCTTGTAATAATTGCTGTTGTCTAATTTCGGCTTCTTTCTCAGCGGCTTTAAGATTTGTAATATCATTTATTAATCCGTCATAATAAATCGGTTTGCCTAAATGATCTCGCGTAATAATGATGCTGTTTCTTACCCATCGTATTGATCCGTCGCGGTGAATTATTCTGTGTTCGACCGGTTCAACATCTTCACCAACCAGAGCTCTTCTTGCCTGGTCAAGAACTTTTTTGCTATCCTTTTCATGAACCATCCTATACCAAAGCTCGGGATCACTTTTATAATCTTCGGAATTATAGCCGGTAACATTAACACATCCGGGACCGTGAAAAGTGTCCACAACTTTCCCGTCATCAATTTTTACCGTGTATATGTAGTCGGTTAGGAAATTGATTAAGCGTTCGTATCTTTTTTCTATTTGTAAATCCATCCGGCAAAGTTAACAACTTAACCAACAAAAAGTGTCTTGATGATTTTTGAAATTAACTACTTACTTAGCTCTTTTACTTTTTCTTTTGCGGATGGCATTTCATGATTTAGCTCGAGTGCTTTTTTGTAGTTTTTTAATGCTTCTTCTCGATCTCCTTTTTCCAATAAAGCTTCACCTAGACTATCATAACAGTTGGCAATATTGGGAAACAATTCAACATTCAATTGAAAAGCTTCTATTGCTTTATCAATTTGTCCGTCAAAAAGAAATGTATAACCAACTTGATTGAGTATTAAATCCTTAGGGTCTGATGGATGAAAGTTTTTTGTCAGTTCCTCAAAATTTTCTCTTACATAGTGTGGTGATCTTTCAACTAAAGTACGATATATATTTTGGATTGCCGGTAAAGCCGGTTCACCGGGTTCTTTGCCTCTAACAATTGCAAGTATTCCTGCTCCAAGTTGTTCAGCAACAGGCTCATCCATATTTGCAAATACAATAATTGATATTTGATCCCGGAGTACTTCGTAAATAACTGTATTCGCTCCTTCGAATCCCCCTGCTTGCGGAATTGCTCCTTCGGTTTTTCTTACTTCATCGTAATAGTTAAATTCATCAAGTGAATTTTTTATTTCGTCACTTAATAATTTATTTCCGTAAAAGTATTCTTGATAAAATTTTAAAATATCTGATGTGGTTGATTGAAAACCTCCGTCCGGCTTGGGTATTTCTAAAAACCCTTCATTGTTTTGGATTTCTCCTTTTGCATTCTTAAAATAACCAACTGCTCTTGCCTGTACTGAGTGCTTATTCTCGACATAAGTTTCGGTGAGTTCAAGTGGCTTTACAATTCGTTCTTTCACGTTTTCATGATATGATTTTCCGGTTATCTTCTCAATTATTGCTCCAAGTAGAATATAACCGGCATTGCTGTATTGCTGATCTGTACCTGGATGAAAAAGCAACGGCATCTTTTTAATTCTTTCAACTAATTGAGAAATTCTCTTTTCTTCTTTCGGTGAATCAAAGTAATCGGGAGAATGATAATCCCCATATCCCGATTGATGATGTAATAGCATATTAATTGTAATACTCTCAGCTGCTTCTTTTGGAAATCCTTCTAGATAATTTCCTAGCTTATCATCAAGTTTTAACCTGTCTTCTTGCATTAATTGATAAACAACAACTTTTGTAAATGTTTTATTCATGGAGCCAATATCGAACTTGGTATTTATTGTATTGGGAATATTCTCATCTCTATTTGCTAAACCAAATGCTTTCTGATAAAACGGTCTTCCATTTTCAGCGAGAAGAACAACTCCTGAAAATATATCCAAATCCGTATATTTTTTAATCAGTTGATCGGATTCATTAGAAATTCTGGATTTTGCTGTCTCACTTAGCTCTGCAGCATGAGCTGAACTCAAAGATAATGTAAGTAGAAGTATTAGAATAGTATTAAAAAATGTATTCATTACGGCTCTCTGTTTTTGTAAATAATTAAACAAATAATAATTTTTTGAATATAGAGAACCAAGTTAAATACTGTGAAGAAATGTTAAGAAATGTTAAATCACTTAATCTTTTTCTGACACTCTATTATTACATCTTTAATATAAACCGAGGGCGATAAACTTAGCAGCCAATTTATTGTTTTCAATATATCAATCGGTTGAATCATTTCATCGGGACCGAGTGTTGGTCCGACTTCTTCCGCCATGTCAGTATTCACATAAGACGGACAGAGTGCAGTGACTTTGATATTATATTCGGCAAGTTCACGATAAAGCGATTCGCTCATTCCTTTTATTGCGAATTTTGAAGAGACATAAGAACCGGATTTTGGAAATCCGTATGTTCCCCCGCGTGATGAAATATTAAAAATGTATCCGCTTTTTTGTTTTTTCATTTGTGGAATTACTTCTTGAAGAATTATGTATGGTGCGACAAGGTTTACATCTAAAAGTTCTTTGTATTCATCAACCGGCAGGTCAACTGAGCCATCACGCCAAATTCCGGCATTGTTTACAAGTATATCTATTCTATTATGTTTGTCTAAAACTTTTCGGATTACATCTTTTACTTTAACAAAGTCAGATAGATCAATAGAGTGTACTTCTGCTTCCAATTCTCTTTTCTCGCCAATAATTTTTTGTATTTCATTTTTTGTTTCGATTAATTTTACTTCATTCCGTGCAAAAAGAATTGTTTTATATCCCTCCTGTGCCAAACCAATTGCAATTGATTTACCTATTCCTCTGCTTGCACCGGTGATGATTGCTGTTTTTACTTTATTCAATTGCTAACCTTCCGAAGAATTTTTGTGTAATTGTCTAAGTATTCATCCAACTTTTTCAATTGATATTGCATAATAAAACGCGGATGATCAAAAATAATTATCTCCTTAAAAAACTTTATCTCATCATTAATTTCTTTAAGATAATCTGCGTTCTTTTTACCGAATGAGATAACATATTTATCGTTTGCACTAAATTCAATTTGCTGCTTGAATGTTTTTATGATTTGTGGTTTTAATGCTTTATATACTTTTTGTGAGTCGTAATAATTATAATTTTTACCGTCTTTGATTAATGCTAAAGGGTAAAGTGCGGTAATAAAATATCTGGAATAGAATTTTTTAATTCCGCCAAACTCATCAATTAGTTTGTAGACAAACTGACTTGAGAGTTCTCGCTTTTTGTCCAACTTATTATTAATACCACATTTTTCTTGGAGATTTACCGGATCTGTAAAAGCAATACCGGTTAAACCACCGCCGAATCTACCGGGATTAATTCCGACTAAAAAAGTTCTTTTGTTTTTATCATTAAAAAATTTTTTGTAAAACTTTGTGACAAGTTGAACTGTTTCTTCAGAATCATACGGATTCATTATCGCAACATGATCCGGTAATTTTTCGGGCAACGTTAGATTAAGAAAAAAGTTAATAGCTCTTTCTGAAAACAAAATTATCCTTTGATTTTTCTAACAACCCAAACCAAAACAATACCGCCAACAACGGCAACAACAATTTGACCGACCCAACTGGTTGCTTCCAATCCAAATAAGCCTGCTAAAAATCCGCCCACAACGGCACCCAGTAAACCAATTGCTAAATCACCCAAAAGTCCGTAACCGGAACCTTTCATTATTTTTCCGGTTAACCAACCGGCAAGTATTCCGCTGAGAATCCAAATAATAAAGTTCATCTATTTTTATCTCCTATTTTACTTTTGATGTTTTTTAAGATGCGGAAAATGAATGATATATCAAATTAAAAAAAAAGAAAAGGCAAGTTAAAAACTTGCCTTTTCATCCAGTCATATATTTAGATAATTCTATCTACAACGATAATTCAAAATTGACTTCTGTTTCAGATGAGGCACTTACAACAACACCTTCTACAGATCCGGTCATGAAGTCAGCAACTTCAGCATAAACATTGTAAGTTCCTGATGGCAGGCCAATAATTCTATACGAGCCGTCAATCTCGGTATAAGTGCTCGATATTACCGAATCCTGTTCAACCCAAACGTGCGAATTTGCTAGAATATTTCCGTCTGCATCAAACACTTTACCGTAAATTGTTCCGGCTTCAGAAAGATTAACTGCTCTAATTACAGGTTTAAAAATAAACCCGTTTATACCGGCTGGTGTATTTGGATTCCCTTGTACCACAAATGATTTTGTTAAATCGACATCAAGAAGAACTTCGTATGTTACATCCGGGTTTACTTGTAAAAACGGATTTATATAAACTTTTAATCCGGATTCAGCTCCGCTTGGTACTTTCAAATCATATGTTGTACCATCTATCAATTCGATTTTTGCATCAGCTATGTAAAGCCGCACTTGATCATAATTTCCGGCTGAGACAATTATATCCGGCAAATCTGTTGTTAATCCGTTTCTAAAATCGATTAAGTTTATTGTTTGTGGTTCATCCAAAACAATGTAGGTTCTATGACCATCGTCCGAACCTGTCTCGGATACACTTCTTATATCAATCTTATCAATTGTAATTTCTGCTTTAGCTACTAAATCAATTGGGAACGGTGCATCCCCCATTTTCATTGAAATTGTGCCTGATCCTTCGGCTTTGGTAATATTATCGTCATCTTCGCATCCGTTTCCAATAAATAGAATTACGAGAAGCACGGTAAAAAATGCTAATAAAGACTTTTTTGTTGCTAACATTGTTTTCTCCTCCTGTTGTGATAAGTATTTGAAATATTTTCAAAACTTCATCTTGAAAATATTTCTTTGAAAAGGTAATAGGTAGAACGATTATATTGATTTTATTCTGGTTATAAATTGAAATGTTGTGTGGTCGAATTAACTACAGAACCATAACAACCTACAATTTTCCTTTTTTTACATTTTCTTTGATGAAGTTCAACTTCAAAGCACAAAGAATTACAATTAATATTATCTTTAAATAATAAGTTATAGCATACATGAGCACAGAATACAATCATCCAATAATAAGCGAAGATGAAAAAATAATTCGTCCGACTAAAGTTGAAGTCGATCTATCAATTCTTAAAAAGAATTTCGACGCAATAAAGAATTATGTCTCCCCGGCAAAAATTAATATCGTTCTTAAAGCCAATGCATACGGACATGGTTTAGTTAGAGTGGCAAAATTATTGGAAGAAATTGGTGCCGATTGTTTAAGCGTTGCTGTTGTTGAAGAAGGAATTCTATTACGTAAGTCCGGTATTAAAATACCAATTCTTGTCCTCGGCGGTGTTTGGGGAAATCAAGTCCCGTTATTTATAAAGTATGATTTAAATATTACCGCATCTTCGATAGAGAAAGTTAGACAAATTGATGAAACTGCATCTCAACTAAAAAAGAAAGCAAAGGTTCACATCAAGATTGATACCGGGATGGAGCGCATTGGTGTTCATTACTATAATTCCGAAAAATTTTTAGAAACCGTTTATAAATACAAAAATATTTTAGTGGAAGGAATATATTCTCACTTTGCAAATGCGGATACAACAGACCTATCACATACAAAGCTGCAACTTGAAAGATTTCATGAATCACTATTATTTTTTGATAAACATTCAATTGAAACACCTGTTCGTCATATTGCAAACTCAGGCGCATTACTTCAATTACCGGAAACTTATTTGGATATGGTTCGCCCGGGAATATTATTTTACGGTGTTTATCCCTCAAAGGAATTACCACGGACTATATCTGTTCAACCTGCTTTAACATGGAAATCATTAGTTGTTTATTTTAAAGTAATTAAAGCTGATCATCCGGTTGGATATGGTCTAAAATGGCAAAGTAAAGAGAATGTGAGAGCTGTTACTGTTCCGGTCGGATATGGTGATGGTTACTTAAGAAGTATGTCGCACAAAGCTCGCGTTTTATTGAACGAAAATATTCACCCGGTAATCGGAACAATTTCTATGGATCAAATAATTGTAAATATTGGTAATGAAAGCGCTTACAATGGTGATGAAGTAATTCTTTTAGGAAACGATGGAAAGAGATCCATAACCGCAGAAGATTTAGCTGAATGGTCCGGGACAATTCCTTATGAAATTCTAACTAACATTAACACACGCGTTCCACGTATTTATAAGTAAGAAATAAATTTCCCCAACTTAATTGCAACTTTATCCCCGATATTTTGTTTTAAAGGACAGAATAACTTATTTGAGATTGTCATGAAGAATTTAACAATTTTCGTTCTACTATTCACTTTTTTCACAGGATGCAGCGAGGGAAACATGCAAGACACAAAAATGATTAATAAAGAAATCAAGTCTATAAGCGGTAAAGTTGAAATTGCCACGCTTGCCGGTGGATGCTTCTGGTGTGTTGAAGCTCCGTTCGAATCGATTGATGGTGTCTTAAAAGTAGTTTCGGGGTATTCAGGTGGAGCGGTTGAAAACCCGACTTATGAGCAAGTGACAAGTGGTACAACGGGGCATAAAGAAGCGGTTCAAGTTTTCTTTGATCCGGAATTAATTAGTTACTCAGAAATTCTCGATGTGTTTTGGAGACAGTTCGATCCGACAGATGAAGGCGGTTCATTTTATGATAGAGGTTCGCAATATGAGTCGGGTATTTTTTATCATGACGACAAACAGAAAATGGTTGCCGAAAAATCTAAAAATGATTTAGATCGATCCGGAATTTTTGATAAACCTATTGTGACAAAAATTGAAAAGTTCACAAACTTTTATGAAGCTGAAGAATATCATCAAGATTATGCTGAGAAAAATCCTCTTCACTACAGCAATTATAAAAAAGGTTCGGGAAGAGAATCATTTATTAAAGCTGTTTGGGGAGATGAAAATGTCGATCAATATATTCGTAATGCTAAAGATGAAAGCAGAAAAGAAAGTTTAACGGAACTGCAATATAGTGTTACACAAAAGAGTGCGACTGAACCTCCGTTTAATAATGAATTTTGGGATCATGATGAAGAAGGAATTTATGTTGATATTGTTTCCGGTGAACCTTTGTTCAGTTCAAAAGACAGATTTGAGTGCGGTAGCGGATGGGTTAGTTTCACAAAACCAATCGATACAAGATTCACTCAGAAAAAAGAAGATACTTCCCATGGAATGAATAGAATAGAAGTGAGAAGTAAAATTGCTGATTCCCATTTAGGACATGTTTTTAATGATGGTCCGGAACCGACAGGATTAAGATACTGCATCAACTCCGCCTCACTAAAATTTATACCGAAGGATAAAATGAAAGAACTGGGTTACGATGAATATTTGTGGGTGATTGAATAGTATGTTTGAAACCCCGGGATTTCAAAAACCCCGGGGTTTTTCAATCAAACGTTTTCCTCAAAAACTCTTCCCCATCTATCAGTTACTTTAACAGATAACTTCATTGCGCTTTTACTCGGCTTTGCATAAAACATGTGATCATTTTTAACCGGATTAACCCAGGTGCGTTTTACGGGTTTGTCGTCACCATCATGTAATGTAACTGAAAAAGGATCAAAACCAATTCGATTTTCCATTTCACCTTTTAATACACCGTCTTCATACCATTCGACTTTCCAATGTTTATCGTATCCCCAAACGTTGGCTATTAGCTCGTCGGTTGTATTATGTTCACTATTAGGTTTATATATTCTTAATTGATGTGAAAGAGGCAATCCGGTTGATTTGTACTGCCAGCTAATTTTGTCTCCGTTGATTTTGTAAATTGAATATCCGTTTGGAGTACCGTCATAACAAATTGGTCCGGTCCACCATCCGCCGCAAACTGCACCACAAACATGAACTTCAGAATTTCCATCGGTTATGTACTGGCTTTCATGTGTATGTCCGCAAACAAAAATTGATTTATAGGGTTTCAGTAAATCATAAAGAAGTTCCTTGTTAACAACTCGGATTGCATTTACTTCTTCGTCCAATTCATATCGTTTTGAATAAGTTGTATGAGGCGGAATGTGCGTAAAAATAATTACCGATCTGCCTTCTTCAACAAATGCTAAATCTCGTTTTAACCAATCAAGCATTTTTTGATTTACATAACCTATGTACTCGCCGAACCAAAAAATATCATCCAGAACAACATAATGAACTCTACCTCTATTGAAAGAAAAATAAGTCGGACCAAAATGATTTTCGAATGTAGTTACACTTTGTTCGTCGGTTTGGGTTGTTTCAATTACATCATGATTACCGAGCACCTGAAAAAATGGTATTCCCATTTTCTTAACTGCTTCTTCATATTTGGGATACAGTTCCAATTGGTCATACATTATATCGCCATCAGAAAGACCGAAAACATTTTTAAGGTTTTCATCCTTTAACAATTTTTGAAGGTCGGGAATAGTTTCGTTGTGAAATTTTTGCATATCTTCTTCATCTTCGGTTTGGGGATCGGCAAATAATATAAATGAATGTTCAGTATCGTCAACGGATTTTTCTAATTCAAAAGGATAGAAAGCCATTTTCTTTCTTTTGTCTATCTCCCTATAAAAGAGTGCTGTCCCGGTATCGTTTTGTGGAATTTTATATCCGGACGGAATTGAAATAAATACAAATCTGTTTTTTGTAATAAATTCATATTTGCCTTCATCGTCAGTTGCCACAACTGTTTCACCGTCACTTACAACAACATCTTTAAGTGGTTTTCCATTAGCAGAAACAACTCCGTTAATTCTAATATAAAGACTGCTTAACAGATCAGCTTGATCTAATTGCGGTTCGGAGAATGTAACTTGAGGTAAAACTAATGCAGCAGACGAAAACGCAGCAGTTTTAAGAAATGCTCTTCTTTTAATCACAAGTAACCTCTACTTTGTTAAATTTTAAAAACAAAATAGTAATTAACTAAAGTGGAAGGCAAGTTAAAGAATTGTGAATTTTCGTTGTGGATTATTACTGAATAGAAATCATTTGTAGGAACTATTTATTGAATTGGGTCATAAACACTTCAGTTTCGTCCTCACGTCTTTGTTTTTCTAATAAATATTGCAGCCTCGATCTTCTCTCACGCATCCAATTATTAACTTCCAATCGAAGTAGAAAACAATAGAAATAAAACACAACCAGAACAATTAAATACCATGGGAAAACAAATGAAACGGTGAAATGAAAAATTGTGGACAAGATAAACGGAATTACTACTAATATAATAAAGAAGACTATCCAACCATTTTTATTTTCTTTGTATAACACATAAAGCATAAACGGAGTGAAAATAATAGCAGCAATCGTAACTAAAAAAATGAAGCCAAAGCTTAAAAAAGATAAAACAAATAAACCGACTGTGGAGATTTGATAGTTAAGGTATTTGCTTAACCGGGTAAGATTGTTATTCGATAAATGTTGATCAATTTCATTCATATTATAAATCATCCTTCAAGATTGGAAGCCTGTTTAACAGGTTACGCAACCTTGAAGGATAAATTCTATTATATATTATTTCAATCCACGTTTTACTAACAATGGTTCAATTGTAGGATCTTGTCCGCGAAATGATCTGTAAAGTTTCATTGAATCATCCGTTCCGCCTTTCGAAAGAATGAATTCTCTGTATTTATTTGCAAGTTCTTGATTGTAAACATCACCGGATTCTTGAAAAGCCGCAAATGCATCCGCATCTAAAACTTCAGACCAAATGTAGCTATAATAACCGGCAGAATATCCGCCCGCAAAAATGTGATTGAAATATGTACTTCTATATCTCGGCACAATTTGTTTGATCAAACTAATTTTATTCATTGATGCGTTTTCAAATTCTATCGCATCATGCTCAACCGGCTCGGTTAATGTATGCCAATCCATATCTAAAAATGAAGCTGCTAAATATTCTACTGTTGCAAAGCCTTGATTAAACTTTCCGGAATTTTTAATCTTTTGAATTAATTCATCTGGAATCGGTTCGCCGGTTTTATAATGGAACGCATAATTTTTCAGAACTTCAGGATGCATACACCAGTTTTCCATTACTTGTGATGGAAACTCGACAAAGTCACGCGGTGTTGATGTTCCAGATAATGTCGGATAAACAGTATTTGATAACAAACCATGAAGTGCATGACCGAATTCATGGAATAACGTATTTACGTTATCAAGTGAAAGTAAAGCCGGTTTATCTGCAGTGGGTTTAGAGAAGTTACCGACATTATAAATTATCGGTGTTTGATATTCGCCTTCCTTATTAACATGCTGTTTGCGGAAAGAGCTCATCCAAGCGCCGCCTCTTTTACTTGCGCGTGGAAAATAATCTGTGTAAAGAATTCCGATATGACTTCCGTCGCCGTCTTTTACTTCAAATGTTCTCACTTCCGGATGATATTTTGTAATTCCGTCAATCTCTTCAAATGTAATTCCCCATAGCCTTGTTGAAAGATCGAACACTCCTTTAATTACATTTGTAACTTCAAAGTAAGGACGAAGTTCTTCTTCATCTAAATCATATTTAGCTTTCTTTACTTTCTCTGCATAATACCACCAATCCCAAGATTCTAATTCGAAATCATTTCCTTCATCATAAATCATTTTCTGCATATCATCACGTTCTTGTTTTGCTACATTTAGTGCGGGTTCCCAAAGTTTATTTAATAGTTCATAAACAGCTTCGGGAGTTTTTGCCATTCTTTCTTCCAATACAAAATCGGCATGAGTTTCATAACCAAGTAATTTAGCGCGTTCAACTCTTAAAGCCGCCATTCTTGAGAGAATTTTTTTGTTATCGTACTCGTCATTGTTATCGCCCTTTAAGATATAACCTTTGTAAAGTTTTTCTCTTAAATCACGGCGAGTTGAATAAGTTAAGAACGGATATAAACTTGTTCGCTGAATTGTATAAACATATTTGCCTTCATAACCCTTCGTTTTTGCTTCGTCGGCACCGATTGCAATTACACTTTCGGGTAAACCATCGAGATCATCTTTTTCTAAAACGAGTTCGAATTTATTTGTTTCCTTTAAAACATTCTCGCCAAAATCTAAAGACAGAATTGAAAGCTCTTCGTTAATTTTTCTGAATTTTTCTTTTGCTTCGTCGGAAAGATTAGCACCTCCTCTTACGAAGTTTTTATAATATTTATCAAGAAGAATATCCTGCTCGGTATTCAAACCAAATTTATCTTTGTTATCATAAACAGATTTAATTCGTTTAAATAATTCCGGATTGAGATTAATATCATCACTTTGTTTTGAAAGCATCGGAGAAATTTTCTTTGCAAGTGCTTGAACTTCATCGTTTGACATTGACCCGGTCATTGCAAAAAAAACGTTTGAAACTTTTGTTAATAATCCATCGCTGTATTCCAATTCTACAATTGTATTTTCGAAAGTTGGTTCATCTGAATTGTTCACAATAGATTCAATAACGGCATTTTGTTCTTCAATACCTTTTTCAAATGCAGGCAAATAATGATCTAAAGAAATTTTATCAAACGGCGGAGTGCCGAATGGCGTATCCCATTTTTCGAAAAACGGATTACTGTTTTGTGCAAAACTCATAAAAAATACTCCCGTAATAAGAATAAATAAAGCTAGTTTGTTCATGTATAACCTCTGATTTTATTTGGTTCTAATAAAGTAAGGCAAGTTAAAAAATTTTGGGGAAAGTACTTAGAAAAACCCTCATGAGTATAATTAAAAATTAATCTCAACCTCAAATTTTGCAATTGTTTGCTTTCGCCACTCATCTGAGAAAAGATGACTGTCGGCTATTGATAACCCGCAATTGAATAGAGAAATTTGATAATTAATACCTGCTAATAAATAAATGGCTCTTAATTTTTCATTAAGTCCCAATATATTTTCTTCATAGTTACGGTCTGTTGTAAAAAAACCGAAAGAGGCTTTAAGGTTTTTATCAATAGAATATAATCCAGTACAGGAAAATTCTATTTGATTTTTCAGATTTGAAATTGCATCATTCCATAATAGATAATTAACAGTAGAATACAAGCTAATATTATTAATAACGTTAGCCGATAAGTCCAAGCTAACCTTAGCAGGAAAGTTTGCAGAATAGATTAATGAAAATTGAGAAAACGAAAAGTTCGGATTTACGTTTAAGTTTTGATCCGAATGAACTATAGTCTCATTCATCTTATTATTGCTCTCGTAAAAAACTCCTACCGAAAATGATTTTTTGATATCAAAAACATGATTAAATAAAACACCAAAAACCCAATTATAATTATTGGAATTAGCATCAAAAGAATAGCTTAACAGTTCTTCGCGATAATCTAAACTGTTTCTTGTTAATCGGGCACCAAATGCTAAAGAAGAATTCTCAAGAACAAAATTTTCGAATTGATAAGAAGCTGATACCGAATAGCTTAGAACTATTGTTTCCATTATCGGTTTATAATACTCACCAGTCCCGTCGGGGAATTCGGAAGTTGTTATTGGAACTCTGTCAAACTCGGCGGATGAATTATATTTTTGATTAAATGCTATACCGAGTCTAAAATTTTGATAAGGAAAAACTATCCCTAGTGATTGTGGCAACTCCTTTGAAATTCTTTTATGACCAATACTTGCAAGATATGCTTCTTCAATATTAGTTTCGAAGTGATAACTTCCACCAATACCTATCTTATCAAAATAAATCATTGCGGAAGGGTTGATTGTTCCGATATTTGATACTGAATTCTTAATATTTGAAATCCCCAATGAATTCAAATTTGTTAAAACAAATCCTTGAGATAGATATAAAACATGGTTTTCTTGGATTTCGGTTTGGCTATATATTAAACTATTGAGTAATAATACAATGGCAAAAAGCTTTCTCATGTTCGACTTCCCGGCTTAATGAGAGAAAAACATCTCATTCAAACTAATAAATTATACTTTAAATTTCTATGTATTATTTTGGTGTTGAATATAGTTGTGGGACAAATTTTTGGCTATTTCTCGAATCTTCTCAAAAACTTCCAAGCTTCAACTACCGCTTCTAAATCACGGTTTTGATTACCGAGAATTTTAAGAAGTTGTGAATCTCCAAGTCCATATTTAATTGAAGGAACAACATGTCCGGCATTAATAATTACATTAAAAACTACGGGTGGGTTTTCAAGCGGACGATCAAATTCATTTTTGATTATGCGGGAGTTATCATTGGGATTTATATCGTCAAATAATTTTGTTGTGCGTTTTTGTGTGTTGAGATGATTTAAGCTGACCCAATAATTTAAAGTGGCTTCTGCTGAACTTATTTTTCCTTTATCACCCGCCAACATCCCACCTTCATAAGGAACCAAGGGATCATCTTTGCTATTCATAATAAAAATGGGAATTGGAATTTCGCTTGATGTGCATTCCGAATCTTTCGGCATATTTGCAAAAAATACTGCGGCCCCGGCAATTTTTTCTCCCAGTTCAAGCATAAGTCTGTAAACCATCATTCCGCCGTTTTCTATTCCGGAGATATAAACTCTATTTTCGTTTATATCCAAGTTCTCTTGCGACCAATCAATTAATTCTTCTACGAATTGTACATCATTTGTTTCAGGTAGTTCTTCGGGTTTCTTTCTGCAATCATTCCATTTTTGATTACTGCCTAAAGTTTCACCGTTAACCGGATTAACTCCATTTGGTGCAATAATTATAAATTTTTCTCTTTCGGCAAGATTTGGCCATTCATTGAATCCATCACCCGTATTAAATACATTTTCCATTCCGCTGTTAGATGAATGAAAAATAAAAAGTATCGGAGCCCTGTTTGGCAATTCACGCGGAATAAAAATTCTGAAGTGTCTTTCGAGATGATCTATTTTAATTGATTCAGTATGCCATCCGAAGGAATAATTGCGTTGGGCGAGCACAGTTGAAACCGATATTAGAATTAAACAAAATAATTTTATGATTATATTCATTTGTTCAGACTAATTTTAGTTGAAAGATATTACTCAACACCTAAATATGATATACCCAGTTTGGGTAGTTATCCTAATTAACTTTCCTTACAACAAAAAACGAATACCCATAATAGGCAGAATATTTTTTATGCATTTCCATTTCAAGTGATTCGTTTTCTAAAACTTGCATGGCTTTCGGATCGTTTGCGTATTTTTTCTTCAGTTCATTAATTCTGTTTGTAAGTGGAGTATAATAATTATCCCACCATGCATTATCAGGTAATACAAAACTGCCTATGAATTTATAATCAGTATTAGATAAAAACTTTATTACCGAATCGATTGTTTTTATTTCTCCGTAAAATGAATTCCAATAATTTTCAATTTCTTCGGGACGATCATTTCTTAACCAGCACAATTCACTAAAGACTATGTAACCGTTTGTTTTAAGAAACCGTTTCCAAAGTGATAACGCTTTACCGATACCCATTTGATAGACGGAACCTTCAGCCCAGATAACATCAAATGTGTTTTCATCAAATTGAAGATTGTTCATATCTCCAACTTGTCCGGAAACTCTTGATGATAAGTTAAGTTCAGCAGCCATTTCATTAAGTTTATCAATGTATGGTTTGTGATTATCAACTGCGATAATTTGTCCATGTGAAATGTTTGCAAGATCAAGCGTTTGCTTCCCGGGTCCGCATCCTACATCAAGAATGATCAGTTTTTCGGACAGTTCGGTTAATAATGAATATGCCGCTTTAGTCGATTCAAAATTACCGGGACCTTCGCGCGGTGTGTCGGTGTGAATTTCGAAAAAAATTTGTTCTTGATTTGAGGTCATTAATATCAAATTAATTATTTAGTAAAATAATAAAAAAACCCCGAAGGTAGCAGTATCTTCGGGGTTTCATTTCAAGTAGCATTCTAATTTTAGACGAAATAAAAAACAAAGCCCCAATAAATTGTTGTATAAGTCCCGCGACCACCTAATAAAATACTGTATTCATCATCAAGATTGGAATTTAGTTTCAATCCTATTTCAGTTCCGAAATTCTGTGTAATTTCATGTGTAATTCCAAGTCCAACACCATAAGAAACTAGTACTTTATTTTCTTCTCTTTGATTAATTCTATCAAATTGAACAAGTTCACCCGTATCCGGATGATATCTTGGAATAATATCACCTTTCTGGAAATTGTATATAGAAGCACCGAGTTCAACTTCAATAAACGGATGCCATGAAGATTCATTCACGGCTGTATATCTTCCGCCGAATAATATTGGTATAACTTCGTGATCTAATTCATCAGCAATTCTTTTTCTTTCGTGATCAATTTCATAATTAAGATAATATTCGCCATAGGATAAATAACCCGACTGAAAATAAAGAGAAAATTGCCTATCAAAATTGTACTGAGCTTTCCCTAATATTGATCCGCCCCTCTTGGAATTAAAGGGAGAGACCAAACCTCCTGAAATATGAAAGTGTAAATTTTCTTGGGCACTAATTGATAATAAAATAATTGAAAAAAACAGAATTGATGAAAGCCTTGAATACTTCATTTTACCTCCGTTGTTGTTGTGAGAAAGAAGTAAAAAAGTGTTCTAAGGTCTCCTAATAAATGTGAAAAGTTGAAATTAAATTATTTATAAAATTCAGATTAATCAATGCTAAAAGTCAGTTGTTTTTATTAAAATAATAGTTGATGTCTGCTTTTGTAGTAATTGTAATTGAATTTAACTTCTTCAGCGTACTTTCATCCGCTTCGCAAAAAACCCATAAACTCTACTGGGCAAAATTCCACCGAGCCATGATGCAAATACTATCGGTATTGGAAATGCAATTACAGGTTTTTCTTTTTCAATTCCATTTAAAATTATATCGGCAGCTTTCTCAGGTTTCATTAATAGCGGCATTTTAAATTTATTTTTTGATGTCATCGGAGTTTCTACAAAACCCGGTTTAACAGTTATTACTTTTATATTATATGGATGTAATTCAACTCGCAATCCTTCAAGAATTTTTGTAGCTGCGGCTTTACTTGCACAATAGAATTCACTTTTAGCATGACCGCGACTATCGGCTAGACTTGAGACGCCGACAATCATTCCATTTTTACGATTCATCATTTCTGGGAGCAACTGTTCAACCCAATAAATAATTCCCATTACATTCACACCGAAAATTTCTTCGGCATGTTTGGAATTAAATTCGGTTATATCCGTTCTGTAACTTATTCCCGCATTAAGTATGGCAATGTCTAAATCATTCTTGATCTTACTCTTAATCTTAATCATACTCTCATTAACAGATTTTTTATTCGAAACATCACATTCTAAAACAATTGTTTCAGCACGTTTAAGATTAATCTCGGAGAGATATTCTTCAATCAGATTTGTTCTTCGTGCTAATAAAATTAAAGTACAGTCAATCTGGATAAGTTTTTTGACAATTTCCTTCCCAATTCCTGTTGAAGCTCCCGTGAGCAAAATTGTTTTGTTTTTGAATTCCATATTCACCTTTTATCAAATCGATTATATAAAATGCTAATTTCTTTCTAAACAAACGCAAAATTGTTATCTTTCGCCACAATTTTTAATTAGGACAATGAGACGAAATTTTATAGAAATAGATGACGTAATTTTGAACCCGGAAATTTTTGAGACGAAATTTACTTGCGATCTTGAAAAATGCAAAGGCGCGTGCTGTACCATGGAAAGCGAATATGGCGCACCGATAAAACAAGAAGAAATTGATAAAATTAACGGGAAATTGCATATTATTAAGGAATATTTACCAAAACGGCATGTCGATGAAATTGAAACAAGCGGATTTTGGGTGGAAAAATATGGTCAATTAATGACTCAAAGTATTGACAATAAGGCTTGTGTATTTGTTTATTTCGATAATGAAATTGCACGATGTGGAATTGAAAAAGCATACGAAGAGGGAAAAATAAATTTTCAAAAACCGATTTCATGTCACCTTTTTCCAATACGTGTTTCAGAGTTTGGTGGTGATATTTTGCGTTTCGAAGAGTATTCGGAATGCCAACCTGCATTACAAAAGGGTGAAGAAACTAAATTAACCGTGTTAGAATTTTGCAAAGATTCGCTGAAAAGACTTTACGGATCTCAGTGGTTTGAAAAAGCAAAGCATTACTTGGGCAATTAATCATGTTATCATTACAGCAAAAATTTTCATTACAACAAAAACTTTCTCCTCAGCAGATTCAATATCAGAAATTGCTGCAGCTGAATACATTAGCTCTTGAGCAACGGATTAAAACCGAACTTGAATTGAACCCGATTCTGGAAGAAATCCTTGATGAAGAATTAGAGTTAAAAGAAGAACAAGACGATCCGGAAGATGCTTTAGATACCGAAGAAGAATACGACAGCGCCGATGACGAGTTTGATATTGAAGACTACATGAATGACGAGCAGTTAGATAATGATCGAATGAATAGAAGTCCCGATGAAGAACACACCCAACCGATTGCTCCACAACGTACCACTTTAAAAGAACTGCTTGTTGAACAACTTCATATGCTTGATTTGACTGAAGAAGAACTTATAATTGGGGAGAATATAATCGGCAGTTTGAGTAGAGAAGGTTACTTTAAAGATAATCTTGAAAAGATTGTAAAAGAACTAAAACTCTTCGAAGAGCTTGATATTACTTATGAACAAGCCGAAAGAGTTCTAGCCATTGTTCAAACTTTAGAACCGGTTGGAATTGGTGCGCGTGATCTTCAAGAATGTTTACTTCTTCAAATAAGAAATTCTTCTTACGATCCTTATTATTCCTACCTAGCCGAAAAGATCTTGACCAATCATTATAAAGAATTCGTTAATAAGCGGTTTGATATAATTGAAAAGGAAATGAATCTTACCCGCGAAACACTTCGGACAACTTTGGATTTGATTCAACACTTAAATCCAAAACCGGGCGAAGGAAATATTGAAGAAGAAGAATCTAATCAAATTACACCTGATTTCTTAATTGAAAAAGTTGATAATAACTATATAGTTACGCTTAACGATAAAACAATGCCTTCGCTTACAATCAGCCAGACTTATCTTGAAATGATTGATACAAATAAGCGAAGAAGAAAAATGAATGAGCGCGATAAAGAAACTCATAAATTTCTTCGTGAAAAATTTGAATCAGCAAAATGGTTTATCGCTTCAATTCAGCAACGCCGTCATACTTTAATGAAAATTATGCGCGCAATTCTGGAAAAACAATATCACTTTTTTGAAAGCGGTCCCAAACACTTAAAACCGATGATCTATAAAGATATTGCCGATGAAATCGGTATGGATATTTCAACGATAAGTCGTGTCGTAAATGGTAAGTATGTACAAAGTCCGCAAGGTATTCATGAATTGAAATATTTCTTTAGCGAAGGACTTTCAACCGATTCCGGTGATGAAATTTCCAACAAACACATTAAAGAACTTATTAAAGAAATAATTGACAGTGAATCAAAGAAATCTCCTTTCAGCGACGAAAAAATTTCCAAAATGCTTCAAGATAAAGGAATTCATATAGCACGACGTACAGTTGCAAAATATAGAGAGCAGTTAAAACTCCCCGTTGCCCGTCTGCGAAAAGAGTTATGACACTTCTTCTGGATACTTTAATAATAGTTGTTCTATTCCTATTGTTTGGTTACTCTCATTCTCTTCTCGCATCAAACAAAGTCAAAAGAAAGCTTGCTGAACAAATCGGTGATAAAATAGCTTTCTATAGATTGTTTTATAATTTTACTTCGGTGCTTACTTTTTTCCTTATCTATGTATTATCGCCCAAACCCGATCTAATTATTTATGATTTAATTTATCCGTGGGATATTGTTATTTTTGTAGTTCAGCTTTTTGCGTTAATCGGATTTTTATGGGCTGCGTCGGCAGTTAATGCTTCCGAGTTTTTTGGTATTGCTCAAATTAAGAGATACCTAAACGGCTCTTATAATCCGAGTGAACTTGATGAAAGATATGAATTGAAAAAGATCGGAGCTTTTAAGTATTCACGTCAACCGATTTATTTTTTCTCTATCCTGTTTCTGGGTTTAAGACCAACTATGGATTTCTTTTATCTTGTGTTCTTTTTATGCTTAACGATTTACTTCATAGTTGGTTCAATTTATGAAGAGAAAAAATTAACAGAACTTTTTGGTGATGAGTATGTTCAATATCAAAAAGAAACACCGTGGATGGTGCCAATAAAATTTTTTAAAAGATCATAATGAGTCATAATCATCTTAAAGATCTGTGTTCCATTTTCAATGCATCGGAACGAAGCTTTATACAGATAGTAATGATTTACTAAGATATTTGATGGGAGAATATATGAGTAACAAAATTAGATCAACAACAATTCTTGGAATAATTCACAACGGAGTTGCTGCGATTGGCGGTGATGGACAAGTATCGCTTGGTAATACGGTAATGAAACACAACTCCATGAAAATTAGAAAGTTAATGAATGGTCAAGTTGTATGCGGATTTGCGGGTTCAGCCGCCGATGCATTTACATTGCTTGGCAGATTTGAAGAAAAGTTGGAACAATATAACGGAAATGTAAGCCGTTCGGTAGTTGAACTTGCTAAGGATTGGCGAACCGATAAATATTTAAGAAGATTAGAAGCAATGTTGGCGGTCGTTTCAAAAGATAAAACATTTGTTGTGTCTGGGACAGGCGATGTAATTGAACCGGATGATAATATTGTCGCAATCGGTTCCGGTGGAATGTATGCACTAGCCGCGGCAAAAATGTTAAAGAAATACAGTAATCTTTCCGCAAAAGAAATAGTTGAAGAAGCTTTAAACACAGCGGCTGATATCTGTGTTTATACAAACAATCATATAAACGTTGAAGTAATAGAAGGATAAGTATGTCTAACAAATTAGATTTAATGAAAAATTTAACACCATCTCAAATTGTAACCGAATTAGATAAATATATAATTGGTCAAGGCGATGCAAAACGTGCAGTTGCGATTGCATTAAGGAACAGATGGCGAAGACAGCAAGTTGATGAAGCAATTAGAGAAGAAATTGTTCCGAACAATATAATTCTAATAGGTCCGACCGGTGTAGGCAAAACAGAAATAGCAAGAAGATTGGCAAAGTTAGCAGGCGCTCCATTTATAAAAGTTGAAGCTTCCAAGTTTACCGAAGTCGGTTATGTTGGTCGTGATGTTGAATCAATGATACGAGACTTAACCGAACTTGCAGTTAATATGGTTCGCGCAGAAAAAACAGAAGAAGTTCAGGAAAAAGCCGAAGCACTTGCCGAAGAAAGAATACTTGATATTTTAATTCCTCCGGTAAAGAAACCAAATCAACCATCCAATACTTCGGTTT
The DNA here is from genome assembly GCA_030584085.1 of Melioribacteraceae bacterium. NCBI lineage: Bacteria > Pseudomonadati > Ignavibacteriota > Ignavibacteria > Ignavibacteriales > Melioribacteraceae > Melioribacteraceae bacterium. The sequence continues at coordinate 3,543,374 of CP129490.1, forward strand.
CAACAAACGTAACCGATGAAAACGAAGCACTTCAGAATGAAAAAACACGCGAGTGGATGCGAAAAAAATTAGAAGCTGGTGAACTCGATGAACGAATGATTGAATTTGATTCGACTCAACCCGCGGTTGGTATGCAGGTTCTTGGTCCGGTTGGATTTGATGATATGGGTATTAATATTCAAGAACTTATGAGCAGTATGATGCCTAAGAAAAAGAAAAAAAGAAAAACCTCAATAAAAGATGCAAAGAAAATTTTAGCTCAAGAAGAAGCAGCAAAATTAATTGACATGGAAGCTGTGCAGCGTGAAGCAGTAAAACGAGTTCAAGAATCCGGAATAGTTTTTATTGATGAGATTGATAAAATTGCGGGAGCCAAAAGCCAGCAAGGTCCAGATGTATCTCGCGAAGGTGTTCAACGTGATCTTCTTCCTATTGTCGAAGGTTCATCCGTAAATACAAAATACGGGGTTGTTAAAACCGATCATATTTTATTTATTGCATCCGGAGCATTTCATGTTTCTAAACCATCTGATTTAATTCCCGAACTTCAAGGAAGGTTTCCAATCAGAGTCGAACTTAGCAGCTTAAACGAAGAAGACTTTATTAAAATTCTTACTCTTCCTCAAAACGCATTACTTAAGCAATACACAGCAATGTTGAATACCGAAGATGTTGAAATAATTTTTAAAGAAGATGCAATAAAAGAAGTTGCGAGAACTGCAGCACATGTTAATACCGAAGTCGAGAATATTGGCGCTAGAAGACTTCATACAATTCTCACAACTTTATTGGAAGATATTTTATTCGATGTGCCGGATAAAAACACAGAAAAGAAATTTGAAATTACAGGTAAACTAGTCTTTGATAAACTCGATTCAATTGTTAAAGACAGAGATCTTAGTAAATATATTCTTTAATTGAGATTTTAGATTTGCGGATTTAGAATTAGGGCTGTTTATGCAGCCCTTTCTTATCTAATACAGGAGGATATAATGAAAAAATTTATCTTAATAATCATACCATTAATATTCTTTGGATGCAGTTCCACCGAAGTTGTGAATTTAGATACTGCCAAAATGATAGTCCAAGATTATTATGAAAACGGTCAATATGATAAAGAAGTTGACGAAATAATAAATGACGCAATAAAAGAACTAAGTCGACAAACCTTCCCGGAAAACTCTTTGGCAATATTTGACGTTGACGAAACAATGCTTTCAAACTATGCACATACAAAAGAGATCGGTTTTGGATTTGAATGGAAACTCTGGGGCGAATGGATTCAACGCGCAGATTGCGAAGTGATTCCTCAATCAAGAAAATTATATGATTGGCTTCAGGAACGAGGTGTAAAAATTGCATTTTTAACAGGCAGAAAACCTTATGAATATGAAGCTACTATAAAAAATCTAAGTCAAGTTGGAATAATTACTTATGATACGTTAATCACACGAACTGATAAAACAAAAGATATGCTTGCCGAAGATTTCAAAGATTATGAAAGAAAATTATTAGCCGAAAAAGGTTACAACATAGTGGTTTGCGTTGGTGATCAGTGGAGTGATTTGGAAGGAAGTAATACAGGATTGACAGTGAAGTTACCGAATTATCTTTATTTGATAGATTAGTAAAATTGTAAAGCGATCATCCTTGATCGCTTTGTATTGGACTTACAAAAAATTAAGGTGAGCGACGAAGGATCGTCGCTCTACATATAAATTAATAAGAATTAAAATCCCCACCGCTGAAAGCACTAAATAATGCTGCACCAAAACTTAAAAATCCGATTACGGCAAATATTAACGAGATCAACAATAGAATTCCTTGTATCATAAAGTACATCTTGAACTTCTGCATCATTGTAACTAAGTGATAATAATTTCTGCTGATTCTTGCTTCAGTAATTTGATTACCTGCTTGGAAGAGTAAAACCCCAAGCCAAATCGGAAGCCATGCAACAATAATCCCGATAATACTTAGTGCGACAAAAACTCCCATAATAATATTTACAACCCCGAGAAACTTAAGCCAGCCGACCATATTTTCGCCAACCGCTGCCATTTCGCTTAAATGTCGTGATGCATCATCTTGTTGAGTATGAGTCTGTTCGTTAAAGTCCATTTTACCTCCTGTTTGTAAATGGATTAATTGTCGTAAAGAATTTATGGAATTAATCATTTACTATGCAAGAAAAACCTTCCGAAAAAATCCCCGGGATTTGTCCAAAACAAATGTATTTCAAAGAATAAATTATGGAATTTTTTTTCTGAAAAATCCCTGGGATTTACATGGGGTCTTGCTTAATACACTCCACAAATTTCCTTATATTTGTCCTTTCAATTTTTTCAGAATAAAGGCAAGAAATGAAGGTTAAGAATTTATCCGATATCCCAAAAGCATATAATCCGAGTGAAGTTGAAGACAAATGGTTTAAGTATTGGGAAGATCACAAATTATATCATTCGGAAGTTGATGAATCAAAAGAACCCTATACTGTTGTAATTCCCCCCCCGAATGTAACCGGAATGCTAACACTCGGTCACGTTTTAAATAATACAATCCAAGATGTTTTTGTTCGTTACAAAAGAATGCTTGGTTACAACGCTTGCTGGGTTCCGGGAATGGATCATGCTTCAATTGCAACCGAAACTAAAGTTGTAAACTTCTTAAAAGAAAAAGGAATTGATAAACATTCGCTTAGTCGTGAGGAATTCTTAAAACATTGCTGGGAGTGGACTGAAAAGTACGGCGGTATTATTATCAAGCAATTAAAAAAACTTGGTGTAAGCTGCGATTGGGAACGTGAACGTTTTACAATGGATAATCATTACCACAAAAAAGTAATTGAAGCATTTGTAAAACTATATAAGCAAGGATTGATTTATCGTGGTTATAGAATGGTAAATTGGGATCCCGCATCTAAATCAGCAATCTCCGATGAAGAAGTAATTTTCAGACAAGTAAACGGAAAACTTTGGTATTTCCAATATCCGGTTAAGGATAGCGATATTAAACTTGTTGTCGCAACAACCCGTCCCGAAACAATGCTTGGTGATACCGGGGTTGCTGTTAATCCAAGCGATGAACGTTATAAAGATTTGATCGGAAAGAAAGTTATTCTTCCAATTGTAGGAAGAGAAATACCGATTTTTGCAGACGAATATGTCGATAAAGAATTTGGAACCGGTGTTGTAAAAGTAACTCCCGCTCATGATATAAATGATTACGAAATGGGTCAGCGACATAATCTTGAAATGATTAACATCTTTAATGAAGACGCTACAACCAATAATAATGTTCCTGATGATTTACGTAATCTTGATAGATACGAAGTGCGAAAAAGAGTTGTTGCTAAATTTGAGGAACTCGGTCTACTTGAAAAGATTGAAGACTACACAAACAATGTCGGTTATTCAGAACGGGGCGGTGTACCGATCGAACCTTATCTTTCCGAACAATGGTTCATGAAAATGGACGAACTTTCAGCAGCGGCTTTAAATGTAGTCGATGACGGCAAAGTTAATTTCCATCCAAACCATTGGATAAAAACTTACAAACACTGGATGGAAAACATAAAAGATTGGTGTATATCACGTCAACTTTATTGGGGACATCGAATTCCGGTTTGGTATCACAAAGAAACAAAAGAAATTTATTGCGAAGTTAATCCACCCAAGGACATTGAAAATTGGATTCAAGATGAAGATGTACTAGATACTTGGGCTTCAAGTTGGATTTGGGCACAAGATGTTTTTACAAATGAACGAGATCAAAATTATTACTATCCGACCAACTTACTTGTTACCGGACCCGATATAATTTTCTTTTGGGTTGCCAGAATGATAATGGCCGGAATGCATTTTAAAAACGATATTCCTTTTAAGGATGTTTACTTCACAAGTATCATTCGTGACGAAAAAGGAAGAAAGATGAGCAAGTCACTCGGCAATTCTCCAGATCCGCTCGAAGTTATTGATCAATACGGTGCCGATGCTTTACGATTTACGATAAACTATATTGCTCCGCTTGGACAAGATGTACTCTTCTCAACCGATAAATGTGAAATTGGAAGAAACTTTGCTAACAAAATTTGGAACGCGGCTCGCTTCTTATTAATGAATACACAAGATATTGAACTTGATGAATCTCTAATCAATAAACACATTGATTTTTCTGATAAGTGGATTGAATCACGTTTTAATAGCACAATAAAATCATACAAATCCGCGCTAGATAAATTTGATATCAATGGTGCACATAAAATTATTTATGGATTTATTTGGAATGATTTCTGTGATTGGTACCTTGAAATGTCCAAGAACAGAATCTATTCCGATGATAAAGAAATTAAATCTGCTGTATTAACACGTTCAATAAATCTATTTGCCGAAATGATGAAATTACTTCATCCGATGATGCCTTATATAACTGAAGAAATTTGGCAATTACTAGGGGAAAGAAAAGAGGGTGAAAGTATCTCGACTTCAAATTTCCCCGAAGCAGATGAAAGTAAAATTGATAGAACTGCCGAAGAAGAGATTGAATTTATGCAAAGTGTAGTAAACGCAATCAGAAATATTCGTGGGGAGATGAACATTGCTCCGTCAAAACAAATTGACATTTACTTAAAAGCCGATAAAATTACAGAAGTTCAAAAGCGTTACATAAAATCATTAGTTAAAGTAAATAACTTGAACGTTGGTGCAAATATTGAAAAACCAAAAGCAAGTGCTTCATCGGTTGTTAAAGGATGCGATATTTATATTCCTTTGGAAGGATTAATTGATCTCGATGTTGAACGTCAAAGAATAGAAAAGGAAATTTCTCGTTTGGAAGGATTGTTTAATTCGGTTTCAAAAAAACTATCTAACGAAAAATTTGTAAACAATGCTCCGGTCGATGTTGTTGAAAAAGAAAAAGCAAAACAACATGACTGGTCTGAATCAATAGAAAAACTGAAGAAAATTTTGGAAGATTTAAAATAGTTTTATAAACAGCAAGAATTAGTAAGCTTGCTAATTCTTGCTTTAAAATATTATCGAAGATTTAAGACGCTGCGCTCACCTTCCTCGCCATTCTTGAATAAAGAGATAACTTAGGATCAAACAACCACCTCAACCATAATAAGAACCATGATTTGTGATAATGCAAATTATTATAAAATTCCGGAGCAATTTCTCTCAGCTTAGGTAACTTGTTCCAAGGAATTGATGGAAAATCATGATGTTCGTTATGATAACCAACATTCAAAGCAAGAATGTTTAACGGACCATAATAACTATATGTTTCCTGCGGTGGATATGTAAGAAAATGTTCTTGTATCCATCTGGCGCCAAGCGGATGAAATCCGATTGAAAAGAAAAATGAAAAAACTAAATAGAGAAATGAAATCCAACCGAAGAAGTAAATTATTACAAAATCAAAAGCGAAGACGAAGAACCAATTTATAAATGTCCACGCATCAGCAAATTTAATATTGAGTCTTGGAGGACGCAGCGCTTGAAATACCGGGAAGAACAATAACCACAAACTTTTTCCAAAAAAATTACTTCCGATTAATTTCGCTTCCCACATACTTGCCAGATCCGCATCAAGTTTATAATCCCCTTGATGTGAATGATGCTGCAAATGATAGGTTCTAAATGAAATACTGCTCGGGACTATGTTGGGCAAATCTGCAATAATTCCGATTAATTTGTTTAGCGTTCTGCTCTTAAAAATCAAATTGTGAGTTGCTTCGTGAATTAAGACAAACAATGAGTGATTAGCAAATGCACCGATCACAAATGCGGTAATTAAAGCCATCCACCAAGCTTGTGCACTTAATAAAATTGCAATAATAATCTGCAATGCAACAACTCCGATTATTATAACACCACTCATTGGAGTTCGTGAAATTAATTCTCTTACTTCGGGATGTGCTTTTAGAATATCTCTTGTTCTTTGTTTATGAGGTTCAGGTTGATCGGAATAAACAAAATCTTTTTGATGAGACATATTCATTCCTCCGTTGGAGTTTTTCCTTAAACAAAAATATAAAATTCTACTAAAAGTATTCACCTAAAGTAGAGACTTGATCACGCCACAGGCGGACAAGTTCATCAAGTCTCTGCTATAGTTCAAGCAATTAAAATAACAAATCCCTTTTGAGTACTCTTATTCGGGTGAGAGATTTAATGAATTAAATCTCTACGGGAGTAAACCAAATTGTGTGAGGTGGTGAGTTAAATGTTTGATATGAAAATTTTCCCACTCTCCTCTATTTAATTCACCGAAGGTAGGGTTTATCAATTTAGCATCCGGCTTCTTATCAAAAAACTTATAATAATCTTCGACTTCTTTTAATAGATTTGACTTCGCAATTTCTATTGTTTGAAATTGATATCCTTGCGGAACTAATTCGTTTGCCGGACTCTTAAACTCACGTGGCAATTCCTTATCGCTGGATAAAAATCTTTTTAGAATCGGAAGTTTTCTTTCTTCCGTGAAGCATTCTATTTCCAATTTGCCGGAAGATATTCTGAATGTATTTATTAAATGCTCGACCATTTTTTGTGCGGTCATTGTTCCCCATTGCGGTATGGTTTTGTCATCGAGTTTTTCGATTTTACTAATTAACTCGTCAATTTTTGTATTCATTATGACCTATCTAGTGATTGTAATAATATTCCCTTCTAAAACTGCAGTGTATCTTCGTAACGATGACGCTGCCGGTCCGGTTACAACATTACCCAGTTGATTATATTGGCTTCCATGACAGGGGCATGTTGCAATATTATTCGAAGCGAAGGAACCGACTTGGCATCTTTCATGTGTGCACTCTCTGCTGAATGCAATGACCGAAGATTCGCTTTGACGGTAAATAAAAATTCCCCGCGGATCAATATCATTTGCACCAAGTGTGAGCAGCCCGCCAACAGTTTGAAGCGATGAATTTTGAGCCGATGATATATCTACGGTTAATTGAACTGTTCCGCCCCCGTTACCATTTCCGTTTGGTGAAGTCGGTGATGAATCATCGCCTGAACATGCATTGATAAATGTAACAACAAAAGAACCGACTGCTATACCGCCAATTGTCTTGGCAGATTTATTTATAAAATCACGCCTGCTTATATCGCAGCCCAGTTTATGCAATTCAATATCCGTTAACATACTAGCCTCGCTATTAATTAATGTATTTATGATACACAACAATAACAGGACGGCAGCTCTTATTTACGAAATGCGGGATTTAACATCAAGGAATAATTTTATGCAAGTCCACTTTCTGTAAAATAGATGAATTTAATTACGATAAAACCCGATTATTGAAAAACAAAGGAGTATTACATTTAATTCTGCATTTTTTATATTTGCCTTAACTATATAGAAAGGCTGACTTTGTTAGAGTTACTACAGAATGCATTCCTCAACATAAAATCACCAGCAATATTATTTTTTATACTAGGTTTTTTTGCGTCAATTATAAAATCCGATTTAAAGATACCTGAATCGATAGCAAAAATATTATCAATCTATTTAATGATGGCTATCGGTTTCAGAGGCGGAGTCGAAATTGAACATAGCGGTTTGAGCCCTGGTCTGTTAAGTTCAATCGGGATAACGATATTTGTCGGTATTCTTATTCCTCTAATTAGTTTTATAATATTAAAAAAAGTAAATAAGCTTGATACAATTAATGCCGGAGCAATTGCTGCTCACTACGGTTCGGTAAGTGTTATAACATTTGTTACTGCCGTCACGTTTTTAGAAAGAGAGATTGTTATATACGACGGGTTTATGGTTGGTATGATGGCATTAATGGAATCTCCTGCTATTTTCATCTCCTTACTGCTTGTTGCATATCTCACAAAAAAGAAATCTGCATCAACTCAATTTCATATAAATGAAGTTATTCGCGAATCACTTTTTAACGGCAGCGTTATTCTTCTATTCGGAAGCATGTTAATTGGATTTACAACAGGTGAACAGGGCTACGAAATTACGGAACACTTTTTTGTTTCACCATTTCAGGGAATATTAACTTTGTTTTTGCTTGAAATGGGAATGCTTGCCGGAAAGCGAATCGATGAATTCAGAGAAGTTGGAATTTCTCTTGGGTTATTTGGGCTTTTAATGCCAATTTTTAATGGAATTCTTGGTGCAATATTGGCAACTGCAATAGGATTGACTGTTGGAAGTGTTACACTTTTTGCCGTTTTAACAGCAAGCGCATCCTATATTGCAGCACCGGCTGCAGTACGATTAGCATTGCCTTCGGCTAATCCTTCTTATTATATTACAATGTCGTTGGCGATTACATTCCCTTTTAATATCGTTTTCGGAATCCCACTCTATTATTCGATCGCAGGTTTTTTACAAAATATTATGTGAATATAAAATGAAAAAGTTAGAGATAATAATTGGCAGCTACGAGTTAAATAAGGTAATCGATATACTTGAAGACAGTGAGGCTTTAGGCTATACGGTTATTGCAGATGCCGCAGGCAGAGGGAAAAATGGTAAACGGGTAAAGGATGAAATAACAGAAGTGAACCGTAGAAATGTAATTATGTGTATCGACAATGAGGAAAAGATTAAAACCATAATTGAAAAATTGAAAATACTGAAAGAACGTTATTCGTTAAAAGCTTTTGTAAGTGATGTAAGTATGGAGTTGTAAATAATAAATGGAGACAATTTTATTGCATGACCTTACAAATATCAATTAGTCCTCTTAATTAATATTCTGTTCCGACAATTCAGCAGCGGCTGTTTCAAATCACCGATCTTCAGTTTTTATTAACAGACCCATTCAATTATAATAATAGGAATGCTACTTCGCTAATATTTATGTTATTTGTTTAATTTCCATAGAATTCACTTTTTTGCAACCGTAGATTTATAATATTGCCATTCACTCGAATTGGACGGGAAAATGAATTTTCGTTTGTAGGCAGTAATAATAATTCATTGCTTGATTCTCTCTGTTAATTAGGACAAAATGTATTATATTCACCTGTAATATTGCAAAGCAAAAAATATCATATAAATTTTTTAGAGAGGAGTTAGTAATGGATAAAAAGATAATTGCCGTACTTGGCGCTACCGGGGCTCAAGGCGGTGGATTAGCTAACACTATATTATCCGATAAAAACAGTGAGTTTTCCGTAAGAGCAATTACGAGAGATGTAAATTCCGATAAAGCGAAAGCTCTTACCGATAAAGGAGCCGAAGTTGTAAAAGCTGATGTTGATGATGCTAATATCATTACAAATGCATTCAAAGGTGCATACGGAGTGTTTGCAGTTACTTTCTTCTGGGAACATTTTTCACCTGAAAAAGAATTAAATCAGGCTAAGATATTTGCCCAAGCGGCAAAGGATACCGGGGTTAAACATTTGATTTGGTCAACTCTGGAAGATACTAGAAATTGGATTCCGCTTGATGATGATAGAATGCCGACACTTGGCGGAAAATATAAAGTCCCTCACTATGATGCCAAAGGAGAATCAAATAAATTTTTTGAAGAAGCGAATGTTCCTACTACTTATTTGAATACATCTTTTTACTGGGATAATTTTATTTACTTTGGTATGGGTCCTAAAAAGGGTGACGACGGTAATTATTATTTTGCATTCCCGATGGATGATAAAAAATTACCGGGAATTGCCGCGGAGGATATCGGTAAATGTGCATACGGGATTTTTAAGAATTATGATAAGTATGTAAACAAATCGGTTGGAATTGCTGGTGGACATTTAACGGGCTATCAAATGGCAGATGCTATGAGTCAAGCTCTCAATAAGCCAATAAAATACAATCCCGTTTCACCTGAAGTTTATCGAGGTTTCGGTTTTCCGGGTGCCGATGACTTAGGTAACATGTTCCAATTTAAAAGAGATTTTGAAGCTGAATATTGCTCTGCAAGAAATCTGGATGAATCCCGCTCGCTTAATCCCGAACTTCTCACATTCGATGCATGGCTTGCAAAATATAAAGAAAGAATACCGTTGGATTAAAAAACAATTTTAGGGGCTGTCACAATGTTAAAATTATCATTACACTTATTCCTACAGCCCCTTTTTTTATTGAATTTTGCTCTTCGTTAGTATTAGACACAATTGTGCAACCCTTATTATTCCTTATATATAATTTTACCCCGCATTTATTATTTAAGAATGTTGAAATATAATTATATCATCATTATATTAGCATTATGAGTAAAATTCGTTTTCAATGGGATTCTCTTAAAAACAGTGTAAATATTAAAAAGCACAAAGTCTCTTTTGAAGAAGCGAAATCAGTATTTTTTGATGAAAATGCACGATTAATATCAGATCATGAACATTCGAGCGATGAAGAACGTTATATCATTTTGGGTTTATCAAATAAATTAAGACTTCTTGTAGTCGTTCATACGTACAGAGAGAATGACGAAATTATTAGGTTAATCTCAGCAAGAAAAGCAACAAAATCTGAAAGCAAATATTATCACGAGGTGAATTAAATGAAGAAAGAATATGATTTTTCGAATTCAAAAAAAAATCCTTATACAAAAAAGTTAAAGAAGCAGATATCGATTCGAATTGAAAATGATACCATTGAGTACTTTAAGGAATTGGCATCCGAGACTGATATCCCTTATCAAAATTTGATGAACCTTTATTTAAGAGCTTGTGCAGAAAAAAACATTAAGCCAAATATTAAATGGGAGTAGATGAACACACTTAAGTTAAGAGGGTGCGCCTTAATGTATCTTAAAATGGGGGTTGAGGTAAATATTGGTCGCTTATTGAAAATATGAAGTTAAGGGAAGGCAATCTTCGCCTTCCCTTTAATAAAATAAATTACTTCCCATCAATCTGTTTCAACAATTCATTAACTGCAGCTCTAAGCTGTGGATCATCACCTTTAGCTTTTGAATCAGGAGCATCGTCAATTATAATATCCGGTACTGCAGGTACAAAATCCATGTTTTTATCATCTGCTTTTACGTACCAACCGCGACCGGGTAATCTTACATATGATCCGTCAACCAAACCTTGAGCACCTGTTGAAATAACAGCACCGAATGTCGGAATTCCAACCAATGTACCGATTCCTAATTGTTTGTATGCATGTGAGAAAATTTCTGCATTAGAATAACTGTTTTGATTACACAATGCAATTGAAGGTTTTATCCAAGCAGCGAAAGGTAATCTTTCACCGAGAGGATAATAATCACGGAATTTAGTTTTCTCTTTTTCTAAATCTTCAGCTGCGCCTCTAGGAATAGTATAAGCATGTTGTTTGTAATTTAAGATTGTCATCAAGTAATCTGTTGTCCAGCCTCCGCCGTTAAATCTAACATCAATCACAATACCTTCTTTACCGAGACCGCTTGCTGTAAGTTCACGCTCGAAAACTTCAAAACTCGGCATGCTCATTCCTCGTATATGTAAGTAACCTAATCTTCCATTCGAATATTCTTCCGTTAATTTTCTTCTATCATCAACCCATTCTTCATAAAGATCGTTGTTAACGGAATTAGTCGGACGAATAACAACTTCACGTTCACCGTCTTTTCCTTTTACTGTTAGAAGAACTTTTTCATCTGCTTTGTTATTAAAGTAACTGAAGAAGTTAACTTTGTTATCAATTTTATTTCCGTCAACGGAAGTTATTACATCATCGACAAATAGTTTGCTTCTTTCTTTATCAGCCGGAGTGTTAGGAACAACACGAAGAACTTTTATACCGTCATCAACTGGTTCAATCTCAATTCCGAGTAAACCGGTTCTATCTTTTTGAGTTTCAGCTCTATCGGGAACTCCGTACAACCCCATATGACTTGCGTTAATTTGTCCGAGCATTTCATTATAAACTGTTTGGAAATCCTGCTTGGTGGAAGTTCGCATTGCCCATGGTTTATATTTCTTTTTTAGAGCTTCGAAATCTCTTCCGTGAAAATCGGGATCGTAGAAATTAAGATCGAGAGCGCGCCAAGCTTCATCAAATACTTGATCTTGTTCGGCATAGTAATCAACTTTAAGATCAGCTTTGTAAGGAAGTGATTCATCTTTTGAAGCGCCTACATCAAATCTTCCGATCGATCCGCCGCGTTTCATGAAATACATGTATTTACCTTCGGGATCAAGATAAAATCCGGACGGACTTTTACCGCCGCCCATAACAACTTTAAGATCTTTCCCATCCCATTTAACACTGTAAAGATCGGTTCCGTTATCGGTTTTGCTGTCACCGGTAAATAAGAAAGTTTCGCCGTCATTTGAAATAACAAAATTACTTTCATCGCCTGTCATCGAGGTAACTTGAGTAAGTCTTCTGTGAATATTTTCAAAATCGATTACAATCGGTTCAACTTCATCTTTCTTTTCATCTTTGTCGTCGCCTTTCTTTTTATCTTTTTTATTATCACCATCGTCATCTTTTTCTTTCCAATCATCTTTTGTTTTTTCGAAATCTTCTTTCTTTAACCAAGTAAACCAAACATCATAGTTGCTGTTGTTTCGGGCGGAAGAGAAACCAAGTTTTGAGCCGTCTTTACTCCAGAATGGACTGTAATCACCTCTCGGATGCATACTAACATTAACCGGATCTTTGCTTCCGTCAACCGCGTGAATATAAATTTCAGAATTGAAATAGAGATCCGAAAGTTGATAAGCTAACCATTTGCTATCGGGACTCCATGCAATACTTCCCGGTGTATCCCATCCATCTAATAAAGTTTTCGAATTACTTAATTTTCCATCCGCGGAAATATCAGCAACAATTAATTCTCCTCTTCCGACAACATAAGCAATCTTTTTTAAGTCGGGTGAAATTACCGGATTTCTCTCTTCACCATCGGTGCTTGTTAATCTTTCAATTTTATGCTTAAGCGATTTGAAAAGATTAGGTTGTTTTTCCTCGGCTGAACGAATCATGAATAAATCATTTTGATCATATTTGTCGCTTACAAATATTAGAGTAGAGTCATTTAAGAAAGTAACCATTTGATCACGTGAACCGGGATCGTTTGTAAGATTTTTACTTTTACTTTCTTCTTTATCAACTTCTTTTATAAATACATCACCGCGAACGACAAATGCCATCAATTTTCCGTTTGGTGAAACCGCATATTCACTTGCGCCTGAAGTTTCTGATTTGTATTCAACGGGATCAAATCTGTAATCTGCTGAGATATTTACATTAACTTTTTGAGGTGTGCCGCCGTTTGTTTTCATTACATAAATATCAGATTGACGTGAGAATGTCGCGGTTGATCCGTCACGGCTTACAGATAAATATCTTAATCCGTCTTCTTTAAAATTAGTGAGCTGTTCGTTGCTTCCAACGGCTTTACCGTTATCATCGATTTTTAATCTGTGTACATTATAAATTCCGCTTTGTGCGCTGATATAATAAACAGTTCTTGAATCACCCCACTGCGGCATCCAATCATGACCTTCAAAATCGGTGAGTTTATTGTGTGTGTCATTCTTCGTATCGTAAACCCAAACATTATAATTTGCCGAACCTGTGTAAGCTTCTCGTGTTGGTCTGTATCCTCTTACATAAGCGATGAATCTTGAATCGGGACTCATAACCGCCATATCACCAACTGCATTAAGAATTCTTCTTTCCGTTCCGCCGTTTGCTGAAATTGCCTGGATTTCGTTATTCCATTCAATTTGTTTGAATTCTCTGTTGGTTGTAAAAATTAAATCGTTTGATGAAGTCCAATCCGATAACACATCCGAGATCGAATGATATGTAAGTCGTTTGGAAGTTCCGCCGGTTGAAGGAATTACGAAAATATCATTGTTACCATAACGGTCACTCGAAAAAGCGATCATAGAATTATCGGGACTCCATTTCGGATTCCCCTCGTATGCTTCGTGAATTGTTAATCTTACCGCATTGTTTCCATCAGCATCCGATACCCAAACATCACCTTGATAAGAAAAAGCGATTTTTGATCCATCTGAGTTTAAAGAAGGATTAAAAACGAAAGGTGAATCTTGAGCAAATAGAAATGATGTTAAAACTAAGATTGAAATGATAAGTTTCAGCTTCTGCATGATCTCCCCAATTTGTTTGAATGGTATTTAATAAATGAATTTCTAAAGATACGAAAACAAGTAGCTATTTTAGAAATTATTAGACGCCAACATCTTCGAAAAGTTGGGTAGATAATTCAACTAAAGCCCTTCAAACAAATCCGTAATTGGTGGATCAAAATTTTCTTGAAATAATTCGAATACGGACTCTTTTTTGAGCAATCCTTTTATATTGGATTGTTCAATGACGGATTTATATGATTCATAACAATCGAGTGCATCGTGCAAAGCCTTCATATCTTGATCGTCAACGGTAACAATGCAGTCAATCTCTTCTTCTTTTGAGAAGTTTAATTTAAAGTGCGGACTTTCTTTTGATGTTTGTTCATCAACCGTTACCATTGCAAATCTTTTCGGATAACCGGCAGTCTCTTTCAATCTGCAGAAAACACTTTTTACAACAGCATGAGAAACTAAGTGATCGTGAAATCCGCTTATACCGTGAACAGCGTATGTCGCGACAACATCCGGTTTTATTTTGTGAATATGTTCTTCTACAATTTTTTCAATTTCGCGAGGATCCATTTCTTTTAATCCGCTGTCGGGTAAATTCAAAACCGTCATGCCTGTAAGTTTCAGAGTTTTTTCAACACAGAGCATTTCTTTGTAACGGACTTCTCCCATTTCTTCAATTGAAAGATTGAGATCAAAACGTTTTTTTGTTGCACCGCCTTTTGTTAATGTGAGAAGATAAACTTCATGACCTTCTCTAATTTGTTTGTGCATTACATGTGCCGGTCCGAATGATTCATCATCCGGGTGTGGATATATGTATAATATTTTCATTGAGTCTCCTGTTATTACGGTTTATATAAAAGAAAAACCAAGGCAACCACCCCCGCCTGCGTCGGGCAAGCCCGCCTTCGGCGACCCCTCCTTTTCAAGGAGGGGATTTTTTAAAAATGTTTTTTTAATTTAAGTGAAAATGAGGATCCATAATAAAAAATATTTGAAAGAAAACCGAAAGCAACTAAGAAATAATTCTACCGAGGCTGAAATTTTATTATGGTTGGAATTAAAACAGAGCAAGTTGGATGGCAGAAAATTCAGAAGACAGCATAGTATCGGGACTATATTGTTGATTTTTATTGTCCTTCGGAAAAATTAGCAGTTGAATTAGGTGGTGAAATTCATTTTCAAGAAGAACAAATTAAATATGATAAGAGTAGAGATGCTTATATAAATTCGTTAGGAATAAAAGTAATCAGATTTGAAAACCAAGATGTAATTTACGGAATTGAAGAAGTTTTAAAACAGATATCAAAAAAATTTAAGAAATCCAAATAATCAAAAGCACACTGTTCCCCTCCTTGTGAAGGAGGGGAAGAAGGGGTGGTCACTTTCGATACTTTGAAATAAACTCCTCAACCTCCGGCAGTCCGCCTTGATAAATTAAATAACCGTTACTTGGTTCGCGTTCAGTTGTTTCACCGTTAATTGGCGTGAGCATGATCTCTTTAACTTTCTCAAGATCGTTTGTTTGACCGAGCGCCCAGCCAAGTTTTACATAAGCGACTTCGGGAAGCATATTGGCACAAGGGACAACGCCGAGATCAAGCATTTCTCGACCGGTTTCGTAAACATACATTTGAACGTATCCCCACAAAGTCTGTACTGTCATGTAAACTGCAATGCCTTTTTCCTGTGCTCGTTTTAATGCTGGATAAACAGGTTTGTTAACATGACCAAGTCCGGTTCCGGCGATTACAATTCCTTTATAACCGTTATCAATCATAGAGTCAATTATGTCAGGCTTCATGTTCGGATAGTAATAAACAATTCCTACTTTTTCTTCAAAGACGGGATTAACAATTACATTTTTATCTTTTCTTCTTTTCTTGTAATCTTTTCTTAAAAGAGTAATTTCATCTCGACTCACTTTTGCAATCGGTATATCTCCAATTGTTCTAAAAGTTGATCGATAAGAAGAATGCATTTTTCTTACTCGTGTTCCACGATGAAGTAAACCATAAATATCGGAAGTCGGACCAAACATGCAAACCATGACTTCGGCAATATCACTTTCTGCAGCTGTTTTAACCGCATGAATTAAATTTAATGCCGCATCGGATGAAGGCCGATCACTTGATCTTTGCGAACCAACCATTACAATCGGCACGGGAGAATTCTGAACCATAAAAGAGAGTATTGCCGCAGTGTGATGCATTACATCCGTTCCATGTCCTATTACAATTCCTTCAACACCCTTCTCAATTTCGGCACCTATTGCTTTTGCGGTTCCGATCCATTGTTCTGGACCCATGTTCTCGCTGAATACACCGTAAAGTTTTTCTGTTTCTAAGTTACAGTAATCTGCAAGTTCAGGAACTGAGCCGTAAAGTTCACCCGGTGAAAATGCGGGAATCACCGCGCCGGTTCTGTAATCTAGTCTACTTGCAATTGTACCGCCGGTCCCAAAAAGTTTAACTCGTGGTTTTCCTTTGTCATAAGGAAATTCTTTTTCGGGAATCTTATAATGTGCTTCTTTTCTTCCGTTAATTTTTATTTTAGTAATATTTTCAACAGCAACGCCGATGTTATAACCGATTGGCATTTTTATTACTATATGTTCATCGTCAGCAGTTTCTGAACGAGGGAGAATTATTCCTTTATATTTCCCTTTTTCAGTTTGGATTACTACATCGCTCCAAACAAATGCATTAAAATTTTTTAATGTTGATAATGCTTTACCGCGGTAACCTTTGAAATCTGATATGCTCATTTTTACTCAAATTATGTTAGAAGGTGAATGGAACGCAGATGCCGCCGAAAAAAGATTCACTCATATTAAATCTGTGAAAATCTTTTTCTTCTGTGTGTTCAGTGTTCCAAAGTTTTTATTTTCTCTGAGACTAATTTACCATCTATACTCATTTTAACATCTTCCATAACTAATCCCATCAATACTTTAATTCTTCTATCTTCAGTAGAGAAATTTATTTTCTTTAATTCTTTTTTCTTTAGTGAAATGATACTCATTAGTTCGTCTTCAAGAATTGGTCTGGGAAGAAGTTCGGGATAAAATTTCCCATGTTGTAATGATTTTTTAAGAGCAATGAACATTCCCCATCTAGATAATAAACCGGATTTATAATTCAACAAAATTTCGGTCAACATTTCAACAGTAATCAATTCTGGATTAAAACCTAGTTTTTTCAATCGTTTTGGATACTGAATTAAAGCAACAGCAACGGTCGTAGGATTTAGTTTCCATTCGTTAATTGCCTGTTTAAAAAGATTAGCAAATTTTGAGATGGATAATTCTCTGATCGTATCTTTCGGAATTCCAAGTTCTTTATACCATTTTTCTCTTTTCCAGAATTGCTCGGGTAGGTCTTGGCTAAGTTTGTTTAATCTTGCCTTTGTAATTTTTTGTGGCGGTAAATCTGTATCGGGATACATCCTATCAGCGCCCGGTAAAATTCTTTCGAAGCCATTTGTTCCGTCACTTAACGCCTGTCTTGTTTCCGATGGAATTCCGATTGCGGCTTCTTTGGCGCGGATAATAATTTCTTTGCAAGCTGTACTCGTATCTCTTTCGTCACCCCAAACCAATACAATCGTATCATCGTTAGAAGCTCCAACATGCTTTTTGATCTTTTGCCATTCGGCGGAGGTAATAGTATCACCCTTGCTGTCTGAATGAATAATATTTGGAATTGTTGTCAGACATGCAATTACTCTAACACGGTCAGAAATTTCTCGAGAAAAATATGTATCTGTTTGAGTCTGCCAATGTAATAAATCTTTATAGCCGCGAAGTACTACACATTTTATTTTGTTTCTCTTTTCAATTGCTTCTTGAAGAGGTAAATAGTGGGATGACTTTATTACACCGGTAATGTCTTCGGTTTTTGATTCGAATGTGCTTTCGGTAATTCCTCTTTTATGAAGTTCCTCTCGTAATCGAAGTAAATTCCACTGTCTCATTGCTTCATTATATGTAAGAAGTGGTATCATCGGAATTCTTGGAACACCTTTTATTTCGATTCTTGTTCCGCCATCAACGCTAACATTTACATCTTGTCTTGCCGCACCGATTCCTCTTCTTACATTACCAGAACTTCTTACAAGCGCGCTGCAAAGTAAATTTACTTCTGCAACTTCATGAGGCGTTCTCATATCCGGACCGGTAACAGTTTCAATTAACGGCATTCCTAATCTATCTGTTAAATATGTTCGATAGTGACCGACATCGCTCACTTCTCTGCACGAATCCTCTTCGATTGACATTTGCACAATTTCAATATTTCGATTCTTATATGGAATTAAACCGTCGAGAGCAAAAATAGCGGTTCGCTGAAATCCCGTTGGAATGCTGCCGTCTAAGTATTGTTTGCGTGCAATATGAAGTTCGTCAACAATATTGCAGTTATATAGCATCCCGACTTGAATAGCTATGTCTAAAGCTTGATCATTAATTAAGAACGGAGGAGTATCATCCATTTCATAAGTGCAGACTGTTTCTCTCTTAATGCGATAAATTATCTCTTTTTTGGTCTTGAATTCCATCAACGCGGTACCGTCGTATTCACCAAGTTCGGAAAGGGTTGGACGCATGTGACGTAATATTTCGGCATCGTATTCTTCACTGTATTTCCCGGCGGGACACCGGCAGAATAGTTTTTTATCAGTTAATAATTGTTGATGAATTTCTAGTCCCGATTTAAAACCAACTTCAGCATAATCTTCGGGTGTCATTTCTTCGAAGGGTTTGAATATGAAGGATTTCATTAATTGTCCTAATGTATCAATAAAAGATAATGAAGTATGATAACTTACTCAGGTAAGATAAAATTAGCAAGAATTTGGAGAAAGATTAACTACAACAAATTACTAGCAAGTTCTGCAAGTTCGGAGCGTTCGCCTTTTTCCAAGTTTACATGCGCGTATAGTTTTTGTCCCTTAAAGTGATCAATTAAATAAGACAATCCATTTGAAAGTGTATCGAGATAAGGATGATCTATTTGGTAAATGTCACCTGTTAGAACAATCTTTGCACCTTCCCCTGCACGAGTAATTATAGTTTTTATTTCATGCGGAGTTAAGTTTTGTGCTTCATCGACTATAAAATAAATACGCTGTAAACTTCTTCCGCGGATATAACTTAACGGTTCAACAACTAGTTTTTCTTCTTTAATCATTGTAGTAATTGCTTGATGATTCTTATCCGTTTCTTTGTATTGATCTTGAATAACTTTTAAGTTATCCCACAAAGGCTGCATGTATGGAGCGAGCTTACTTTCAACATCACCGGGTAAATAACCGATATCTTTATTACTCAAAGGAATAATCGGGCGTGCAATATAAATTTGTCTATACTGCTTTCTAACAGCAAGTGCGCTTGCCAATGCGAGCAAAGTTTTACCTGTACCGGCTTTACCGGTAAGTGAGACAAGCGGAATTTCGGGATCCATTAACGCATCTACAGCAAAAGTTTGCTCGGCATTTCTTGGCAGAATTCCATAAGTCGGTTGTTTATCTACCTTTCTAAATATTTCTTCTTCTTGGTTATATCTTGCTAACACTGATCTGTTTGAGTTTTTCAATATGAAATACTTATTTGCGACAATTTCTGTTTTAATTTTCTTAAATATATTTTTTGCAAGAACTTCAAAAGGAGATTGATAGAATTTCTGCAAGAGTTCATCATCAAATGATTCAATAATTTCTTTACCGCTGTAAAGTTCGTCAATACTTCCAACTCTGTCTGTAGTATAATCCTCGGCTAGAATTCCTAACGCTTTTGCTTTCATCCGAAGATTTACATCTTTGGTAACAAGAATTATTTTCTCTTTAGCTTTGCTCGCTAATTGAATATCATACGCGGCACTTAATATTCTATGATCGGGATTATCTTCTTTAAATACCTGACGGATTTCCGCACTTAATCCTTTTGTAATTACGATACGGACTTTCCCTTTTCCTTTGCCGAGAGATATTCCGCCGTTGAATAAAGCACTTCCGGTAATATTATCAAGAGTTCTTGCAAATTCGCGGGCATTAATATTGATAACCTGACTTCCTCTTTTGAAGTGATCGATTTCTTCAATTACGGCAAGAGGTATGACTATGTTATTTTCTTGGAATTGATTTATGCATGTTGGATCGTGAAGAATTACGTTTGTGTCGAGTATGAAGGTTTTGGGAGATTTAGTTTTAGCCATAATGTACAGAACTGGTTAGTAAATGATCAATAGTTTATTTACATCTCAACTTAATAAATTTGAAAACGAATTTGAATAAATATTTTCTTAAGACTTTCTTGCTTCAACAATAATTAAAATCCAACCAATTAAAAAGCTCACTCCGCCAAAAGGTGTAACCATTGCAAAAAATTTTATTCCCATTACACTATATATGTATAGCGAAAATGAAAAAAGTAATATTCCGACTGTAATAAAAATAAATGAACGTATAAATTTATAATTCGATAAAGCCAAAACTAGCAATACAACCGAATGAATTAAGTGATATAAAACACCTGTTTTATAAGTCTCAAGCATATTTTCCGAAAGAGAATTACCTAAACCATGGGCACCGAAAGCTCCGAGTGCAACTCCAAGTAGACCCATTACAGCGGCAATTGCTATTTGTGATTTTTTGTTCATACATTAACTATTTGTTTACTATCAACTTTAGAAAATTATTATATATTTTACAATACTGAATTTGATATGAAATGTAGGAGAGAATCATGCCGCTCGAAACAATTAATCCAGCTACAGGTGAATTAGTAAAGTCTTTTACAGAAATGACAAAGAAGGAAGTTGATGATATCATTGATCATTCTCACGATGCATTTTTGTCATGGCGAAAGGAAAATTATTCCGAAAAAAGTAAACTCATGTTGAATGCTGCATATGTTTTGAGAGAAAGAAAAGAAGAGTACGGGATAATTCTTACTTTAGAAATGGGTAAAACAATTAAGCAAGCAATTGCTGAAGTTGAAAAATGTGCTTGGGTTTGTGAATATTATGCAAAGAACACAGAAGAAATATTGAAGCAAGAAATAATAGAAACAGATGCTTCCGAAAGTTATGTGCAGTTTGATCCAATTGGAGTTGTCCTTGCGGTTATGCCTTGGAATTTCCCCTTCTGGCAAGTATTTAGATTTGCGGCTCCGGCGTTGATGGCTGGTAATGTGGGCATTCTAAAACATGCATCAAATGTTCCAATGAGTGCTTTAGCAATCGAACAAATATTTTCGCTCGCCGGGTTTCCTCAGAATACTTTTAAAACATTATTAATTGGTTCCTCGCAAGTAAGCGAAATTATTAAAAACCCCAAAGTGACGGCAGCTACGTTAACGGGAAGTGAACACGCAGGTAAAAAAGTTGCAAGCGATTGTGGAAATGAATTGAAAAAAACAGTTATGGAACTCGGCGGAAGTGATCCGTTTATCATTTTAAAAGACGCTAATCTTGATGAGGCAATTAATACTGCCGTGACCGCAAGATTGATTAATAACGGACAAAGCTGTATTGCTGCAAAAAGATTTATTGTTGTTAAAGAAATCTATGATGAATTTGAAAAGAAGTTTGTCGAGAAAATGAAAAATGTAAAAATCGGTGATCCGATGAATGAAGAAACAGAACTCGGTCCGATGGCAAGAGAAGATTTATTAATTGAACTTGATGAACAAGTTAAGAAATCGGTAAAGTTGGGGGCAAAATTGCTTTGCGGTGGTGAAAGATTGAATCGACAGGGCTATTTCTATCCGGCGACTGTAATAGCAGATAGCAAACCCGGTATGCCCTCTTATGATGAAGAACTCTTTGGTCCGGTTGCCTCATTATTCAATGCAGCAGATGACGAAGATGCAATTAGAATTGCAAATGATTCACCTTTTGGTCTGGGTGCATCTTTATGGAGTAACAATTTAGAAAAAGCAAAAACCCTTGCAACAAAAATTGAATCGGGTTCTGTGTTTATAAATGGTATGGTAAAATCAGATCCACGTTTACCATTTGGCGGAGTTAAAATTTCAGGTTACGGAAGAGAACTTTCTCATTACGGCATTAAAGAGTTTGTAAACATTAAAACGGTTTGGATAAAATAAATAGTTATTTTAAAAGATCATGCGCGACTTCAATCCATAGGAATGTGTATGAAACAAATATTGATACTTATATTATTATTTATCTCTATAGAAGCACAAACTGTAACTTTAAAAATCATAGAAACGAGCGACATACACGGACAAGTTTTTCCGTATGATTTTATTAATGACAAACCTTCGCAAAGTTCATTGGCTCAAATTTCCACATATGTAAAACAAGAACGGACAAAGGAAAACCAACATGTAATTCTACTGGATAACGGAGATATTCTTCAGGGACAACCGGTTGTATATTATTACAATTTTGAGCAGCCGGATACAACACACATTCTTGCAAGCATCATGAATTATATGAATTACGATGCAGCAACAATCGGCAATCATGATATTGAAGCCGGTCATCATGTGTACGATAAACTTGTTGATGAATTTAACTTTCCGTGGCTCGCCGCTAATGCCGTTGATGAAGAAATCGATGAACCATATTTTAAGCCCTACAAAATAATTGAAAAAGAAGGGATTAAAATTGCCGTACTTGGTTTAATCACTCCTCACATTCCTCATTGGCTGCCTGAAAATATTTGGGAAGGAATGTACTTTGAAGATATGATTGAATCGGCTCAAAAGTGGGTGAATATAATCAAAGAAAAAGAAAATCCAGATTTACTTGTTGGACTTTTTCATGCCGGAATAGATTATACATATAATGGTGCAACCGCCGATACTTACAAAAACGAAAACGCATCACAGTTAGTTGCAGAAAAAGTAGATGGATTTGATATAATTTTTGTCGGGCATGATCATCAAGGATGGAATAAATTTGTTAAAAATAATTTCGGAAAAGAAGTTTTAATTCTCGGGACAAAAGGTTACGCTTCATCAATTGCAGAAGCAGTTGTTGAGATGAATTATAATAACGATTCAAAGCAATGGGAATCAACATTAGTCGGAAATATTGTTGAGACCAAAGATTACACACCCGATCCCGATTTTATGAAAATGTTTGAATATGCTTACGATAAAACAAAGCAATACGTTTCAAAACGAATCGGAACAATTACAAAAACTATTTACGCGGAAGATGCTTTGTTCGGAGATTCGGATTTTTCTGATTTGATTCACACTATACAATTAGAACTTACCGAAGCAGATGTTTCCTTCACCGCTCCGTTATCAATGAGTTCGGAAATCGATTCGGGTAAAATTTTTGTCAGAGATATGTTCAACTTATACAAGTACGAAAATCTTCTCTATACAATCACTCTAACCGGACAAGAGATAAAAGATTATCTCGAGTATTCTTATTCAATTTGGTTCAATGAAATGAAGAATGAAGATGATCACTTACTGCTTTTTGAGAAAGATGAAACCGGTAAAATAATTTGGTCGGAAAGAAGCAACTCACCAATGCTGCAAAACCGATATTATAATTTTGACACCGCGGAAGGTATTGAGTATATAGTTGATGTATCAAAACCGGTTGGCAATAGAGTAGAAATTATAAAATTTACTAACGGAAACATTTTTGAATTAGACAAAACTTATAAAGCAGCGGTTAATTCATATAGAGGTAACGGTGGAGGAAATCATTTGACAAAAGGCGCCGGAATTGATCACGATAAATTGAGTGAACGTATAATTACTTCAACCGAAAAAGATCTCCGTTATTACTTAATGAAATGGATTGAGAAAAAAGTAATTGTAGAAATCAATAAAAATGATAATTGGAAAGTTGTTCCTGACAATTGGTATGAAGCCGCCAAGAAAAGAGATCGAGAAATTTTATTCCGCTAAACGATAAAAATTACCTGGTTTAATTTCCGGCTTTACCTTCACTTTGCAGAAGTAGTTTTTGTTTAGATACTTTCGACATATAAACGAATATTAAACTAACCAGACTAAAAAAGAATGATGCCGCCCATAAAATTGTTGGATTGAATTTATCATAAATAAATGTACCGACATACGGCGCAGCCATAAATGAAAGGCTGAACATCATCTGATAAAATCCCATGTACTCGCCTTTTCTTTTTTCCGGTGCAATTTCGGAAGCCATCGTCGCGGCACCGGGGAAAAATATCATCTCGCCGAATGTCCATATAACTATAGAAATAATTAGAATAGAAATTGTATCCGCAAATATTAAAGCACCAAAACCGATAGCGGTTAAAATTATTCCGAGATATAATGAGTTTTCATCCTTCCAGCTTGTCATAGATGCGTTAAGCGGAAGTTCTATAAGAATTATTAGAACAGTATTTACCGCGATGAGTATTCCGAATGTAGAGTTTGAAAATCCTAAATGATCAACAACATATAGAGGAAGCGTTGACATTGACTGCATATAAACAATAGATACCGGAAGTGCGGCAATCAAAAAATATAGAAATGATCTATTCGATAGCGCGGAGAAAAAAGCGGTTTTCTTCGGAACCAAATCGGTTGATTGAACTTCTGATTGAGGTTGACGTAAATCCCATTTAATGACAACCAAAAAAATTCCCGCGATAAAACAAGTCCCAGCATCAACGTAAAAAAGTAAATCGTAACTAATTTCACTTAACATACCGCCGATAACCGGACCGATACTCATTCCAAGATTTATTGCGAGTCGATATAGAGCAAAAGCTGTTTTTCTTTGAACCGATGAACTCTCGTTTGAAATAAATGATAAACTCGCAGGACGAAATGCTTCGTTCACAATCGCCCATAAAAAACTTAGAAAAAGTATTAAATAATAATCATGTACAAAAGAGAAAATAAGCAGAAAGAAAGACGAACCGAAGAGAGAGATTTTCATCAATTGAATTTCACCGATTTTATCGCTTAGTCTTCCGACAAACGGAGCCGATATAAACGCCCCCAAACCATAAACGGCGACAACCAAACCCGCTCGCGTCGCGCTCTCCTCCAAACTCTGTGAAACATACAGTGTAAGGAATATAATTACCATTGTACCGCTTCTATTAATCAGCGATGCAATTGATATCAACCAAATGTTTTTGGGAAGACCCTTAATTCCTTTCCAAGGATTCACGTGAATATTTTTTAGTGAAATGAAAAACAAATATGTAATAATGATTTGACAAAGGAAAGAAGGTAAGTTCTAACCGGGTTTTTAGGCTTTAGCCTATTTTCCAAAGTCACTCAATTATAAAAAGATTGGAACCAACATAAATTTCTCGAAGTGTGGACTTACCTTTATACACAATCAACAAATCGAATTTGTGAGTTGAGGTTACGTTGAAAGCTAAATGACTATCACTTGGTTCAACAAGAAGACTTACTTTACCGTCAAGGTAATTCAAATTTTTTATACCATGCTTATCGCTTCTATCAATCCGCCAAGTTATCTTATTTTGCGGAACGTTCAATTCAATACCGATCACATTTTCAATCAGCATAGCAATCGGACCGAGACCCGACCATCCCACAAAATCTTGTCGTGAATAAAAAGTATCATCCCATCTTGTAGCAGGTTCAGTATATTCAGGCGAGTAACATTCCCAAATTGTTCTATAACCATCGGCGTATCTTTCCTCGAAAGCTATTTTATCTACACTTGGTTCAAAATCGAAATAGATTTCCGCCATTTTATAAAGATGATTTTCAACAATTTGATCTGCAAGCTCATGCTGCCCATAATTTTCCACACCTTTGATCACCATATAATTTGTCGGTGCCCAAACTCCGCCAAGCCAATAATGACCACTCGAATCATACATCGGCTGGTTTGCGGCAAGTGCGGGTATCATATGCGATCGCCAAAACTCATCCGGATTTGCAAGATGTTTAAATAATGCTTCTGCTCTATCGCGAGTAGCTGTTTCCGAAAGCAATGTCCAAAATCCACCTATGTGCATAACATCGCTCAGTTTTTTATCTTCTCTTAAATCATAATAAAATTGAGAATCTTCATCCCAGCAAAGTTGATTTATTAGTTTTGTTATGCGAGAATATTCATCCGTAAATTTTAAAACTGTTTTATTATCACCGACAAAAGATGCGATATTTACAATCATTTTAGCGGCAAGAGCCATCTGAGCCGAAAAGTCAATCCAGCCGGCTTTACCAACATTCGTTCGTGGAATATTATCCATCCCACTTCCAAGTTGAGTTGTGTAATACAAACCTTGTCCGAGAGAATCACGAAGGTTGTTGTTAATCCAATCGTAATACTTAGTCAAATTTGGCAATACATTTTTCAATCGTGATTTATCACCGGTGATTTGGTAATATCTCCATTCAATCCAAGCGAATAGAGGGGGATTGATCATTGGTTCGTCTATTGTCGGAATACTTGCGGGTTGACCATTTGATTCCCAATATACTCTTTGTATGTATCCGTCCTCTCTTTGTTTACTATAAAAGTTATCGAGAGATTGAATTGCCGGGAATAAATTGGAAGCATATATTCCAAAACCTGCCATAAAATTTGTGTCCCACTGATAGATAAGTTCATTAAATCCTTCATCCATATAAAAATTTACAAATCCGTTTTGAGAAGTTCCGCGAGTAATTTTATTCCAAGCCATTTCCCATGCAGCATAATATAGTTCAATTAACAAAGGTTCATTTTCTAATATCGGTTCTGGTACAAGATGTTTCGGAAATTGAATTGATTGTTTTTTTCTTTTTGGGGTTGGTGGATTACCAACTTTAATTATTGAATTGAAACTCTCTCCACCGTCATTGATTTTCCAATCATTTGAAGGATCTGGAATCCAATTGTTATTTACCACAAATTTGTAATAATAATATCCCGGATCTAGATAAAGCTTTGTTCGCCAGTCAGTATCATTAATCTTTTCAAGCGGATTAAGACTACCAGACCAATTATTAAAACTTCCGGCGACAAAAACCGAATCGGCTTGGAGCGACTTGATTGAAAACTCAACGGGGATTCTTTCCTGCGAATAGAATGCTGTTGCAGTGAATAACAATATTAATAACTTACCTGCTTTCATATATATAAATGTAATAAGAAAGCAGATAAGTTGTAGTGACTTATTTCAAAAGCAGCATTTTGCGCGTTTGTAAAATATTTCCGGCTGTTAGTTTATATACATATACTCCACTCGGAAGATCACTCGCATCAAATTCTGTTTCATATTCTCCGGGTTGCATCGGTTTATTTAAGAGTGTTATTATTTCTCTACCAAGAATATCATAAACAATTAACTTCACATTTGACGTCTCACGTTTCACACCTAACGGGATTGTAAACTTTATTGTCGTACTTGGGTTAAACGGGTTCGGATAATTTTGATGCAACACAAATTCATTGGGAATGTTTTTATTTTCATCTATATTATTTATTACGTCGGTAAAAATTCTTGCGTAATAAACATCTTGTTCTCCGTTAAATGTTCCTGCCCAAGCTAAATGAACTCCCTCATTATCGGAAACCATATCAAAATAATCGCCCATCTTTCTTTGAACCGGCCAACCGACATGTGGATCAAAACTCTCCTCGAGAAGATTTACATTCGGATACCATGTTTGTCCGCCATCGACAGAAAATGAATAATATAATTCTGATAGGAAATCATTAGCTGGAGAATTCCTGGTATCTAGCCAAACAACATCTATTCTGCCGTTCGGAGCAACCGATAATGTACCGAACCATTGATAATTAGTGTCACTTTCATCATCATTTACTCTTACCGGATCTAACCAAGTTTCACCTCCATCAGTACTTGCTACAACATAAATGTCTGCAGGATCACCTGTGATAGGATTTTTTACCGTTCCGAGAATATAAATATTACCACTATTAATTCCGTCCGAGTTATCACTTGCTATATTAATTTGCCCGGTTATACCGGAGGGATTTGGTCCGCCAAAATCAGGCAGTACACCGTTCATATTTACTTCAACCGGTTCCGAAAAAGTAACAGCGGAATCAGCAAACTTAGCATTTGTCGATTTAAGAAAAACAAATCTTTCGATAAAATTATCATCGGGAAAATAATAATCATACCCGCAAATAAGTACATCGCCATTTTTTGCAACAGCTAAAGTTCCCCAAAACGGTTCTTCCGGAATGTAAGAACAATCTTCAAAGGTCAATCCGCCGTCAACAGATCTAGTGAACGAATAATCACAAATACTGTAAATTGCATTCCAGTATGCATAAATATGTCCGTTACTGGGATTATTGGTCCTATCGATTACCATCCATTGTTTATCTCCACCCTGTGCAAAAACACCTTCGTCCCAAGTCGCTCCGCCGTCGGTTGATTTATAAACATTACACCAATAATCATTACCTGCCGCCGTTAAACTATTGTAATAAAAGTTACCTTCAGAATCGGAATCAAGAACCGGGTCCGATCTAAATACACCGGGTTCAATAACACCCGGGAAATTCCAGTTCAATCCACCGTTCGTTGTGAATGCATAACCGGCTTGCCTAAAACTATTTGTGATAATATCAAATTGTCGCCATCCGATTGCCATTTTATTTGCATCATTAAAATCGAAGGCTATCGACGGTTCATTAGCTGCATCGTTAAGAATATTCAATCCATTACTGCTTACATTTACTTGTGAAACAAATATTTTATCTGCGGAATAATGAAAAGGCAATGAGTAACTTTGCGATAATTTTGATTGAGAATATTTCCCTTCCTGCTTTTCATTGTGTTGTAATGATAAATTACTTTTTTCTTGTGCTGTTATGTTAATAAGAAAAATTAGAGTGGCTGCAAAGAAAATAATAGTAGTGTTTTTTAAAAAGAAATGTTTGTGCATCTAATCCCCCTGATTATAATTTGATAAAACAAAATTTATGAAATTTAAGCTAGCCCAAAATTAATACACAGGAAAACACTACTTAACTTTAACAATCCCAAAAGTTATATCATCGCTTTGTTCTGTGCTTCCTCTGTATCTATTTAGATTTGTTATTATTCTTTGTAGGATTTTATCCGGGGTATATTCAGAATTTTTCACTATTAGTTTTTCAAATCTTTCTTCACCGTATTCTTTATTCATTTTGTTCATTGCTTCGGGAATACCGTCAGTGTAAAAAATGATCATATCATTTTTTTTGAGAGAAATTAATTCGGCGTCATAAGGAAAATCAATGCTGCCTAATAATAATCCGCCTTTAGTTAGTTGAACTAGTTTAGATTCACGACTAATAAACATATAAGTCGGATTGTGTCCGGCATTTATACTTAACAAAGATTTTTCTTGATGACTAAACAATCCAAACCATGCAGTTGCAAATTTATCTTGAGTAGTTGAAGTAATTAAAAACCTATTTAAAGAAGCAACAAACTCTTTCAAATCAAATTGCTCTTTACTAATTATTAAGTAGGTCTGAATAAACGAGTATATTGTTGAAACTATTAATGCTGCCGATACACTTTTGCCTGAGACATCGGCTACAAAAACTAAAGTTTGGTCTTCATTAATATTAATAACATTAAAATAATCGCCGCCAATTTCCTTAGCTGCAATTAAAGTTGCACTAATATCAAACCCGGGAATTTCGGGAAGCTTTGAAGGCAATAACTTTTGCTGTATTTGATGAGCAATGTTCAACTCATAATTAAGTTGTTCGGTTTTTATTTCAACTTCTGCTAGGCGAGCATTTTCAATTGCAAGTGCACACTCGGAGGCAAGAACATTAAATAAGTCAATATCTTCTTGATCAAAAAGCTTGTTCCCTTTTTTATTAATTACTTGGATAACTCCAACAAGTTCATTCTTCCTTATCATTGGAGCACAAAGCATGTTTCTTGTTCTGAAGCCAGTTGCTTTATCAAAATCTTTATTAAATCTGTCGTCTTCGTAACAGTCGTCAATATTGAGCACACTTTTATGTTTTGCAACCCAGCCGGCTATTCCTTCACCAAGATTTAACTTTTTACGAGTCAGATCTTTCTTTTTCTCTCCAGAAACTGTGTGAAAGTAAAGATGATTTTCTTGTTTATCGTAAAGCAAAAGAGAGCTTGCTTCTGCATTAAGTAGAATTTTGCTGGAATTAATGATTTCATTAAGGAGATCCGGGAGTGGCTTTTTCTCTAAAATATTTTGAGAAATTTTATGGAAGAATAATAATCGTTGTATTAAATCGGTGTAATTTGAACAATCATTACAATCAATCTGTTGTGATCTTGTCATATACTTCCGAAGAGTATTTCTATCGATCAAAAAATAAGATTAGTTTTCATTAATTGCATCTTATTTTGGTCGCTGTTTTTTTAGATTAATAATTATTTCCTCAGAAGGGCACTTTTTCCCAATCAAACTTGTTATAATACATCATGAACAAAAACCATAAATTTTAATTAAAATATATGTTGCAACATTCATTGTTGTAACGTATATTAGAGTGTCAATCTAAGACAATTAGTAATTATTTCACAAAAAAGGAGATCAAAAATGAAAAAAATAAATATTTTCCTAACTGTTTTACTCTTATCCGCTCTGATGTTAAGTGCGCAAACAAAGTGGAGTTTCGATAAATCGCACTCAAAAATAGGTTTTACCGTTTCTCACATGGTTATTACAGATGTTGACGGCAAATTCAACGATTATGAAGGTACTGTTGTAACAAATGGTGATACTTTTGAGGGTGCTCAAGTTAATTTTACAATCCAAACAGCAAGTATTTTCACCGATAATGAAAATAGAGATAACCATCTACGATCGGATGATTTCTTCGCCGCAGATCAACATCCACAAATTACATTTGTTGGCAAATCAATGACTAAAGTTAGTGATGATAAATATAAATTAGTCGGCGACTTAACAATGAGAGGAACTACCAAAGAAGTAACTTTAGATGTTAAACATAACGGTACAGTACAAGATCCTTGGGGAAATACAAAAGCCGGCTTTAAATTAACCGGTTCAGTTGATAGATTTGAATACGGTTTAAATTGGAATAAGGCAATTGAAGCGGGTGGTTTAGTAGTCGGAAAAACTGTGTATATTGATATAGATGTTCAGTTGAAAAAAGAAACTAATACAGAATCATAATGAAACTTGAAGAAGAAATAAAACAAAATAGCTTCAATAATGAATTACAAAAGCTGGCTGTGAATATCATCTATACTCACAGCTGGCTAATATCTCATCAATCAAAAGTATTCGATAAGTATAACATTACAACTCAGCAATACAATATACTTCGAATATTGCGCGGACAATATCCCAAACCAACAACCGTTAGTTTATTAAAAGGACGTATGTTGGATAAGATGAGTGATGCATCACGCCTTGTTGAGAGATTACGAACAAAAGATTTGGTCGAGAGAAATCATAGTAAAGAAGACAGAAGACGCGCTGAAGTAATTATAACCGAAAAGGGATTGAAGCTGCTGGAAGAACTGGATTCTATTGACGAAAGTATTAAAAATCTCTTTAGTAATATTTCCGAAGAAGAAGCTAAAGCAGTAAATGTTATTTTTGATAAATTGCGGGGCTAATTTTTCTCCCCGCATTATTCATAAATTGAACGACCTCACTAATAATTCATTTCAAATAAAAAATCATTTAACAGAAAATTTTTTATAAAAATAATTTTCCGTATTTATTTTTAAATTCCTTTTACTAATTTATCGACACACAAAATAAATTTTTATCGGAGAGTTAAGATGGCATTAACTATGACCAAAGCTGCAACAGACTTGATTTCTATGTTGAAGAAACAAAAATTTCCTGACGAACCAAAAAAAACATATTGGAATATTTTAACGGAACAAATTGCCGAAGAAGGAACATGGGATGATGATTTAATAGATCAAGTAAAAGAAGAAATTGCAAATTGGCTTTCAAAGTTGAAAAAAAACGATTTGAACAATCTGTGGGATGAAAGTGAATCCGCGGATGAATACGGCGAAGATTTACCTGATAACGAAACCATTATTGATGATCTCAGCGATGAATTATTAGATAGCGTTTTAAATAAAATTGAAGATGCAACTCCGCGTGAAGAATACTTTATTCCTGAAGCCGGAAATAAAAAAGGAAAAGCCGATGATGACGCTGACGATTTTGACGATGATTTTAAAGACGACATCTTTGATGATGATGACCTTGATGGTTTTGATGATGGTGTTTTTGAAGATGACGACCGATATTAATTTAATATCAGCAAATAAAAAACGTGAATTAGTATATGAGTAACCCGGAATTAGATAAAATTATACGTCACATGTTTTGGGCAGACAACGAAATCTGGAAAACTGTTCTTGCCAATGAATCGGCTAAATCAGATCGCGAAATTAAAAGACTACTTTTCCATAATCACTTCACACATTATGCATTTCTCAAAGTGTGGACAGGGGAATTGTTTACGTTCATGACGGATAATGATTTTGAAGACATTCAATCAATATTCAAATTTGTTGTGAAACAAAATCAAGAGCTAAAAGAGTTTATTGATAATGTCGATGTTTCCGAACTTTCTAAAATTATTGAAATCCCGTGGAGCAAGTACTATGCAAAAGAATCCGGTAAATCCCCAGAGCCGGTTACATTAAAAGAAACAATGTATCAGATTGTGTTACATACCCATTACCACAGGGCACAAATAAACTCAAGGTTACGTGAATTGGAGATAGAACCGCCGGTGATTGATTTTATAGTTTGGCTATGGGCGGGTCAGCCGAAGCAATAGTTACTTTTCAAACAGTCGTTTTAACCCAAAGAAAATACTGTCCTGGGATTTATAAAATACTCACTCTCACTCAATCTTTTATAATTTTTTTTATTCCGTTTAATTTACCTTTTATCTTGGCGGCAAATTTTTCATTGGAATGTGTCCATAAAATAAGTATTGAGACATGAGGTATTTTTTAATAAATTAACTTCTAGTAAGACCTCATTAAAATTAATTTTAAACTCTTTCCATTTGGGGAGGATAAATGAGAAAGATTATTGCAAGAGCAGTTATAATGTTTCTAATTGTCGCAACCGGAATTTTTATTGCGCGTTCATTTCGTGTAAACGAAATCCCAAATGGAAATGTCAATACATGTGCAAACTGTCATGTTAGCTCGCTTGGCGGAGGCCCAAGAAATGCATTTGGGACCGAGGTTGAAAATAATTTTTTGGACGTGCCGGGGGCTTCAGGACATGTTTTGTGGGGTTCTCAATTAGCGGCACTGGATTCTGACGGAGATGGTTTTACTAACGGTGAGGAATTACAAGATCCTAACGGGACATGGACAACAGGAAGTTCTCAACCGGGAAATCCTGAATTTGTTACAAATCCCGGCGATCCTAACGATTTCCCCGTTCCGACAATCATTGTATCTTCACCAAATGGCAGCGAAAACTACTCACCCGATCAACAAGTCGAAATTACATGGAAAAGTAACCTTGTAGCTAATGTATCCATTGAGCACTCAAGTGATAATGGTGGCAGCTGGAATGAGCTCACCCCCTCAACTGAATCCGATGGAAGTTTTAATTGGATAATTCCGAATATCTCTTCCACCCAAAATTTGATTAAAGTAAACGACCTTGATACAGACGAAAGCGATCAGAGCAATTCTACTTTTACAATATCCCAGCCGGTAAACCCCGAGCTTATGGTTACTTCCCCCAACGGTGGTGAAAATTGGGAAGCCGGTGCAGAGCAAACTATCACATGGATAAGTGCGGACATATCGTCTGTCTCGATTAGTTTTTCAACGAACAACGGTATTTCTTGGGATCAAATAACTTCCTCAACTATTTCAGACGGAAATTATGATTGGACAATTCCAAATAATATTGAGTCCAACGAATGCAAGATAAGAATAAAAGATAATGACAGCGGTGTAGAAGATGAAAGCAACGAAGTTTTCTCAATCTTTATTCCGCTCAATCCACAAATTACTTTAATCACTCCTAACGGAGGGGAGGAATTAGAAGTTGGAACTCAATTTGAAATTACTTGGACCAGCACAGACATAACGGATGTATCGATTGAGTTCTCGAGTAATAACGGCGGAGTATGGAGTGAAGTCATTGCATCAACTGAATCCGATGGAAGTTTTGATTGGACAATACCCAATTTTCTCTCGGATGAATGCCTACTTAGGATAAGTGATTTGAATAGCCAAATCTATGACGAGAATGATGCTCCATTCATGATTTATGATCCAACCGGTGTAGACGATGTAGTTGATCTAAAATTTGCTCTAAGCCAGAACTACCCGAATCCTTTTAACCCAACAACAACAATCAATTTCGATTTAGCTGAGAAAAGTAATGTTGAACTGAAAATTTACAGCTTAAACGGTGAACTCGTTAAGACGATTCTAGACCAAACAATTAATCCGGGAAATCATCGGATAACCTGGGATGGTACAAATCAGTTTGGAAATTCCGTTTCATCCGGAGTTTATT
Source organism: Melioribacteraceae bacterium (assembly GCA_030584085.1). NCBI lineage: Bacteria > Pseudomonadati > Ignavibacteriota > Ignavibacteria > Ignavibacteriales > Melioribacteraceae > Melioribacteraceae bacterium. The sequence continues at coordinate 3,577,880 of CP129490.1, forward strand.
TATACCGCTTGACGACAGATAAATTTATAGATTCAAAACAAATGATATTAATGAAGTAAATGAAGTTGCGGGTAATTATATCGGCTTACCCGCTATTATATAATCAATATTAACTTGTGAGTTTTATTTTCAATCAATAGTTTCAACCATATTTTAATTTGACGGAGGGAAAATGTTCGTTTATCGCGTGCTGATTTTAATATTACTACTAACGATTGTTCAAACTTTTTCACAAGAAAAATCGGGGGAAATACAAATGGAAGAGAAAAAAGGAAAAGTAACCGGTATTGGCGGTATATTCTTTAAATCAGAAAATCCCCAAGAAACAAAGGAATGGTATTATAAAAATTTAGGATTAGCACCCAACGATTACGGCTCAATGTTTGAGTTCAGAGAATCCGATTCAAAAAAAATTGCATATTTACAATGGAGTCCGTTTAACAAATCAACAAATTATTTTGAACCTTCCGAAAAAGATTTTATGATAAATTACCGTGTGGTAAATATTGAATATTTAGTTGAGCAACTAAGAATAAACGGTGTCACTATACTTGATACAATTGCGACATATGAATACGGAAAATTTGTTCACATAATGGATTTAGATGGAAATAAAATTGAACTTTGGGAACCGGTAGACGTTACTTTTGAAAATCTTTATGAAGGCAAAACAACAAAATGATTTATATGCTGAAACAAAAAACCCGCAAGGTTAATTGCGGGCAATGAAATTATAATATAATAATATAAGTGTTATTTAATAAGCTGCATTTTCTTGGTTAATACTTTATTACCTGCAGTTAATGTGTATAAATAAATTCCCGATGAATAATTGTCAGCACTAAATGAAACCTCATGATAACCCGCATTTTGTTCACCCTTTAAAACTGTAGCAACCTTCTGACCTAGAATATTATAGATCTCAATAGTAACATCGCTTTTCTCCGGTATTGCAAATCCGATTGTGGTTGCTGGGTTAAAAGGGTTCGGATAATTTTGATTTAATACTATCTCTGTCGGAAGTTCTTCATCACGACCAAGTTCTTCTACACTTACGATTGTGTTTCCTTCATCTACATAAGTTACTTGTCCTCTCATTTCACCTTCAGAATGAGTGTCCGAAATTATTTTTAAATATGTTTCACTCTTTAGCAATGCAGACATATCACCGGAAGAAAAACCTTCAATTTCATTTCGCAGCCATACACCAAGTGCAGTATTAAAAGAAAGATCCCCTGTTAATGTAAAAGCAAGCGGACCAACTGTTCCTTCAGCACCATAATATAAATCTGCATTAACTATATTCACATTTTCTGCGGAATAATCATAAATCATTCCTTTAGAAGTTAGAGTAAAAGAACCTGTTCCATATGCTTCGGTTTCGATGGGACTCACTAGATTGTCACCGTTTGTCTCAACCTTTAATCCCAGTCCTCCTTTAACTTGCGCTTGTCCTCTTATTTCACCGCTAGGATATTCGGAGGTATGAACGTTCAAATAAACATTGCCTTTCATCATTTCCTCAGCCATAAAATCAGAAAATGCTTCTATATTTGTTTCACTCCAAACACCAATAGCAGTGTTATTCTCAAAGTCACCGGAGATAGTTTTTACAACGCCGCCGTCAACACCAATTTCGGCATTATGAAAATGTGCAGCTGATATTTCTAACCCGTTTACGGTAACGAAATAAACTGCGTTATCACCAACAATTTTAATTGATGCGGTACCGCTTGCCGACGATGAAACTTCGGATGTTGATTGTTCGGGAAATAGTTCTGCATTAAGACTTACATCTGCATTAGCTTTAACATATCCTTTTGTTTCACCCTCTCTTACGGTTTCTTCTTCGAGTTCAATCCACACTTCACCTTTTAACATCGCCTCTAGCTCGGCTTGTGTAAAAGCATTAAGAATAGAAGAGTTTGACCAAACGCCGACAAAGGTATTTGTTTTTACTTTTGCATCCGTATCAAAAACAGCAATTACTTCGCCGTTGCCTGTTCCATCATCTTTCATAAGATTTATAGCCGTAGTTTTAGAACCTTCTACGGTTACACGATAATTTAAACCATCGTTTGTAAGCATGAATGAACCGACACCAACAAGTTCGGTTGAATTGTTTACATTATTTTCAATATCTATATTAAATGATGCTTCGGAATTAAATTCTATTTGTCCTCTTAATTCCCCTTCGGTGTGGGTATCTGAATTTACTTGAACGTAAACATTACCTTCAATAATCTTCGCCATTATTTCTGCAGTTAAAGGAGTTGTGTTGTCGGAAGTTGTCCAGACTCCAACGAAAGAATTTCCTTCAACTGAAAGTGAAACATCTTTCAACATATTGCCGTTTATACCGGCTTCTCCTTCAAAGAAAGCAACCGAAGTTATTTCGGCACTATCAACAACGCCTTTGTAAACTAATCCGGCAGAAGTTAAAGTTAGGGTTGCTGTACCTGAAGCTTCGGTTTCAACAGAAGGTTCGACGTTTTCACCGGAGAGTTCAGCACTTAAGTTTATTCCACCGTCAAGTTCAACTTGTCCGCTCATAGGTTCATTGTCTGTGTTAACGACAACGTAAACGTTTCCCTTCAACATTGCTTCAACTACTGCTTCTGTAAGAGGCTCCGAATCATTTTTACTCCAAACACCTACAGCAGTATTGTTTTCTATCTGAAATGTCCCAACAAGTTGTCCGTTTGTGTTTTGTGAACCGATGTAAAATTCAACATTGGTCGCATTAGAACCAGAGGTTGTGATGCTATATTTTAAGCCCTCCGATGTTAAATTAAAGGTCCCGGTTCCTTCAATATCTGTTTCTGTCGAGCCTTTAAATAAAGCGGTAAAACTTGTAGAGGAAGCGTTTTCTATCTGTCCTCTAATTTCACCATCCGGGTATTCATTGGAATGTATATTTACATAAAGCTCACCTTTTAATAAGGCTTTCAGCATTGTTTCGTTAAATGCTTCGGTATCATTTGAAGTCCATATTCCCGATGCGGTATTTCCTTGAAAACTAGTGGTTAAATTTTTGACGACAGTTCCTTCAACACCAATTTTACCTAAATGAATATGGGCTGCAGTCATGGACATATTGTTTATTGTAATAAGATACTCTAAGCCAGCAGCTGTTAAATTGAATACCGCGGTTCCACCTGCCTCTGTTGTTACTGCCGGCACTTCTTGCTCTCCGGTTAGTTTAGCTTCAAATTTTGATTGAGCAAACAAGCTCAACCCAGCAAAAAGCAACACGAATAAGGTAAGTTGTATATTTATAAGTTTTGTAGTTTTCATAACGACATCTCCTTTCTCTAGTTGACTGAGAATTTTTTGGTTTTTGATTTTGTCCATTGGCAAATTAAATTCGTATGCAATAGTTGAGTAGAGTAAAATTTATGTTTAGAATGTGGTGGTTTTTGTGACAAGCGTGTGGTTGTAATTACTAATTTGCCCGATATTGGATTTAATCGTAGATTTTGTTAAAACATATTTGTGAAATATATCACATACAAATTTAATTCAATGTGGATTTGACCACTGTATAAAACAGTTTATTGCATTGCCGGCTAAAGTTTTCTGTTTACACGGATATGCAATTTGATTTAAATAATCATAAAAATAGATTCAGCATTAACTCTATATAAGTTGTAAAAATATTCTAAATTTACTTGAAGAAACTATGAAGATATTCTTGTTTGTAACTATAATGTTGTCATGTATTTTTCAACAATCAGAAACCGCCGGAGACGAAACTATTAATTACCTCGCTCTTGGAGATTCATACACAATCGGTGAAAGTGTTTTAGAATCAGATAGATTTCCGGTTCAACTTACAAATGAATTAAACAAACTTACTTATAATGTTGGACCTCCATTGATAATTGCAAAAACCGGATGGACAACCGATGAACTTTCCGCCGCTCTCGATGAAAAAGAAACCATAGGGAAATTTGATTTTGTTACTCTTCTTATTGGTGTTAATAATCAATACCGTGGAAGAGATGCCGAGGAGTTTAGAAAAGAATTCATTCAATTACTAAATCGTGCAGCCGGTTATACACATTCAATCAAAAATGTTATTATTGTTTCAATTCCCGATTGGGGTGTTACTCCTTTTGCCGTTGATAAAGGAAGAGATTCGCAGAAAGTCGGAGAAGAAATTGATATTTACAACTCCATTAAAAAACAAGAAGCGGAAGACGCCGGTGCGCATTACGTTTACATAACTGATATTTCAAAAGAAGCAAAGGATGACGAATCACTTTTAGCCCACGATAAACTTCATCCCTCCGGCAAAATGTATTCACTTTGGGTAGAAAGAATTCTTCCCATCGCAAAACAAATATTGGATATAAAATAATTATGAAATTTGATTCAACCGATTTATCAATCGCCAAGCAATATGACGAACAAGATTCGTTAAAAGTTTTTCGTAATAAATTTATTAGCAATAAAAACGAAATTTATTTAAATGGGAACTCGCTGGGATTACTTCCTTTTTCATCAAAAGAAAAACTTAATGAAGTAATAAATTTAGAATGGGGTGATAGAGCTGTCAGAAGTTGGGGTGAAAGATGGATGAATCTTCCATTTTTAATCGGGAATAAGATTGCTTCTATTATTGGCGCTAACGAAAATGAAGTATTAGTGGCGGATTCAACCTCAATAAATCTATACAAACTTGCTTATGCCACACTAAAATTGCAAAACAATCGTATGAAAATTGTAAGTGATGAATTTAACTTTCCCTCCGATTTGTATGTTCTACAAAGTGTAATAAAACAATTTGATGGCAGCCACAGTCTTCATCTTGTAAAGAGCAATGATCAAGTAACGATTGACCTCGAAGAAATAAAAAAAGCAATCGATGAAAATACCGCACTTGTAACTCTTTCACATGTTTGTTTTAGGACGAGTTATCTTTACGACATGAAAGAGATTACAAGATACGCGCATCAAAAAGGTGCGCTTGTTTTATGGGACTTAAGTCACTCCGCCGGAGTTGTTGATGTAAATCTCAGCGATACCGAAGTTGATTTAGCAATCGGCTGCACATATAAATACATAAACGGAGGACCCGGTTCCCCCGCTTACCTCTTTATTAAAAGGGAATTACAAGAAAAATTAGAATCGCCGATCTGGGGATGGCTTGGTGATAAAAATCCTTTTGAGTTTTCGCTCAATTTCAGACCGGCGGAAGGAATAAGAAAATTTCAAATCGGTACTCCGCCAATTTTATCATTATCCGCAATCGAACCGGGATTAGATTTGATCATTGATGCCGGTATTGAAAACATCAGAGAAAAAAGTGTTCTTCAAACTGATTATATGATTTATCTAATTGAAGAAAAATTAGTCCCGCTTGGATTTGAATTACTAACAGTAAAAGACTCTGCTAAACGCGGATCACACATTGCTATCTCGCATAAAGATGCATATTCAATATCGCTTGCATTAAGAAACAATAAAAGCGGCAAATCAATAATTCTGGATTATCGTCCGGGAATCTTACGCTTAAGTGTTAATCCGCTTTATAATACATTTGAAGAGATTTGGGAAGCTATTGATATAATTACGACTATTGTTAAAAATGAAGGTTATGAGTTGCAAAGTTCTATAAACGAAGTAACATAAAAATCCCCGGGATTTTCCATTTAAGATTAGCAATGCAACAAATAAGCTAGCCAAAAATAATTGATAAATCCCGGGGATTTACTGCATCAAGGTTTTATCGGCTCATTCGAATGAGCAAATTCCCAAATAATATTATAGCCGAGTTTAATGATCTTTGTCATCTTTTCAATGTTAGCTAAGTTAGAATGATCTCCCGGTCTGTGATACTCAGGAGGAAAGCCCGCCATCACATAAAAAATTGGAATGTCTTTTGACGAAAACGATGAATGATCAGATCCGCCTCGTGGTTGTTTAGAGCCATTGAATCGAATATCAAATCCAAGGTCCAACTCTTCGTTTATTTTCTCTGTCAATAATTTGAAAGGAGCGGTGGTGTCTATTTCGGTGTAAGTCATTCTAATTTTCACTCCGAGTGAATCATCGTCATCATCTCTTGAGATCATATCGTAATTTAAGTTCAATACAAGTTTTTTATCTTCGGTAAAATTATCGACAAAATATTTTGATCCGAGTAAACCTTTTTCTTCTCCCGTCCATCCGGCAAAAATTATTGTACGTTTTGGTTTAATTCCCGATTCTGCAAATGCTTTTGCAAGGGTCAACATACCAACAGTTCCCGAAGCGTTATCGTCTGAGCCATTCCAAATATATCCCATATTTGTTCCGACATGATCATAGTGTGCCCCGATTACAACAACTTCATTCGGATTTTCACCTTCAATCATACCTAGAACGTTTCTCGCTTTTACTATGTTTGAATTGACCGAAGTCTTAAGATAAATCGATGTTGAATTTAATTTTTTTGAATCCGGTTTTAATGATTTGGCAACAGTACTTTCGAAAGTATTAAAATCAATCTTACTTTCTTTGATTATTTCATTTGCTAAACGAGGTGATATTGTAACAGTTGTTAATGAAGATGAAATTGAATCACCGGGAATAGTCATTCGTTTTCGAATACCGGATGAAATTCTTTCTGTTCCTTCATAGTATTCGTTATCATATCTAAAAGGAAAATTATCTGCCCAAGAAATTGCATCGTCTTTATTCATGTTGACTTCAAGCACGGCAATTGCTCCAGCTTCGGCGGCGTGAGTATTTTTATTGCGTGCAATTTGCCATTCTCCCCATCTGCCCTTTGGTTTGAATTTTTTATATCCCTCGGAAGTTGAGTCATTATGTCCGGGATAACCTGCTAATCGTAGAATAATTTTATTCTTTATATCAATACCTTTAAAATCATTATAACCATGTTCGTCGTTTTTATAACCATAGCCGACAAACACAACCGGCGATTCGATTTCAATACCAACAGTAGAGGTTCGAACATCAAAATCAGTTTTGTAATTAAAATTTATTTTTCGCTTTCCTTCTTTTTCATTAATAATAATGGCGAGCTGCTGATCTTCACCCGAATCATATTCAAGCAGACTAAAATTTTGATAGTAAGTTTGATTTTCTTTTGGATTAGCTCCCGCCATCATTTCTCTTCTACTAGGCATAATAGTTTCAGTATCACCTGCGGGCTGCAAACCATAAATTTTGAACATGCTTACTAAATAATCCGCAGCTAAATAACTTCCGCGTGTTCCGGTTTCTCTTCCTTCCATCCAATCGCTGGCAAGAAAATCCAATTGCGCTTTAACTATTTCTTCAGTGATAGAATTTAATCCGTCTTCTTTGGATTGTCCGAACAACGACAATGAGATTGTAAATAAGACAATGACAAGTACGAGGCGTTGCATTATGTTTTCCTAACTTAATGTTTGATTTGGAAAAATTAATAAAATTGTTTAATTAATCATATTGAGGAATTAACAAAGAATATTACTTAATGTGATTTGAGTTATATTTTGTTGTTACGTAAAATTATATTTTTGTATTGTTAATCATTCAAATAATATAGAGGACAGCATGAAGAAAAACATTTACCGTTCATTTATCGTATTAATATTTGCTCTGTTTCTATTATCAACAACAAGCAATGCACAGTTCGAAGTTGACAAACATCATCTCGGCCCATCTTTGGGATTTTACTTCCATGGCAGCTCGGTAATATTTGGTGCAAATTATGAATATGGAATGCAGCTTAAAGATATAGGCAAAATTGGAGTCGGTGGGATTGTAAGATACTATAGTTATGATGCCGGCTGGTGGACATATTCTGATATTCTGATTGGAGCACAAGGTAATTACCATTTTAATTTAGATAACAAAAAACTTGATCCTTGGTTGGGATTATTAATCGCTTTCGATATCGGTTCGGTTGATTACGATGGCCCTAATTCATCTTGGTATTCTGAACCTTCTTACGGCGGATTCTGGGTTGGTTTACACGGGGGTATGCGATATTGGATCGATAACGATTGGGCAATCGTTGGCAGATTTGGTTTCGGTTCTTACAGCTATAGCGCTTTTGATGTAGGAGTAGATTTTAAATTTTAAAACAAAAAACCCCGGGATTTTTTCTGAATCTCGGGGTTTAATCACACAATCATTTTTTGCTAAACAATATTCTTCCGCTTCCGTCGTAACTCATTACAATTGTATCACCAGAAATAAAATTATTCATCAATAATTCGGTAGCAAGAGGATTTGTGATATACTTTTGTATGGTTCGTTTCAACGGACGAGCTCCATAAGTTACATCATAACCAAGATTGATTATAAACTCTTTCACTTCTTCTTTTACTTCCATTGTAATGTTTTTATCGACTAACATTTTAGCAACACGTGTCAGCTGAATATCTATGATTTTTTTCAACTCCGATTTCAATAATGGTTTGAACAGAACAATTTCATCAATTCTATTTAAGAACTCGGGACGAATAGTATTTCTTAGTAATTCACTTAGCTGTGATTTAAGATCACCCATTACGTAATCAATATTCTCTTCATTAACATTAATTACTTTTTCTTGAATGAGATGCGAACCGATGTTTGATGTCATTATGATTATTGTATTCTTAAAATCAACTGTTCTTCCTTGGTTATCGGTTAATCTTCCTTCGTCGAGTAATTGAAGAAGAACATTAAAAACTTCGGGATGAGCTTTTTCAATTTCATCAAGAAGTAAAACCGAGTATGGTTTTCTTCTTACCGCTTCGGTTAATTGTCCCCCCTCTTCGTAACCGACATATCCCGGAGGCGCGCCGATTAATCTTGAGACAGAAAACTTTTCCATATACTCGGACATATCAATTCTAACCATCGCTTGTTCATCGTTAAATAAAAAATCAGCCAGTGCTCTTGCAAGTTCGGTTTTACCAACGCCGGTTGTTCCTATAAAAATGAATGACCCGATCGGGCGATTTGCATCCTGCATTCCCGCACGTGATCTTCTTATTGCATTCGATACAGCTTCAACAGCGGCTTCCTGCCCGATTACTCTTTTGTGTAATTCATCTTCCATTCTTAATAATTTGCTTCGTTCGCTTTCCAACATTCTGCTTACCGGAATGCCAGTCCACTTTGCTACAACTTCGGCTATATCCTCAGCTTCAACTTCTTCTTTCAACATTTTTTTATCTTTTTGAAATTCCGCAAGCGCTAGTGTTTCATGATCGAGTTTCTTTTGTAAATCATTTATAACTCCATAACGAAGCTCGGCAACTTTGGCTAGATTTCCTTCGCGTTCGTATCGTTCGGCTTCGAGTTTCGTGTTTTCAATATCACTTTTCATTTTTCTTATTGATTGAATTTTATCCCGCTCTAATTGCCAATGACTTTTTAAGCTGTTTCTTTCTTCTTCTAGATTACTTAACTCTTTTTTGATTTCGTCAAGTCTGGATTTTGATTCGTTGTCGTTTTCTCTTTTCAAAGCTTCTTTTTCAACTTCAAGTTGACGGATTTTTCTTTCTATCACATCAAGCTCTTCCGGCATTGAATCGATTTCGATTCTCAGTTTAGAAGCCGATTCGTCAATCAAATCGATTGCTTTATCCGGAAGAAACCGATCGGTTATATATCTATTTGAAAGTTGAACGGCTGCAACTATTGCACCGTCGGTAATACGTACACCATGATGAACTTCGTAACGTTCTTTCAATCCACGCAAAATTGAAATTGCATCATCTTCGTTAGGTTCTTCAACCATAACCGGTTGAAATCTTCTTTCAAGCGCAGCGTCTTTTTCTATATACTTTTTATATTCTTTTAAAGTAGTTGCTCCGATTGTATGAAGTTCACCTCTTGCAAGCGCAGGTTTTAAAATATTTGCCGCATCCATCGCACCTTCTGTCTTACCCGCACCGACTAACAAATGTAGTTCATCTATAAATAATATTATTTCACCGTTTGAATCCTGAACTTCTTTAACAACAGCTTTTACACGTTCTTCAAACTGTCCGCGGAACTGAGTCCCCGCGACAAGTGCTCCCATATCAAGAGCAACGATTGTTTTTGTTTTAAGTGATTCGGGTACGTCACCGGAAATAATTCTATGTGAAAGTCCTTCGGCAATTGCGGTTTTACCGACACCGGGTTCACCGATTAATACTGGATTGTTCTTCGTTCTACGTGATAAAACTTGAAGCACTCTTCGTATTTCTTCATCTCTTCCGATTACGGGATCAAGTTTTCCGCTTCGTGCAAGTTCGTTTAAATCACGTCCGTATTTTTTTAATGATTGATAAGTATCCTCGGGATTCTGAGATGTTACTCTTTGATTACCTCTTATATCTTTTAATGCATTGAGTAAAACATTTTTGTTTATTCCGTTATCGTTAAGAAGTGAGCCGGCTTTTCCTTTTTCTTCAGATAACGCGAGTAAAATATGTTCCGATGATATGTATTCATCTTTTAGATTTTTTGCTTCCTTTGCTGCGTTATCAAAAAGTCGCGCAGTATTTTGAGAAAGCTGTTGGTTACCGACTCCCGCACCTGTTACTTCGGGGAAGTTTTCAATTATTCCGGTTACTTTTATCTTAAGTTGGTTTAAGTTTGCACCCGCTTTCTGCAAAAGTGAAACTGCAACATTGTCACTGTCCTGCAACATCGCGGCCAAAATATGTTCTGGTTCAACGACTTGATTATTATAATTTTGCGCAATCTCAACCGCGTTTTGTACCGTTTCCTGTGCCTTTACCGTAAACTTGTTAAAGTTGAATGACATTTTATATCACCTCATTTGCAAATCAATTAAAGTAAATATATAAATATATCCGAATAAGTGGATTCTGCAATATTACACCAAAACATGATAAAAAGTTTCAAAACTGAGATAGAGATTAATTTGACTGTTGCAGTTTAAAGATGCTTTGGCTAGGTTAAAGTTTATTAAAAAGATATTTATATGCTAATAAGAATCTTCATTATTTTGTTTATCATAACTGGAATCTTCGCTCAACCAGAATCAATTGAAGAGGTAAAAAAATATTATCCACTTCACATTGGAGATTATTGGGAATATGAAACCATAAGCAACGAGCCTGGATTAGCGGACTCTTCGTGGAAATTTTATAAGCTTGTTATAGGCGATACACTTGTAAACACAAAAAAATATTTTATTATAGAACAGGCCGAATTAAACAGCGCAGACAAACAATTTAGTTATTACCGAGTTGATTCAGTTAATGCCAATGTCTATCGTTTACTTGGTTCAAGAGAAGAATTAGTAGATTCACTTTTTGCACAACTCAACGACACACTTTTATATTGTTACTATGTAAAATCATTTGAAGAAAAAGAAATCTTTAATGAACGACGATCAAGTCGTTTTGTTGATCAATTCTGTACAAGCAATACCGCTTATGATGGATATGAACTTACTAAAGGATTGGGATTAACATATTCTTATTATAATGAAGTGTTTTTATATTCCTTTTATGAATACACGTATTTACACTATGCAAAAATAAAAGGCGTAGAATATGGTATTAAAACAAATATAGAAGAGAAGAATACTTTAACGAATAAATTTGAACTTTCCCAAAACTACCCAAACCCATTCAACCCAACTACAAAAATTAAATTCTCAATTCCGTCAGATGTGAAACGTGAGATGTCAGACGTGAAATTAATTGTTTATGACATTCTCGGTAGAGAAATAAAAACATTATTTAACAAGTCGATGCAGCCCGGTGAATATGAAGTTGAATTCGATGCAACTGGTTTACCAAGCGGGGTTTATTTTTATAGATTGAATTCCGGTAGTTTTAGTCAGACAAGAAAAATGGTTTTGCTTAGATAAAAATTATATCCACGCTTATTGCTTACAATCTATTTATATTTGGTTAACTCAACAATGATATAAAAATGAAAACGCTCGTTGCTTTATTCACTGCTTTATTAACTCTTTTTTGTGCTGACTTGTTCTCTCAGGTAAATTTCACTTCATCGAACTTGCCTATCATTGTTATAAATACAAACGGTCAAACAATTGTTGATGAACCAAAGCTAATGGCTGATATGGGAATTATTTATAACGGCGAAGGAGAACGGAATAATCTAGTCGATGAATTCAATCACTATAACGGTAAAATCGGAATAGAAATAAGAGGTTCATCATCACAGCAATTTCCTAAAAAATCATATGCTGTTGAAACAAGAATTGATGAAGAAGAAGATTTAGATGTTTCTCTTTTAGGAATGCCCGAAGAAGCCGATTGGGTTTTGTACGCACCTTATTCCGATAAATCGCTTATTAGAAATGCTCTTATTTATAAACTCTCAAACGAAATTAACCGTTACACAACAAGAACTAAGTTCGTAGAGTTAGTAGTAAACGACGAATATATGGGCATCTATGTTTTCATGGAAAAGATTAAACGAGATAAAAATCGAGTCGATATTAAAAAGTGTGAATCAAAAGATACATCGGGAACATCTTTAACCGGGGGTTATCTTTTTAAAATTGATAAAAGAGACGGAGCTAATACCGAAGGATGGGAATCCTCCTTCGTTCCTTTTGCAGGCGCATGGCAAAGAGTTTTTTATCAATACGATTACCCGAAAGAAACAGATATAATGCCGCAGCAAATTGATTACATTCAAGACTTCATTTTTAATTTTGAATCAACAATGTACTTGAATAAATATTCAAATCCCTTTGACGGATATTATGATATAATAGATATAAATACATTCGTAGATTATGTTTTCTTGAATGAATTCCCCCGAAATGTTGATGCTTACCGGCTTAGTACATTTTTATATAAAGATAGAGATGATATTAATCCGTTATTAAAAATGGGACCGATCTGGGATTTTAATCTTGCCTTCGGAAATATCGATTATTATGAAGCTTGGGAAGATGACGGATTTCAAATTTATTATCCGATTCCTGATGATTTTTTCCAAAAACCTTTTTGGTGGGAAAAAATGTTTGACGATCCGGTCTTTGCTAATAAATTTGCGAAGCGTTGGAGTGATGTTAAATCAACAATATTCTCTAAGGAAAGAATCTTCGAAATAATTGATTCGTTAACCGTTCATATCGATGAGGCAAAAACAAGAAACTTTGAACGTTGGCCTGTGCTCGGAACTTATGTTTGGCCGAATAAATTTGTCGGAGAGACTTACGAATCCGAAATCCAATATCTAAAAAATTGGATTGACGCACGTTGGAATTGGTTTGATAATAATATTTCAACAGAATATTCTTCTATTGATTGGAAAGATCCTAATGAAGTTGTAATAAATATAGATGTCCACGAAGAAAAAATAATAAGCACTTCCGATTTTTATAATTCTTTAATTAATATAGATTCGTTGACTATCGTTGCCAATAATGAAAACGTGAATCTTAATCGGATGGAAAATAATTATTTGGTCTCATCAAGCATTTCCGGGACATACAAATTAAAACTCGAGGGCTGGTATAATAACCAAAGAACTGAGTTGTCGTCATCTTATACTATTAATATCGGAGTAACTGGTGTAAATGATAAATTATTACCGAAAGAATTTTCACTTGAACAGAATTATCCGAATCCGTTTAACCCAAGTACAACTATTAAATTCTCATTACCCGATGTAGGGACAACTCATGAGTTGTCCACACAATCCACTATAATTGTTTATGATATTCTCGGAAGAGAAATAAAAACATTACTCAACAAGTCAATGCAGCCCGGTGAATATGAAATAGTATTTGATGCATCCGATCTTCCAAGTGGAATTTATTTATATAGATTAACATCCGGCAATTTGATAGAAACTCGAAAAATGATTTTATTGAAATAGTTTTATACAAAAGTAATTTTATTTAACGTTTACAAGTAGCTACGCAATCAGTAACCGCCGACTCAATTCAAATAAAAAGATGATCTGTATCAATTAAGAAAAATTTCTTTAGTGCGAGTTTAAATTATTTTCCTTAATTTAAGTTGTAAACAATTAATTGTACGAATAATCTCGAATTCAAAATTGTGATTTGTTCAATCAGAAATTTTTTATCAAAAGTTATTTTACTGACATTAGTAATTATGGTTACGGTTTCAGGTAAACCGCATGATAGTGTTGAAGAAGATATTCCCACAACAAAGCGATTTAGATTTATGTTTGGGGCTTTTGATTTAACTAATGGCGATAGAAATTTTCTTTATAAAAATTTTCTTTCAAATATTAGTTTTAAACACAGTTACTTTAATAAATTTACGGAACCAATTGAAGTGAAATTCTCATTTGAAGCCGGGTTAAATCTTACATCAATCGCAGAATACAACTACAAAGAAACACTTGATTATTCTCTTCACTATGCTCCGTATGCTCAACTTGGTCCGGAGATACTTTTACTGCCGAATACGTTTTTAAATGTAAATATTGGATTGATCGGAATTTTTCATGAGAAAGGAGAAGGGATACTTCTCTTTAACGAAATATCAATGAATTATTTGTTTCCCATATCCGAAAGATTTTATATTGATTGCAAAGCCGGCCTTGCAATTCCTTTTCCTCTTTATGGTTTGATTGGCGCAGGTTTTTTTATGGTTGGAATTTCGTTTAGTTAAGAGGATACGGACTTGAAATCAACAGTACTTACAATAACACTTATAAATCTCGCCTTTTTTATATTTCATGAAATCGAAGCGATATACAGAAATGAATGGAAGATGTTAACCATTCTTAAAAATGTCAGTGATCCCATCAAGAAAAGAATTTATCTTTACCTACACTTACCGCTTCCGTCAATTTTAGTTGGGTATGTTTATTCTGTTTTTATTCTCTGCTTTTACGAATTCTTTATAATATTTAATTTGTTTGCTGTGATTCATTTATTCTTGCATATATATTTTCTTAAAAAATCCGTAAATGTTTTTAGCTCAAAATATTCCTTCATAATAATGATCGGCTTTGCACTCACCGGGATAGTCAATCTAATTCTAATCTCTCACATAATCTGTTAATAAAACGGGAACTCAAAAAACAATCATTGAATTCCCGCTAAACGTTTCGAATTAACTTCCATTAAAATTAATAGCAATAGCTATTCCTTATGTGCTGCATGTAATTTAACCTGGTAATCGGTTCCCGATGACGCTTTATTGACCGAAATGTTAAATTCAACTCCGGGCTTATACAGTTTAAAACTACTTGATGAAAGTGTATCCGGAGAAAAACTTTGAGAAATAGCTGTTTGAACAGCACTATTTAATGCCGTTAAAGCTGCAGCTTCAGTAGGATAAAACTTCATTGCATCTACCTGATAAACCGAAGTTTTATCGCTGACAAAGATCATAGTATCTTGATTTTTCTTATAAAAAATACAAATCATATCCGGATTTGATTCGTCTGAATGAATGGGTTTTCCATATTGTTTAATTACATCGGATTTGGTTTTACCGATAAACTGATAGACAGTAAGTTCTTGAGAAAACGATTGAAGTGTAGATACAAAGTAAAAAGCACACAACGCAATCAAGATTCTTTTTAAATATTTCATGGCTTTACCCCTGTTAAACTATTATGCAAAGAACAATAAATAGAGTAATACTATTAATATAAACGGTGAAAACAATACGGATAAATCTTTTACTAGATCTTTGGATGTTCTTTTATTATTTGATTCCCGAGGTCTCATTTTTTCTCCCTTATTAAATTATAATTGAATTTGCATCCTTTCTCGATGATGCATTAAAACGAACATTATATAAATAATAAAGGCGGACTTCGGGGATTACTAAATTTATAATCTATCGATACTGAAGAAACTGAATACATCGGAAAATATTTCTTACAGAATCTGTTGATAATATTTTCAGAATTGTTTGGTGATATGAAAGGAGTTTTTGTAAAGCTCTGTTCGGATTTAGTGGAAGCTTTTGAATTCTCTATTAAAATGCACTCATCGCCTAGGTTATGCTGAAGAACATTAATTATAGTATCTTTTTGATTCGACGGTGATTCATACAACAGATAGTCTTGGGAAGAAAATATTAATCCGTAGTGTAAAAATTGAAGTGACAGTAAAAAAACTGTAAAAAATGAAAATTCTTTTCTACTAAAAATTGCTCTATGAAATGATATAAGAAACACTTTTCCTATTCCCGGCAAGTAAAATATTTTGCCATATGAAATTTAACGAAAAAGAAATAGATAAAATCAAATTTTAGAGATAGTATTATTAACTTAGAAATGAATATTAAAAGTAACTGTTGGTTTTTCTGAGGAAATTAATGAAGAGATTTGTTATACCGTTCTTTTTATCGGCATTATTTACATATAATATTGCACAAGTAGTAACTATAATTGATAAAGATACCGATCACCCGCTTGAACTTGTAAATATTTCGAGTGAAAGTCCTAAGACTTTTACCGTAACTAATGCATCCGGGAAAGCAGATCTATCTAAATTTAATAGATCGGAAGTTATCGCATTTCAAATGCTGGGATATAAAACAGAGCGTTTTACTTTTTCTGAAATTGAAGAACTTGAATTTTTAATACGTTTAGAAGCAACAAATATCTCGTTGGATCAAATAGTTGTTTCTGCAACTAAATGGAATCAACTTAATAGAGAAAATCCCACAAAAGTTTCAATGGTAACTCCTAAGGATTTAGCTTTGCAAAATCCGCAAACAGCCGCCGATTTGTTGAACATCTCCGGTGAAGTTTTCATTCAGAAAAGTCAGCAAGGCGGCGGTAGTCCACTGATCCGCGGCTTTGCAACAAACCGTTTATTAATTGCAGTCGATGGAATACGAATGAACACTGCAATATTCCGAAGCGGAAATTTACAAAATGTAATTTCACTTGATCCGTTTTCAATTGAAAGAGCCGAAGTCATGTTCGGTCCCGGTTCTATTTTATACGGTAGCGATGCAATCGGCGGTGTAATGAGTTTCTACACTTTGAATCCTCAGTTTTCATTAAATGAATCAATTTTTATTAAGGGAAATTCATCCGTGCGTCACTCGACTGCTAACAATGAATTTACAGGTCACATTGATATAAATCTCGGCTGGAAAGATTTTGCACTGATTACAAGCATAACACACACCGATTACGGTGATTTGAAAATGGGTTCTGTCGGACCCGAAGAATATCTTAAGCCGTTTTATGTACAACGAATCGATGGCGAAGACAAAGTTTTCGAAAATGAAGATCCCGAATTACAAACACCAACCGGTTATTCACAAATTAACTTAATGCAAAAGCTAAGATACAAACCTAATGAAAATTGGAACTTGAGTTACGGTTTCCATTATTCGACAACATCTAACTATGGTCGTTATGACAGATTAATTAGAACAAGAAACGGTTTGCCGAGAAGTGCCGAATGGTATTACGGTCCACAAAAATGGATGATGAATAATTTGGAAATTACAAATCAATACAATAATTCGGTTTATGATGATATGACAATTCGGTTGGCTCATCAATTTTTTGAAGAAAGCAGAGTCGACAGAGATTTTAACGATGAGACAAGAAGAAACAGAATCGAAAAAGTAAATGCATACTCAATTAACTTTGATTTCAATAAATCGTTTGATCAAAAGCATAATATTATTTATGGATTAGAATTTGTTTACAATGATGTAGCTTCAACCGGAACTGATGAAAATATTTTAACAAGAGATATTCTTCCCGGACCTTTAAGATATCCGCAATCAAACTGGTCATCCTATGCCGCTTACTTAACTTATCAATTTAAGATGAGTCAAAATTTACTTTTACAAACCGGTGCGCGGTACAATTATTTTAATATAAATGCCGAGTTCGATAAAACATTTTATCCTTTTCCATTTACAAAAACTGAATTAAACAATGGCGCATTAACGGGAAGTATCGGTTTGGTTTATACGCAGGAGAAATCCTGGTCAATTGGATTAAATCTTTCCAGCGGATTCCGTTCACCAAACATAGACGACATGGGAAAAGTTTTCGATTCCGAACCGGGCAGTGTTGTTATCCCGAACCCGAATCTTAAAGCCGAATATGCATATAACGCTGAGCTTGGTATAGCTAAAGTCTTTAACGATTTTATGAAAATTGATTTAACCGGTTATTATACTTTTCTTGATGATGCAATGGTAAGAAGAAATTATTCTTTAAACGGTTTAGATAGTTTAATCTATTCCGGTGAACTCAGTCAAATTCAAGCTATACAAAATGCTGCAAGCGCTTATGTTTGGGGAATTCAAACAGGCGTGGAATTAAAACTTCCGGCGGGATTCGGATTTTCAACTCGTTTCAATTATCAAAAAGGTGAGGAAGAACTTGACGACGGAAGTAAAAGTCCGCTTAGACATGCGGGTCCTTGGTTCGGCTCGACTCACTTAACATTTTCCGCACAAAGATTAAAAATGGATTTATACGTAGTTTACAACGGTGAAGTTAGTTGTGATAATCTTGCTGAAGAAGAAAGAGGGAAAACTTATCTTTATGCGGTAGACGAAAACGGAAATCCATATTCGCCAAGCTGGTACACGCTTAACTTAAAAATGAGTTACCAATTAAGTGATTTGCTATTGATTAGTGGCGGTATAGAAAATATAACCGATCAAAGATACAGACCATATAGCTCCGGAATTGCCGCGCCGGGAAGAAATTTTATTATATCTTTGAGAGCTGGTTTTTAGATTTTATTATTGTCCCACTAAGGAATTATTGAATGATATTGCTTGACAAACCTTATGTATCCAAATTTTTAGAAGAAACAATTCTCAAAAATAATTATCCAACTTTAGCTTCAACTCCGGTGAGTGATTTGAATTTATTGAATGAGATTAAATTCATTGGAAGTGAAGATGCGAGTAGAGAGTTAAACACAGAGAAATTTCCTTTAGTATACACTAATTCTGAAAATTCAATTGACTGGGTTGAAAAGAATTTAGCAAACACTAATCTGCCTGATATAATTAATTTGTTCAAAGACAAAGTTCGTTTTCGTCGTTCAATTCAACAATTGTATCCGGATTATTTTTTTCAAGAAGTAAAAATTAATAATCTTAAAAATCTTGACATCTCATCAATTCCATTTCCCATCATATTAAAGCCTGCAGTTGGATTCTTTAGTATGGGTGTTTATAAAATTCTATCCGTTAATGATTGGCGACAAAAAATTAATTCCATTGAAAGTGAAATCGAACACGTTAAACATTTGTATCCTTTATCTGTTTTAAACACCGGGAATTTCATTATTGAGAAATACATCGATGGTGAAGAATTCGCTTTCGATGCTTACTTTAACGAATTTGGTGAACCAGTAGTTTTAAATATATTCCATCATCTCTTCTCTCATTCGGAAGATGTGGGAGATAGGGTTTATCTTTCTTCACCTCAAATCATAAAAGAGAAACTAGAGCCGTTCACTAATTTTTTATTTGAGCTTACCAAATTTTCCGAATTAAAAAATTTTCCTTTGCATATTGAAGTTAGAGTAACCGAGGATAATAGAATATTTCCCATTGAAATTAATCCAATGAGATTTGGAGGCTGGTGCACAACTGCTGATTCAACATATTTTTCATACGAAATAAATTCTATTGAATATTTTTTTGAACAAAAGAAACCGGATTGGGATAAGATTCTTACTGGGAAAGAAGATAAGCTATATAGTATAATTGTCTTGGATAATTCAACGGGTTATAAACCACATCATATTAAATCATTCGATTACGATAAACTGCTAAGTAAGTTTAATAACATTCTTGAATTCAGAAAAATGGACATCGTAAAAACAAATGTGTTTGGATTTATTTTCTGTGAAACTGATAAATCTAATTTTATAGAAATTGAACAAATCTTAAAGTCGGATTTAAGAGAATATATTGAAATATAACTAGAGAGCATGATGCCCTCCGGTTTACCGATCTATTTATTCCACATCTTTGAAATATCTTTTGATGGTTTTACAACCTATAATTCTATTTAACTAAAACTTAACTTGTTTCTTAACATCAACTTCCTTAAAATCAAAGGATTATTTTCAGAATTTCCTTTTCTCAAAATCATATCACTAAAAAAGGGGTGCTTAAATGAAAAAGCTGCTTCTTTCTATTCTTGCGGTTTTTGTTGCCTGGCAAATATTGGATTACATCATACACGGCGTGATATTGATGGGCGCTTACGAAGAAACGCAAAGCCTATGGCGTCCGATGGAAGAAATGAGCATGCCGATGATGATGTTTGTTTCGCTTCTTGTATCTGCTGTTTTCTGTTATTTGTATTATGCTTTTGTATCAAATAAAAATCTTAACACCGCAATAAAATTCGGATTAATTTATGGACTGGGGGCCGGAATTTCTTTCGGATATGGATCTTATACAGTTATGCCGATTCCTTATTCAATGGCATTTATTTGGTTTTTAGGAACAGTAGTTGAAGCAACTGTAGCCGGACTGATTGTCGGACTGATAATGAAACCGGAAACTGCCCCCGAACAATAAACTATTTGATGAAGAGACTCTTTGAAATGAGTCTCTTCAGTTTGAAGTTTTATTGACCTTTATCTTTCACATTTTTGTAATATCTTTTTATTTCCTTACTGATATTTTTCCATTTGTTCTTCTTATTCATCGCTGCTGAATCGTTTTGTTTGGTTTCAAGATATTCTAATTCTTTGCGCATCTTTAAATAATTCTCATACCGTTTTTGAGAAATTTCACCATTCTCTAGTGCAAGTAAAACAGCACAACCATTTTCTACTGTGTGAGTACAGTCTTTATATTTACATTGGTCTTCGTAATCGGAAAACTCACCGAAAGTTTGACTTAGTCCATCTTCGGAATTCCATAATTGTAATTCTCTAATTCCCGGATTATCAATTAATATTCCGCCTGTTGGTAAAACAATTAATTCACGATGAGTCGTTGTATGTTTTCCTTTATTGTCAATAGAACGAACTTCCTGAGTTTTAAAAATATCTTTTCCGAAAAGTTTGTTAATCAATGTCGATTTGCCGACACCCGACGACCCGATTAATACATATGTTTTTCCTAGTCCGATAGTCTCTTTAAGTTCATTTATTCCATCATTTGTAACCGTGCTTGTCGGAATAAGTTGAACATTATGATTATCATTAATCGATTGTAAAATATCATCAATGTTTTCGCACAAATCCGATTTGCTCAAAACAACAATAGGTTCTGCTTTACTTTGATAAGCCACGACAAGCTGTCTATCAAGCTTGTTGTAATTAAAACTTTCGTCAATTGGATGAACGATCATTACGTAATCAACATTTGCTGCAAACACTTGTTCTTCGGTTTTACTTCCGGCAGCTTTGCGCGACAGTTTTGTTTTCCGTTCAAGTACTTTTTGAATTATACCTTTTTTCTCGTCTTCAAAATAATCAAGCAAAACCCAATCACCCGTTTTGGGCAATTCACTTTTTGATTCGGTAGAAAAGAACAGTTTACCGGAAACTTCAGCAATAATTTCACCGAACTCGGTATGAACAAAGTAATTAGTTTTATTCTCGGTAGAAACTCTACCGGGGATTAATGTTTCGTTTTTATTGAGTTGAGATTGAAAGAATTCATCCCAGCCTAAATTTTTTAGTGATGTCATTTTAAATAGTCCTTTTTAACAGTTAATTGAAATAACTAATAAAGTCTGTTTGTGGACTCAGCGTTTCTAACCTAATGTAAGTTAGCGCTGAGTTTAAAGGACTTCTTCCGCGGCTAGGATAATATGTTTTGTTGTTTTATTGATAAGCCAATTTTTTTGGTTACTCTAAAATAGCTGTTGTTTACATAATAAAAAAGTCCGCACCAAGGCGGACTTAAATTATCGAAGCAAAATCATTTTTCTTGTTTTTATGTTGTTTCCATAACTCAAAGCATAAAAATAGACCCCGCTAGATAAACTTCCGGCATCAAATTCAATTTCGTAAGTACCTCCTCGCATAGGTTTGTTTAATATTGTTTTTATTTCTCGGCCAAGAATATCATAAACAACTAATTGTGTTTGTAGGAACAACTCATGAGTTGTCCCCACAGTGGGTAAAGTAAATTTAATTTTGGTTGTCGGGTTAAACGGATTCGGATAGTTCTGCTCAAGATTAAATGAATATTTTATTTGCTCATGTTCATCATTAATATCTGTAGTCTCGGAGAAGTCATCAGTTAAAATTTTTGTTATGAGATTTTTTACCGATTCTTGTTCCATATAATAAAGCGGGAAACTAAAGACGACCGTATTAAAATTTTGTGACAGATATTTAACTCCGACCGGTTTGTTATTATAACTTCCTTGAGGAGTTGAATCATCATAATCACTTCCGAAAAGATAAAACGATTCACTTTCTGAATTCGGGGAAATAACTTCTATACCGGCTAAATGGAATTGAGAATTAATATCTGTTTTTAATTGATCCGTTGATAAACCGGGATAACCTGTAAGTTCGGACTGTGCATATCTGAATCTGGATAATAAACTGTAGCCGATCGAATCTACTTTAAAGTAATCATATAAAAAATCACCTTGCTCAAATGACGCTGAAGTTGCAGTAATTGATTCAAAAGTTTTGGAAGGGCGATATCCGGAATAGATAAAATTACCGCCAAAGTTTAAGTACTTTGAAATTTCTTGAGTAAATGATTTTGCATTTTGATCTGTTTTATCATCACCGTACCAAATAATTGTTGAGTATGCACCGAGATCGGATAGATTAACTTTTCCCAATGTTTGCAAGTCGAACTCTTGAAATGAAAAGCTATTTAGAAGCTCTTTATAAAAATCATCAACCATTTGATCGGTTGGGGAAAATAATCCGCCGTTTCCGTCGGCTGTTTCATCAACAAGTAAAATTCCTTGATCTAAGGTGACGGCTCTTGCGGTATAAATGTTTTCACTTATACTTTCATTCCCATCGGTATCAACAGCTTTAATTAAGTATTGATAGTAAACTCCGCTTTGAACGGTGTTATCAATATAGTCGGATGTGATTAACACTTCACCATTTAGTTTTACAAACTCCGCTTCGTTTTCTGCTGTTCGATAAATATTATATCCCAAAAGATCATCTTCAGAATTTTGATTCCATGCTAAATTTATTGCAAACCAATTGGGTTCAACATATAAAACTTCAGGCTCGCGAGGAAGTGACCGCGGGATGTTCGATCTTTCGAGCAGAGGAGACTCCAAACCATATTTATCAACCACGGAAACCCCAACAAAATACAGTTCACCTTCAATTAGGTTTTCTAAAAGGATTTGGTTTTCGGTTATGGCGTAAGAAGTATAATAATTACCTGATTCAGTCCCGACATAAATTTTGAACATATCAAAATCTTGTTCAAGATATTCATTCCATTTAACCAATAATGAAGTACCGTTTCCTTTGTCAACAACTTCAAGTCCGTCTATCATTCTAGGTAATAGACTTATGTGAGCTAAACTTGCAGCCGAACCTTTAATTACTTCTGCAGCATACCCGACATCACAATAAATTAATAAATCTTCATCGGTATGTATTGTAGGGATTTGAGTTGTTTCTTCAAAATATATTGCTCTAATTCCACGTTCATAGAAACAGTAACTATCCGAAGTTTGTTTATTCAGCAATCCCCGGGTACCTATAACGCCGGAATATTTATTCACATTATCAAGAGCGATATCGGTATAAGCCTCGGTGGCACGGTAAGGGTGAACATAAACATCAACGTATTGTTTTTCGGGAGGATTGTAGGCAATCATATCGTGATTTACCATTAACCGGACATTAACATTATTATCAACTGATTTCTGAGCTTCAAATTCACCACCGCTTCCAGCTGGCCCATGCTCTTCGGCAGCAAAAGTTACAAATCTTATATTTACTTTTGGCTTGAAATTATTGAGCATAAATGTGCGGGCCGTTTCAAGAACTGCGGTTGTTCCGCTTGCATTGTCATCTGCTCCCGGTGCCGGTAATGTGGAATCGCCTTCCATAATCTCGTAAGTGATTGAATCGTGATGCCCTGCGAATATTATTACTTCATCGGTTTCATTCTGCGCCGGAAGAGTTGCTACAACATTTGTTTGAAGCATTCCGTTACGTGAATAAAATGTGTCGAGTTTTACTTCTTCAAAACCCATTGCTAAAAATTGATTTTTTATCCAATCAGCAACTTCAAATCTTATTGGATGACCCAAGAATCTTGTACCAAAATCTTCAAGACTTTGTATATAGTATCTAACTTGATTTGAATCGATAGAATTAACAATCGGTTGAATAATTTGATCAAGATATTCGTTATTTGCCTTGTTGTAAATTGTTTTTTCATTTCTATAAATCGGAAGCTGCGAATCAAAATTAATAACTCTAATTCCTTTTATTCCCAGGAATGATTGCGGTACATCTTTTACAATAGAGTGTTCGATGGTTTCGTAAACAACATTCGTCAATGATCTTTTTGCAGAATTTTTTTTCCAAACAACTAAGCTGTATGAATTGTCCGAATCCGTTTTGTCCAATTCAACAAACCTAACATCAAAAGCTTTCAACTTATTTCTCTTATCATCATTAACCAGCGTAATAAGATCATTTTGTGATTGTAAATAAATGGGAAGATTGAGTGATTCGACATAATTTAATTTTGCTTGATCTGCCAAATCGATTTTAACCAACGTGAAGTTATGATCTTGAGAAAATACGAGTAAGGAAAACAATAAAATCAAAACTGTTTTTTTAATCGTAATTGTTGTCATGAGAACATCCAGAATTTGTTTATACTATTTGTTGTTATGCCATTTAAGAAATCAAACCACTCTTCTTAATATCACGCATTAATAAGATGTTGTGGTGTTATTATATAATAAATAAAAGGTGTGACTTAATCACACCTATTTAAAAACTTATTTAATTACCTCTTTAGTCGTTATGAATACTGAAAGAGTTCCCATCAGGATATTCACCATAATATTCTTTATAAATCTCTTTATACTTTTTGTAGAGATGATCCGGAACTTGTTTGCCGTTTACATACAATGCATCGTCTTCAAATTCTAATCGTCTAAGTTTGCCGGGACTATCTATTACTCCATCGGAAACAAGTTCATCTTTTAATTCGGATGTAAACTCTTTAAGAATTTTCATTTCGGCTTTGAGTTCTGTCATATCAATATCCAAATCTTTCATTTCTTCTTTTAGTTCACGCATACTTTCTTCAAGACCTGAGAAATCGATATCTACTTTAATGTTTGCTAACTCTCTTGATAAATCTTTCATCTCTCTTTTAAATTCTTCAGAATCCCATTTGAAGTCGATATCAAATTTCATGTCGATTAATTCATCTCTAAGTTGAGACATTTCTCTTTTGAATTCTTCTTTGTTGAATGGAAAGTCTTCCTTTTCTAAGTACTTTAGTTCTTCTTTTAACTGCTTCATTTGTTCTTTGAATTCCTCGCTGTCGAATTCAATTTTTATGTCTTCAGCTATTCGTTTCATATCTTCAGCAAAATTTTCACCTAAATCAATTTTTATATCTTTTAGATCTTTTTTTAATGATGCGAGATCTTTGTGAACTTTTTCAAGTTCCCAAGTAATGCCGTCAACTTCGTCAAGAATCATATCTTCGTATTTATAATATTCATCTGTCGGAACTCGATCGCCGTCTTTATATAAATCGACTAGCTTTCCATTGTCGATTGTGGCTTCCCACTTTGATTTTTCGCCACGAAATCTTTTATAAAAAATATAGGTTTGGTTTTCCTCATCCAATCTATCTGTATTAATGTATCTATGATCTCCATTGTTATCTTCCTCATAAACAATGTTTGATCGATCTTGATAATAACTTTCGCCGTTTGTTATGCTGCATGCGGCAATGCTTAACGAAATTATTATCAGAGTCATCAAAGAAGCAGCGTAAACCTTGCTTCTAAAAGTTCTATGTTTAGTTTCCCCCGTCATTCTTTTTATTCTCCTTAATAAATGATTGTTATTTCCGATTGCGCTCAATGCTAATGAATAGTCTTCTCTATTGTACTGATTCAAGCAAAACAATGCCTTTGCGAATTCCTCCGGTCGGTTAACAAGTTCTAATGAAATATCATCGCAAATATTTTCTCTTTCGTCTCTGATGCGTGATGAAATCCACCAAACAGCGGGATGATAAAAGAAGATTATCTCAAGTATAGATTGCAAAAAGTTAACCAGGTAATCTGCTCTTTTAATGTGTGCAAGCTCGTGTACAATTATTGCTTCGACTTGTGTATAACTCATTCCGTTTAATAACCCGATCGGAAAGAGTATAACCGGCTTTAGATAACCGATTGCTAACGGGACTTTAACTAAAGCAGATTCAAGCAATTTTACTTTTTGTTTTATATTAAGTTGTTTACCAAAACGGTTGACAATATTTGTTAAATTTTCGTCAGGTTCATTTGTCCGGTGATGTTTTATTCTTTGCGAATAAAGAAATCCCCCCGTTAGCTTTAACGAAAAGAACAAAACACCCATTAAATATATCGCAACAATAACCGGTAAATGTTGATTAAAATAAAGCTGTGTTGTAAACAAAATTTGTTTATAAAAACTATCTTCGCTTTCAAATGTGCTTATTGATGAATTGAGAGTTTGCGGTTCTTCTGCATTACTCTGAACCAAATTGTTTTGTTCAATCTTTTGAATCGGACTATTATAATAATCGACAAACGTTCGGATTGTCATAGCCGTGAAAAATAAAATTGCTCCGACAGCAACAAGATATCTTAGATGAACAGATTTATTATTTAGAAACAAAAATAAGAGCGACAAAATAATTGCTACCAGCGCTCCCTGCCAAAGTGAATGGAGGATCATCCATCCAAAAGCGTTAATTGCATTTTCTGAAATAATATTTTGCAAGAAACTCATTTTGATTCCTCTTCAAGCTTATTGATCAATTCTTTTATTTCCCGAAGTTCTTCTTTTGTTGTTTTTTTATTTCCCAAAGCCTGCATGACAAGTTTACTTGCCGATCCGCCGAAAGCAGTTTCTAAAATTTTATCGAGCAATACTTGTTGTGTTTTTTCTTTTTTAATCGCAGCAGAATAACTGTGACTTCTTCCGTCTTTCTTTCGTTCAACCAAACCTTTTTCAAACATGATCTGCATAGTTTTAAGAGTTGTTGTATAACCTGTCTCTTTTCTCTTATTTATCTCTTCATTCACTTCTTTAACAGTCACTTCGCCTTTTTCCCAGAGAATTTGAAGAATTTCTAATTCGGCAACGGTTGGTTTAATATTTTGATTTCCGCTCATTTTCTTATCTTTTATTTGTTCTGAAGATTAAGACGAACGAGTTTACGAAAGGTTTCGTAGAATAGGTTCAACTTATGCTTGACGTTTTAGCACTATAACGTTATTATCGGAAAAAGAGGAGTTCACAATGTCAACAATGAGCAAAAGAGCAACAATATATTTAGAACCGCAGATTCACAAACTACTAAAATTAAAAGCGGCAGAAACTTCATCTTCAATTTCGGAAATAGTCAATGATTTGTTACGGGCAGAATTTCTTGATGATGCCGAGGATATTCAAAGCATCAAAGAGAGAATTAATGAACCGACGATTTCATGCGAAGCACTTCTAAAAGAATTGAAAGATGAAGGCAGATTATAAAATTGAGATAAAGAAAAGCGCTGTAAAAGAAATCAAATCACTTCCCGACAAATATCTCAAAAAAGTGCTCGATAAGATTTCATCTCTTTCTAAAACACCTCGTCCTAAAGATTGCAAAAAATTAACAGGTAAAAGTGATTATCGCGTTAGAGTCGCAGTCAACAGAATTATATATAAAATTGAAGACGAGAAATTGATAATACTCGTTGTTAAAGTTGCTCATAGAAAAAATGTTTATTAGATAAAAAAACATGTTGTCTTTATAACATTTCCTTTCCTTATATTTGCCGAATGAATTTTGATAAGTACACCGAACACAAAGCTTTTCCTATTACAATACTTATACTTCTCGGATTAGTTTGGGGAAGCTCTTTTATTCTTATTAAACGAGGATTAGTTGCATTTGATCCTATTCAGGTAGGCACAATAAGAATAATGTTTGCTTCTCTTGTAATGATTCCCATTGCATTTAAGAATCTGAAACTACACTTCAAAACCGATTGGAAGAAATTTGTTGCGGTGGGATTAATCGGCAACTTTTTCCCGGCGATATTATTTGCTTACGCTGAAACCGGAATAACAAGTTCATTGGCTGGAATTCTAAATGCACTTACACCTGCATTTACATTAATAGTCGGCGCTTTATTTTTTGCTGCAAGAATCAATCGCTGGCAAATGTTCGGATTAACCGTTGGTTTCGGCGGTTCTGTTGCTCTTAGTTTTGTTAGCAGCGGGGGAACACTTGGAAGTTTTAATCATTATGCCGGTGCCGTAATTCTCGCAACACTTGGGTACGGAATAAACATTAATTTGCTTAAAAAATGGTTCCCAAGATTAAACTCTTTGATTTTAACTTCACTTGCAATGTTTTCCATAGGTCCTTTTGCAGTTGTTTTACTTTTATCAACAGATTTTATAGATGTAGTAATGTATCATGATTATGCTTTGATGTCTTTATTCTATTTATTTATACTTGGTGTAGTTGGGACATCTCTTGCATTGGTTTTGTTTAATAAACTCATTCAAATTACAACCCCGGTTTTTGCATCTACAACAACTTATCTCATACCAATTGCCGCTGTTATGTGGGGAATTTTAGATAATGAAGCTCTCTACCCAATTCATTTTGTTGGAATGGCCCTAATCATTTTGGGTGTTTATATAGTTAATAAAAACAAGTAGTCCTTTTAATTTAGCTCATTTTTTATTATAAGACCCAATGTATTTTTTTCTTGCTTTGTGTTCTGTATCACGCTAAATTGAGCATTGTTTACATGAGGGCTCCCATCAATATAGAAAATGCAAAAATGACTTTCGGTTTGAGAAGATCAAATCGTTCATTGAGGGTATACGAAGTGCCCAACGAAAAGTACTTGGGAATAGAAAAGAAATATTTTTTAGGAATCTGCTATTCTAAAAAAGTTATAAACTTTAAAAACTATTCAGAAGCGCAAGATCATATCATCTATTTTAAGAATGACGGTCTTTCTTAGAGCAGATTCAGATTAAAATAAATTGTTAATGCCCTTCTCCGTAATTCTTTTCTCCCGCAGTTATCCTAACTTTTAATTGATTTTCTTTTGGCGGTAAAGGACAAGTTGCATATTTTGAAAATGCACATGGCGGATTGTATGCTTTATTAAAATCAATGTTTACAATGTTGTTAGAATCCGGAGAATCGGTATAAAGAAATCG
This sequence comes from Melioribacteraceae bacterium, assembly GCA_030584085.1. Taxonomy (NCBI): domain Bacteria; kingdom Pseudomonadati; phylum Ignavibacteriota; class Ignavibacteria; order Ignavibacteriales; family Melioribacteraceae; species Melioribacteraceae bacterium. The sequence goes on from CP129490.1 coordinate 3,607,185, forward strand.
TCCCGCACCGTAAGTTTCAATACCCGAAGTTTGATCGGCAAACAATATAAATAATCCATTCCCCGATTTAGTCGGATATAATTCATAATTTTTGTCATCTATAGTAAATATTAATTTACCGGGAGAATAATCAGTTTCAATTGTTCCAAGAACTGTCGGAATTTTAATTTCTCTTAACGAATCGAACGGTTCAAATTTTGCTTTAATGTTCCAATCTTCATTAACCGGAAATCTATCGACCCCTTCAAAAGTTTTTAATATTTCCGCATCAAGATCACGTAGGCGTATTCCATACATGTTGCCGGAACGAACTATTAAATTCCACTCGTTTGATCCGAGATTCATTTTTGTAGTGTTTGGTTTTGTATCGGGGATTAATACAAACTCTTTAATTGATTGGCTGTCAACTAAAACGTCAATGTCATCATTAACTTTCAAAGTAACAACTGAATCACTTAAAATAAAACTGCCGATATTACCGGGCATATTTGCTGGGAAAACCAAATCATTCGAGGATTCAGAACCAAAAGTATTTTCACCTTCCTTCAGCCAAAATAATCCGGTTAAATTAAGCCATCCGGTTGGCTGTTTTAATCTCGCAACTCTTTGTGCATGCCATTGATTAATTTCTTGTATGTATTCTTTGCTTCCCTTTTCTATATATTCCTCCTCATTACATGCAACTAGTAAAGTCAAAATCATCCCAAGTAATAAAATCTTTCTCATTTTATCTCCTAAATTAACGTGTAATAAAATAGTAAATCTCATTCAGAAATATTAATTCGAAAAAGAGAGACTTCGAATAATCTTGATTACAGAACCCAAAAACATTAATTTGAATTTGTTTCAATTACAACGGAGGGGAAATGAAATCAAGAAATGCTTTTATTACTATCCTGTTGTTACTGATATTCGCAAGTTCAAATCTACATGCTTCCGAAAATAACATCCGATATCTTACCGGATTTATTAAAGATGTCAATAATAACTTGATCACATTCACAAATAATTTAGTTTGGCGAGCCGACAGAAATGTCACAGCTGTTTCTATGCAGCCGGTTGTTATAATTTTAGAAGATGATAGAAACGAGGGTTATCTTTATATAAAAAATGAAAAAGTGAATGTTACTTTAATGCAGAAATCAAATACAACAGGCAACAATTCATATATGCCGGCGCTATACGACGGACTTTCTGTTTACAATATAGGTCAACTTAAAGACATTACTGCAATTAATATTACTAAGTCAAGTATAACATTAGATGCTGACGATGTTTATTACGTAAACTCCGACGAAGACAAAGAAACGCTTAGTAAGTGGAATGAAAATATTGATGTGGTTTTAACTAAAAACGGAAACTCGATTAGAATTACAAATGTTGTAACTGCAGAATACATAAGTGTCACAAATACACCAAATTTGGCAACCGATAAAAAAGCAGAATAAATTATGAAAAAATATTTTTCGACTCTCATCATAGTTTTGATATTTACTTCATGCAGCGGAATTGATTCAAGAAATTATTTCCAGGAAGTGGGATATATTTATACAACAATCGCAAATGTAAATGATAGATCTATCAGTTTCTCAAACGGGATGACTATCAGAACTAACCGAATAATTATAGCCGTAAATTCAACTCCGGTATTGCTGATAATTGAAAACTATACAGGTGCCGGTTATTTTTATTTACGAAACAGTAAAATTAATTTTTCCGGTTCAGGCGATATTGAAATGATGGGTATGATGAAAGGTAGAATTCAATATGTTCAAAGTATAGATCAAGAAAATAGAATTATAAGATTAGCCGATGATTCGGATTGGTTTATTCCAAGAGACGAAGATTGGAACGCAGCTAAAGATTGGTTAACGACACCGGAAATAATTTTACCCGATAATAAGCCTCAACAAGGTGAATTTTTCATTCATACCGTTTCCGCAAAAAGCGTTTTAGCTGTTAATGTTGATCGTTCAACAAATCAATAAATAAATGAAAAACATAATTCTTCTCTTGATGATATTTTCGTCGGAATTAATTGCTCAAACCAAATATGGTAGTATTTCCGGTTTTATAATTGATGAGCAAACAAAACAGCCGATAGAAAATGTTAATGCTTACATCGCAAACTCACTTACCAGGAGTAGTTCAAATAAGGAAGGTAATTTTCATATCGGCAATATTTCGCCAGGAAGATATACCCTAATACTTTCACATCTGTCTTATGAAAATCAAAATCTTAAGATTGACATTAACTCGAATGAAGTGGTTGAGCTTAATATTAAGCTAGCGCCAAAACCAATTGAATTCCCCGAAATAGGTGTGGGCGATAAGTTTGATGATGAGTGGTGGAAAAATTTTGAAATTTTTCAAGCAGAACTTCTCGGCAAAACTTGGTTCGCTGAAGGATGTCAAATTACTAATCCATATTACATTGACTTCTTTAAAAACAATGATGGCGTTTTGTTTGCGAGTTGTGATGTGCCAATTCAAATTGAAAACAGAAGTTTAGGTTATAATGTTAAATACACACTAAAACACTTCGAGTATAAGTTCGGTAGTTTGAAATATGCAGGACTTCCTTTTTTTGAAGAAATGCAATCCGACTTTGAAGATGACTATGTAATCTGGCAGAATAATAGACTTGAAGCCTACATGGGTTCGCTTAGACATTTTCTTAGAACACTGGCAACTTCTTATCGGTTGATCAAACAAAACCGCGAGAAGGTTAAGCTATTGATTGATCTTGACGATAAAACAGAAATTGGTGTAAGATTTTTTTATGACGCAAAAATGTTTATGAGCAAAAACGGTTTTGAAGCTTACACACCGGATCTGATCTTCGGTCAATTCGGAGCACAGTCAATTTCAAAACCACTTTATCCCGATAGTGTAATTGCTGACTCCGAACGACCAAATGAGCTAATCTTAAATTGTAGAACTCAAATTTACGTTATATACAATAAAGAGTACCAAAAACTTAATTACAAACCTCAGTATTCATTCATTAAGCCGCATGCTGATTCAATTTATTTTGATAAAGGCGGAAAATATTTTGATGAGCTAAAACTTGAGACAACGGGTTACTTCGGGATACAGAGATTAGCAGAAATGCTTCCGTTTGAATATGAACCGAGTGATTCTTTGATTATCAACACAGATTTTAGATAGCAGTAAAAACGCCGGCATAAAGCCGGCGGTTACAAAATTACATTTCTGTTTTTTCTTTCTCTTCACCGGCTTTCATTGTCGGCATTTTATCTTCAACAACTGCATTGATTTTTACTTCACCGGCATTCTTAAAAATTAATGTGAGATCAATCGTTTTGCCGACAGTAAGAGTTTCGTTTAGATTTATTAACATAATATGATATGACATCGGTTTGAATACAAAAACTTTTCCTGCTTCCATAACAAGATATTCAACTTCACGCATACCCATCATGTCTTCGCCTTGTTTAAATGTTTCGTGAACTTCTGTTTTTTCTGCAATTGTAGATATTGCTTTAACTAAAGTATCATTTTCGTTTGTGTGATTCATTACTCTTAAAAACACACCCGTATTCCGGTTCATTGCTGCCGGTCGAACCCAAGAATCTACAATATGAATTCCCTCTTCGTTTTCTTTAATAGCTTTCTGCAATTCAGATTTGGCAGAGGTTGTTTCTTCAACTTGTTCTTCTTTTTTTTCATTGCAGCCAAAGAAAATGAATAGTGATAAACCTATAATGACTAACTTTTTCATTTAGATCTCTCCTTTTAATTTGCTAAAATTTTTATGTCGTTAACGAGTTTGTTAATATCGGCTTGACTACCAAGATAAGTTCCTCTAATTCTATTTTGCTGATCTAGCAAATGAATTCTATCGGTATGTACAAAAAAGTACATCATATTTCCACTTTCCATTAAAGTTGAATCGCTTGGAACGGCAACAACTCCGGCATCTTTCATTACTTCATCTGTTATTGCTTTATCTCCTGTTAAAAACATCCAATTGCTTGTATCAAGTCTTCTAACTTCCGCATATTCTTTTAAAACACTTGGTGTGTCGTATTCAGGATCGAATGTAATAGTTACAAATTCTACTCCGGTGATTCCTTCTTCATTTATTTTTTCTTGAACCAATCTCATATTGTTTGTCGTTAGCGGACAAATATCAGGACAATTTGTAAACACATATCCAACAACTGCTATTTTACTTTTTACGTTTGACGGATAATCCACAGCAACACTGTCTTGATTTAGCAAGGAATAACTTTTGTCTGAAAGATCGTCATCGATAGGAAGAGATTCACCGCAGCTAAATAAAAATATCGAAATAGAAATAACGATTAATAATTTGATTGATTTCATAGTCATCACATTTATATTAAACAAAGTTGATTAGATGCCAAGTAATTTCAATTGATTCAACACATGATTTCTTTATGAATTAAAATTAAGAAAAAGATTTTATACATTTGTTAAAACCGAATAATAAAGAAAGAGTCCTGATGAGAAGAATACTACTAATCCTTTTATTTACAAGTTTAATTGCTGCACAAGATAGAATTTTTATTGACGAAAATTTTGATGATTGGTCTGACGTGACTACCATGCACGAAGATCCGATTGGAGACAACACACCAGGTGCCGAGTTTGATTTTGGAAATCTATATATAACAAACGATGACGAGTATATTTATTTCCGAATTCAGACAACTGAAAAAATTGTTCTGGTTAATGGAAATTATATGACTTTGTACATCGATTCGGATAATAATCCATCAACGGGCAAATCAATAGACGGAATAGGTGTAGAAATCGAATTTACATTCGGCACAAGACGTGGGAAAAGTTATATAGGAGGGTCATCTACAATTTATCACGAGAATATAGGATTTATAGGCTCACCTACATTTTCTGCAAATGATTTTGAGTTTGTTTTAAGAAGAGATGCTCAAATATCCGGAACTCAAGTATTTCAAAGCAATACGATAAAAGTAAAATTGTTCGGATATGTATCTTCTTCATTGGTTGATTATGAAGATAAGATACCGAACGAAGGCGGATTCACCTATACATTTCAATCAGGTGAAGTTGATCCGGTGCCAACTTATTCAATTAACAAAACTGATCCCGGTTATTTGAGAATAATGGCATACAATATTGAGCGAGATAAAATAACTGATGACACACCGGAAGTTCAACAAAACTTTAGCAATGTGTTTTCTACTTTACAGCCGGACATAATTGGTTTCAGTGAAGTTTATTCATCTTCGGCACAAGCAGTTGCAGATAGAGTTGAAAATTATCTTCCTTCTTTAGAAGGTCAGACTTGGTATAACAAAAAACTTACGGGCTATGATGTTGTATTAGTGAGTCGATTTATAATCAGAGATAGTTTCCCAATTGAAACAACTCCTTATGCTCACAATTCATCAACCGCATTCCTTTTAGATCTTCGTCCAAAATATGATTCGGATATGTTGGTTGTAGTTGCTCATCCAAAATGCTGTTTGACTGATGGAAGCGAAGACACAAAACGCCAAAATCAATTTGATGCGATCATGGGTTTTATCAGAGATGCAATGAATGATGGGGGAGTATTAACTATTCAACCGAACATTCCGATTGTTATTATGGGAGATATGAATCTTGTCGGAGATTCGAGACAATACAATACTTTAATTACCGGCGATATTTTTTATAACAATACTTATGGCGATGACTTTGCGCCGGATTGGGACGGTAGTAATTTTGATGATTCAATTCCCTTTGTTAATAAAACTGCTATGACTTATACAACGAACACCGGAAGTTATCCACCGGGAAGACTTGATTATATTGTCTATTCAGGTTCGGTAATGGAAGAAGTAAATAGTTACATCTTTAATACAAAAACATTGAGTCTCGATGAATTGAATCAATTCGGGTTGAGTGAAAACGATACTGAGGTTTCCGATCACCTTCCTGTTGTTGCTGATTTCGATTTGTCACCAATAACGGATGTAAAAAAAAAAGATGAGATCCCAAATAAATTTGGATTAATGCAAAATTACCCGAATCCTTTTAATCCAACGACAAAAATTAATTTTACGATTCCCGCCGTTGGGACAACTAATGAGTTGTCCCTACAAACCAAAGTAATTGTTTATGATATTCTCGGTAAAGAAATAATAACTCTTCTAAATGAACATCTACAACCCGGCAATCACGAAATTGAATTTAACGCAGAAGACTTACCAAGTGGAATTTATTATTACCGGTTAGCAGTCGGTGAATTTTCGTTAACTAAGAAAATGGTTTTGTTGAGATAGTTATTTTTCTCAAACTATTATAGGCAAAATAAGTATTTAGGAGTTTTTTTACCCAACGTTGAGTAAATGCTAATTGTCCTCTTCAATTTTTTCTACATAACGGTTTAATTTACCAAATAAAAATTGTTCTAATGCATCTTTAAATTGAAGTTTCGGAGCTGTTATTACGTTTATTCTGAACTGATGAAAATTTGACAATGTTTTTTTATCCATTACTCCCGCAATGATATAATCAACATCAAACTGATTAATATACCCCGGTAGTTGCGATTGACTTTTCTGATGACCGTTAAGAGGATTGAAGTATGTTTCTTTTTGAACTACTATCTTTTTAGAGTTAATTTCACACACAACAAATTTTGAGCATCGGCTAAAATTTTCCGCAACCACATAAATATTACCTGGAAGTTCTTCAATCGCTACTGCAATTCTTTGATTCATTAAAAGCCTATTTATATTTTGAGTAATTATTTTATTTAATTATTGCGGAGGCATGGCAGTCAGCAGCCACCATGCACATTGCCCGATGGATTTCATCGACTCTTTTTTCTCATTTCCCCTGAGTATATTTGTGCCGTTGCCATTAGGTCAATCTCCGCATTTTGTTTTACAATCCTCGATCTCTCATCTGATATAGGTTTTATCGCATTTCTTCATAATTAATTCCTTCTTCAGGAGACATTTGATAGAATGCGCTAAGTTGTCTTATCATTCTTTGTAATTCTTTGCAGTCCGGTAGTAAATCCGACTGTGCAATTTTATCAGCCGGAACTTTCTTTATTAAGTTATCGTAATGATCTTCAATTTCGTCAATTGCCATTTGAAGAGTCAAACCGATGTAGTCATATACTTCTTGTTTAATTTTTGCCAGCTCTTTTATCTTGCTTAATTCTGAAATGATTATTTCTCTGTATAGTTGAATAGTTTGACAAAGTTCTTTCGGAAGAAACCCCTCGGCAAATCTGCGTGTTGCAATGTCATCTATATATTGAATCATCAAACTTCTGTCGCCGCTTCTTACTGTTGCCATAAGCAGATGATAAACTGTACTTATGTAACATTGAAAATCATTTAGATCCATTTTGTGGTAACGTTTGAAAACTTCATCGGCGTTAGGCGAAAGAATTTGTTCTTCTATTTTGGCAACTATTGTTTCTTTCAAATTGGTTAAGTGATCGTAAATGATAAAGTTTGTTCTGCGAGCAATTTTTTTCATTGCCGCTTCATTTTTAAGACGCCATTCGTCGGGATGACTTTTCATTTTTTCCAATAAAAAAAGAAGTCGGCGTGTGATTAAATTTCGAGGAGTCGGCTGCCATCTTAATGCAATTTGTGTGTGTGTCGAATCTACTTTTAATTTTTTATCGACATATTTTATCATCCAAAATCTTTCAAAATGTTCTTCGCTTGATAAGTGAAGCAAAAAAGGAATCTTTCTTATAATTAAGGCGGGGTAAATTAGAATTTTTGGTAAGTGTATCGGTTTTGCTGCTTTTCCGAAATAATAAGTTGTTGCAATTGTATATAACTCTTTGTGCGAAATTGATCCGTTGGGGCTTGCATTATAAATTTCAAATTGCGAAAGATTATCCGCTTCTTTAATTATTATTCTGAACAGATTGATAAGATCATTTACATGCAAATATGAGACTGCGGATTCACCCTTGCCGGCGAGTATTCTTGACTCTATTTTTTTCGAAAGCCATGTTGTCAAAAATTTATATAACGGCGCATATTCGCACCAATCACTAAAGATAGCCGCCAATCTAATAATTGTGCAAGGAAAGTAATTTGAATATTCTTGAGTTAACTCTTCACCGATTCTTTTACTTCGCGCATAGTGGAAGCCTGCATTAGGCGGGGTATACTCCGTTACAACTTCACCATCTTTAGGGAATTCACAAGCAGCGAGCGAGCTGATAAAAACAAACCTTTTTACGTTTAATCCCTTTGCTAACTCTAGTACGTTTTTCGTTCCCTCAATATTTGTTCTTTCGTATTCGGGATTATCTTTATAAGTAAAATCATAATAAGCAGCTAAGTGAAAGACAAAATCAACCCCGCCGTTTTCGATTAGAAAATTTTTGACCTCATTTAATCTATTTTTATTTGCAATATCGCACTGAAGCCATTGCACGTTTTTGTGATACGGAATATGTGATTCTGTGCGTGAGCGTCTTGCAAGTGCAAATACTTTATATTCCTCTTTAATGCTCTCGAGAAAATTTTTACCGACAAATCCCGTGGCACCGATTATTAAAACAGTTCTATGATTGTTATACAAACTCATAACTTACCCGCTCCTTTTGCGAAGCGATAGAGGATTAAAATTATTAATCCCATTAAGAAATCAGAAATGCCCGAGAGCAGAATTAACCAAATAGAACTGACGAATATGAAATAGGTGAATAAGAAAACTGTTGCCATAAATTTTACAACTACCGAGAAAATTATGAGGCATTCATAACGCTTCAAATTGTAGGCAGACATTGCATATCCGACTGCCATTGCAATATGAAATACTCCACCTTGCGACGGGAAGAATCTTTCAGAGCAGACCCCGTATCCAAAAAATTCCATCAGTGAGCTGGGATAAACAATTAATCCAATACCAACTAAGCATGAGTGAATAGCAACCAGCCAAAGGAAAAAAGATAAGTACCTGCCATTTTTAAGGTGAATTGTAATCTTATTCATATAAATTCTCCAAGTGAGAATAAGGATAACATTGCAAGAGACGTGCCCTAAACTTTGTCGGTTTTTGAGCTTCATTAATAGCTTTTAGGAAAGTCGTCTTGCAGTAATGCAATGCTGGATTGCAGCATCTTCCGTTTGTGCAATATTTTTGCAATATTGCGGATATGAAAATCTTATTTAGGTGATGAGGTGGATGTTAAAACAGTAATCGATCGGGGAAAAGAAGTACTAATTATCCCCGACGGAATTGCAGTTATAGGAAAAGAACATAACATAGTTGTGTTTAATGAAGCCGCTTCTAGAATTACTGGTTTCAACGAAAATGATGTTGTTGGTGAAGACTGCAGTATTCTTTTCGAAGAGAATTTCGATGGAATGAACTTTTTAAAAGAATCGATTAGAGAAAATAGAGCATTCACAAATCTTGCTTTCAACATTAAGACAAAAAAAGAAAGCGAGAAAAACGTACTTGCTTCTATCACTCCGATTGTCAGAAATGAAAAAGTAATCAGTGTAGTTCTTGTTTTCCGCGATACAAAAGAAATGCTCAACTTGGCAAAAGATCTTGAAGAGAAAACCACAGAGTTAATCGATCAAAAAAATAAACTCGATGCAATTTTCAATAGCAATATTGAAGGCACTTTTACAATCGATAACGAATGGAATGTGACGTCGTTTAATTTATCAGCAGAAAAAATAACCGGCTATAAAAAGAACGAAGCTATAGGAAAAAAATGTTGGGAGATTTTTAATTCATCGGTTTGTAGAAAAGGATGCCATATGGAACAAACTATAAATAAAGATAAACCAACTATTGGAAATGAAGTTAAAATTGTAGATAAAAACGGAAAGTTAATACCTATTCGAGTTAATTCATCAACTCTAACAAACAACAAGAATGAAAAAATCGGCGCGGTTGAGACATTTTTAGATATAAGCGAAATCAAAAATCTCTTCGAACACTTAGACGAAAGATTTAAGTACGAGAACATAGTCGGCAAGAACAAAGAAATTAAGCAAATCATAAACGTACTCGAAAGTGTTGCACAAACCGATAGCTCTGTATTAGTAACCGGTGAAAGCGGTACCGGAAAAGAACTTGCGGCACGTGCTATTCACTTAAACAGTCATCGAAGAACCGGACCTTTTATAGCAGTCAACTGCAGCGCTTTTGCGGAAAGCTTAATTGAAAGTGAGTTATTTGGACACGAAAAAGGGGCATTTACCGGTGCAATAAAATCAAAGATAGGAAGATTCGAGCTAGCTCAAAACGGAACACTCTTTCTTGACGAGATCGGCGATCTTTCGATTACGGTTCAAACAAAATTATTACGTGTCTTGGAGACAAAAGAAATTGAACGTGTCGGATCAAACAAACCGATTAAGATTAATACAAGAATAATTGCCGCGACAAATAAAGATCTCGAAATCGAAATTGAAGCAGGAAGGTTTAGAGAAGATTTATATTACCGAATAAATGTGATGAATATACATCTCCCTCCTTTGCGTGAAAGAAAAGATGACTTGCCGATATTAGTTAACCATTTCATTGAAAAGTTCAACGAGAAATTTAAAAGAGACATCAAGCATTTCTCATCTTCCGCTTTCGATATTTTAATGGATTACAATTGGCCCGGCAACATACGCGAACTCGAAAATGTAATCGAGCATTGCTTTGTTCTTTGCGGCAGCGATGTAATTCAAATTGAGCATTTACCGAAAAGATTACGGGAAGAAAATTTTAACTCTATAACAAAGAACACTTCAGGCAATTTAAATCATCTTAAAGATGCCGAACGAAACATTATAATCAACACACTCAAAAAACATAACGGTAATAGAAGCAAAACCGCAGAGGAATTAAATATTCATCCGACAACACTTTGGCGGAAGATGAAGAAGCTTAATTTGTTAGAGTAAATGGAATGCTGATCAATATTTTCTTTTATAATCTCCGTTGACTTTATTCATAAAAAATCATAATCATCCACAACAATCTGCGTTCCATCAAATAGATAGTTTGTAATAAACCTGCACAAAAATTAAATTACAATATTGATAAGCAATAACTCGGAGAGAAAATGGCAAAAGTAAAATTTGTAATTAAACGAACAGGAGCCGTTGTTCCTTTTAGAGAAGATAGAATTGCGAACGCAATTTACAGAGCTGCGGTTGCGGTTGGCGGACGTGATAAAGAAAAAGCAGAAAGTCTAGCCAAACAAGTCATTGACGTTATTGATCAAAAATATACCGAGAAAGACCAACCCCACATAGAAGAGATTCAAGACATTGTTGAAAAAGTCTTAGTTGAAAACGGTCACGCTAAAGTCGCAAAGGAATATATTCTTTATCGTGAAGAAGCAGCAAGAAGAAGAAAAGAAGATTCACGGCACTTTTCTAAACCATCTGAATATATTCCGTGGGCAAAAATGTGGCGTTCGCTTAATTGGTCTGTTGATCATGGCGTGAATACAATCGAAGGAATGAACAACAGAATTCAAAAAGGTGAGTTTGCACAAATAGTTCATGAAGCAGAAAGCTATTATGAAGATCAGTTGAATACTGCAGCAGAAATGATTAAAGAAAGAAGCGACGAATTAAAAATGGTTATGGTAAGCGGTCCATCTTCTTCGGGAAAAACTACGACTACATTTAAATTAGAGCAACGATTAAAAAAGATGAACATGAGTTTCGTACCACTAATTGTCGATCATTACTTTTTTGATTTGGAACTTCATCCCAAAGACGAATTCGGTGATTATGATTTTGAAACCCCACAAGCTTTAGATTTGGATCTGATTAATGAACACTTAAAAAGATTGGCCGATGGCGAAGAAGTAAAAATTCCTTATTATGATTTTAAAGAAGGAAAAAGATATCTTGATAGAACTCCTATGAAACTTGGTGATAATCAAGTTCTGTTAATCGATAGTTTACATGGTTTATACCCGGAGTTCAGTAAACTTATTCCCTCTTCACAAAAATTTAAATTATACCTTGAACCATTGCTTCAAATGAAAACCGGTGCCGGTGATTTTATTCGCTGGACTGATCTTCGTTTAATTAGAAGAATGCTGCGTGATTCGGTTCACCGCGCATATAAACCTGAACAGACTTTACTACATTGGCATTATGTTCGCTCCTCGGAAAAAAGAAATATTTTACCGTATTGTAATTCAGCAGATTATATGATTAATACATCAATGCCATACGAAGTTCCATTATATAGACCATTACTTTTGAATGATTTCAAATCATGGACGGAAAAATATAAAGATGATCCGCTCCGCCTGGATGCTTATACGCGAGCAGAAAGATTAACTCGTGTATTGAGCGAAGTTGAGCCAATAGAAGATAACTCCCCCGTTCCTGGTGATTCTGTTCTTCGTGAATTCATTGGCGGAAGCGTGTTGGATTTACATTGAGATAATATGATAAAAAAATCACACACTATTATTTATGTAAATGATCAAGAAGCAAGCACTAATTTTTATTCAACGCTACTAAATCAAAAACCGACCTTGCATGTTCCCGGTATGACAGAGTTTATTTTAACAGATAATTCTGAGTTGGGTTTAATGCCGGCAAACGGGATTAAAAAACTACTGAAAGATAAAATTGAGCATCCGAAAAAAATTGACAACCAACCGAGAGCCGAAATATATTTAATCGTTGACAACATTGATAAATATATTAATCGCGCGGATAAAATGAATGTAAATTTACTTGATGGATTAAAATTGAGAGATTGGGGACATCGTGTAATTTACTATGAAGATATAGACGGATATATAATTGCTTTTGCAGAAACTCGAGATGAAATAAAATGAAAGAACCGAAAGAACTAAACTTCATAAAGCTTTCTCGCGAACATGTTGATACCTTAATCAAGTGGGCTGATGAAGAAGGATGGAATCCCGGACCATATGACGCGGAAGTTTATTGGAATACCGATCCCGAAGGATTTTATGGATTCTTCGAAAACGATGAACTCATTGCCGGAGGGTCAATCATATCATACAATGGTGATTTCGGTTTTATGGGTTTCTTCATTGTTAAACCTGAATATCGTTCAAATGGAATCGGGAAAAAACTTTGGTATTTAAGAAGAGATGCTTTATTAAAAAGATTAAACGAAGGTGCTTCAATTGGCATGGACGGCGTTGTGGATATGCAGCCATTTTATAATCGCGGCGGATTTCAAATTGCATTCCGTGATTTACGTTATGAAGGTATCGGAAAAGAATATTTAATTAATAAAAACATTTCACCGGTTGAAGAAAAAGATTACGCTGAAATTTTGAAGTATGATAAAATGTGTTTCGGTTTTGATAGACCGCAGTTCATGTTAAACTGGTTACAAATGCCCGAGGTAAAAACCTTCAAGTATATTGAAAACAATGAACTAAAGGGATTTGCCGTTTTACGTAAAGCAAACAAAGGTTATAAAATTTGTCCACTTTTTGCTGATACTCCGGAAATTGCAGAAGAACTTTTCAAAGCATGTTCATCATCGGTAAAAGATGATTTATTCTATTTAGATATTCCGATAATAAATGAATCAGCAAAAACTCTCGTAGATAAGTATAAAATGAAATATGTTTTTGAATGCGCAAGAATGTATTACGGTACTCCTCCGAATGTTCCGGTTAGTAAAATTTTTGGGATTACCACTTTCGAATTAGGTTGAGCTAATGAGAAAAGACCACGAACCACCTCCGGCAACATTAAAGGGAATGAAATTTCATCACATTGGAATTCCCACCACAGAAAAAAGACCAAACGAAAAATATATCGAACATCTTAAATTTTATGTCTCCGGTTTTGAAACAAGTGAATATGGAATTGAATGGATGCGTTTCGAAAGCGATAGTCCCGTTTCAGATATTATAAAACAAATACCGCACATTGCATTTGAAGTAGATAATCTTGAAGAAGCAATAAAAGAAAAAGAATTAATCGATGATATATCTTCCCCATCCGAAGGAGTACGCGTAGCAATGATAGTTGAGAATGGTGCTCCTATAGAGTTTATAGAATTTTCAAGAAACAAAAATATATAAGGAAATTATAATTTGAGCAAAACAACTTTATATATTGCATCGAGTATTGATGGATACATTGCAACAAAGGATCATAGTGTTGATTGGCTTTCTGTAGTCGAAGACGGCGAAGAAGATTATGGCTACAATGAATTCTATAATAGCATAGATGCTATTGTAATGGGAAGAAAGACATACGATTTTATCTTACAACATAGTGACTGGCCTTACGCTGGAAAACAAAGCTTTGTTTTTACGTCTCAAAAATTAATCACGGATAGAAAAGATATCGAGTTTTTGCATGGTGATATAAAAACCGGTTTTAGTAAAATAATTTCCTCAGGACGCGAAAATATTTGGCTTGTCGGCGGTGGACTTCTTAACACCGAATTTTTAAACAACAATTTAATTGATGAAATTATCCTATCGATAATTCCAATTGCTCTTGGCGAAGGTATTCCTCTTTTTCCTAACGCCAATCAACAAACTCTAAAGCTTCTTCAAGCAACAAATTATAAATCCGGACTAGTTCAATTAAAGTACGAGATTGATATAAAAAAATAATTAAGAAAATGAACAAGAATCCTTGGTTAGACATAAGTTATGAAGATTATATCGGACATATGGACAGTCCGGAAGTCGATCAGTATAAGATGATAAACAAAGTGTTCAAGGAATCTCTCGAGGATTTTTCACCAAAATCTGTCTTTGTCCCCGGTTGTACAATCGGAAACGGGTTTGAACATATAGATTGGTCATCAGTTAAAAGTGTTACTGCTCTGGATATCAACGCGAATTATTTGGATGTCGTTCGTCAGAAATATGGACATCATCCACAGTTGAAAATCATAAATGCTGATTTACAATATTGGGATCCCGATTCAATCAAATTCGACATGATTTATGCCGCACTTGTTTTTGAATATGTGAACGTATCGACCGTTTTAAAAATGTTTTATAAATCAATGCATTCCCGCTCAAGATTAATTACAATATTACAAAATGAGAGTGCGCTTCAAAGTAAAGTTTCACAAACAAAATATACTTCGTTAGAAAAACTAAACTCTATAATGCACTTGGTAAATATTAGCGACTTTGAAAAAATCTTGCATCAATATGGTTTTGAAATCAACGATAAAAAAATAATAACGCTTAACAGCGGAAAGATTTTTAGTGTTTATGAGTTAGTTACAAATTAGCCATAATATTAACGAGGACTCTAATATGACATCCACAAATGATTTCAAAATAATCTTTGATAGATTAAAAGAGAACTTCAATAAATATGATAAAGAATTGAATGTTTTAAAAGACGAAAAAGAAAATTATTCACTCGAAGGATTCTTTTCAGAAAGATTTAAAAAAAATCTTTGGTTCGGTGGTGTGGAAGTAAAGAAGAATTATGTAAGTTACCATTTAATGCCAATTTATATGTACAAAGATATTGCGGAAAACATTCCGGAAAATTTGAAAAAGCATATGCAGGGTAAATCTTGTTTTAATTTTAAATCCTATGACGAAAATCTCTTCGCGGAAATGGAAAAGTTTACGGATTTGTGCTTCAGAGAATTTAAAAAACGAGGTGATAAAATTTAATTTATTTGTACAGAACAGCCGTTGGGTTTATTTTTAACAATATTTATTTGGATTACAACCATGAAAAAAATATGCGTGTTTTGCGGCTCAAGTTTTGGCAATAATAAGAGTTATTCCGACACTGCGAATTTACTTGGCAAACTCATCGCAAAAAAGAATATTGAACTTGTCTATGGCGGTGCAAGTGTTGGATTAATGGGTGAAATCGCTTCTGCGGTTATTAATGCAGGAGGCAAAGTAATCGGCGTTATTCCCAAACAGCTTATTGAAAAAGAAGTTGCGCATACCGGGCTAAATGATTTACGTGTTGTCGGATCAATGTCCGAGCGAAAGTCTTTGATGGCTGATCTTTCAGATGGATTTATTGCTTTGCCCGGGGGATTCGGAACACTCGAAGAGGTTTTTGAAGTTGTCGCTTGGGGTCAACTTAACTTCCATAACAAACCTTTAGGCTTGCTAAATGTTAACGGCTACTATGATAATCTTACAAGTTTTTTAGACCATACCGTAAAAGAAAATTTTATAAAACCGGAACACCGCGAAATGATATTGGTAGATAGTGATCCGGAGAAAATGCTTCTAAAATTACAAAACTACATACCTCCTAAATTTGATAAAGCGGATTGGATTCTTGAAATGCTCAACAAACAAAAACCGGCTTAGTTGAACTTTAAGACCGAACAATAGAATTAGTAATTGCTCTTTCTTATTTCTTTAATGAAATTAAATCCGTCATCAACAAAACCATAATAAATCTGAACAAATATCTTTCTCAATACATCTTTTATAAGAATATTTGCTGTAGTAATTTGCAAGTAACAATTAAAAACATTGGGGGTTATATGTACCGCAAAATTGCAGACTTCATTAAAACTTGGAAAGCAGAAGAGGAAGCAACGGTAAAAATATTGTCTAACATTAAAGATGAACATCTTTTAAAGACTATTTCCGATAACACAAGAAGTTTAGGAAGATTAGCATGGCACATAACACAAACATTAACCGAAATGGGCAGTAAAGTTGAGTTGGTTGAAAATGATTATCTAGATGGCAAGCCTATACCAAGTAACATATCCGAGATTATTGATCTCTACAAAAAATATTGTGATGAGCTGGCAGTCAACCTTAAATCAAAATGGACTGACGAAGACTTATCGTTAAAAATGGATTTGTATGGACAATCATGGGAAAGAGGAAGAATCTTGACGATGTTAGTCAATCATCAAATACATCACCGTGCACAAATAACTGTTATAATGAGATTACTCGGACTACCAGTTCCAGGTATATATGGTCCTTCAAAAGAAGAATGGAAAAACTACGGAATGGAACCGCAAGATTAAATTTTATAATTCTATTAATCACGGAATAATTCCGTGGTTAATAGAAAGCTCAACAAATACCTTCATCAACTTTTTACGTATATTAGCTTTTTAGTTTCATACATGGAGAAAAAATGAAATCTCGTCATCCTAAAGGATTGCCCGTACTCTTTTTCACGGAAATGTGGGAGCGTTTTAGTTTCTATGGAATGCGAGCAATTCTTGTTCTCTATTTAACAAAAGAAACTATTGGGGATAACCCCGGTATGGGGTGGAGTAATTCCGATGCATTGATTCTTTATGGTTGGTATACGATGCTTGTCTATGTTATGTCAATCCCAGGTGGAATTGTAGCGGATAGATTTCTCGGTCAGAAAAAAACAGTTTTTCTTGGCGGACTTTTTATTGCGATCGGACAATTAACTTTAGCAGTTTCCGGTGAAGCTTTTTTCTATACTGGTTTGATATTATTAATTATTGGAGTCGGATTTCTTAAGCCAAACATTTCTACAATGGTCGGAGGATTGTATAAAGAAGGTGATCCTCGACGCGATAGTGGATTTACAATTTTTTATATAGGAATTAACATAGGCGCCGCAACCGCTCCTTTAATTGTCGGTTATGTTGGTGAAGTTTACGGATGGCATATCGGATTTTCATTAGCTGGATTTGGAATGATTTTAGGACAGATTATTTATTTGTTGGGTCAAAAACATTTAAAGACAGTCGGGAACTATGTCCCTGTTCCCAAAATCGAAGGATCAAAAAGCAATAAACCTCTAACAAAAATTGAAAAAGATCGTGTTGTTGTTCTTCTAATTTCCTTTCTAATAGTAATTGTTTTCTGGGGCGCTTATGAACAGGCAGGCGGGTTGATGAACCTATACACGAAAGAAAAGATTAATAGAATTGTTTTGGGATGGGAAATTCCTACGAGTGTATTTCAATCTGTACCGGCAATTTTTGTAATAATATTTGGCACTGCTGTCGCCGCTTTTTGGTCCAGACGAAATAATAAAGGAAAAGAATCCTCTTCCATTTTTAAAATGGCGATAGGTACAATAATAATGGGAACAGGATTTTTAATGATGTCAGCCGCAGCTTTAGAGGCTCAAGCCAGCGGTAAAGCATTGCTGATTTGGTTAATTCTTTCTTACCTACTTCAAGTTATAGGCGAACTCTCAATCTCGCCCGTTGCGCTTTCATTCATCACAAAACTAGCTCCTCTTAAATATGCATCAATAATGATGGGTGTTTATTTTGCCGCAACAGGGCTTGGCAATAAACTCGCCGGACTTGTAGGAGAGTTTGCACAAAATGCCGGTGAGTTTGAAGTCTTTACGGGAATATTTGTCTTCTGTGTCTTTTTCGGACTACTGCTTTTGGTGTTCTTTAAAAAATTAAAAGCTCTTACTCATGGTGCGGAAGAAATAAAGTTAGAAGAAAAACTTGAGGCTGCTGAAAAGCTGAATACTTAAAAATTAGGAACTGGTTAAACAGTAATCAACATTTAAGAAAGCAAGCATCATTTTATTCTTTAATTACATTAAAAAATTCACTTAACAACAAAGTTTTTCCTCTTGTTTCCATTCCGCATTTTCTTGTTTAGAATTTCTTTTTTATATAACTTTTGCATTCTTAAGCTAACCATGATTAAAGTAAATCCAAGAAATATCGTACTTCATTTCTGTATAATGATGGCTTTCTGGCTCATCTTAAGCGGCTATTTTGACTTGTTTCATATTTCGCTAGGTGTTCTGTCGGTTAGTACTGTTTTGTGGTTCAACGCAAAGTTGCGCAATCATGTTTTTTATCCCGATAAAAAATCAGAAGAATCCGGGTTAAGAGTTTTTAGATTTTTTTACTTCCTAATTTTTCTATTGTGGGAAATAATAACATCAAGCTTTAGAATTGCTTACTTGATCATTCATCCCAAGATGCCGATCAAAACCGGGATAATAAAATTCAAAACAAATCTGCCGAATATGTTTGCGAAAGTGACTTTGGGAAATTCTATCTCGCTAACTCCGGGAACTGTCACATTACACATTGACGGAGAAAACTTTGTCGTTCACGCCTTAACAAGTGAATCAGATGAAGCACATATTGATCACTCCTTGGCCGTTGAAGTTGCCAAGCTTTATAAAACAAAAATAGAAAGAGTTGTATGCGACGAAGTTATAATTGATTCAGAGGATGAGCTATAGTATGGAATCATTTTTTATTGCAATGGCTATAGGTTTAACAATAATTATTACTATCCCCTTTTTTAGAGTAATAAAAGGTCCGACTGTTTTTGACAGATTACTCGGTGCCGGTGCAATCGGTACAAAAACCTTAGTGCTGATTTTATTGCTTGGTCATTTGTTCGGCAGGTTAGATATGTTCATCGACATAGCTCTTGCTTATTCAATTTTAAATTTCATCAGTTCATTAATTATCGCAAAATATTTTTCAACCGAGAAAGCAAAAGAATGATAGAACTTCAAAATATATTAACAATTTTTTTTATTGTAGTCGGCTCGTTTTTTATGATGATCGGAAGTGTTGGTGTTATAAGATTACCGGATTTTTTCACACGCTCTCATGCAACAAGCAAAAGTGATACGCTGGGAATTATGTTAATCATTCTGGGACTAATGGTTTACGAAGGATTCTGCTTAAAGAGTTTAAAACTATTAATCATTTTTGTGTTTGTTGCGATTGCCAATCCTGTTGGGGCTCATGCATTAGCGCGTGCCGCTTTAAGTTTCGGGATTAAACCTTGGTTCAAAAAAGATAAAGAAAAGGAAGAATAGATGCATTGGGAACTTGAACTTGTACTTTATGTCTTTCTTATAATTTCTGCTGTTGTTTCTTTACATGTTAAAGATCTGTTAACCGCAGTTGTGTCATTAAGTGTGTTCAGTTATATACTTGCAATGCTGTTTGTATCTATGGGCGCTATTGATGTCGGGTTTACCGAAGCGGTTGTCGGAGCCGGTATAACCGGTGTTCTTTATATCGTTTTAATATTCAGAACAACGAGGAGAACTAACGATTGAAATATCTAACTTATATCAGCGTTGTAATATTTGCTCTATTATTGATTTATGCCTCACATGGTCTTCCCTATCGAGGTGATTCAACCGCTTTGGTTAATAGAGAAGAAAGTTTAACCGGAACTCCGGTTGCTTCTTCATACTATATAGAAAATGCAATTAAAGATGCCAACACTGACAACATGGTTACAACTGTTTTGGGAGATTATAGAAGTTTCGATACACTGGGCGAAGAACTTGTAATATTTTCAGCTGGTATGATTTGTTATCTACTTTTAAGACGGGAGAAAAAACGTGCAACAAGGAAGTAGCAGTCCTATTATTATTCTTTTAAGCCGAATACTCTCTCCATATATAATGTTATTCGGGATGTATGTGATCTTTCACGGGCATTATAGTCCCGGCGGAGGTTTTCAAGGTGGCGCCTTGCTTGCAACATCCATTTTATTAATAAGAATTTCTACTGATG
This sequence comes from Melioribacteraceae bacterium, assembly GCA_030584085.1. Taxonomy (NCBI): domain Bacteria; kingdom Pseudomonadati; phylum Ignavibacteriota; class Ignavibacteria; order Ignavibacteriales; family Melioribacteraceae; species Melioribacteraceae bacterium. Next base: position 3,627,651 of record CP129490.1, read on the forward strand.
AAAAAATTCACCCAATGCATTTTAACAAAGATTTGGCTATTCCATTAGGTGTTCTTGGGGTTTTAATATTTTTTGGAATTGGTTTATTATCATTATTGCTCGGAGGAAATTTTCTGGATTATAGTTTTCTGCCCATACCCGGTTTAACTTCTGCCGAGTTAAGATATTTCGGCATACTATTTATCGAAGTCGGAGTTGGGATTGCGGTCATGGCAATTCTTGTTTCCATTTATGATAATCTTATAGATGACGAGGATGAAGATGTTTGATTTTATTGCCGGACATTATGATTATTGGTTTATAATCTTGCTGCTTGTAATCGGTTTGTACGGAATGACTGTAAAGAAAAATTTAGTTAAGAAATTAATCGGCATGACAATTTTTCAGGCTGCAATAATTCTGTTTTATATCTCTAGTGCAATAAAAGTTGATGCCACCGTCCCAATAATTATAGAAAATTTATCGGTTGAAAATCCGGCTAATTATATTAATCCTCTACCGCATGCTTTAATGTTAACAGCTATTGTAGTTGGAGTTGCAACCGTGGGTGTTGCTTTTGCTTTACTCATATTGATTTACAAAAATTATAAAACCCTTGATGAAACCGAACTGATTGAGTTAATGAAATGATTGAGAAAAATCTTCCTGCAATAATACCGCTGCTCTTTCTGTTCGCGTCTTTAATTATTCCTCTTCTTGGAGTTTGGAAAAAAAATATTGCTTATCCTATTGCCGCTCTGATTACTCTAGCGGCGACTATACTTTCAATATTTGGATTTATTCACGTAATAAACAATGGACCAATAAATTATTTCTTCGGCGGATGGATTCCCCCAATAGGAATCGAATACGTTTACGATTATCTCTCTTCATTTGTGGTTCTTGTTATAAATTTTGTAGCACTATTTGTTATTGCATATTCATATCAACCGGTAAATATTGATCTTTCCGGCAAGCAAACTGCCTATTATTCGGTTGTAATGTTATTACTAACCGGTTTTAATGGTATGATAATCACCGGGGACTTATTCAATCTTTATGTCTTCATAGAAATTTCCTCGTTAGCTGGTTATGCCTTAATTGGTGTTGGTGATAAAAAAGCACCATTTGCCGCTTTTAAATATTTGATTATCGGAACTATCGGAGCGTCATTCTATTTGCTAGGTATAGGTTATCTTTACTTTATGAGCGGTACCTTAAACATGTCAGATCTAGCCGGCATTTTACCTTTGATGGAAGAAAGTCCGACCATAATCGTTGCATTAATTTTAATCGTCGTCGGCTTCGGAATTAAAATGGCAATCTTTCCAATGCATGGTTGGCTGCCGGATTCATACACTTTTGCTCCCACTTCTTCTTCTGCATTAATTGCTCCGATCGGGACAAAGGTTGGTGCATATGCAATGATACGATTACTCTATTTTGTATTTGGTGTTGAATATTTCAGTAACGAATTAGCAGCTGCCGATTTGATTGCTGTTTTTTCTTCTGCTGGAATTATATTCGGTTCCGTCTTAGCAATCGCACAAAAAGAAATGAAACGGATGCTAGCCTACAGCAGTGTTGCACAAATTGGTTATATAGGATTGGGCATTGGTCTTGCAAATCCATTTGGTTTTATCGGAGCTGTTTTACATTTACTTAACCATGCTTTTATGAAAGCTACTTTGTTTATGGTCGCAGGCAGTATTAGAATGAAAGAGGGTCATTCAGATATTTATAAGTTTGATGATTCTTATAGAAAAAAATACCCATGGACTATGGCGGCGTTTACCGTTGCCGCTTTATCAATGGTTGGACTCCCACCTTTAGCCGGATTTTTCAGCAAGTGGTATCTCGCTCTAGGAACAATAGAAAACTCAAGCTGGTTATTTCTTGCAGTCATATTAATAAGCAGTTTGCTAAATGCCGTTTACTTTTTTAGAATTCTTGAAAAAGTTTATATGAAATCTCCGGAAGGATCGGAAGTAAAAGAAAAAGTAAAGAAAAATGAAATTAAGTTTTCTATGTTGATACCGATTTTGGTCTTAGCAATCGGTTTGATTGTGTTGGGTATATTGAACTTTATTATAGTTGAACACATTTATAAAATGATGCCGGAAGGTATGTTGTGATGAATACAAAGAAGGAATAAACAAAAAGTGTCATTCTGACCCAGATAAGTCGGGGGAAGAATCTCATTTAAAGCAAACTGAGATTCCTCGGTCGTCAAAAAACGACTCCTTCGGAATGACGCTGACTTAATAGTTAATACATGGAAATAATTTCTACATATAATTCTGCAATTCCTTTTTATGCCGTAATGGTTTCGCTGCTTGCGGTTCCGCTGATTATTATTAGCCGAAACAATCCCAACTTACGCGAAGGATGGACAATACTTGCAGCAGTTGTGAAGTTTGTTTTAGTGTTGACATTACTTCCCGCAGCATTGGAAGGTAAAGCCGCAGTATTTAATATTTTAGAAATTGCACCAGGTATTGAACTTGCACTCAAAGCCGATCAATTCGGGATTTTCTTTGCAATTATTGCTTCTGGGCTTTGGATATTCACTTCCTTTTATTCAATCGGTTATGTGCGTGGAAATGACGAGAAAAAACAAACTCGCTATTTTGCAAGTTTTGCAGTTTGTCTATCAGCTACAATCGGAATTGCTTTTTCGACAAACTTACTTACGTTTATAATTTTTTATGAAGTGTTGACTATTGCAACTTACCCGCTTGTTATTCATAAAGAAAACAAAGAGGCAATTGCCGCGGGTAGAAAGTATTTGCTCTATACATTAACTGCAGGCGTTATTCTAATTGCCGCAGCCGGATTAACTTATCACTACACAAACACTTTAGATTTTTCCGCAGGCGGAATCTTTTCTGATGTAAACTTATCAAAAGATGCTGTGATTGTTTTATTCATGTTATTCTTAGCCGGAGTAGGAGTTAAAGCCGGTATTATGCCTTTACATAGCTGGCTTCCCGCCGCAATGGCAGCACCGACTCCCGTTAGCGCCCTGCTTCACGCTGTTGCTGTTGTAAAATCCGGTGTATTTGGTGTCGTTAGAGTAGTTGGATTTGTCTTCGGTCCCGAGGTGATGGAACAATATGGTTTGAACAATATTTTATTTGTGTTTGCCGGGACGACTATAATTCTTGCATCTTTGCTTGCATTCAAACAAGATAATTTGAAAAGGCGACTCGCTTATTCAACGGTCGGACATTTATCATACATTGTACTTGGTGTGTCTCTTCTTTCAACATCTGGATTTACCGGTGGAATCATGCACATTTCAACACATGCTACAATGAAGATAACGTTATTCTTCTGTGCCGGCGCGATTTATGTGAATCTTCATAGAGAAAACATTAGTCAGCTTGACGGAATTGCAAAAGTGATGCCCTGGACAATGGCTGCATTCACAATCGGTTCGATTGGCTTAGCAGGCATTCCGCCAATAAATGGTTTTATTAGCAAATGGTTCTTAGGCATCGGATCTTTAGAAGCCGGGATGGATATAGGATTAACAATATTATTATTAAGTGGGTTGTTAAACGCGGGTTACTTCTTCCCTATTATTTATCGCGCTTATTTTAAAGAGGGAACCGGTTTGGAAAACTATGGCGAGGCGAACAAACTGATGGTTGTACCAATCGTTATCACGGCAACGCTTTCGGTTTTATTCGGTTTGTTCCCTGATCTATTTTTTAATTTCTTTGATCTCGCCGTAAGCATTACGACCGATGTTATGAGGGGATTTTAAGATGAAAAAATGGCATTGGATATTATTGGGGGTAATTACTTTGATAACACTGTTTTCTGAATTTGTATTACTAGCAGATTACCCGAAGAAACATTGGTGGAGTTACATTCCCGCATTCTACATCCTTTGGGGATTTGTCGGTTGTGTTGCCATAATTTATATATCAAAGTGGCTGGGAAAATTATTCATTCAAAGAAAAGAAGATTACTACGATGCCGATTAACATGATGATCATACCGGCATATTATATGATATTCGGTGCATTGATTTTGCCGTTGCTACCGCAGAAGATTCGCTCGGGAAGTTTTCTTCTTTTCCCTCTGTTGGCGCTTATAACTATTTGGTCTTTCCCAATAGATCATGTAATAAAAATAAACTTTCTTAATTATGAATTAATCCTCGGTGAGTTCAACCGGTTAAACAGAATCTTTGGAACCATCTTTTCAATCATAGCAATAATCGGCGGAGTTTATTCGTATCACTTAAAAGAAAAAGGTCAGCAATCGGCAGCTCTGTTATATGCCGGCGGTGCGCTCGGAGTTACTTTTGCCGGAGATTATTTTACGCTCTTTGTCTTTTGGGAATTGATGGCTGTTGCTTCGACTTATTTAATCTGGGCAAGAAGAACTAAAGAATCCGCAAATGCAGGTATGCGTTATTTAATTGTGCATCTCTTCGGTGGAAGTTTATTGCTAGCCGGAATTATTTTAAACATTTATTCAACCGGTTCAATCATTATAACAAGTCTTACTCCCGATGGCTCAATTTCATCTTGGTTAATATTAGTTGGTGTTGCGCTAAACACAGCTATTCCGCCGTTACATGCTTGGCTTGCAGATGCTTATCCTAAAGCTACTGTTACGGGTGCTGTTTTCTTGAGTGCCTTTACAACAAAGTCTGCCGTACTAATTCTTATTAAGATTTTTGCCGGGTGGGAAGTGTTGATTTTCTTCGGTGTAATGATGGCACTGTACGGTGTTGTATATGCCGTACTTGCTAATGACATCAGAGAAATACTTGCGTATCATATAATTAGTCAGGTTGGTTACATGGTAGCGGGTGTCGGTATCGGAACCGAGATGGCAATTAACGGAACAACAGCTCACGCATTTAGTCACATTTTATATAAAGCATTGCTGTTTATGGGCGCCGGTGTTGTACTTCATACAACCGGGAGAAGTAAACTAACAGAGCTTGGGGGAATAGCAAAAAAGCAGCCGGTAACTCTATGGCTTTATATGATCGGTGCGTTTTCAATTTCCGGATTCCCGTTGTTCAACGGATTTATAAGTAAATCAATGGTTGTCTCGGCTGCAGGCGAAGCTCATTTTGATACCGCAATGTTATTATTATTGCTTGCATCAGTCGGTACGTTTTTACACACCGGACTTAAGCTTCCATACTTCACGTGGTGGAGTAAATCAAAAGAAGAAATCGAACCGACAAAACCACCGGTTAACATGCACGTCGGAATGCTTCTCGCTGCAATTCTCTGCACACTTTTCGGTGTGTATCCGACTTTGCTTTATGATTACCTGCCGTTCACTGTTAATTATGAACCGTATACAATTTATCACCTTACTGAATCGATACAGATTTTGACTTTTACGTTTATTGCGTTTTGGCTGCTTCGTAAAAAACTTGAGGGAGAACCAACACTTGCGCTTGACACTGATTGGTTTTACAGAAGACCGGCAAGGTTAATACAAAAAGTCTTTGTCGATAGTCTTGAAACGGTATTTAATTATACAGAAAAACTTGCGCTCAGTTTATCCAAAGAGATTATAAGAGTTAGCCGCAATCCATTAATACTTTTTGATAAAAGCGAATCGGATAGAGATTATGATCCTGATTTACATCGTGCTACAACTCATCTTTTATTAATGTTGATCATCCTCAGCTTTGCTGTGTTTTTTCTTTTTAGTATTATTATTTAATCGAACACAAATATCATTTAGTTTATCTAATGCTTTTTACTGGCATCTTTTTATTATAACATAAAAAGGAACCTCATGCGAAATATTTTAATATCCATAATTCTGTTTTCATCACTCTTTGCACAAGAAAAAATTATTGTGGGGACAAAAGTAGCCGAACCTTTTGTAATTAAGCAAAACGGAGCTTGGGAGGGTTTATCATTCGATCTATGGCAAAAAATTTCTACAGAATTACAATACGAATATGAAGTAAAAGAATATGATCTTGAGGGATTAGTAGCAGCGGTTGAAAATGAAGAGGTCGATATAGCTGTTTCGCCTTTAACAATTACAGCAGCTCGCGAAGAAAAAATGGATTTTACTCTTCCCTATCTGGTTACCGGATTGAGCATTGCCGTTGCTGTAAAGGAGGAATCCGGTTTTTTAAGCTTGGCAAAAAATTTGCTTTCTGTTGAGTTTATAAGTACGGTTGGTGTTCTTATTATTATTCTGTTTCTTGTCGGACTGCTAACCTGGTTTTTTGAACGAAAGAAAAATCCGGAACAATTCGGCGATGGAAAGTCGAAGGGATTGTGGTCAAGTTTTTGGTTTGCTGCTGTTACTATGACAACAGTAGGATACGGTGACAAAGCACCTAAATCCATAGGTGGGAGAGTTATCTCTCTAATTTGGATGTTTACGGCAATTATAATTATTTCCAGCATTACGGCGGCTATAGCTTCCGCATTAACTGTAGGTAAGCTTGAAACGAAAATTAAAGGATTGAGCGACCTTTATAGCACAACCGTTGGGACTATTCCAAGCTCGACTGCAGAAAGTTTTCTTGTTGATAAAAGAATCAATTATTTATCGTATAGTGACGTCTCAAAAGGTTTAGAAGCTATCGCAACCGGTAATCTTGACGCCTTTGTGTATGATGCCCCGATAATGAAATATCTAATTAAGAAAAATGGACTTCCGGGAAAAGTTAAGGTGCTGCCAAACGAACTTGAACAAGTATATTATGGTTTTGCGCTTCACGAAGGAAGCAAATTAAGAGAGCCTTTGAATCGAAGAATTATCGACATAATCAGTAATCCATCCTGGGAAGATTTACAGTACAAGTATTTTGGCGAGTAATCTTTTGTAGCTAGATAAAACTCTCTCACAAACATTTCATATCTTTGTGAAATGAAAACTAAAGAACAATTACATCTACCCGGGGGCAACTCTCAACTTAACTATGTATTAGAAAACGTTGATCTTATCGATAAAACTATTCTTGTCATTGGTACCGGCAGCGAGCTTGCTGTAAAACTTTTTCTTAATAACGGGGCTTCAAAAATTGAATTGATAGTTGAGGATTATGACTCGCTGTTGAATTCAAGATTAGCACTTGATCAAATAGAATCTATAAATCCTAAGATGATGGATTTTGAGATTACTGATTTTAACGAGAATACATTCGACCTAGTTTATGCTCAAGCGTCCATCTCGGGAAGCAAGCGAAATAGAATTATAAAGGAAATCAAAAGAATTATTAAAAAAGATGGGATATTAATAGTTGGTGAAATTGTAAAGCTTGAGAAGTTAGTTCCGCAATTTGTGAATGATATGTTCAGCGATTCTGATTTGGATCCACTTTATACCGAAGACATTAAAAACTACTATTTTCAACGTGGATGGGACGTGCAGGAAACTATCGATCATTCTCCAAAATTGAACGAATACTATTCAACAAATCTCGAGATGTTGAGTAAGTCGCTTAAAGAGTTATCCGATAATGAAAAAAGTTATTACAAAAAGTTGATTAACCAAATCAGCCATCAATCCAAAGCTTATCTTAAACAAGGTGCCGATAGATTCATTGGTTTTTCCATTTTAAAAGCAATTATGAACGATCGTTAGCATGAAAAAAGGTGACATTTTAGAATTAGAAATAACCGGGTACGCCTTTGAAGGTAAGGGTATAGCAAAAATCCATCGTGATGATTCAGAAAAAAAATATGTGATTTTTGCCGATGGCTCATATCCCGGGGACAAAGTAAAAGTTGAGCTTCGAAGAATTAAAAAATCATACGCCGAATCAAAAGTAATTGAAGTTATAGAACCTTCCGAAGAAAGAACCAGAGCACGTTGCAATTATTTTGGAATCTGTGGTGGTTGCAAACAGCAAGATTTAAAATATGAGATCCAGTTAAAATATAAAGCTGAGCAAGTCAAAGATGTTTTTGAACGAATCGGTGGATTAAAAGATTTCGAAATGTTAACAATCGTTCCTTCCCAGAAAGTATTCTATTATCGCAATAAAATGGAATTTTCATTTGCCGATAAACGATGGTTGTTTCCGGAAGAAATCAACAATAGAGATGAAATCAAAGATCAGAATTTTGCATTAGGATTACACATTCCTCGCATGTTCGACAAAGTATTGGATATTAACGAGTGTTATCTTCAGTCTGAAGACAGCACAAAAATTCTAAATTTCACTAGGGACTTTTTTAAGTCAACCGGCACATCAATTTACTCAACAAAGACTCACGAAGGCTATTTAAGAAACCTTGTTATCAAGCAATCTCATCACACAAACGACTTGATGGTTAATTTGGTGACTTCCAAATTAGATGAACAGTTGTTCACAAAATATGCCGAAGAACTGCTTAAAATTGAACCGAAAATCACAACTATTGTAAATAATATTAACGAGAAAAAAGCTCAAATTGCCGTTGGTGATTTTGAGCGAATTTTTCACGGAAACGGTGTAATTTTTGATAAAATCGGTCAATTTTTGTTCAGAATTAGTCCAAATTCGTTTTTCCAAACAAACTCTATTCAGGCTGAAAATCTTTATGAAACGGCTCTTGCTTTTGCAGAGTTTTCGGGAGATGAAATTGTATACGATTTGTATTCCGGAGCTGGTACAATTTCAATCTTTGTCTCGCCTCACGTAAAGCAAGTCTATGCTTTTGAAAGTGTTGAGGCTGCTGTTAAAGATGCCGCTTCAAACACCGAATTAAATAAAATAACAAATGTTCATTTTGAGTTAGCTGACTTGAACAAGTCTTTTCTGACGATAATAGAGGAAAAATTGCTGCCGAAACCTGATGTTGTAATTACAGATCCGCCGCGTGCCGGCATGAATCCCAAAACAATTAACGATGTTATTGAACTCTCGCCTAAGAAAATAGTTTATGTAAGTTGCAATCCGGCAACTCAAGCTCGTGATATCAAAATGCTTGTTGAATCTGGATACAAATTAATAAAAATCCGACCGGTGGATATGTTTCCACATACATTCCATATCGAAAATGTTGCTCTACTTGTAAAAGTTTAAATTGGCTAATTCCGTTCTTATTGGTGTCTTTCAAAAAATAAAATATAGGTGAGGATAAAATGAAAATCATTATTACCCTTTTTATAAGTTTTTTAACGATGATCAACGCTCAAAATTTCGAGATCTTCGAAAAGTATTTCGAGGATTCAACCTTAAGAATTGATTACATTCATAAAGGTAATGCCGAAACGGAAAGTATTTCATTGGTTGAGAAATTTAAATACGGAACATGGGCGGGTAGTAGAAAAAATTTAATTGACAGTTTCAACAACGGCGCTTACTATCTTAAACTTTATGATCCAAATACCAACGAGGTTATCTATTCAAAAGGATATGATAGTTATTTTAAAGAATATCAAACAAGTCAAGATGCAATTGAGGGAAAAGTAAAAAGCTTTGAAGAAGTCGCATTAATTCCGTTTCCTAAAGTGCCGGTCAATTTTTCAATTGAGAAAAGACAAGACGATAATAGTTTTAAAAATGTATTCAGTTTAAATATCGATCCCAAGGAAGATTCTTTTAGTGATTTACAAGTTGATTTCTCTAATTATAAAATTATTAAATCACATATCGGCGGCGAACCTCATTCAAAAGTTGATGTTGTAATTCTTGGTGACGGCTACACAAAAGAAGAAGTTGATAAATTTGAAAAAGACATCAACCATTTTACCGAAGTATTCTTTTCGCTTGAACCATACACCTCGATGAACGATTATTTTAATATTTACGGTGTATTAAATCCATCCGAAGATAGCGGCGTTGACGAACCTCGTGCAGAAATTTATAAAGAGACGACTCTTAACTCTACGTTTAATTCAATGGGTTCTGAAAGATACTTGTTAACCGAATCTGTTCACACTGTTTATGATGTTGCCTCGATTGTTCCATTTGATGCAATTTTTATAATGGCAAATCATAAAAGATACGGCGGAGGAGGTATTTATAATTTCTATTGTACGTTTACTTCCGACACACAATTCCGAGATTATATTTTTCTTCACGAATTCGGTCATTCTTTTACAGGACTTGCGGACGAATACTACACATCTGATGTAGCTTACTCAGATTTTTATAAACCGGATAGAGAGCCTGCCGAACCAAACATCACGGCGCTTTTGGATAAAGATAATCTGAAGTGGAAAGATCTTGTTGAAGATGATACACCAATACCAACATCATGGAATAAAGAGGAGTTTGATCTGATAGGTTACGAATGGCAAAAAGAAAGAAACAAATTGAACAATGAAATTACGGAATTGAAAAAGAATAAAGCAGCAAAAGAAGAAATTGAAGCGGCTGAAAAGAATTATGATCTGAAGGATAAAGCGAATACAGAGAAAGTTGTTGCTCACTTACGAGCTAATGAGTATTACGGAAAAGTTGGTGCATTTGAAGGAGCCGGTTACATGCAATATGGTTTTTATAGACCAATGCTTGATTGTATTATGTTTTCAAAGGGAGTAAAACCTTTTTGCGATGTTTGTAAAGAAGCAATTAAAAATGTGATTCTGCATTACGCGGAATAATTAAATAGATTGGGAAAGCAGATAAAGCGGCAGAGAAAAAATTAATCTCTGCCGTTTTCATTTAATCAAAATCAAAAAGTTCACCCAAGAGTCCTTTGCGCTTTCTTTTGTTGGAATATTTATAATTGTCGATATATCGGTCATCTCTATAATTGTGCTGACCGTATTGTGTTTGAGGAGGAGTAATATCTTCGGCAATACTTTTCTCGATGATTTTATTCAACTCCCCTCGGTCAAGCCAAACGCCGCGACATTCAGGACAATAATCAATCTCAACACCTTGTCTATCTGCGATAGCCAAATTTACATCTTTGCAAACCGGGCATTTCATTGTGATTCCTTTCTTGATTGGGTTTAATTTGAGCAATATTAACTATTTCGATAACCAAAAAGTTCCGAATTAAGTACGGCTGGTAAACTCTAAATTACTTTTGATATTAATAGAAATAAAAAAAGGATTAACCGAGTCGGTCAATCCTTTTGATAATTACATAATACAATTATTTAAACTAATTGAGCATTCAATTTAATGTCAACTCCGGCAAGAGCTCTTGAAACCGGGCAACCCTTTTTAGCACCCTCGGCAACTTCTTGAAATTTAGCTTCATCTATATTTGGAATTTCAGCTTTACAGTTTAGTGTAATTTCAGTAATGCTGAATCCCGCATCACCTTTTACTAAATTAACTTTTGCCTCTGTACTAACCGACTTCGGATCGAAGCCTTCTTTTTCTAATGACGCCGAAAAAGCCATCGAGAAACAGCCTGCATGTGCTGCGGCTATTAATTCTTCCGGATTTGTTCCTGTTCCTTCTTCGAAGCGGGATGAAAACGAATACTGTCCTTCGTAAGCTCCGCTTTCCATTTTCATTGTTCCGTTACCATCTCGTAATTTACCGTTCCATACAGCTGCTGCTTTTCTTACAGGCATATTGCCTCCTTTTTTATTAAATGATCTTTTGTCCTTTAAAATATTGTACAAATATAAAGAATTGATAACTTTCTTCAGAAGATATTTACTCAATAAACAAATTAATTTCACTAAAACATTATTTCCTTTATTTTTGCAGACTGATTAACCGATTATAAAAAGGGGTAGAATGAAACATTTATGGGATGAACGATTTGCAAAAGAGGAATACGCTTATGGCAAAGAACCGAATACATTTTTCAAACAAGAAATAGACAAACTTAATCCGGGGAAGCTGCTTCTACTTGGAGAGGGCGAGGGGCGTAATGCTGTTTATGCGGCAAAACTTGGTTGGGAAGTCGATGCTGTCGATTGGAGCGAAGAAGGCAGAAAAAAGGCACAAAAATTAGCCGATGACAATAATGTCAAAATAAATTACATTCTTTCAGATCTTTCTGAATATGCACCAAACGAAAATTACTATGATGCTGTTGGACTTATATTTCTACACCTTGATCCTGATCTGAGGGAGAAGATCCACACAAAGGTAAACTCTACGCTTAGGAATGGTGGGGTGGTAATTCTTGAATCATATTCCAAAGAACAACTTTTAAATACTTCAGGTGGACCAAAAAACCCCGATTTGCTTCACTCATTAGAAGAAATTTTCTCTGATTTTTCGGATTTGGAGATAATTTCATTCTCAAAAGAAAAAATTGAGCTTTTTGAAAGCCCAATGCATTCCGGAGAAGCTGATGTGATTCGTTTTGTTGGTAAAAAGAGCTAATTTTGCACCACAACCAACACCCAGGAAACTTTAGAAACTTTTTCTTGACACATTAGTTTTCTTATTGTATATTGGAAACCACTAAAACTAATTTGGTTTCCAATGAAAGAATTATCAGAAAATCTAAAGATCCTCGAGTTTTGCGAAACTCATTTTATGCACTATGGTTTCCACAAAACCACGATGGATGACATCGCCAAAGAATTACGCATCAGCAAAAAGACTATTTACAAGCATTTTTCAAGCAAAGATGAGCTTGTGCGTGCTGTATTTATCCGTATTCGTAATGATTTGAGTACTCAAATTGAAGGAGTTGTAAATGGCGGGGGAGATGCGGTCGTTAAATTATATAAAATCAGCAAAATTTTTTCAAATCGCGCAGCAACAATTAGCAATAAGTGGCTAAATGATTTGCAATATTATGCCCCCGATGTTTGGCGAGAAATTGAAGAATTTCGCATAAAAATGATGCAGAAAAACATGACAATGCTAGTTGAACAGGGAAAAGAAGAGAATTTGGTTATCGATGTTCCAACCTCCTTGATAATGGGAATCATTATTTCTTCTGTTCATGGCGTAGTAAATCCGGAATTTATTCTTCATAACAATATTTCCTTAAATTCTGCAGCCGAAATGACACTCGAAATAGTCTTTTCCGGAATACTCACAAAAAAAGGCAAAAAATTATTTAAACAATACAAATCGGGCAGTTGATATGAAAAAATTACTTGTTATAGCTTCGGTTATCACTCTATTGATTGGTTGCGAGGATAACGGAGATAAAGAAAAAATTGAATTGTCGGGAACTGTAGAAACTACCAACATCACACTTAGTTCCCAACTTGCTGGAACTGTTGAGAGAATTTATCAAGCTGAAGGAAACCGGGTTCGTGTTGGAGACACTCTTATTATTATTGATCCCGAAACATACATTTTACAGCTAAATCAAGCAGAAGCACAGAGAGACTTGGCAAAATCAAAATATGATTTGCTAAACAAAGGAGCGAGAAGCGAGGATAAAAGTCAAGCCGCCGAAGCCTTAAATCAAGCCGAAGCAAGCTATCAATCCGCTAAAACCGATTTTGAACGGATCGAAAATCTCTTCGAAAATCAATCAGTTACAAAAAAGCATTACGAAGACGCAAAAACAAGATTAACAATTTCAGAAGCTCAACTAAATTCAGCAAAGCAAAATCTCAGAAAAATTGAAAATCTTGCCAGACCGGAAGAGTTAGATCAAGCAAAAGCAGCTTTTAATGCAGCCGAAGCAAATGTTAAACTATTACAAAAACGAGTGAACGATTGTTATGTTTTGTCGCCTATAAACGGACAAATAGTTAGAAATTTTGTTGAAATGGGCGAAACTGTAAATCCGCAATCTTCATTAGTAAGAGTTTCTAATCAAAGTGAAGTCGAGGTTGTTGTTTACATTCAAGAAACTGACTTAGGAAAAGTTAAGCTTGGTCAAAAAGCTGAAATATTCTCCGATTCTTATGAAGACAAAGCATACGAAGGGAAAGTAACTTACATTTCACCAGAAGCAGAGTTTACACCCAAAAATATTCAGACAAAAGAAGAACGAACAAAGCTGGTCTTTGCGGTAAAATTAAAAGCTCCCAATCCAGAATACGAACTAAAATCCGGTATGCCGGTAGAGGCGGTGATTTATTTTTGAAACATAATGGAACACAAATGACACAGAAAAAGCCGATCAACACAGATAAAAATCTGCGAAAATCAGTCGCATCTGTGTCATCAGCGTTCCATTGTTCAAGAGATTAAAATGAATTCGATAATCAAAATAAAAAATTTGAAAAAATCTTACGGTGAAATTGAAGCCGTCAAAGATATCTCCTTCGAAGTAACAAAGGGCGAAATGTTCGGATTAGTTGGGCCGGATGGTGCGGGTAAAACTACAACAATTAGAATTTTGTGCGGACTATTAAATCCCGATAACGGCACAGCAACTTTAATTGACAAAGACATTGCGAAAGATAAACAAGCGATTCAAAATCAGATTGGCTATTTATCACAGCGCTTCAGTTTGTACGGTGATTTAACGGTCGACGAAAACATAGAATTCTTCGCGGATATTCATAACGTTAAAAATTATAAATCAAGAAGAGATGGGCTGCTTGAGTTTACCAGACTTACAAATTTTAGAGATCGGCTAGCTGATAATCTCTCCGGCGGAATGAAACAGAAACTTGCGCTTGCTTGTTCGTTAATTCACAAACCGCAAATTTTATTTTTAGATGAACCGACAACCGGAGTTGATCCGGTTTCGCGTCGTGATTTTTGGAAAATCCTTTCCAACTTAATCAAAGAGGGCATTACAATTTTTATGACAACTCCATATTTAGATGAAGCCGAGCGCTGCAATCGCGTTGCGATGATGAATAAAGGAAAAATTATTGCAATCGATAAACCGGCTGAAATTAAAAAGTCAATTAAAAAACAAGTCGTTGAGATTGTCTGCACACCTTCACGCGAAGCATATGAAATTTTAAAAGATAAATACGAATCGCAGATGTTCGGCGACAGAATAAACTTAGTTGTTGATGACGAATCAAAAGATTATCCCGAAATCGAAAAAATACTTAATCAAAACGAAATAACCATTAACGATAAACGAGTTGTTACACCATCGCTCGAAAATGTTTTTATACATTTAATAAAAGAAGCAAGTTAACAGGTAATAAAAATGAAAAAATTACTTACAACGCTTTTGATTGTATTCGGAGTTATAAGCGCACAAGAAAGAGTACTTACATTGGAAGAAAGTCTTCAACTCGGTTTGCAGAACAGCAAGCAGATAAAAATATCTCAGGCAGCATTAAAAAGCAGCGAAGCGAAAGTATCCGAAGTCGGTTCACAAATGTTACCGCGGTTAAGCTTTGGAGCATCTTATACACGATTAAGTGATGTAAAATCGTTTGCAGTTACAGTTTCTTTTTCACAAACACCAATTACAATTCAAGAGACAATTTTAGATAACTACCAACTAAAGCTATCATTACAGCAACCGTTGTTTACGGGATTCAGATTGTCTTCACTAAAAAGTGCCGCTGAATACAATATGAAAGCAGCAGAATTTGAACATACAAAAGAGATAAACGAAGAAGCATTTAGAATTCATCAAGCATTTTGGAGTTACTATAAAGCTCAAAAGGTCTCGCAGCTTGTTGAAGAAAATTTGAAATCTTTAGAGAAACATTTGATTGATACAAAAAACTTTTTAGAAAACGGACTTGTAACAAGAAACGATTTGCTGAAACTGGAAGTTCAGTATTCAAACACAGAGTTAAAAAGAATTGAAGCACAAAATGCGGTTGCTCTTGCTAAAACTGCGTTTAATAAGTCTGTCAGTTTACCTTTAAACTCGAACACGCAAGTCGAGGCGGAAGATCCGCAGGCAATTTCTGTAACTACAAAATTTGATGATTTTTTAAACGAAGCAATGCAATCACGAGAAGAAATAAAATCACTGGAGTTTAAAATTAAAGCCGGTGAAGAAAATATTGATGCGGCTCAAGCAGGGTGGTTTCCGTCTGTCTTTCTTTTCGGTGATTATTATTACAGCAGACCAAATCAAAGAATTATGCCGCTTGAAGATAGATTTGAAGATACTTGGGCAGCGGGAGTCGGACTTAACTGGAATATTTTAGATTGGGGTGAAACATCCGCAAAAACAACTCAAGCCAAACAGCAGTTGATTCAAGCGGAAACAGCTTATCAAATTATTAAAGAGAACATCGAGCTTGAGGTTTATAAAGATTACTTAACAGCGCTCAGTGAATTTGAAAAAGTAAATGTATCGAAGAAATCAGTTGAACAAGCAGAAGAGAATTACAGAATAACAAAAGACAAATACAACCAGCAGCTTGCAACCAGCACGGATCTAATTGATGCCGAGGTTGCGTTATTAAACGCCCAAACAAATCTAACTAATGCGTTGGTTGACTTAGAGTTAGCGAAAACGAAACTTGAAAAATCGGTGGGTCGCAACATTTATTAATTGAGGAGTCAGAAGCAAGAAGTAAGAATAAAAACAAGGAGGACCAAATGGCAAAATCAAAAAGATTTACCGAGCTCATTGTTTGGCAAAAAGCGCATAAATTAGTTTTAGAGATTTATAAATCAACAAAACAATTTCCAAAAGAAGAAACATTGGTTTAACATCTCAAATTCGTCGTGCTGCTATTTCCATTCCCGCTAATATTGTCGAGGGATATAGGAGACGAGGCGAATTGGATAAATCAAAATTCTTAAATGTATCCCATGGTTCACTTGAAGAAGTTAAATACTTTTTGATTCTGGCAAAAGACTTGAATTACATTAATGAAAATAACATTGAACCGTTAACGGAAGAAGTCGGAAAACTATTGGATTCGTATATGAAAAAAATTCTGTCTTCTGTCTCCTAACTTCTGACTTCTTAAAAGATCAAAATGAAAAACAGCATACAAGTAAATAATCTGACAAAACGCTTCGGCAACTTCACCGCCGTCGATAATATTTCCTTTAACGTGAAAGAGGGAGAAGTGTTTGGGTTTTTAGGTGCTAATGGAGCGGGTAAATCTACGGCAATTAGAATGTTATGCGGAATACTTTCTCCAACCTCGGGCGATGCAATTGTCGGTGGATACAGTGTGATGAGTGAGCCGGACAAAGTAAAACAAGTAATCGGATATATGTCGCAGAAGTTTTCACTTTATAATGATCTGTCCGTTGAAGAAAACATAAATTTCTTCGGTGGTGTTTATGGTTTGGAAGGTAAGAAATTTAAAGAAAGAAAAGATTGGGTTTTGCAAATAGCTAACTTAAAAGGGAAAGAAAAACTCTTAACAAGTTCGCTTCCAGGCGGCATAAAACAGCGACTTGCGCTCGGTGCTGCAGTTATTCACGAACCGGAAATTGTCTTTTTGGATGAACCGACAAGCGGCGTCGATCCGATTTCAAGAAGAAATTTTTGGGATCTCATCAACGATCTCTCTGCAAACGGGACTACGGTTTTTGTGACGACTCACTATTTGGAAGAAGCCGAATACTGCAACAACATAACATTAATTAATGCTGGAAAAATTATTGCGGAAGGAAATGCAAGCGAACTAAAAACCAATTACATCAAAAATAAAATTTATGAAATTGAATGCGAACGTGTTGTTGATGCACTCGATATTCTTCAAAATGAAAATTATGTGGATGAAACATCAATCTTCGGTAATAACATTCATATAATTGTAAATGACGACTTCAATAGTGAAGAACAAATTAAGACAACATTAACAGACAAACATTCAATCGCAATAAAACGAATAGATAAAATCGTACCAACGCTTGAAGATGTTTTTATTCATCTATTAGACAAAGAGTACAACAGATGATCAGTCCGGCAAGAATAAAAGCAGTTGCGAAAAAAGAAGTAAAACAAATCAGTCGCGATACGAGGTTTTTGATTATTCTATTCTCACTTCCGGTTTTTCTGCTTGTTCTTTTTGGTTATGCCGTCAATTTTGACGTAAAAAACATCAACCTTGCTGTTCAAGATTTAGATAAATCTAAAGAGAGTCGTGAGTTTATTCAATCGTTGACAAGCTCAGAGTACTTTGATCTTGTTGAATATTTTAACGAAGAAGCAAAAGCGACGTCGGCGCTTGATGAAAAACGTGCTCAAGTTGTGATGGTAATTCCCTCGGACTTTTCAGAAAAGATGTACCGCGCAAAGGAAGAAGCAAAAGTACAGTTTTTAATCGACGGAGTTGATGGCAATACTGCAACTATTATTAAAAATTATGTTGATGCAGCAACATTAAAATATAACTCAGAATTTCAGAGGGAGATGTTTGCTAAACTGGGAATCAATCCTTTTACTCCAATCGATTTACAGCCGATATTTTGGTTCAACCCTGAACTAGAGACAACCGTGTTTTTAATTCCCGGTTTAATTGCGATGATTTTAATTATTACTTCTGTTGTTAGTGTTGCCCTTTCGCTTGTTCGTGAAAAAGAGAGAGGCACAATTGAACAGATAAATGTTTCGTCACTCAACACTTTGGAGGTAATGCTCGGCAAGGTTCTGCCTTATATTATTATCGCATTAATTGATGCTGTCTTCATTTTAATTGCCGGATATATTTTGTTCGATGTGATTGTTAAAGGTGATTACTTTTTGATGTTCTTCAGCACACTCATTTTTATAATTGCCAGCACAAGTTTGGGAATATTTATATCAACCGTTTCGGATTCTCAGCAAGTAGCATTTACTGCGGCAACGTTTGCTTCTATGCTGCCGTCGTTAATTTTATCCGGATTCATTTTCCCTATTGAAAGTATGCCCGAAATTATACAATGGTTGACGAACATAACTCCTGCTAAGTTTTACTTAACAACACTTCGTGCAATTATGCTGCGAGGAGTTGGTCTTGAAGCTTTTTGGCTGCAATGGATTTATCTCGGAATTTTTACCGTGTTCTTTTTAGCGTTAGGAAATATAATTTCAAAGAAAAAAGAAGCTAGGAGCTAGAAACAAGGAGTTATAAAATGAACAAATCAAAAAGTTTTACTGAATTAATCGTTTGGCAAAAATCTCATAAATTAGTTCTCAACATATATAAACTAACAAAGTTATTTCCCAAAGAAGAATTATATTCTTTAACTTCTCAAATGAGGCGTTCAGCAATTTCAATTCCAGCTAACATTGCTGAGGGCTACAAAAAGAAAACACCCAAAGATAAACTTAGATTTTTCAATGTGGCTGAAGGTTCCCTTGAAGAATTAAAATATTACTTAATCTTAGCAAGGGATTTAAAGTACTGCAAAATTGATGATTTGATTGATCCAACAAATGAAATCGGCAAATTAATTAATGGTTATACAAACTCAATAAAAAAGAATAATGAAAATTCTATCTCCTAGCTCCTTTCTTCTAACTTCTTAGCAAACGAGCTCGGAGATTAAGCATACGCAAAAAAATGAAAACTATAATTTACTTCATACAAAAAGAGTTTTTACAATTCAAACGTGATCCGAAGATGTTTGCGATGATTTTAGTTGCACCTATTATTCAACTAATCTTCCTCGGTTACGCGGCAAACTTTGATGTAAATGTTGTTCATACTGCAGTGTATGATATGGATAAAACCGAAGCAAGCAGAAAGTATGTTGAAAGTTTTGAATCGACCGGGTATTACTCATCTGATTATTATGTTGATAACTATGATCAATTAACTAAACACATCGATAACGCAGAAGTAATAATGGGCTTGGTAATACCCCGAGGATTCGAAGAAAAAATCAATCGAATAGAGACCGTGCAAGTTCAAGCAATTTTTGACGGATCGGATGGCAACACAGCTTCGATTGCTGCCGGATATTTACAAGGCATAACTCAAAGATATTCCAAAGAAATTGTAACCGACATACGAAATAAACTCGGACTACAACTTATTCCTGTTGGCTCAGTTCAGTCGGAAACTCGTGTTTGGTACAACCCAGAATTAAAGACTAGAAATTTTATGGTGCCGGGAATAGTTGCGCTGTTGTTAATGATCATAACATTAATTTTAACATCGTTAGCAATAGTTAAAGAAAAAGAAATCGGGACACTTGAGCAGTTAATTGTAACACCAATTAAGCCAATACAAATGATAATCGGTAAGCTTATTCCATTTACACTATTGGGATTTGCTGCAGTCATATTAGTAATTACTGCAATGAATATAATATTTGGGATTGCGGTAAAGGGGAGCGCAATTTTTCTTTTAATTTCTTCTTTTGTTTTTATTTTATCAACACTCGGACTCGGATTGTTCGTATCAACAATCTCAAAGACGCAACAGCAGGCGATGATGCTCGCAATCTTTTTGATAATGATGCCGATGGTCTTTCTTTCCGGTTTTGCATTCCCAATTGAAAATATGCCTGAAATTATTCAAGCAATTACATATATAATTCCGCTTAGATATTTTATGACTATCATCCGCGGAATTATATTAAAAGGAATCGGCTTTGCCGATCTTTGGATACAACTTTTGGCAATGCTCGGGCTTGGTGTATTGATCTTAAGTTTAAGCGTAATGCGTTTCCAAAAACGGATAGATTAATTTTTAGAAAGTCTAATCTTCCAAAAAATGAATCTTGCCGGTAGATATGTCATAAACACCGCCGCCAATTTTAACCGTGCCTTCAGCAACACGGGTAGATACTATTTCGCTCAGTGATGAAATGACTTTTAATTGCAAATGAACATTTTCTTCTATTGTTTCTTCTAATAAATCTTCTTCGTCAACATTTTTTAATTTAACATTTTCAAATGCTGGTACAATCTTTTTTGCGAGAGCAGTTATTGATGGAGAATAACTTCCTCCTCCAACTACAGCATGAACAGCGCCGCAATGAGTGTGTCCTAACATTAATATATAACTCGAGTTAAGATATTTAACGGCGTATTCAATACTTCCAAGCGCAGCGCTGTCAACCACATTTCCTGCCAATCGGATTACAAATAGTTTTCCGATTGACTCATCAAAAATTATTTCAGCCGGAAGACGAGAATCCGAACAAGTTACAATTACAGCATAGGGGTTTTGCCCGTGGGCTGTCTCCTCTACTTCGGCCATGTAATTTTTAGTTGAAAATTCTCCGCTTATAAATCTTTTATTACCCGCTTTAAGTTCTTCTAATGATTGATCGGGTGTTAGAGTATTTTGGGCAATGACAAAAGAAGAGAAAAGTAGAAATATGCAAAAGTATGTAAGTCGATTCATGTAAACTCCTATATAAATTATTATTAGTTGTCAAAGCTTATGGCTGAGAAAGGATACTGAGAATATAATCCGTTAATCGACACAAGTCAAAATTTTTTATCAGCATGGTTATTCTCAACAAGAGGTCTTAACTTATGAAAGCAAATTCTTAATTAAAAGGAAACTTATGTCTCGATCGATTCTGTTTTTGTTTATCATTTTACTCTTTACTTCGTGTTCGACAATAACTGTAAATTCAGATTATGATAGCGCTTTCAATTTTACAGAGTATACTTCATATAAAATCATCAAGACACTTCCCCAAAGACCCAACGGCGTCGCCATGCCGTCACTTACGTTTAACTTAGTTAGAGAAGCAATAGAAAGCGAGTTGACAAAAAGTGGTGTCGGAAAAAACG
Organism: Melioribacteraceae bacterium; assembly: GCA_030584085.1. Taxonomy (NCBI): domain Bacteria; kingdom Pseudomonadati; phylum Ignavibacteriota; class Ignavibacteria; order Ignavibacteriales; family Melioribacteraceae; species Melioribacteraceae bacterium. The sequence continues at coordinate 3,649,040 of CP129490.1, forward strand.
AACACCGCGCTGATTTTGGCATAACTTGGCATACTGCATTGAACGATAATGTTTATGAAAACGTTGAGAGTCTCAAGGATTGGAACGATTATTTTGACTCAGCTGAAGAGGGAATGTTGATTATAGATTTTGTAGATATTAATACCAACCAGATTGTTTGGCGCGGTTGGAGTAAAAACGTTTTAACTTCGGAAAATCTCGAAGAGAAAATTAAAGAAAGCGTTCGTAAAATATTATCGCTTTATCCGCCAAAAGAAATGATGGGAATAAGAAATTAACTAGTTGTATTGTATTCTAAATCCAAAATCATTGTTATTGAAATCCACACATGGTACTTTTAAAATTTTATCATCGTTGGATTTTTTTATAAACACAAAACCATTTGAAGGATTAGACACAATCCTTGCTATATTTTCACCGCTAATTTCAACACTGTAATTAAAATTGCTGGCTGTCTCTGTCAAACTCATGGAGTGCACAAAATTTTCTCTAACATATTTCGGTGTAAGCCATGTTGATTCTTCCCAGACGACATCATTCGGAACTTCATAAACATCGCATTCAAGGGTAATATTAGTTTCGGCGTTTGGTCTATAATATCCTAACAATTTACTTACTGCCGTTGTGTTGTTTCCTATTCTTGCTCCTTCAGGTTGAAATTGAATAAAAAACAAACTGTCGTTTACAACCAAAACCTTAAGTTCATCAAGCATGTTGTAAGTGATATTAAAATTGTGTTCAACATTATTGCCGGAAAGTGAAATTTCTTCAGAACGATACGAGTTTATGTCGTATGACAAGCTTGTGAAGCCAATTTCATAATTACCACCAGCAAGATCGTCAAATCTATAATTCCCATTCTGATCGGTATTGGTAAATTTATTTTGATTGCTCTCTGTAACAATAAGTCTTATCTGAGCATTTCCCGCAGAACTTCCGTCAAGGAAAGTTACTCTTCCAAAGATAGATGACTTGCTGACTTCTGTGCTTGATTCTTCGCTGCATCCAATAAACGCAACAACAAACAAAGTAAGAAAAACTACTCTTGCAAACATTTTAACCCCTAGGATTTTCAAACAAAAAATTCATGAGTTATTAAAATACCTTCTTCTTTTTACAGAACAAAGAAAAGAGTGTTAATTTATTTTTTTTATAAATATCTTTTAACAAAAATTATTTATGTCTGCTTGGAGGGAATTATGAAATCAAAACTTTGGTTTAAAATATTAATTGTACTGCTCGCACTTATTGTGCTTATACAATTTTATCCATATGGAAGAGATCACGATAATCCGCCAGTTACATATATTGTTGAGTGGGACAGTCCACAAACAAAAGAAACCTTTTATAATGCATGTGCCGATTGCCACAGCAACGAAACAAAATGGCCTTGGTACAGCAACATTGCACCGGCTTCTTGGTTAATTCAAAGTGATGTTGAAAAAGGAAGAAGACACTTTAACGTTTCAATAGCCGAGGGTATGAAAAATGCAGTCGAAGCATACGAAGAAGTTGAAAGAGATAAAATGCCATTACCGATTTATCTTCCGCTTCATCCTGAAGCAAAGTTAGATAATGATCAAAAACAGAAATTTATTGCAGGATTGAAAGCTACTTTCAACAGAGAAGATAATTTGAAAGAATAACAATTTTATTTTACTCTATCGGTAAATTATGCATCTTTAAAAAAGAAAGTTTATCCCAGTAACCTCTTTGAAAAATTATTTTTCCGTTAACGATATGAAAGAATCCGCAGCCTTTTAAACCGAGCGGATCTTTCCATTCCAATATTGCCCACTCACCATCTTCAAATATATTCTCAACAATGCAAGTCATCTTTGCTTGAGCAAATTCGTTTTCGAACATTTCCTTAATTGCCGCCTTACCTTTTACTGGTTCATTTGCCACTTGATGATTTACGGCATCATCGGCATATAAACTTATAAGTAATTCAACATCAGCATTGTTGAAGTGCTTAACCCACTGTTTTAATATTTCTTTTGGTGAATCGTTCATTTATTAACCTCTATTTAAGTAATAGGTTCTTTAAAATTAATGATACAAAAAAATCTGCAATCCTTAAAAACTTTATTAATATGTCGCATTTTTTCAATCAATCCTTTCTTTTCGATTATAATTTTGTCCTATGATTTTTCATTCAAAAAAATAGGAGTTACATAAATGGAAACAATCACTAAATCACTCGATATAAATTCTGCGGTAAAACATCTATTTGACGAAGAAATAAGTCTTACAGAAATAACCGAATTTGGTGTAAGCTGGGAAGATTTAATTTCAGGCAACGTTGTTTTGCCTCCGCAAGGAACTAGATTTAATATTGCCTTTGAAGGAAAGGTCTTTGGCGAAAAAATTAACGGAGACATCAAAGGCGTTGATTACCTTTATGTTAGAAGCGACGGCAAGTTTGAATTGAATATTCAAGCGTCGATTTTAACAGATGATGGTGTGATGATTCACATTCAAGAGTCCGGAGTTTCAAATCCAAATCCCGACGGAACCGCTAAGTTAAATCTGAATTTAAGTTTTTTAACAAATTCACAGGAATATAATTGGCTCAATCAAAAACAAATTTGGGCGGTGGGTATTGTTGATATGGTTCAAGGAAATGTTTCAATGAAGTGTTACACGAATTAATTATTACCATAATAACTAAGGAGCAAAACAATGTTAAAAATAGATCTTAACAACTTATCACTAAATGAATTTACTTCTGTCAATAACCCAAGACAAAGATGTAAAGCTACATTCCCGCTGCTCGGTGTTCACGGTGCCAAGCAAAGTGCCGCGGTTTATTTCGAACTTAATCCGGGCGAAGAGCTCGGGAGCCACACTGACAGCGCCGAGGAGACCTTATTAATCTTGGAGGGAACTGCAGAAGTTACGGTTGGAAATGAATGTAATATCGTTTCAAAGCACAGTATGGCATTAGTTCCTGAAATGCTCTCGCATAACTTAAAAAATGTCGGCGAAGACAAAGTCAAAGTTCTTGGATTTTTTGGAGGGGCAAGTAATATCGTTGCTACATTCGATAATACTTGGCTTCCGACTGAATCAAACATAGTAGATACTGCTCAAATGACTGCTTAAACTGTCAGAAGAAGCCGGGGGATTGTTTGAAAAACATATTAAGACAAAAGAACTTTTTTCATCAATCCCCGTCTATTATACATAGAAATAATTTTAATTGAGAACCGATTGGTCAATCTAAGAAATCTGCTTAATTCTATAACTGCGTGAGTGTTACCATTCAAGAATATCGCCCTTCACCTGATCTTTCCCCATATATTGAATATTTTTGGGGTGGATCCTTTAATACAAAATCTGTCAAACTTTTTTCGCAAAGAGTTGTGCCTAACGGATATGTAGAGTTAATTATTCATCTTTCGGATTTACATTGTGAATTATTGGATTCATCAACGTTTACCTCCTCGCCGGATTTTTTATTAATTGGGTTATACTCTCTTCCTTATGAAGTGAATTTTAAGGGAGCCGTTAATGTGTTTGGAGTGCGGTTCAAACCGGAAGGATTTTATCAGCTATTCGGAATTCCGGTATCGGAATTCAGCGAAAACTATACCGATTTAGAAAGCTTGTCAATGCACAAGTTTCGCGATCACTGTAAAGTGTTAAGAGAAATCAATGATATCAAAAAACTAATTTTTTTAACCGAACAGTTTTTTAGAAAAAATTTTAGCAGAAGTAAAATTAATTTGTATTACCTAAACAAGGCTGCAGACTTAATTCGAAAATCCGATGGTTTAATAACAGTTGACGAGTTGGCAAGTAAAGTATTCATTAGCAAACGTCAATTAGAGCGGGAGTTCAAACAGAAAGTCGGAATGTCCCCCAAAAGTTATATGCGATTAGCAAGACTTAACAAAGTAAATCGAATAATAAAAGAAGGTAAAGAGGTTGAGCTCAGTTATCTTGCATACATTTGCGGTTATTCTGATCAAGCTCATTTCATTCGAGATTTCAAAAAATTCACCGGTGAAGCTCCGAAAGTATTCATAAATGAACTCGATGAGTTTATTATAAACCCCAACTCTTCTGAAATATCCAAATAATAATTATTTCACATCGCCAATAACCAACCGACACAAAAGTAAAAATCGTTTTTAATCAGACCCCAAGCCTTGTTTGTTGACTAATAAATTATTGAACTAATAACTAAATTACACGTCTCAACTTTTCCTTCTACTACAAATAAGGAATCGAAAATGAAATCGAACAAACTTTCCAGACGAAGCTTTTTCAAAATTTCGTCTTTAACAGGTGCCGGATTTGCGTTATCTCCAATACTCACGAATGAAAAAATTGCAAAGACTTTACAAGAAGAAGACAAGCCCAAAACAAATATTGAAGATGCATTAAAACATCCCCGCAATGAAAACTCAATGCCGGGCAAGTATCCCGGAAAAGTTGTACAAGTAAATCACTCCAATCCCGTTGTTGAAAACAAGATTGTATATGATGCTATTTACAAAATGATTGCGGAAGGAATGTTAACTCTTACGGGAGCAGTATCTATTAAAGAAGCTTGGCTGCAATTTGTAAACAAAAATGACAAAATTGGATTGAAAGTCAATCCCGTTGCAGGACCAACATTATCAACTTCGGTCGAAGTTACACTCGCAATAGTTAACCAACTTGAAGAGGCGGGTATTCCGAGAAGCAATTTAATTATATGGGATAGGCGTGAAGAACAAATTTTTGAGTCGGGAATAACCGAAGAGATTTTTCCGGGAATTAAAATTATTGGAACCGAACGCAAAGGTGAAAACGGAACAATGTATGATGAAAACGAAGAGCTGTATTCACTAAGAATGATTGACAAAGATTGGTATTACTGGGCAGATGTTGAAGCGGAATACCGTCCGGAAACTTTACCTTATATGGTAAACACCGGCAAGTATTCTTACTTCACAAAAATTGTTACAGAGATGTGTGATAAAATTATAAACATACCAATACTCAAAAATGCCGGAACCTCGGTTACGCTTTGTATGAAGAACTTATCTTATGGTGCAATTACAAACACCGGACGACTTCACGAAAAACTTTGGTCGGAAACAGTTGCGGAAGTTTGTGCTTTTCCTCCGTTGCGAGATAAAGTTGTTTTAAATATTGTCGACGGAATTAAGGGTTGTTTTAACGGAGGACCCTCTGCCGTTCCGCAATTCTTTACAAATTATAATACCATACTAATCGGAACAGATCCCGTTGCTGTTGATAGAGTTGGATTAAACATAGTTACTAAAAAACGAATCGAAGAAGGATTGCAGGAAGAAGAATCACCCCGCGGTTCTGCTTTTTTGAAGATGGCTGAAAACTTAAACCTTGGCGTGGCTGATAACAATAAAATTGACTTCAACAAAATAGATCTGACTTAATTATGAATAACAAAAAAAAATATACTCTCATATTCCTTGTATTTATTCTTGGCTTGTCATTAGGTGCACAACAAAATGAGTTTCCTCGGCTTTATCAAGAAGATGTAGATGGTGGAGAGATCACAAGGACTGAATTTTATATTGGAGAAGAACTTTGGGGATTAATAAACGGCGGTGCAGATCTTTATCTCGAATACGGGCTTGATAGAACTTTACTTCAAGAGATAAATTATGACGATAACATATATCGGGTTGAAGTTTATGGTATGACAGGATTAGAAGAAGCATTCGGAATTTTTTCCATCAATAAATTTAATTGTGCAAGAACCGATACTCTCGTTAAACATATTTGTATTACTTCGCACCAAATACAAGCTACGGTTGGGAGATTTTATTTCTCCATTTCAAATCAATCCGGTGATACCGAAGCGCAAAACTATTCTCTAAGTTTATTAGAAAACTTTCTGACTAAAATCGGTTTACAAAACTTTATTGTCCCGGAATATTTTCAACAACCTAGGTTTGAGTCTTTTCAGAATCAGATTAAGTTGATAAAAGGTAAGCTTGGTTTACAAAACGGTTTTCCAAGATGGGAAAAATATTTCGCTGATACAAATAATTATAAAATTGTTTTGCTTCCTATTAAATCTGATGACGGTTTTATAAATACTGCTTTAATTGACTTTGGTTCGGAGGAAGCTGCAGGCAGATTTATATCAACATATAAGCACTTCAAAATTATTGAAACAATTTCACAGACAGAGTATGTTTTACTCGAAACAAACTTGGATCAACCCGCAATAGACAAAATATTAAAATAGCTTAAGAGGCTGACGTGATTGAACGAACTCTCCCAAACTTATTCGAAGAAAGTGTAAAAAAATATTCAAACAATCCATTGATGTGGGAAAAGAAAACCGACAAGTATGACCCTCTGACATATGGTGAGATGAAATCACTTGTTTATAAGTTTGCTGCCGGACTTATGAAGCTCGGTTTGCAGAAAGGAGACCGCGCAACTTTAATTTCGGAAGGAAGAAATGATTGGGTAATGAGTGAACTTGCAATTTTGTATTGTGGTGGAGTTAATGTTCCTATCTCTGTTAAAATTGATGAGCCGAATGATCTTAAATTTCGTATCGCTCATTCGGAATCCAAGTTTGTTGTTGTATCAAAAAACCACTTGCAAAAAATTCGTCGCATCAAAAATGATTTGCCGATTTTAGAAAAGATTATTGTGTTAGATAATGTTTCGGATTTGCACGATGATGAAATCACAAAAGATGAAGTATTCAAAATTGGGGAAGACTATTTACAAAATAACGAGGAGTTCTTCAATCAAACTTGGCAATCAATAAAAGAAAATGACAGCGCAAATATTTGTTATACCTCCGGCACAACTGCCGATCCGAAAGGAATTATTTTGACTCATCGCAACTATACAGCAAATATTGAACAAGCGACCGCTCTTTTACCAATTCCCGAATCTTATATTTCGCTCTTAATTCTTCCTTGGGATCATTCGTTTGCGCATACCGCCGGAATATACACTCTTATGAAAAATGGTGCTTCGATGGCCTCAATACAAGTCGGCAGCACACCTATTGAAACTTTACGCAACATTCCTCAAAACATAAAAGAAATTAAACCAACGTTTCTGTTAAGCGTTCCGGCTCTTGCCAAAAACTTTAAGAAAAATATTGAGGCGGGAATTAGAGCAAAAGGAGAAAAAGTTGAAAAGCTTTTTAACAAAGCCCTCGAAACCGCTTATGATTATAACGGACTCGGCTGCGACAAGGGAAGAGGATTCAAAAAATTAAAGAAACCTTTGATTTCACTTTACGATAAAATTCTCTTTAGTAAAATTAGACAAGGGTTCGGTGGAAGATTAGAATTTTTTATCGGCGGCGGTGCTTTGCTTGATATTGAATTACAAAAATTCTTTTATGCGATCGGAATGCCGATGTTTCAAGGATATGGATTGACAGAAGCCGCGCCTATTATTTCAGCAAACGTTCCCGCTCAACACAAACTCGGTTCTTCCGGTAAGATTGTCGTGAATCTCGAAGTAAAAATTTGCAACGAAGACGGAATAGAAGTTCCCGCCGGACAAAAAGGCGAGATCGTCTGCAAAGGTGAAAATGTAATGAAGGGATATTGGAAAAACGAGAAAGCAACCAACGAAACAATAAAAGATGGTTGGCTTTACACCGGCGATATGGGATATCTTGATGCTGACGGATATTTATATGTACTAGGTCGATTTAAAAGTTTATTGATTGCAAGCGACGGCGAAAAATATTCTCCAGAAGGAATTGAAGAAGCGCTTGTGGAAAAATCAAATTTTATTGAACAAGTAATGTTGCACAACAATCAAAATCCATACACCATCGCTTTGATTGTCCCGAATAAAGAAGCAATAAAAAATGAATTGAAAAAATACTCATTATCTATTCAAACGAAAGAAGGACAAACAAAAGCGATAGAAATAGTTCAAAAAGATATTGACAAGTTTAAGTCCGGCGGTGAGTACGAAAATGAATTCCCAGAACGATGGTTGCCAACAACTTTTGCTTTACTCGGCGAAGGTTTCACTGAACAAAATCAATTTATGAACAGCACATTAAAAATGGTGCGGGGAAAGATTACAGAGTTCTATCAAAACAGAATTGAATATTTATATACACCTGAAGGAAAAGATGTTTACAACCATCAAAACATGAAAATTGTTGAACGGTTTGATGAATAAGGATTTAGATTACGTAAAATTATTTTCAGAGTATAGTAAACAAGGATTTAATAACTATCGTAAATAAGTTTTTGCCGTGAACTTCTGTTAAGTATAAAAACAGCAATGGTACTAAACTTAAGGCAACGCTTAATATGCAGTAGACTAAAGCCTTATTTTCAGAATTTGTTTTCATTTCATTTAATTTCATCATCGTTTTATATTAACATCCCGCCTCATATTCTATCCGGAACTTATTCCTGCCAATAGTAGAGACGGGAGTTGTGATATTATTTTCTAATTATGTAATAATCATTTTGAAAATCGTGCTCGAAGTTCTTTATCTCGATATTTGTGAATCCAACTTCCTTGAGCATTTCCATAGCTTTTTCTCTTCCCCACATTGTACCGAGACCAAGTCCGCCTTGTGCAAGTGAAACGGTCATGCAGTGCATTGTCGAAACAGTGTATAGCAGTGTTCCCATCGGATGATCAATATTTTTATGCGGTTCGCTTGAAGCTGAAATATCCTGCATTAAATAAATACCGTCTTCTTTAAGTGATTTATAAATTCCTGCCAAAAGATTATCCGGTCTTGCTTGATCGTGAACAGCATCGAACGTTGTTACAAAATCAAATTTATTATTCTGAGCCGTAATGTTGTAATCGGTTAGATCTCTTACTTCAAAAGTAACGTTTGTTAATGCCTGTTTTTCAGCTTGTCTTTTTGCATAGTCAATTGCTTCTTCACTTAAGTCATAACCGAGAAATTTACTTTTTGGGAAAGTCTTTGCCATCAAATTAATCGCGTTGCCTCTTCCGCAGCCTAAGTCGATTACTTCTATTCCTTCTTCAAGTCTATCGACGATTCCGGGTATTGCCGGAAGAATAACATCAAGCAAAGATGAGACAACCGATTGATTGCTGTCTTCCGACATAACATCTTGAAACCGATCATATTCCGAATAAGGAACACCTCCACCGTTTTTGAAACAGTTGATTACTTTATCTTCTATTGTTCCAAGCAGCGGAATATACTGCGCAAAGACACCAATATTATCAGCAGCAGCTTTTCTTGTTAAGAAAGAGGCGTGCTCTTGCGGGAGACGATATCTTTGTGTATCGGAATCATATTCCACGACAAATCCGGTTAAGATTGCGCCGAGCCATTCTCGGACATATCTTTCGCTTAATCCAGCGGCTCTTGCTATCTCTTCGGATGTTGACGGCGGAAGTTCGCTCATTACATCAAAAAGTCCAGTACGGTGTCCGATTGAAATCATTACACTCAACGCACCTTGATTCAAAGTACCGAGTAATTTTTCCGCAAAGTTTTCTTTTTTTTGTGTATCTATTTGATGAACTAAACACATTGTAAATTCTCCTTTAATTTATAATACTTGTTTTTTAATTCAATCCAAGATTGACTGATGGTTTGTTACTGTTAATAATTTTTTCTATTTCATCAACAAAAATTCTTTCTACTGCTTCGGAGCCACCCCAGTCTTCTCTAAAAGGAAGATGCCCTTGATTTGGAACTATCCACAGTTGTGAATTTGGAAGAGCGTTGAACATTTCAACAGCGTATTCGGGTTTGAAGTAATAATCTTTATCTCCCATTATGATTAAAGATCTGGTTTCTGATTCTTCTAATTCCTTTGAGTAGATATCGAAATTATTATATGCCAATAGTAGTGGAAACATTTGGTCAAATAATTTTTTGGTTTGTGTATCTCCGTTTGGATGAATTTCTCTATAAAAAACTTTCAATTCCTCGCTTAAATTTTCAAAAGTGTCATGCTTTGTAAATTCTATTCCTTCTTTCGTGAATTTATGAGCGCAGCCAATCAAGGTCATTGTTTTAACGAGTCCCGGTTTTTGTTTAACCATATTCAATATCGTCATTCCTCCACCGCTGTGTCCTACCACATTAACTTCGCTAACATCAAGTTGATCTAATAAACCGATCATCACTTCGGCAAACTTTTCAAAAGTATATTTGCCTTTTACTTCGTCGGATTTTCCGTGGCCAGGTAAATCCGGGATTATTACAGTAAAGTTTTGCGAAAGTTTTTCTATGAACGGATCCCACAGCTTTCCGCTTAGCGTATACCCGTGAAGAAACAACAAGGCGAGACCATTTCCGGCAATCCTGTAGTTAACTTTAAGTCCGTTAACTATTTCGATTTTCTCTTCGAATATATCTGTTTTAATTTCTGCCGATTCTACTTTCATAAAGAATAGGCTTCCAAGAATTATTAATTTGAAAAAGTATTTCGCTATTTGTTGAATCGTGTTCATCGTTCCTCCAATTAAAAATTATAAACATAGTTTGGTCTCAAATAAGCCGTTTCGAATCCGGCTTTAATTATGTTTCTGTAAGACTGTGAAGGTTTATCCGGCAAATCTTCCGAAGTCTCAACGACTACATATTCACAACCGGTTCTGTAAGCATCGTTTAGCCGTTGTGCAATCAATAAACTTTGAGCCCCTTTGCCACGGGCTTCGGGAATGGTTCCGCCTATTGCAAGCGATGCAACTTTACCGCAGAAAAACATAGAAGCAGCCGCAATCGCTTTACCATTTTCTCTTGCAAGGTAATGTTTCCATCCCGGCTTCTTGTAAGTTCTGCTTATCAATAAATGAGAATCATATTCGAACTCAAACGCGAGCTTTATAACGTTTTCAAATTCTTCTATGTTTGAAAGTTCTAAATTTTCTAGGTTTAGCTTGGCTTTGGGAATCTCAATTTCGTTTACCAATTTTTTATATGATTTTGCCCATTGATTATACCGAATGAACCCATTGCGCAGCAATAGCTCTTCATTATTTTCGGGAAAAGCGGCAGGACTGACTTGAATCATAAATCTGTTTGTCCCGACTTGTTTATAAAAATTTATAATTTCTTTTAATTGCTGGTCGGTTATTTCGTACTCAAGTCCAATACCCAACACGCGATTAAATGCAAGCCGGTCGGTTTTGGCAATAGCAAAACAAAATGCTCCGTTGATTATATTCATTGAGACACCAAGTTTTTCCTGTATTGGAGATTTGCAACATATATAGTAATCGCTCCAATATTGCGCTTCTTGATTTTCAAGTTGTTTTATAAATTCTCTTTCTAATGAAACCGCTTCCATCTCTTCCTCAATATTTTTGTTTCTACCTATAAGGCGTAAGATGTCGGCTTACATTGTAAAGCGGGGTGTAAGGAAATATTTTGGGTGGATTAATATACAGTCAGATTAAGGGAGCATTGCATATCCCTCTAATTTGCAAGAACTCATCCAGCGGTCTCTTCTCTGAAAAAGCAATGCTTCAACTAAAGTGTTAATGGAACACTGATCACACTGAAACTATGGATTCACACAGATAAAAATCTGTGTTTATCTGTTTTTTCTGTGTTATCTGCGTTCCATTTTTACCCTTTATTCTTCTGTTCTGAATAGATCCCTAAACTGATGGTTTGTTCACAACAAACTATTAATTTTACAACTCCCACTGAACGGAATTCTCCGGTGAGTAGACACAAAACGTTCCAGTTTTAATATTATTTTGGAAATGTTTTGCAAGCGAAGGGTGTACGTTTTCAATTTTTTGAATTGCGCTTTTTATTCTAAGCGTAACTGCAGCTCTTGCCCTATCCGAAGGATCGGCTAGTTTGCGTGCTCTTCCTTTCAGGCCTGTTGACTGGGAAAGATGATCTAATATTTGATTCAACTCGTTGGTGATCAAGTCGGCTCTTCCGATATCGTTCATTTCTTCAGCTTCACGTAGCTCATCCTGAAGTTCGTTTATTTTTGCGTAATACTTTCTTTTTGCTTTTTCATCGATTGCTTCAACTCCACGATCAGTGCTTGTAATACTTCCCATTAAATCAGAACAGTGAATTTCCTTTTCTGGATTATCTATAAGTTTTACAATATCGAGGAACCCTTTCATCTCTGGTAATTGTACCGTAAGATTATTAAACGAGATAACCCAAAAGCTTTCCGATCTCTTAAATACGTTTTGCCTGCTTTCATTGTTAATTCTTTTTTCAATCAACGAATAATTAGTTCCTTTCTCGTTTTGAGCGAGTCCGGCTTTTTCTAATCCATTCATTAATCGTTGAATGTCTTTTTCATATTTGTAAGGATTAACCGCCACCACCCAATCAAAAGCTTCTCCGGGCAAAGGTTCTCTTCCATATGTGATTTTTTCAACAAAGTTTTTTAAGTATAGCTTTATATAGTATGACGCTTTTTCAGAATTGCCTTCGTAAGTATTTGCTGCGGAAAGATATGCAGGCAAATCAACCCACATAATCGGTGGAATTTGTTCGGCTAACTTTATTGACGTGCCATAATCTTCGGCAGCAAAATGACAAATTGCTCCGTACAAATTATACCATTGAGGATGAAACGGATTTAATCTAACCGCTTTATTAAACAGTTCAACTGCGGTTTTTGTCTCACCTAAAAGGGCTTTGCTGTTAGCTAATTGAACTAAAGCATCGGCATCGTTAGGATTAAGATCGAGTGCTTTATTGATGAATTTTTCTGCTGCATCAAAATCTCTTCTGTAAAGTAATACTCTTCCCAAAATCATCTGCACCAAATGATCGTTTGAACCATATTGATTCGCTTTCTCTGCATAGTTATAAGCCGAAGTCAAAGTATCTTGCCAGCGATCCCAAAATTGACAAGTCCACTCATTAAAATACGAAAGCGAAAGTCCGGCATACGCTCTTGCATAGTGCGGGTCTATTTCAAGCGCTCGATTAAAAAACTCCCGAGCTTTCTCATCATCCTTGAGAGAGCCTCTTCTCAAATATTCATAACCGCGAAGCCAACAATCATATGCTTCAAGTTGTGTTATTTCTTTCTTGCGAATCTCTGCTAATCTTTTTTCATCAATTAAAATTGAAAGTGCGCTTACAACTTTTTCTATTATACTGTCGTGTATTTCAAAAACATTTTCGACCGGAGCATCATATCTTTCCGCCCATAACACGGCTTGATTGACCGGATCGAAGAGTTGAGTGTTGATGCGAATCGTCCCGGAGATTTGTCTTAAATTTCCCTTTAAAAAATAATTGACATTATATTTTTCGGCAGAAGTTTTATCAGGAATAAGTTTTTCCGAGAGCGATGTGTGTGATGAAATAATTTGCAGTGATGGAAACCGGGATAGGTCTGTGATTAGATCTTCTACAAAACCGCGCGAAAAATAATCCTTCTCAATGTCACCAGTCAAATTATCGAACGGCAACACGGCTAAGCATAGAGTGTTTTTTATTTGAATTGCATCACTCATTGCACTCACAGTAATTATTCCTTTTAATTTACAAATTTTTCAGTATTTATTGAGACGTTTTGTCTTTTGATTTGTTCGTTTATGGGAATTAAGCTTTTTGTTCTGCTAAGATTGAGTAAAAAAAGCTTATGGTATAATTTGATCTTGTTCTTCTTTCGGTTCTTTCACATTCGGTGGATCCCAACCAACTACAGAACCGGATTTAATCTTTGAAAGATATGGTGAGAGAGTTGCCCCGGGAAGTGTGCGTGAGTTGTCCTCAATATCTATTGGACCCATTCCGGTTCCGGCGCCAATCATACAATTTTTACCGATTGTAATTAATCCATATCTAAATTTTCCGGCGCCCTCGTAAGCATGAACGGTTAATCTTGTAAATGCTCCGAGAACTGTATTTTCACCAATGTAAATTAATTCGGGTCTAAAATGATCGAGCCAAACAAGCTGCATAATTTCAGCGCCTTTACCGATATGTGCACCCATCCATCGGTAAAATTTATTTTTGAACGGAATTCCTTTCATAAAAAATGTTGCCGCGACTTGAAACTGCAAAAGTAATCTTCTTCTAAACGGTAGATTAAGCACGCGCCAATTGATTGCGTTTTTTTCTTCAGGGGAACCGAGACCGCTAAACGTATAATGTCTCCTAACCGGAGTTAAAAATTTCTCTAGATTTTCTTTTCCTTCTTTTGTTTTAGGATTTAATTCGAAAACACTTGTTCCTTTTCCGCCGGATGTTTTACTAATGAAAATTTCACGGTTCTGTTTCTTACCGAGCTTAATTGCACGTTCGATAATTTCTATTGTTACAGCTTTGATTGATTCTTCAGGAGACATGCCGCGGTACTTATTCATTTTCTATTCTCTCATTTCATTATTCATTTTAAAAATAACCAAAAAGATTTCACTTATGTATAAAGAATTTGGGAATCTTCAAAAACAAACACGTTGTCCTTTTCGTCAAAAGACTAATCTTGCTTTAATAATAATCCGGGGGGATTTGAAAATGTATTTAAGAATCATTGCTGCTTTATTTTTGCTCTCTTTTAATTTACTTGCAACTTCTTGTTATGAAAAATCGAATACTGAAGAACTTCAGCTAGATGCAGAAACCGAATCTGCATTAAACATGGGTGATATTCGTTTTGCAATTACCAAGATTGATTCGTTGATGAAGGTATATCCGAAAAACAATTATTTAAAATATTTTTATGGTACTATACTCGTCAATTACGGCAACATTAAAGTTTATGATGTAATTGACAAGTTAAAAAACAATAACGGTGAGTTTTATGCTGATTTATTGAAATTACATGTCGACGTTATGATCGGTGAATATAGTGCAAGAAAACGATTAAACACAAAATTGGAAGAGTTTCCTACTATTAGTGAATTAAAATTATTAGACTGGATCGTTAAATTAGATAACGGTGATTTTGAAAATGCTGAAAAAACTCTAAGCGAAATTAGAGAAATAACACCTCTTAAATATCTTCCTCTACTAGCAATTTATTATCATTCTTATGATCGAGATTATAAAACAGCATTGAAATACTTAACAATGCTGCGGAATGAATCGATCTACAAAATGGAAAAGGATTTCAATCGGCTTTCCTTCTTGCAAGACAGAAACATTCATTACAGTTTAGATTCATCATTCGCAGTTAAGTACGAGCAGTGCGGGGCCCAGCCCGGAATGCAATTTGTTACTGAAAACGGTATAACTCTAAAAATGGGTTTTGATACCGGTACAAACGGATACGGTTTCAGCATACATAATAAATCGCTGGGTGATAGTTTGGAAGGGAATCAAATTTATGACATCGAAAAGGGAATTCAATATAATTATATGAGTGAGCCGGCTGATGTAATTGGAAAACTGATTAATTTAAAAATTCCTCGTGTTGATGATTTCCTTGTAGAGTATTTTGAGGGCGGCTTGACTTTAGCAGATGGCGTCTTTTCTCCTTTATTATTTAATTCCGCTATCACCATTAATTCAAAAGAAGAGGTTGTCTTAATTCATAACAGAGAATCTTTAGAAGATTATATAAGCAATTTGCCCGAAGAGAATCACACCAAAGTACCATATAAAGTAAGAAAAGGATGGATGTTCATTCCTTGCGAAGTGAACGGAAAGAAAATAGAGATGATGTTAGAAACCGGTTCGCGTGATGTAAACTTTAACTCTCTTGCTACAAGAAGATTGGGAATTTCTACTTATGAGGGTTTTGTAAAATGGAAAGGCGAAGATTACCCCGTTACAAAACTTGATGCGGAAATTAAAGTCGGTGACTTTACTTACACAGTTTCCGGCGGACTTGAATCCAATTTTGTTTTGGGTAATTTAGCCTGCGGTTTAGCTGCGGCTGGTGATATTGGTCCCGATTTTATAAACAGTTTTGTTTTTACGATTGATCCTTATAACAAACAAATAATTTTAGAGAAGAATTAAGTTTACCGTAGAGACACAGCCTTGCTGTGTCTCTACAAATAAAATTTATTTCATTGAGTGAAGTCCTACTCTATTACCTGCAATATCTTCAAAATGTCCGACGAATCCATATTCGCCGATACTCATTTTTTCGGTTATAACTTTTCCGCCTTTCTCTTTTACTTTTTCGAGAGTGGTTTCAATATCCTCAACCGAAAAGTAAACCATCGTTCCTTCGTGAGACGGTGTATATCCTTCGTTTTGAACCAACGCCCCGGAACAACCGGGTTTTTCGTGATCAAACGGAAACCAACCCATTATAAGTCCATCGAAATCATTAATTTGAATCTCGATATCAAAAATAAAATCGTAAAATGATTTCGATTCATTTATCTCTGATGCAGGTATTTCAAACCAACCGACCGGATTCATAATTCCCCCTATTTGTTGATGTGTTCTTATTAGCAGACTAGCGATCTAAGTTTAGGAATTTCTCTTTTGATTTGCCACAGTTTTTTAGAGATTTAACTCAATATTTGCTTCTTTGTATTCCTTTATTAATAGCGGAATCAATAAGGCTAAAATGAAAAAAACAATTCCCAGAAAATAAAATCCTATCGCTATATGATTATCGTATTCTAATAGACCTACTCTTCCCAAAAGAAAATACCAATCATGATAAACTTTGTTTCCTCCGAGAAGAGGAAGGTTTCTTTCTTGTGCGTCGGCAACATAAACGCTGATGTTCATTAAATTTTGTCCCAGCCAAACAAATGAAATTTGTGTACCAAAATTTTTTCGGTGAGACATAAAAAAATAAACAAAAAGCAGCGGTAGTATAATTTGCATTAGTGTTCCGCCAAGAGTATAAACGAAGCTTCCAAATAAACTGAATATTCCGTGTCCACCTTCGTGAATAAGCAGATTAAAGTGATCTAAAATAAATATAAAATCGCCGGCATTTATTGTAAGCCAAATAGATATTGGCAACAGAGCAATTGAGCCTATCCATGGTTTTATGTTTTCCAATTTACTCTTCTATTAATTCTCGAAGTTTATTTATGTCTTTAGTTAAACCAAGACAAAGCATCAATTTTATTCTTGCTTTCTGTCCGTTCAAATAATCGGTGAAAATTACTCCTAATTTTTTTAACCATTTTCCTGCGCCTGGATAACTATAAATATCGAGCGTTTCACCGGAGGGACATCGTGAGGTTAAAACCACCGGGATTCCTTTTTCAACTGCGTATTTAATTCCCTCAAATGTTGTTGGCGGAACATTACCCACTCCCATTGCCTCGATGACTATTCCGTCAACACCTGAATCTGCTGAAAACTTAAAAAACTTTTCCCCCATGCCGGCATGAACTTTTATAAGATCAACGTTTGAGTTTATTTTTTCTGTTTCTATTGTTTCCAATTTTCTTGGTGTTCTGTTAAAAATTACTCTTCCTCTATCTATAAATCCAAGTGCCCCAAAATCCAAACTATGAAAAGTTTCAATATCTTCTGTGTGTGTTTTTGTTACTTCGCTTGCAGCATTTATTTCACCATTAAGACATACAAGCACTCCCATTCCATAACTGTTTGGTGAATTAATTATCCTCATTGCATCAAGTAAATTTTTTGGTCCGTCCCAATCAGCTTCGGAAGAGGTCTTCATTGCGCCAATTACAACAATCGGTTTGTCCGTTTTTATTGTTAAATCAAGAAGATATGCCGTCTCTTCTAACGTGTCTGTTCCGTGAGTTATAATAACACCGTCTATATTTTCTTGAATAATTCTTTCTCGCACTTCTTTGGAAAGCTCTAACATCAATTCCGGCGTCATATGGGGGCCGGGATACATCCCAAAATCATATATAGAAATTTGCGCAAGCTCTTTTGCCTCCGGAATCATTTCGAGCAATTGATCGCCATGAAAAAACGGAATGGCTCCTCCGGTTTCTTCATCTATCTTCATTGAGAACGTTCCACCAACAAATACGATTAAAATATTTTTCATTCTATTTTTATTCCTCGTTCAAAAAGTTATTTTGTGTTATGCAAATTTATGATAAGCTAAAGAATTTTCTTCATATAAAAATTTTATTTTATTTACAATTAACAACTTATCAAAACATCTAAGAATTAATTTGCGCATAAGCTATCAAAGTCATATTATTGACTCGCGAAAGATGCGCTGCGGGCTTGTTGATAACTTGTTGACAACTTGTTTCTGTGAAACGTTTCACGCATAAACTTTATTAACCTTTGTTCTCTGTTAAATTTTGGTTTTGTGGGTAATTCTAAAAACCCGCTTTACAAGTCGTTAAAATCTAATGACTTACCTGATTTAATTAATGTTAACATCTTGTTGATAAACGTATGTTTGTTATAAATATTTAAATAATTGTTCTAATTTTTCAATTTCTTTTTCGATTTAATAATTGTGGATAAACTTAATTTTAAACCCAGCCTAAAAAACATCAACATCTATACCGATTGCACCGTTGCATGGAAAGAGTGCTTATCTATAATTAAAGAAAACGTTCCTCATATTACTTACAACACATGGTTTCTTCCTATAAAACCCATTGACCTATCGGAAAACACTCTTCGCGTTCAAGTACCAAACGGTTTTTTTATTGAGTGGATAGACGAGCATTACAATACATTAATCTCGAAAACAATAGTTGAGGTTTTAGGTTCAAATGGGAAATTAATTTATTCTGTTTTAGACGATAAAAAGAACGAAGATGAGTATAATACCATAATTAATAGTGAAAAAAAAGAAAAGGTTCTTGTTGAGAAGGCCGTCTCTAACGAAGAAGCGAATGACGAACACATTGAAACATATCTAAATCCAAGATATCGCTTTGAAAATTTTATAAAAGGCGAGGGCAATCAACTTGCGAGAGCTGCTGCCTACGCGGTAGGCGAAAACCCCGGCGAGACTTCTTTTAATCCTCTTTTTATTTATGGAGGTGTCGGTTTAGGTAAAACTCACTTGATTCAGGCCATTGGAAATAAAATTTTAGAATATTATCCCAATAAAAAAGTTATATATCTTTCTTCAGATTTATTTACTGTTGAGTTTGTTGAAGCAATTCAATCAAATAGCGTTAATGAATTTTCCAACCGTTATAAATCTATGGATTGCTTAATAATTGATGATATTCAGTTTCTAATAGGAAAAGAAAAAACTCAAGATTTATTCTTTCATATTTTTAATACGCTTCATCAGTCAGGCAAACAAATAATTCTATCCAGCGACAAACCACCAAAAGAACTAAAAGGATTAAACGAAAGACTAATCTCTCGTTTTTCTTGGGGATTAACTACCGACGTTCAACCTCCGGATTTTGAAACTCGTATTGCTATTCTTAAAAACAAAAGCAACAGTTTTGGAATTAACTTACCGAATGAAATATTAGAATACATTGCTCACAACATCACCTCAAATATTAGAGAACTAGAGGGTTGTTTAATAAAACTGCTTGCAAATTCCTCTTTAAATGGAAAAGAAATAGATTTCGAACTGACCAAAAAAACAGTAAAAGAAATTTCTACCAAACGTCAAGTAAACATTTCAATTGAGTTTATCACCAATAACGTATGTAAACATTTTGGTGTTGATGAAAATAGAGTCCGTGAGAAAAATAGAAAAAAAGAAGTCGTTATCGCCAGACAAGTTGCAATGTATCTCTCAAAAATTCTCACAAAATCTTCTCTTAAAACAATAGGTTTGCATTTCGGCGGAAGAGACCACTCTACAGTAATTCACGCTCATAATACAATAGAGCAATTGCTTTTAGTTGACAAACAATTAAAACAATCTATTGATGAATTAAAAAACAAAATTGAGATGAGCATTTAAACTCAACCTGTATTTTTCAAAAAATTTTTCTCGTTTTTTATGTTGATAAGTTGTTAGTGTATTGGTATTAACTTGTTAATAAATATGACTTATTTTTGGGTTGTGAATTACCTTTTTGATATAAATATTTTATCCACATTATTTAGAATTTACTTAGCCACTATTCAGCTTAAAAACAAAGCATTCACCAGTTATTAACAAATTCACATCCTTGTATTTATTATTACTTTATATATCTATAAAACATTAATAAATATAGTGTCTGGGTAATTGTTGATAAGCATTCTTAAATTGAATTATAGCGTCTATTTTGATATATTTGGGTTTTAATTTGGAGCGGAAAAATGGAATTTAAGGTCAACAGCAAAGAGCTAGAAAAACTACTTACCAAGATTATCCCTGCAGTTCCGACAAGAACTCCGATGCCTATCTTAGAGAATTTTTTGTTAGAAATAAAAGAAGGTAAATTAACAATTCACGCAACAGATTTAGAGATATCATTAAAGTCCTCTCTAAATGTTGTTGCTGAAGAAAATTTTGAAGCTGTTGTGCCTGCTAAACTTCTTTATGATGTTGTTAGATCATTAAAAGAAACAACAATTGTATTTACTACAGGAGATAAAGGGAAAATTAATTTAAAGACAGATAACGGAAAATACACTCTAAGTTATATTGATCCAAAAGAGTTTCCGGATATTCCTGTTTTCCCGGCAAACGGCGGAGAGGATGTTTCACAAATAACATTGAAAGGCGATGATTTACGGTACGCTTTTGAAAAAACATCTTTTGCAATGAGCAAAGAAGAAATGCGTCCGGCTATGATGGGAACTCTTTTTGATTTTGAAGAAAATGGATTAAAAGTAGTTGCAACCGATGGTCATAGACTCTCAAACCTTCTCAATAAGAAAATTAAATATGATAAAGTGGAACAGTACATTGTTCCGGAAAGAGCTGTTTCAGTTCTCTTGAAAGTACTTGATTCTAAGGATGTGAAAATTTTTATGAGTAAAACTCATATGTCGTTTACTTTAAATGATATGGAATTAATTACAAGATTAATCGGGCAAAAATACCCTGATTATCAAAGTGTGATTCCATTAGAAAACGAGTTTGAACTTAAACTCAAAACAAAAGAATTACACAATGCAATCAAAAGAATGATGTTATTCTCAACATCCAACACAAGAAGAGTTAAGTTTTCTATTTCAAATAATAACTTAGAAATATCCGCAGAAGATTTGGATTTAGGGGCATCCGGTAACGAAAATATTGAATGCAAATATTCAGGCGACTCGATAGAAATAGGTTTTAATTCCGCGTATGTAAACGATATTCTAAATCATTTGGATGATGAAGAAGAAATTATTTTCAAACTTCATTCGCCAACTAAAGCGGTTATAGTTGTACCGGATAAGAAAAAAGAGAACGAAGAATTAATGATGTTATTAATGCCGGTTAGGTTAAATAATTAATAATGGTTTTGAAACATCTTGAGCTGGTAAACTTTAGGTTACATACGAACACAGTTCTTAAATTTTCTGACAGATTGAATTATATAGTAGGCGGCAACGGACAAGGAAAAACAACAATTTTGGAATCTATTTATTATTTATGCACAACCAAAAACCTAAACCAAGCCTTAGATAAAGAAGTAGTTTCTTTTAATAAAGATAATTTCGAGATTAAAGGGCGGTTCAAAGAAAAGGTTGAAAACAAAGTTCAACTTCTCTTCTCAAAAGAAACTAACCGGAAAAACACACTTCTAGATGAAAAATCTGTTACTAGAGCATCTGACTTAATAGGTAAGTTTCCAGTGGTTACGTTGGTTCAATTGGATCATGCAATTACAATGGGGAGTCCGGGCGAAAGAAGAAAATTTATTGACTCAGTTATCTCTCAATCGAGCGAAACGTATCTAAGAATTCTTTTAGATTATAATAAAACACTTAAACAGCGTTCTCAACTTTTATCTGAAATTAGAGAGCGTTACGATCACTCTTTATTAATGCAGCTGGAAGCTTGGTCGGAATCTCTTGTTAAAAACGGAAGTGAATTAATTAAACATAGAATAAACTTCTGCAATGAATATGAATATTTCTTAAAAGAGTCATATTCTAAAATAATGGGCAGTAAAGAAACACCTGGCATTGAATATCTGTTTTTTGATAACAATATAAGTTTGGAAAATATTTCCGAAAGATTCAGCGAACTATTAAAACAAGAACAAGAAAACGAAATACGAAGAGCTGCAAATCTAATAGGTCCGCACAGAGATGATTTTCTTTTTACTATAAACGGAATGGAATTAAGGAAATACGGATCGCAGGGACAGCATAAAACATTTCAAATAGCGTTAAGATTCGGTGAGTTTTTTTATATAAAAGAAAAACAAGGCATTACACCCATCTTTCTGATGGATGATGTCTTTGGCGAATTAGACACTTATCGCGCGCAAAAAATTAGTGATTACTTAAATGAAATAGGTCAAGCATTTATCACTATGACTGACTTCGGACGATTGGAAAAATTATATAACGGTAATGGCGATTTAGTTATAAAAGTTGATAACGGCACAATAAGTTATGAACAACTATAAAAGCTTCTCAGATATATTAAATAAAGAAAAAACTTTTGAAAAATTTAGAACCGCGGTTGAGGGTTATACAATTGTTGATGAATTTCATAAAGTATTTCCCGAATTAAAAAATGTGGCGGTAGCAAAAAAGTTTGAAGGAAATATTCTTTTTATTCATGCTGAAAATTCTGTTTGGAGAAGCGAATTAAATCTTCACAAAGAAGCAATGATAGCTAAGATCAATAAGTTTTTAGGTGATAAAGTAATTAAAAACATAAAATTTATTTAGGCAATTAATGAATAGGTGAATCAGTGGCAAACGGTAATGATTTAAAGAACTACACCGCTAAAAATATAAATATATTAAAAGGTCTGGAAGCAGTAAGAAAAAGACCGGCAATGTATATCGGAGATGTTAGTGCGAGAGGACTTCATCACTTAGTTAACGAAGTGGTTGATAATAGTATTGATGAAGCTCTTGGTGGCTATAACGATACAATTAATGTTACCATTAACAAAGACGGTAGTGTAACCGTTGAAGATAAAGGACGAGGCATCCCAATCGACATTCACCCTGTTGAAAAAAGGTCTGCTTTGGAGGTTGTAATGACAGTTCTTCACGCCGGAGGAAAATTTGATAAAGATTCCTATAAAGTTTCCGGCGGACTGCATGGCGTTGGCGTTTCTGTAGTAAACGCTTTGTCAGAGTGGTGTAAAGTAGAAGTTAAACGAGATGGCGAAATTTATTTTCAAGAATATGAAAGAGGAATTCCAAAAGCTCCGGTAAAAAAAATCGGCAAAACAAAAAAGAATGAAACCGGGACAACGGTTACTTTTAAACCCGACCAAGAAATTTTTAAAGTAACCAAATTCAACTTCGAAACCCTTGCCGAAAGAATGAGAGAGCTCGCCTACTTAAACAAAACCGTAACGATTACAATAAAAGATGAAAATGAAAATCTCGAGGAAAAATTCAGATTTAAAGGCGGTATAGTCGAATTTGTAAAATATCTTGATGAAACAAGAACTCCGTTTCACAAACCTATTTATATAGAAGGTGAAAAAGACGGTGTTCCTGTTGAAATAGCTTTTGAATATAGCGACGCCTATTCTGAAAATCTTCACACATATGTTAATAACATTAATACAATAGAAGGTGGAACACATCTTGTTGGATTCAAAACAGCATTGACAAGAACATTTAATAATTATGCATATAAAAACAATCTTATAAAAGAAAACAGTAAAATTTCCTTAACGGGCGATGATTTTAGAGAAGGTTTAACGGCGGTATTATCGGTTAAAGTTATGGAGCCTCAGTTTGAAGGTCAAACAAAAACTAAGCTAGGTAACAGCGAAGTTAAGTCTGCTGTCGAAACATTGGTTGGTGAAAAGTTGGCTGAGTTCTTAGAAGAAAATCCATCCATTGGAAAAAAAATAATTGATAAATGTAAGCGTGCCGCAGAAGCAAGAGAAGCTGCTAGAAAAGCACGTGACCTTGTAAGAAGAAAAAACGCGCTTGATGGAATGAATCTTCCCGGTAAACTTGCAGACTGTTCGATAACCGATCCTGAACATTGCGAAATTTACATAGTTGAGGGAGATTCCGCGGGCGGATCGGCAAAACAAGGTCGAGATAGAAGATTTCAAGCCATACTTCCCATAAAAGGAAAAATTTTAAACGTGGAAAAAGCCAAGATTAATAAAATTTTGGAAAACACAGAAATTCGAGCAATGATTTCGGCAATTGGTGCAGGAGTAGGACCTGATTTCGACCCTGAAAAATCACGTTATGGCAAAGTTATTATTATGACCGACGCCGACGTTGACGGAAGCCATATTAGAACGCTTCTTCTCACATTCATTTATAGACATATGAAAGAATTAATAGCAACAGGAAGAGTTTATATTGCTCAACCACCGCTTTATAAAATTAAAAAAGGAAAAGAAGAACATTACGCGTTTGACGATGCAGAAAGAGATAGAATTTTAAAAAGATTCAAAACAAACGGAAAAGAGAAAGAAAATCCTGAAGAGGTTGAATTATCGGATGATGGAACTCCAAAAGGAGTTACACTTTCTCGTTACAAAGGTTTAGGCGAGATGAATCCCGAACAACTTTGGGAAACAACAATGAATCCGGAAACAAGAACATTGTTACAAGTAACGCTTGAGGGAGTTGAAACAAATAAAATATTTGAGACGTTGATGGGAGATCAAGTAGAACCTCGTAGAGCGTGGATTGAGAAACATGCGAAGTATGCAAATCTGGATATATAATTTAAATGTTAATTAAGAGAGAATTTATAAATGGCTACAATGTTTGAAAAAATTACACCGGTTGCACTAGAAGAAGAAATGAAATCATCTTACATCGATTATGCGATGTCGGTTATTGTTGCACGCGCTTTGCCAGATGTTCGGGATGGTTTGAAGCCGGTTCATAGAAGAGTTTTGTTCGGAATGCAAGAACTTGGAGTAGCATTCAATAAACCATATAAAAAATCTGCTAGAATAGTTGGTGAAGTTCTCGGTAAATATCACCCACATGGTGATAGCGCAGTTTATGATACAATGGTTAGAATGGTGCAGGATTTTTCACTTCGTTATCCATTGGTAGACGGACAAGGCAACTTTGGATCCGTAGACGGTGACTCTGCGGCGGCAATGCGTTATACGGAAGCGCGCATGGCTAAAATTGCAGAAACAATGCTTCGCGATCTTGATAAAAACACAGTCGATTTTGTACCGAACTTCGATGAATCCCTTCAAGAACCTACGGTACTTCCTTCCTATCTTCCTAATTTGTTAGTAAACGGTTCAAGCGGAATTGCTGTTGGAATGGCAACAAATATCCCTCCTCATAATCTAGCGGAAGTTGTGGATGGGTTGATTTATTTAATTGATAAACCGAATTGCAAAACCGAAGACTTAGTAAAATTTGTTAAAGCACCAGACTTTCCAACCGGTGGGATTATTTATGGTTACGAAGGAGTTCGTGAAGCTTATTTAACAGGAAGAGGGCGTATAATTGTTCGCGCAAAAGCCAACATAGAAATTCAAAAAAATGACCGCGAAAATATTATTATAACAGAAATACCGTATCAGGTTAACAAAGCAAATTTAATCGAAAAAATTGCGGATTTGGTTAGAGAAGGAAAAATAAACGATATCTCAACAATTCGAGATGAATCAGATAGAGACGGACTAAGGATAGTAATAGAACTAAAAAGAACGGGTCAACCCGCTGTTATTCTTAACCAATTATTTAAGCACACACAAATGCAGGTAACATTCGGTGTAATTATGCTTGCATTGGTTAACGGACAACCAAAAGTTCTCACCCTTCAAGAAATGATGCAGCACTTTCTTGACCACAGAATGGACGTTCTTATAAAGAGAACAAAATTCGATTTAGAAGCTGCAGAAAAACGCGCACACATTCTGGAAGGATATATAATTGCTTTAGATAACATTGATGAAGTTATCGAAACAATTAAAAAATCGCGTGATGTTAACACCGCACAAGCAAACTTGATGAAGAAGTTTAAGCTTTCTGCTATTCAAGCAAAAGCTATTCTTGATATGAGATTGCAACGGTTAACAGGCCTTGAAAGAAAGAAAATAGAAGATGAATATAAAG
This sequence comes from Melioribacteraceae bacterium, assembly GCA_030584085.1. Classification (NCBI taxonomy): domain Bacteria; kingdom Pseudomonadati; phylum Ignavibacteriota; class Ignavibacteria; order Ignavibacteriales; family Melioribacteraceae; species Melioribacteraceae bacterium. The sequence continues at coordinate 3,674,991 of CP129490.1, forward strand.
AAACAATAAAACTCATAGAAAGATTAAAAGCTATTTTAACTGACGAAAAGAAACGGAAAAATATTATTAAAGAAGAACTTCTTGAGGTAAAAGAAAAATTCGGCGACGAAAGAAGAACAGAGATAGTTCACGATTTCAAAGAATTTGATATTGAAGATATTATCGCCGAAGAAGATGTAGTCGTAACTATATCCCACGGAGGATTCATTAAAAGATTCCCGGTAAGCGGTTATAGAAAACAGTCCCGCGGTGGAAAAGGTGTAACAGGTGCCGGGACAAAAGATGAAGACTTTATCGAACATATGTTTATTGCCTCAACTCATCATTACATTATGTTCTTTACCGACAAAGGTAAATGTTATTGGCTAAAGGTACACGAAATACCTGAAGGCGGTAGAGCCGCAAGAGGCAGATCGTTGTTAAATGTTATAGAAAAAGACAAGGATGATTTAATAACGGCATTCATTTCGGTAAAAGAATTTACTGACGATAAATTCTTAATGATGTACACAGAAAAAGGAACAGTTAAGAAAACCGCTCTCAGTGCATATTCAAATGTTAGAAGAGGCGGTATTCAAGCAATTAACCTCACAAAGGGAGATAGATTAATTGAGGTTCGTGTAACAGATGGTTCACAAGATATAATTATTGGTACACACAACGGAATGGCAATTCGTTTTAACGAAAATGATGTTCGAGATATGGGAAGAACTGCAACCGGTGTAAGAGGTATCAGGTTGGGAAAAGATGATAAGGTAATCGGAGGAGTTGCTGTAAAACACGCAACCACATTGCTTGTCGCCACAGACAAGGGATATGGCAAGCGATCGGATCTCAACGATTATAGAATAACTAAACGCGGCGGTAAAGGAATTATTACCGTAAAAACCGGCGATAAAACAGGCCAGATGATTTCCTTAATGCAAGTCAACGATAACGACGAGCTTATGATAATGACTGTGAAAGGAATGGTAATTAGACAAGGGGTAAGCAGCATTAGAGTAATGGGAAGAAACACACAGGGAGTTCGACTCATTAAACTTAACGAAGGAGATCATATTGCCGATATCGCTAGAGTTGTAAGCGAGGAAGAAGAGCAGGAACAACTAAAATAAAATATAGATAAGGCTGGTTATATTAATCAGCCTTTTTCGTTTTAAAACAATCTTACAGGTAAAAAATGTCACACAAAAAATCCCACTTTGAATCTAAATGTGTCCACTCAGGAATTAAAGAATATGAATACGGACCGGTAGTTCCTCCAATTTATCAAACATCAACATTCAAGTTTGAGACAACTTCACACGGAGCCTCTTTGTTTAAGGGAGAAGAAAAGGGGTATATCTACACACGAATGTCAAATCCCACAATAGAAGCAATGGAAGACGCAATTGCCGATCTTGAAGAGGGACACAAAGCGCTTGGCTGCGCAAGCGGCATGGCGGCAATTCATACAACGTTAGCGGCTTTGTTAAGAGCTGGCGATCACGTGGTATGTTCAAAATCTGTTTACGGCCCAACCGTTACTTTATTAAGCACTGTTTTAAGTCGATTTGATATAACAACAACGTATGTTTCAGGCGCTGATCTTGAACAAATTAAAAACTCGATTAAGCCAAATACAAAAGTTGTTTACCTTGAAACCCCCGGCAACCCAACTTTGGAAATTTCTGACATTGAAGAAGTATCAAAAATTGCACATGCAAATGGCGCAAAAGTCGTAGTTGATAATACGTTCATGAGTCCGGCATTACAGAAACCATTAACTCTTGGAGCGGATGTTGTGGTTCATAGTTTAACAAAATTTTTAAACGGACACGCAGACGTTGTTGGGGGTATTATTATAGTTAAAGACGAAGAAACATATCTTCACTTTAGAAAAATATTGAATCAACTTGGCGGCGTAATAGATCCGTTTAATTCTTTTCTAGTTCATCGTGGTCTAAAAACTCTTTCCATTAGAATGGAGCGTCATACAGAAAACGCAATGAAGATTGCTGAGTTTCTAGAAGCTCACCCAAAAGTTAAGTGGGTTAGATATCCCGGACTTAAATCGCATCCACAATATGAAATAGGTTTAAAACAACATAAACTTCCGGGAGGAATGATAACCTTTGAATTAAAAGGTGGTCTGGAAGCAGGCGAAACAGCAATGAATAATGTTAAATTTTGTCAGCTTGCGGTAAGTCTTGGTGGTGTAGAATCCTTAATTCAACATCCGGCAAGTATGACACACTTTTCAATGGGAAAAGAAGCGCGTGAAGCAGCCGGAATAACCGATGGATTAGTAAGACTATCGGTCGGTATTGAAAACGTGAACGATATTATTGAAGACTTAGAGCAAGCTTTTGAAAAAATAAAAATCAAAACAGCCGAACCGGCTTTATAAAAATAACGACACCCCAAAACGATTTTCTTTATATTTTCGCTTTGGGGTTTCCTTTATTTAAAAACAAAATTAAACGGGAATTATGAAAAAAATATTTCTCTTTTTCCTTATATCCTCTCTGCTTTTCGCCCAATCTGAAAAGCTCTATATGTCACAGCCGATTCAAAAAGCGTATGAAAAAAACACAAGATCATTTGACGGGTCGCCAGGAGAAAATTATTGGGTCAATTATTCTAAGTATAAAATAAAAACAACGGTTGATCCTGAAACAAAACTTTTGAATGGAGAACTAGCTGTTAAATATGTTAACAATAGCCCGGATACATTAAAAGAAATTGTAATGCATTTATATCCGGATATTTTTAAAGAGGGAACTATAAGAGATTGGCCGCTTAATAAAGAAGCTGTTAATGACGGAGTAACAATAAAATCTTTATCCGTTAATGAAAAAGACTTGGACGTTTCGGATACAAGCGCAAGCATTAATAGATCAACAACAAACATGAAAATTAAATTAGAAGAACCGCTCAATCCCAGAGATGAGTTGTTAATTCAAACTAATTGGAGTTTCACCATTCCCACAATAAGACCAATTAGAACAGGCGCTTATTCGGACACTTCAATGTTTATTGCGTATTGGTATCCTAAAATAGCCGTATATGATGATATTCATGGATGGGATGAAATAACATATTCCGGAACAGCAGAAATGTACAGCGGTGTTGCAAGTTTTGATGTTGAAATTACAGCGCCTAAAAATTATCTCGTTTGGGCGACCGGAATACTCGAAAATCCCGAAGACGTTTTGAATGAAAAATATTTAGAAAGATATAACAAAGCGAAAAATACTGAAGAGATAGTAAATATAGTTAGTGAAGAAGATTTGCATAAAGATGTAACAAAAGAAGATTTCTCCACTTGGAAGTATAAAGCAGAATCGTCACCGGATTTTGCATTTGCGCTTGGTAAAAATTATTTGTGGGATGCATCGACAGTTAAAATAAAAGACAGACAGATATTTGTTGATGCTGGATATAAAAAGGAATCAAAAAATTTTCGGGAGGTTACAAACATTTTAAGAGAGGGAGTAAAATTCCACTCTCTCGAAATGCCCGGAATTATGTTTCCATATCCCGCCGTATCAGTTTTTAATGGAAGCGGCGGAATGGAGTTTCCAATGATGATAAACGACGGAGAAGCCGGAACACATGCCGCAACTGTAGGTTTAACGCTTCACGAACTTGCTCACACATATTTGCCGTTTTATATGGGAATTAATGAAAGAAGATACGCCTTTATGGATGAAGGATGGGCGGTGTTTTCACCTATAGAACTACAAAAAAGACTTGGTGATGAAGAACCGGCAAGAAGAAGATATGCCACACAACAGCGGCAGCTTGAACAAATTGTAGAAGTTCCTCCAATGACACCATCGTTCTTATTAAAAGGCTCACATTATAGGGTTGCTTCATACACTAGATCAGGAGCTTCATTAACTGCTTTGCAAGATTTGTTGGGAGAAGAGTTGTTTTTAAACGCTATGCAAACCTTCATGAACGAATGGAAAGAAAAACATCCAACGCCGTATGATTTCTTTTTTACATTTAATAGAGTAACCGGTGAAGATTTAACTTGGTTTTGGAAAGCATGGTATTTTGAGTTTCTTACTCCGGATTTAGATTTAGTAGAATTGGTAAATGAAAAAGACAATAAATATGTTAAAGTAAAAAACAGCGGAGGACTTCCGCTCTCAATAGTTTTAAAAGTTTATTATGAGGATAATTCCGATGAAACAATAAAAGTTTCTCCCCGTGTTTGGCAAAACGGTGATGAAATAGCTACAGTCGAAATTAATTCCGAAAAAGAAATAGTTGAAGTTGAGTTGGGAGACGAATTGATTCCCGACATAGAATATAATACAAGAGAAATTTTCAGAAGTGAATAGTTTTTACTCTTGCATAATTAGAGCATTTTTGTGATATCACATTATAAATTTAAGCGGATGAATTCATGAAAAAATATATTGCAATTCTTCTTTTTGTAATAGGATGTATCTTCGCACAAGATCAAGTTATTCAAAAGGGTGATGTTCTTTATCTCGCTAATAAAATAATCGTTAAATATAAAGAAAGCAGTGAGAGTACGTTTTTTAAAAACTCTATGCTTCCCGCTAAGAGCATCAAACACCTTGAAAATATTAGCGCCGTGGAAGTGAAGAAAATTTCTGCTAACCTTAAAGAAGAAGCCGTAAATTACTCTGATTTAAACAGAACTTTTATAATCGAGTATTCTTCGCCATACGATCCTTTAGCTCTCGCAAAAAAATTGTCAAATTCTTCAGAAGTTGAGTGGGCCGAACCGTGGTATGTTTATGAAATCAGTTTTGAACCAAACGATCCAAAATTTTTAGACGGAACACAATGGTATTTAAATAAAATTTCCGCACCACAAGCTTGGGATATAAGCACAGGCAGTCAAGAGATTGTAATTGCAATTAATGACACAGGAGTAGATTGGGATCATCCTGATCTCGCTGCACGTATTTGGACTAATGCAGGTGAAATTCCCGATAATGAAATAGATGATGATAATAACGGTTATATTGATGATGTGCGAGGTTGGGACTTCGGCGGAAATAACGGAACGCCGGATAACAACCCGATGGAAGATGCACCAACACATGGAACCTTTGTCGCAGGCTTTGCAAGCGCAGTAACAAACAATGGAGTTGGAATTGCGGCTATCGGTTATAATTGCAAAATTATGCCGGTAAAGACATCGCAAGAAAGTATAGGGAACGGAATAATTGCTTATGGACGAGAAGGGATTATTTACGCGGCAAACAACGGTGCGCATGTAATAAATTGTAGCTGGGGCGGAAGTCCATATTCACAAGCATTACAGGATGCAATTACATATGCTACGTCACTTGGCTCCCTTATTGTTTCTTCTTCAGACAATGATAATAAAATAGAACCGTCCTATCCTTCCGCATACGATGGCGTTCTTTCTGTTGGCGGTACGGATCCAAACGACATTAGATATTCGGCTTCGAATTATGGCTCAACAGTGGATGTTGTTGCCCCGGCAACCGGAGGATCATCCGGACTTGGAATGTATTCAACTTGGCAGAATGATACTTATACTGCAAATGCCAGCGGGACTTCTCTTGCGTCGCCGATAGCAGCTGGATTGGCCGGATTATTAATTCATAGGTTTCCAAATTATACTCCTCTTCAAATAGCGGAACAAATAAGAGTAAACACAGACAATATAGATGATCTAAATCCGGCATATCAATATTATCTTGGAACAGGAAGAATAAATGCTTTCAAAGCACTTAGCAACACAAACTCAATTTCGATAAGAGCCGAAGAATTTGTTTATACCGATCTTTCAAACGGAAATGGAATAACTGAACCGGGTGAAGCTTTTTCTCTTGGATTAAAATTTAAGAATTATCTTAATGCCGCTATTAATATTCAAGTTACACTTGAAAGCAGAAGCGATTTTGTTTTAGTTAATCATGGCACCTATACCATAACAGGACTTGAAATGCTGGGTGAAACTAATAACTTCACCGCGCCATTTACTTTTCTTGTCTCAGAAAATATTCCGGTCAACCAAGATGTCGAACTTATTATAAAATACAGCAATGGTAGCGATTATAATGATTTCCAATTAATCAGAACAAAATTTAACACAACGTATCTAACCCAAGCAGGCAATGATATTTCATTAACAATTGCGAGTGAAGGAAATATTGGATTTAATGATTACGGTCAACAGCCGACGGAAGGTGACGGACTAATATTTAACAACGGTTCAAATCTATTGTTTGAAGGAGCCTTAATTTACGGAAGTTCACCCGAAATGGTAATGGACGCAGCTCATACAACTTATCTTCAAAACAAGAGTCGGGATTTTAATTCTGTAATTCCATTCAGTATTACAATTCCGGGTGAACATGCGGATTATGAAGGATTCACAACCTTTAACGATGACAACGCAGCTCCTGATAATTTAGGAATACAAACAGAACTTTTTACTTACAGCTTTTCACAGGAAGAATATAGTAAGTTTATAATTCTGCGATACAGGTTTACAAACAATTCAGATACTACAATTAGAACATTTCACGCAGGATTATTTCTCGATCTGGATTTACACGACTTCGACGATGATTATACAGCATGGGATTTCGAAGATCACTTTGGTTATGCATTAGATCAAGACCCGACTAGCGGAAAAGTTAACGATCACATTGGTGTCGCCTTAATTTCAGATGGAAAATACGGCTATAGAGCTATGTCAAACGAAGGAAATTTCGGTGGTATAAATATTATTAACGGCTTTGACAAAGATGAGAAGTGGCTGGCAATTGCAAGCGCAACAACTATAATTGAGTTTGGACCGGGCGATATTGCTTTCTCGGTTTCTGGTGGACCTTATACATTGCAATCAGGAGAAAGAGTTAACGTTGCCTTTGCAATAGCAGGCGGCTATTCACTGGAGGAAATAAGAACAGCGATTAAAAATAGTCGTATTGCTTACGGTTTAATCCCAACATCGGTTGAAAAGCTGGAAGAGGAATTGCCTTTAGAATTTTCGCTATCGCAAAATTATCCGAATCCATTCAACCCCACGACAAAAATCAAATTTTCATTACCGTCAAACGTGAAACGTGAAACGTCAAACACAACATTAATAGTTTATGATATACTTGGTAGACAGATAACAACTCTTTTAAACGAAGAGCTTTCAAGCGGAGCTTACGAAATAGATTTTAATGCTAACGAATTAAGCAGCGGTGTTTACTTTTATAAATTGACTTCGGGCAATTTTGTAGAAACAAAAAAAATGATGATTCTCCGATAATTTATTAACCTTCGGGATTGTTAAAATCCCGAAGGTTTTTATCTATTCAAAGCGCACTAAAATATTTACTAGTTCAGTGTTGCTTCCCGTTCTAACCGGCGGACCCCATCCGGCAAAACCACTCGAGACATAATAATGAGTATTGCCAATCTTTTTATATCCCCAACTTATCTCATAAATCATTGATGTGATATAGTTTAACGGCCAAAGCTGCCCGTGATGGGTGTGTCCCGAAAGCTGTAAGTCAATTCCGTTTTCTTGTGATTCGATAAGCTCTCGGGGTTGATGCTCTAAAAGGATTGTCGGATAATTTTTATCGAGCCCGTTTGTAATTTCAAGCAAATCTTTTCTGTTTTTTTCGGCAAACCTAGTTATGTCTCTGTCCTCCCTACCAACTATATAGAAGCTGTTGTCTATAAAAACAGCGGTATCTCTGATAACATCTATGCCATGATCTTGCATGTATTTAACCGCAACTTCAACACCACCGATATATTCGTGGTTTCCGGTTGCCGCATAAACTCCGTACTTAGCTTTTAATCTTTTGAGATCATCGCCTAAATTGTTTTTAATAATTGGTCCAATATCTTCATCAAAAATATCGCCGGGTAATAGAATTATATCAGGGTTTAGTGAATTTGCCATTTCAACAAACTTATCAAGTTGTTTTTTCCCAACGATTGTCCCGAGATGAATATCGGAAGCCATTACGATATTCAATGAATTTATTTTCGCATCTTTTTTCGGAAGAGTTATTTCAAATTTTCTAATGCCGGGGTTAAGAAAGTTTATATGCCCATACACAATTGTGATTGAAGCAATTATTATTACTCCAAGCAAACTAAACAGTTTTACTTTTTCATAATTTTGAACAATAACGGAAGGGAAAATTCCGATAAAATGATTTAGTAAACGCAATAGGTCAAATAGAGCTGCAAACAGAAAATAGTAAAGTATAAATGCAAGCCAGAAAGAGCCGATCCAAACCAAAGTCTCGGTAAACCAGTTTAGCATAAAGTTTTCAAGTATTCTTCCTGCCCAAAAAGTAAGTGCAGTAAGGATAAACAGAATTATATAGTATGTTCTTAACTGAGAATCTTTTGGAATAGCTTGCAAACCGCGCGAAAAAATATAGTAGTTAACAGAAACATAAACCAAGAGAACAATCGAAATAAAAATTAGAAAATTCAGCAATTTCATAACCTTCCTTTTTGTGTCATTATTGTAACATAATATGCCGACAATAAATTCAATTTCTTTTTTCTATAATTGTCGCAACAAACCAGCACAGCAATGCCCAAAACAAACCGATCATCCATCCGGCAAGCACATCTGTTGGATAATGAACTCCGAGATAGATTCTGCTTAGCCCGACAATAAAAGAAATTGTAAGCGCGGTTGTAATGATAAAAACACGGGTCTTGTATGACGACTCAATTCGTGAAATTAATACAGCAATAGAAAGATAAACAACAGCAGACATTGCGGAATGTCCGCTTGGAAAACTCATCGTGATCTCAGTAACAAGTTGCCCCACTATTTCCGGGCGTGGACGAGCGAAAAGAACTTTCAAAATTTGCACAAGTATTCCGCCGCCAATTGCCGCAGAAAGCACATAGATGATAGAGCGTATTTCTCTCTTTAATCCAAGATAAATAACAACGATCAATGTAATAATTGTTAGTAGAGTTGAACTTCCGAGAGCTGTAATATCACGAACAACATATTGAACCCTTTCGTGGCCAATTGGTTTGGCAATATCATCCGAATCTCGGAACATTAATAAAATTTTATTATCGATCGAAAGTGTTTCTTTATCATGAACAGCATCAGCAATTTGAATAAATAAAAAAAGAGAGAGAAGCATTCCGAAAAGAATAAATAAAAAAGAAATTTCACCCGGATAGTATTTTTTTATAAGAGTTTTTGTTTTGTTCAGAAGGTTCATATTTTGTTCAAATTATTCGGATAAAAATAAGAAAGGTTTTTGAGAGATGTATCGAATTAAGAGAATCCATCTTTAAGAAAGATGGATTCTCTAAAAAATTCAGAAGACTATTTAACCAGCATTAATTTTTTCGTTGCGGTAAAATTATCCGCCTTTAAGGTATAGAAATAAATTCCGCTTGATAGAGTTGATGCATCGAACTTGCTATTATAAACACCCGATGAAAGATCTTCGTTTACTAAAGTTGCAACCTCGTTGCCCAAAACATCATATACCTTTAACGAAACATGAGAACCTTTTGGAATAGAGTATTGAATGTTTGTTGTTGGATTGAATGGATTCGGATAATTTTGTGCTAATGAAAAATCATTTGCAAGCTCTTCTAGCTGTTCAACACTTGTTGCGCCACTACCGTAATTCCATGCTACTTGATTAACAGATATAACACCGTTATCAGCTTGATTTGCATCAACAGCGTTTACGTGCAGCGAGCTTCCGTCAGGAGAAATAAATGTAAAAGACAGGTCAGTTGAAGAAGACGGAACGCCACCTGCGTTCGACGTTAGCTCGGTTACTATTTTAATTCTGAGAACATTAACCGATCTGCCATCGGGCATAATTAATGTACCCCATGCGTCAACGGTTCTGGTAACTGAAACATCAACTGTATAAGACTGAGGGAAAGGAATCCCGACAATCTCAACATCAACATCTCTTGTCCCGGTGTGTGACCAACTTGCTCCAAAAGTTAATGGCAACTGCATTATTACTTCCGCAGGATTCATTTGAATGGTCGTTTTAGTTGTAAATCCAGCCGCAGCCGCCTCTGTGTAGGTTCCCAAATCTGAGTATGCGTTTCCACTTAGACCAAGGTGTACCCAGGTGTTTGATGTAACTCCCGCAAATGTCGGCTGAGAATAAGTTACATAATTTGCTGAGCCAAATGTTCCTGAGACCGGAGATGAGCCCGGATTAACGCTTTCGGCATCAAATTCTAATTGGTGCGGATGCCCGCTGAAATCCCAGCTGCTTTGACCGGTTGCACCGATATTTACATTGGTATTTAATGTATCGGCATATGTCTTAACGGTTTTGCCAAGAGTAAGAGTTGAGGCTACATCAGCTTGAGTAATTGTGACTTGTGCTTGAGTTGAAAGAAATAGAACTATAAGAAACATTAGAAATGTAAATTTCTTCACGGTTGCCCTCCGTTTTTGATTAATTATTAGTGAATGAGCAATTTTAAGTAATCTCAATCAAAATGTAAAGGATATTTTATCTAATTATCTCTTTTGAGAATACCTCAATGATATTGGGCACAAATTCCGACATTAAGTACTGCTCTAAACAGAACTGATAAATCAAGCTGTGCGAAGTGACACTGTGTTTAAATGTCAGTGCCGTTAATGTTCACTTCGCACGAATGGGGTGATTTACTTAATTAAAGAGAGCTTTTTTGTGGTAACAAAGTTTCCGGCTTCCAAAGTATAAAAATAAATTCCGCTTGATAGAGTTGATGCATCAAACTTACTGTTATAAACACCCGAAGAAAGTTTTTCATTTACTAATGTGGCAACCTCGTTGCCCAAAACATCATATACTTTTAGCGAAACATGAGAAGCTTTTGGAATAGAGTATTGAATATTTGTTGTTGGATTGAATGGATTCGGATAGTTTTGTGATAATACAAAATCATTTGCAAGCTCTTCAATTTTATCAACAGAAGAAGGTGAACCGTTACCATAATTCCAATTTACTTGTTCTGTTTGAATTACACCGTTATCCGATCCGTTTGGATCGTCGGCAACCGCTGTTAAACTTGCGCCTGAGCGTGTAATAAACATAAACGAAAGGATTTCCTCGGTATCACCATTAACGGTTCTTTCTCCCTCAATCTTTATTCTCAGGGTTTCTTCGGTGGTTCCGTCCGGCAGCACGATTGTGCCATAACCATCCACCAATTTTGACGAGGTTTCTTCTGCCTCTGTATTTGAAATCGGAACACCGTTTAGTTCTGTGGTGGTGATTTTTGTGTGGGAGGTCGTCCAAGAATCTTGATAATTAACCGGAAACTGTAAAATATTACCAGGAGGATCATTTTCAATTGTAACTTCTGACGTAGAACTGGACACCCCGGCTATGAAATAAAGACCATCTTCACCATAGTTACCATCTTCGATGATCAGGTAGGTATATGATGTAGCCTCATTTTGTCCAACATCATAATTGGTAATTAACGCATGTGTTGCAGACGAAAATAAATCAGCCTTCGGAGTAGACCCCGGATCAACAACATCTACATCAAACTCTAGATGGAAAGGGTGATTTTCAAAATCCCAAGAATTTTCACCGGGTGTTCCAATATCAACGTCTATTCCGATCGTATCAGAATAATTTAAAATTCCGTTACCGATTTGTAAGTGGTTTTCTATATCGGTTTGCGTAACTACGATTTGAGACTGAATAGTTAAAGAAAAAAGCAAAAAAGTGAACGAAATTACTACCTTCTTCATGAATCTCCTCTATTTGTTAATAATGTCTCTTTTATTAATGATAGTAATTTTATGAAGGAATGTAAAGGATACTACGCCCGAATATCTTTTTTGATTGGTCCAAAGAGGTTGTTAATCGCGAAATAGTTAACGTTTTGAACGCGCCTTCTTATAGAGTTCTTCGTATTGGATTGCGGAATGTCTCCATGAATAATCTTTGTTCATTCCGTTTTGCTGGATTTTTTTCCAGATGGGTTTGTTGTGATAATCTCCCAAGGCTCTTTGGATGGCGTGTACCATCGCTGCTGGTTTATAATCGTCGAATGAAAATCCATTTCCGGTATCAAGTCCGTAAGTATTATACTCATTCCAATCTTGAACTGTATCGGCAAGTCCGCCGGTTTTTCTGACGACGGGGACGGTTCCGTATTTAAGAGAATAAATTTGATTGAGTCCACAAGGTTCATAATGCGAAGGCATTAAAAATATATCGGCGCCGGCTTCAATTAAATGAGCAAGGTCATTATTATAACCGACGTAAACTCCGACTTTATTCGGCATTTGTTGATGAAGAGCTTGAAACATATTTTCATATTTTTGTTCGCCGCTTCCCAGTATTATCCATTGTGCATTGAAGCTCATTAATTCAGCAAGAGATTTTTCTATTAAATCAAATCCTTTTTGAATCGCCAAACGAGAAACGATTCCGATAAGCGGAATCCCTTCCTGGTAAGGCATATTAAATTTTTTTAATAAAGCCTCCTTGTTTTTCTCTTTACCTGAAAGATCATCTTTTGAATAATGGAAGGGAATCAGCGTATCAGTTTCGGGATTCCAGACTGAGTAGTCAATTCCATTAATAATTCCGTAAAAATCTTTTTCTCTGTATTGGAGTAAATGATGCATTCCCGCGGAATACTCGGGCGTCATTAGTTCTTTTGCATAGGTTTCACTTACTGTGTTTATAACATCGGCAAAGGATAAACCGGTTTTTAGAAAATTAACGAGACCGTCGTGTTCAATTCTTCCGCCATGATAAAATAAATCTTCTTTTATTTCTGCATTGAACAAAGTCTTTTGAGGAAACTTACCTTGATAACCAATGTTATGAACGGTAAACACAGTTGCCGTGTTTGCAAACATTTTATCCCAACTGTAATTGTCTTTTATATAAAGCGGAATCAATCCGGTTTGCCAATCATTGCAGTGAACTATATCCGGTGACCAATGCAATCTTTGTAATGCCTCAATTACACTTTTCGAAAAACAAATAAAACGTTGATCCTCATCATGATCGTTTGTGTAAAGATTATGCCGATGAAAAAAATACGGACAATCAATAAAATATATTTCGACTTTTGAATCGGGTAAATAGCTTTTATGGAGATGGACCTCGTGAACAATTCCCGCAACACGTATGGGCATAGGACTTGCCCAGGATTGATATTCCAAATGAAACTTGTGTTCGTCAACCGAATAATACTTCGGCATAAAAACCTTCACATCATGACCAAGTTTTTCAAGCTCGACCGGCAGAGCACCTGAGACATCGGCTAATCCACCGGTTTTTGCAAAAGGAACCACTTCACTTGCCGCGAAAGCTATTTTCATAATCACCCATTTACTTTTGATTCATTTCAAACAAATATACAAAATTTGTTACTTCACTTAACCTCAGTAATAATTTCCGGGCTTGACTTATATAACGAGCATTCCAAATAAATAGATTGACTTTAATAAATATTTTGTCATATTAATACTTTTAGAGAGGTACAATTTCTATCTATCATGAAAAGATTATACACCATATAACAGTTTCCTTCCAATTCTCCTATTTATTCTAACGTAAATTTATATTCTTGTTATCGCATAGAGGTATAAATATAAATGAAAATCATCAGTATAATTTTCGTAATGAGTCTAGCTATATTTTCTCAGACTCTGATTAAAATTGACGGGGTACCGGAGAAATTCATGGAAAATTATCTTCAAACCGATCCTGACTGGAACCCGCTTTGGGTGGGAAATCTTTGGCAGTATACTTTGGATGGAAATAGTGACGAAGTAGATGTTCGTTATGTAGAAAAAGATACTGTTGTTAACGGAAAGACCTATTACAAGAAAGTGGATTATGTCGGGTTTGAAAACGAAAAATTTTTTCTTTGGGAAAGAATTGATTGGGGAAGTTACGCAAGTTATATGCTTGACTTGGATGACATGAACGAAAATTCAATAGTGCATGAAGAGCTGTTGTTGGACAGCTTGGAGGTGCCCGATGAGTTTTATGAATATACTTCTTTTCGATTTGCATATAAAGGTTGGAAAAATATTGTGTGGTTTGGTCCGACAACCGTCAAAGTTAGAAAACCTGAGTGGTATTCTGTATTCGGAGATACTGTGCTTGTTCGAGAAGTAGAATATTTAGATCTCTCTATTACCGAGTATGTTTCTGATAAATATGGGGTGGTCAAAATAACCGGAGATTTTTATATACAAACATTAACGGGGGCAAGAATTTATGGAGAAGAATACGGAGTCGTTACATCAATTAATGATGAGGGTGAACTTCTTAACGAGTTTGTGCTATTTCAAAATTACCCAAACCCGTTTAACCCAACAACAACTATTTCTTTTTCAATTGACGAGAGTACTTATATAAATCTTAAGATTTACAATTTCTTGGGTGAATATGTAACAACCCTAGTTGAGCAATATAAACACCCGGGAGTTTATAGGGTTGAGTTCAATGCAGAAAATTTATCAAGCGGAGTATATTTCTATGTTCTTGAAACAGATAAACATAGAGATATTAAAAAGATGATTCTACTTAAATAACCGGAGGTGAACAATGAAAAAGCATAACATTATCCGTAGCTTCATTGTTTTATTAATAATAGCACAATCCTCTTTTTCACAAAGAATTGATTTTATTTGTGAAGATGAGGGGCCGATACTCTATAGAAGTGTTGATGATAGAGGCGGTGTTTACGCACCCTCGGAAGGCACTATTAATACCTTGGTTATTTTTGTGCAATTAAGAGATGATTGGAATTCCACGGAGGGCTGGCCAACCAATATAGATGATAAAATAATGTCATTGCCCCAGTGGGCGCATGATTTTGCCGGACCGGGGAAAGGGCTAACACAATATTTTGAAGAAATGTCGGGAGGGCGTTTAGTGCTAGACGCCACCATTTATCCTGAGTTGGTGAATTACAAACAACAAGACAGCCGACTATACATATTTACATGAAATTAACTATGAGGTTTTGGAAAAACTAGATTTAAATCCGAACTTTAGTTTTACTCCATTTGACACCTGGACTCGAACCTCCCCCGGATCAGACGACATTGTTGATTTAGTGATTATTGTTTATAGAGATTTTCCCAATTCATTAATTTTTGGATCGAAGTGGACGGGGTATAGCTCTATTTGGTTGCCGGCCGGCGGATATTATTCTGTAGTTGATCAAAAGAAAATAATCGGGGGCTTTGGATACGGTTCCGGTGTTCAAATGCGGGGCGCACATAATGGCCTTGATTATTCGGTATTTCAAGCGGCTCATGAATTTGGACATAAATTATTCGGAACCACCGGCCATATAAAATTCGGACTCGCAAATTTGAGTTTAATGGGTGACAGCCCTGTCTGGAACAGTTCAAGAGGAATGTGTGCGTGGGAAAGAGAAAAACTTGGATGGATCGATTATATAGTTAAGGAAGACGATGAGATTTTTGAACTTCAAGATTATTTTAATGAAGATGAGGCTGTTAAAATAAAACTTCCAAATACAGATATAGAATATTTCATTCTAGAAAACAGACAAAAAATAGTTAAAGATTACGATTTAGCCGGTGCTCAAGGAATTTATAGCTATCACGTAAAAGGTGGTGATCAAATGTTACCAGAATATATGGACGTTGAATGTGCCGATGGTAATTTTAAATGGCACTTTGACGAAACCACTTTAAAAGTGACAAAGCTTCATCCTGATCCGTTTTTTGGGAATGATGAAATGGACTATCAAATCAAGTTTGATAGCGATGGTGATGGTGAACAAGAAATATACGGCTGTTTTATTGAGGGAGGATATATTAAAGATGCCGCTTGGGGTGATTACAATGATGCATTTGACGAAAAATATAACAATGTTTTTTCACCAACCAGCAATCCGCCTTCAACAAACGGCGTTAACCACCCGTTTACTGTTGAAATATTAGAGAATAAAAATGGTTTGGGCGTTTACAAAATTCAGCTGCATTATAATAACGCTTACGCAGGCAAACCCTCTAAACCATTTGGTGTAGTTGGGCATACGCACACTTATGGTTCAAACGGCAGTACTTCTGCGAGAGCCTTTTTGGATTGGTCGGATTATTGGGATGATGACCATGATGAATGGGAAGTTTATCGAGCCGTTGCTTCGGTTAACGGACCGAAGCCGGATTTAAGTGATTACGAATTTGTTACTAATGCTATTCAACCAAGCATGACTCCTAGAATTAATGTCTTTGATTATGGTGACGATAAAAAAATATACTATAGAATTAAAGCCAGAGATAAAGAAGGAAAGCGCTCAACTTTTTCTGATCCGATTAGTGATTGGGCTCCGCCGGAAACGCCAATTATTAATATAACAAGAAGTTTTTCCGGTCATCCGGTTGTTAGTTGGGATGAACCCAAGTCAGACGATTTAGAAGTTTTTCTAAGAAAAAAAGTCGGTGACGAATGGGAAGACCCAATTAAAATGACAGGAACACACTATGAAGATCTTTCTGTAGATTGGCCAGTTGGGCATTTAGTTAACGAAGCAGACTTCTACTATTATACATATAAACAAAGAAGATCCAATTTACAATCACCACAGTCTGAGGTGATTAATGCCTGGGGAGAAGGAGAAGATTGGTTGTATAAAAATGGTTCTGAATATGACGCAATCCCTAAAATTTATGATCTATCACAGAACTATCCGAATCCCTTTAATCCGAGTTCGATAATAAAATATCAACTGCCGAGCGATTCACATGTGTCATTAATTGTATATGATATTCTTGGAAAGGAAGTAGTAGAACTTATTAATGAACATCAGAGCGCTGGTTATTATTTTATCAACTTCGATGGCTCATTTCTTTCAAGCGGAATGTATATTTATCGAATAATTGCCGGAAATTATATAGACAGTAAGAAGATGTTATTGTTAAAGTAGCTAACTTGAATGGATTATAATAAAGGGCACCATTTGAGTGCCCTTCGTTTTGTAAGACATTAAATTTTATCAATAAACATGCGAAATGCATTTCACATGAAATCTTTTTATCCAATCTTTATTCTAACATCTACCGCGTGAATTGAATTATCATTTGAGATAATCAATGGATTTAAATCAAACTCAAGAATGTTTTCGTTTTCTATCATCATTCTTGACGAAGCGCGGATAACTCGTTTAAGTTCGTCAATGTCAATTCCTTTTTCACCGCGAACACCTTTTAATATTTTCCCGATAACAGTTTCTTCAATTATTTCATTTAAATCATTATCGGACATGTACGCTGAGCGTATTGCTGTATCGCAAATTACTTCAACATATTTTCCGCCGGTACCGAACATTATTATCGGTCCGAATGAAGGATCACGAAAACCGCCGAGTAAAACTTCGTGTTTAATTTCAATAAAAGGCTGAATTAAAAATTGCTCTACATCAAATTTATACTTGTTAAAATTATTAATTATCTCTTGAGCTTTTTCTTTTAGTTCAGCGATTGTTTTAATATTCAGCTTAACTGCATCAAGTTCTGATTTATGAATAACTTCGTGGTTAATTCCTTTCAATACCAGAGGAAAAGAGTCATCTTTTATGTTATCTATTTCACTTGGTTTGATCAAAATATTTTTAATAATCGGAAGTTCGTAGTAACTGGTTATATCAATCACTTCTTCTTGTGAGATAAATCCTTTTTTAAAATTAAACTTTCCTTTACCACGCAAAGCGAATTGATCAGCATATTCTTTACGATGATCTTTTAGACCGGCTTGAGCCAAAGAATAATAAAGCATATTATAAATAACCGGAGCGGGATCTTCGGGATTGCGATAAAGAGGCATTTTCCTTTTTGAAAATTTTCTGTAATCATCCCAAAATTCCGGAAGAGGCATATCAATTTGAAAAATCGGTTTGTCGGATTTAATTTCGTTAACCGATTCAACAACCGCCATAGGCTCTACCATAACAGGCTGAACAAAAATAGAAATCACCGCATCAACATTTTCATCTTCAACAACGATTTCATTTACTCGTCTATAAACTTCATCGGTCGCGCCGGGCAATAAATCAACGGGGTTATCGACACTTCCTTCCGGATTAACAACTTCTCTCAATTTATCTTTTGTTGATTTAGAAAATTCCGAGAGTACTAAGTTTTCTTTTTCAAGTGAATCGACCGTTAAAATCGCAGGCCCGCCCGCATTGGTAATTACCGCAATTTTATTCCCTTTAGGAAACGGAAAATTTTCAAATCCTTTTGCGGTATTAAAAAGCTCATTAATGTTGTCGACTCTTAAAATTCCAAATTGACGAAGTAACGACTCTACAACTTGATCTCGGCTGCTCAATGCCCCGGTATGTGAAGATGCGGCTTTCATTCCGCTTGATGTTTTACCGGCTTTTAAAACAATAACCGGCTTGGTAACCTCGCCGGTTATTAATGGTTTTATAAAATTTTCGCCATCAACAAAGCTTTCTAAATAAGTTGTAATTGTTTTTATGTTTTCGTCAGATTGCCAGAAAAAAAGCAAATCATTTTCATTTATATCGGCTTTGTTACCGACACTTATAAAATGGGCAAACTTTATATCGGTTTCGCGAAGTGAGTTTAAAACCGCAGCACCGAGAGCACCGCTTTGAGATAAAAATCCCGTTCCGCCTGTTTCCGGTTTTTCCGCCACAAAGGTTGCGTTAAGCTTTGTAGAATCCAGAGTGTTTATAACTCCCATACAATTCGGACCAACTAAACGAGCGCCGGCGTTTTTTATTTTTTGTGTGATTCTTTTTTCTACTTCTTCGCCTTCTTTTCCAACTTCCTTAAATCCTGCAGTAATTAAAACTATAGACTTAACGTCTTTTGCTAAAAGAGAATCAATAGATTCTTCGGCAAATTGTTTAGGAACGATAACAATTCCGAGATCAATATTCTCGTCAATTTCCTCAATTGATTTATAACATTTATAGCCAAGCACACTTTCCGCTTTTGGATTAACGGGATAGATAATTCCTTTGTAACCATAATTACTAATCGTGTGAAGTAATTCATAACCAATACTTTTCTCTTTAGTCGATGCACCAACAACACAAATTGATTTGGGATAGAAGAAGTTTTTAATCGAATCCATAGTTACCTTAAAAGATTGCTAAAATAAAACAAACATATCCTAAAAAATAAGAAAAGTTAAATGGATATACAGCAGTTGAGAAAGAAATCGTATTTATATATAGTTATATTTATTAACAAACATTAGAAATGAATTATGAAAAAATTTTTTGTCTTTTTGGCATTAATGTCAACATATTTATATTCACAAGAAATTTCATCAAACCCAACGCGTCCCTCGGCAGCGGATAACGCTTACATAACAGAATATGGCTACACCGAAATTGAATTAGGTTGGTTCGCTCAAGAAGATTATTGGAGTGTTCCTGCTCTTTTAAAAATTACTCCTATTAAAAAAGTGGAACTTGGATTTATTATGTCGGGAATTGTAAATCATTCCGAGTTTTTTGGAAATAGCGAGACAAGTGTTGGCGATTTTGGAGTTCAACTAAAAGGGCAATTACTAAACGTTCCTGAAATGGCAATTGCTCTTGTTGGCAGAGCGGACTTTCTGCCAGAATCAATAACTAGAGGGACAATTTATTCGGCGTTTTCTTTTCCGCGTAATAATTTTCAAGTTGATGCAACTCTTGGGGGATTCTTTGGAATAAATGCCGATGCACTTGATACCGGGTTTTTATGGGCAGTTGCGCTCGGATCTAATTTTGAAAATCCTTTTAATTTTTATGTGGAGGTTTTTGGCGAAAACGTTAAAGATTATACACCACTTACATTTGATGCCGGGATATCTTACAAAATTACGCCGACATTTGTTATTGATGCGGCATATTATTCCGGTTTAAATGATCACGCAATTGATTGGCAATTTCATGTTGGGTTTACTACAACGCTATTTAAGATATTAGGAAGATAGTATTAAAAATTTTTTAAGTTCTGCAGCTCGCAATTTATCTATTGTCAGAAAGATAAAATCAATTAGTTTTATCTCCCATCGATTTAAAAGCAACCGCATACATTTGTATTTGTTTCATCATTGCACCAAGACCGTTTTTTCTTGTTGGTGAAAGATGATTATCTATTCCAATTTCACTTAAAAAGTTTGGCGGGTTATCTATAATTTCTTGTGGAGTTCTTTCGTTATAAACTCGCATAAGTAATGCGATTAGTCCCTTTACAATCATTGCATCGCTATCGGCATCGAAATGAATTTTCCCGTTCTTAAATTCGGGATGCAGCCAAACTTGCGACTGGCATCCCTTAACTTTATACTTCTCTTCTCTATATTCATCTGGGTATTCAGGAAGCTTTCTACCAAGACGAATTATCTCACTGTATTTTTCTTCCCAATCAGGCAAGAATTGAAATTCTTCTACTATTTCTTTTTGTACTTCTTTTACAGACATTATTTTTCCTTTTGCATTTCCGATAGTCAACATTAATAAAAATTATGGAGTTTTCTTTTGTTTACCGCGTTCTTTTTTCTCCGGAGCTTTTATTACCAGTGATTGAGTTTCGGTTACATCATTTAAAGTAATTTCAACGATATATGTTCCCGGCTGAATATAAAATAAATCATTGTCGGCTTTTTCCAACTTAATCTCTTCTTTAGAGTTTTTGTTTAATTCGTTTTTGTATTTATCTACAATTTCAGAATCGACTGTGAAATCATATTTTACAAAGTTTAGTCCATGATCGGAATCATCAGTTAATTTTTTTATTACGAGACCACCTTCAGTTTTAATAGTTACTTTACTTTTGCCGGTGGATTTTGAATAGAACACAAAATCAATTTCAGAAGGAAGTCTCATTGACCAATCCCAGTCAAGGCTTCCCCAATAGTCCGAATGATTAACTTCTTTCTCAATCGGGAAAAAATGTAAATCCTTTTCGGTAATCGATTCATCAAGTTTTTGTAAATAAGAAACATCAGCAATGAAAATAGATCGTCCGTGAGTTCCCAACACCAAGTCATTATCGCGAGGATGAATGACAAGATCATGAACCGCAACGGCCGGCAAACCTTTCGAGAATGCCGAGAATGTTTTTCCGTAATCGGTTGAAATATAAGCCGCATGATCTGTTCCGACATAAAGAATGTTGGATTTTTTCGGATCTTCTTTAATAACATTAACGGTTTCTGCGGGAAGATCATTTCCAATTTTTTCCCAAGTCTTGCCGTAATCTGTTGATCTATAAACAAGCGCATCAAAGTTATCCCAGCGATAACCATTTAAGGATGCATAAACAGTTGCTTCATCGTGATTAGATGCATCAACTCTGCTTACCCAATAATTTTGAGGAAGCGAATCGGAAATTTTTTCCCAGTTATTACCGCCGTCTTTGGTAATCCAGATGTATCCGTCATCTGTTCCGACATAAATTAAACCAAACTTCAATGGAGATTCATCAATAGTTGTCAAGGTTCCATAAGGAACATCGCCTTTTATTCCGCCTTTGGTTAAGTCTTCGGAAATAGTATCCCAATTTTCACCTTTATCAAGTGAACGGAAAAGTTTTTGTCCGCCAAAGTAAACTATGTCTTGATTATGTTTTGATAAATGAATCGGGCTCTGCCAATTAAATCTGTGAGGTCTTTCACCAAGCGTATGTTTCGGGGTAATGTATTTCGAGTCTTCGGTAGCAGTGTTAAGTCTAAAATAGTTGCCAAATTGATAACCGGTATAAACCGTAATGTTATCTCTTGTATCGATTGCAACTTGCATTCCGTCACCACCCATAATATTCTTGAATGCATAATGACCGGAAGCATACCAAGAGTAATCATCTTTGTTGGTTGAAGGTCCGAACCAAACTCCGTTGTCTTGGGTTCCGCCGTAAACATTGTATGGTTCAGCCATATCAACATTAACGGAATAAAATTGCCCAACCGGTGGAGTATTTGCTTTAAACCAAGTTTTGCCGTAATCATAAGTAATGTTTATACCGCCATCGTTTCCGTCAATCATGTGAGAAGGTTTTTTCGGATTGATCCATAATGCTTGATGGTCAGCATGTACATTTTCTTGATTAACAGTTTTGAAAGTTTCACCGCCATCGGAAGAATATAAGAAAGGAACACCAAGTATATAAATTTGATAGGGATTATCGGGAGCGATTCTAATTTCACCAAAGTAATATCCATAAGTATAATACATGTTTTCAATGTAATCTAAGTTTGTCTTCTTCCATGTTTTGCCCGCATCGTCCGATCTGTAAACTTCTGCTCCGATGACGGGGGTATCAAACAACATGCTGTTTGCATCTTCTAAATATGCGACCAAATCGGAAGCGACAATTTCATCGTTTTTAACTTTTTCAAAAATCATATCGGCATAATATTCTTGCGGAAAATTATGTCGATCCAAGAAATCATTCAGTTCTTTCGGATCAAGTTTTAGAAAATCATTTTTTTCTATAGTTCTTAATAAATCTTTTGTAACTGGATATTCATCTTTTTCTTCATCGCGGTGAAATTGATTGTCGAGTAAAGCATAAATTATATTTGGATTCTTTGGATAGACAGCCAATCCGATTCTGCCTATACCCTCACCGGTTGGAAATCCGCTTTCTTCTGTTGAAATTAATGACCAGCTATTTCCACCATCAATACTTTTATAAATTCCAGAAGTTTTTCCACCTTCGACAAAATTCCAAGCTCGTCGAGTACGATGCCACGAAGCTACATAAAGCACATCGGGATTTTTGGGATTGATGGATAAATCAATTATTCCGGTTTCGTCGTCAATGTATAGTGTTCTATTCCAAGTTTTTCCGCCATCAGTAGTCTTATAAATTCCACGATCTTCCGAAGGAGAATACAAAGCACCGGCGGCTGCAACCCAGAAAATATTTTGATTATCGGGATGAAGAATTATTCTTCCCGTACGATGTGTTCCTTCTAAACCAAGATGCTCCCACGTTTCGCCATCGTTCGTTGTTTTGTAAAGTCCTGTTCCGGCATAAGAAGATCGGCTTGAATTGTTTTCGCCTGTTCCAACATAAACGATATTGTTTTTCCAATCGACGGCAATATCCCCAATTGTCATAGAAGCCTGATTATCGAATAATGGTTTGAAAGAAATTCCGTTAGTTGTTGTTTTCCACAAACCACCCGAAGCATAAGAAACATAAAATTGTGTCGGATCATCGGGGTTTCCTTCAATATCAGTAACGCGTCCGCTTTGAACAACGGGACCGACATTTCGGAACTCAACATTTTTAAATGGAGAATTTTCCTGTAACTCTAATCTTTTTTCATATCCGCTTAATCGTGCCTCGGCAGATGTTGGGGGAATGGGGTTTGTATTTTGTGCAAACAAAATTATGGTTACAAATAATAGAATAAAAAATCGGCTCATTTAGTTTTCCTTTATGCGTGTGGGATTAAGATTCTAAATTTCTTGAAAGATGGGGTGAATATCAAATAGCAATTGCCGCCAACGTTGAAGGTTAAAAGCAAGTGACCTTCAACGTTTCGCTTTTGTGCGGCTTCTTATTTTATCAACATCATCTTACGGCTCAATTTTGTTTGTGGTGTTTCTAAAATGTAAAAATATACTCCTGTACTTATGCTTTTATTATCAAATACATACTCATAACTTCCCGCTTCTTTTTCTCCGTAAAAGAGGATCTCTATCTCTTGTCCTAGTAAGTTATAAATAGAAAGTTTTGCTTTGCTTTTTTCCGGCAGACTGAATTTAATTGTTGTGCTTGGGTTAAACGGGTTTGGGTAGTTTTGTTCTAGCTTATATTCACTAGGTAGTTCTTCTTCTTTTACTGAATTTGGGTTGTCTTTTATTGCAATTAGATTTTTTTGATTATTTGCTGACAAGGACTGAAGGTGTGTGCCAATATATAGCGTCCCATCTGAACCTATAGCGGGACAAGAATCATACTCATACCCCCCCAAATCAAATTTCCATAGTGGTTCACCACTCTTGTCTAAACAGTAAAAATATTTGCCCGATGCAGAACCAAAATAAATTTTGCCCTCCGCGTCGCAAACTAAGCCATGGTTTATGTGAGTGTCCGGCCATAAAAATTCAGGATCGATCACATATTTCCAATTTAAATTGCCAGAATAATCTAATGATAATATTACACTAATATCTTTCCCTATCTCAAAATCATACTCTAATGAGTAAAAAATAATATTTCCTTCAAAATCTATTGTGGGTGCTGAAAAATTAAAATGAGTTCTAACCGGATAACTCCACCGAAGTGAACCATCAGTGTAAAAACTAAACAAGCTGTAGTTATCAAGAGTATCACGTCCCAAAACATATATATTGCCTTCATTATCCACCAATGGCACTTCAAAGGGTAAGTTGTTAAATTTCTTTCGCCAAATTAAATTTCCAAGCGTATCGATCGCATTTAAATAATTGTACATATTGGGTTGATTGATGATGCCGGTATTTACATATAATACATCTCCTTCTGGTGAAAACGATATTAAGTGATCTACCATTCCATCATAATAATGCTTGGAAATTGTAACCCCATTAGAAGCATTTATTATATGTAGCGTATCTTTTCCAGCATAGAATATTTTTCCGCTCTTGCTAATCGATATATTATATTGAAAGCCTGAAGTGATTGGTCTTTTCCATTTCAATAAGCCATCATAACTTAAAGCATAAAGCGAATACCCAGCAGCAGAGCCAAAATATACAGTGCTATCATATCCAACGGTAGGGCCAAGATTTGTCGGTCCACTATGTCCAGTACGATATTTCCAATGGAGTTCCCCGGTGGGCGTTACTGAATAAAAAGCATTTGAACTATCAAAAGTGGCCGCACGTGTTCCAACGTAAAGCATATCATTATATCCAATTACCGGGCCATACAAAACGCCTAAGGGTATATCTTTGCGCCATATTACATTCGCCGTTTTTGGTCCAACAAATTCAGATCTGCCTGTACCTTGTGCATCTCCTCGTAAAATGGGCCAGGGCGAATCTGCCAGCGAAGGCCAAGGAATTTTCTCCTGAGTTTGGGAAAAACATGTGTTTATCACGAAGAACATAAAAGTCATCATAAATATTTTTATCATTATACAACCCCAATATTTATTTGGGCACGCAGTTTTACCTGCATGCCCATTTTACCAATATTATTTTATTAATATAAGTTTTCTTGACTCGGTATATTTACCTGCGCTTATTCTATATATATAAATTCCGCTCGGTAGATTTTCAGCATTGAAGTTCGTTCTGTAAATACCTGCAGGTTCAATCTCATTTACCAATTCTGCAACCTCTTCCCCTAAAGTATTAAACACCTTCAGAGTTACATGTTCATCGCTTGGAATCGAATAAGATATGGTTGTCGTTGGATTGAATGGATTTGGATAATTCTGTAATAAAGTAAAGTTATAATCAGTCTTTTCCTGATTCCCCTCCTTTGCAGGGACAACCTTTATTGATGCTGTTTGGGTAAACTGGGATTCACGAACACCATTAACAGCGACCATCTTATAATATAGTGTTAACATATTGCCAGAAGCAAACTCCCAATCTATCCAATTAGTTGCTCCAGCACTTATTGTAGCAACTTTAGAAAAAGGGCCGAAACTAGAAGTCCCTCTATAAATAGCATATCCAGTAACAAAATCATACGGACTGGCAGAATGACCCCATGTTAATTTTGGATGATTATTATATATGCTCAGATCAAAATTATCTGGTTGAAGTGGTTCAAACTCTTCGCTGCTATAACCAGTTCCTGGCTGCAATGACCAAATTTTCGCATCAAGGGGCACTTCATTTTTTGTACTTCTTCTATAAAATTTATTATCGTCTACACTATAATCTAGTATTAAATCTGCCTGGAAATTTTCCGGCAATGTTGAGGTTCGATAATCAAGATAAAAGAATTTCTTTACAGTAGAGCCAATTTTTGCTATTACTTTATACTGACCAAGTGCGTATACATGCTGACCGGATGGATTAACCCACACCGATGACCAAAGAACTTTAAAATTACTTGTTTGAGAAGATCCGTTATAAGAAGTAGTCAGGTTATGCAAATCATAATTCGGGTATGAATGAGCATCCCAGCAAAGAGTATTGGGAACTAATTCAAGTGTGATTGTGATATTGGAATTCGAAGAATTATCAGTAATATAAAATATTAATTCTCCTGCCTCCAATGGAATTGATTGAGCTTTTACCGAAGAGAAATTACCCCCCCCCCCATAAAAGAATTAATAGTAACAATGCTAAGTACTTTTTCATCTTACATCTCCCTAGTTATTAATATTGTAATTGTCTGTCCCACGACAATAGTAAAATGCAACAATATTAAATTACTGTCAAGTTAATTTCTTTATATCGCATTGTTTTTAATTGAAGTTGTTGGACATTGTGTCTGTTTTTTTGTGCACTAACGCAACCACAATGATAAAGGTCAGCGATTACAAACCCACATCCATGCAGTTAAATTTTGATGGTAACAAATTTCATCAACACGAAAATTTTTTGAAGGTACAATTCAGTGGTTGATTCTTTAGAAATCAAATTTTATCAATAAAATAAGGCAGCATTACTCGCCAAGTAGGCCAATCGTGACGCATATCGGTTCCCCACAAATCCAACCAATGCGGGATACTTTTTGCGTTAAGTATATTTGATAATTGCTTTGAAGATTCCGGATCTTCGTACGCACCTTGTCCGGATGCAATCACAATTGTACTTTTTCTCATTTGTTCAAGCATTGTGTGATTACTGATCTTTGGTAAAAAATCTACTGGAGAATTGTAGTAACAATGATCGTCGTAATAATCTCTTATATAATATTTGATATCATAAACACCGCTCATAGCAATAACACCGCTAAAAATATCAGGTCTTCTGAAAAAGAAATTTGCAGCGTGGTACGCACCAACGGAAGCACCGGCTGTTACGATGGGAACTAATCCGTTTGCGTGTGTTTGAATGAACGGAATAACTTCTGAAATAATATAGTTATTAAATTGTCCGTGACGAATCGAGCGATGTCCTGACTCAATCTTGTTGTTTAGAAGACATTCGTTGTTAACAGTATTAACACAGACAACTTTTATTTTACCGGTGTTAATATGTTGGGCAATGGAATCAATCAGGTGAAATCTTTCGTATTCCAGAAAATCCGCAGCGGCAGTGGGAAAAAGTAGAAGCGTGTAACCGTAATGACCATAAACAGCGATTTCCATTTCTTTGTATAATGATCGACTGTACCACTTGTGGATTTCTCTGTGCATTAAGGTCTCGGTTTAAATAACTAACTAAATTATTTTATTTGAGGTTAGAAAGCAATTATAAAATGAAGTGAATACACAGATTGTATTCACTTCACAATTTTTTTATAAAAACGTATAAGTAATTCCTAATTGTAACCCCTGTCTCATCTGCGCGGTAGGTGATTGAATTCTATCATATATTAAAAGATAAGTTAAGTTCACGTTTAGCCAATTATTAACTTTGGCCGTAATCAAATTATCCCATCTTACATCCCAAGTATCGAAGCGATCGAAAGCAGAAAACAAACTCAACTTTGAAACATAACCAACATTTTCATCTAACTGTAATTTAAGATCTGTTACACTTTCAATACCGGTTTCGAACTTGAAAGATTCCAATTCGTTTGGTGTTTCCGGATCATCCGAATATCCTCGGAATTGATCCGTAATTGTTTCTTTGAATGCAAAACCAAGTCTTGTTTGTACATTGGGATTATGATCATAAGTAAAACCGATTGATTGTGTTATATAGCCTGGGTCAAAGAAATTTGATATTTCAACCTTTCCAAGATCGGTGTAATCATAACCGGTTGTAATCTGAGTTAAAATTGTATTGCTTATATATGGATCAACAACCCAACCAATATGATATGAAAAAACTGATTCCATGAAGAGTTCATTGTCGGTGAGTTTTGTTTCTGCACTGCCAAGCTTTGTTTGCCCATATGCAGCTTTAAGATCGTTTTTGAAAGTCCAATCAAGTGTTTTGTAATTTGCTAAAAACCTTCCGGTTAAAGTCCAAGCCAATGAGTTCTCTCCGCCCTTAGTCCAATTACTAAATGCTATTTGAGAAATGTTTAACCCGGAAACTATAGAGGGGGTCCATTTATTTAGTGTAGAATCCGGCGCATCCTGAGCGGATATTTTTGAAATAAATAATATAAAAAATAATAAAAGGTAAATTCTTTTCATGTTTAACTCCGTATTTGATAAATATTTATGCAAACTTAAATAAAAAATTGATCATTAATCGCATTGAATTGGAAACAAACGATGGTGTAAATCGGTTTCATTTTTTTGAATAAGACCACGTTCATTCTGTATATTTCAAGTTCACTTTGAACGAAAAATTTCTTTTCAAATAAATAAAGGAAACGATAATGAAAAAACTTCAGAAATTTATTTTACCCGCATTAATTGTGGCGGCGATCGCCATAATGTACTTTGGATATTTTGCCCCAAGAGATGGTTTGGGATCATTTTCGAATTTTGACCCGAATAGTCATGCATCTCAAGAGATAGTTGTTAAGTATCTTGACGAGAAAGGAATTACATTAGATAGACAAGCAGGCTCTTCGGTTTTCTATGTTGTTGATGGCGACGGAGTAGAAATGTTAGTAAACGGACCGGCTTCTCTTCCGCCGGGAATGGATGCTTATCCTTCTATTATTTTAGTTGGACATCTTTCGGGACGCAACAGTTTTCACGCACATGATGTTAGACTCAGGAATTAAATCAGACACGGGAAAGAGTAAGATATATTATCTTGCTCTTTTTTTATAAATCTATGAATAACTTCGAACTTTCTTCAGATTATAAACCAACAGGCGATCAACCAAGAGCAATTGCCGAGTTATCGCAAGGTTTATTGCGAGGTGATAAACATCAGGTCTTGTTAGGTGTAACCGGAAGCGGTAAAACGTTTACAATGTCCAATGTTATTAGGAATATTAATCGACCTACCCTGATAATTTCTCACAATAAAACATTAGCTGCTCAGCTGTATTCCGAATTCAAAGCATTCTTCCCCAATAATGCTGTAGAGTTTTTTATTAGTTACTATGATTACTATCAGCCAGAAGCGTATGTGGTTAAGAAAGATTTATATATAGAAAAAGATTTTTCAATAAACGAAGAAATCGACCGACTCAGATTAAAAGCAACTACTTCTTTAATTGAAGGAAGAAATGATGTAATAATCATAGCTAGCGTTAGTTCAATTTATGGAATCGGAGCGCCGGATGAATATGCAAGACAAATCCTTTTTCTAAAAAAGGGAGAGTCGATTGAACGAAAAAAACTTTTAAGAAAGCTTATAGATATTTATTATACAAGAAACGATGCCGAGTTTACAAGAGGAACGTTTCGAGCCCGAGGCGATGTAATAGAAGTTATTCCGGCTTATCAAAACGAAGAAGCAGTAAGAATAGAACTCTGGGGAGACGAAATAGAAAAACTTTCTATTATTGATTCAATTACCGGAGAGGTACTCAAAGAAGTTGACTCAATTCCAATCTATCCGGCTAAATATTTCGTGACAAATAAAGATCAAGTGAGACGAGCAATTGTTGATATAGAAGCAGAACTAAAAGAGCGCTTAGAATATTTCTGGTCACAAGAAAAATATTTAGAAGCACAACGTTTAGAGCAAAGAACACGTTATGATATTGAAATGATAAAAGAACTAGGTTATTGTTCCGGTATTGAAAATTATTCGCGTCATATGGATGGAAGACCTGCCGGATCCCGTCCGTCTTGTTTGTTTGATTACTTTCCCAAAGATTATCTTTTAATAGTTGACGAATCACACGTTACCATTCCGCAAATTAGAGGAATGTATCTCGGAGACCGATCGAGAAAAGAAGTCTTGGTTGAACACGGATTCAGACTTCCATCTGCGATGGATAATCGACCTCTTAAGTTTGAGGAATTTCAAGGACTTACAAACCAGGTAATTTATGTTAGCGCTACACCCGGCGATTATGAATTTGAGCAATCGAAAGGAACTTATGTTGAACAAATAATTCGCCCAACCGGTTTGCTCGATCCGCAAATTGAAGTTCGCCCAATTAAGGGACAGATTGATGATCTTATCGGCGAAATAAGAAAAAGAGTTGTTCTAAAGGAAAGAATTTTAGTTACAACGTTAACAAAAAAAATGGCTGAGGATTTAACGGACTATCTTGATAAACTGAATATAAATGTACGATATATTCACAGTGATATAGATGCACTCGAACGTGTTGAAATCATTCGTGATTTACGCATCGGTGATTTTGATGTGCTTGTCGGTGTTAACTTATTAAGAGAAGGACTCGATCTCCCCGAAGTTTCTCTAGTTGCAATTATTGATGCCGACAAAGAAGGATTTTTACGAAGCGAGAGATCATTAATGCAAACTGCCGGAAGAACCGCGCGTAACGTTAACGGAAAGGTAATTATGTATGCCGACGTAATTACCAATTCAATGAAAAAAACAATTGATGAAACCGAACGAAGAAGAAAAATACAGTTAGAATACAACGAAGAACACGGTATTACACCCCAAACAATTTTAAAGAGTCGTGAACAAATTATGTCCGGCACATCAATAGCCGACATTCGCAAAAAAGATAAAGAAAAAGAAGAAGCATCGTTCACAAGAGTTGCCGAACCGGTCATTAGATACATGACGCAAGATCAAAGAAAAGAATTAATAGAACAGATGCGTGAAGAAATGCACAATGCCGCAAAAGATTTGGAATTTGAAAAAGCCGCTTCACTTAGAGATGAGATTTCTAAGTTGGAGAAGATGATTAAATCATAACTTGACATTGCGTGCGGGATTGCGTACGTTGGTGACGGAGGAAAAAATGAAAACTATAACTGCGACAGAGGCAAGAGCAAACATTTATAAACTTATAGATACGGCGTCGACGGAGAATGAACCAATTCAAATAACAGGTAAGCGATCTAACGCAATTTTGCTATCCGAAGATGATTGGCGAGCAATTCAAGAAACGCTTTATCTTGTTTCCATTCCCGGAATGAGAGATTCTATTATAAAAGGAATGAAAGAACCTCTTGAAAAAAGTTCCGAAAAATTAAAATGGTAAATTGGACGATTGTTTATACAAAGCAAGCTCAAAAAGACGCAAAGAAAATTGCTTCGGTAGGTTTAAAAGAAAAAGCTTTAGATGTTCTGAAAATACTCGAGCAAAACCCTCGAAAAATTCCTCCGCGAGTTGAGAAATTAGTCGGTGATTTAATAGGGGCATATTCACGCAGAATAAATATTCAGCACAGAGTCGTTTATCAAATCTATGATAAAGAAAAAACGGTTAAAATCTTACGAATGTGGACACATTACGAATAAGAATATAGTTACGCAGATAATCAAAAACTGAGACAGCCCATCTTATTTTGTAACATTCTTTTTGTCAATAATCCCCAAAATTTCCCCAAATCACAATCTTTCATATCGGCACGCAAAATGCACCTCTTGTCCTGATTTTAATAAAGAGGAAATCATGACTATATTCATCGGTAAAGAGGGTCAATATCAAATACACAGTACTTCTCTTATTTATCAAACAAAATTAAACTTAGAAGGCGAGCCCTCTTCAAAAAATATTATTCATTTTACAACTGATAGCATTGAGGATTTTGATGATAGAAAAAAAGTGAAATTAAAACTCAGCGAAATTGAATGGAATGATATTGCTTTTGCGATGATCGTTTAATCAGTCAGTTGTTAATTATTTAGTTCGGCAAGTGCTGCCTTAATTACATCTTCTATTGTAACAGGAGCTTTACTGTTCATAATATCGCGAACAACTTTTTCAGCAGTTTTAATGTTATACCCCAAATTGACAAGAGCTGCGATGGCATCCGATCTTACAGATGAGGGTGCCCCCGCTTCGGCGGGTTCAAATTTTTCAGAAAGTTTACTCATCTTATCTCGTAACTCCACCAACAATCTTTCCGCTGTTTTTCTTCCAATTCCAGGTACAGCGATGATTCTTGAAAGATTACCTTCATCGATAGCATATTTCAATTCATCAACTTGAATTCCGGAAAGCAAACTTTGAGCTAGCTTCGGTCCGATCCCGCTTACACTGATTAACAACTCAAACATTTCTTTTTCTGCCGGAAATGAAAATCCGTATAAATCTATTGCATCTTCCTTTACGGCGGTATAAATAAAAAGGGAAGCCGGTTCACTTAATTCGGGAAGTTTTTCAAATGTTGAAATAGAAATGTTGACGGTATAACCCACTCCGTTTACATCAAGTAAAATTTTTGTTGGTTTCTTTGAAATTATTTTTCCGGTTAAGAATCCGATCATATAGTTAACTCAAAAATTACTTGCTGATTATTTTATCCGGATTTGCTTCTATAAATTTTTTCCAGCTTCCGGAAGTTTTTAATGGTGATGATAATTTAAATGCATGACAAATAGCAACTGCAAGCGCATCAGTTTCATCAAATTTAATTTTAGTTTTTCTAATACTCAAAAGTTTTTTAATCATATACTGAACTTGCTCTTTTGAAGCAGCACCGTTTCCTACGACAGATTTTTTAACTTCGCGCGGACTATATTCTGCCGTATCCAAATTATTGTGTTTGGCTGCAAGCATTGAAACACCGCGAGCATAACCGATCTTTAAAGCTGATTGAACATTCTTACCGTAAAAGGCTGTTTCAAGAGCAAATGCATCCGGATCATATTTTCTGATTAATAAAGATAATTCATTGTAAATTGCTTCGAGACGAGGCGCCATTTCTTTTACTGCGGGTGTTTTGATTATACCGGAATCTATTAAGGAAAGTTGGTTGCGGTGATATTTAATTACCCCGAAACCTGTAAAAATTGTTCCGGGGTCAATTCCGATTATTGTCATCTCATTTTACTCTTCGTCAACAAAATCTGCGTTTGTATATACATTTTGAACATCGTCATTATCTTCAAGCATATCGATAAGTTTCATTACCTTTTCGCTATCTTCTCCCTTTATTTCAATCATGTTTTGAGCGACCCATTGAAGTGAAGCGTTTTCAATTTCAAGTCCGGAACCACTCAGTGCTTTTCTTACGCTTTCAAAATTTTCAACAGATGTAGTAATTTCAAAATAATCTTCTTCTGTTGAAATGTCATCCGCTCCGGCGTCTAATACTATTTCCATAATATCATCTTCTGTTTTTCCTTGATTTGGAAGAGTTATGACACCCTTTCTATCAAAACCATACGAAACAGCTCCGGATTCTGCCATACTTCCACCGCATTTATTAAATGCATGTCGAACTTCGGCAACCGTTCTGTTTTTATTATCTGTAACGCTTTCAATCATTACGGCAATACCGCCGGGAGCATAACCTTCATATGTCATTTCGGAATAACTTACACCTTCAAGTTCACCGGTTGCTTTTTTTATTGCACGGTCAATATTATCTGCCGGCATGTTTGCCGCTTTAGCATTATCAACCGCCAATCGTAATCGTGGATTAGCATCGGGATCACCCCCGCCATTTCTTGCAGCAACGGTAATTTCTTTTATAAGCTTTGTAAAAATTTTACCACGTTTAGCATCAATTACAGCTTTCTTTCTTTTGATCGTCGACCATTTTGAGTGACCGGACATAAACTGTTTCTCCTAATTACTTACTAATTCTTTCTCTTTTATTTTTAAGTCTTTTATTCTTAGCTGCGGGTATGATTTTCCGTCCTTTACTACTGTTTCGATTGTGAAGGCAATATCAACCAAGTCTTTATCTTTGTCAATCATATCGGCATAAAAGCCCAGATTAAACCCTATTGTATCGAATATTTTGTCATTTCCATTTTGTTTTACGCAAGTTAGAAGGTGATTCGTTCCCACCACTCTTGGAGGATAAACAAGCTTTACATTTTCCGCTAAGAAAACCGGACGCATATTTCCCGGCCCAAATGGTGAGAATTGATTCAGTATTCTCACAAATTTTGGTGTTATTTCCGACAATGAAATTTTAGTATCGATATGAATTTCAGGAAGAATTTCATCTTGTGAAAGATGTTCTTTTAAATAATCGTTAAATCGTTTTTTGAATTCGGGAATTTTATCAATCTCAATAGCTAGTCCGGCAGCAGCTTCATGCCCGCCGAATTGAAGAAGTAAATCTTCGGAAGCTTCTAATGCTTTATAAATATTAAACCCGGTAATGCTTCTTGCCGAACCTTTTGCTACTCCGTCAATAGTTGAAAGCATAACAGATGGACGATAATATTTTTCGACTAAACGAGAAGCAACAATTCCGATTACTCCGGGATGCCAATTGTCGTCATGTAAAATGATTCCGTAGTTATGTGCAAAGTCAACATCTTTTTCAACAAGCTCAACGGCATGAGAGAATGTTACCTCATCAATTTTTCTTCTCTGCTGATTTTCACTTTCTAGAACTTCTGCCAATCGAATCGCATCTTCCGGATCTTGTGTGGTAAATAAATCAACCGCTCGAATTGCATCACCAAGTCTTCCGACTGCATTAATACGAGGTGCGATTGTAAACACAATTTGTCCGGCACTTAAATTACCCGGCTCCATTCTAGCACTTCTAATTAATGCAAGAATACCTGGTCTAGGATTTCGGTTTATAAGATCGAGACCCTCTCTAACAAGAATTCTGTTTTCATCAATAAGAGGAACTATATCAGCTGCCCCGGCGAGAGCTACAAGGTCAAGATATTTTAAAGCCATATCTTTATGGCCGATTCTATCGCCAACAGCGCGAGCTAGCTTAAACGCAACTCCGGCTCCCGATAAATACGGGAATGGATATTTACACCCTGGTTTTAACGGATCTAATACCGCAACAGCGTTTGGCAGTATTTCCTTTGGTTTATGATGATCACAAATTATGGTATCGATTCCGAAAGAATTTGCATAATCAATTTCTTCAACAGCAGTGATTCCGCAGTCGACAGAAATTATTAAGTCGGTTTTTTGTTCTTTAAGATAATCGATACCATCTTTGGATAGACCATATCCTTCCGTTAGCCTGTTCGGAATATAAATTTCAACATTTGCACCAAGTTCTTTTAGGAACAAAAACATTAATGCGGCAGAGCAAGTACCGTCAACATCATAATCGCCGTAAACAGCAATTTTTTGATTTCCGGTAATTGCATTAATAACTCTTATAGAAGCTTCTTCCATTCCATCCATTAAGAAGGGGTCATAGATTCCGTCAAGTGAGGGACGGAAATAAGATTTTGCCTCATAAAAGTTTGTAATACCTCTTGAAATTAATAGGTTAGCTAAGATTGGGGATATGTTTAAGCTATCGGCAAGAGCCAGAACGTCGGTCTGGTTATTGCCTTCTTTTACTTTCCAGCGTTTTTTTAACATGTTGTTTAACACTGGAGAAGCAAAGCTAAACGACCAAGCATATAAGCCGAATTCTGTAATCCCGATAAAATCGGGACGGCAATTATTTATCTAGCCCCGATATTACTATCGGGGTCAAGCGGTCTACCCGAAGGTAAACGGACGAGCAGCCCGTACTTCAATAAAGAAGGAACCTTCTGCTTGACCTTGCTCCGAGTGGGGTTTACCTTGATCCCGACAAGTCGGGATTCCCTTTAAAGGGACCTCTGCCATTACTAGCAGAGCGGTGGGCTCTTAACCCGCCTTTTCACCTTTGCCAGTCAGTTGACTGGTAGTCTCTTCTCTGTGGTACTAGCCGTTTCCGGCTGCTTTCGCAACACGGACCCCGGGAGTTACCCGGCACCCTGCTCTTCGGAGTTCGGACTTTCCTCCCCGACTTAGTCGGGGTAATTGCCATGCTTGGATCATCAGCTTAACTTCAACCATCCTTAATTAATTAAATAAACAATTTTCCAATTAGCGGAAATATAAGAAATATTTTTTCGTAAAGCATTATTTATTGTCTTCTTTTAAGGCGGAGTTCTATTGTTTGGTGAAATAAAAGTCGTGCGCGGGATGTTTTGTAAAGAATTATATTACAATAATTTACGGAGATAAATCAAGGAGCTAATTTCCCATAAGATCACTCATGAAGTTGAGATTTAGCGAATTTGAATTGGACATAATAATTTTTGCTACTGCAGTTAGCGGAACAGATAAAAACATACCAACAATACCCCACACATAACCCCATAGCAGTAAGGAAAGCAAAATAACAAGCGGATTTAAACCCAACCGATCACCAAAAATCTTCGGCTCTAAACCATTGCCAATTACTGTTTGGATTACAACAAGAATAGCCGTTACCAAAAGTGCATAACCTAAAGATTCATATTGAACCAGAGTCATTAATGCAGGAAAGATTACCGCAATTGCAGATCCAATATTTGGAATGAAGTTTAACAAGAAAGCAAATACTGCCCAAACAATGAAAAAATCTACATCAAACAGCCATAGTATAAATCCGGATAGAACACCGGTAAGCAGGCTTAGCATAAATTTTGTTGCAATATAGCGCTGTACTTGTGACGTGATGTCCTTAAAAGTTTTTTCTATCAGCTGTTCTCGTCTTACTTTTAAATTATCCAAAGTGTTCGTGCTTTTTTTGTCTTCTTCTTTCTTTAATTCCTTTTTAATTTGTTTTAGAGAATCTTTTACATGACGTTCAACGAATCTTTTCTTAATAACTTCATAAAGATTTTTGTGACCAATGCTAATAAAAATAAAAAAGAAAAGAACAAAAAATGTTGTTGAAAATATTGATAGGGTCGAGCTAAAAAATGTCCCGGCAATACCACCGTAATCCAATCCTTCCAAAATTTCAGATAAACTAAATTGAATAAAAAACGGATCATCTATTCCAAAGGAAGTGGCTGTGGTGCTTACTATGTTGTTTAATTTCTGCTCATAGATATTTAATTCTCTTCCGAAACGGCTGAAGGATTCTATAATAATTCTAGAAATACCCCAGATGACCCCAATCATAATAATAAGATTTGCAAATATTGCCAGAGCAAACGGGATTTTTTTATTATTTAAAAACTTATTGAGAGGTTCAAATAAAAAGAACAGAAAATAAGAAATAACCAGTGGAATGAAAATGTGTTGAAGTTCTCGTAACACAGTAAATATAACTACGAGACCGACAATGCTAATAAAAAATTTTACGGTAGGGTCACTGAAAACTTTTTTCATTTTCTTATCTTCTTTTGATGCAAATTTATTATAAATATATATCAAATATTGATTATTTTTTGAAATTCCATAACACATTTTGTATAAATTATACGGTGAGGAAAAAGTGAAAAAGAAAACAATTCTATTGATTATCATGATCTCTATCTTTGGTATAAAATTATTTGCACAAAAAAGTCATGTTGAACAGATAGACTGGAGCAAAAACGCAACCATTTACGAAGTTAACATACGTCAATTTACCGAAGCGGGAACTTTTAATTCATTTGCCGAACATTTGCCTCGTTTGAAAGAAATGGGAGTTGATATTCTTTGGTTAATGCCGATTCATCCAATTGGTGAATTGAACAGAAAAGGAACACTCGGAAGTTATTATTCTGTAAAAGATTTTATGAAAGTTAATCCTGAGTTCGGAACATTTGATGACTTTAAATCCCTTGTTAACAAAACACATGAGTTGGGGATGTATATTATCATAGATTGGGTTGCAAACCACGCAGCATGGGATAACAATCTTGTTGAGACTAATCCGGAATTTTTCACAAAAGATTCTCTCAATAATTTTGTTCCACCCGTTCCTGATTGGAGCGATGTAATTGATTTCGATTATGATAACAAAGAATTGTGGGATTACATGATAGGGGCATTAAAATTTTGGGTTGAAGAATATAATATCGACGGTTATAGATGCGATGTTGCTGGAATGGTACCGACGGAATTTTGGAACAAAGCTAGAAAAGAATTAGATGCAGTTAAACCGGTTTTCATGTTGGCAGAATGGGAATCCCCGGAACTTCATGAATACGCATTTGATATGACATACGCATGGGATTTACATCACCTGATGAATGATATTGCAAAAGGTGAAAAGTCGGCACTGCATTTAGATGATTACTGGAAACAAGAAAAGGAAGAATATCCCGAAAATGCTTATAGAATGGTATTTACTTCAAATCATGATGAAAACTCATGGAATGGTACTGTTTTCGAAAGAATGGGAGATGCAGCAGAGGCAATGTTGATATTGTCATGCACCATAGAAGGAATGCCTTTGGTTTATAGCGGTCAAGAAGCTGGGATGAATAAAAGACTAGACTTCTTTGAAAAAGATCTTATCGAATGGAAAGAACACAAATTCTATGATCTTTATAAAAAACTTTTTGAATTGAAGAAAACAAATAAAGCTCTTTGGAACGGAAATTTTGGTGGAGAAATTAAAAAAATTAAAAACGGTAATGATGAAAACATTTATTCATTTACCAGAGAAAAAGACGGAGATAAGATTTTCGTTATAATTAATCTTTCCTCAGAAACACAAACAGCTAAAATTAACGATAGATCTTTAAGTGGTTCATATAATAATGTTATTAGCGAAGAAACAGTTACTTTAACCGGAAGCGATGAATTTAACTTAACTCCGTGGAATTATAAAGTACTAAGTAATTCAAAGTAATTAAGAAATTTTCAAGATTAAATCTGTAGATAGTTTAATTAAAATTGTGTCTAGCACCTGTTATACTTAAATTCATTTTTCTGAATCAGGTTACTGCTTGAGGTTAGTTAATGCCAGAATCATCTTCCGGTAAAACCGGCAATAAAAGTTTCTCGCTTTCCGAATTATTAAACAAATATGATAATTTATCAAAGGAAGTTGAACAACTCAAATCATCTTTTTTGAACAAGAGTAAGCTAGATGCATTCTTCACCCTTGCTCCCATTCCTCTAATTAGTATTGATATAAATTGCGCGATTCTTTTCGCTAACAAAGCTTTCCTTAATTTAATAAGTGAAGAAGTCCAAAACGTTCTTGGAAAAAAAATTAAAGACTTTGTTATTGATAACAATAAACTTGAAGATATTCAGACAAATATAAAAAAATTATTTACCGGTGAACTGGATAGTTATAAAGAGAAATTAGAGTTTAGAAGCAAAACCAAAAGTAAGATTATATTAGAAATTCAAGCGCGCCTTGTTGAATATGACGACGAAATAAAAAAAGCTGTTCACATAACTTTTCAAGATCGATCCGAAGAAGAAAAATTTAAAGAAGCATATAAGAATGTTGTAGAAAATTCTCTCCAGGCAATTCTTATAATCCAAGATTTTAAAATTGTTTTTGCAAACCAAAGAGCCGCGGAAATATCGGGTTATTCAATAAATGAGTTGACAAAGCTTGATATCAACGGTGTAAAACATCTTGTTCATCCCGAAGATAGAGAAAGAATGTTTGAGGTAATGAAACTGCGCTTTAGCGGAAAACGTGTTTCACCCAAACAAGAATTTAGAGGAATCCGAAAAAACGGACAAGTATACTGGATTGAAGTTCTTGCTTCGTTTATGAATTATAACGGCAAACCCGCATTGCAAGTTGTTCAACTAGATATCTCGGATAAGAAAAAGGTCGAATCGGAAATAACAAAAGTTGAGAGCAAATATATTACTCTCGTTGAGCAATCAATTATCGGTGTCTATATAATTACCGATAATGTCTTCACCTATGTTAACCCTAAGTTAGCGGAAATATTCGGTTATGATCAAGATGAAATGACAAACAAACTTACTCCAAAAGATTTAATTCATCCCAACGATAGAGATCTTGTCCTTTCTAATATTGAAAAAAGAATAAGCGGCGAAGTTAATAGTCTTCACTACGAATTTAGAGGAATAAGAAAGAACGGCAGAGAAATAACAGTCGAAGTTCACGGCTCAAGAAGTGAACCTGACGGAAAAATTTCCATAATCGGGATGCTGCAGGATATTACAGAACGAAAGGACATTGAAAATCAACTTTATTTGCAAAGCACAGCCTTAAGTTCAGCCGCTAACGGAATAGTAATTACTGATTCAAAAGGAACAATAGTTTATATAAATCCGGCCGTTACAAAATTAACCGGCTATACTTTTGATGAATTGATAGGGAAGAAACCAAACATTTTCAAATCCGGAAAGCACGATAAATTGTTTTATAAAAACATTTGGGATAAAATAAATTCCGGAAATGTTTGGGAAGGTGAAATAACAAACAAGAAAAAAGACGGAACTGATTACATAGAAAGACAAACTATCACTCCTGTTAGAGGAAAAGATGCAAGGATTGAATATTTTATAGCAATTAAAAACGATGTAACCGAAAGCAAAAATATTGAAAATGCATTAAGAGAAAGTGAAGAAAAACTCAGAAACGTTATTGAACACAGCAATGAAATGTATTACATACATGATACAAACCATGTTTTGAAATATGTAAGTCCACAATCATATGAAATGCTTGGTTATACCGAAGATGAATTAATGATAAATTGGACACAACTTGCAAGCGATAATCCCATCAACAAGACAGCATTTGAATTAACAGAAAAAGCAATTAAAACAGGCGAAAGGCAAGATGAATATTTACTGGAGTTGATAAGAAAAGACGGTAAAAAAATATTTGTACAAACAGCGGAATCACCAATTCTAGATGAATCAGGAAGAGTTACGGCAATTGCCGGAGCGCTTAGAAACGTAACAGAAAAAATCATTGCCGAAAATAAATTAAAAGAAAGCGAAGAACGATTCCGCGGTTTATATGAAAATGCAATACTCGGAATTTACAGAACATCACCCCAGGGCGAGATTGTCATGGCAAACCCTGCTTTATGTAAATTACTGGGATATGATTCATTTGAAGATTTTAAAAAAATTCCTGCCTCCGAAGCTTTGTACGAAAAGTCATCTACAAGAAAAATATTTAAAGAACTGATGGACGAACGTAGTGAAGTTTATGGGTTCGAAACTATAGCCAAAAAGAAAGACGGCACAAACTTTTTTATACGAGAAAGTGCAAGAGCCGTAAAGGATGAAAACGGCAATGTTCAATACTACGAAGGAATTATAGAAGATATAACAACTCAAAAAAATATTGAAGAAAAACTTATTGAGGCAAAAGATAACGCCGAGCAGTCTGATAAATTAAAAAGCGAATTTCTTGCACAGATGTCGCATGAAATACGTACACCTATAAATGTTATACTTAGTTTTTCCAATTTAATTAAAGAAGAAGTAAGAGGATTTATAAGTGACGATCTTTACAATAGTTTTAGCATCGTTGACGGAGCATCAAGAAGAATTATTCGTACAATTGATTTGATTCTTAATATGTCGCAGCTTCAAACAGGGTCTTACCAAGCAACAATGAATGATTTCGATCTTTACCAGACCGTTTTCATTCAACTTTATCCGGAATTTTCACGACTTGCAAAAGAGAAAAAGTTAGAGCTGGAAATCAATAATAGAATTGAAAGCACTGAAATTTACGCCGATGAATTTTCTGTTCGACAAATTTTTGAAAACTTAATTCACAACGCAATTAAGTATACTCATAAAGGAAGAATCACAATAGAGATATTTAAAAACGAAAATGAAAATATTGTTGTTGAGATTAGGGATACGGGGATTGGAATTTCAAAAGAATACCTTCCAAAAGTATTTACACCGTTTACTCAAGAAGAACACGGATATACTAGAAAGTATGAAGGAAACGGGCTGGGACTTGCACTAGTTAAAAGATATTGTGAATTAAACAAGATTCAAATTTCGGTCGATAGCGAAAAACATGTCGGTACAACCTTCACTTTGATCTTTCCATTGAAAGAAAATTAAGCATCTTGTTTCTTTAACTCTTCTTTATAAATCTCAATTTGTTTTTGCTGTTCTTGATTCAGTTTTGGATAAGCGAGTTTTAGTTTTTGCATTTCCTCAACGATTATTTCTGAAATAATATAACGCGCAAACCATTTTTTATCGGCGGGAATTATATACCACGGAGCATATTTTGTAGAAGTAAAATTAATCGCATCCTCAAAACATTTTTGATAATCATCCCAATATTTTCTTTCTTTTAAATCCGAAGCGGAAAATTTCCAATTCTTGGATTTATCTTCCAACCGTTTAATGAATCTTCCTTTTTGTTCGTCTTTTGAAATATGTAAGAAAAACTTTAACGTCACTATACCGTTTTTATAAAGATATTCTTCAAAATTTCTTATCTGTTCAAATCTGTTTTTCCAAATATTTTCGGTTACAAATTTTTGAGGCAGCTTTCTATATTTAAGCAAGTCATGAACGCGTACAATTAAAACGTCTTCATAATGTGATCGATTAAAGATTCCGATTCTTCCTCTCTCCGGCAACGATTTATTTATTCGCCAAAGATAGTCGTGATCCATTTCTTCAGAAGAAGGTTGCTTGAAACTGAATACTTGTACTCCTTGCGGATTTAAACCGCTCATAACATGTTTAATTGCTCCGTCTTTCCCGGCGGCATCCATTCCTTGAAAAATTAACAACATAGCATATTTGTCGTAAGCATATAATTTATCTTGAAGTTCGGTCAGCTTTTGAATGTTTTGATCGAGTAATTTTTTGCCGTCGTCTTTCTTAAGATCAAAATCCATTTCGGTTTTGAATTTCTTTAAAGAGAATTTTTTGTATTCTGCTTTAAATTGATCCGGCTTGATTTCCATATACGAGTCCAAGTTTATTATTTAAAATAAAATAACAAAATTGATCGTGAGATTCCGTAGAGAAACGTTGATTTGTCTCTCTACGGTAATTATTAATTTTTAGGGAAAGATCTTAAAAACGTTCCAAATTGTTTCGGTTCCTCCAAACGGCATGACCAAACCAAGCGGTCTTCATGAACGGTGATATCCGGGCAACCATCGCACATATTTTGATTACCCCACTTATCAAAATCAACCGGTTGAATAAACAAAATTGATTGCATGTGAGCTTTCTTAAATAATCTAAGAGGATTTCTTAAAACATGTCCCAGATATTTTTTGAATGAATTTCTTACGCCTTTATCCAGCAGCCAGAGGAAAAACAAAGTTGATCTTCCAAGTTTGGTTGTTTTGGGAGCGGCATAAGAAAGATATGTACCTTGAGTAAAGTGATAAAAGAACATAACAAGTTCAAGCATCTTTGGTCCGAAGTAACCGAATATTTTATGGTTGTTACCGATTCTATTTGTCAACAACCACTTGAAAGAATCGGGCTGTTCTGTTCCGTTTAAATATGCTGCAGGTGTAAACTCGGGAAATTTCTCTCTTGCAATTTTCAGCATATCCGTTGATTTTATATCAACTTTTCGTTTCTCATCGGAGTGATACATTATTTTCTGCCAATCGACTTTTTGTCCGCCGGCATACCAGTCAAACGGCATTTCCGGAACAACATGACGAAAAGCAATGAACACCATAGTGTGGACTATATCAATATGTTTATGCGCCCACTCAATCATTCCCGGTACGTATTGAAGTGTGTCATCATAAACAGTAGAATTAAAAGAACATGCAATCCCGCCTTCATCGGCAAGCATTTGTGCGTATTGTAATCGTAAATCATTCAGTTCTAATTCGTTTTTTCCTTTCCATTCGCCCGGTCTTCCTTGCTTGCTGTCAACATGAAATGTAAAACCATAAACTCCCGCTAACTTTAATTCATGTAAAAGTTCTCTTGTTAACGCTTTACCGTTTGTATTGATGATGGGCTTAATTCCACGTGCTTTAATTTCAGCAACAAGTTCAACAATGTTTGGATAAAGAAGAGGATCACCGCCGGCGATAGAAATACAATCTGATTTTCTTAGTCTTTGAAAAACATCCAATTCACGCTTTACTTCTTCCATTGTTTTGTGCGAGTCTTTAACATTTTCTCGATAACATCCATCGCATGCAAGGTTACATGCTGAAGTTGGTTCCAACCAAGAAATAGCATTATCGGGTAAAGTCCAAGGTAGACGAAATAATTGCTTGTGATCGATTACGTTTTCCATAATAACTCCGATTCATATTTATAAAAATCTATCAAACAAATTAAGGTAGTTAAGGTCGGCGAAAAGACATTGCATCTTATATATTAAATAAATATTATAATTGTAATCTTACAAGCAATCACAACATTATTAAATAAAA
Organism: Melioribacteraceae bacterium; assembly: GCA_030584085.1. Lineage (NCBI taxonomy): Bacteria > Pseudomonadati > Ignavibacteriota > Ignavibacteria > Ignavibacteriales > Melioribacteraceae > Melioribacteraceae bacterium. The sequence goes on from CP129490.1 coordinate 3,719,118, forward strand.
GAAAAATTTTCAATTCGTTTTTTACTAATAAAATAGATAATTAAACAGCATAAAATATCTTTTATAATGTTTAATAAAAATGAGGGATTTATGGAAACCTTATCATTAAACATATTCTTACAAGCTGCCGATGATATTGAATTAAGCCGATATAAAGTTATGGCTGCTATTAAAAATAGCAGCGAGACCTTACATAAAAATATGTTATATCCTGATTTAGCAGAATTGATAAAATTATATTCGATACTGAATGATATTGTTACCAGAAGAACACTACTTCACGATAGTCTTCCTTCCAAACTGGTTGGATTTGATCTAGAGAATAAAAAAGCGATTTATGAAAAAGTGGAATTGTCCGAAAGCAAAACCAAATTGGTTTTTGATTTTATCAATTGGGCAATGCCAAAAATCAATGAAATAATAGATGAAGGAAAAGCAATTTTTGATTTTATTGAGAACAATCTCATCATAAAAGGAATAGGAATACTACCCATATATAAGAAAGAAGGCTACTTTATTATCCCCGATAATCAAGAAGATACAATGTTGGTTTACAGATATGAGATGACTTTGTTTCCCGCGCAAGGTGAAACTTTTCATACATTGAAGACCAATCTTGTAGAGGCAATTAATTCAAGCGATGTAAGTCTAGTTAAACCGGAAGAAATAAAATTAGAAATGATTAAGAGATATCCCGAACTTCCCAATCCCGCAGCTTATAAATTTTACATAGACATCGATTTCCCTTTTGCCGAAACAATTCTTCCGATTGCAAAAAGAAAATTGATTAGAGAGTTAGCGGCTTAAGTTTACTGGATAAGAATCACATAATTAAAATTTCTTGGGACGGGTACTTTTATATATCCTAAGTCGATAAGTTTGTTTGTCGTCTCGGTAACAACGAGGTTGTATCTTTCGAAAAAGTAATGCAGAAAAGTTATAGGTGTATCAGTATTTTGATTTCCCCATTCGATAAACCATTCATTTTTATAATCTTGTAATAAGATCACCAACTCATCGGTAATAATATTCGCTACATTATAAAGCGCATTATATTCATTCATTGTTAAAACCGGGATACTCATAATTTCACGTTGCATTAATCCGAGTTCATTAAAAGCTGCAATCATTTGTTTGGATAGTTGATACTCGAGCTCGTTGTTATACTTTATTAATTCATCAAGTAAATATTCTTTAGTTTTTAATTGATCTTCGTTTATCTTAATATCGAACATCAATTCAATATCGTCGTTGTTGATTGATAGAAAATTCTGAACATCAAATCGATTGCCGTAAACCCCGTAATAATATTTACCAATCCTCATAAATACATTATTATATAACGAAGTGGAATCAGCAAAGTTAATCTCGCTGAAATTCTGTTTTATAATTGAAGAGTTCATCGAATCACTTGCAAAAAATTCGTTTCGCAAAAGATTGGCTTGCCAATGATTAATCATTACATTGCTGAGAACAAAAAGCGATGCGGTTTGAAACGGGTAATTTTTGAAGACTTCTATTTTGTGATATTCTTTTTTGATCTCGCCTAAATTACCGGCAATTATGTCTACAATCTTATTAGAAATTTGATCTATGTTAATTAATTCATTTTGCTGAGCAAAGAATGTGCTAGAGACAAACAAAAAGATTAAAAGTAAAAGAATAATTGAACGATTCATAAAATTACAGCTTGCCTTCTTTATACATCATTTGAGTTTTCAATCTTAGTAATTGTCGCTCAATAATTAAATCGGCTAGATCATCCGGAATATTTTTAGAGTTGTTCATCACAGCAGCAACTTTCTTTTCACTTACGTCAATTCGGTAAAGAGTATTAAAAAATCTTTCTTGGTTTTTTGTCATCAGTTCTGAAATTCTTTTTGATAAAAACTCTTTTATAATTTTTAATTCCTCGGAATAATCTTTCGTTGTTGGAAGATTAATTTTGTCAATTGAAAAATCGTTGTACAACTTTTCAATTAGGGGTTGTATGAGTTCGTTGTTGTCCATAAATAAACTTTGCGCCTCTGCGTCTTAGCGGTTGATTTTCATTAATTCACCGCAAAGGCGCGAAGACGCAAAGGAATGTCTAATACTGGTATTTAAACCACTTCACAACTTCAGCCCAGCTTGGCTTTTTACCGGTACGTAAGATACCGACGCGATAAATTTTTCCTGCAAGCATAAATATACCGAAGAATGTCGCAATATTAATTACAATTGCTACTAACAATTCCCACAAGGGAACTTCAACCAAGGTCATTCTTGCCGGCATAACAATTATTGATGAAAAAGGAACAAAAGAAGAAATCTTTATCAACGCACTATCCGGATTATTTTGAGAAGTTATTGCAATAAAAAACGGAATCATTATCAACATCATAATCGGCCAAATACCGGATTGTGCATCTTGATCATTATCGAAAATTGCACCGACAGAAGCAAATAATCCTAAGAATGTCATCAACCCGATAAAATAATTTATTAAGAAATAAACAATCATTCCCATATCAAGCTTTAGATTAAAATCAGCTGGAAGCGTAAATACAGAAGTTGTAATAAGCATAATAACAGGAAGCAGCCAGATAAACATTTGCATTAATCCGGTTATTCCGGTTCCGAGAATTTTCCCGGTCATTAAATCATTACTTGAACAAGATGACAAAAGCACTTCAACAATTTTTGATGTTTTCTCTTCCACGACTGCGCGCATCATCATTGTGCCGAGAAATATTAAGCTGAAGTAAAGAAGAAAAGTAAATAAGAAAGACGCGATTAAATTCCCAACGCCCTCTTCTTCAACATCTTTGTCGGTAGAAACTCTGAATGTATTAAACCCCACACGCATTCCGGCAAATTCAATTTCTTCTTGAGAGAAGTTTTTATCTTCAAAATAAGTTTCAACAAGTGCGTTGTTTATCATATCGCGGAGCTTATCAAACACCGTTCTATTGTTCGGATTTTTGGAATAGTATTCTACATTCTTGTTGGCAAGCGCGCTTGACGGAACAAAAATAATTGCGGTTAGTTTATCACTTAAAAGATCTTCTCTTTTTTCTTCTAAGTAACTTTGCAGTGAAGAACTGTCTTTTTGAAAATAGTTTACTTTATAATATCCGTTTTGGATGAACGTTCTTTCTTGGAAAACTTTTTGGATGTTGTCCAATACTTTTCCGTCTTCGGCTATAAGTTCAATTGAAGTACCTTCATCACTTTCCTGAGTTAATAAAAAAGTTTGAAAGCCGAGAATTCCAAACATGAAAATAGGAAGCAATAAAGTCATAATGACAAAAGTTTTAGATAAGAGTTTATCTCTTAGCTCGCGTTTAACAACGGTTAATGCTTTATTTAAATTAAACATTTGCCACCCCCGCGGTTAATTGTTCGCCTTCAACTTTGCCGGCAAGTGAAATAAATATTTCGTGAAGTGAAATATCGTTTGCGTCAAATTTTTTGACATTCACTTTGTTATCGATCAATAACTTTAATAAATCTTGAGTCTTTGAGGCATCGGTAATTCTTATTCCGGTTGTGTTGCCGAAATCTTCTATCTTTTCAACAAGCGGATGTGATTTTAAGAATGATATATCACCTTCGTAATTTAAGCTGACATTTTTATGTGCATACTTCGATTTAATTTCACTCAACTTTCCTTTTAAAATAATTTTTCCGCGATCAATCATTGTAATGTGGTCACACATTCTTTCGGCAAAATCCATCAAGTGTGTTGAAAAGATTATAACTTTACCTTGTTTCTTTAAGTCGAGTATAATTTCTTTTAACAAATTTGTGTTGATCGGATCGAGCCCGGAAAACGGTTCATCTAAAATTATAAATTCGGGATCGTGTAGAATTGTAGAAATAAACTGCACCTTTTGCTGATTACCTTTCGAAAGATCTTCGATCTTTGCGGTTTTTCTATCGAGTAATTCGAATCGCTCTAAATATTCTTCTGCTTTTTTATGAATCTCTTTTCCTTTCTTTCCTTTCAATTCTGCAAAGTAAAGAAGTATATCCAGCACTTTTGATTTTTTGTAAAGTCCTCGTTCTTCGGGTAAGTAACCAACTTTATCTTTAAATCGGTGATCGACTTTCTCCCCACGCAGCAAAACTTCGCCGCTATCGGGAATATAAATATTCATCATCATTCTAATCGTGGTCGTTTTGCCTGCGCCGTTTCTGCCGATAAGCCCGAATATACTTCCTTCCGGTACTTCGAACGAAGCGTTGTCAACTGCAACAACCTTATCGAATGTTTTGGTAAGATTTTTTACTTCAAGTGCGTTCATTAAGAGTCTCCCAACTAAATAGAATTAATTTTACAAAATAAAAGAAAGGCGGCTATAATGGAAGCCGCCTTGAAGATTTTACCAAATCTTAACAAGCTTTTCATTTCTCATAGGATCGCCTGGTTGAACATCAAATGCTTCAAAGAATTCCGGCATGTTGCTTAACGGGCCAAGTACGCGCCACTGTCCCGGTGAGTGAACGTCGACTTTTAATCTGCGCATTAACTCTTGATCTGTTATATTGTTTTTCCACACCTGTGCCCAACTCAGGAAAAATCTCTGCGCAGGTGTAAAGCCATCAATCTCTTCACCGTTTTTATATTGTTCGGTTTTTGTGAATGCGTTGTAGGAAATTGTTAAACCGCCGAGATCACCGATATTTTCACCGAGTGTCATTTCACCATTGATTGTCATATCGTTTATTGCAACGTACTTATTAAATTGTTCAACAAGAACTTGTGCTCTTTCGTTGAACCGATCCGCATCTTCTTTTGTCCACCAATCACGTATGTTTCCTTCGGCATCGTACTGTCTTCCTTGGTCGTCGAAACCGTGAGTAATTTCGTGTCCGATTACCGCGCCCATCGCACCGTAATTAATTGCATCGTCAACTCTGTAATCAAAGAACGGAAATTGAAGTATCCCGGCAGGGAACGCAATCTCATTTCTAACAGGACTATAATAAGCATTAACTGTCTGCGGAGTCATTCCCCACTCCCATGGTTTAATCGGTTGATTAATATCTTTCAACATTTCTTGATGATCAAAATAATTTGAGCGAATAATGTTTTGAACATAAGAATCATCTTTTACTACTAAATCTGTATAATCTTTCCATTTATCAGGATAACCGATTTTAACTCCGAACCCTTGTAGTTTTTTCAACGCTTCGACTTTGGTTTCCTCGCTCATCCATTCCAAATTTTTAATGCTTTCTTCCATCGATACCAAAATGTTTTGAACTATTTTCATTGCACGTTCTTTAGCTTCGGGAGGGAAGAATTTTTCTACATAAAGTTGTCCGACTGCTTCACCCAATGCTCTGTTGGTTGTTCCCTGAACACGCTTCCATCGAGGTTCGTTTTGTTTTCTTCCCTCAAGAAACTTTCCGTAAAATTCAAAATCTTGAGCGACGAAATCAGAGCTTAAGTATGAAGCCATTGCATTAATAAGAGACCAGCGCAAATATGATTTCCAAGTATCGATTGATTCTTCTTGAACCACCTTGCTTACTTCTTCAATAAATTTTGGTTGAGAAATGTCGATATGCTTTGGATCGCCAACGCCGGTTTCGGTTAAATATAAATCCCAATCAAATCCACCAAAACGAGATTTGATTTCTTCGGTTGTAAGTTTGTTATAAGTTGAGTTAACATCTCTGTTTTCTACTCGTGTGTTTGATGCTTTTGCCAAACGAGTTTCGAAATTCATTACTCGTTGAGCTTCAATTTCACTTAACTCTAAATCCGAACCGATTAATTGAAACATTTTTTGCAGATGCTCAATATATGCTTCTCTTATTTCTTTTGAGCGGTCGTCATTTTCAACATAGTAATCTCTGTCTGGCAAACCTAAACCACCCTGCCAAATTCCGGCAATTTCATATTCACTGTTTTTTGCATCGGTTGTGGACATAAAATAGAAAAGCGGCGAAGCCGTGTAAATATGCATGTGTGCAATTTCTTTAATAACATCATCTTTATCAGCAATTGCATCAATTCTTTCGAATTCTTTCATCAAAGGCGACCAGCTTTCGCTTTCAATTTTTGCCGTGTCCATCCCAACGTTATAAAATGTTCCTACTTTGTAACGAACGCTGTTTACATCGCTGCCCGGATTCGCAGATACATTATCAATAATTGATTGAACTTGCTCGCGTGTTGTTTCGCGGAGTTCGTTGAATCCAGACCATATACTTTGATCATCGGGAACCGGATTGTTTTTAATCCAGCCACCGATTGCATAATGATAAAAATCTTCCTGAGGCGTGAAGGTTGTATCCAAGTTTGCTAAATCAAATCCTTTGATTTCATCATTGTTTGAAGTAGAGCATGAAAGGATTAGAAACGTGGTGATAAAAATTACAAGAAGAGCTGAAGTGACTTTACGCATTTTAAATTCCTATTTAATGAAAAAATAATTGCAAAATTTAGACGATTAAGTGTGATTATGGTTCGCTGAAATCACAAGATGAGATCAACTCCGGCTAACATAGATAACTTGCTTACTTCATCGAGAAGGGTTTGATCAGATAGGGATTTGAATTTATTTCTTTGATACCATCCAAGATAGTAGTGATAAATCATTTCTGCACGAAGTTGGCCGTCATCAACTCCGCAATCATTTAACAATACGCTAACGTATGTTATTCGTTCTCTTTCTAGATTGTTAAGATGAATTTTTGCTTTTTCGTTTGTTTCGGCAAGTTTACGGAGTTGAAATTCGAAATCGAGTCCACGTGGATTTTTGAATACACCGATCAAAACCCGACTCAACTTTTCCAGAGGAGAATTATACAAACTTCCCATCGATTTTAGCATGTTTTTGCGGGATTTGTAGTAATATTCAAGAATTTGGTTAATATAATCTTCGCGGGATTTGAAGTGGTGGTAGAAACTGCCCTTAGTGCAATTTAGTATTTTCGCCATTTTCTCCACATTCAATGCTTCAATTCCGCCTTGAGAGAAGAGCTCAATTCCTTTTTTGATCCAATCTTCAGATTTTACTTTGATGTTCGGCATTTGTTAAATGATTTTACATACGATACCGTATGTTAAGAATATAATTTTGATAAGGCAAGTCAATTATGTTGTAATGATATTGAACTCCTGCGGAGTTTTTTCTACAATAATTGAACACCTACGGTGTTCGTTAGAGTTGGTTTGATTTTTTGTTACCATAATGCAACTCCTAACGGAGTTGGAAATCAGAAGAGTAAATTTGGAAAATATTAGAAAAGCTCCGTAAGAGCTTAATTATGGTAACAAAAATAAGACGGGAAAGAAAAAGAGCTCCGTTAGGACTTGTCCGCATCTGGCGGAGCTCCATTATTAAACTATTACATTAAAAATAGATTGAGACACCTAGTGAAACCGGCAATGATCTAAACGATTTATTTATCGAATCTCTATTGATTTCACTGATTAAATCATCATCCACATAATTACCTTCCCAAATTTCAATTTCAGCATACGAATATTCGAAACCATATTCCGCGCTTAATGAAATATCTTGACTTACAAACCATTCAACATTTGTATAAAAAGCAAATCCTATTGCATAATATTTTGCCCAATTATTTCTTCGACCTTCTTCGGTTGCTTTTGTATAACGAACTTCTGCTTGCTCATCATTTGTATAAGAAATAAATGGGCCACCACCGATAAAAAAATGCATACTATTGTGGTTTAAAAGGTGATATAATATACTCGGTGTGACTTTGTAACTAACATAGTCATGATCCTGAATCAGGTTTGTATTTTGATCAAGTTCGAAATTACTGTGGGAGGCACTCTGATCAATTTCATTGTAGGATGTTCTAAAGGCGAACCTAACACCCCAATCATCACTAAAAAAATATTTTCCGGCAAATGACATTCCATCAAAACTATTTAAATCAAAATTCTGATCAATCTGAAACATCAAGGCAAACTTTCCGGCTAAGTCGATTATTTTTTCTTCATCTTTTGTTTGTGCAAATATTAAAGTTAAAGGAAGGATAAGGACAAAGATCAGTTTTTTCATTAATTACCCCGTTTTTGAATTAGACAATTTAAGATGCAAAATTAAATTATCTTAACGAGATAAGTTTGTCAAGATAAAAATTGAGTATTTGTTTAGTGGAAAATTATTGATAAAGACAGATTCAGTTTGAGAGCAAGAAATTATAAAAAGAAAATAATCCCAATCCCGATAGAAATAACGGCAATCAAAAAACCGGATTTCAAATATTCAACGAACGATAAATGTATTCCTCGCTTCTTAGCTGATTCGGCTACAATCAAATTGGCAACAGAACCAATTAATGTAAGATTGCCTGCAAATGTTGTTGCCATTGCTAAGATTAACCATGAATTTGTAGGATCGGGACAAGTTGTAATTATCGGTCTGAACAACAACACAGCCGGAACGTTTGAAACAAGGTTACTTAACACTGCAGAAATAACGGAAAGATTCACAACATTATCACAAATAAATGATTCAACTTTTAAAAAAAGATAATTGCTGATTCCGGTTGTTTCAATTGCGCCGGTAACGATAAATAATGCTGCAAAGAAAACTAGCAGTGACCAATCGATTTCTCTGAACACTCTTTCGGGTTTTAATCTGCGTGTTACTAATAATAAACATGCAGCAGCAAATGCAGAGAGCGGAATTGAAAATCCATAAATGAATGCAGCAATCATCAACAATGTTGCAATGATACTTTTAATAAAAAGTGGTTTGTAAATTTTAACTTCGGATATGATGGGAATTTCAAATCTATTACCGGCAAACTCTTTTTTATAAACAAGTACAATTATAATCCATCCAACAAATAAGGAAATTAACGAAACCGGTAAAAGTGCAATTGCAAAATCGGTGAAACTTATACCCGATGAAATTCCGATTATCATATTCTGAGGATTCCCGACAATTGTTGCTGCCGATCCAATGTTCGCCGAAACTGCAAGTCCCATTAAATATGGAATAGGATTTCTCTTAAGTGTGATTGCAATTTCCAATACAAGCGGCGTGAACATCAGACAAATTGTATCATTAAGAAAAAGTGCGGATAAAATTCCCGACGAAAAAACTATAACCAGCAATAATTGTTTTGGTGATGAGGCGAAACGAATAATTTTTGCAGCAATTAGTTGAAAGAATCCGGCGAGGCTTAGATTTATATATAATATCATCATTGCAAAAAGAAGCAGAATAGTATCCCAATCAACCGAAGTGTATGCTTGATTTAATTCAAGGGCATTTGTTATTATAAGCAATCCCGCACCGACAAGAGCAATTGTAGCGCGGTTCATTCTTAGTTTAGGTAATCTACCAATTGCAACGCCGGCGAGTGTAATGAATATGATTAATGAATGAAGGGTAAGCATGTTAGTCCGGTCGAAAAATATTGAAGACAAACTTCAAAGTGTTTAAGATCATTTCTAATTCATCATCCAATTGATTCGGATTTATTATAACTAAAATAATCGATTTATGATTATTAATGAATTTATTTCAATGGAGTTTTCCTTGAACCCCGTTTGAGTTCAATCTGTTTATGTGTCACATGGATTTATTCAAGTTCAACCGCTTCGCGGTTGGGAATGTTCTTTGGTTTTCTGGTCTATTCGTCTTCAATCACTTCGTGGTTGTGGAACTTATCAAAAATGAATATAAAAAAAATAATCCCGAAGCGATTCAATATGAATAGACCAAACGATGGAAAACCACGGCCAACCCCGAAGGTATTGAACATATTCAAAGAAGATATTTTTCGTTGAAATCAATTTTGTATTCTTTCAACAGTTTTATGTATTCATCTTTAAAAGATATCTTTTTGTGGTGCTCTTCTTGATTTTTCACATATTCAATCAATCGGTCTTTTTCTGAAATTGAATGCGTAAACGCACCATACCCATTCTGCCAACCATCAAAAAGCGGAAATAGATTTTCGTTTTTTATCAGATCTGTGGTGCTGAGTTTTATATCCTTTATTAAATCTGATAACGCAATGGTCGGATGAAGATGTGTAACGATATGTATATGATCTTCCACGCCATTAACTCTGTATAGATGACAATTTTTATTTTCCAAAAGTCCCCAGATGTATTTAAATAATTTTGTGCGATTTTCTTTATTCAAAGAGGGTCTTCTTTGTTTTGTTGAGAAGGTTATGTGATAAAGAATTTGTGTGTAGGTGCTCATCATCATCTCCAATTTTTATTATGGATTTGAATGAACATAATATAAAAAACGAATCAATAATTTCGAACAATTGAATTGATAGGTTGTTTGCAGTGACGCATGATTCTATTCGTGTTCAACCGCGTTGCGGTTGGGGATATTATTTGGTTCTATTGCTATTCGTGTTCAACCACTTCGTGGTTGTGGAAATTAATTAGAATGAAAATTAATGGAAAAATCGCGAGGGGATTTTACGTGAATTGAATTCAAAAGTATTCACTTAACGGACTGAATAAACTACCCTGAAGAATTGAAATAGATAGAAACAATGATTCCGGATTAATCAACATCCCAGAATGGATTGAACGCGAATAACAGAATTCAAAGAGGTACCAACAATCCCGAAGGGATTGAACATGAATAGAAAGATTTAAAATCAAAAACAACAACCCCATCGGGGTTGAACATGAATCATTTCGAAAAATAATTCTTCGCAGTTTCGTTTTCCGGATCCAAGGTCAATACATCCCACATTAAGCTGCCGGCTTTTTCTTTATCACCTTGATTGTATTTAATCAAAGCAAGTTCAGTTAAAAATGTAATGTCGGTTGGATAAACAGCAAGCATCTTATTTAAAATTTGTTCGGCCTGATCGTATTTTTTCTGCATTCGTAATGAATACGCTAATCTCATATTACCGTAATAATTATAATGATCAACCGAAACAACTTGATAAGCAATTGAAGTTACATCACTATATTTATTCTGTGCAAGCTGCGGCAGCATCAATCCATTTTTTGCTTCAAGTGATGTCGGAACAATCTGTACAGCTTTTTGATAATGTTCAATCGAATTAGCGTACTTGCCGAGCAAATAATAAAGCCATCCTAATCTTAGATTAACAGTGTACCCATTTGGATATTCACTTAAAACCGAAGATAGGGAACGAATTGCATTTTCGTAATCTTCAATCTGCTCATAGTTAAATGATTTGTGATATGCTTCTTGAATTTCTTCAGGCGTGATTGCAAATAGTGAAGAAACAAAAATGAATAAAAATATCATTGTCAGCTTTTTCATTTGAATTCCTTTAGAAATTAAATCCGGCTAAAATTATAAGTTTTGTCGAAGTTGCGGAAGTACCATAAGCCTCTTCATCAAACTTATCGTATTCAATCCCGCCCTTCAAGAAAAAGTTTTGAGTAAAAGAATAAGTTACCGATATGCCGTACCCGTTCTTCATTAAATCGGAAACGTTATAGACTAAAAATCCTTTTTGGCGAACCGCAAACTTCTGCTCGCCGAATAAAGCATAAGCGGAAATCGAAAACCTATTATTATAGTATGTCAAAGTTTCTTGTAATGAAAAGTAATTTCTTTTAATCGATAATATACTTTTATTCAGCATAATATAATCTGCTGACGAATAGATATATATACCTTGAGTTCTGCTGAATGGAAAAGTTAATCCAAAACTCGGCGACAATTGAATCGCGTTAAACGAAGGAGAATAATTATTATAGTTGGTATAATAAACATCAAGGCTCGCATCCCAACTTTGAAAACGGTATTTGCTGACACCTGCAAAAAGAACATAAGCTTGATCGGTTAAAGCATCATCCGAAATTATGTAATGTCCACCGAATCTAAACTTTTCTTCAGGGCTAGATTCGTTTGTATATGCAAATGTAAAATCATACTGTTTTATTTTGAAATTGGAAATGTAATTCAAGTCGGAGTAATCAAAAGCTAGTTCGAATTTATGATTTAAGTCTGGCTCAAAAGAACCGTAAACTCCGGTTAAAGAACTGTTTTCTCTTACGCCGGAATCCTTGTAAATAATCGGGAGATGATAAGGCATAATTGTCACGGACTGCGCACCGACGATAGAAGTAAATACCAGTATCAAAAATATTCTTGAAAGTTTATTCATTATTAACCTTCCTTAATTCAATGTCATCCATTTTAAAAGAAGAAAAACCCTTGAACTCGTCGAGTTCTATTTCGGTTTTCTTTTTTAATCTTAATGTTGAGGACGCAATTTCAGATTCAATCTTTTTCGATGAAACAAACTTTGAGGTTACATCTACCCTGAAGAGGTTATGATTAAACGAACTCAAAAACAATACAGCGGCTTTTTTAATTTTGCTAGTTGTAGCACTAATGGGTATTGTATCGTTCCAAACTAAATTATCTCGATAAGCAAGCGGGAAGCGTGGAACAGCTTGCAGCATCATATTTAAGTATTTGTCGTTTCCTTCGGTACTGTAAAAATAAAACGTTCCGTCTTTCTTTTCGAAGTAAAGTTTGCCTTTGCCGGAATCGAAATAAAATGTTCCGTCAATTTCCATATCAACTTTTAATTGCAGCTCATCAATCTTTTGATTTTCTTTATAAACTTCGAACTTTATCTCATCATCGAGGACAAACGTCATCAAATTATCATAAGCATTATCAATATGAAGAGGTTCGACGGTTTTATCGAGTGATGGTAAATCATTGGAGTAAAAAATTCCGTCTTCGATATAATTGATAAAACTGAATGGAACGGTGTGTGAACCAACTTTTTCACTTTCTTGAACTTGTATATGAATATGTGGTTGTGGTGAGTAACCGGAATTACCGCATAGCCCGAGCATTGAACTTCTTTCAACCCAATCACCTTCTTTTACTTTAATTGAATCTTCCGCAAAGTGTGATAACTCAACAAAGAAACCACGTTCATCTTTTATAATAACTAAATTTCCCCAGTTGTTTGCTCTATCAACTTTTCCTATCGGCATATCTTTTAAATTGTTTATAACTTTTATTACTCGTCCGCTTACGGGTGAAAGTACGGGTTTTTTGTAGCAATAATAATCTTCCAATAAATCGCCGCTATTTTTGTAACTGTTTCCTTCTTCATCGGTAATGATAAAATCGTAAGCGTATTTCCAGTTGCCTTTATGTGTCCACTTTCCGTCAAAGTCTTGATAGACTGTCCATTTACCAGAAAAAGGAAGCTGTATAAAAGTATCAAACCCGGGATATCGATTTTTATTTGTTAAGTACAAGTCAAGAGTTTCCTCGGGGGTATTTTTTATTATCCACGCAATTTGTGGGTACTTAATTAATCCAAGCAAATAAATAAATGAAAGTGTGATAGCATTAAAGGGAAGAGTAAATGCCGGGATTCCAAAGTTTGACCAAAAAACCAGAACCGAATCGAGTAAAATTGTTGACGTACATACCGCTATGACAGCAAGCAAATAACTTTTTAAAGAAGGAACAAGAAACACTCCGCCGACAGCGATTGCAATTAAAATAAAATTGAAATGATTGATATCTGCAAATGATTGTTCGAACGAACCGTACATTAATCCGACCACTATACTTCCTGCAAAGTAGCCGACAACAGAAAGTAAAAACATAATCCTCGACATCGCAAGAAATATCAATGCAATTACAATTCCGGAAATAACATCTGTCATAAAAAAGATGGAACCAAAAGAGCGGAAGTAACCTTCAAGCCAATAAGGAAGTGTGATTTCAAGATCATAGATTGTGTGTGGATAAAGTCCCGTTACAAAAAGATTTGAATACTGCGTTGTCGCCAAGTAAGCAATCGAAGAAACAATAACGAAAGGTAAACTTAAAACCGGCATCTTCAAGTAATAAATAAATATGCTGTACATTACAACTGTTACAATAAATGTTAATATACCTGCAATCACCATAAATAAAACTGAGAGCTCATTAAATTTGAAAAGGTAACCGATTGCAAGTCCCGTAAGAAGTGGATTATAAGTGTAAAAGCCTTCGTTTAAAAATTCGTTGCTCATGTTAATGATGCGGGCAAAAATGTATGCAGAGATTACGGCAACAATTCCGCCAAGCGCAACGTAAGGATTGATAAATGTAATCAATAATAACAACGCACCTATCCATTTACTTTTGAAGAAGTAAATTTCGGAGTAGCTTTGCAGCAGTGCTTTTATGTGGTTGTTGAGTTTCATAATTTTTTATTCGATTATGTTGAAGTAAAAATCCTCACTTCACTTCGTTACGCTCGGAATGACACACCACTGTCATTCCGAAGGAGTCGCTTTTTGACGACTGAGGAATCTCACCTTATCTTTTTTTGTAAATTTAGGGTTAGATTCTTCGCTTCACTTCGTTCCGCTCTGAATGACAATGTGCTGTTCTTCCAAATATGTTTAAATAATCTCACTCCCATTCTTCACTTAAATCTTTCCATTCCGGATTGATAGATTCAATTAATTCGATTTTCTTTTTTCTTGACCAACCTTTAATTTGTTTTTCTCTTCTTATTGCATCGTTAATATCATTGTATTCTTCGTAATAAACTAATTTCGTTATGTTGTATTTTGAAGTAAATCCTTTTATTAATTTCTGCTTATGTTCGTAGACTCTGCGATTTAAATCGTTTGTGACACCGGTATATAAGGTTCTTGATTTATTAGTCATTATGTAAAGATAGTATTGCTTAAGCATAATTAACTCGTCAATTATTTCGAGGTGAGATTCCTCACTCCACTTCGTTACGTTCGGAATGACACAAAATTGTCTTTCCGAAGAAGTCACTTTTTGACGACTGAGGAATCTCACTTTATCATTCCTCTGTAAGTATAAAGTGAGATTCTTCGTCACGATATAAAACATCGTAACTCTGAATGACAGACACATTATTCCTTCAACTTCAATCTCTCCGGCAGTTTTTCTCTTCTTGAAATATCACTTAAGTCTTCAGCTTCACGAATTATGTCGAGTTCTTTATTCTCACCGATCAAAACAACGTTCGGGCGATATTCGATAAACTGCATCCATTGAGTAACATTGTACGCGCCGACGGGGGAAAGAATTAATCTCGTTCCTTTTTCCATCGGTGGAAGAAGTGTACCTTCTTCGATTACATCAATGTTCATGCACAACGGACCGTTAACAATTGCCGGTTCGTTTGTGCCGTCAACCTGTCGGTCTGTTTCAATATTATATTTGTACCAGAAGGCGGTGTATAATAAATTAATCCCGGCATCTGCGATATATGATTTCCTTCCGTCCGGTAATCTTTTTGAAGCAATAACAGTTGTAATTAAATATCCCGCTTCATCAACAATAGCACGACCGGTTTCGAGATAAACTTTGGGTAAATCCCCCGGTTTTAAGTTTCTGAAAAGAGCAGTCGTAATACTTTCGGCATACTCGTCTATTGATGGAATCATTACATCGGGTTCTTGGTATGTCCCTTTTAGTTTACTTTTTGACGGAAACCCTCCGCCTATATCGTAGTAATCAATTTTCATATTAAACTTATCTTGAATTTCATAACCGAACTTAATCATCTTCTCAATCTCAACCGCGTACGCATTTGGATCTAATATAAATGTTCCAATGTGACAATGCAGTCCATTTATAACGAGTTTACCTTTGCTAACCATTCGTTTAACGGCATCCATCGCTTGTCCTGAATCTAAATTCAATCCGAAGCGTGACCATTGCGGGTAAATACCGGTATCCATATTAACACGCATACCGACTTTAATTTTCTTATTCAGTTTATCAGCTATTTTTTCCAAATCATAAATTTCATCAAAGTGATCAATGTTAATCAGCGATCCCTCTTTAACTGCTTTTTCAAGAGCATGTAAATTTTTATAAGGACCGTTGTAAATAATTTTATTCCCGGGAATTCCTAAACTTCGTGCTTTATCATATTCCATTTCCGAAACAACTTCGGCTATTGCTCTTTCTTGATGAAACACCGAGCAGATAGCGGGTAAATAATTTGTTTTATATGACCAGCCGAAAGTAATGTTCGGGTATCTTGTCGAAAAAGAGTTATAATAAGCTTTGTATCTTTTGCGAAGTGAAGTTTCCGAAAAAACAAATAACGGTGAGCCGAATTTTTCGACTAATTGATTTATAGTAACGCCGTCAATTTCAGTTCTGACTTTTCTCGTATAATATGGACTGTTGCCGAACTTATTCATCATTCCGGTTTGTACTTTTATTATCACAGGTTTTTCATATCTCTTCGCCATCTTAATTTTCTCCCTTTGTAATAACATTTTGGAAGGTGCTCATATCAGTTATTGTTTCGTAAGTGTAGCGAACATAAAGTTTTCCTGCATCGTAATCTTTATCTAATTCGAACGGTAAATCCAATGCTTTTTTAATCATATTCGCAGGAAGATTAATTCCACATCCCGTTGCAAAGTAAGACCAAGCTGGAAAACGAGGATTGATTTCTATTAAATAAACTTTTTCTTTATCAACTATACACTCAAGTTCAAACGGACCTTTCCATTTATATTCTTTAACAAAATTGGATGCAGCGTTCATCATCAATTCATTTTTTATTGAAACGCCCGTCCAAATTTTACCGAGTGAAGTAATCCACATTTTTTTGAGTCCGAGTTTACCAAGTAAATTTCCTTCACCGTCGCCAACGCCGACAACGTTCATCTCTTCACCTTTGACAACTTCTTGAAGAATAATCGGGTAGCCCCACTCGGCGGAAATTTTATGAAAGTGACTCATTGCTTCTTGAGTTGTATAAGCTCTTTCGGCTTTGTAGTAAGCTCCTTTTACCATTACAGGAAGACCAATTTTTTCAACTTCTTTAATTAATTCCTCCGGCGAACTTACAACCGAAGTTTTCGGTAAATCGATTTTAACTCTTTCCGCAACTTGAAGAAGTTTGTCTTTTGCGCGGAGTTTGTATTGACTTTCGGTCGGAACAAAAATTTTGATACCGAATTCTTCTATTTCTTTTGTGTATTTGGTGTAAATGGGAAGTTCGGAATCGAGATTGGGAATTACAAAATCTAATCCATATGAATCTTTTATATATGAAAGTCTTTCCAGCAAAGCATCTTTTCCGCTTGATGGATAAGGAAGTATAAAAGTTTTGTCGATCAGCCAATCTAAATAAATGCCAGGCTCCATTGCGTCATAAGCTAATCCGATAACCTTTACATTTAAGTCGGGATCTTCTTTTAGTGAACGAGCAACTCCAACACCCGGACCGGGATTATCAACCGCATTGATTCCTGATACGGCAATTTTCAATTCTTTCATCTTTCACCTCAATAAATATTATATGTGTTAAGGTGTGTGATGAAATCGGAAATATCACTTGAAATTTCTTCCGGCGTTTCTTCAAATTCTTTTGAAAGTTCTTCGGCTATCTGATCGATCTCTTTTCCTTCACGTAAGGAATTGATTATGAAAAGTCCGGTTGGATTTACAGTGTAGCTGTCCCCTGTAGTTGGATCAAAAATGAAACCTTCCGAATTAACAGCGAGTTTATTTAACCGGTTCATTACCCCTCCGATATTTTATCTTATTATCTAATTTGACAGCTAGTATGTTAATCAGGTTTAAATGTAAGGGAAATTATCTATTAATGTTAGCTCTCTGAGTATGCTTTAAGAGACTCGTTATCCATAATTTCCGAGAAACCGTTTCCGTCAAAAACTTCTGTGGTTATGTTCTGACCCAACGTTAACCTGTATGCAAGCTGCAGAAGATGTGATTCTATGTTGAATGTTTTTGTGCATTCGTTACAGATTTGAAGTCCTTTGATTTCTCCATTATCATTTAACAACAAATCTATTTGTGAATTTGAATAGATTACAGAATCTAATCCTGTGTATTGGTTAGTTTTTGTTTCGACAGGGTTACTGTCGGAGTCATCAATTTCTAATAACCTATCGTACTCTATTGTATCTTCGAATAAAATTTTATAAAACATCTTGATGAGATGTTTGTATAATAATATCGATTCAATTTGAATTTGTTTCTAAGAATCTTAGTTTACGTTATGAATAGAAATTAACAATGAAGTTGAAAGGAGAAAACAATGGCCGCAACACCAAGCGCAATGGTAGAGTTGGGAACTAAAGCTCCGGGTTTCAATTTACCTGATACAATTTCAGGTAAGCAAATTAGTTTAGATGAAATTAAATCCGACAAAGCAACAGTCGTGATGTTTATTTGTAATCACTGTCCATATGTTATTCACATAATTGAAAAACTTTCCGAAGTTATAAAGGAATATCAGAAGAAGGGAATTAGTTTTGTTGCGATTAGTTCAAATGATGTTCAAAATTACCCGCAGGATTCTCCGGATAAAATGAAAGAGTTTGCCGAGGAGTTTAATTTTTCTTTCCCTTATTTATATGATGAAACTCAAGAAGTTGCAAAAGCATACCAAGCAGAATGCACGCCGGACATTTTTGTTTTTGACAAGGAATTGAAATTAGTTTATCGCGGTCAGTTTGATGACTCTCGTCCAAGTAAAGATACACAGGTAACCGGTAAAGATTTAACAGCCGCACTTGATGCAATTTTGGAAGGCAAGCATGTTAGTGAAAAACAAATTCCAAGCGTTGGTTGTAATATAAAGTGGAAGAGGTAGACACCCAGAAACCTAACTTCTTTTAAAGTTAGGTTTCTTAAAACTATACCCAAACAAAAAGCCCGACTTTTTCAAAAAGTCGGGCTTTTTTTATTTAATCATCTGCAACTTAACAGAATGTGTTTTCTGTGGTGTGATTGCTACAAAAATATAAATTCCGCTTGAAACAGTTTCTCCGTAATCATTTCTGCCGTCCCAATTGAATTCGTATGTTCCTTTTGTGTTCGGATTCAATTCGAATGTCTTAACGACTTGTCCCAGTATGTTGTAAATCTTAAATGAAATATTATCGCTCAACATCCCGGGCGGTAAATTAACTCTAATCTTAGTCTGACTGTTAAACGGATTCGGATAAGCGGCTAATGAAAATTCTTCGATAACATTAACCGAATCGGTTTCCACATCTGTTGAGCCGCCGCCGTCATCTCGACAATCATAACATACTTCCCCACCGAGAGATGGTTCAAGACATATAAATGCCGTATGATAAGAAAGGACTCTGTTGCTTATACTCGTTCCAATTATTTCGCTTATAATATTATTGGCAGATCCTTGTCCCTCTAGCTCCTTAATGTATCTGCTTACCCACATCTTTCTTAAAGTGCTGTCGCTTTGATCGGCAATATCATCGGTGATTTCAAAATTTCTGGTGAAAACATTTCCTTCATACACACCATTTATTTCAACGGTAAAATCACCGGAACCATTAAATTTTCCTAATTGAAAAATGGGCATATCAAGATAAGTGCTTGATCCGGTCAAGTTGATATTATATCTACCGTAACAGAATCCGTTTGTTAGACTTGTATATAGGTCGAATGTACTTATGAATCCACCCACACCTTGGAATGCTTTTGTTAATAACTCGTTGAAAGAATAACCATCAAGCATACGAGTTAAATTACCGCCGGTCATTCTGCTGATATTATTGTAAAAATATTGATTCCCTTCATAGTACTGATTGCCTATGTAAACATACTTCACGTTTCTGTTTTGAAAATCTGCAACATGAAAGGTTAGGTCGCCTTCAATCGTTTCAAAGATATCGTCAATTAATTCATTAGCGGATTCGGGATCCATAACATCATCCGTGTTTGCAATAAGAAGAACAACACCATCACCGCCTTGTGAGTTAATAAACTCAACACCGTCATTAATCAGCGATGGAAGATTTCCATAATTAGCGAGATTATCTTCGGTAATATTTTCGAATGTTTGAGCAATAGTTACGCTATCGGCCGGAAGCCAAACATCACTTGTTCTATCAATAGTCAATCTTGAGAAGGCAATATTAAAACTATCGGCATCGCTCAAATAGTTAAGAAGTGAGTTCTTTGTTCCGTTTAATATTTCGGATTTAGTTATTGTTGAATTTGTCAGCTTGTAATCAAAAAGTACCATTACTTTTTTGCTCGTTTCACTACTTAAAATTTCGGAAGGGAGTAAAGCAAGTTGATAATAGTCTTCATTTTCTTCCGTAAATGTGCTTAGATAAATTCCTTCTTGCATTGGTGACTTTAATGAGAAAGTAAGATTGTTGTATAAGTAACTCGTTGGAATTTCAACAAACTGATAATCACCAAATGTTGTATCAGAACCATTTTCAAAAGTTAATTCGGGATTTTCAACAATTTCGGGCGAAGTCCATTGTTCGGTTGGATAAACAACTAATCTAAGTTTATCAACCTCTTTTGCAGAAGTAGTTAAAAGCTCGGTCGGTAAAGACGCCATTACTCTCGAAGCCGTCCAGTCCGTCGGAACTAAATAAGTAATTTTCACCTTGCGGGGAAGATCTTTTAAAAGCGGAAAAACTCTTAGCTCATAGTAATCACTATTTCCATAATAACCTTCTCTCTTGAATAGAATAGAAGGGTCAAGATTTCGTCCGACAATTTCATTATAGATCGATCCCGCGGTCCATTCGTCCATTATCTCGGCTTGGATAATTTCGTCTTCTATCCAAAGCCATGAATCGTGTACAATAGCATCATCACCCAAAGTAAAAATTAGTTCGGCTTCAAGACTATCGTTTTCATTATAATAGTTGGGTGTTGTTACGGCAAATGTTAAATATAATCCATACTCAAAAAAAACACCTTTCGGTTTAATGGTTAACGTTGCTTCTTCTATCGTTCCTTGTTCAACCCACCATCCCCAATCCGGTTTAATTATGTATAAGGAATTTTGGGAGAAAAGTTGAATTGAGAACAACAGAAAAAAGCATGAAGTAATTAATAATTGTAATTTTTGTTTCATACCCGCCTCTCCTTTTGAAACACAATTGTTAATGTAAGGAATTGAATAGAAAGAATCTTAATTTAAAATGAGAAAATGAGGTAAAAATTTGGTTTTTAGGACATAATATCAATTTTGCATGGTGATGCGATAAAATGATATTTAAATAATGTAAGTGAAAAAGGCGGTGAGTATTACACTTTTTCGAGAATTATAATTGATAGATCATCACTCATCTTTGTGTTGCCGCGATAATCGTCAATCACATTTACAATATAATTCCCGAGTTCCGGTGCCGGTCGATGTCTTTGATTATTGAGTACTGTTAATAATCGTTGTTCACCGAAGAACTGCCCTTCTTCATTTGTTGCTTCCGTTAATCCGTCGGAATAAATTAAAAATTTATCATTTTGATTCAACTCGAGAACTTCTTCGTTTAGATCAAGATCTTTAATTAAACCTAATGCAGCTCCGCCTTTGCTGAGAGGAATAATAGAGTCATCTTTAATTACTAGAGGCGGCATATGACCGGCATTAATATATT
The DNA here is from genome assembly GCA_030584085.1 of Melioribacteraceae bacterium. Classification (NCBI taxonomy): domain Bacteria; kingdom Pseudomonadati; phylum Ignavibacteriota; class Ignavibacteria; order Ignavibacteriales; family Melioribacteraceae; species Melioribacteraceae bacterium. Next base: position 3,740,497 of record CP129490.1, read on the forward strand.
TGATTTGGTTTTTGTTTGCTTCAATTTCAAGATAGAACAATGACGCAAAAATACTTTTCAAACTATCGCGGTGGAAAATTTTATTTATCTTACTCATCAATTCGGTTAAAGATGAATTCTCGTCAGCGAGCGCCCTAATTGTCGCTTGCAGCTTTGCCATAATCAATGCGGCACTCAAACCTTTACCGGCAACGTCACCGATTGAAATTCCGAATTTAGTTTTTGAGAGTTGAATATAATCTATTAAATCACCGCCTACATCGTTAGCCGATTTTGTAAACAACCAAACATTCCAGCCTTCAATTTCCGGATTTGAATCCGGCATTAAAGCCGATTGAACTTTATGTCCCGCTTCAAGTTCATCTTTAGCTAAAAGTTTATCTTTAAGTTCCAGCATAAGGACAAAAACCAAAATTATTCCACCAAGAATATGTGAATTGCTACCACCGGTGGTACCCGTCCCGGTTTCGAACTGAACATTGGATATTAATATGAGTGCAATTCCAAGGACAAACATCAATCTTCTAACAGGAGTCATACGAAAAAACATTGCGCGCAGCAGCCACCATGAGATCTTAAAGAAACGTTTAAAAGCGCCCATGTCTTTGAGCTGTTCTTTTTTCTCGTCGTCTAAAAAGTTTTCTTTTAAATCCCGGTAGTCTTCGGATAAATTTTTGCGAAGATCAGGTTGACGCAGGTCGTCTCTTATGGTATGACGAATTTTCGGTTCTTCTTTTTGTGCCATTTAAGTTTTAATATGATTGTTATGTCTTGGTTATTAAGACGTCTTAAGATAGGGTTTTGTTTTGAATTGAGAAAATGGAAGTAGAGACTTGATCACGCCACAGGCGGACAAGTTAATCAAGTCTCTACAAATGAGGACTTATTGTATCTTTTTGGCAGGCATTTCTCTTCCGCCTTGAAACAATGTTAAACTCTCAACTTTTCCTTCGTTATTTCGATTGAATTTAATTTGTGCATCAACTACGGTTAAATAAAATTCAGTTTCGCTTGATGGATAAACCTCAAATTCCGGTTGACCGGTTGCCTGTGTATATAATTGACCGGCTTCATGTCTGATTGTTAATATAAAGTTTGGTGCAAGTTCATATTTGCCGACATACTCGTTTAATATATCTTCGCCGACGGTTATTTCTTTTTTATACTCAACGCCTAATTCTTTTAATTTTTCAATTCCGTTTTGATTACCCGGATTCATATCAACTGATTTTTTGTAATACTCAATGGCTTTTTCATTATTTCCCGTTTTCATTAAAGCTTCCGCATAACTGTCGTAAGCGTTATACCAGTCAGAATATTCATTCATGTTAAGTTCGAAAACTTTTAAAGCAGCTGACAAATCATTTTTTGTATTCATTAAATAATAACCGAGAGAATTGAATTCGGCTCGGTCTCTATAGAATAAATCAAGCTGATCGGATTCTTTTAATTTGCTGTAATAATTCAGCGCTTCATCAATCCCTTCATCCACATATTTTTGATATACTGCCAGAGCAATTCCTTTTTTAGGATATTCGAAATCCAATCCGTTTATAATATTATAAATTTGGTTGGACATAAACCCGAGCGGAGCGCCGCCGGTATTGTTTAACAAAACAATCAATTGTCCTTTCTCAGGTATTCTGGAAATCAAAGTATTAAAACCGTTTATACCGCCGCCGTGACTGATAATTTTTTCAACTTCATCGTCGCCGTCAATATCTTTTTCAACAATCGACCAGCCGTAACCGTAATGACCGCCCATCGCGGCAACATGCGGGGTGAACATTAAATCAAGAGATTCTTGAGTTAAAAGTCCCGGCTGATAAAGTGCCTGATCCCATTTAAATAAATCACCTACAGTAGAATACATTGATCCG